>NZ_JBFMMP010000001.1:0-1096309 GCF_040790145.1 Massilia aurea
GGTACAAGGAACGCTGGGGAATCGAGCTGTTCTTCAAATGGATCAAGCAACATCTGAAGATCAAACAGTTCTTGGGAAGGTCAGAAAACGCCGTCCGAATCCAGATCTTGACTGCCCTGATCACCTATCTGCTGGTGACGATCATGCATCATTCAAACAAGGTCACAACATCGCTGTGGGACTTCTTTTGCCTGATCCGTGCCACCATTTTTCAGCGCCCGGAAATCGAAGCCAACGCGCTACGAAGTCGACAGAATAGACAGGCCGAGATCAAAAATCAGGGATGTCTATTCTGATGCGACAGTCAACAAGATTATTCCGGACAGCAGTGCGCCTTCGCGGGAACGACGTCTTGGGGCTAGCTGATTACCTTCAAGCCGACAACGGCATCTTCTCGATCAGCTTGTCGAGCGTGATCGGATACTCACGCACGCGCACGCCGGTCGCGTTGTAGATCGCGTTGGCCACGGCCGCTGCCACACCGCACAGACCCAGCTCGCCAATGCCTTTGGCCTTCATCGGTGACGAGATCTCGTCTTCCTCCTTGAGGAAGATGACCTCTTGATGCGGCACGTCGGCGTGTACCGGCACCTCGTAGGTGGCCAGATCGTGGTTGGCGAAGAAGCCATGGCGCTTGTCGACCACCAGGTGCTCCATCAGTGCGCCGCCGATACCCATCGTCATGCCGCCGATGACCTGGCTGCGGGCCTGCATCGGGTTCAGGATGCGGCCGGCCGCGCACACGGCCAGCATGCGCCGCACGCGGGTTTCACCCGTGACCGAGTCCACCGCGACTTCGACGAAGTGCGCGCCGAAGGTCGACAGCTGGTTCTTCTTGTCCAGGCCACCGGTGAATTCAATGGTGTCCTCACCGACCAGCTCACCACCGGCGGCGGCCTTGGCCAGCGGCTGGCTGTTGCCGCCCACGCGCACGGTGCCGTCGACGAATTCGGCATCGGCTTCGGTCACGCCCAGCTTGGCCGCCACCTGCTCGCGCAGCTTGACGCAGGCCGCGTACACGCCCGACGTCGCGCTGTTGGCGCCCCATTGGCCGCCCGAACCGGAGGACGCCGGGAAGTCGGAGTCGCCCAGGCGCACGTCGATGCGATCAAGCGGCACGCCCAGCATTTCGGCGGTGGTCTGCGCGATAATGGTGTAGCTGCCTGTGCCGATGTCGGTCATGTCGGTCTCCACCGTCACGCGCCCATCGCTCCCCAGCTTGACGCGCGCGCCCGATTTCATCACCGGGCTGTTGCGGAAAGCGGCAGCCACGCCGTGACCGATCAGCCAGCGGCCTTCGCGGACCTGGCCTGGTTTCGGATTGCGCTTGGCCCAGCCGAATTTGTCGGCGCCCATGCGCATGCACTCGATGAAGCGGCGCTCGGAAAACTTGCGGATCGGCTTTTCCGGATCGACCTTGGTGTCGTTGAGGATGCGGAACTGGACCGGGTCCATGTTCAGCTTTTCGGCCATCTCGTCCATTGCGATTTCCAGCGCCATCATGCCGGGCGCTTCGCCCGGCGCGCGCATCGCATTGCCTTCAGGAAGATCGAGCTCGGCCACGCGGGTGGCCGTCATGCGGTCGGCGCCCGCGTACAACAGGCGCGTTTGCGCGGTCGAGACCTCGGCGCTGCCTTTTGGCAGGTTGCCGTTCCAGGTTTCATGGCCGATGGCCATGATGCGCCCGTCACGACCGGCGCCGATGCGGATGCGCTGGATCGTCGCTGGACGGTGGGTAGTGTTATTGAAAATCATATTACGCTGCAGCGCCACTTTCACCGGCCGCTTGGCCGCACGCGCACCCAGTGCCGCCAGCAGCGCATCGGCGCGCAGGAACAGCTTCGAGCCGAAACCGCCGCCGACATACGGCGAGATCACGCGCACTTTCTCTTTCGGGATGCCCAGCGTCTTGGACAGGTCGCCACGGCACCAGGCGATCATCTGGTTCGACGTGTAGACCGTCACCTTGTCGCCTTCCCAGAAAGCAGTGGAGGCGTGCGGCTCCATCATCGCGTGCGACTGGTCGGGTGTCTTGTAGGTGGCGTCGAGCTTGACCGGCGAGGTCTCGAAGCCGCGCGCGAAGTTGCCCGTCTTGGTATCCGGCGGATCCGATTCGCCTTCCGGCTTGACGGCATTGGCTTTCTCGGCGGCCAGGTCGAAGCGGCCCTTCTGGACCGTGTAGTTGACCTTGACCAGGCCGGCGGCGGCGCGCGCCTGCTCGAACGTCTCGGCCACCACCAGCGCGACGGCCTGGTGATAGTGCTGGATGTTCGGGCCGGCCAGCAGGTGGGCGACGTTCATGTCGCCCTTGCCCAGCTTGCCTGCGTTGGCGGCGGTGACCACGGCCAGCACGCCCGGCGCGCGGCGCGCGGCCTCGGTGTCGATCGATGCGATGCGGCCCTTGGCGATGCCGGAACCGACGACGAAGCCGTGGGCGGCGTTCGGCACTTCCTTGTGGTGCTCGTAGGCGTACGGCGCATTGCCGGTGGTCTTGAGCGCGCCGTCGATGCGCTTGAGCGGTTGACCGACATAGCGCAGGCGGTCGATCGGATTGGTGGTTGCGGGAGTAATGAATTTCATGGCTTAAGCTTTCTTCGCGTCTTGTATTGCTGCGGCCAAAATACGGTGCACCAGGGGAACCTTGAATGCATTGTCTTCGGTAGTGCGCGCGCCGGCCATCAGGCGATCGGCGACGGCCTTGGCGCCGGCGCCCATCTGCTGCTCGGCCGCTTCGACGCGCCATGGCTTGTGCGCCACGCCGCCGACGGCCACGCGACCGCTGCCGTCAGGCAGGATCACGGTGGCGACCGATACCAGTGCGAAGGCGTATGACGCCCGGTCACGCACTTTCTTGTAGGCGTGCACGCCGCCCAGCGGCTTTGGCAGCGTGACCGAGGTGATCAGTTCACCTGGCTCAAGCACCGTTTCGATGTGCGGGGTGTTGCCCGGCAGGCGGTGGAAGTCGGCGATCGGGATGCTGCGCATGCTGCCATCGGCGCGGACGGTCTCGACTTCGGCGTCCAGCAGGCGCATGGCAATGGCCATGTCGCTCGGATGCGTCGCGATGCAGGCGTCGCTCGTGCCGACCACGGCGTGATGGCGCGTGAAGCCGCCAATGGCCGCGCAACCGCTGCCCGGCTGGCGCTTGTTGCACTGTTGCGCGGTGTCGTAGAAGTACGGGCAGCGGGTGCGCTGCAGCAGATTGCCCGACGTGGTTGCCTTGTTGCGCAACTGGGTCGAGGCGCCGGCCAGCAGCGCGCGCGAGAGCACGGCGTAATCCTTGCGCACGCGCGCGTCCGATGCCAGGTCGGTGTTGCGCACGAGGGCGCCGATGCGCAGGCCGCCATTGGCGGTGGGCTCGATCTTGTCGAAACCCAGGCCGTTGACGTCGATCAGGGCGCCAGGCGTTTCGATCTCGAGCTTCATCAGGTCGAGCAGGTTGGTGCCGCCGGCGATAAAGCGCGAGCCCGGGGTACGGGAGACGAGCTGGGCTGCTTGTGCGGGCGTGGTGGCGCGCTGGTAAGTAAAGACCTTCATGCTTTGACCCCTCCGACTTCCTTGATCGCGTCAATGATGTTGGAGTAGGCGCCACATCGACAGATATTGCCGCTCATGCGCTCGCGGATTTCTTCCACGGTCAGTTGTGGCTTTGCATTGAGGTCGCCCGTGACGTGGCTCGGGATGCCGGCGCGAATTTCTTCGATCACCGACACGCTCGCACAGATCTGACCGGGCGTACAGTAGCCGCACTGGTAGCCGTCGTGCTTGACGAACGCGGCCTGCATCGGGTGCATCTTGTCCGGCGTGCCGAGGCCTTCGATGGTGGTGATCTTCGCGCCATCGTGCATCACGGCCAGCGACAGGCACGAGTTGATGCGGCGGCCATCCAGGATGATGGTGCAGGCGCCGCACTGGCCCTGGTCGCAGCCTTTTTTCGAGCCAGTCAGGTGCAGGTGTTCGCGCAGGGCATCGAGCAGCGTGGTGCGGGTGTCGAGCTCGAGCGTGACATCCTTGCCGTTGACGTTGAAGGTGACACCGGCCTTGACCGGTTCCGGATTGGCCGCCGGGGCGTTGGCGGCTGGTTGCGCGTTCGCGCCAGGCATCGCCACGGCGGATGCCGACACTGCGCCGGCAATCAATACATCGCGCCGGGACAGCTTGATTTCCCTGAATTGTTCCATGCTTGGAGGTTCTTTCTATACAGTACGTTGTTCGTGCGGGAGATCAGTGTCAATACGACAGCGCCGCCCGTGCGAAAAAGAGATAACGAGATGATTGAATTGATTTTATGTCAGCTCGGAGGAAGGCCGCGCTCCCTTGAAACTTGAAGGACTTTGGTGATCGTGACAGGCGGTCAGCGCGTAATGACAGCCGAGAGGATGCGCGGCGGGGCCGGCATAATCGATCGATCGGCGCGCGAAGCCCGAGTTGGCAAAGTATACAGCCTGACGGCGAGAGGCGTACGACAGCGACCTTTTTCAGTCCGCCGTTCGCTACGCCTTCAGTGCGCGCAGTGCCGGTTCATGCTGCTCAGCCCATAGCCACAAGCTGCAGAACGCAGCGCACAGACTCGTTCCCATGTCTGTCAGTTCGTATTCCACACGTGGAGGCACTTCCGCGTAGACCGTCCGTAGCACCAGTCCGTCCGCTTCCAGTTGCCTGAGCGTTTTGGTCAGCATGCGCTGGCTGATCGATCCGACCAGTTCGCCGACGCGCGTGAACCGCTGCCTGCCTTCTTGATGCAATACTTCGAGAACGCACATCGTCCATTTGTCGGCGATGCGGCCGAGGACGTCTAGAACGAGTGCATCGAGCTCAGGGCGAGGTTGCCGGGATGCGTCGTCCGCCTGGTCCGGTTCGAATATCACACGTCGTTGCGCCATCCTGGCCATCCTGTTTGTCCTGTTGGTTACCGATCGGTTCGTACCACACAAAAACGTGCCTACTTCCTGTATGAGAGTAGTAGGGTAGGCTAGCACATGTCTCCGGCGAATTGTCACTGGAAACTTGACCGAACCTGCTCATCAAAAGGAATACCATGAACACTTCTGGAAACACGATACTCATCACTGGCGGCGGTTCGGGCATTGGTCGCGCGCTGGCCGAAGCATTTCATCGTCGCGGTAATCAAGTGATCATCGCGGGGCGTCGCCAGGAGGCGCTCGATGACGTTGCCGGGGCCAACCCGGGCATCGTCACCGCCGTGCTGGACGTGACGAACGCAGCGGACATCGATCGCTTTTCGCAGCACATCGCGCGCGCGCACCCAGTCCTGAATGTCGTCATTCACAATGCCGGCATCATGCGCCCCGAAGACTGGACCGCCCACGCAGTCGATACCGCGACGGCGCATGCCACCATCGCAACGAACCTGCTTGCGCCGATCCTGCTGACGGCTGGATTGCTGCCCTTGCTGCGCCAGCAAGCGCAATCGACGATCGTGACCGTGTCATCGGGCCTGGCATTCGTACCGCTGGCCGCCACCCCGACGTATAGCGCGACCAAGGCGGCGATGCACTCATTCAGCGAATCGCTGCGCCATCAGTTAAAAGGCAGCAATGTCGATGTCATCGAAATCGCACCGCCGTACGTGCAGACAGAGCTGATGGGTGCACACCAGGCCGGCGATCCGCACGCGATGCCGCTCGCGGCGTTCATCGACGAGGTTCTCCAGATCCTCGAGACGCAGCCGGATGCCGAAGAAGTGCTGGTACAACGTGTACACCCACTGCGCTTTGTCGCTGAACAGGGCGAGGCCGGCTACAAGGAATTCTTCGGGACACTCAACGGCAAACGGTGATCGGCAAGCGGCGTTCCTGCAGCACGTCAGCTGACTGGACAGACAACTCAGTCAGCTGCTCGGTCTTCAGGCGCACGCTGCTGCCACTAGCACCCGAGTTGCTCCACGTAGTACAATCGCCGCGGCGCGGGCATGGCGAAATTGGTAGACGCATCAGACTTAAAATCTGCCGCCGTGAGGCGTGCCGGTTCAATTCCGGCTGCCCGCACCACGAATTATCTAGAGTCCCCCACTGCGCTCTTCGCCCCGCCATCCATGCAGGGCACGCGCAGGGCAGCGGCCTTGTCCGGATGGTGTAGCATGCCATCCGGCACCTCAACTACGGCGCTGCATCACGATCGCCCCCCCGTACGACAAGCAAGGACCCGAATTGAATATCACGATCAACGACGAATTGCGTTCTTTCGTCGATCCACTCAGCCCGATCGAACAAGCCGCGCTCGAGCGCAGCCTGCTCGCCGAAGGTTGCCGCGACGCGCTCGTGCTCTGGCGCGATACGCTGATCGACGGCCACAACCGCTACGACCTGTGCCAGAAGCATGGCATTCCGTTCCGCACCGTCCACAACAACAACTTCGAATCGATCGAGGACGTCATGCTGTGGATGATCGACAACCACCTGGCGCGCCGCAGCGTGTCGGACTTCCAGCGCGGCGTGCTGGCGCTCAAGAAAAAAGAGATCGTCTCGGCCCGCGTGGTCGAGCGGCCGGCGGAAGAAGAAGGCGAGACTGACGCGCCACTCGATCCTGCCTCGCCACCGTGGAACACACGGGAAGACGTCGCCCGCGCCGCGCGCGTCTCGAGCAACACCATCAGCCAGATCGAGCGCATCCAGAAAGCGGCGACGCCCGAGCTGCGCGAAGCCGTGCGCGCCGGCACCATCTCGATCAATGCCGCCGCCAACGTGGCGCAGTTGCCCGAGTCGGCGCAGATCGCGGCCGTGGCCGGCGGCCGCAAGGAGCTGCAGCAGGCCGCGCGCCAGGTGCGCGAGCAGAAGAGCGCAGCTCGCCCGCGCAAGGAGAAGGAACCGGTCGACCCGGCCGATGAGCTGGCCATGCTGCGCAGCGAACGCGCGGCGCTGAAAGACCGCCTGGCCACGCTGCTGACCGAAAACGAACGCCTCAAGCAACGTCTCGTCAACGCCGGTCTCGGCGAAGACTGAACTTAACCCAGCCCCGAAGGAGCCAGCCCAGATGCCCACGTCACGTTCGTTCACGCCGGCATTGCTCGGCTTGCTCCTGATCGCCGCCGCCGCGCCGTCGTTCGCCGTCGCGCCCAAGAAAACGCCGGTCACGGCGTCCAGCGTACAAGCTGCGCCGAGCGCGGCGACGGTGGCGCGCTGGAAGGCGGCGGCCGAGCGCGTGACGATCATGCGCGACAAATGGGGCATCCCGCACGTGTTCGGGCGCACTGACGCCGACACCGTGTTCGGCACGCTGTACGCGCAGGCCGAGGATGACTTCAACCGGATCGAGCTCAATTACATCAACGCGATGGGGCGCCTGGCCGAGGTCGAGGGCGAGGCCGAGATCTGGCGCGACCTGCGCATGAAGCTGTATGTCCAGCCGGCCGCGATGCAGGCCCGCTACGCTGCCAGTCCTGCCTGGCTGCAGAACCTGATGAAGGCCTTTGCCGATGGCCTGAACTATTACCTGTACACCCACCCCGAGGTCAAGCCGAAGCTGCTGACCCACTTCGAGCCGTGGATGGCGCTTACCTTCAGCGAAGGCAGCATCGGCGGCGATATCGAGTCGATCGAGCTGGCCGACCTGGAAGCGTTCTATGGCAAGCGGCCGGTGGTCGCGCAGCTGGACAAGCTCAAGGGGTTTGCCCCCGAACCGCGCGGCTCGAACGGCTTTGCCATCGCGCCGAAACTGAGCGCCAATGGCCGCGCGCTGTTGATGATCAACCCGCACACGTCGTTCTACTTCCGCCCCGAAGTGCACATGGTCAGCGAAGAAGGCCTGAACGCGTATGGCGCCGTGACCTGGGGCCAGTTCTTCATCTACCAGGGGTTCAACGACAAGCTGGGCTGGATGCACACGTCGGGCGGCGGCGACGTGATCGACGAATACCTGGAAACGGTAGTCGACCGTGGCGGCGAATACTTCTACAAGTACGGCAAGCACGAGGCGCCGATGCGCAAGATGGCGATCACGCTGCCCTACAAGACGCCAGGCGGCAATCTGGCCAGCCGCAATGTCACGGCCTATTTCACGCACCACGGCCCGGTCGTGCGCGCCGAGGGCGGCAAGTGGGTGTCGGTCAAGCTGATGGACGACCCGCTCAACGCGCTGACCCAGTCGTACACCCGCACCAAGGCGCGCGACTACAGCGCGTTCTACAAGGCGATGGAGCTGCGCACCAATTCGTCGAACAACACGGTGTACGCCGACGCGAAGGGCAATATCGCTTACTTCCACGGCAATTTCATTCCGAAGCGTGACCCGCGCGTGGACTGGACCCGCCCCGTGGACGGCAGCAATCCCGCCAACGAGTGGCAGCGCCTGCACGAGATCGACGAGACCATCACGCTGTTCAATCCAGCCAGCGGCTACATCCTGAATACCAATAACTGGCCGTGCACGGCCGCCGGCACGAGCAGCCCCAAGTGCGCGAACTATCCGTCGTACATGTGGTCGCTGCCCGAGAATGCGCGCGGCCGGAATGCCGAACGCGTCTTCAAGGAGGCCAAGGGGCTCGACATCGACAGCCTGATCGCGGCTTCGTACGACACGCGCCTGCAGGCATTCGAGCCGCTGGTGCCCGCCGTGATCGCCGACTACGACGCCTTGCCGCCGGAAGACCCGCGCAGGGCGGCGCTGGCCGAGCAGGTCGACGTGCTGCGCGGCTGGAACATGCGCTACGCCATTGATTCGGTGCCCACCTCGCTGGCCGTGTACTGGGGCCAGGACCTGGTGGCCCAGCATGGCGCGCGCGCCAAGCTAGAGACCATCCCGCCGGTCGACTACATTGCGCAGCGCCTGAGCCCCGCCGACCGGCTCGATGCGCTGCTGCGCGCGTCGAACAAGCTGGCGGCCGACTTCGGCGACTGGCGCACGCCGTGGGGCGAGATCAACCGCTTCCAGCGGCTCTCGGGCGCCGTCGACCAGCAATACGACGACAGCAAGCCGAGTATCCCGGTGCCGTTCACGTCGGCCAACTGGGGCTCGTTGGCATCGTTCGGCATGTCGGCCAAGCAGACCACGAAGCGCATCTACGGCGATCGCGGCAACAGCTTCGTGGCGGCGGTCGAGTTCGGTCCGAAGGTGCGCGCCAAGAGCATCCTGGCCGGCGGCCAGAGCAGCGACCCGCGTTCGCCGCACTTCAATGACCAGGCCGCGATGTATGCGCGAGGCGAGTTCAAGGATGTGCTGTTCTACAAGGAAGATATCGAGCGCAATCTCGAGCGCAAATACCATCCGGGCCAGTGATGAAAAGGATGGCGATTGACTGGTGATTCACATTGCTCACACGCTATAATCGCACCCTTCGTTGCATCGGACAGACAGGCAGGACAGGGCAGTGGCCAAACTCTATTTCAGGTACTCGGCGATGAACGCCGGCAAATCGACGGCCCTGCTGCAGGTCGCGCATAACTACGAAGAGCAGGGCCAGCAGGTCAAGCTGTATACCGCGGCCATCGACAACCGCTACGGCGTCGGCGTGATCACGTCGCGCCTCGGGGCTCAGCGCGCCGCCGAGGTATTTCATGCGGATACCAACTTCCTCGACCAGGTGGCCAACGTGGCCTGCCTGCTGGTGGACGAGTCGCAATTCCTGACGGCGGCCCAGGTCAGCCAGCTGCACCAGCTGGCCCAGTTGCGCGGCGTGCCCGTCATCTGCTACGGCTTGCGCAGCGATTTTCGCGGTGAACCGTTCCCCGGCTCGGCCTATCTGCTGGCGTTGTCCGACGACATCGAGGAAATCAAGAATATCTGCACCTGCGGCAAGAAGGCGACGATGAATATCCGGGTCGACGAAGCGGGTCGCCGCATCCGCGAAGGCGAGCAGGTCAGCATCGGCGGCAACGAAAGCTACCGCCAGGCTTGCGGGCGCTGCTTCTACGCACGCTGACACCATGTTTGGCGGCTGCAGCGCCTGGCTTCCCGCCGCCGCCTGCGCCGTGGCGGCGCCATCGCTCGACATCTTTATCTACCTGATTCCCTCGGCCGCGCTGGCCTTCCTCCTGTGGATCGGTTCGGCCGCCCACCCCGTCTTTTTCATCTTCACCGCCGCCGGCACGCTGTGCCACGAGCTGGCCCATTTCTCGGTTGGCCTTCTGACCAATGCCGAGCCGGTCGGCATGAGCGTGCTGCCGCGCCGGATCAAGCTGCGCAAGGGCAGCAAGGCCGGGGCACACAACTGGGAACTCGGCTCCGTCACCTTTGCCAACCTGCGCTGGTACAACGCGGCCCCGGCCGCGCTGGCGCCGCTGCTGGTGCTGTTCGTGCCGCTTGGCGTGGCCTGGTGGCGCACGCGCCATGGGCTGGCGTTCGAGCCGCTCGACCTGGCGCTGATGGTGTTCCTCGCGCCGCAGTTCCTGTCGTTCTGGCCATCGCCCGTCGATTGGAAGCTCGCGGCCCGTTCGTGGCCCTGGGCGCCGTTGCTGGCGCTGCTCGTCGCGCTCTGGGTTTATGGCGACACCCTGTTGAAGCTTATCAAAGGGTAAAGACAGCGCCGGAGCAGGCTTACGGCAACCTTAATTGGCCGGGTTTCGGGTGCTGCAAGCGGGTCAAGCCGCCTCTGGCGCGCCGATCTATCCTGTAGAATGGATTGAAAAGCGCGGTATGGCAGGTATGCCTTGCGCCATGCCGCAACCGCAACAGGAATCCCGTTCGGAGAATCGCAGAATGAAGAAGCACGTGCTCCTCGCCGCCATGGCCTTTGCCATGTCCGCCCATGTGGTGACCGCGCAGCCCGAGAAATCCGCTGCCATCGCAACGCCGCCGGCCCCGGCCAAGCCCGCCGATGCGGCCAAGTCCGCCAAGCCCGCCAAGCCCGCCGCCAAGTCAGCGACCCCTGCAATTCCAAGCGACATGAAGCCGATCGCCGCCCAGACCCAGGCCGCCCTGTGGGCCTCGCGCGTGCTGGGCCGTTATCACTACAGCCCGATCCCCCTTGACGACGCGATGTCGGCCAAGATCTTCGACAGCTATTTCGAAGGCCTCGACAGTGAAAAGCTGTACTTCACGCAGGTCGACCTCGACAGCTTCGCGGCCCTGCGCACGAAGATGGACGACGCCATCAACACCGAAGACCTGAGCGCGCCGTTCACCATCTATAACCTGTACCAGAAGCGCTTCGGCGAACGCATGGCGTACGCCCGTGGCCTGCTCAAGGGCAAGTTCGACTTCTCGACCGACGAGACCATGCAGCTCGACCGCGAAAAAGCAGCCTGGGCCAAGAGCGAAGACGAAGTCCACGACCTGTGGCGCAAGCGCGTCAAGAACGACTGGCTGCGCCTGAAGCTGGCCGGCAAGGACGACAAATCGATCCGCGAAACGCTCGACAAGCGCTACGAGAACTACGTCAATCGCATCGGCAAGCTGAACAACGAAGACGTGTTCCAGATGTTCATGAACGCGTATGCCACCGCAATCGAGCCGCACACCAATTATCTCGGTCCGCGCTCGGCCGACAACTTCGATATCGCGATGCGCCTGTCGCTCGAAGGCATTGGTTGCGTGCTGCAGTCGCGCGACGACTACACGATCATCCGCGAAGTCGTGCCCGGCAGCCCGGCTGAAAAGTCCGGCAAGCTCAAGGTGGGCGACCGCATTGTCGGCGTGGCGCAGGGCAATGCCCCGTTCACCGACGTGCTTGGCTGGCGCCTGGACGACGTGGTTGCGCTGGTGCGCGGCGAAAAAGGCACCACGGTGCGCCTGGACGTGATTCCTGGCGACGGCGGTGTCGATGCCAAGCACGTGAGCGTGTCGATGGTCCGCAACAAGATCAGCATGGAAGAGCAGGCCGCCAAGAAGTCGATCATCAAGGTCAAGGAAAACGGCGTCGAGCGCCGCATCGGCGTGATCGCGCTGCCGACCTTCTATCAAGACTTCGAGGGCCGCCGCAAGGGTGAAAAGGATTTCCGCAGCGCCACGCGCGACGTTGAACGCATCTTGGTCGAGCTCAAGAAAGAGAAGGTCGACAACGTCCTGATCGACTTGCGCAACAACGGTGGCGGCTCGCTCACCGAGGCGGTCGAGCTGACGGGCCTGTTCATCGACAAGGGTCCGGTCGTCATGCAGCGCACGGCCGAAGGTCGCGTTGAAGTCGAAAGCGACGTCAAGCCGGGCCTTGCCTGGGACGGTCCGATGGGCGTGATGATCAACCGCGGGTCGGCTTCAGCGTCCGAGATTTTCGCGGCGGCGATCCAGGATTATGGTCGCGGGCTGGTGATTGGCGAGCCGAGCTTCGGCAAAGGCACGGTCCAGACGCTGATCGATCTCGACCGCTTCGCACCGAACGAAAAAGCGCGCTATGGCGAGCTCAAGATGACGATCGCGCAATTCTTCCGCATCAATGGCGGCACCACGCAGCTGCGTGGCGTGACGCCCGACATCAAGCTGCCGGTGATGACCGATCTCGACAGCTTCGGCGAATCGTCGTATGACAACGCCCTGCCATGGGTGGCGATCAAGCCGGCGACCTATATGCCGCTGGGGAACCTGAAAGAACTGGTGGCCCCGCTGCAGCAACGTCACGAGGCGCGCATCGCCAAGGACAAGGACTTCCAGTTCCTGCAAGAAGACATTGCCGAGGTGCTCAAGCTGCGCAAGGAAAACGTGATTTCGCTGAATGAAGCCGTGCGCCGCAAGGAGCGCGATACGCAGGATGCCCGCTCGAAGCTGCGCGAAGCCCGCCTGGGTGGCACGTCGGTGACGCCGGACGAGCCTGCCAGCGGTCCGGGCAGCAAGGAAAAACGTGCTGAAACGCCAGACCCGACCAAGGCCGAGAAATCGGTGGTGGCCGTGCGCGGCGCACCGCGTCAGGACGATGGCCTGCAGGCTGACGAGCGCAATCTGCAGTCCGAACTGGCTGCCGAAAAAGCGGCCAAGGATGCCAAGGACGTGATGCTGCAAGAGGCGGCCAATATCTTGGCGGACGAAGTTGGCATGCTCAAGACGGATGTGCGAATGGCGTCACGCGTGATGCCGTATATGGCGGTCGTAAATCCTGCCGGCGGGGCAGTCAGCGCCAACGCCAAGTAAGCGTTCTCACGATCGGCGCGGCTGTTGCGCGCTGTATCAGTCAAGGCTGCATTCTTCCGAATGCAGCCTTTTTTCGTTCAGCTGTCGGGTTTAGGGTGTCGATGACAAAATAATATGATAATTGTCAATGATGTATCAAAATTTTCGGAATATGCGTGATGATTTGATGTCAAGTTTGATGTGGAATTTTGATATTTATTCCAATAAACGATGTTTTTGAAGAATAATTCTTACAGGAATCGCCAGGCGGGAGTAACGCACGATTTGTTTTCACCCGGCAGTTGATCTTTCTTTGCTCATGCTAGGATTACTTCGTGCTTGCAAAAAGAATCATCATTACTTTCTCAGGAGTTATTTTCATGTCAATTCGCCACCTTGTTGTTGCTTCGCTGCTCATCTCTGCCGGCGCAGCCCAGGCTGATGTTGTGTCCTCGGCCTCGCAGCCGGCGTTTCAAAGCGGCTGGACTACCGGCAACGGGTCCAGCGTGATCGGCTCCGGCGTGTTCGGTACCGGCGTCAGCCTGGTTGGTGGCATTGCTCACAACGCCAGCAGCGACCTCACCTCGGTGCTGGTCGGCAAAGCCAGTTCCAGCCTGTCGCAGGCAGATGCGCAGAAATTGTTTGTTCAGCAAGGCATCGACGCCAGCTATGTGCTCAGCGCCGGTAACGGTTTGCTGGCGGCCCGCTTCGGCAATTCGGCCGCGGTGATCAACGACGGCGACGGCGTCAAGATCGTGCAAGGCCAGACTGGCCAGAGCGGTAGCGGCGCGGCGCCAGCTGCCGGCGGTTCGGCCGGCGGTGGTGCAGCGGTCGGTGGCGGTGCGGCCGGCGGCGGTGCAGCGGTCGGCGGCGGTTCGGGCGGCGGTAGCGGTTCGGGCGGTGGGACGGGTTCGGCTGGCGGCACGACGCCGGGCGCCGGTGGCATTGGCGGCGTCGACGTCAGCCTGCCGCCCGACACCGGCGAGACCGGCGGTGGCAATGCGACGCTGCCAGTGGCTGCGCCAGGCGCGGGCGTGCCTGCCGCCGACCCGAGCGTGCTCTTGCCGGACGAGGTCAACGAAGTGCCTGAGCCAGGCACGATCGCACTGATGCTGGCCGGTCTGGCGGGCGCTGGCCTGTTCGGTCGTCGCCGCAAGGCAAACTAAGCGGTCCTGTACCGCGACGGAAGCATGGCTGAATGGCCGTGCTTGATGACATGGCGCCAGCTTTGCCTGGCGCCATATGCGTTTACCTGTTGCTCGGTGGGCCAGTCGTGGCGGGCGCCGGTTTGTCAGTCTGGAATGTGGTGGCGCCAGGTATGGGTATCGTTTCGCTAACAGCGCATCATGAAACTGACGCCAAACGGCGACACATTTAAATTCCCTGAGTCAATTTTTATTCTTTCTGGCATAGAATCTACGCTGCAAGAATTCAACTCAAGGAGCAGTATGGCAAGGCCAGAGAAGGTGCGCCTCGGCGAAGTGCTGATGCAGCAGAAGCTGTTGAGTGAAGAACAACTCCAGCAAGCACTGGCGGATCAGAAGCGCACCGGGCGCAAGCTTGGCCGCGTATTCGTCGAGAGCGGCTTCGTCACCGAGGACCAGATTTCAGGCGCACTGGCGCGCCAGCTCGACATCCCGTACATCAACCTCAAGTTCTACAACATCAACGCCGACCTGGTGCGCCTGCTGCCCGAGACGGCCGCGCGCCGTTTTCGCGCGCTGGTGCTGGAAGACCGGGGCGACGCGATGCTGGTCGGCGTGTCCGACCCGACCGACCTGTTTGCCTATGACGAGATCGCGCGCCTGATCAAGAAGAGCGTCGAGCTGGCCGTGGTCAACGAGACCGAGGTGCTCGGCGCCATCGACCGCATCTACCGCCGCACCGGCGAGATCACGGGCCTTGCGCGCGAGGTCGAGGCCGACTTGGGCGACGTCTCGATCGACTTTGGCGCGCTGGCGGCGAACCCGGGGCTGGAAGAAGCGCCGATCGTCAAGCTGCTGCAATCGGTGTTCGACGATGCGGCGCAAGTGCGCGCGTCCGACATCCACATTGAACCGCAGGACGGGCGCCTGCAGATTCGCTTCCGCATCGACGGCGTGCTGCACCTGCAGACCGAGGCCGACCTGAAGGTGGCCACGCCGCTGGCGCTGCGCCTGAAACTGATGGCCGACCTGGACATCTCCGAGAAACGTCTGCCGCAGGATGGCCGTTTCGCGGTCAAGGTGCGCAACCAGCGCATCGACGTGCGTATCTCGACGATGCCGACCCAGTACGGTGAATCGGTCGTCATGCGTCTGCTGAACCAGGGCGGCACCAATCTGCGCCTGGACGCCATTGGCATGCCGGCGCGTTTGGTCGAGCGCTTTCGCGCCATTGTCGCCCGGCCGAATGGCCTGGTGCTGGTCACCGGCCCGACCGGTAGCGGCAAGACCACGACGCTGTACAGCGCGCTGGCCGAACTGAACTCGGTCGAGAAAAAGCTGATCACGGTCGAAGATCCGGTCGAGTACCGGCTGTCGGGAATCAACCAGGTGCAGGTCAACGACAAGATCGAACTGTCGTTTGCGCGCGTGCTGCGCTCCGCACTGCGCCAGGACCCGGACATCGTCCTGGTCGGCGAGATGCGCGACCAGGAAACCGCACAGATCGGTCTGCGCGCCGCGATGACGGGTCACCTGGTGCTCTCGACGCTGCACACGAACGATGCGGCCAGTACCCCATTGCGCCTGATGGACATGGGCGTGCCGCGTTATATGGTTGGCGGCTCGCTGCAGGCCGTGCTGGCCCAGCGCCTGGTGCGCGTGATCTGCGAGAGCTGCACGGTCGACTACCAGCCGGCCGCGAACGAAGTCGAGTGGCTGCGCTCGGAGCTCAAGGAGCTGGCAGAGAGCACGCGCTTCTTCCACGGCAAGGGCTGCTCGCACTGCAACGGCACCGGCTACCGGGGCCGCACCGGCGTCTACGAGCTGCTGGAAATGACGCGCGCCGTGACCGAGGCCGTGAACCATCCCGACCCCGGCCACTTCTTGAAAGTGGCGCAGACCGAGATGCGCGGCGACACGCTGCGCCGCCACGCGGTAAGCCTTGCCGTCCAGGGCCGCTCGACGATCGCCGAGGCGATGCGGGTCAGTAACCAGTTCGACGATTGAGCCGCTAGCCGATGCCTTTCTTTGCCTATAAGGGCCGCGACGGTCGCGGTGAGTTGATGCAGGGCGTGCTCGAAGGCGCCGACAGCGGCGCCGTGGCCGACCAGCTGTTCGGCAGCGGCGTCACGCCGCTCGAGATCAACCTGACCCGCAAGCGCGCCACCGGCGCGGGCGACGCCGTCAATTGGCGCGTGCGCCTGTTCGAGAAAAAGGTCACGTCGATGGACGTGCAGCTGTTCAGCCGCCAGATCTACACGCTGCTCAAGTCCGGCGTGCCGATCATGCGCGGGCTGGCCGGACTGCAGGAGTCGGCCATCAGCACGTCGTTCGCGCGCATCATCAAGGATTTGCGCGAGTCGCTCGACGCCGGGCGCGAGCTGTCCATCGCGATGGCGCGCCATCCGGCCGTGTTCACGCCGTTCTACCTGTCGATGGTGAAGGTCGGCGAAATGACGGGGCGCCTCGAAGAAGTGTTCCTGCGCCTGTTCGATCACCTCGAGTTCGACCGCGACATGCGCGAACGGGTCAAGACGGCGCTGCGCTATCCGATGTTCGTGGTCATTGCGATGGCGATCGCGATGGTCATCGTGAATATTTTCGTGATCCCGAAGTTCGCCGCGGTGTTCCAGTCGTTTGGCGCCGAGCTGCCTTTGATGACGCGTATCCTGCTGGCGACCTCGCAGTTCACGATCGCGTGGTGGCCGGCGCTTGCCGGCGCGGTGATCGCTGCCATCGGCGGCTTCAAGTTGTGGACGCGCTCGATCAAGGGCTTGATGACCTGGGACCGCGTCAAGCTGCGCCTGCCGGTCGCCGGCAAGATCATCCATAAAGGCACGATGGCCCGCTTCGCCCGCAGTTTCGCGCTGTCGCTGCGCAGCGGCGTGCCGATCGTGCATGCGCTCACCGTGGTGTCCCAGACCGCCGATAACGCTTACCTGAGTTCACGGATCGATCAGATGCGCGATGGCGTCGAGCGCGGCGACAGCATCCTGCGCACGTCGACCGCTGCCAATGTGTTTACGCCGATCGTGCTGCAGATGATCGCTGTTGGCGAGGAAACTGGCTCGATCGACGATCTGATGGACGAGATCGCCTTGATGTACGAGCGCGAAGTCGACTACGAACTGAAAACCCTGTCGAGCCAGATCGAGCCGATCCTGATCACCTTTCTTGGTGGGATGGTGTTGATCCTGGCACTCGGCATTTTCTTGCCCATCTGGGATCTCGGGCAGGCGGCATTGCATCCGAAATAACATCAAGACGCGATGGTGTTGCGTAATAACACCATTTAACATGACGCCAGGACGAAAAGTCGCTATCCCTTGCAGAAAAACCGGCAGGTTTTCTTCTTGGATACCGAAATTTCCTCACGCCAATGTAGAATTAATCAAGCCCTCGATGATGTGTCGGAGGGATCCACATCCTTCCTATTGAATGGAGAGTAGCAATGAACAAAGGTTTCAACAAAGGCGCGCAAGGCGGTTTCACCCTGATCGAACTGATCGTCGTGATTGTCATCCTGGGCATCCTGGCGGCAACGGCGCTGCCAAAGTTTGCCAGCCTGAGCGGTGATGCGCGGGCTGCGTCGCTGCAGGGCGCTCGCGGCGCGATCAGTGCCGCCTCATCGATGTTGCACGGGAAATGGTTGATCAATCCCGCCGACACGATCAACGTTGAAGGTTCGACGATCTCGATGAACTTCGGCTACCCGACGCAAGGTACGATCGCAGTGGCGGCCGGCCTGGACCCGAAGGATTACAAAGCGGCGCCAAATGGCCAGCAGATCGTTTTCACGCCGATCAATCTGCCGGCTAACCTGGCTGGAACCTG
The DNA here is from genome assembly GCF_040790145.1 of Massilia aurea. Lineage (GTDB taxonomy): Bacteria > Pseudomonadota > Gammaproteobacteria > Burkholderiales > Burkholderiaceae_D > Telluria > Telluria aurea_C. The sequence continues at coordinate 17,973 of NZ_JBFMMP010000001.1, forward strand.
TTTTGTTTCGTACAACGAAGCGACGGCAGCAGTTCCCGCGCCAGTGATCGCCACCAATACCAGCAAGTGCGAATAAGCGTTTCTTCGCCGGCCCTGGGAGCGCTGCCACGGCAGCGCTTTTTTTTATCGCTCCGATGCCTGTGACCGGCGTTTTTGAGCAGGGGGTGGCATGGTTGCCACACGGCTCCATCAACTTCGCCGATTCTGCGATTTTTTGTGATTTCCCTCAATCACTCTTGTCTATAATCAAGACATTGTCGATGCCGACCCATACCGCGATCAATTAGCCGCCTGCATGCGTTTGTTCAAGAAATCCAAAAAGAAAACCGGCTGGCTGGCTTTCGCCATCGCCGGCGACCGCGTGCTGGCCGCGAGTGTCGAGCGCATGCCCGACGCCAGGCCGGTCGTGCGCCTGGTCATGCCGGTGGCTGCTCCATCGGGCGCGGAGGCCATCGAGAAGGTTGGCCGCGAGGGCCAGGCCGGCCTGCGCCATTGCACCACATTGCTGACCGGCGGCGACTACCAGATCCTCAACGTCGAAGCCCCCAACGTACCGCGCGAAGAAATGAAAACGGCCGTACGCTGGCGCCTGAAGGACATCCTCGATTTCCCGGCCGCGGAAGCCACCATCGACGTGCTCGACATCGCCCTGGACGCCAATTCGCGCGCGCAGCAGTCGGTGTTCGTCGTCGCCGCGAAAAACAGCATCATCGCGCCGCGCCAGAAACTATTCCTCGACGCCAAGGTCGAACTGGCCGCGATCGATATCCCTGAGATGGCCCAGCGCAATGTATCGGCCATGCTCGAGCCGGAAGGCCGCGGCATCGCCATGCTGTCGTTCGGCGACGACGGCGGCCTGTTGACGGTGTCGTACCGCGGCGAGCTTTACCTGTCGCGTCGCTTCGACGTCACGCTGGCGCAATTGCTTGAGCCGGACCACGACCGCAAGCACGCCAGCTTCGACAAGATCACCCTCGAGCTGCAACGCTCGCTCGACCATTTCGAGCGCCAGTATTCGTTCATCAGCATCGCCAAGCTCATCCTCGGGCCATCGCCCGTGAGCGGGCTCGACGAATACCTGTCGAGCAATCTGTACACGCCAGTCGAGACGCTGGATCTGTCGAGCCTGTTCGACCTGTCGCGTACGCCCGAGCTGGCCGACCTGGCGCAGCAGCAGCGCTTCTTCCTGGCCATTGGCGCCGCCTTGCGCGACGGGGAGGGCGCATGAGCCAGCAAATCAACCTGTTCAATCCCGCATTCCAGCCGCAAAAGCACGTGCTGTCGGCGGCGCAGCTGGCGCTGGCCGCCGGCATCGTCGTCGTCGGCATCGGGGCTGCGGCGCTGGTGGGCAGCATGCGCACGGCTGAACTGCAGCAGCAGGCCAATGCCGGCGCGCTGGCGCTCGACAAACGGCAGGCGCGCCTGGCGTCGGTCAACCTCGAATTCGTGCCGCGCCAGAAGGACGCCGGCGTCGATGTCCAGATTCTCGACGTCGACCGCCAGCTGGCCGCCATGCGCCACATCTCGGGCGCGCTTGCACGCGGCGAACTGGGTGACACGAATGGCTTTGCCGGCTACTTCAAGGCGCTTGCGCGCCAGAGCATGCAAGGGCTGTGGCTGACCGGCGTGACCGTTGGCGCGGGCGGCGCGCAGATCGGCATCCGCGGGCGCGCCGTCGATCCGGCCATGGTGCCCGGTTACCTCAATCGCCTGACGAGCGAGCCGCTGATGCAGGGTAAATCGTTCAACAGCCTCCAGATCGGTGAAGCCGCGCCGCTGCCGGTGGGGGGCGCGGACGGCCAGGCGGCCACGAGGCCCGCGCCGTACGTCGAATTCAGCGTGCAGTCGGTCGCCGAGGAGGCCCGGCCATGAGTCCAACGCTGAAGCAGCGCATGATCGAACTGGCGGCGCGCATCGACGCGCTGTCGCTGCGCGAGCGCGGCATGGTGTTCGGCGCCACCGTCGCCGTGCTGGTGTTCGCCGGCCACACCTTCGTGCTGGCGCCGCAGGACGCGAAGCAGGCGGCGCTGCGCAACCAGATCGAGCAGCAGCAGAGCGCGAGCGCCGCCATCGACGGCGAGATCACGGCGCGCGTGCAGGGGTCCCGGATCGATCCCGACGCCCAGGCGCGCGCGCGCCTGAACGCGATGCAGCAAGAGATGGCGCAACTGGGCAGCCAGTTGCTGGCCCTTGAGCACGGCCTGGTGCCGCCCGAGCGCATGGGGCCACTGGTCGAAGGCATCCTGCGCGCGAACGGTCGCCTCAAGCTCGTGTCGATGCGCACGCTGCCGGCCGAGCCGCTGGCCGGCCCGGGCGCGCCTGCGGCTGCAACTCCCACAACTGCGGCGGCGACTGCGACTGCGACCGCAGCCGACACGCCTTTGCTGTACCGCCACGGCGTCGAAGTCACGGTGCGGGGCAACTACCTCGACATGGTCGACTACATGAGCGCACTCGATGCGATGCCGACCCGGATGTTCTGGGGCCGCGCACAGCTGGACGTGGAAACCTACCCGGCCGCGCGCCTGACGCTCACCCTGCATACCCTGAGCCTGGATCGACAATGGATGAAGCTGTGAAGAACCTGACCGCGACATTGCTGGCCTGCCTCGCCCTGGGCCATCTGCCGGCCCTCGCCCAACCCTTGCAGGACCCGACCCGGCCACCGGCCGGCATGGACCGCATCGCCATCGATCCGGCGGCGCAGGGGAACACCCCGCGCCTGCAATCGGTACTGATCGCGCCCCATGCGGGCGGGCGCCACGTGGCGGTGATCGACGGCGAGACGCTGCGCCTGGGCGAGAGCTACAAGGGCGCGCGTATTGCCAGCATCAAGCCCGGCGAGGTCGTCCTCGTGCGCGGTACTGAGCGCCAGGTGCTGCGCATGGATGCACCGCTGTCCGGCATGACGCCGGTTGCCCGCTAACCGATGAATCACGTACCCACCATGACACCCAAGTTTTCGACGACGCCGTGCGCGCTGGCCGTGGCGTTCGCAGCCACGATTCTGCTCGGCGGCTGCCAGAGCGCGCCGCAGAACGCCACCTATGACGCGATCACGAAAGAGATGGCCAAGGCCAGCACCCAGCAGGGGGCCAAGCCCGCCGTCGACGATGCGGTGGCCAATGCGCTGCTGCCGCCGGCGGCGACGCTGGCCAGCCAGCTGCCCAAGGCCAGGCCGGCGCTGGAAGAGCGCTTCAACGTGGCCTTCAACAACGTGCCGGCGCAGCAGTTTTTCCGCTCGATCGTGGCCGGCACCCGCTACAACATGCTGGTGCATCCGGACGTGACGGGCAATATCAGCGCGAACCTGAAGGACGTGACGCTGGTCGAAACGCTCGAAGCGGTGCGCGACATGTACGGCTACGACTACAAGATCGAGGGGGCGCGCATCTCGATTCGCCCGCTGACGATGCAGACCCGCATGTTCCATGTGAATTACCTGACCGCGCAGCGCAGCGGCACCTCGAATCTGCGTGTGTCGTCCACGTCGGTGGCCGACGCGGGCAATGGTAACAACAGCAATAACAACGGCGGCGGCAATAACAATAACAACAATAACGGCGGCCAGAACAACGGCAACCAGAACGGCAACAACGGCAACAACAACAGCAGTAACGGCCAGACGCAGACCAACAGCACCGACGTGCGCACGCGCTCGGACAACGACTTCTGGGGCGACCTCAAACTCTCGATTGCCGCCATTGTCGGTTCGACCGAAGGTGGCCGCAGCGTCGTGGTCAGCCCGCAATCGGGCGTGCTCGTGATCCGCGCCATGCCGGACGAACTGCGCAACGTGGACGCCTACCTGAAGGCCACGCAACTGTCGGTCGACCGCCAGGTGATCCTGGAAGCGAAGATCCTCGAGGTGGAGCTGAACGACAGCTTCCAGAGCGGGATCAACTGGGCCTCGTTCGCGTCGTTCCGCGGCTCGCACGCCAACCGCGTCTCGGGCGGCATCATCTCGCCCGGCGCGAACCTGGCGCCGCTGCCGTACACGGGCGGGCAACCGGCCCTGATCAACAACGGCCAGGGCCTGGCGGCCAGCACCGGCTTCTCGCTGTCGAACGCCGCCACTGCGGCCGGCTCGCTGTTCGGCTTTGCGTTCCAGACGAATAACTTCGCGGCGCTGATCACGTTCCTCGAGTCGCAGGGCAGCGTGCACGTGCTGTCGAGCCCCCGCATCGCGGCGGTGAACAACCAGAAGGCCGTGCTCAAGATCGGCACCGATGAATTCTTCGTCACCGGCGTGACCAACAACATCAGCACCGGCGACAACGGCAGCATCGTCAGCCCGAGCGTGACGGTGCAGCCGTTCTTCTCTGGCGTGGTGCTCGACGTGACGCCGCAGATCGACGCCAACGGCAACATCCTGCTGCACGTGCACCCGTCGGTCAGCCAGGTCACCACCGTCAACAAGGATGTCGACCTGGGTTCGGGCGGCACGCTGCGCCTGCCGCTGGCCGCATCGAGCACGTCGGAACTCGACAGCATCGTGCGCGGCCGCAACGGGCAGGTGGTGGCCATTGGCGGCTTGATGCGCCAGGCCTCCACCGGCGACACCGACCAGCTCCCGGGCGCCGACAAGATCCCGCTCTTGGGCAACCTGTTTCGCAACAAGAACCGGACCAACCAGAAACGCGAGCTGGTCGTGCTGATCAAGCCGACGATCGTCGAAGGCGCCAGCGACTGGAGCGACGACATGCTGGACGCCGGCCGCCGCATCGAGCAGCTCGATCCCCGTACGCGGGGGCGTGACTGATGTACGTGGCGCACTTTGGCCTGCGCGAGCTGCCGTTCGGGATCACGCCCGACACCAGCTTCTTCTTCGGCAGCCCGCGCTCGCAGGAAGCGCTCAATACGTTGCTGGTGGCGGCGCGCGGCGGCGAAGGCTTCATCAAGATCACCGGCGAAGTCGGCACCGGCAAGACGCTCCTGTGCCGCAAATTCATGGCCACGCTGGGCGAAGGCTTCGTCACGGCCTACATCCCCAATCCGTATCTCGAGCCGCGCACGCTGATGCTGGCGCTGGCCGATGAACTGGAGATCGCGCTCGAGCGCGATGTCGACCAGCACCAGCTGCTCAAGGCGATCAACCTGCGCCTGCTCGAACTGGCGGCCCAAGACCTGCGCGTGGTGCTGTGCCTCGATGAAGCGCAAGCGATCCCCGTCGATAGCCTGGAAGCCCTGCGCCTGCTGACCAACCTGGAAACCGAAAAACGCAAGCTGCTGCAGATCGTGCTGTTCGGCCAACCCGAACTGAACCGCAAGCTCGCACTGGATTCGATCCGCCAGCTGGCCCAGCGCATCACGTTCCACTATCACCTGGGGCCTTTGAACCGCGACGACATCGATTTCTATGTCGCCCACCGGCTGCGCGTGGCGGGATTTACTGGCGCGCGCCTGTTCTCGAATGCCGCGATCCGCAGCCTGTACAAGGCCAGCGGCGGCGTGCCGCGCCTGGTCAACATCATGGCGCACAAGGCCATGATGCTCAGTTACGGGCAGGGCAAGCAGCAGGTGGCGGGCGGGCATGTGGCCATCGCCGCGCGCGATACGGTGGGCGTGGGCCGCGCGATCCGCACCTGGCTGGCGGGTGGTGCGCTCGTCATCGGCGCGCTGGGCGTCGTCGCCTGGGTGGTGGCGCCATGAGCCTGATTAACAAGATGCTCAAGGACCTCGATGCGCGCGCTGGCCAGCCTGGCGCGGCGCCGCTGCCGGGCGATGTGCGGCCGGTACTGCCGCCCGAGCGGCGCGGCCCGGTGCTGCGCGTGGCGCTGGTCGGTGGCGGTTTGCTGGCGCTCGTTGCCGGTGTGACTGGCTGGAAGATGATGCAGACGGCGCCAATGCCCGCACCGAAGCCTGCCGTGCTGGCGGCTGCGCCGGTCACGGTGAATGTGCCAGCACCAGTGCCAGCACCGGCGTTGGCGCCAGTGGTCGACGTGGCGCCGGCCGCGCCATTGCCGGAGCCGGAACCAGAGCCGAAACCCGCCATCAAGCCTGCTGCGCCTGTCGACACCGCACCACCCAAGGCCAGGCTGGCGCCACGCACGGTCGTTGCGGACAAGCCTGCGCCATCGGGCGGTCGCATCGAAACGACGCCGCAGCGCGCCGAGAATGCCTACCGGCGCGCGCTCGGCGTGCTCGAAGACGGCCGCGTGACGGAAGCCATCGCCACCCTGCAGGCGGGTCTGCAGATCGATCCGCGGCACGAGGCCTCGCGCCAGACGCTGGTCGGTTTGCTGATCGAAGCCGGCCGCCCGGATGACGCGATGCGCCAGTTGCAGGCGGCGCTGGCCATCGATGCGCGCCAGCCCGCGCTGGCGATGCTGCTGGCCCGCCTGCAGCTCGAACGGGGCGGGCCGGCGATCGACACCTTGATGCGCACGCTGCCTTACGCGGCGGGCAATGGCGAATACCACGCATTCCTGGCCGGCGTGCTGCAGCGCGAAGGCCGGGCACGCGAAGCGGCCGACAACTACCAGGCGGCGCTCAAGCGCGCGCCGGGCAACGGTGTGTGGTGGATGGGTCTGGGCATCGCACTGCAGGCCGAGCGGCGCGACGCCGAGGCGGCAGCGGCGTTCGCGCAGGCGCAGGCCAGTGGGACGCTGTCGCCCGAATTGCAGGCGTTTGTCGAGCGCAGGCTGGGGCAGCTCGGTCGCTAAGGGCGCCGTGGGGCAAGGCCGGCATGGTAAAGTGCCATCCTTGCGCAGGCGTGCCTGCCATCTCCCCGGTCAGCGAGCGTGACCCAATAACAGTACCCCGGGTGTCCCATGAATTTGTTCGAACATTTGGCCTTGCTGGCCGTTTTGGTGCTTGCGGCGGGCTTTCTGTCCCTGACCGAGATTTCGTTGGCAGGCGCCCGTAAAATCAAACTGAAATTGCTGGCCGAGGCGGGCGACGAGCGCGCCCGCAAGGTCATGGCGCTGCAGGCCCATTCGGCCGATTTCTTCGCCGCCTCGCAGCTTGGCCTGAACGCGATCGCGATCCTCGGCGGTATCCTGGGCGAAGGAGCGCTGCGCCCGTTCTTCCTCGAGTGGCTGTCGATGTTCTACACGGGCCCGGGGCGCGAGAATATCGCCTTCACCCTGTCGTTCGTGTTCGTCACCACGCTGTTCGTGCTGTTCTCGGACCTGATGCCCAAGCGCCTGGCGCTGATCTCGCCCGAAACGACGGCGATGGCGGTGATCCGCCCTGTGCTGTTCGTCATTCGCCTCTTCAAACCATTTTCGTGGACGCTGAACGTGATCGCCAACGGGCTGTTCAAGCTCTTTGGCATCAATATGACGCGCGAAGACCGGATCACCTTCGACGAGATCTCGGCCGTGGTGGAAGCGGGCGCGCAGGCCGGCGTGCTGCAAAAGCAGGAGCAGCACTTCATCGAGAACGTGTTCGAGCTCGAGTCGCGCGCCGTCACGTCGACGATGACGACGCGCGAGAACATCGTGTTCTTCGACCTGACCGAACCCGAAGAAAGCGTGCGCCAGAAGATCGCCAAGCACTCGCTGTCGAAGTTCCCCGTGTGCGATGGCGTGATCGACCGCGTGGTCGGGTATGTCGATACCCGCGACATCCTGGTGCGCCTGCTGAACAACCAGTCGCACTTCCACCTGAGCGAGTCGACGATCCGCACCGTGTTGATCATCCCGGACAGCCTCACGCTGTCCGAGCTGCTCGACCGCTTCCGCTCGAGCAAGGAAACCTTCGCGGTCGTGATCAACGAGTATGCGTTTGTCGTTGGCGTGATCACGCTGTCGGACATCATGGTCACGGTGATGGGCCGCTGGGGCAGCCCGCTGGAAGCCGATCAGCAAACGATGCAGCGCGACGATGGCTCGTGGCTGATCGACGGCAGCACGCCGGTGGCGGAAATGAAGCGCGTGCTCGACCTGCAGTCGCTGCCCGAAGAAGAGCGCTATGAAACGGCGGCCGGCTTCATGATGTTCATGCTGCGCAAGGTGCCGAAGCAGACCGATAGCGTCGAATACGAAGGCATGCGCTTTGAGGTGCTTGACGTCGACCATCACCGGATCGACCAGCTGCTGGTCAAGCGTCTCGAGCCGGGACAGGCGTCGACCAAGTCGGCGACGCTGCCCGGCCAGTAATCAGGCTTTACAGCTGCGCGAGACGCGCCAGCGCAAGCTGCAGCGTCTCGTCTTTCTTGGCGAAGCAGAAGCGCACCACGCGCGACTCTTTCGGCTGGCTGTAGAACGCCGACACGGGAATCGCGGCCACCTTGATCTCGCGGGTGAGCCATATGGCAAAGTCGGCTTCGCTCAGGTCTGAAATGGCGTCGTAGCGCACGCACTGGAAGTACGTGCCGTCCGATGGCAGCAGCGTGAAGCGCGAATCGGCCAGGCCGGCGCGGAACAGGTCGCGCTTGGCCTGGTAGAACGCCGGCAGGTCGCGCCACGGCGCCGCATCGTGCAGATAGGCGGCGATCGCGTGCTGCATCGGCGCGTTGACGCAAAAGACGTTGTACTGGTGGACCTTGCGAAACTCCACCATCAAAGCGGCCGGCGCGGCGACGTAGCCGATTTTCCAGCCCGTGACGTGGAAGGTCTTGCCGAAGCTCGAGACGACGAACGCCCGTTCGGCCAGCACAGGATGGCGCGCCACCGATGCATGCGGCTCGCCATCGAACACCATGTGTTCATACACTTCGTCCGACAGCACCAGGATCTGCGTGTCCTGCACGATCGCGGCCAGCGCGTCCAGATCGCCCTGGCGCAGGATGGTACCGGTCGGGTTGTGCGGCGTGTTCACCACGATCATGCGGGTGCGCGGCGTGATGGCGGCCCGCACGTCGGCCCAGTCGACGCGGTAGCCTGCGGCATCGAGGACCATCGTCACCGGCACCACGCTGCCACCGGCCAGCACCACTGCCGGTGCGTAGCAATCGTAGGCCGGCTCGATGACGATCACCTCGTCGCCCGGGTGTACGACGGCCAGGATCGCCGACTGGATCGCCTGGCTGGCGCCGGCGGTGACGGTGATTTCGGTGTTGGCGTCGTAGCGATGGCCGTAGGTGGCTTCGATCTTGGCCGCGATCGCCTGGCGCAGCGCCGGCAGGCCGGTCATCGGGGGATACTGGTTATGCCCGGCGCGCATCGCCTCGGCGACCAGCTCGACCAGTTGCGGATCGCAGGCAAAATCCGGAAAGCCCTGGCCCAGGTTGACGGCGCCGTGATCGACGGCCAGTTGCGACATCTGTGTGAACACGGTGGTGCCGACGTGCGGCAGGCGGGAGACCAGGGTAGGGATGCTCATGGGTGCGCTCGTGATCGAAAAAGAAAAGTTTATTCTAGCGTGCCTTCAAGCCTGGCCTTGAGCCACGCTTCCGGCAGCATGATGCGAAACAGCCCGGCCTGCGCCGTCTTGCGCCCCAGCTTGAGCAGCGCCTTGTCCTTGCTGATCAGGATCGATGCGCCGGCATCGCGTGCCAGTTCCATGAATTTCTGGTCGTCGCGGTCGGTGCACACCGGCAGGCGAATTGCCTTCGAATCGACGGCCACCAGGCGCAGCAGGGCGTCGAAGCGCGCCGCGGCAGCGAGCCGGTTGTCGTCGTCCAGCGGCAGGTGCTTGTAATGCAGCACGGCCAGGTATTCGTCGCGGCAGTCGGCGCGCGTGATGGCGTCGATCTCGCGCGCTTCGATGGCGGCGAGCAGGTCGGCCCAGCGCGGATCGTGGAACACGAACAGGTCGAGCAGCACATTGGTGTCGATGACGATGGGTTTGGCTGGAGCGGTTATCATGTCGGTTGTTTATTTGTGGAAAAGTTTCGTACGGCCATGCTGATTGTCCTGTCTCCTGCCAAGTCCCTCGATCTCGAATCGCCCCTCACCACCCAGCATCAGAGTACGCCCGACTTCATCGCCCATGCAGGTGAGCTGATCGATGTATTGCGCGGCCATTCACCTGCCTCGATCAGCGAGTTGATGGACCTGTCCGACGCGCTGTCGATGCTCAACGTCGGGCGCTATGCCCACTGGGACGCCAATCATACCGAAGCGCGGCCGGCCATCATGTCGTTCAATGGCGACGTGTACACCGGGTTCGATGCGCGCACGCTCGATGCCAATGGCGTGATGTTCGCCCAGCGCCACGTGCGTATCCTGTCGGGCCTGTACGGCTTGCTGCGCCCGCTCGACCAGATGCATCCATATCGCCTGGAAATGGGCACGAAGCTGGCAACGCCGCGCGGCAAGGACCTGTATGCGTTCTGGGGCGCGACGATCACCGAGGCCCTGAACCGCCAACTGGCCGAGACTGGCTCGACCGCGCTGGTGAACCTGGCCTCGACCGAGTACTTCAAGTCGGTCAAGCCCAAGCTGCTGGACGCGCCCGTGATCGAGCCGGTGTTCCAGGACTGGAAGAACGGCAAGTACAAGATCATTTCATTCTTCGCCAAGCGCGCGCGCGGGATGATGGCGCGCTATGCGGCGCAGAACGGCATTACCGATCCTGAGGGGCTCAAGGAATTTGATGTTGACGGGTATGCGTTCGAGCCGGGGGCGTCGAGTGGGAATGCGTGGGTGTTCAGGCGGCGAGTTGAAGGGTGACGTAGCGGCTACGCTGCTGACTTGGGTTCCCGCGAAGGCGGGAACCCAAGTCCTCCGAGCAGCCATCAACCTATTACTGCACCGCATCCTTCGGCGCCGCCTTCGCACCACCCTTCGACCAGAATTTCCACCACGGCGCATCGCCGCGTGCACCTGGGTTCAGGAAATAGCTGTCTGGATAGTTCAGCGCAAACACACGCTGGGTGTCGTCGCGCAGCAGCGGCATGCCGAGCTTGTCATAGGCGCGGATCATGATGAACAGCGCTTCTTCGCGGGCCGGGGCGTCCGTGTAGTTGGTCACCGCGTCCTGCGCACGATTGAGCGCCGCCAGGTACGAGCCGCGGCGATAGTAGTAATTCGCCACGTGCACTTCGTACTGCGCCATCGCATTGATCAGATAGCTCATGCGCTCGGTCGAGTCGGCCGCGTACTTGCTGTTCGGGTACTTGTCGACGAGCGCCTTGAACGCCGCGAACGCTTCACGCGTGGCGCGCGGATCGCGCTCGGTCGGGTCTTGCGAATACACGAAGCTGAAGAACCCGAGCTGATCGTTGAAATTGATCAGACCACGCAGGTAGTACATATAGTCGACCTGGGGGTGGTTCGGGTGCAGCTTGATGAAGCGCTCGACCGCTGCCAGCGCTTGCGCCTGGTCAGCCGACTTGTAGTAGGCGTAAGCCACTTCCATCTGCGCCTGTGTTGCGTAGACGCCGAACGGGAAATTGGTTTCAAGACGCTGGAACAACGGGATTGCGGCTTCGTAGTGAGCGCCTGCCATCTCTTCGCGCGCCTCAGCGTATAATTTCTCCGCCGACCAGTTTTTGGACTCGTCGGTGGTCTTCGGCAGCATACTGCATGCCGACAGACCGACGAGGGCGCAAGTGGCGACCAACACAGACAATTTTTTTTGCATAGCTTTGCGCAAGAAATGTTTTACCTAGATTCAACGAACGGCTGATTATAGCCGATGGGACTGACGTGATATTAACTCCTGCGCCGAATCCGGCGGATTTACCTATTGACCCTGACTTTGACGATGAGCTCGAGATCGGGTTCGTACCCCTTCCAGGCACCGACCTGTCGCCAATCACCCTGGCGCTGCAAGAAGAACACTGCGGCCAGCGCCTCGACAAGGTGGTTGCTGGCCTGGTGCCCCAATTCTCGCGCAGCCGCCTGCAGCAATGGTTTGAAAGCGGCCACATCACGGTTGATGGTAAGCCGGCCCGGGGCAAGGACACGGCCTATGGCGACGAAGCCATTGTCGTCGTGCCACAAGCCGCGCCCGAAGACACGGCGTTCGCGCCGGAGCCCATGGCTCTGAACATTGTTCATGAAGACGACGACATCATGGTCGTCAACAAGCCGGCCGGCCTGGTCGTGCACCCGGGTTCGGGCAACTGGACCGGCACGTTGCTCAACGGCTTGCTGCATCACTGCCCGCAACTGGTTGGCGTGCCGCGCGCCGGCATCGTCCACCGTCTCGACAAGGATACCAGTGGCCTGATGGTGGTGGGCAAGACGCTCGCCGCCCAGACCGACCTCGTGCGCCAGCTACAGGCGCGCACCGTCAAGCGCGAATACTTCGCGCTGGTGTGGGGCACGCCGCGCCTGTCGGGCACGATCGACAGCCCGATGGGCCGCGACGCGAAAGACCGCGTCAAGATGGCTGTTTCGAGCAGCCCGTTCGCCAAGCCGGCGATCACCCATTACGAGCGCGTCATTTCGGGCGAACTCGACCGGCGTCCGGTGACACTGGTGCGCTGCCGCCTCGAAACCGGCCGCACCCACCAGATCCGCGTGCACATGCAGTCGCTGGGCTTTTCGCTCGTCGGCGACGCCGTCTACGGCAAGCGTCACCTGACGCCGGTGTTCCCGCGCCAGGCGCTGCAGGCGCGTCGCCTGGGCCTGGTGCATCCGGCCGCCGGTGAGCAATGCGAATGGACCGTGCCGCTGGCCGACGATTTCGCCGAACTGATCGCGCGTGCGGGCATCGAAGAGCCTGAACTGGGCGAGTTCGGCACGGGCATCGAAGAAGCGGCGGACGACGACAACGGCGTCGTCACCTACCGCGTATGATCCCGCTGTCCCGGTCGGCCCTGGTCTGGCCTGACTGGCCGGACCTGCCGGTATCGGTCGGCGCGCTGGCGACCAGCCGCGATGGCGGCGTGTCCGTGGGTCCGTATGCCGACGGCAAGGGTGGCGGTGGCCTCAATCTGGGGCTGCACGTGAACGACGCGCCGGATGCCGTCGCCGCCAACCGCGCCGCATTGCAGGCGTGGTTGCCGGGCCGGCCGGCCTGGATCGCCCAGGTGCATGGCGCGGCCGTGGTCGACGCGGCCACGGTCGGCCCAGGCCAGCCGGTGCGCACCGGCGACGCCAGCATTTCCACGGCGCCCGGCGTCGTGTGCGCGATCCTGACCGCCGATTGCCTGCCGGTGCTGTTTGCCGATCTGGACGGCAAAGTGGTGGGCGCCGCCCATGCCGGCTGGCGCGGGCTGGCTGGTGGCGTGCTGGGCGAAACCGTGCGCGCAATGCGTACGGCCGGTGCGGGGGAAATCACGGCGTGGATGGGGCCGGCAATCGGTCCCGAGGCGTTCGAGGTCGGCGCCGACGTGGTGGCCGCGTTCGTGGAAGCGCTACCGGGGGAGGCGACACGCGCCTGCTTCACCGATCTTCACGCTCGGCCGGGCAAGTACCTCGCAGATATGTTCACCCTGGCGCGCCTGATGCTGGCGCGTGACGGCGTCGAGCGCGTGCATGGCGGCGGGCTGTGTACGGCCAGCGCGCCGGAGCGTTTCTATTCCTATCGCCGCGATGGCGTGACGGGTCGCCAGGCCAGCTTGATCTGGCTAAAGTAGCAGCGCAGGTTGGGGGCGACGGCTCAGTCGCCGTCGCCGTCCGCAGCGCCATCGCCATCCCACTCCCGCCCCGGCGCGTTGCCCGCTTTCCTGTCACCCGGTCGCTGCGCCGTCTGCCTGCGCAGCCGGCGCCGTCTTGCGCCAGTGATGTAAAAAAGTATGGATAATGGCAAGGCACAATAAAACAGGAAGGTCATGACGCCGCCCACGGCGGTCGGCTCGGTCGCTGCCATGAGCACCACGACGTATATCCAGGCAATGGCGACGATCCACATGATGTACTTTCTGGTTGACGAGACGCGATTCTAACAACGGATGCCCACATGAACATGCCTGACCCGCAAGCGCTTGCTGCCACCTGGTTGTCCCAATTTACCGATCCTGCCGCCTGGCAAAGCTGGATGGCGATGCCGCCTGGCATGCCAGCCCCGGGCGGCGTGAGCCCCATCGCCGGCCTGCTCAACAATGTCGGCGCCGGCATCGACACGGCGCGCATGGAAGCGATCCGCGACGATTATCTCAAGAAAGCCACCCAGTTGTGGCAAGACGCGATGCTTGGCAAGACGCCGGCGTTGCAGGACCGGCGCTTCGCGGCGGCCGAATGGACCAGCAACCCGGTGTCCGCGTTCTCGGCCGCTTCGTACCTGCTCAACGCCGAATGCCTGATGGCGATGGCCGATGCGGTCGAGCTCGAGCCGCGCGAGCGCCAGCGGCTGCGTTTCTCGATACAGCAAATGGTCGACGCCATGTCGCCCGCCAACTTCTTCGCGACCAATCCCGAGGCCCAGCAGAAAATGCTCGAGACCAAGGGCGAGAGCCTGACCAAGGGCTTGGCCAATATGCTGGCCGACCTGCAGAAGGGCCGCATTTCGCAGTCGGACGAAGCTGCCTTCGAAGTGGGCCGCAATGTCGGCAACACGGCCGGCCAAGTCGTATTTGAAAACGATTTGTTCCAGCTGATCCAGTACACGCCGGTCACGCCGAACGTGCGCAGCGTGCCGCTGGTGATGATCCCGCCGTGCATCAACAAGTTCTACATCCTCGACCTGCAGCCGGACAATTCTCTGGTGCGCTACGTGGTGGAGCAGGGCAATACCGTGTTCATGGTCTCGTGGCGCAATCCCGATCGCAGCCAGTCGCATCTGCGGTGGGACGATTACGTCGAAGATGGCGCGATCCGCGCCCTTGACGTCGTGGCCGAAATCACCGGGCAAGAAAAGGCGCACGTGTTCGGCTTCTGCGTCGGCGGCACCATCGCGTCCACGGCGCTGGCCGTGCTGGCCGCGCGCGGGCGCCAGCCGGCCGCCAGCCTGTCCCTGCTGACTACCTTGCTCGATTTCTCCGATACCGGCGTGCTCGAAGTTTTCATCGACGAAACCCAGGTGGCGCTGCGCGAGCAAAAGCTGGCTGCCGGCGGCCTGATGCCGGGGCGCGACCTGGCGACCACATTCTCGTCGCTGCGCCCGAACGACCTGGTCTGGAACTATGTCCAGCAAAATTACCTCAAGGGCAAGGAGCCGCCGGCCTTCGATCTGCTGTACTGGAACGCCGACAGCACCAATTTGCCGGGGCCAATGTTTTGCTATTACCTGCGCAATATGTACCTGGAAAACAAGCTGCGCAAACCCGGCACGCTGACCGTCTGCGGCGTGCCGGTCGACCTGGGCGCAATCGACGCGCCGGTGTTCGTGTACGGCTCGAAGGAAGACCATATCGTGCCGTGGTCGGCGGCGTTCGCCTCGATGCAGCTGCTTAATCCCAAGAACCCGAAGGCGAACCGCTTCGTGCTGGGTGCGTCTGGCCATATTGCCGGCGTGATCAATCCGGCCTCGAA
This sequence comes from Massilia aurea, assembly GCF_040790145.1. Lineage (GTDB taxonomy): Bacteria > Pseudomonadota > Gammaproteobacteria > Burkholderiales > Burkholderiaceae_D > Telluria > Telluria aurea_C. The sequence continues at coordinate 33,227 of NZ_JBFMMP010000001.1, forward strand.
AAACAAGCGCAGCTACTGGGTCAACGACAAGAATGGCAAATCGCGGCCAAAGACCGACAGCGTTTGGTTCGAGAGTGCTGCGGAGCACAAAGGTAGTTGGTGGCCCGAATGGGCGAAGTTTTTGGCCGAGCATGGCGGCCCGCAGGTGCCGGCGCCGACCGCCCCCGGCAATGCGCAATACCTGCCATCCGAGCCAGCGCCAGGGCGCTATGTGCGGGTGCGGGGCGACTAGTCGTCATTGGTGAGTATTGACAGAAAAGCCAGACGCGTGATGATTCTGGTAATTGCTGCAACTGCCACAATTGCGTGGTAAGGTGTCTGGTGCCCATCCATGGTCGACCTGGCCGTGGATGGGCCGGAGACGAGCCGGCCACGCCGGCGAGAATAATCATAAGTGCGCGGCTCACGAAGCGGCGCCGCAAACCATGGACGAGAGATGAGCAGTGTGAAGAAAAGTGCGGAACGCCTGATCAAGAAATACCCGAACCGTCGCCTGTACGACACGCAGACCAGTTCCTACATCACGCTGTCCGACGTCAAGCAGCTGGTGCTCGATGCCGACGAATTCACGGTGGTCGACGCCAAGAGCAGCGAAGACCTGACCCGCGCGATCCTGCTCCAGATCATCCTGGAAGAAGAAGCGAACGGCGCGCCGATGTTCTCGAGCTCGGTGCTGGCGCAGATCATCCGCTACTACGGCCACGCCATGCAGGGCATGATGGGCTCGTACCTGGAAAAGAATGTCCAGGCGTTCACCGATATCCAGACCAAACTCACCAGCAACGCCGCCGGCGCCATCGAGGGCAAGCCGTTCAGCCCCGAGATGTGGACCCAGTTCATGAACGTCCAGGGCCCGATGATGCAGGGCATGATGAACAACTACATCGACCAGAGCAAGAACCTGTTCATCCAGATGCAAGAGCAGATGCAAAGCCAGAGCAAGGCGATGTTCGGCGTGTTTCCGTTTCCGGGCATGACGCCGCCGCCGACGGACAAGAAGTAAGCTGTGTAGCGCGCAGGTTGCGCTGTGCTGCCAGCTTGATAAGTGTTTGCCAGTTCGCGTCGTTCCAGCCTCCGCTGGAACGACGTTGGACGGTCACAGGCCCTACCAACTACCCCCGGTTCAGGTACAATCGCGGATTGCCCAAATCTTTTGCCGCCCGCCCATGCCTGAACTTCGTCGTACTCCTTCCGCCAACTCAAGCAGCCTGGCTGCCGCAGCCAAGGCGCCAGCCGTCATCATTCCGGCCGCGATGCCGGGCGTGGTCGCGCCGAAGGTCGGCTTTGTTTCGCTTGGCTGCCCGAAAGCGCTGGTCGATTCCGAGCAGATTCTGACCCAGTTGCGCGCCGAAGGTTACCAGACCGCCAACTCGTACGACGGTGCCGATCTGGTGATCGTCAACACCTGCGGCTTCATCGACGCCGCCGTGCAAGAGTCGCTCGACGCCATCGGCGAAGCGCTGGCCGAAAACGGCAAGGTCATCGTCACCGGCTGCCTTGGCGCCAAGAAGGATGCCGCAGGCGACGACATCATCACCAAGGTGCACCCGAAGGTGCTGGCCGTGACCGGCCCGCACGCGCTGGCCGAAGTGATGGACTCGGTCCACCTGCACCTGCCGAAGCCGCACGATCCGTTCATCGACCTGGTGCCGGACCACGGCGTCAAGCTCACGCCGAAGCACTACGCCTACCTGAAGATTTCCGAAGGCTGCAACCACCGCTGCAGCTTCTGCATCATCCCGTCGATGCGGGGCGACCTGGTGTCGCGCCGCATCGACGAAGTGCTGGTCGAAGCCGAGAACCTGTTCAAGTCGGGCGTCAAGGAACTGCTCGTGATTTCGCAGGACACCAGCGCCTATGGCGTGGACGTCAAGTTCCGCACCGGCTTCTGGAATGGCCGCCCGATCAAGACGCACATGACGCAGCTGGTCGAAGCGCTGGGCCAGCTGGCGCGCCAGTACGATGCCTGGGTGCGCCTGCACTACGTCTATCCGTACCCGCACGTCGACCATGCGATCCCGTTCATGGGCGATGGCCACGTGCTGCCGTACCTCGACATTCCGATGCAGCACGCGCACCCGGATGTTCTCAAGCGCATGAAGCGCCCGGCCAGCGGCGAGAAAAACCTCGAGCGCATCCTGAAATGGCGCTCGATGAATCCTGACCTGACGATCCGTTCGACCTTCATCGCCGGCTTCCCGGGCGAGACCGAGGCCGAATTCGACTACCTGCTCGACTTCTTGAAAGAAGCGCAGATCGACCGCCTGGGGTGCTTTGCCTATTCACCGGTCGAAGGCGCCACCGCCAACCTGCTCGACAACCCGGTGCCGGAAGAGGTGCGCGAAGAGCGCCGTGCGCGCGTGATGCTGCTGCAAGAAGAGATCTCGGCCAAGCGTCTGCAGGCCAAGGTCGGAAAGACCCTGCGCGTGCTGATCGATGAAGTCGGCGCCCGCGAAGCGATCGGCCGCTCGAGCGCCGATGCGCCGGAAATCGACGGCGTGGTGCACATCAAGCGCCCGCTCGTGCCGGGCAAGAGCAAGCTGGTCGTGGGCCAGTTCGCCGATGTCGTCATCACCAAGGCCGACGCGCACGACCTGTGGGCCAATCCCGCTTGATGCCATGAGCAGCAAGTCGATCCAGACCACGCTGGTGCATAGCGACTATGTCGCACCATCGGGGTTCGACGCCTTCCCGCCGGCGACGCACCGCGCGTCGACGGTGCTGTTCGCGAACACCGCCGCAATGCGGTCGAGCCAGTGGAAGGACAAGAGCGCCTATACCTACGGCCTGCATGGCACGCCAACCACGTTCACGCTCGAGGGCAAGCTGGCCGAGATCGAGGGCGGCAACCACTGCCTGCTCACGCCCTCGGGCCTGGCGGCCATCGCCATGGTCGACTTCGCGCTGCTCAAAAGCGGCGACGACGTGCTGTTGCCCGAGAACGTGTACAACCCGAACCGCGAGCTGGGTCGCTGGCTGAGCGCCGATTTCGGCGTCACCGCGCGCTACTACGATCCGATGATCGGCGCCGGCATCGCCGACCTGATTCAACCGAGTACCAAGCTGCTGTGGACCGAGGCGCCGGGCTCGGTGTCGATGGAAGTGCCGGACTTGCCGGCGCTGTGCCGCGCGGCCCATGAACGCGGCGTGCTGGTGGCGCTCGATAACACGTGGTCGGCCGGCCTGGCGCTGCGCGGGTTCGATCTTGGCGCCGACATCGTCATGCACGCGCTGACCAAGTACCAGTCGGGCGGCGCCGACCTGTTGATGGGCGCCGTGATCACGCGCGACCGCGCGCTGAACGATCGCCTCGCGCAAGCCCATATGCGCCTGGGGATGGGCGTGAGCCCCGATGACGCGTACCTGGTGCAGCGCGGCCTGCCGACGATGAAGCTGCGCTTCGAGCGGCACGACGCCAGCGCGCGCGTGCTGGCGGCCTGGTTCAAGGCGCGGCCCGAGATCGCCAGGGTGCTGCATCCGGCCTTCGAGGATTGTCCTGGCCACGCCTTCTGGCAGCGCGATTTTACCGGCGCCGGCGGCCTGTTCTCGGTGGTGTTCGATACGCGCTTCGACGAGGCCCAGGTCGACCGCATGGTCGATGCGTTGACGCTGTTCGGCATCGGCTACAGCTGGGGCGGGCCGAACAGCCTCGTGATGCCGTACCGGATTCAGAGTATGCGGGACCGGTGGGATGGCGGGGTGCTGGTGCGCTTCAACGTCGGCCTGGAAGACCCGGCTGACCTGATCGCCGACCTGGAGCGGGCCTTCAGTCAGTTATGAACAATGGGGCCATCGGCCCCATTCGTTTTTTATACCGGCATCGCGCGGTTGTTGTTCAGGTCAATGAAGCCGCGAATCAGGCGATACGCTTTCCAGACCCACACCACCAGCCACAGCACCCACGCGAACGGGATGCCGATGATCGTGGCGAACAGCACGCCACCGACGGCCATCCACACCACGTACCACCAGAACGAACGGATCATCCACGTGTGGTGGCTGTAGACCAGTGTGCCGGCCGTTTCCGGGCGTTTCATGTAGTTGACGATCACCGGGATGATCGACAGCATGCCGAGCGAGAAGAAGAAGGTCAGGGCATGGATCACATACAGGATGCGCGCCCAGTGCTTGCTGTCTTCGACGCCTCGTTCCAGAATCAGTTCTTGCGACATTATCAGGCTCCTCAAACGGGGAACATCCCCCTGTGTTGCGATTGTAGCATCACCATCGGCCGCCCCTGCCGCAAAGCTCAGCCCATGTGCTGGCGCACCCAGGCGGTCAGGCGCACCGCATCCATCGCGCCGGCCTGGCGTGCGACTTCGCGCCCGCCCCGGAACAGCGCCAGTGTCGGGATGCTGCGGATCGCAAAGCGCGCCGCCAGGTCTTGCGCGCGTTCGGTATCGACCTTCAGCAGGCGCACTGCGGGCTCGAGCTGGCCGGCTGCCTGCGCGTAGCTTGGGGCCATCATCTTGCACGGGCCGCACCATTCGGCCCAGAAGTCGACCAGCACCGGGATATCGTTGCGGCCGATATGGCGCTCGAAGCGGGCGCTGTCGACGTCGTGCGGGCGGCCCGTAAACAACAGCTGCGCGCACTTGCCGCAGGTGGGCGCATCGTGCAGCCGCGACTGCGGCATGCGGTTGACGGCGTCGCAGTGCGGGCAGACGACGTGGGTTGGCTCGACACTCATGATATTTCTCCAGTCAAAACAATGCCGACATTGTAAGCGCGGCGCGCCCAGAACGTCGCCGGTCCAGCCATGCGCCGCGCGCCGTCGCCGCCCGCTAGAATGGTTGTAATAACAACCACGAGACGATCCCATGCCAGTCCAGGACTTGCCCGGCAGCCTGCTCGTCGGCTGCGCCGGCTGGAGCCTTGCGACGAAGGACTTCGCCGCGTTTCCGGCGGACGGCAGCCACCTCGAACGCTACGCCGCCGTGTTCCCCGCGGTTGAAATCAATTCGTCGTTCTACCGGCCGCACAAGCCGGAGACTTACGCGCGCTGGGCTGCCAGCGTGCCGGATGCCTTCCGTTTTTCGGTCAAGGTGCCGCGTGCGATCACGCATGACGCGCGGCTGCAGGATGTCGATGCCTTGCTCGACCGGTTCCAGGGTGAAGCCGGCATGCTGGGCGAGAAGCTGGGTTGCCTGCTGGTCCAGCTTCCGCCGCGCTTCGGCTTCGACGATACGCTGGCGCCTGCGTTTTTTGCGCAGCTGCGCCAGCGGTTCGCGTGCAGCATCGCGTTCGAAGCACGTCATGCGAGCTGGTTCTCAAGCGCCGCCAGCGCGACCCTGCGCGAGTGCGGCGTGATTCGGGTCATCGCCGACCCGGCCGCCGGTCAGCCTGGCGAGCACGAGCCGACGAACGACACCGAAGTCTACGTGCGCCTGCACGGCGCGCCGCGCATCTACTATTCACCCTATTCGGGCGCGGAGATCGCCCGCTGGCGCGTTCAATTCGCACGCGACGTCGCACAAGGCCGCAGGGTATGGTGCATCTTCGATAATACGGCCGAGGGCGCGGCGGTGCCCAATGCGCTTGAACTGATCGGGCGAGATCTCGACGCAGTCGGCGCGCAGGTCGGGGTAGAATCACCAGGTTCAAAGGTCACATCGTCCACCGCGTGAATTCATCGATTGCCGTCCATACCGAGCCGGGCTTGCCCTTGCGGGTCGAGTGCCCGCCGGGCGCCTGCGTGTGCGATCGCACACGGGTCCTGGCCGATCCGGCGCTGGATCAGCGCCCGCTGCTGATCACGCGCCAGCAAGAGCAACGGCTGATCGAGCGTATCGAACGCATCGACAGTTATGCCGACTTGCAGCACGTGCAGAACCTGATTCACAAGAATACCGGCGCGACGCTGCACATCGCGCCGGGCCCGAACGAAGTGCGCACCGTGCGCGGCATCGTGATCGTGCTCGAGGACCGGCCCGGTCTGTGCAAGAAAGTGCGGCAATCGGTGCCGGCGGCGGTGCGGCGTTGCCTGAACTTGCGGCCCGAGATCGCCTGGGCGATTCTCGACGCGCACGATCTGTTTGGCGAGACATGAAAAAAGCCGGCATCGGCCGGCTTCATGAGGGGTTACCTGCGGTACGGGAAGTGCGTCCCGATATTCCCGCCCCAGCCGCGACCGCGATGGCCGCGCCAGCTGCTGCGGCCGAAATCGAAGCCCAGGCCGATCGAAATTGGCGGATACCAGTAGTTTGGCTGCTCGACATAGACCGGCTGCGGCACGTAGACCGGTTGCTGCTGGACATACACTGGCTGCTGCTGGACATAGACCGGCTGCTGTTGGGTGTAGATCGGTGTCGAGTAAGTCGAATTTGAATACGTTGTCGCAGGCAGAGGCGTCGACGTGATGGTGCTTTCACCAGACGACGCCACGCGCGCACCGGTACCGATGGGCACTGGCGTCACGGACACAACACGCCACTGGCTGGGATCTGACGGTTGTGCGTAGCCTTGCTGGCTGTAATAGGGGCCTGGCGCTGCGCAGCCGGCGAGCGCGCCCAGAGACACGATAATGATGGCAAGATTTTTCATGGCGCTCCTCCTGATGCAGCCATCATACGAGCTTGAGCGCAAACAGGCGCGCGGTTTTACAGCCTGTTACAGCCGGCACTGCTCAGCCCGATTGCTAGCCACTTCACGAGAGCAGCAACGCCAGTTGTCCCAAGGGCACGGCGCCCGCCAGCGCCTGGTATCCGGTGTCATTGGGATGCACATGGTCGCCGCTGTCGTACGCTGATCGCAAGCGCTGCGGCGCTGCCGGATCGCGCAGCGCCAGGTCGGCGTCAAGCAGCAGGTCAAAGGCCGCGCTGCTGCGCATCCATGCATTGACTGCCTGGCGCACGGCTTCGCGCGGCGGCGTCGAGTACACAAAACCACTCATCGGTGGCAGTGTCGCCCCCATGACCGCAATGCCGCGCACATGGGCCCGCTCGATCAATTGCTGGTAGCCAGCGATCATGATTTCGGGGCGGATTGGCGCCGATGGCGGGCTGTAGACGATATCGTTGATGCCGATGAGTATGGCCACGACCCCCACGCTCGATGTGGCCAGGACGTCGCGGTCGAAGCGTTCGAGCAGGGCGCGGCCCGCGATCAATGTGTCGGGGGTGTCGGCCAGCATGCGGTTGGCGCTGATGCCGCGGTTGACGACGCCGACGCGGTTCGGGCCGAGCTCGGTGTGGAAGCGCCGCGCCAGCCAGTCGGTCCAGCGCCGGTTGGCGCTGGACGTGCTGCCCACGCCATCGGTGATCGAATCGCCTGCGGCCACCAGCACCGGTACGCCGGCAGCGATATCGACCTCGGTCAGGAACGGCCACGACGCGAACGCTCGCCCGACCGGCAGCGACGCGCTGGCAGCGTGGTTGCCCGGTGTCGACACATAATTGGCCTGGTACGCCGCGTTATGGAGCGTGCTGGCCGGCGTCCTGCCCGGCAGGTACAGGCTGATGGCCAGGTCGGCGAATGGGGCCACGGTGAGTGCAACCGGGTCGGAGAAGGCGGGCGCCCCGGCGGGGATGGTAATGTCGGGCCGGCCGCCGAAGCGCAGCTGCCGGCTGCTGCCGGGCACGAGCACCGCACCGCTGCGGCGCAAGCCGATACCTGCGCTGCCGATCTCGAGGCTGCTGCTGCCCATCTCGTTGGATACCCTGACGCGTACGCTGCCCCCGCCGATGCTGGCGCGCACGATCAGGAGCAGCGTCTGGTTGGCGAACGTCTGCAACTGCGCAGGGCGGGGTGGACCTGCCGGCGCGCAGCCCCAGGCCGCGCTCCAGCGGTTGGCGGGCAATTGCGCATGGGCTTCAGGCACGAGCAGCGCGCCTGCCAGCGCCGGCCCGCCCAGCAGCAGGCGCCTTCGCGCCCTATCGACCGTTGACGAAAGGATGGGGGATGCGTGTATGGCAGGCAGGGACATGGCGATCTGCTGTTGTGATGGCGCGCCCGATCGGTCGCATCACCACGATAGTTCACACCACCTGCGCACGATTCAGCGCGCGCGCACGGTTTGCGCGCGATCATCCTCGATTTATAGCGGCAAATGCGCCGCGGCTATTGCCTGCGCGTCAGGCGAGAATTGTCAGCAAGCCATCCAGCCCAGAGAAATTGAGCGCCACATCGGCCTGGGCCCGTACCACCGGCTTGGCGCGAAACGCCACCGACAGCCCGGCAATGCCCATCATCTGAAGATCGTTGGCGCCGTCGCCCATCACGACCGCCTGCGATGGCGAAATGCCCAGTTCGTTACACACGCGCTCGACGGTGCGCTTCTTTTCTTCGGCGTCGACGATCCCGCCGACCACGCGGCCGGTGAGCTTGCCATCCATGACCTCGAGCACGTTGGCGTGCGTGTAATTCAGACCGAGGCGCGCACCAAGCCGCTCGGTGAAAAAGGTAAATCCGCCCGACACCAGCAGCGTCTTGATGCCGGCCGCCTGCACCGCTTTGAGCATTGTTTCGCCGCCCGGCGAGATGCGCAGGCGCTCGTCGTAGACGCGCTGCAAGGCGCTGGCATCGAGCCCTTCGAGCAGGGCCACGCGGCGCTTGAGGCTTTCCGAGAAATCGAGTTCGCCGCGCATCGCCGCTTCGGTGATCTCGGACACCTGGGGTTTGAGCCCCTGCATGTCGGCGATCTCGTCGATGCACTCGATCGTGATCAGGGTCGAGTCCATGTCCATCGCCACCAGGCGCACGTCGGCCAGCGAGCGGCCCGGGGCGATGAAGGTCGCATCCACGCCGGCCTCGAACGCGGCGGCGTCGATCTGCTCTTTCAACCCGGCGCTGACGACAATGCCTTCGCAGCGCAGTGCATGCGCGCCAACGGCGGTGGTTGTCTGCGGATTGGCCAGTTGCGCCAGGCGCGCGAGCGTGGCTTGATCGGCCTGCGGCCCCTGTAGCACCAGATTCATGGTCATGATTTAAGCGAGCAGTTGTTTGATGGTCTGTTTGATCTGGTTCACGCGCGCCGTCAGGTCGGGCATGCTGGCCGTGATACGCAGCTTGTCCTGGCCCGCCAGCTTGACGTGGCGGTTCTTCTGGATCAGCGTGATGATCCTGATCGGATCGATCGGCGGCTTTTCCATGAACTGCAGGCTGGCCGCCTCGCCATGGGCGTCGATCTTGACGATGCCCACCGTCTTGGCCGCGATGCGGAGGCGGTGCGTCTCGACCAGCGCCTTTACCGGCTCGGGCAGCTTGCCGAAGCGGTCGATCAGTTCCTCTTGCATGCTGTCGATACGATCAAGCGTCTCGCAATTGGCCAGGCGCTTGTAGATCGACAGGCGCTCGTGCACGTCGCCGCAGTAGTCGGCCGGCAGCAGGGCCGGCACGTGCAGGTTGATCTCGGTGGTCGACGACAGCGGCGCGGCCAGGTCGGGTTCCTTGCCGGCCTTGAGCGAACGCACCGCCTCGTTGAGCATGTCCGAATACAGCTGGAAGCCGATTTCGAGCATTTCGCCGGATTGATTCTCGCCCAGCACTTCACCGGCGCCGCGGATTTCCAGGTCGTGCATCGCGAGGTAAAAGCCGCTGCCCAGTTCTTCCATCTGCTGGATGGCGTCCAGGCGCCGTTGCGATTGTTTGGTCAGGTTCTGCACGTCGCTCACCAGGAGGTAGGCATACGCCTGGTGGTGCGAGCGGCCGACGCGCCCGCGCAACTGGTGCAGCTGCGCCAGGCCGAACTTGTCGGCGCGGTGCATGATGATCGTGTTCGCGGTCGGCACGTCGATGCCGGTCTCGATGATGGTCGTGCACAGCAGAATATTGAAGCGCTGGGCCACGAAATCGCGCATGACTTTCTCGAGGTCGCGCTCGTGCATCTGGCCGTGGGCCACGCCGATGCGGGCCTCGGGCAGCAGCTCTTCGAGCATCGCGCGGCGGTTCTCGATGGTGTCGACTTCGTTGTGCAGGAAGTAGATCTGGCCGCCGCGTTTGAGTTCGCGCAGGCAGGCTTCGCGGATGATCGAGCCGTCTTCGCTGCGCACGAAGGTCTTGATCGCCAGGCGTTTTTGCGGCGCGGTGGCGATGATCGAAAAGTCGCGCAAGCCTTCCAGCGCCATGCCCAGCGTGCGCGGGATCGGCGTGGCCGTCAGCGTGAGCACGTCGACTTCGGCGCGCAGCGACTTGAGCGCTTCTTTCTGGCGCACGCCGAAGCGGTGTTCTTCGTCGATGATCACCAGGCCCAGGCGCGTAAACTTCACGTCGGGCGAGAGCAGCTTGTGGGTGCCGATGACGATGTCGAGCGTGCCGTCGGCCATGCCCTTGATCGCGTTGTTGATCTCTTTGCCGGTCCTGAAACGCGACAGCTCGGCGATTTTCACGGGCCAGTCGGCGAAGCGGTCGGCAAAGGTTTGCGCGTGCTGCTCGGCCAATAGCGTCGTCGGCGCCAGGATCGCGACCTGCTTGCCGCCCATGACGGCGATGAACGCCGCGCGCAGCGCCACCTCGGTCTTGCCGAAGCCGACGTCGCCGCACACCAGCCGGTCCATCGGCCGGCCCGACGTCATGTCCTTGATGACGTTGTGGATTGCTTCGGCCTGGTCGGGCGTCTCTTCGAAACCGAAGCTTTGCGCGAAGTTTTCGTAGTCGACGTTCGAATATTCGAACGAATGACCCTGGCGCAGCGCACGCCGCGCGTACAGGTTCAGAAGTTCGGCGGCGGTGTCGCGCACCTGCTCGGCCGCCTTGCGCTTGGCTTTCTCCCACTGGCCCGAACCGAGCGAGTGCAGCGGCGCGTCTTCGGCCGCCGTGCCCGAGTAACGCGCGATCACGTGCAGCTGCGACACCGGCACGTACAGCTTCGTGTCCTTGGCGTATTCGAGGTGCAGGAACTCGGTCTCGCCTTCGCCCAGGTCCATGCTGATCAAGCCCATGTAGCGCCCGATGCCGTGGTTGATGTGCACCACCGGGTCGCCGATCTTGAGCTCGGACAGGTCGCGCACCATCGATTCGACCTGGCTCGTCGCTTCCTGTTTCTTCTTGCCGGCGCGCCGGCCCGAACCCGCATACAGCTCGGTCTCGGTGATGAACACCAGGTGGCCGGCGCCCGCATCGAGCAGCTCGAAACCCGCCTGCAGCGGCGCCACGCCCAATGCCAGTCGGGCATCGCTCGTGCGGAAGCCCTCGAAGCCTTCGACCGGCGTGAGGTCCAGTTTGTATTCGCTGAAGTACTGCTGCAGCGTTTCGCGCCGGCCGGCCGAATCGGCGCAAATCATCACGCGTGTGTCGCCCCGTTCGAGGTAGGCACGCAGGCTGACGAGCGGATCGTCGAGACGGCGGTTGACGGCGACGTCGGGAATCGGCGCCGACAGTTCGGACGCCGGCGCTAGCGGGTCGCGTGCAATATTCCAGCGCCCGTGCGGCTTGATGCAGGTGAAGAACTGCTCGGCGCTCAGGAACAACTCAGTCGGCTCGAGGATCGGGCGTTCGCGGTCGCTTTTCAGGAAACGATGGCGCGACTCGGTGTCCGTCCAGAAGCGGCCGATGGCGGCTTCGATATCGCCGACCAGGGCCAGCGGCGTGCCTTGCGGCAGATAGTCGAACAGCGTCGAGGTCTGGTCGAAGAACAGCGGCAGGTAGTATTCGATACCGGCCGAGGCGATGCCGCTGCCGATGTCGCGGTACACCGGCGAGCGTGACGGGTCGCCCTCGAAGCGCTCGCGCCAGCGGCCGCGAAAGGCCGTGCGCGCCGTTTCGTCCATCGGGAACTCGCGGCCCGGCAGCAGGCGCACTTCGCGCACCGGATACAGCGAGCGCTGGGTATCGGCGTCGAAGGTGCGGATCGATTCGATTTCGTCGCCGAACAGGTCGAGGCGGTAGGGCAGGGCGGAGCCCATCGGGAACAGGTCGATCAAGCCGCCGCGCACCGAATATTCGCCCGGCGACATCACCTGCGACACGTGCGTGTAGCCGGCCAGCGTCAGCTGCGCCTTGAGGCGCGCTTCGTCGAGGCGCTCGCCCTGGCGGAAGAAGAAGGTGTAGGCCGCCAGGAACGACGGCGGCGCCAGGCGCACCAGCGCGGTCGTCGCCGGCACCATCAGCACATCGCACTGGCCGTTGCGGATCTCGTGCAGCGTGGCCAGGCGCTCGGACACCAGGTCCTGGTGCGGCGAGAACGCATCGTACGGCAGCGTTTCCCAGTCCGGCAGCAGGTGGCAGGCCAGCTTGCCCTCGGCGAACCACGGGATTTCATCGAGCAGGCGCTGGCCGTCGCTGGCATTGGCCACGACGACGGTGAGCATCTGGCCCTGCGCCTTGAGCGCCAGGGCCGCCACCGCCAGCGCATAGGCGTCGGACGAACCGTGAAGGAGCGGCAGGACGAAACGGTGGCCTGGCTTGGGGAGGTGTTTCTCGAGATCGAAAGGCATGCCGCGTGCTTGAGGTATCCGTGAAAAATACGCCGAAAAGTGGAGGTCAATTATAGTCGAACGCGCCCGGCCTCGCCGCGCAGCAGCGGCGAGTTGCCCCCATGGCCGATCACGGGCATGATTGCGCTATCATAAAAAAACCGGAGACATGATGCGCCCAGCATCCATCGGCCTGCCCCTGCTGTTTTCATCCATGCTGAGTACAATGGCGAGCGCCGCCCCACCGCCGGCCCCATTGGTCCTGTTGGACGATGCGCCCCGACCGGGCGTTCAGATCCTGGCGCTGGCACCCGATACGACGCACATGCTGGCAGGCGAATCGGTGTCGGCGGACGCGGCGCTGCGCCCGGCATTCCCCGGCAGCGCCATCGAGCTGGCGCGCAGCAAGCGCGCTGACGGCGGCGCTGCGCTGGCGCTGCAATGGCGCAAGATCTGGAAAAGCGGCGTGGCGTTGCAGACGACGCCACAAGACCTGCGGCCTTTCCTGGCGCATGGCACGCTGGCGTTCGACCTGAAGGTCGATGCGCTCGCTGCCGGTGGCCTGGTGGTGAAGGTCGGCTGCGGCCCGGATTGCGAACGCCAGGTGCCCTATGTGCTGCCCGGCCGCGCGGCCGAAGGCAAGGGCTGGCAGCGCGTGGTGCTGGCAATGTCATGCTTCGCGCGCGACGGCGACGATTTCTCGCAGGTCGCCAAGCCGTTCACGCTGGAAGGCACTGGCAGCGGCCAGGTCAGCATCGCCAACGTGGTCATCTCGCCCGCCGGGAAGCCCAACACGACCTGTCCCGACTGGCGCACGGTGGCCGTCACGCCGGCCAGGCTCGACGAAGCCTGGTCGATCGACTGGTGGCTGCCCCGTCATCGCCAGAAGCTGCAAGACGCGAAGCGCATGGTGGCCGAGGGCCACAGCCCGCAACTGGTCTTCATCGGCGACTCGATCACGCAGGGCTGGGAAAAAGAGGGTGCGCCCGTCTGGCAGACGCACTATGCACGCCATGATGCGCTGGGGCTCGGCTTCGGCGGCGATCGCACCGAGAACGTGCTGTGGCGCCTGCAGCATGGCGCCGTTGACGGGCTGGATCCGAAGGTGGCGATCTTGATGATCGGGACCAACAACACGGGCCTGCGCGGCGACTTCCCGGCCATCACGCTGGCCGGCATCCGCCGCAATCTCGGCGAACTGCAGCAACGCCTGCCGCGCACGCGCATCCTGCTGGTGGCGATCTTCCCGCGCGATGCAACGCCCGATGGCCCGCTGCGACGCATCAACGACGCCATCAACGCGGGGTTGCCGGCGCTGGCGGACGGCAAACGGATCGTGTTCCTGGACGTGAACCGTGCTTTTCTGGCGCCGGATGGCACGCTGTCGAAAGACATCATGCCGGATCTGCTGCATCCGAACGAAGCTGGGTACGTTATTTGGGCCAGGGCGATGCAGCCGGAGCTGGATCGTTTGATGGCGTTGCCGCGACTCTAGGCAGGCTGCACGTCGGTGCTGGTATCAACGCTACGCCGGTTCGCGATCCCGAACGGCACGTGCACCATCGGGATCGTGCCGCCGGGGCCGGATTTGAGGTGCGTGAGCTGGTCGTCGAAGAAAATGTGCGGCTTGAATACCGACAGCACCCGGGCCTTGTCCATACCGCCCAAAAAGAATGTCTCGTCGGCCGACACGCCCCAGCTGCCCAGCGTGGTCACGACGCGCTCGTGCGCCGGCGCGCTGCGCGCCGTGATGATGGCGATGCGTACGATGCGGCGGTAGTCCGGGTCGGCGCGCTCGGCGTCCTGTTCCAGCTGCTGCAGCATGGCGAGCTTGCGAAACATCCCGGCCAGCGGGCCTGGCTGGTGCGGGCGCGCCATGTGCAGGGTTTCATGGGCGTGGAATTCGCCGAGGTCGTTGTTGCGCTTGTAGACCGTCTCGGATTCGTCATCGGCGATCACGCCGTCAAAGTCGAAGGCCACGCGCAGTTCGATGTCGTCTTCTTCGTCGGCGATGCGCGATGGCAGCACCAGGCCGGCCGGATAATCGACGGCGATCGCGCTCTTGACGTCTTCTTCGTTTGCGCTCAGGAACAGCGACGTGTTGAACGCTGGCAGATACGGGTACGGTGATTTGCCGCTCATGAACACGGCGCGCGAGATATCGAGGCCGTAGTGCGCGATCGAGCGCATCACGCGCAAGCCGGTCTCGGGCGAATTGCGCGAAAAGAGAACCACTTCCACAGGCGCCTGCTGCGCAAAGCACCGGTTGATGCTCAGGAAGCGCCGGATGAACGGGAACGCGACGCCGCGCGCGAGGATCACGTCGCGCTGGCGCTCCTGGTGGTTACGATAGGCTTCCTGGCCGTGCTCCAGATAGACCTGGTGCGAGTCGGACAGGTCGAACAGCGCGCTGGACGCGACGCCGATCACGAGTTTTTCTTCGATGGGAAAGGGCATTCAGGCGTCCTGTTGGTCGGCGGTGTCATCAGATTTGTCGCCAATTTTTTCATAGATCCGGTGTAGATCCGCAGGTAACGCCGCCACGGCCCCAACGAACACGGGCTGGCCGCCACGCGCCAGCATGTGCAGCTTGGCCAGGCGGTCGGCCTCGCCCAGCGTCGCGGGCAGCGGCGCAGGATCGCCGGCATGGGCGATGGCGTGACCGATTGCCGGCGGCAGTTCCCACTGGCCGGCGATGCCGGCCGAAATCAGGCGCGCCGTGTGCACCAGCCGATGGCCGAACGTGTCGCTGTCGGGCAGGCCGCCGGTGGGCACCAGGCCGTCGATGACGCGCAGCGCCACCACCAGGCCGATATTGTGCATCAGCCCCGCCAGATATGCCTCGAACGGATCGGCCCCGTGGCGTGCCGCCAGCAGGCTGGCGGCCTGCGCGCATTTCTCGGACTGGCTCCACAGCTGCGGCGCGACCAGCCGCGCCAGGCGGCTGGTCTGCAGGCTGATAATCCGGCGAAACGCCACGCGCGCGAGCAGCATGCGCAAGCCGTTCTGGCCAAGCAGCAGCAACGCGCCTTCCAGATTGCGTACCGAGGCGCCCTGCTGGGAAGACTGGCTGTAGTACGGGCTGTTGACTTCGCGGATCACTTCGGCGACCAGCACCGCGTCCTGCGCCACCTGGCGCGCCAGGTCGGCGGACGAGCCGCCTTCGTCGCGCAGACTGCGCAACACCTGTGGAATGACGGCAGGTACGCGCGGCACGAGGTTGCTGGCCGCCTGCGGATCACGCGCCAGGCGCGCCAGCTCATCGAGCACGAGAGATTCGGCGCCGGATGCACCCGCAATATGCGGTCCCGCCAGCCAGTGAAAGAACGCGAGATCGAGGTCGAGCGGGGGATGATCGTCAGCGGGGGGCACGGCCACGGCCACGGGGCCGGCTTGCTGAGTACCGGATGCGGCAGGTGAGCGGTCCACGGGCGATGCCGGCGCCGCGCCGAACAGGCGTGCTAGCCAGCGCTTCATGGCAGGGGATTGGCGTTACTGATGTACATGGCGCGATTTTACCGCGCCGATGCGGCGCACGCCCGGATGACCAGGCGCGCGTGTTCGGTATTGCTTCACCAATTACTGTTTCGTATCCGAACTGGTGGTGGTGTGACCGGTATTGGTCGGCGTGCTGGCATTGCCGGTCGCGGTCGGTGCGCCGTCAGTCGGCGTGATGCCCATCTGCGCGTCCACGGTCGGATTGCCGGTGGAGCCGGCCGCAGTCGTACCCATCGAGGACGAGCCGCTGGTGGTGCCCATGGTATCGGTGGTGTTGCAGCCGGCGAGGGCGAGGGCCATGACACCGCCAACGAGGACAGTCTGAATAGTTTTCATCGCAATGCTCCTTGAGAGTTGAATGAGACGATCAGACTCGGTCGCCCGAAGCGGGCGACCGGCTGATTGGGTCAGCATGCAGCTGCATGCGTGCGACCCTGGCAGGTTGGTTGTCGATCAGCGACCGGTTGCCGAGTTGGTGACTGGCTCGTTGTTGCTGGTGGTGCCCGAAGCGCTGTTCACGCCGGTGGCACCGGTGGCGCCCGAATTCCAGCTGCCCTGGCCGGCGGTGGTGCTCGGCGTTTGCACCGAGCTGCCGGTGGTCGACGTGGCGCTGCTCGAGCCGGTCATGGTGTCGGTGGTGGTGCCAGGGGTGTTGCAGGCGGCCAGGCCGAATGCCATCATGGCGGCGATGAGTGCAGATCCGATTGTGCGTGTCATGGTAGTCTCCCTGATGATTAAGTTGTTTTATCATCAAGCAACCGCAGGTGCACAAGAATAGGAACAGAGAGTCCATCCTTGTAGGACGGCGCGCCTCAGCCGCGTCAGTGCAGCACCGCCTCATGGCTGGCCAGCCACGTCAGGAGCTCGGCGGCAGGCAGTGGCCGGCTGTAGAAATAACCCTGCACCTTGTCGCACAGGTGATTGCGTACCACATCGAGCTGCGACTGGGTCTCGATGCCCTCGGCCACGGTGGTCATCCCCAGGCTGCGCGCGACCTTGACGGTGGCCTCGATCAGCACGCGGTGGTGGGCGCTGGTGTCGGCCTGGCACACGAACGAGCGGTCGATCTTGACCGTGTCCACGGGCAGCAGGTGCAGACTCGACAGCGACGAATAGCCGGTGCCGAAATCGTCGAGCGCCAGCTTGATGCCCAGCGCTTTCAGGTCGTGCAGGCGCTGCTGGATGACCTGGTCCTGCGCGGCCAGGCTTTCGGTCACTTCGAGCTGCAGGCAGCCGGGTGGCATGCCGGTATCGTGCAGGATGCGGCGCACGCCGTCGATCCAGCCCGGTTGCGCGAGCTGCGCGCGCGACAGGTTCACCGCCATCAGGCCGGGCGCGCGCTTGCCCAGGCGCGCGCGCCAGTCCAGGAAATCGCGGCAGGCGCGTTCGAGCACGAAGTCGCCGAGCATGCCAATCAGGCCGCATTCTTCGGCCACTTCGATGAAGTCGATCGGCGGCACGATGCCGCGCACCGGATGGCGCCAGCGCACCAGCGCCTCGACCCCGGCCGCATGATCGACGCCGCCGCGCGGCAGCAGGCGCACTACCGGCTGGTACACGACGAACAGCTGTTCTTCGACCAGTGCCTGGCGCAGCTCGGCCTCGATGCCGGCGCGGCGCGCGGCGCGTTCACGCATGCTCGGTGCGAACACCACGTGACGGTTGCCGCCGGCCCGCTTGGCCTCGACCATGGCGATGCCGGCGTCGCGCAGCACGTCGTCCGGTTCGCGCTGCCCGATGTCCGGATCATCCAGGCTCCACGCGAGGCCAGCGCTGGCGCCGCAGACGATGTCGTGGCCGTCGACCAGGTACGGGTGGGCAAGCGCGTCGAGCAGGCGCAGCGCGATGCGTTCGGCGTCGGCACGCCCGCGCAGGCCGTCGAGCACGACGACGAATTCGTCGCTCCCGGTACGCGCGGCCAGTTGCCCGCTTTGCGTGCCCGGTTCGAACCGCCCCAGGGGCGGGCGCAGCGCGCCGCGCAGGCGATCGGCCATGTGCATCAGCAGATGGTCGCCGACGCCCTGGCCCAGGCTGTCGTTAATCTGGCGGAAGCGGTCGCAATTGAGGGTCAGCACGGCGAAGCCGATGTCGGACACCGGCTGCGCCAGCAGGGTTTTCAGGGTGTCGCGCACCGCTTCGCGGTTGGGCATGCGGGTCAGGCTGTCGGTGCGCGCGGCGCTGCGCAGGCGGCGCGACAGCACCTCTTGCTCGCGCTGCACTTCGAACGTCGCGTCGGCCACGGTGGCCATCAGGCGTTCGGGGTCGAGCTTCATCAGGTTCAGCGCCAGCACCTGCAGGCTGCCGCTGGCGGTGTGCGGCACACCCACCGGCAGGCGCAAGCCTTCGCAGATCATGCCGGACGGTTCGATGAACGCCTCGACCATCGCCGCCAGGTGCGGGGCCACCGGCGCCAGCACGTCGAACAGGTTGTCCAGGCCCTGCGCGGTCGCCAGCGGCATCAGAAGCTTCGATGCCATCGGGTTGAGCATCTCCACCGTGCCGTCGAGCGAGGTCTGGGCCAGGCCGATCGGCGCGCGGTACAGGAACTGCACCAGTGCCTCGTAGGCGTCCACCGCATCTTGCTGCGCCTTAGACTCCATCGATCACCTCCTGGACCGGCGCGTCGACGGACTCGGGCTGCCAGGCCAGGGCGCGGTTGCGCCCGGCGCGCTTGGCCGCGTACAGGGCCTGGTCGGCCTGCTTGAGCAGCAGGTCAACGCCGCCATCGCCGTCGACGGCAACGGCCACGCCGGCACTGATCGTGCACAAGATGGCCTGGCCATCGAAGGCCGTTGCCTCCCGCGCGACGCGCGCGCACAGGCGCTCGGCCAGGTCCAGGGCATGTGCGAGGTCGGTCGACGGCAGCAGCACGGCGAACTCTTCGCCGCCGATGCGCGCCACGACATCGACGTCGCGGAAGGCGTCGAGCAGGGTCGCAGCCAGGTGCTGCAGCACGGCGTCGCCGCCGGGGTGCCCGTGCTGGTCGTTGATGGCCTTGAAGTGGTCGGCATCGATGACGATCATCGCGCTGGGCCGCGGCGCCGCGCGGCTGCGTGCGAGTTCCTGGCTGGTCGCTTCGAACAGCGCGCGGCGGTTGGCCAGGCCGGTCAGGTGGTCGCTGAACGCTTCGCGGCGGCGCCGCTCGGCGATGTCGCGCTTGTCGGTGACGTCGCGCAGGATCAGGCAGTAGGCGGCGCCGTCGCCGCAGGCCGCATGGTCGGCCTCGCGCCCGGCTTCGGGCAGCGGCGCGATCATCACGCTGCCCCAGAATGCACTGCCGTCGGCGCGCAGCAGGCGGCTCTCGTCCAGCGCCCAGCCATCGGCGTCGGCTTCGCGCAGACGGTCGAGCGCGTGTTCGGGCGTGATCGCGTCGGTCGGATAGAACATCGCGTAGGTCTGGCCCTGGGCTTCCGGGCCGAAGCCGGTCACGCGCCCGATACTCGGATTCCATTCGCACAGCCGGCCTTCTGCATCCAGGCTGGCCAGCGCGTAATCGGTGATGCCGGTCAGGACCGCGTTGAGCCAGGCGTCGTTCTGGCGCTGGCGGCATTCGCGGCGTACTTGCTCGGTAATGTCGTCGAGAACGGCCATGATCCGGCTGGCATCGAGCTTGAGCAGGGTGACCGACAGTATCTGCGGCATCCGTTTTGCGCCACCGCTGCCGGCGTGCAGGTGGACGTGCATGCCGTCGCAGATCTTGCCGCTGGACGCGGTGTACTGCCGGCACTGGCTGCGCAGGTCGGGCGCCACGTCTTCCAGCGCGACGAACAGGTTATCCAGCCCGCCATCGCGCGAGTGTGGCATCAACAGTTGCGCCGCGATCGGATTGATCATGGCGATCTCGCCGTCGGCATCGAGCTGCACCAGCCCGACCGGCGCCAGGTACAGAAACTGTATCAGCGCCTCGTACTCGGCGCTGAGCTGGGCCAGGCTGTCGCTCATTTCGGTTGGCGCTTGACCAGCACGTAGCGCGTGGTGCCGCCGGGGCTGGACAGCAGGCGCAGGGCAACCTTCACCGGGCGCATGCGCAGGGTGAGGACGTAGTCGATGGTTTCGTCGAGGACGGTGTTGTCGTCCTGCGCGTCTTCAAATCGCTGCGCGACCATGAAGTTATTCATGCAGGGCGCGACGTTCGTAAACAACGGCTGGCCCAGGACGCGCTGCGGCGACAGGCCCGCCGCTTGCGATTCGAACGCGTTGTACACGTTCACATTGGTGTCCGGGCCAAAACCGATGACACCGAAATCGAGTTGATCGAGTTCTTCGGGGGAGCAGCCGCCCAGTCGGGTCGACAGGTCGGGGAGGTCAAAGGCAATCGTCATGAGTAAACGCCGACGGGCGGCTGGTGATTGTTGGTAATTAATCTTGGCATGCGAAATCACATTGTGTCAATTTCTCACATGCAATGAAACAATATTTTACAGGGAGAAAGTATGTTCGCAACGCATGCTGTCGTAATTTGACATCACGTCGTTGCAAAGTCACCATGCCGGTCTTTGTATGCTCTCATATTCCATGAAAAAAATACCGGATCACGCGGCGCGCTGGTGGCGCGATGGGCCAGGCTTGCAGCGCGTGGTTGCCGACTTGCTGGCGTGGGAACTGGCGGCGCTACGTCCCGGACGCCAGATTCAAGCACCGTCGTGGCCGTCGTCGCTCGACCTGCGCCACGATCTGGCCGCCGATTCGCTCGAATTGATGGGGCTGGCGACGGCGCTGGCGACGCAACTCCATCTGCAGCAAGCGCTGGAGGCGCCACTACTGGTGCGCACGCGGCTGGCGGACTGGCTCGACGCCGCGCGTACCGGGCTGGATGCCGACGGCAGCGCGCTGACCTTTCGCACATCCGGCAGCAGCGGTGCGCCGAAGCCCTGCACCCATCCGCTGGCCTGGCTGTGGCAAGAAGTCGAGGCGCTCGCGACCTTGCTGCCAGGCCGGCGCCGCGTCGTCAGCCTGGTGCCGTCGCATCATATCTATGGATTCCTGTTCACAGTGTTGTTGCCGCGTCGTCTGGGCATCGCCACCGTGTGCGACCTGCGCGGGCATGCGCCGGCAACGCTCGCGGCGCATTTGCAATCGGGCGACCTCGTCATCGGGCATCCCGACCTGTGGCGTGCATTCGGGCAGGGCGCCGGGCTGCTGCCACCGGACGTCGTCGGCGTCACCTCGACGGCGCCGTGCCCGCTCGACGTCGCGCATGCGGTGCTCGCCAGGGGCCTGGCGCGCTTGCTGCAGGTATATGGCAGTTCCGAGACGGCTGGCGTCGGCTGGCGTGACGATCCGTCAGGCGATTACACGCTGTTGCCCTATTGGGCGCACGATGAACAGTCCGACGGACTGGTGCGTCAGTGCCCGGATGGCACGCGTCAATCCAGCGCGTTGCAGGACAGGCTGCGCTGGCGCGACGAACGGCATTTTTTGCCGGACGGCCGCATCGACCAGGCGGTGCAAGTCGGCGGCGTCAATGTGTTTCCGGGTTACGTTGCCGAGGTCTTGCGGCTGCATCCCGCGGTGCTGGACGCGAGCGTGCGCCGCATGCGGCCAGACGAAGGCGGGCGGCTCAAGGCGTTCATCGTGCCGCGCGACGGCGCCGCTGCCGATCTGCAGGCAGCCCTGCACGACTGGCTACGCGAGCGGTTGTCGGCAGCCGAATGCCCGGCCGCCTATACATTCGGGCCCCGCTTGCCGCGCGGTGCGAGCGGCAAGCTGACCGACTGGATCATCGACAGCGACGCCTAGGCGTTCGTGCAAGCTTACAGGGGAACGAAGGGTGCGAACCCGCCGAAGAACATGCGCTTGCCGTCGAACGGCACGCCGCCAGGTTTCATCATGTCGGCCAGGCGCGGGTCGTTCATGATTTTTTCGTTGGCTTCGTCACGATGGGCGCGCGATTCGAACACGGCCCAGGCCAGGATGACCGTCTCGCCTTCTTCGAGCTTCACGCTCTGCGGGAACGAGGTGTGCTCGCCAGGCTGCACGTCGTCGGCGATCCATTCGCGGTACTCGAGGGCGCCATGGTCGCGCCAGACGGCGGCAGCCAGTTGCGCCTGGGCGCGATACTCTTCGATTTTCGACTTGGGAAGCGGAAGGACAAAACCATCGACATATGCCATGTGGATCTCCCTGGACAGTTGGACGCGCGGACCGCGTCTGTGACTGACCAGCACACGGGCCACAAGGTTCCCGACAACGTTGTCGGGAAGTTCAGACTACCCCTCAGACTACCATAGGCTGTTGTCGGGCGGTGGCGCTTGCGGGGGCTGTTGCGGCGGTTGCTGCATCGGCGGCTGCACCGGTGCTGGCGGCGGCGCGATGTGCGGCAGGGCCTCGATCGGCGGCGGTTCTTTGAGCGGAGCGTCGTCGAGCGGCTGCTGCAGCTCGTCCTCCGGCGCCGGCGGGGGCGCCAGCTCGATGTCGATGGTGCGGGTTTCTGGCGCATCGGCATATTCGGGATAGACCCAGTCCGTGCCATCATTGGTCAGGTCGTCCGGCGGCGTGCGTTCGTATGGCGGCGCCTTGCCCAGCGCCACGCGCATGTAGTCGACCCAGATCGGCATCGCCAGCGTCGAACCGAACTCGCGCCCGCCCAGCGAACGCGGCTCGTCATAACCCATCCACGACACCGCCACCACCTTGCCAGCGTAGCCGGCGAACCAGCCGTCGATGGCATCGTTCGTGGTGCCCGTCTTGCCGGCCAGGTCGGTGCGGCCGAGCTGCTTGGCCGAGCCGGCGGCGGTGCCGAAGCGGGCCACGTCGCGCAGCATGCTGTCGACCACGAAGGCGTTGCGCGCCGTGATGACGCGGTTCGCTTCCTGCGGGCCGGTCGGCGGCGCCGCTTCGGCGATGACGTTGCCGTTGCCGTCGACGATGCGCGCGATGAGATACGGCTTGACGCGGTAGCCGCCGTTGGCGAACACCGAATAGGCGCCGGCCAGCTGCAGCGGCGTGACCGCGCCCGTGCCCAGCGCCATCGTGTAGTTGCGCGGATGGCGCGCCAGGTCGAAGCCGAAGTGTTCGAGATACTGGTGCGCGAAATCGACCGACACCGCGCGCAGCACGCGCACCGTCGGCACGTTCTTCGATTTGACGAGCGCCTGGCGCAGCGTGACTTCGCCGTCGAACACGCCGTCGTCGTTCTGCGGCATCCACGGCTTGTCTTCGCTGGCGCCGGGCAGCTCGATCGGTGCATCGAGAATGCGGGTGGTGGGCGAATAGCCTTTTTCAAGCGCGGCCGAATACACGAACGGCTTGATGCTCGATCCCGGCTGGCGCCACGCCTGCGTCACGTGGTTGAACTTTTGCAGGTTGTAGTCGAAGCCGCCCACCAGCGCGTGGTAGGCGCCGGTATCGGCATCGATCGCGACGAACGCCGCTTCCACCTGTGGCACCTGCACGATGGCCCAGTCGCCGGCCTTGTTCTTCGATACGCGAATGACAGCGCCCGGCGTGAGCCGCAAAGCCTCGCGCGCGCTGGGCTGCAAGCCGGGGCTGGCAAACTTCAGGCCGGCGCCCTTGATCACGGCGTCTTCACCGGACATCAGCGACACCCGCACCTCGCTCGGGCTGGCCGCCAGCACGACAGCCACCAGCAAACCATCGCTGGAACGGCGTGCCTGCAGCGCATCGGCAATGGCTTCATCGCGCTGCTCGGGATCAAGCGGCAACTCGACGCGCGCCTCGGGGCCGCGGTAGCCGTGGCGGCCGTCGTAGGCCAGCACATTGCGCCGCACCGATTCATAGGCCGCCTTTTGCTCGGCCGCGCGGATGGTGGTCGTGACCACGATGCCGCGCGTGTAGGCTTCTTCGCCGAATTGCTCGTAGACGGCCTGGCGCGCCAGTTCCGCCACATACTGGGCCGGCGTGTCGAAGGTCTGGCCGGCGTCGCGCTTGACGCGCAGCGGCTCGGCGAGGGCGGCTTCGTATTGGGCCCGCGTGATGTCGCCCAGTTCGAGCAGGCGCTTGAGGATCGCGTGCTGGCGCGCTGCGGCGCGCTTCGGGTTCGACACCGGATTGGTGCGCGCCGGGTTTTGCGGCAGGCCGGCCAGCATTGCCGTTTCGGCCAGCGACAAGTCATCGAGCGTCTTGCCGAAGTAACTGCGCGCGGCGCTCGAGAAGCCGTACGAGCGCTGTCCCAGGTAGATCTGGTTCATGTACAGCTCGAGGATCTGGTCCTTGGTGAGCGAATCCTCGATCTTGTAGGCCAGCGCGACCTCGGTCAGCTTGCGCGAGATGGTTTTCTCGTTGGTGAGGAAGAAGTTGCGCGCCACCTGCATCGTGATGGTCGACGCGCCCTGGCGAAAGCCGCCGCGCAGATTCGCGCGCGCCGCGCCCATCGCGCGAATGAAGTCGATGCCGCCGTGTTCATAGAAGCGCGTGTCTTCGATCGCCAGCACGGCGTTTTTCATCATGGCCGGGATCTTCGCAATCGGCACGAAGTCGCGGTGCTCGACGCCGAACTGGCCGATCAGCACATTGTCTTGCGTGTAGATGCGCAGCGGGATCTTGGGGCGGTAGTCGGTGACGGCGTCAATTGGCGGCACCTTGTGGCTGATCGCGCTCCACACGCCGATGGCCAGGCCGGCCGCGATGAGCACGAGCGCAGCGAAGAAGATCAGGATGAAGGCGTACGCGCGCTTCATGCCGAGCAGGGTTTTTCCGGACTTCTGGTTGGTCGTGCTCAATGCCGAACTCTCGCTGTAAGGCCGTGGTGCGGCCAGGATCGGGCGATTATAGTCCGCTTTCAGCCGGCGCTTTCTTTCCGTTCGTGCATGTGCCATATTCCTGCTTTTGGTTCGTCCGTCGGGGCGAGCCGCGCCTGCAATGAAGGACACCATGCCCCCTGATTCAAGCACTTCCACGTTCAAACCTTACATCCCCGCCCACGCCCACCTGGCCGAAATGACGCCGCGCGCTTTGATCATGGGCGTCATCCTGGGCATGATCTTCGGCGCGTCGTCGCTGTACCTGGTGCTGAAGGTCGGCCTGACCGTCAGCGCCTCGATCCCGGTCGCCGTCATCGCCATCACGCTGTTCGGCGTGGCGAAGCAGCTCGGCGCGCGCGAGTCGACCATCCTCGAGAACAGTATCGCGCAGACCGCCGGTTCGGCCGGCGAATCGCTGGCATTTGGCCTGGGCGTGACGATGCCGGCGATTTTGATCCTTGGCTTCGATCTCGAGATCTCGCGCGTGCTGCTGGTTGGCGTGCTCGGTGGCCTGCTCGGCATCCTGATGATGATCCCGCTGCGCCGCACGCTCATCGTCGACCAGCACCGTGAACTCAAATACCCGGAAGGCACGGCCTGCGCGGAAGTGCTCAAGGCCGCCGCCACCGACGTCTCGCGCGATGCCGCCGGCGAAGTGCGCATGCCTGGCAGCGACGCGGCCCGGATCGCCAAGCGCCGCGCGCTGCTGATCTTCGGGGGCTTTGGCATCGGCATCCTGTACAAGACGCTCTCGGTGTCGTTCAAGGGCTGGCGCGACACGGTCAACTTCGAGCTCGGCGCGCCCCTCAAGACCGGCAGCATCGGCGCCGAAATCTCGCCCGAACTGGTGGGCGTGGGCTACATCATCGGCCCGCGTATCGCGTACACGATGGCCGCTGGCGGCGTGCTGGCATCACTGATGCTGGTCCCGATGATCAAGTTCTTCGGCGAGCTGGCCAGCACGCCGCTTTCGCCCGGCACGATTCCGATCCGCGACATGACGGGCGACGATATCCGCAGCGCCTATATCCTCTATATCGGTGCCGGCGCAGTGGCCACGGGCGGCCTGATTTCGCTGGCGCGCTCGCTGCCGACGATCTGGAACGGCTTGCGCGGCGGCCTGGCCGGCATGAAGAACGGTAGCACCGGTGACGCTTCGTCGCGCACTGACCGTGACATCCCGATGAAGTGGGTCGTCATCGGCTGCCTGGCGATCATCGCCGTGATCTCGCTGGCGACGCCGCTGCACATGAACGTGCTCGGTGCGGTGCTGATCCTGGTGTTCGGCTTCCTGTTTGCCACCGTGTCGTCGCGGCTCGTCGGCGAGATCGGCTCGTCGTCCAATCCCATCTCGGGCATGGCCGTGGCCACGCTGCTGTTTACCTGCCTGATCTTTTTGCTCATGGGCTGGACGGGCGGGCAGTATTACGTGACTGCGCTGTCGGTCGGCGCGATCGTGTGTATTGCCGCCAGCAATGCCGGCACCACGTCGCAGGATCTGAAGACCGGCTATCTGGTCGGCTCGACGCCGCGCATGCAGCAGTACGCGATCCTGTGCGGCGCGTTTGCGTCGGCGCTGATCCTGGGGCCGGTGCTGCTGAAACTGAACGAGGCGGGCACCGTGTACGTGCCGGCGGCGCAGGTGGCGCCTGGCCTCACGGTCGATGCGACCACACTGACCGACACCGGCACGCTGCACGGCCCGCAGGCCGACACCGACCCGAATACCTATAAGGTCTGGCACAAGACCGACACCGTTGGCGGCCCGGCCGGCAAGTACTTCGTCGATAACGCGGGCAAGGCCGTGTACCTGGTCGACCCGGGCATCAACGGCCACCACAAGACGCGCCCGGACGGCACCGAGGTAAAGAAATACGACGCGCCGAAAGCGGTCCTGATGTCGTACATCATCAAGGGCATCCTCGATCGCGAACTGCCATGGACGCTGGTGCTTTTCGGCGTGATGATCGCCATCGTGCTCGAGATGGCGGGGATCGCGTCGCTGGCGTTCTCGGTGGGCGTGTACCTGCCGCTGGTGGCGACGCTGCCGATTGCCATCGGCGGCACGGTGCGCTGGCTGGCCGATCGGCGCAATAACCAGCTGCCGCAGAACGTGGGCCTGAATGAAGAAGAACGCCAGGCCGCGAACGACCGCAGTTCGGGCGTGCTGCTGGCATCGGGTTATATCGCCGGTGGCGCGCTGGCCGGGATCATCATCGCGATCACGGCGGGCGTGCTGACCGACTTCGATGCCGCTGCTGCCCAGTGGGCCGAGGCGTACAACCCGTTCTTCTCGGGCGCCAGCGCGAATGTGCTGAGCATGCTGCCGTACGCGGTGATCGTGGCGCTGCTGTATTGGGTAGCGCGTGAAAAGCCGGTGAAGTAAGGTGGACAGGGACGCGCAGTCAGCTATGCCGTCCATCCCAACAGCCGGTGTCAGGTCTGACATTTAGACACGACCTCAGCCCTAGCCACTTCCAGTGCCGCGTTGCCGGTATTAGCATGGCTCTCTGTCAGCTAGATGGGCTAGCCGAATGTCGAGCTTGTGTCCGAATGTCAGACCTGACACTGGCTGTGACCTCACCTGTTGCGGATGTTGCTAGGTCCTCATAACGATGCAAGGTGGTTGAAATGAAAACGGCGGCCCGCAGGCCGCCGTTTTTTTATTGGTGCAACGACGCTTACTTCACGCCGTGCATCAGCTTCTGGATCACCGGCGCCAGCAGCACCAGCAGGATGCCGCCGCCCAGCAACGACAGCAGGCCGAAGTTGTAGCCACTGAGCGCCGAGGCCACCGTCATGCCGGTTTCACCGGAGACGTGCGAGGCGAAGATGCCAGACAGGTTGTTGCCGATACCGGTCGACAGGAACCAGCCGCCCATGCCCAGGCCAACCAGGCGGGTAGGGGCCAGCTTGGTGACCATCGACAGGCCGATCGGCGACAGGCACAGCTCACCGATCGACTGGATCACGTACACCGCAAACAGGGTCCAGAACGGGATCTTGCCGTTGCCGTCGATCAGCTGCGACAGTGCGAACACCAACAGGCCGAACGCGATGCCGTTGAAGATCAGGCCCAGGCCGAATTTGCGCGGGATCGACGGATTCGCGTTGCGCTTGCCCAGCCACACCCAGACTGCGGCGATGATCGGCGCAAAGACGATGATGGCGATCGAGTTCACCGACTGGAACCAGGCAACCGGGAAGGTCCAGCTACCGATGTCGCGATCGACGATGTTATCGGCCAGGAAGGTAAACGAGCTGCCGGCCTGCTCGAAGAAGCACCAGAACAGGACGTTGAAGAAGAAGATGATCATCATCGCCCAGGTCTTGTCGCGGGCAACTTTGCCTTCGCGGATACCTTCGATGATCAGCATCGCTGCCAGGCCGATGAACAGCACGGTCAGCAGGATCTGCAGATTGGCGGCGCCAGCCTGCAGCAGCATGTACACGATCGGGATCACGATCAGCGAGCCGATCACGACGATGGCAAGCCGTTTCGGGCTGGCCAGTTCGCCGACCGGCGCGCCGATGCCCTTGAGCGTCTTGCGGCCGATGAAGAACCAGACCAGCGAGATCAGCATGCCGATGCCCGAGGCCAGGAACACGATCTTGTACGATGGCATGGCGGCGGTGCCGAATACTTTTTCGGCCAGCAGCTGGGTCAGGATCGGTGCGAAGAATGCGCCGACGTTGATGCCCATGTAGAAGATGGTGAAGCCGGAATCGCGGCGGGTGTCGTTCAGCGCGTACAACTGGCCGACCATGGCCGAGATGTTCGGCTTGAACATGCCGTTACCGACGATGATGGTCGCCAGGCCCAGCTTGAAGACGTCTTCGTTCGGGATCGAAATCATGAACAGGCCGGTCGCCATGAAGATGGCGCCGACCAGGATCGAACGTTGATATCCGATGACGCGGTCGGCCACGTAGCCGCCGAAGACCGCGCCGGCGTACACCAGCGCGAGGTAGGAACCGTAGGTGAGGTTGGCACTGGCCTGGCCGGCAGCATCGCCCGCGTAGAATTGGCCGACGATATAAAGAACGAGTGCCCAACGAATGCCGTAGAAAGCGAAGCGCTCCCAGAATTCAGTCATGAACAGCATCCACAGCGGTGCTGGATGGCCCATGATCTGTTTGAATTCTGGAATCGGTCCCTTGGCTGGGGTAGTAGCTGCACCGCTCATGCGGTTCCTCCCGAAAATGTAATGACAAGGTAATAGATATATGGCGCTATTCGACGGGCGAACATTCCAATAGGCACGCATTCTAGTGCATATCCTGCATCACAAGAAGTTTTTTTCCGGATGTGCTAATGCGTCCCGAACATGGTGCACGGGACGCTATTTTGGGGCACGCATGCGCCATCGGATTGGCGTATATTGCTGTACAGGACGGTCAGAATCCTGGCAATCCGCACCGCAGAACGCACCACAGAGCAGAACGAGGACACCAGATCATGACGCCAGCAGGACATGAAGTACCCGTAGTAGATACAGAACTGCCGCCGGAGAGCCGGCAGGTGGTCGATACGCTGATTTCCCCCGAAGGCCAGCTCGAAGTGCTGTCCAAATCCGAAGTAAGCAAACTGCTCGACACCGGCCGCACCGGCCTGTATGACGTGTTTCGCAAATGCGCGCTGGCGGTGCTCAATAGCGGCAGCGACATCGACGACGGCAAGGAACTGCTCGAACGTTACGCGAGCTTCGACATCAGCATCCTGCAGCGCGAGCGCGGCATCAAACTCGATATCCGCGGTGCGCCGGCCAGCGCGTTCGTCGATGGCAAGATGATCCGCGGGATCCACGAGCACCTGTTCGCCGTGCTGCGCGATATCGTGTTCGTCAGCTTCGATGTCACGGATAACCCCAAGTTCGACCTGACCCGCACCGACGGCATCACTGACGCCGTGTTTCACATCCTGCGCAATGCCAACGTGCTGCAG
Organism: Massilia aurea; assembly: GCF_040790145.1. Lineage (GTDB taxonomy): Bacteria > Pseudomonadota > Gammaproteobacteria > Burkholderiales > Burkholderiaceae_D > Telluria > Telluria aurea_C. The sequence continues at coordinate 62,722 of NZ_JBFMMP010000001.1, forward strand.
GCGCAGCGCAATCCGAACCTGGTCGTGTGCTGGGGCGGGCATTCGATCAGCCGCATCGAATACAACTACACCAAGAAGGTCGGCTATGCGCTGGGCCTGCGCGAACTCGATATCTGCACCGGCTGCGGCCCGGGCGCGATGAAGGGTCCGATGAAGGGCGCGACAATCGGCCACTCGAAGCAGCGGCTGCCGGGCGGGCGTTATCTCGGCATCTCGGAGCCGGGCATCATCGCGGCCGAATCGCCGAACCCGATCGTCAACGACCTGGTGATCATGCCGGACATCGAAAAGCGCCTGGAAGCATTCGTGCGCACCGGGCATGGCATCGTCGTGTTCCCGGGCGGCGCCGGCACAGCCGAAGAGATCCTGTACATCCTGGGCATCCTGCTGCATCCTGATAATGCCGAGATTCCGTTCCCGCTCATCTTCACGGGCCCGGCATCGGCGCGCGATTACTTCACGCAGATCGATGCGTTCCTGGCCTTGACACTGGGCGAGGCCGCGCAGCAGCGCTACCAGATCATCATCGACGATCCGGACGCGGTGGCGGTGGCGATGGTGAAGGGGATCAGCGAAGTGCGGGCCTTCCGCAAGGCGCACAGCGACGCCTATTACTACAACTGGCGCCTGAAGATCGACCACGAATTCCAGAAGCCGTTCCGGCCGACGCACGAGAACATGCGCAACCTGGACCTGCACCGGGGGATCCCGACGCACCTGCTGGCGGCGAATCTACGCCGCGCGTTTTCGGGCGTGGTGGCGGGGAACGTGAAAGAAGAAGGGATTCGCGCGATCGAGCAGTTCGGCAAATACGAGATCCACGGCGAGGCCGCGATCATGGGGCCGATGGATGCGCTCCTGGCGTCGTTCGTGGAGCAGAGCCGGATGAAGCTGCCTGGCAAGGCGTATGTGCCTTGCTATACGATTGTGCAGTGAGCTGACGACCTGCGCATTCATCGGCCCGCGCCCTCAGCACGTCGTTCCCGCGTAGGCGGGAACCGCAGTTCTTCGAGCCGCCACTAGCTTCAATTGTACTGGCGGCTCAAGCACACTTGGATTCCCGCCTCCGCGGGAATGACGTTCTGAGGTAGCAGGCCAGATGTAAAAAGGCCGCCTTCCGGCGGCCTTTGTCATGTCAGCGTTTGCAGCCCGACACTCAGTCCTCTTTACGCAAGTGCGGGAACAGCAGCACGTCGCGAATATTCGGCGAATCCGTAATCAGCATCATCAAACGATCGATGCCGATGCCGCAACCACCTGCCGGCGGCATGCCGTATTCGAGTGCGCGGATGTAGTCGGCGTCGTAGAACATCGCCTCTTCATCGCCTGCATCCTTGGCTTCGACCTGCGCCAGGAAGCGCGCGGCCTGGTCTTCAGGATCGTTCAGCTCCGAGAAGCCGTTGGCGATCTCGCGGCCGACCATGAACAGCTCGAAACGCTCGGTCACACCGGCGCGTGTGTCCGATGCGCGCGCCAGTGGCGACACTTCGGCCGGGTAGTCGACGATGAAGGTCGGTTCCCACAGCTGCGCTTCGGCGGTTTCTTCGAACAGCGCCAGTTGCAGCGCGCCCAGGCCGGCAGTGGCGAATGGCTTGACGCCGAACTTCTTCAGTTCGACCTTGATGAACTCGGCGTCGTTCAGCTGCTCGGGCGTGTAGCCCGGCGCGTACTTGTCGATCGCTTCGATGATCGTCAGGCGCTGGAACGGCTTGGACAGGTCGAGCTCACGGCCACCGTACGACAGCACGGCGCTGCCATGCGCATCGACGGCTGCCTGGCGGATCACCTGTTCGGTGAAGTTCATGATCCACTTGTAGTCGGTGTACGCCGCATAGAATTCCATCATCGTGAATTCAGGGTTGTGACGGACCGACACGCCTTCGTTGCGGAAGTTGCGGTTCACTTCGAACACGCGATCGAAGCCGCCGACCACCAGGCGCTTGAGGTACAGCTCGGGGGCGATGCGCAGGTACATTTCCATGTCCAGCGCATTGTGGTGCGTGACGAACGGTTTCGCAGCAGCGCCGCCCGGGATCGGGTGCAGCATCGGCGTCTCGACTTCCATGAAGCCGTTGTCTTCCATGAAGCGGCGCATCGACGACATCGCGGCGGTACGCGCCTTGAACGTGCGGCGCGTCTCTTCGTTCATGATCAGGTCGACGTAACGCTGGCGGTACTTGGTTTCTTGGTCGGCCAGGCCGTGGAATTTGTCCGGCAGCGGACGGATCGCTTTCGTGATCAGGCGCAGCTGGCTGACCTTGACGGTGAGTTCGTCGACCTTGGTCTTGAACAGCGTGCCTTCGACGCCGAGGATGTCGCCCAGGTCGTAGCTGCGCAGTTCTTCCATCGCCGCTTCACCGGCGCTGTCGAGGGTAATGTAGATCTGGATGCGGCCGCTGGCGGACGGGCCAGAGCTGTCTTGCAGCGTCGCGAACGCGGCTTTCTTGCCCGCTTCACGGCGCAGCATCATGCGCCCGGCCAGCACCACCGGTACCGGTTCGGCTTCGAGTTCTTCGCGCGTCTTGCCGCCGTAGGTGTCCACCAGATCGGCTGCCTTGTGCTGCGGGACGAAGTCGTTCGGGAACGCGACGCCTTTTTCGCGGATCGCCGCCAGCTTGACGCGGCGCTCGGCCATGATCTTGTTTTCGTCGGCGCCCAGGGGCGCCTGTTCTTGATGTTCCGTGGTCATAGGATCGTGATCTTGTAGGGTGTCAGACGTTCTGCTTGAGCGATGCCGAGATGAAATCATCGAGGTCGCCATCCAGGACGTTCTTGGTATTGCCGGTCTCGAAGCCGGTACGCAAATCCTTGATGCGCGACTGGTCGAGCACGTACGAGCGGATCTGGTGGCCCCAGCCGACGTCGGTCTTGGAATCCTCGAGCTTCTGCTGTTCGCTCATGCGGTTGCGCAGTTCAAGCTCGTACAGCTTGGCGCGCAGCATGTCCCAGGCCTCGGCCTTGTTGCGGTGCTGCGAGCGGTCGTTCTGGCACTGGACCACGATGCCCGACGGGCCGTGCGTCAGGCGCACCGCGGAGTCGGTCTTGTTGATGTGCTGACCGCCGGCGCCGGACGCGCGATAGGTATCGATGCGCACGTCGGCCGGGTTGATTTCGATCTCGATTGAATCGTCGACTTCCGGATACACGAACAGCGACGTAAACGACGTGTGGCGGCCGTTGGCCGAGTCGAACGGCGACTTGCGCACGAGGCGGTGCACGCCGGTTTCGGTGCGCAGGTGGCCGTAGGCGTACTCGCCGTCGACCTTGATGGTCGCGGTCTTGATGCCCGCGACTTCACCGTCGGACTGCTCGAGGATCTCGGCCTTGAAACCCTTGCGTTCGCAGTAGCGCAGGTATTGACGCAGCAGCATCGAGGCCCAGTCCTGCGCCTCGGTGCCGCCGGCGCCGGCCTGGATGTCGATGAAGCAGCTCGCGTGGTCCATCGGGTTGCTGAACATGCGGCGGAACTCCATCGCCTCGATGATCTTCTGGATCGCTTCGGTGTCGCCGGCGACGGCTTCGATGGTGTCATCGTCGCCTTCTTCGCGCGCCATCTGGAACAGGTCGAGCGCGTCGGCCAGGTCGGCCTTGGCTTTCTCGAGCGTCAGTACGACGCCCTCGAGCGCCTTCTTCTCTTTGCCCATTTCCTGGGCGCGCTTCTGGTCGTTCCAGATGGTCGGGTCTTCCAGCTCCTGGTTGACCTGTTCTAGTTTCTCTGACTTCTTATCGAAGTCAAAGATACCTCCGAAGTTCGGCCTCACGACCCGTCAGGTCGTTCAGCAGGGCGGAAATGGCGTTGATGCGTTCGGCTTCCATGGTCTCGGCAGTCTCATTGTTGGTTGAAATCGAACCGGGGATTATACCCGATGAATGCCCCGATACCTGCATGGCCGACCCCTGTATGGCTTGCCGCGCAGCAGGGCAAGCGGTACCATCGCCCGGTCTTGTTACCCGGATTACCCATGAACCGCTCCCTGCGTTACCAAATCAGCATCGCTTTCTCGTCCCTGCTGATTGTTCTTCCTGCCCACGCTCTCGATAAAGCGCCCACCGGCGCCACCGCCGTCCTGGCCGTGCTGGAGACGTCCGACCTGCACGCCAACGTGGTCGGCTACGACTACTACAAGCTGGCGCCCGAGCCATCGATCGGCGTCGACCGCACCGCCACGCTGATTAAAGCGGCGCGCAAGGAGTTCGCCAACACGCTGTTGCTCGACAACGGCGACACGATCCAGGGCACGGCCTTTGCCGACTACCAGGCGCTGGTCAAGCAGCCCGCCTGCGGCGAGGTGCTGGGCATCTACAAGATCATGAATGCGCTTGGCTATGAGGGCGGCACGGTCGGCAACCACGAATTCAACTACGGCCTGCCGTTCCTGAACCGGATCACGGGCAGCGCCTTCCAGGTCAAGGGCGTGGAAAAGGGGGCAACATGCGCCGGCCCGGCGTTCCCGATCGTGCTGGCCAACGTCACGAGTTTGCAGACCAAGCGGCCGCTGTTCGCGCCGTACCAGATCATCGACAAGAAGATCACGGCGCGCGGGCCCGATGGCAAGCCGGTCGAGACGACTGTGAAAGTGGGCATCATCGGCTTCACGCCGCCGGACATCATGTCGTGGGACAAGCGCTGGCTGGAAGGCCGCGTGGCGGTCGCCGGCGTGCGTGAAACCGCCGAAAAATACATTCCGGAGATGCGCAAGAAGGGTGCGCAACTGATCGTGGCCCTGTCGCACGGCGGCCTGGATGACAGCCCGTATTCGCCGAAGATGGAAAACGCCAACTGGCACCTGGCCAAGGTGCCGGGCGTCGACGTCATGCTGCTGGGGCATGCGCACCAGCTGTTCCCGAACGCCGAGAGCACGGTCGGACAGTTCAACCTGCCGGGCGTGGACAAGGTGCGCGGCCTCGTGCACGGCGTGCCGGCCGTGATGCCGAGCCAGTGGGGCAAGCACCTGGGCGTGGTCCAGCTGCACCTGACCTATGACGGCAAGGCGTGGTCGGTCGACAAGGACAAGACGGTGGTGCAGGCGCGCGCCACGCAGACGGGCGCCAAGACCTTCGTCGAGCCGGACGCGCAGGTGGCCGCGCTGGTGAAGGCCGAGCACGAGGCGACGATCGCATACGTGAAAACGCCGGTCGGCCGCTCGGCGTTTCGCATGACGAGTTATTTCGCCGATGTGGGCGATCCGTCGGCGCTCGAAGTCGTCAACCGCGCGCAGGCCGAGTACGTGAGCCAGTACGTGAAGGCGAACCTGCCGCAGTACGCCACGCTGCCGGTGCTGTCGGTGTCGGCGCCCTTCAAGGCGGGCTTCCCGGGCGTGACCGATTACACCGACGTGCCGGCGGGCGACCTGGCGCTGAACAATGCGGCCGACCTGTACCTGTTCCCGAACTCGCTGTATGCGGTGAAGGTCGATGGCGCGGGCCTGAAGGCGTGGCTGGAAACGGCGGCGCAGCGCTTCAACACGATCGATCCGGCACTGAGCACGCCGCAGGAACTGGTCAATGCGCGCTTCCCGAGTTTTAACTTCGACACCATCACGTCGAAGGATGTCGCCTACGAGATTGACGTCACGAAGAAGCCGGGCGAGCGCATCGTGGAGCTGACGTATCTGGGCAAGCCGGTGACGCCGAAGCAGGAGTTCCTGGTCGCGACGAATAACTATCGGGCCAGTGGCGGTGGCGGGTTCCCGGGGCTGGATGGCGGCAATGTGGTCATCGCGTCGCCCGACAACAACCGCGACATCCTGATCGCGCACATCCGCGCGGCGAAGGAACTCACGCGCGCGTCGCACGGCGCGGCGCGCAGCTGGCGTTTTGCGCGGGTCGAAACCAGGGGGCCAGTGGTATTCCACTCGGCGCCGGATCTGGAAGCGCTGGCGCGCGAGGCGGGGCTAAGTAATGTCAGCCAGGTCAAGGCCGACGATGGCAGTGGCAAGGGGACGGCGTTGTACGCGGTCGATTTGTCGAAATGATGTTGGCTACGGCCCGCGCCTTGTAAACGTCATCCCAGCGGAGGCTGGGACCCAAGTAAGCGTACAGTCCCGGTACTCTCGAAACGGCCGGCTGCGCTGAGGACTTGGATTCCCGCCTTCGCGGGAATGACGTTTTCGCGCTAACGAAGGACGGCACGGCTACCGTCCTTCGAGCAGCACTTCAATGCACCTGCTGCTTCTCTTCCTGCACCAGCACGAACGGACTCACGACCGACGCCCACAGCGTTGCATCGGTCTCCATCCAGGCCCGGGCCTGTTCGTCGCTCACCTTGGCCATCCGACCGTCAGTCATCCAGCGCGTGATGCTGTCACGGTCGTCGTGCGCGATGCGCAGGGCGACGTCGATCAAGTCCAGCGCGCCCGCTACCCACACCACGCTGCCGCTGGCGAAGTGGCGTTCGAGCTCGCGCCATTTGACGCGGCCGGTTTCGCGGTTGATCTTGTCGTGCAGTTCGGTGTCGTTCTCGGGTTTGGTCTTCATGTGCGTGTAAATCGGGTCAAAGAATCTCGACCGCAGGATGCGGCGAACCCGCCCATGTTAACCGATAGGTCTGCGCCTTGCGCACATTGCCCACCAGCGCCGGGCGGAAGCACGCCAGGCAGGTGCCGCCGGCGTGGCGCACGCTGGGGAAGATCACACCGAGAGAACCGGCGCCCAGCAAGTCGTTCGCCAGCGCCTGCGAGGCGATGTAGCTGGCCGGGTCGAGACACGCTTCAAAGGCCGCAATGCCGCGCAGGTCGTGGAAGGTCGCGCTGAAATCGGCCAGCAGGCACTGGTAACTGACGCTGTCGTCGAAGCGGTCGATCTCGGCGTATTCGACGGTCTTGTGGAAGATGACTTCGGCCAGCGACGTCTCCGCGTCGAAGCCGCAATACCAGGCGCCGCGCTCGCCGTCGTTGAAACGGCTGCCTTCCGGGCGTGCATACGTGAACGCGGCATTGATGATGCGAAAGTTGGGCACGCCGAACACCAGTTCGTCCATGCCGATGCCCGGCGCCTGGCCCGATTCGGCGCGCAGGCGTTCGCTGGTGGCGTTATCGAGGTCGAACAGGTCGCGCAATGCGGCGTCGGTCTCGGCCAGGGGCGCGAGCACCGAGTCTTCGACGTCGGCGAAGCGCGACGGGATCAGGCGGCAGGTGTCGAGCTGGCGCAGGAGCGTCAGGCGTGGCGTAACCCTGGGCATAACGCGTGTGGTGTTGCGGGAACTCACAGGCCGCCGCGCCGGGCATCGAGCAGCTTGCGCACCGTTTGCATCGCCAGCAGGCCGCCGGCCTGCATGAACGCGAGCGGCGTGCGGCCCCCGAAGATCGGGTTGGTATTGGGCAGGCGCACCCATTCGTCGGCGAGCTTGTCGCCGTACAGGATGTGCAGGCTTTTATAGATGCCGAGCAGGTAGGAGATGCGCGTGATGCGATCGACTTCGAGCACCCGGTCCGGGTTTTTCTTCCAGTCGTAGAACGAGGATGACGACAGGCCGCCGAGCAGTTCGCGCGCATCGTCGTCGCGCAGGCCCCAGGCGGTGGCAAGGCGGAAGAAGCCGGTCAGGGCCGAACGCGACAGGCGCTCGCGCTCGGCCTTCGAGGTGAGGTCGACCAGCGTCGCCGGCTCGAAACGGCTCTTGGGGTAGGCATAGGCTAAGCTCATGGTTCCTCCGGTTTTGGAGTATTTATACTCCAATTCAGAACCGCTTGCAAGCGCCGTATGGCAAGCGCGCGGGCGGCTGCCCGGCGCGCGCGACGTCAGATCAGTCGCCGCCGACCGCCGTGAGGACCGCGCCGGCGCCGGCGCTGAGCATCCAGCCGGTCATGAGCAGATAGAACATCAGCAGCGTAAACAGCACCGACACGCGGCGCGCGTCCAGGCCGGCGAACAGCGGCTTCTTGTCGTAGGCAACGCCGACGAAGTAGGCGCCGAACACGGTGGCCAGGTAATGCACCGCGCCGAACGTCTCGCCCAGCTCACCCTTGCGCGGATGGTCGATCAAGAGGTGCGACAGGATCACCAGCACCAGGTACGGGATCGACGCGGCCAGCGGCGGCAGGTAGACGCCGAAACGCTCGACGAAGGTGCGGACCGCCGGACGCTTTCGCGCCAGCAGCGGCAGGAACAGGTTGTGGATCAGGCCCGAGATCAGGATGAGCTTGAGCAGCACGGCCTTGTGCAGGCTTTCTTCGCCAAAGCCCAGGTTATGCAGATTGGTTTCGGCCTGGCGGTTATTTTGCAGAAAGAACTCGGGCGACTGGATCTGCAGGATGCGCTGGAACCAGCTGATTTCTTCCAGCGCGGCCAGGGCGACCAGGCCGGTCAGGCCGAGCAGCACCAGCACTTCGAGACGCATGCCGCCGTTCTTCCAGCGGTCGATGGCCACGTAACCTAACAGCCCCGCGGTGAGCGAGAAGGCCAGGAACTGCATCCATTCGACGATGCCGTCCTCGACCAGCAGGCGCGAGAGTTCATGGGGATTGCCCGACCACGCCAGCGCCAGCAGCAGGATGAATGCGTTGATGATGCTGGCCGAAATGATGACCGGATGTTTGTACCACTGATTATTGACCACCAACTTGCTCCTTCAGAGACGAAAAATGTTCAGCCGCGAGCGGCTGGAGTGCGGGGCCCGGCACGGGTTCGGCGTCGAATTCGACGTCAATCGAGCCAATCCGGTCCGAGGCGCGCCGGCCCGTGCGGCGCAGGGCGCCGGCCAGCAGCGCGACGAGCGCCCAGCCGAACAGCAGCGGATCGAGCAGGGCGTCCCACAGGTTCCCGCTTGGCAGGCGCAGGACCGAGAACAGGACGACGGCGCCCAGGATTGCCGCTGCGGTGCCACGCGCGTGCCCCTGGACGATCGCCAGCGCGCAGGCGCCGGCCGCGATGACCGCGACGACCGGCGTCAGGACGCCGCCGAAACCGGCGTAATAATAGCCGCTCGTGAGAAGGCCGAGCGCATCGAGATACAGCAGCAGGCCGGCCACGGCGAGCACGCCGGCCAGCGACTGCGGCATGGCCTGGCTGCGGCGCACGCCGTTCCAGCGTTCGGTCAGGCGCAGCAGGCAGCAGCCCACCAGCAGGCCGCTCGGATACTGGAACGCCAGGCCCAGGTACCAGGCCGGGGACAGGTTGCCCGGCAGGGCCATCGTGGCCAGCGATCCGGCCATGATGGTGGCCAGCATGCTGCGCGAGATGGGCGCGGCGCCGCGCCACAGGGCGCAGACCACGGTGGCGGCGACGATCGCCCAGCCGAGGCGGCCGTACAGGATTTGGCTTGCGAGATCCGGCAATGTCATCAGGTCGTGCCTTCCGGTTGGATGCGGTAGCGATGGTGGGCAATCGCCTGGCGTTGCCAGGTGTACGTCACGTGCAGCTCGTTGCCGACCTGCTGCATCGATGGATACGAAAATTCGTCGCCGGCCGGCCCCTTGGCGATGTCGGCGATCGTGCGCCAGGTGCGCATGTCATCCGAGATCGACAGGCGCAGGATGCTGCGCGACGACGCGCCGCCCTCGACGTGATTATGCAGCATCAGGAACTGGCCGCTCGACAGGCGTATCGCGGCGACCGACGTGCTGTAGTTCGGCAGGTCGAGCGCCGGCAGGTCTTGCCAGGTGGCGCCGCCGTCATGACTCGATGCATGCTGGACCAGCTGCTGGTCGCTGTCGTCGCGCATCAGGGCCCGCACCTCGTTCTTCGACACGGCGACAATGGCCGGCTGCAGCGTCGAGGTGCTGTTGCCGATGCGCGCCAGCGTGGTCGGATTGCCGTCGGCGTCGAACGCCATCAGCATCGGATACTTGTTGCCGATCTCGAAATACACGGGGAGCCACCAGCCGCCGTCGTCCAGTGTCAGCGGCGCGGTGCGTACCAGCGCGCTGGTGTTGAACAGGGGCGACGTGGGCAGGATGCGGCGCACCTGGAAGCTCTTGCCCTGGTCTTGCGAGACCAGGTGGGCGATGCGCGCCGCAGCCCAGCCGCCCAGGCCCGTGGCCACGACGTACAGGTGGATCCGGCCGGCGCGGTCGGCCCAGGCGACCGGGTTGCCGACGCGGCGCACGCCGAAGCCCAGTTCAGCGCCGAGCGAATCGCGGCTGACCACCATCGTCGGTGCGCTCCAGGCGCCATTGGCCCAGGTGGAGGCGAACACCTTGACATCCGGGCCGCTCTCGCGGCTGCCAGCCCACCAGAACGCGAGCATGCGGTTGCCTGGCAGCGCTGCGAGCGTGCTGGCGTGGGCCGATGGCATGCCTTGCGGCGCAGGGATGTGGGCGTGCGACAGTTCGGTGAGCGTTACGCGGCCAGGTTTGGTCGTGCTCAAGCTGGGTACGGCCGCTGCGGCTGCGGGCGCGCTGCGCCAGCGCAGTGCTTCCGCAGCGATCACGAGCACGACGAGCAGCACACAGCCGAGCAGGATCGCATGATGTCTACGCGGCCGGGTGATCGCGGGAGTCTCCATTCGCTTCCAGTAGAGGAACCCGGCCAGTGCGCGGGCATTGAACGTCCCGCCGTTAGTGACTTGCCAATGTCGCGGGAGGCGGCCGGAAATCACGGCCGGGAAAAGGCGCTATCCTACCGGAAAGAAGCGGAAAAGAACATTGGCCGAGTGTAAAAGACGCGTCTGTACGCCGTGAAACGACGCGACTATTTGCCTTGGTGGCGATGTTGGCAACATGATTTCTAGTGTCCTTTTTGACAGACGGGTGCGGTGCGATCAAGGCTGGGCGCGCAAGGTCAGCTTGAGGATCTCGCCTGGTTGCCAGAGGCGCATGCGCGGGCCCCAGCCACCGGCGCCGCGACTGACGACCAGTTGCATGTCGCCGATGCGGTACCAGCCCACCAGGTAGGGAAACTCGCGCTGGGCCAGATAGGTGAATGGCCAGACCTGACCGCCGTGCGTGTGCCCGGACAGCATCAGGTCGATGTTCTTTTGCGCGGCACGCTCGATCAGGCCGGGTGCGGGAATGTGCGCGAGCAGGATCGTGGCGCCGTCCAGCCGCGTGGGGAGCGTGCGTTCGAGGCCGGCATTGATGTCGCGGCCGCCGCGCATGGCGCGTCCGATATCGTCCAGGCCCGCAAGGTGCAGGCCCGGTGCGATCTCGACATGCTGGTCGCGCAGCCATTTCACGCCGCCGGCCGCAAACTCGTCGATCGTGCCGCCGGCATCGCCGTAGTATTCATGGTTGCCGGTGACGGCCCATACGCCCAATGGCGGGCGCAAGCGCTTGAGGACAGGCGCGAGCAGGGCGTCGTTGATCGGCTCATCTTCGACCTGGTCGCCCAGCATTACCACGGCATCGGGCCTCAGCGCATTGATCTGGTCGACCCGCCCGCCGAGCCATTCTGCGCGGCGCTGGGCGCCGAGGTGGGTGTCGCTGATCGCGACCAGTACGGTGCCATCGAGCGCCTGTGGCAGGCCAGGCAGTGTCAGTTCCTGCTCGACGATCGCGGGCGCGCGCACCGCCTGGAAAATGGCAAAGGCGCTGACCGACACCCCGGCGATCGCCCCCAGCGCGAGAATGCGCGGCGCCCAGGTACGCCACCAGAACCCGAAGCCGGTGATCACGTCGGCCAGTAGCAGATATTGCGTCATGCAGAACAGCGCCCCGAGCCACGTCATCGAAAATTGCCCGGGCCACCAGCGCCAGTCCAGCGCCGAATCGCCAAGCTGCACACCCCACAGATAAAACGCCCACAGCGCCACGACGCCCACCCACCAGACCCGTGCCGGCACATGCGATCGCACGGGCCCGAGCGCGTACAAGCGATGGGCGACATAGAAATGCATCAGCGAGCCGAGGTAATTAATGATGATCGAAAACATGCAAGCTCCCGCCAGCTGTCAGCCAGCGCGTAATGTCAGTGAACGGGGAATGAAACGCGCCGCGGCAGTACGGCGTGCAGACAAACCGGCCCATCATAGCGAACCGCTCAAAATCATGTCGCCTGTAACTATCGCTAACGCATCAAAGTTATCAAACAATTTGACTCTGACCCTAATTGTTACCTTGACTGCAGAGTCCGTTTCACAATTAGGGTCAGAGTCGAATTGTTGAGCAATTGCTCGCGGGTTTGCCTGCACATTTGCAGCATGATCAGGCGGATTCGGCGTGCTCGACAAGGAGCTGGACTTTGGTGACGCCGTTGTATTCGTTGGCGTCGAGGCGGAAGGCGACGCGGGCGCGGTCGCTCAGGCTGTCGGTGTGGCCGAACCAGATGGCGTCGTAGCGGCGGCCGTTTTTTTCCAGCTGCAGTTTCAGGTGGCGCTCTTTCAGGATGCGCTGGCTGACGACGCGGAACTCGTCGCAGAAGACCGGTGGCGCGAAGCCCTGGCCCCAGACCTGGCCGTCCATCAGTTCGATGAACTGGGTCGAGTAGAATTCGTCTTCGAGCGGGCCGTCGGTTTCAATGATGCGTTCGAGTTGCGCTGCCGTCAGCCAGGCCTGGCCGACTGCCTCGAATGCCTGGCAGAAGGTGTCGAAATTAGCGTGGCGCAGCGACAGGCCGGCTGCCATCGCGTGGCCGCCGAACTTGTCGATCAGGCCCGGCACGCGTTTGGAGACCAGGTCGAGCGCATCGCGCAGGTGAAAGCCCGGGATCGAACGCCCCGAACCCTTGATCATGCCGTCGCCGGCCGGTGCGAAGGTAAACGTCGGACGGTAGAACTTTTCTTTCAGGCGCGAGGCGACGATGCCGATCACGCCCTGGTGCCAGCCTTCGTCGAACACGGTGATGGTGCTGGCGCCGGTCGGCTCGAATGTATCGAGGTGCAGCAGGGCGGTGTCCTGCATCTCGGCCTCGATTTCGCGCCGCTTGAGGTTGATCTCGTTGAGCTGCTGGGCGATGGCCCAGGCGCGGCCTTGGTCGTCGGTGGTCAGGCATTCAATGCCGAGCGCCATATCCTGCAGGCGGCCGGCGGCGTTCAGGCGCGGGCCGACCGCGAAGCCCAGGTCGAACGGGGTGGCGCAGCGCGCTTCGCGGCCCGCGACCCGGAACAGCGCCGCCACGCCCGCATGCATGCGGCCCGCGCGCATGCGCTTGAGACCCTGCGCGACGAGGATGCGGTTGTTGGCGTCGAGTTTCACGACGTCGGCCACCGTGCCCAAGGCAACCAGGTCGAGCAGATTGTCGAGCTTGGGCTGCGTCTGCGCATCGAACACGCCGCGCCGGCGCAATTCGGCGCGCAGGGCCAGCAGCACGTAGAAGACCACGCCCACGCCCGCCAGGTTCTTGCTCGGGAAGCCGCATTCAGGCTGGTTCGGGTTGACGATCACGCGCGCCGCAGGCAGTGCGTCGCCCGGCAAGTGGTGGTCGGTGACGACGACTTCGATGCCCAGCGCGTTCGCCGCCAGCACGCCGTCGACGCTGGCGATGCCATTGTCGACCGTGACGATGATGTCGGGCGCTTTTTCGCGCGCGGTCAGGGCGACGATTTCGGGCGTGAGGCCATAGCCGTATTCAAAACGATTCGGGACGATGTAGTCGACCTGCGCGCCCATCGCGCGCAAGCCGCGCAGGGCGACGGCGCAGGCGGTGGCGCCGTCGCAGTCGTAGTCGGCGACGATGGTCATGCGCTTGCCGGCGGCGATGGCGTCGGCGAGAAACGCCGCGGCGACATCGATGTGTTTCAGGCCGGACGGCGGCGACAGGGCCGCCAGCTCGCTCGAGAGTTCACGCGCGTTGAGCAGGCCCCGCGCCGCGTAGATCCGCGCCAGCACGGGGTGCACGCCGTCCTGGCGCAGCAGTTCGGCGGTGCGAAACGGGCAGGGGCGGGTTGAAAGTCGGGTCTTGATGGTCAATGTCGATCTCGGTATGAATAACTTACTTGAGCAGATCCAGGCTCGGGCTGCGCCAGAATTTGCGCTGCGCCATGGCGCTCGTCGTGGCCTCGAGCAGGCCTTCGCGGCTGCTCAGCACCAGGTGCAGCTTGCCCACGCGGCCAGCCTTCACGGCCGCCAGGAGCGGCGCGAACAGCGTCGTTTCCAGTTGCGCCATCTCTTGCAGCCAGACGCCCCAGTCAGATGCCTGCGCCGATTCGGCCAGCGTGCCGACCACCAGCGTGCGGTCGGTGGCGAGCAACCCGTCCAGCCGGTCGAGTGAGCCAGGCCGCTGTTCGCCGAGCGCGCCCAGCCAGCCCGGGACCGCAACGCTGGCCAGCGGCTGCCCCGGTGCGGGCGCCGTGCTGCCGGCGCCCCATACCCAGAACGCGTTCACGACCGGCAGCCGCCGCGTTTCGCGCGCGGCGTTCACCGGATGCGCGTGCCACGCCATCTGCACCTCGTTCTGCAGGCGCCGGTAGGCCAGCGCCGGCTGCCCCTTCGGCATGAAATCGGTCAGGTCCATGTTCACGACCGTGTCGGGACTGGCGGTCTCGAAACCGGTCCAGTCGTCCGCGCGCAGGAACCACGTGTGCGCGTCGCCGTAGCGCAGCGCGTGGCCGATGTCTTCACACAGGTCGGCGGCTGCTGCGAACAGCGCGCGGCTGTCGTCATCGCTCAATGGCACCTGACGCGTATCGGCCATCGTCAGGTGCGTGCGGGCGATCTGGATGTGACCGGGGCTGACGATGTACCAGGTGCCTCCCTCCGGATCCAACCCGAAGCCACGCATCGCGGCGACAGCGACATCGAGCCGGCCCTCCGCGCCCAGACCGAGCGCGCGCGCCAGCCAGGTTTCGTGGGGCAGGGCGTGGGTGCTCTCGGCGACCCGGGCGCGGGTGACATGCGAGGTGCGCGAAAGTAGCGAAGACAGCGCCGGCGTGTTCATGGCGCGGACCAGGTCGGGAGCAAATTCAGGGAGCGGCAGGGCGAACGGCAGGACGAGCGTAATATGAGCCATCCCGCTATTCTAGGGCAAATCGCCGCCGCCAGTGGACCGCTGCGGCGATTCTCCACCGCGATTCTGCACCACATGCTCAGTAGAACGAGCTCGTGGGTTTTTGATAATTGCGCCACAATCGTGGTTTGTCTGGCAAACTGCCGGGCTGGCGCAGCTACGGCTGGCGCAGCTACCTACAAAAAGATTTACGCGGATCGGTCGACACACACAGCATGAGCATCACCCACAAACTCCCCTACGAATGGCAGATCGGCCTGCGCTACACGCGCGCCGGCAAGCGCAGTGCCCGCAACAGCTTCATCTCGTTCATTTCGATGGCATCGGTGGCCGGCATCGCCCTCGGCGTGGCCGCGCTGATCGTCGTGCTGTCGGTGATGAACGGCTTCCAGAAAGAAGTCACCAACCGCATGCTGTCGATGCTGGCCCACGTCGAGGTGTTCGACAGCCGCGGCGCGCTGCCCGACTGGCGCGCCACCAGCCTGCAGGCGCTGCGCAACCCGCAAGTAAAAGCTGCCGCGCCGTTCATCGATGCGCAGTCGATGCTCCTGGTCGACGGCGTCATGAAGCCGGCGCTGCTGCGCGGCGTGGCGCCGGTCGAAGAAGCGCAGGTATCGGACATCACGCGCCAGATGAAGGCCGGCAGTTTCGCGTCGCTGCGCGCGGGCTCGTTCAACGTGGTGCTGGGCCGCGCGCTGGCCAAGTCGCTCGGGGTCGAGGTGGGCGACCGCGTCACGCTGCTCGTGGCGAGCAGCGGGATACTGGGCGGCGCCAGCACGCCGGGCGAGAACCCGCTGCCGCGCACGCGCGCGCTGACGGTATCGGGCATCTTCGAGGCCGGCCATTTCGAGTTCGATTCCACGCTGGCGCTGATCAATATCGACGACGCCCAGGTGGCAACGGGCGCCACGGCGCCGGCCGGCATCCGCCTGCGCCTGCAAGACCTGCACCAGGCGCCGCAAGTGGCGTACGAACTGCAGCGGTCGATGCAGGGCGAATTGATCATGCGCGACTGGACCAAGGTTAACACCGTCTGGTTCGCGGCCGTGCAGTCGCAGAAGAACATGATGTTCATTATCCTGACGATGATCGTGGCGGTGGCCGCGTTCAATCTGGTGTCGACGCTCGTCATGACCGTCAAGGACAAGCAGGCCGACATCGCCATCCTGCGCACGCTGGGCGCCTCGCCGCGCGCGATCATGAAAATCTTCATGGTGCAGGGCACGCTGGTCGGCTTGCTGGGCGGGTTGTCAGGGGTGGCCCTGGGCGTGCTGGTGGCGCTCAATGTCGACGTGATCGTGCCGGCGATCGAGCGTTTGTCGGGCGTGCACTTCCTGTCGCAAGAGGTATACCTGATCAGCGAGATGCCGTCCGAACTGCTGTGGGCCGACGTTGGCTGGATCGGCGGCGTGGCCGTGCTGCTGTCGTTCCTGGCCACGATCTATCCAAGCTGGGCGGCCTCGCGCGTGAAACCGGCGGAGGCGCTGCGGTATGAATAAGCGCGCGTGCGGCGACCGTGTCGATTCCAATTTCAACGATAAGAATTCATGAGCATCATCCACAAACTGCCGTACGAGTGGCAGGTCGGCCTGCGCTACACGCGCGCCGGCAAGAGCAGCGGGCGTAGCAGCTTCATTTCATTCATCTCGCTCATTTCCGTGGCCGGCATCGCGCTTGGCGTGGCGGCCCTGATCATCGTGCTGTCGGTGATGAACGGCTTCCAGAAGCAGGTCACCGATCGCATGCTGTCGGTGCTGGCCCATATCGAAGTGTTCGACGCCTCGGGCAGCATGCCGGATTGGCAGGCCAGGGCAAAAGAAGCGGCGCAGAATCCGGCCGTACTGGGATCGGCGCCATTCGTCGAAACCCAGGGTTTATTGGTGCGCGACGGGATCATGCGCCCGTCGATCGTGCGCGGCGTGCTGCCGGGTGTCGAAGACAATGTGTCGACCGTCGCACAGCAGATCCGCGCCGGCAGCTTCGATGCCTTGAAGCCCGGCAGCTTCAATATCGTGCTGGGTTACGCGCTGGCGCGCGCGCTCGGCGTGGGCCTGGGCGACAAGGTGACGATGGTGCTGGCCCAGGGCCAGGTCACGCCGGCCGGCATGGTGCCGCGCACGCGCAGCTTCACGGTGGCCGGGATCTTCGAGGCCGGGCACTTCGACTTCGATGCGGCGCTGTCATTCGTCCACATCGAGGATGCGCAGCGCCTCGAACGGCAGCAGGCGCCATCGGGCCTGCGCCTGCGCATCGCGAACATGCGCGAAGCGCCCCAAGTCGCAGCGGAGTTGAAGGCCTCCATGGAGGGCGACCTGGTCGTGCGCGACTGGCCCAAGCTCAATGCCAACTGGTACGCTGCGGTGCAGACCGAAAAAAAGATGATGTTCATTATCCTGACGCTGATCATCGCGGTGGCCGCCTTCAACCTGGTCTCGAGCCTGGTGATGACGGTGACCGAGAAGCAGGCCGACATCGCGATCCTGCGCACGCTGGGCGCATCGCCCGGCTCGATCATGAAAATCTTCATGGTGCAGGGCGCGGTGGTCGGTGTGCTCGGCACGCTCGCGGGGGTGGCGATGGGGGTGGGCTTCAGCTTGAACATCGGTGTCATCGTCCCGTTCATCGAACGGTTGCTGGGAGTGGAGTTCTTGTCCAAGGATATATATTTGATCAGTACCGTGCCGTCCGAGCTGTACACGCCGGACGTCGTCACCATCGGCATCGTGTCGGTGGTGCTGGCCTTTGCGGCCACGATTTACCCAAGCTGGGCCGCTTCGCGTGTGAAGCCGGCGGAGGCGCTGCGCTATGAATGATGTCATGAACCACGAATCGAATACAACCAACGTACCCGTGCTGGCCTGCCGTGGCCTGGGCAAAACTTTCAGCCAGGGCGACGCCATCGTGCGCGTCATCGACGGCATCGACTTCGCCGTGTACCGCGGCGAGCGCGTGGCCATCGTTGGCGCGTCGGGCTCTGGCAAGTCGACGCTGCTGCACCTGCTCGGCGGCCTGGATACGCCCAGCAGCGGCACGGTGAGCCTGCGCGGCGAAGATTTCGCGAGCCTGTCCGAATCGCGCCGCGGCGAATTGCGCAACACGGCGCTGGGCTTCGTCTACCAGTTCCACCACCTGCTGCCCGAATTCACGGCGCTCGACAATGTGATGATGCCGCTGCTGATCCGCCGCATGCCGCGCGCGGACGCGCTGGTGCAGGCGCAGGCGATCCTCGAGCGCGTGGGCCTGGGCAAACGCGTGATGCACCGGCCGGGCGAACTATCAGGGGGCGAGCGGCAACGCGTCGCGCTGGCGCGCGCGCTGGTCACGCAGCCAGCCTGCGTGCTGGCCGATGAACCGACCGGTAACCTCGATCACACGACGGCGCAGGTCATCTTCGACCTGATGCTCGAACTGTCGCGCACCCTCGGCACCGCGTTCGTGATCGTCACGCACGACATGGAACTGGCGCGCCGCTGCGACCGCGTGCTGCGCATGACCGAGCACGGGCTGCAAGCGGCGGAGAGCTAAGGCCATGTGGATCGACACGCACGTTCACCTCGACGCCCGCGAATACGGCGGCGATGGCGTCGGCGTCGCACGCAAGGCGCAGGCGGCCGGCGTGTCGATGATCGTCATCATGGCGGTCGAGCGGGGTAACTTCGATGCGGTCGCCGGCCTGGCTGCGGCCAGCCCGAACGCCTGCTATGCGCTGGGCATCCACCCGATCTGCGTACCGCAGGCGCAGGACGACGACCTGGCGTATCTGCGCACGCGCGTGGAAGCGGCGCTGGACGATCCGCGCTTCGTGGGCATCGGCGAGATCGGCCTGGATTTTTTCATCCCCGAACTAACAACGCCCGAGATGCGCGCCAAGCAGGAGCGGTTCTTCCGCGAACAGCTGCGCATCGCGCGCGACTTCGGCCTGCCCGTCATGACGCACGTGCGCCGCTCGCAAGACCAGGTGCTCAAGCACCTGCGCCAGATTCGCCCGCCGGGCGGGATCGCGCACGCGTTCAATGGCAGCTTCCAGCAGGCGCAGAATTTCATCGACCTGGGCATGCACCTGGGCTTTGGGGGCAACCTGACGTTCACGCGCGCGCTGCAGATCCGGCGCCTGGCCACCGAGTTGCCGCTCGAGTCGATTGTGCTCGAGACCGATTCACCGGACATCGCGCCGAGCTGGATTCATCCCGGCCGCAACAGCCCCGATCAACTGCCCGGCATCGGCGCAGCCCTGGCCGCATTGCGCGGCCTCGATGTTGATGTGGTGCGCATCGCAGCCCATCGCGCCTCGCTTGCGGCCATCCCGCGCCTTGCCGGCTTGTGCGGCATCCTCTGAAGCAGCCGCTTCCGTAAAGTTCCCGTAATCTCACTCGACAATTGTGACACCTGACAAATCGCTGTAAGGACAGCGTGCCAAGATGTGCTTCCACGAGAATCACATTGAATGGACAGGAGATCCACTTGGACAGCGCCAGCGAATTCCTGCGCATGCTGCAGCACGAACGTTCGCTGACGGCGGCCCACCGGCCGATCCGGCTGCGCCTCGGGTCTGCCGATCATCTGTTCGACACCGTCCTGCTGCCACAACGCGTTACCGGCAGCGAAGCCATTTGCGGCGGCCTTGAATACACTGTTACTTGCGTCGCTTCCACACCGTGCCTGCCGCTCAAGGAACTGATTGCGCTGCCGGCCGACATCCAAATGGTCACCGACCGCGGCCAGTTGCGCGGCGCCTGCGGCATCGTCGCCGAAGCACGCGCCGGCGATTTCGACGGTGGCCTGGGCGTGTATCAGCTGGTGATCCGCGACGCGCTGGCGATCATGGAAAAGCGCGTCAACAGCCGCGTGTTCCGCTACCAGAATGAACTCGAGATCGTGCAGGTGCTGTTCGACGAATGGCGCCAATCCAACGGCGTGCTGGCCAGCGCTTTTGAGTACGAACTCGATCCGCTGTTCGACATGCGCCAGTTCCCGCCGCGCGAACAGACCATGCAATACAACGAATCCGACGCCGCCTTCGTGCGGCGCCTGCTGCGCCGGCGCGGCGTGGCCTGGACCTTCCGCCCCGGCCACGCGCGCACCAAAACGCAGGGCGCAGAACGCGACGCCTCGCCCACGCACACGCTGGTGCTGTTCAACGATCCCAACTCGCTGCCGAAGAACAGCGCCGGCGCCGTGCGCTACCACCAGGGCGGCGCCAGCGAAGAGCGCGACACGATTGTTTCGTGGTGCGCCGCGCGCCGCCTGCAGGCCGGCAGCACCACGCGTCACAGCTGGGACTATCGCAATCCGCTGGGCACCCAGTTCATGACCGCCACCGCGCGCGGCATGGCCGACCAGGGCCCCAGCGGCAACCAGCTGGCCGCGAGCCTTGACGACTACCAGGTCGAGATGCCGCATGCCGGCAACGACGTCGAAGACCACTGGCGCCTGGGCCAGTTGCGGATGAACCGGCACGAACTCGATACCAAGTGCTTCCACGGCGAAGGCAATGTGCGCGATCTGCGCGCCGGCGAGTGGTTCACGCTGAGCGGGCACCCCGAGATCGACACACACCCGGCCCCCGAGCGCGAGTTCGTCATCACCGCATTGCACCTGGAGGCCGAGAACAACCTGCCAGGCGACGTCGCCACCCGCGTGCGGCGCCTGATGGGCGCGTTGTTGCCCGGCGCCGAGACCGCATTCACCGCGGCAACGCCCACGCTCGATGCGATGCATGTGCGGGTGAGCTTCGACGCCGTGCGGCGTGGTATTGCGCTGGCCCCGGGGTTCGATCCGGGCGCCGATCTGCCGCATCCGCAACTGCAAAGCGCGATCGTCACCGGGCCGCCCGGCGAAGAGGTCCATTGCGATGCGCTGGGAAGAGTAAAAATTCGGTTTCCCGGGATGCGCACGGGCGACCATCGGCATGCCCACGGGGCAGGGGCGTCGGACACGCCGGCCGATTCGGCCTGGGTGCGCGTTGCATCGAACTGGGCGGGCAACGGCCCGGGGAGCCGCCAGCAATTGGGCTCGCTCAGTTTGCCGCGCGTTGGCACCGAGGTACTGGTCGCCTTCCTCGGCGGCGATCCGGACCGGCCCGTTATTTTGTCGCAGGTGTTCAACCAGCGTGGCGATCCGCCGGCGTTGAGTGCGCGGGGCGGATTGCCAGGCAACCGGTACCAGTCTGGCATGCGGAGCAGGGAAGCTGGCGGTCTTCAGGGTAACCAGCTGCGCTTTGACGATACGCCGGGTGAGATCGGCGCGCAGCTGGCGAGCGATCACGCTGCGTCGCAGCTGAATCTCGGCTGGCTGGGGCAGCCCAGAGACAACGGCGTGGCAGCGCCCCGCGGTGACGGCGCCGAGTTGCGTAGCGACGGGCACACCGCCGTGCGCGGGCAGGCCGGCGTCCTGATCACGGCTGAAGCATCCGACAGCAGCGGTGGACACCAGATGGATCGCGCTGGACTGATCGGTTTGGCTGAACTCATGCAAAGCGTCGTGGACCAGGTGGCGAAGTTGGCTGAACCGCACACAGCCGACGAGGCGACAACCGGCAACCTGGCGGAACTGGTCGACAAGCTCAAGCGATGGGACGCCAGCTCGACGACGTCGCCGGGCGCCACGGGTGCGGCCCCGATTGTCGCAGTGACGGCGCCGGCGGGCATTATTCTTGGCAGTCACGCCAATGTCGCCCTCAGTTCGGAAACAAAGATCGATCTCGCCAGTGGAGGCGACGCCGCCGTTTCTGCCGGGCGCAATGTGTTTGTGCGCGCCGCCCGTGGCATCAGCGCTTTCGCCCAGGCCCTGGGTATCAAGCTCATTGCGGGCCGGGGCAGTGTAACGGTCGAAGCGCACCAGGGCACGGTCGATATCAAGTCGTCGGGCCGGATCAGCCTGATTTCCGCCGAGGCCATCTACATCGAAGCGCCATCGGTGCGCATCGTGTCGCAGGGAGCACAAACCGAATGGGCGAATGGCCGACTCGTTCAGCAAAGCAGCGGCGAGCACGTGGTCAAGGCTGCGTCGCACGTGTATGGCGACCCCGGGGGCAGCAGCCTGCTGGCGCCGGCATTCACGGGCAGCGACTTGCGAACCGACGAACGCATACTTTTGCGCCATTTGCAAACGCGGGAACCTATTCCAGGTCAACGGTACATCGCGCACCTTGAAGATGGCAGGACTGTCGAAGGAATGAGCGACGCGCACGGGCGGACGGCGCTGGTCCAAAGCGACACGCTCGGCCCGGTTCGCTTCGAACTTCTCCCATAACTTCACCGCAAAGGCTGTACGGACATGAGTGAAACCACCCGCCCGCTCCCATCACTCATTCCGTTGCCGCACGGCGGGTGGCAAGTCAACTCCTACATGTCGTCAACGGCGTACACACTGCGGGGCCTGAGCCTCATACCGCCCAACAAGGTGATTCCGGTCATCGTCGTCCCTGGCATCATGGGGACCAATTTGCGCGCCAGGAAAACGCCGCGCCTCGGTCGCGTCGATGACGAACGCAATGGCGTGGCCGCACCTGGCCGGCCCGTCTGGCGCCCTCCCAATGGCGACTTGAGCGGACTCAGTGCCGCGAGGGCATGGGACAGGTACACACCGCGAGAGCGCCAGTTGCTGTTCAACGCCGCCACGCTCGAAGTGGACGACAGTGGCCCCGTGGTCATGCCCGGTGCCGGGGACGGCTATGTGCTGACCGAACCCGAGGTGCGAGAACGCGGCTGGGGCGAGGTCCACGCCGCCTCTTATGGCGCCTTGCTGTATGGATTGCAAACGCGCCTGAATCAGACGTTCGGGTTCGACGAGCAGGGCAATCAACGCTTCATCCAGCCGCACTGGAAAGACGTGATGGACTGCGACCCGCAGCACTGGGGCCTGCGACAGTTTCCGCCATTGACCGAAGACCATTTGGTAAAACATGCCCAGTATTATTTTCCGGTGTACGCGGCGGGCTACTGCTGGCTACAAGACTGCAAGACGTCAGCGGCGCTGCTTGAAGAGCGCATCTTGCAGATTATCGCGTCATGGACGCGTACCAGGCGAGAATGCACCAAGGTGATTCTGGTGACCCACTCGATGGGGGGCCTGGTGGCCAGGGCTTGTGCCAAGCGAATCCCGAATCACATCGCTGGCGTGATTCATGGGGTGATGCCTGCTTTAGGCGCACCGGTAGCCTATCGCAGGACTGCTTGCGGCACCGAGCCGTTCAACCCCGTGAGTTACCCGCTAGGCAAGCTCGAGGGGGCCGGGCTGGCAATGGTCCTGGGGACCACCACCGAAAAAACGACGCCCGTGCTGGCGACATCGCCCGGCGCGCTCGAACTCTTGCCCAATCATCTGTATCCGGCGCCATGGCTGCACGTGCGTGTAATCAGGTTTGCGGGCGGTGCGGCAGTCATGAATCATGCCGAAAGTCGGGCGGCAGGCGGGTACCAGACCAAACCATATGATGCATTGCATTTTCCAAATGCGAACCTGCAGAATCCCTACGACTTGTATCGTGACCTCACATCCTGGTTTCGTTTGATTAACCCACGGCTTGCGGATCCAGCCGATCAGTATGTAAAGAAGCGGCGCGGTATAGAAGCCGAGGTCAGGGCCGCAGTCAGCACGGCAGAAGCATTCCACAGAGAGTTGGGGGATTACTACCACCCGAATACGTATGCCTTCTACGGCAACGACAAGGCGCAGCTGTCGTTCGGCCAGATTCGATGGGTCGCTTTTCAGCAAACCAGTTCAGCGGTAACTCTCACGCCCGCCAACCTGGCGACCGCGCGCTATATGGGGCAGAGCGCCACCGGACAGCGGCGCGTGCTGGTCGAGGAAAAGAGCGAACTTCGGTTCGCTCCGGATCAGCAGGAAACGCGCGGCGATGGCACCGTGCCGCATCAATCCGGCGCCGGACCCGCGGGCAAGGTAAAGCAGGTGTTTGCAACCGAGGGGCACGACCATCTGGGAGCGTACAACAATGAGCATGTGCTCATGTTGACCCTCCGATTGATTACCAAGATTGTCCAGGAGATCTCGTGACCGGTCGGCTCCGGAGCAGGCTGGCGAATATGCTGGCCGGGGCCCTGTTTGCCGGATTGGTGGCCACGTGGGCAGTGGGAAAGGTCCTGGATCAACGCGATGTAGTTCGCCAGGACCAACACGAGGTAGCGCGCATGACTGACAAGATGAAAACAGTGTGTGTCGGAAGATTCCTGATCGACATGCCAGAAGAAGCGCAAGTCGAGTTGAGCCAGACTCGGGTCGATGGTTTCACGATTTCGGCATTCGACGAATCCGAAGAGGCGTTCCAGAGACGCGTGGCCGCGCGCGAGACGCAACTTGCGGCGACGCCAGACCGGCCCGGTGGTCACAAGAATCTTGAATCCGTGAAGCACGTAAGCACTGCAAACGGTTTGACAGGCAAGATATTCACACATGGCCGCACTGTCGTCGAAGGAACACGCGGCAACGGGCTGGGCGTCGAGCGCTATCTCGACGAAGGCATCACCGTCGAGGCGCTGGTGCACGGCAGCGGCATCAGCATTGATCTGTCGTTCGAAGATCGCGGCCTCGAATGGGTCGACGATTTGCCCAGACTGGTCAACAGGCTGGTTGCGAATCCCGATAACCGCATCCCTGCCGAGCCGGGATTCTGCACCGACCGCGCTTTCTTCCAGGACCCACTCACCGCCGATCAGCGTGAACAAATCATGATGGTTGCACGCCTGCCGAGTCATCCGGATATCGAGTTCATGCTGATTCTCGCTGCCGGAGGCAAGCCGGAACAGCAAGGCGTGCTGGCGCGATCCGATGCGGCGGACGAGGGTTTGCCGGCAGCGCAGCGAATGCGTATTTCAAGACTGCGGGCGGCGCCCAGGCAGATCGGCGGACTTGCCGGCGAAGAGTTGGTTGAACTGGTCGTCGAAGACAATGAGGCCCGCGTCCACAGCTTCTGGTGGGAAGTGGCCGGCACCGAGGACGACGTCCTTACGCCACATCTCGTCTTCAGGATGAATACCGGCCATGGCAACTACGAGCCCGTCTCTTCCTCGCTCTCCGATGGTGCCGCGATAGGGCTATGGCACCGTGTCGCCACCAGCATTCGCCTGCGCTCTGCCAACCCTGTAGTCGCCAGCCCGGACGAGAGGCCGTCAACAACACTCGGCACTTACGCAGCGGCAGGCGAACAGTGTCCCGCTAGCGGCTGGTGGCTGTGCGCTGATGGCGGCAAGGGCTTTGGCGTGCTTGGTGGTCAACGACAATTCCTCACGAAGGGCGCCAGGATGCCGCAGGCGCTGTTGCTTCCGCGGCGCACTTTCTTGGAAAGAGTGCGTGGCGTTCAACCCAGCTTTGAATTTACCAGCCGCACGTTCTGGCGACTTGTCGACAAGCGGACCCGCGAACGTTTGCCACCGCTGCAGTCGCTGGCGCTGCCTGTCGTTCCCGGCCACGCCCAGCTCGCCGGCAGCCCTGACGGCGAGTATCGACCGACGGATGGGCTCGCCGGAAGTGTTGCTGGAAGTGTCGCCGGAAGTGTCGCCGAAAGTGTCGCCATCACCGGCGCGCCGTGCCCGGTGAGCGGGTGGTGGCGTTGCGAACTGTCTCAGGCACTGGACGGCACCCGCTGGTTCGCGCAAGGCGCCTTGCTCCCGCCGGCAACCATCGCTGGCCCGGCGGGCATGCTCGCTCGTTCGATCAACCGGCCGGCAACGGTCCAGCGCCGGGTCGCATGGCGCCTGGTGCGTCGCGCAGACGTACCGACGCATGGCGACGCCAGTGCCGCCATGGAAGGATCATCGGCGCATCAACCGCAGGCCCAGGAATCCTAGCGCTGTGGTCACGCCAGAACGGCAAGCCGCCTGGCAGGCGCCAGCGCGCGCTGCCACCCGACGCAGCGCCACCGGATAGCCGATGCGCAGCGCCATCCTCGCATTCGCCGCAGGCGCTGCCTGGATTCAAACCCAGTCAGCATTGCCCGAGCCGGTCGTTCTCGCGGCGTGCAGCGGTGGCGCCATCGCCGCCAGCCTGTGCTTGCGCGGCATTGTCCGGATGCTGGTCGCCGGCCTGCTGCTCGGCGCCTGCTGGGCCGCATTGCTCGCCCACCTGGCATTGCACGAATCCCTGCCGAGTACCGACGAAGGCCGCGACATCGCCATCACCGGCGCCATCGCCAGCCTGCCGCACCGCTTCGACGGCGGCGTGCGTTTCCAGTTCGACGTGGCGCAGGTCGACACGCCCGGCGCGACCGTGCCGCCGAAAATCATCCTGTCATGGTACGGCGCTACCGCCGCCGACCCATCCTTTGGCCACCCCGGTGAACGCTGGCGCCTCGTCGTACGCTTGCAGCGCCCGCACGGCAACGCGAATCCGCATGGCTTCGACTACGAAGCGTGGCTGCTCGGGCAAGGCATCCGCGCCACAGGCTACGTGCGCCCGGCCGGCCAGCGTAACGAACGCCTGGACGCATGGACCCCGGGTGCGGGCTACGCCGTGGAGCGGGCGCGCGGCTGGCTGCGCGCCCGCATCCTGGCGGTCCTGGACGGCGAGCCGTATGCCGGCGTGATCGTCGCGCTGGTGATCGGCGACCAGCGCGGCATCGACCAGGACGACTGGGACGTGTTCAACCGAACCGGCATCAGTCACCTCGTCTCGATCTCCGGCTTGCACATCACGATGCTCGCGGGCCTGGCCGCGTGGGCGATGTCGTGGCTGTGGCGCCGCTCGTTCTGGACCGCTGCCAACCTCCCGCTACGCCTGCCGGCCCAGAAAGCGGCGGCGCTGGCCGGCGCCACGGTCGCTTTGCTGTACGTGCTGCTGGCGGGGTTTGGCGTGCCGGCCCAGCGCACCTTGTATATGCTGGCGGTCGTCGCGTTGGCGCTGTGGACCGGGCGCATCGCGTCGATGTCGCATGTGCTGTGCCTCGCGCTGGGCGTGGTCGTGCTGCGCGATCCGTGGGCGATGCTGTGGCCCGGCTTCTGGCTGTCGTTCGGGGCGGTGGCCGCGATCCTGTACGCGTGCAGCGGGCGACTGGGCGTGCCCACGCGCGGCTGGCGCGCCGGCCTGGCAGTGGCCGCGCGCACCCAGTGGGCCGTCACGCTTGGCTTGGCGCCGCTGACGCTCCTGTTGTTCGGCCAGGTTTCGCTGGTCAGCCCGATCGCCAACGCGGTGGCCATCCCCGTCATCAGCCTGTTCGTTACGCCGCTGGCGCTGGTGGGCAGCGTGCTGCCGTCGCCGCTGGCCGCCGTGGTGCTCGGCATCGCGCACCTGGCGATCGTCTGGCTGGTGTGGCCCTTGCAGCACCTGTCCGCGCCCGCGTTCGCGGTGTGGACCGCCCCGGCGCCGGCGCCATGGATCCTCGTGCTGGCACTGGCCGGCACCGCGTGGATGCTGGCGCCGCGCGGCTGGCCGCAGCGCTGGGTGGGCCTGGCCGCATGGACGCCGCTGCTGACCCAGTTGCCAAGCGCGCCGATGGCGGGCCAGTTCGACGTCACCGCGTTCGACGTCGGCCAGGGCATGGCGCTGCTGGTCGAAACACGGCACCATCGCCTGCTGTATGACACTGGTCCGCTGTATGCACCCGGCGCGAGCGGCGCCACGCGCGTGATCCTGCCGTACCTGCGCGGGCGGGGCATCGGCCGGCTCGATGCGCTGGTGATTTCGCATAGCGACCTCGATCACGTGGGCGGCGCCGCCGCGGTGCTAGGGACGCTGCGGGTAGGGCAGATGATCTCGTCGCTGCCGCATGGCCACGGCCTGCTGCGCAAGACGACATCGCCAGGCCGCTGCAGCGCCGGCCAGACGTGGTCGTGGGATGGCGTGCGCTTCGAGATGCTCGGACCCGATGTCGCCAGCTACGCCAACCCACGCCTGAAATCCAACGCGCGCAGCTGCGTGCTGCGCATCAGCGCGGGCGGCAAGGCGATCCTGCTGGCCGGCGATATCGAAGCGGCGCAGGAAGCGGCATTGCTGCGCACCGATGCAAAACGGCTGCGCGCCGACGTGCTGCTGGCGCCACACCACGGCAGCGGCACGTCGTCGAGCGCGGCGTTCCTGAGCGCTGTAGGGCCGCAGTTGGGTATTTTCCAGGTGGGCCATCGCAATCGTTATCGCCACCCGCAGAAAGCGGTTTACGCACGTTATGGCGCGATGGGCATCGCGCGTCTGCGCACCGATGAGCGCGGCGCCGTCACGCTGTCGTTCGGCCCAGGCGTGGCCGTGGCGACTTACCGCGCCACGCACGCCCGCTATTGGCACGGACGCTAAGCGATGCTCAAGCGCGCGGCAGGGTAATCGTCACCTGCAAACCGCCGCCCTCACGATTAGATGCCGCGATCTCGCCACCATGTGCCTGCACCACACGCTGCGCGATGGCCAGCCCCAGGCCATGCCCATCGACTCCGGTGCGCGAAGCGCCAGAGCGGAAGAACGGCTGGAAAATCGCCGGCAGATCGTCTGGCGCGATGCCCGGCCCGCGATCGAGCACCTCGACCCGTGCCACGCCGTCCACAGCGCGCACGGACACCGACACGATGCCGCCGGGCGCGCCATGTCTGGCCGCATTGCGCACCACGTTCTCGAGTGCGCTCCAGAGCAGATCGGGGTCGCCGCTCACGCCGACGTTGTCACCGGCGTCGAATGCCAGCTGCAGTGCAGCGCCGCCGTCGGCCTGCCCAGCTTCAAAGCGCGCATCGGCCACGATGCCGTCGACCAGATCGACCAGGTCGACCGGCTCGCGCCGCAGCACGTCGGGCGAGGCTTCCAGGCGCGAGAGCGTCAGCAGTTCGCCGACCAGTTTGTCCATGCGGTTGCTTTCGCGCTCGATGCGCTCGAGCGTGATGCCGACCTTGTCGGGCTGCTGGTGCGCCAGGCCAAGGGCGGCCTGCATCCGCGCCAGCGGCGAGCGCAGTTCGTGCGAGACGTCGTGCAGCAGGCGGCGCTGCCCATCCATCAACGCGCGCAGGCGCGCGCTCATGCGGTCGAAGTCGCGGCCCAGGTCGATCAACTCGTCGCCGCTTTTCGAGCCCGGCCCGAAGCGGGGCGCGAGGTCGCCAGCGGCGGCGGCCTCGAAGGCGCTGCGCAGGGCGCGGATGGGCCGCGAGAAATACCAGGCCAGCAGCGCCGCGAACAGCAGGCTGGCCAGCACCGCGGCGCCGATCACGACGGTCTGGCCGATGCGGCGCCGGGCGCCGGGGTCGAGGGCAGGGGCCAGCGGATCGGGGCCGCCGCCATCACGCGCACCATCATGCGCACCATCATTGCGCCCGATCTGGCGGCCGAAATCGCGCGAGACGAACGCGATATAGCCCTCGCCGCCTGGGGCGACCAGGCGCCGCGCACCGCGCCACACCGCGCCTTCGCCGGCCTGCGCGCCATTGCGCAACTCGCGCTCGACTTCATGTATCAATTCGGCCGGCACCGTGCGGCCGAGCAGTTCGCGGCGCGACGCGTCGAGCACGAACAGCTGCGGGCGCCGCATATCGTGCAACAGGCCGCGCAGGGCGGGCAAGCCGCCGTGGCGCAGCGTGGCGGCGGCGGCGTCCAGGGCGATGGCCGCCGGCGGGCCGCTGTCGAGCACTGGCGTCGTGCGCTGGCGCGCCTGGTCGCGCAGCCAGAACGCGCCGCCCACGCCGATCGTCGCCGCCACCTGCGCCAGCAGGATACACAGGAAGAACTTCCAGAACAGCCGGCCCATGCTACTCCTTGATCAGCTGGTAGCCCTGGCGGTAGATCGTCTGCAGGCACGAGCGGCCATCGGACAACGGCCCCAGTTTGTGGCGCAGGCTGCTCAGGTGGACATCGATATTGCGATCGAAGCGCGCCAGCGGCCGGCCCAGGCCCTGCTCGGACAATTCGTTCTTGCTCACCGGGCGCCCGGCATTGCGGGCCAATACTTCGAGCAGGTTGAATTCGGTGCTGGTCAGGTCGAGTGCCTGGCCGTCCCAGGTTGCGCGGCGCTGCTCGGGCAGCATGGTCAGCTTGCCGACGCTGAGCACGACGCCCGGCCCGCTGTCGGGCGCGGCCTGGGTGCGGCGCAGGATGGCGCGCACGCGCGCCGTCAGTTCGCGCGGCGTGCACGGCTTGGCCACGTAATCGTCCGCGCCCAGCTCGAGGCCGAGGATGCGGTCGGCGTCGTCGCCGCGCGCGGTCAGCATCAACACCGGCATGCGGCTGCCGGCGCGGATCTGGCGCAGCGCCTCGATGCCGCCCGCGCCCGGCATCATGACGTCGAGGATGGCGATGGCGTACTGGCCGGCCAGCGCCGCGCGCGCGCCGTCCTCGCCATTGTGCACGCAGGTGACAGGAAAGCCTTCCTGTTCGAGGTATTCGGCAAACATGCCAACCAGTTCGACGTCGTCGTCGATGAGTAATACGTGATTCATGTCGACAGAATAGCGCAGCACGTCAAAGTCGTCTGCATCGCTTTACCCGGATTTACCTGCCTTCAACGCGCTTTACACGGCGCCGCCACACAATGGCGACTCCAACTACGCGAGGTCCACGATGACACTACATTCAAAATTGAGCGGCCTGCGCGCCGCGACCGCGTTCTCGGTCTGCCTCCTGGGCACGCCCGCCGCCCTGGCCCAGGCCATGCCGCCACCGGATGGTCCGGACCACGACGGTCCGCCGTTCGGTCAGATGCATGAGCGTGACGGCGAACCGGGCCCGTTCGGGACGCCGCCATTCCTGCGCGGCCTCGGCCTGACCGATGCGCAGAACGACCGCGTCTTCACGATCCTGCACAGCCAGGCGCCCAAGCGCCGCGCGCTTGAAATGGCCGAGCGCAAGGCCGACGAATCCTTGCGCGAGGTGGCGCAGACGCCGGAACTCGACCAGGCCGCGGCGTCTGCCGCTGCGCAGGCGCTGGGCCAGGCGATCGCCGACCAGGAGCTGCTGCGCCTGCAAACGCGCGCCCAGCTCAAGGCGGTGCTGACGCCGCAACAACGCGCGCAGCTTGACGCGCCACGTGGCAAAGGCCGCAACGTCGAGCGCGCCCGCAAGAAAGCCAGGCAGGAAGGCGCCAGCCAATGAACGCGCCTCGTAATTGCCTGTCCGTGCACGACGATCACCATCAGGGCCTCGGCGCCGACCTGACACGAATGCTGGCCCAGCCGGCGACGCGGCGCCAGTCGCTGCGCTGGCTGTTTGCCGGCGCGGGCAGTGCCGTATTGCCCCTGGCCGGTTGCGGCGGCGGCAGCGCCGACGACAGCTTCGGCCTGTCCAGCTCCACCACCACGACCGGCTCCGGCAGCACCACCGGCAGCGCGGTCTGTTCGGTGATTCCCGAAGAAACGGGCGGCCCGTATCCGGCCGACGGCACCAACCGCAATACCAGCGGCGTGGCCAATGCGCTGGTCTTGTCCGGCATCGTGCGCAGCGATATCCGGGCCAGCGTGGCCGGGGCCAGCGGCGTCGCAGCGGGCGTGCCACTGACCATTCGCCTGAAGATCGAGAACGTGGCGCAAGGCTGCGCGGCCGCCGCTGGCGCCACCGTCTACCTGTGGCACTGCACGCGCGAAGGCGGCTATTCGATGTACAGCAATGGCATCGTGGGGGAAAATTATCTGCGCGGCGTGCAGGAAGCCGACAGCGAAGGCTATGTCACGTTTACCACCATCTTCCCGGGTTGCTACGAGGGGCGCATGCCGCACGTGCACTTCGAGGTGTATCCCACGCTGGCCAAATCGACGAGCGCGGCCAACCGCATCAAGACGTCGCAGTTCGCGTTCCCGCTGGCGATCACCAATGAGGCCTACACCAGCAGCGGCTATGCGAGCAGCGTGAGTAACCTGGCGCGCATCAGCTTCGCCACTGACAACGTGTTTTCAGATGGCACGGCGCTGCAGATGGCAAGCGTCACCGGCACGGCGAGCCAGGGCTACAACGCCACCCTGACAGTAGGTGTCAGCATGTAAAATTTGTACCAAAGATCGGCGCCGGGGCGGTGCGCGCCATTACAATAGGCCGCTGAAACCGGCCACCGCTCCCCATCCATGTCCAAACCGCTGCTGCACTTCGCCCACGGGAACAGTTACCCGGCCGGCACCTACAACCGCCTGCTGGCGCTGCTCGCCGAGCATTACGACGTGCGCACGCTCGACATGCACGGCCACGATCCGCGCTACCCGGTCGGCGACGGCTGGAACACGCTGGCCGATGAACTGATCGCGCACCTGGAAGGGTATGGCCAGCCGGCGATCCTGGTAGGCCACTCGCTGGGCGGCGCGCTGTGCACGATGGCGGCGCGGCGCCGGCCCGACCTGGCGCGCTGCGTGGTGATGCTCGATTCGCCCGTGGTGGCCGGCTGGCGCGCGCTGGCCTGGCGCCTGGCCAAGCTGGCAGGGTGGGGCGGCCGGCTTTCGCCCGCGCGCTTCTCATACAAGCGGCGCGAACGCTGGCCGGACCGCGACGCCGCCTACCGCCACTTCAACGCCAAGTCGATCTTCCAGGCCTGGGCGCCGGGCGCGCTTGACGATTATATGGAGCATGGCCTGGCGCCGCATCCCGAGGGCGTCACGCTGCGCTTCAGGCGCGACGTCGAATCGGCCATTTATCAAACGCTGCCGCATCACATGGGCGCCGTGATTCGCGCGCCGTTCCCGGTGCCGGTCGGCTTCATCGCCGGGACCGAGTCCGAAGAGATGCGCCGCGCCGGGCTGGCGCCCACGCGCAAGCTGGTGGGCGAGCACCTGGTCATGATCGAAGGCGGGCATTTGTATCCGCTGGAGAAGCCGGCCGAAACGGCGCGGCTCACGCATGCGATGGTGCAGAGCTTGTTGCGCCAGTCCGGGGCACCGGACCCGCGCTAACGACGCCGTCAAGGGTTCGAGTTCAATGGTTGCAGCGCGCTGTCCATCGCATCGCGCGCATCCTGGGCGCCGACGGTCTTGAGCATGCGGTCGGTGCTCTTGCGCTGCGGGATGCGCGAGCCAGTCATCAACTGGTCTTCGGGCACGACTGCCGCGATGGCGGGCGCCGTTGCGGCGGGCGTGTTCACCGGCTGCGTCGGCGGCGGTGTCGTGCAAGCGGCAAGCGCCGTCAGACAGGCAGCCAGCGTGGCTTTCATTGCATTGTGCATGCGTATCTCCCAGGTTGGTTGGTGACTTATAGTAGCGATACATTGTGAAGCTCACAATCATTCATTCCCATAGGCTCACGAGCGGCCCCTTTTCGCGTAAAATCGCGTGATTTTCTCCCTGCTGGAAACCACAAATGACTATCAAGAGCGACAACTGGATCCGCCGCATGGCGCAAAGCACTGGCATGATCGAGCCATTCGAGCCGCAGCAGGTGCGCGAGCAGGATGGTCGCCGGATCATCTCGTTCGGCACCTCGTCGTACGGCTATGACATCCGCTGCGCCGATGAATTCAAGGTCTTCACCAACATCAACAGCACGATCGTCGACCCGAAGAATTTCGATTCCAATTCGTTCGTCGACATCAAGAGCGACGTCTGCATCATCCCGCCGAACTCGTTCGCGCTGGCGCGCACCATCGAGTACTTCCGCATCCCGCGCAACGTGCTGACGATCTGCCTTGGCAAATCGACCTACGCGCGCTGCGGCATCATCGTCAACGTGACGCCGTTCGAACCGGAATGGGAAGGCTACGTGACCCTCGAATTCTCGAACACGACCCCGCTGCCGGCCAAGATCTACGCCGGCGAAGGCTGCGCGCAGGTGCTGTTCTTCGAGAGCGACGAAGTGTGCGAAACCTCGTACAAGGACCGCGGCGGCAAGTACCAGGGCCAGAGCGGCGTGACGCTGCCGAAGACCTGATGTGACAGGCCGGTGGCCTGCTGCAGGCGCGCCGCATCTTCTGCCGCCGACACGTCGTTCCCGCGCAGGCGGGAACCCAAGCCTTGTATGCCGCTACTAGCACATGGGCGTTCGGCGGCTCGGAGAAACTTGGGTTCCCGCCTTCGCGGGAACGACGGGTTAACGGATCCTGGTAACATCAGCACGATGCAGCATCGGTCTCCCCGCCACATCGCGTCATGAAGAAAAAGGCCCGGATCGCTCCGGGCCTTTTTTTGCGCTCTCGAATGACGAGCGCTCTTGTCTTACGCGTCGTCCTGCCGCACGCAGTCGACGAAGTAGCCACGCTTGCCATCGACCTCGCGCTTGACCAGGCCGTGCACGTCGGTCTCGAAGCCCGGGAAGCGCTCGTTGAAGTCACGCGCAAAACGCAGGTAATCGACGATCGTGCGGTTGAAACGTTCGCCCGGGATCAGCAGCGGGATGCCCGGCGGATACGGCGTGAGCAGGATCGCCGTGATGCGGCCTTCGAGTTCGTCGATCGCCACGCGCTCGATCTTGCGGTGCGCCATGTGCGCGAACGCATCCGACGGCTTCATCGCCGGGATCATGTCCGACAGGTACATCTCGGTCGTCAGGCGCGCCACGTCGCGCGACTTGTAGAACGTGTGGATTTCGGTGCACAGGTCACGCAGGCCATGGGTCTCGTAGCGCGGATTGGCCGCGGCGAACTGCGGCATTGCGCGCCACATCTGCGCGTTGCGGTCATAGTCGTCCTTGAACTGCTGCAGCGCCGTCACCAGGGTATTCCAGCGGCCCTTGGTAATCCCGATGGTAAACATGATGAAGAACGAGTACAGCCCGCACTTCTCGATGATCACGCCGTGTTCGGCCAGGTACTTGGTGACGATCGACGCCGGAATGCCCGTGTCGCCGAACTGGCCCGACAAATCCAGGCCTGGCGTGACGATGGTGGCCTTGATCGGGTCGAGCATATTGAAGCCCGGCGCCAGGTCGCCAAAACCGTGCCACGATTCTTCGGCGCGGATCATCCAGTCGTCCTGGGTGCCGATGCCTTCTTCCGAGAATTTGTCCGGGCCCCAGACCTGGAACCACCAGTCGGTGCCAAAGTCCTGGTCGACCTTCTTCATGGCGCGGCGGAAGTCCAGCGCTTCCAGGATCGATTCTTCCACCAGTGCGGTGCCACCCGGCGCTTCCATCATCGCGGCGGCGACGTCGCACGAGGCGATGATCGAGTACTGCGGCGACGTCGAGGTGTGCATCAGGTAAGCCTCGTTGAAGGCATCCTGGTCGAGCTTGACCGCCTGCGATTCGCGCACCAGCACCTGCGACGCCTGCGACAACCCTGCCAGCAATTTGTGCGTGGACTGGGTCGAGAAGATCATCGACTCTTTTGCGCGCGGGCGGTTCTGGCCGATCGCGTGCATGTTCTTGTAGAAGTCGTGGAAGGTCGCATGCGGCAGCCACGCTTCGTCGAAGTGCAGCGTGTCGATTTTACCGTCCAGCATTTCGCGCAGCGTCTCGACGTTGTAGACCACGCCGTCGTAGGTCGACTGGGTGATGGTGAGGATGCGCGGCTTCTTGTTGACGGCTTCGCGGGCGAACGGATTGGCCTCGATCTTGCGGGCGATCGATTCGGGCGTGAACTCGGACAGCGGAATCGGGCCGATGATGCCCAGGTTGTTCCGGGTCGGCATCAGGAACACGGGGATCGCGCCGCACATGATGATCGAGTGCAGGATCGACTTGTGGCAGTTGCGGTCGACCACGACGATGTCGCCCGGCGCGACGGTGGAGTGCCACACCATCTTGTTCGAGGTCGAGGTGCCGTTGGTCACGAAGTAGCAATGGTCGGCGCCGTAGATGCGCGCGGCGTTGCGTTCGGACTTGGCGATCGGGCCGGTGTGGTCGAGCAGCTGGCCGAGTTCTTCGACCGCGTTGCAGACGTCGGCGCGCAGCATGTTCTCGCCGAAGAACTGGTGGAACATCTGGCCGATCGGCGACTTCAAAAAGGCGACGCCGCCCGAGTGGCCGGGGCAGTGCCACGAGTACGAACCGTCGTAGGCGTAGTTCACCAGCGCGCGGAAGAACGGCGGGGCCAGGCTGTCCAGATATGCCTTGGCTTCGCGGATGATGTGGCGCGCCACGAATTCGGGCGTGTCTTCGAACATGTGGATGAAGCCGTGCAGCTCTTTGAGCACATCGTTCGGGATGTGGCGGCTGGTGCGCGTCTCGCCATAGATGTAGATCGGGATGTCCGCGTTCTTGTGGCGGATTTCCTTCACAAAGGCGCGCAGGCCGACCAGCGCCGAATCGGTATCCTCCAGCGAGCCGCTGCCGAATTCCTCGTCATCGATCGACAGCACGAACGCGGATGCGCGCGACTGCTGCTGGGCGAACTGCGACAAGTCGCCATAGCTGGTCACGCCAACGACCTCCATGCCTTCTTGTTCCATCGCCGCCGCGAGGGCGCGAATGCCAAGGCCGGAGGTGTTCTCCGAGCGGAAGTCCTCGTCGATGATGACGATGGGGAAACGAAATTTCATGGACAGCTCCAAAGCGAAGCGCCGTACGGAGCGGCCGCGCCACAGCGGATCATTCCGAAGTGGGGCAGGGCCGCCGCGCACGGCACCGTAGAAAATGAGAAGCGGATTTTCGCAGAAATTGCGGGTTCCGGTGCAGGTTTTTTGCTAGATTAGCCACTCAGGCGGATCGGTGTCGCACCCTAGCTCCCGAAGCGGCGCCCGGCGCGCCGGATCCCTTCGGTCAGCAGTGCGGCAGCCAGCGCGGCGCCCAAGGGCACGGGCGAAAGAGCAGTGGTGCTGTCGTGCAAAAAAGCGAACAGCCCGAGCGTGATGCCGAAGGTGGCCACGGCGCCGGTGAGCGTGAGCAGCCAGGTGCGGCGCGCCAGCAGCGTGATGGCCGCCAGCGAGATCGCGATCTGCTGCGCCACCGACGCTGCGGCCCACTGCCGCTGGCGGTGCAGCGCTTCTTCGGAGCGCTTGTTCCATTCACTCGACGATGCTTCCCAGCGCTCGGCGTCCTTGCGGATGACTTCCTTCTCGAGCCGATAGCGCTCGGCATCCTGGCTATAGCGGCCAGTGTCGACACCGGGCAGCGTCGCGGCCAGTTCGGCCAGGTTCTGGCGGCTCGACTTGGCCTGGTAATGGGCCCAGGCGTTGGCGGCGCTGGTCTTCTCCATCGCGGCCGTCGTCTTGAACAGGCTGGCGTCGTTGTGCGACGAGGTGCCCAGGAACGCGAACAGCGTACCCACCGTGGCCAGCACCGCGATCAATACCGCGATGCGGCCGGCGAAGCCGTCGCCGCCGCGCGATCCAGGTGGTCGAAGCATGTCGCTCATGGTGTGTCCTTGCTGCTGCGTTGTTCGCTGCGTTGATAGGTGACGTAGGCGTAATCGAAACCCTGCTCGCCGGCGTGGTGGGTCTCGCGCGCGGTTTCATGCCACACGGTGGGGTCGATCGTGGGGAAGAACGTGTCGCAGGTGAAGCGGTGATCGATGTGCGTGACGATCATGGTGTCAGCCAGGTCCATCGATGCGTTGAAGATCTGCGCGCCACCAATGATGCTTGCTGGCGCGCCGTCCAGCAGCGCAATGGCTGCGGCAAGCGATGCCGCGCGCTCGGCGCCGTCGTGCGACCAGTCGGCGTTGCGGGTGATGACGATATTGCGCCGGCCGGGCAGGGCGCGACCGATCGAGTCGAACGTCTTGCGACCCATGATCACCGGTTTGCCAAGCGTGACGCGCTTGAAGTGCGCCAGGTCTTGCGGCAGGTGCCAGGGCATGCGGTTGTCGATGCCAATGCCGTTGTCCAGGTCAACGGCCACCACCAGGGTCAGCTGCGCAATCATGACGGCGTGCGCGCGAAGGTGGTTGCGTGAGAGTCGTACATGGATGTCCTGTCGTCGTGCGGTAATGAAGACCTTGCATGATACCAACATCCAGGGGGTTTATCGATGGGCAACAGGCAGAAACTGGCAGTTCGGCGCCGTCTTGACAACAGTCTGGCGCGCGGTGCCAGCGTGAGTCGTTATGCCGATCGACAAGGCGAGCGACCGATTGATATCGGCGATTTAAAACGTTTCGATTTCGAGGGAAATAAAGCGCGTACGAAACTTGATTTGCAGGAATGAAATGCGTATTGCTTAAAATAATTACAATATTTTGCTGCATCGCGTCAAATCGGCTGACATCTCGAGAAAATTAGCATATAGTTTTAATTAACGTGTTGACCTAAATCAGCAAATCCAAGCTTTATTTTCTGTTTCGCAGCATGGAATAGTTTCATTTTTCCTGTTTCCAGGCAGAATCTGTTACGCGGCGCTGCACCATAAGGCGTGACGCAGCAATCGTTTCGCCGGACGGCGAGATCATGGCGATCAGGAGTCAAAAAATACAATCTTGCGGCGCTGAATAGCGATTCTCCGGAAACAGTCGAGCACTTGCATATCTTGCTTCCATCGATGATTTCCGCAGACTCGCCAAGTGGGCGCGCAATTCGGTGCCTGTCTTAAAACAGCAGTGCAATTTATTCAGTTATTAGTGATTGGATCTGTCACGATGAACAACTTTGATCCCGCTGCCGTCGTAGGCAAACACGGCGAACATCTTCCGCGCGATGCGGCCGGCGACATCGGCTCGTTGCTGAAAAAGCCCCGAGCGCAATCGTCGGCCAGATACTGGCTGCCGTTCTTCATCAACCTCCTCAAGCTCTCCGATATCGTGGTCTTGCTGTTCGCAGGCTTCGGTGGCTTTTTCGTGCGCTTCGGGCTGGATGCCAAGCTGACACCGCCCGGCCACCTCTTCATTTATCTGAGTACGCTCGTGATTATCGTGTCGCTGCATTGCGCGCAGGCCTACCGAGAGCGCGAAATCCTGTCGCTGAACTCGCTCTTGAGCACGCTCGGACTGGGCTTCATGGGCGGCCTGTCGCTGATCCTGACCGTGGGCTACCTGTCCGGTACCTTGTCGGAGTATTCGCGCGTGTGGGTGGCGACCAGCGCCTGCGCCTGGTTTGTCCTGCTGCTGGCCAACCGGCTCGTGCTCACGCGGGTCATCTACCGCGCACGCCTGGCAAACATGCTCGACGAGTCGATCATCATTGTCGGCGCCAACGAACGCGCCGAACTGATTGTCAATGCGCTCAAGCGTAACGGCCACTCGAATATCAAGGTGCTCGGCATCTTCGATGACCGGATCGAGCGCGGCGTTCCTGCGTCGCTGCTTCCCCATATTCTGGGCTCGACCTGCACGATGCTCAACTATATCCGTTCCAATCCTGTCGACCGTGTCGTGGTAGCGCTACCTTGGCTGGCGACGGAGCGCGTCGAGGCGCTGCTGAAGAAACTGCGCACCGTCCCGGTCCGGATCGACCTGGTGCCGAACAACGTCGTGTGGCAATTCCCATCGATTAATATGGAGCGCCTCGCGGGGGTGCCGGTCCTGACGATTGCCAATAGTCGCATCGGCGAGCAAATGGGACGCCTCAAGCGGATCGAAGACCTCGTGATCTCCAGCATTCTGCTTTTGCTGGTCAGCCCGGTACTGGCGATCTGCGCGCTCGCCGTCAAGCTCGATAGTCCCGGCCCCGTGATTTTCAAGCAGCGCCGCCATGGTTTCAATAACCAGGAATTCGAAGTCTGGAAGTTCCGCTCGATGAAGGCCGGCGACTGCGCCAGTACGGACGTGAAGCAGGCCACCAGGAATGACACCCGGATCACCCGCGTTGGCAGCTTCCTGCGCCGCAGCAGTCTGGACGAGTTGCCGCAGCTGTTCAATGTGCTGTTTGGCCATATGTCGATCGTCGGCCCGCGCCCTCATGCCATTAAGCACAACCTGGAATTCGGCGCGATCATTTCCGAGTATTACGCACGCCACAACGTCAAGCCGGGCATCACCGGTTGGGCACAGGTGAATGGATTCCGAGGGGAAACAGATACGCTTGATAAAATGCAGCGTCGTGTCGAGCATGATCTCCATTACATCGAGCACTGGTCGCTGATGCTGGATTTGAAGATTCTCGTCATGACGGCGTTTGCAGTGTGGTTTCACAAGACTGCATATTGAGTACTGGCCAGACGTTGACAGCGCGATTGGCGTGCTGGCGAGTGAATATATTCTCGGATTGGATGAGTCTTGGTTTTAACGCAGAGCGGCAAAAATGATGGATGGTCGGTTTCTAATGTCTCGTTACGCCAGTCGCCGGGCGACGCTTCTTTCGTGACGCTATTAAGAGCGGGATTGGTGACATTGATGTGCTCAGCGATTAGCATGCCCGCGTTGTCAGACACATTCCAGCCGTTTGTCCAGGCGGGTATCGATCATGACGACAATCTGTTCCGCACGCCCGAAGGGCAGACGCGGGGCAGTAATGGCGGTTCCGATACCGCCCGGACGGTAGGTGGCGGGACCCGGTTCGAACTCCCCGTCAGTCGCCAGTTATTCAGCGGTATTGCGGAAGCGGTGTCCGTCAAATTCGATCACAATCGCCAGCTGGACCATACACGCAAGAATCTGCGGGGCGACTGGCACTGGTTCGTCGCCAGGAACTTCGAGGGTCATATTGGCGGCCGCTACGTGCAGGAGCTGCCGTCATTTTCCGATTTTAATTCCGATCAGCGCAATCTGCGCACGAGCAAGCGGCGCTACGCGGACGGCAGCTGGCGTTTCCATTCGAGCTGGCGCTGGCATGCCGGCTATGCCAAGGATGAATTCTCCTACGATCTGGCATCCCAGCGCACGAGCGCCCGTACGGAAGAAGCCAAATTGACAGGTGTCGATTATCTGGCCCGCAGCGGCAGCACGGTCGGCGTGCAATTGCGCCGGCTCGAGGGAAAGTATCCGTTCCGGTCATCGTTCGGCGGCACCGATCTGTTTGCCAACGGCTACATCCAGGACGAGGCGAAACTCAATGTGCTGTGGTTGGCATCGGGGCGCACGCAGGTTCTGTTTCTCGGCGGCTGGGTCCAGCGCAAGCAGAAATCGGATATCGAGCGCGCCAAGAGCGGCACGAACGCGCGCCTGATTGTCAACTGGGCGCCGACCGGGCGCATCAAGCTGTCAGGGCAGGCCTGGCGCGAGTTTTCCGCCATCGACGGCGCGCTGATCGACAGCGCCCTGAATGACGGCGCGAGCGCCGCGATGACCTGGGATTTCTCCGAAAAAATCCAGGGCGTTGTCGACCTGAAGCACGAAGACCGGACATTCTCACCCTATGGCGGCTCCGGCGCGCAGATGGGCTGGACGTCGACCAGCGACAGCAGCAAGACGCACTCCGTGGGCCTGATCTACAAGCCGCTGCGCAGCATCACGCTCAAGGCGACCGCATTTCGGGACGAGCGCGCCGGTAGCGTGATCGCTGGCACCAGGAGCTTCAAGGCGAACGGCGCCGCCCTCAGTGCGATCCTGGAATTTAATTGAATGAATTTTTGCTAAGTAAAATGTCACAAAAGGCAATTTTCCTTGGTAAAATTTCAATGAATCGCAGCAGCAACGACACTTGGTAAAAGGAATCCGCAGAATATGAAACGAATCTTGCTTGGGATCTTCGCCGCATTACTGGCGTGGGGAAGTGGCAGTGCGTACGCCGATGAGATGGTGCTGGGCGGCGGCGACGTCGTCAAGATTTCCGTGTTCGGCAATCCCGACCTGACGGTGGAAACACGTGTCAGTGAAGCAGGCTTCATCACCATGCCGCTGGTCGGCCAGGTTCCCGTGGCCGGCCTGTCGGCGGCCGCCGCGGAAGCGAATATCGCCACCATGCTCGAGCGGGGCGGCTTCGTCAAGAAGCCCCAGGTCAACCTGTTGATCACGGCGCTGACCAGCCAGCAGGTGTCGGTGCTGGGCCAGGTCACGCGCGCCGGCCGCTATCCGATCGATGGCCGCCGCAGCGTGCTGGACTTGCTGGCGCTTGCCGGTGGCATCGGCCCCGACGGCGGCGACGTCGTCACCGTGATCCGCAAGCGTGACGGCAAGGTGCGCAAGGAGCAGGTCGACACTGCCGTACTGATGAAGAATGCCGACATGACGAGCAACTTCGACGTGCAGGGCGGCGACATCATCTTTGTCGAGCGCGCGCCGCGCTTCTACATTTACGGCGAAGTCCAGAAGCCGGGCATGCTGCGCCTCGAGCGCCAGATGACCGTGCTGCAGGCGCTGTCGGCCGGCGGCGGCCTGACCCCGCGCGGCACCGAACGCGGCCTGCGCGTCAAGCGTCGCGACGAACAGGGCAAGCTGCAGATCGTTTCCGTAAAGGGCGACGATCTGTTGCTGCCGGACGATGTGGTGTACGTCAAGGAAAGCCTGTTTTGAACCGCACGCCTTGCCCAGCCGCTGAGCGCGCCGCGCGCGTGTCATTGCACGTCATCGAAAGCCAATCATGAATCCAAGCCAGTTGTTACTCGCCTTGCGCGCCCGCTACAAGATCGTCCTGCTCGCGCTGGGCATGACCATTCTCGGCGCCGTGGCGATCAGCCTGATGCAGTCGAAGACCTACACGGCCGGGGTGTCGATGGTCGTGAACTACAAGGGCGTCGATCCCGTGACCGGCCTGAGCGCGCCGGCCCAGCTGATGCCCGGCTATATCGCCACCCAGGTCGATATCATCCGCAGCAAGAGCGTCGCACTGAAAGTGGTCGACGACCTTGGGCTGGCAAACAAACCCGAAACGCAGGCGGCATTCAAGGAAGCCACCGGCGGGCGCGGCACGGTGCGCGACTGGGTCGCCGACGGCCTCTTGACCAAACTGGACGTGGTGCCGGCGCGCGAAAGCAGCGTGCTGTCCATCAATTTCCGTGGCAGCGACCCGCAGTATGTCTCGACGGTGGCCAATGCGTTTGCCAACGCCTACCTCGACGTGAGCGTGCAGCTCA
Organism: Massilia aurea; assembly: GCF_040790145.1. Classification (GTDB taxonomy): domain Bacteria; phylum Pseudomonadota; class Gammaproteobacteria; order Burkholderiales; family Burkholderiaceae_D; genus Telluria; species Telluria aurea_C. Next base: position 105,184 of record NZ_JBFMMP010000001.1, read on the forward strand.
AGACCGATCCAGTGCAGCGCGCCAGCGGCTACATCACGAGCCAGATCAAGACCCTGCGTGATCGCTACGAACAGGCGCAAAAGCGTCTGTCGGCCTACCAGAAAGAAAACGATATCTACAGCGCGGACAACCGCCTGGACGTCGAGACGACGCGCCTGAACGAACTGTCGAACCAGCTCGTGATGGTGCAGAGCCAGAGCATGGACGCAGCGTCGCGCCGCCGCCAGGTGGAGGGCAATGCCGGCAACTCGCCGGACGTGATGAACAATCCGCTGATCCAGACCCTGCAAAGCAGCCTGTCGCTGGCCGAGGCCAAGCTGGCCGACACCGCGCAGCGTCTATCGCCGAACCATCCGCAGTACATCGCCGCCAAGTCGGAAGTCGACAAGCTGCGTTCGAACCTGCAGGCGCAGATCCGCAGTTCGTCGAACAGCGTGGTCGCCACCGCCGACATCACGCAGCGCCGCGAAGGCGAGCTGCGCGCGGCCGTGGCGGCGCAAAAAGCCAAGGTGCAAGCCCTGAACGGTGCGCGCAACAGCTTCGACGTCCTGACCAATGAAACGGAAAACGCCCGCCGTGCCTACGAGGCGGCAAGCCAGCGCCTGAACCTGATCAGTCTGGAAGGCGAGTCCAAGCAGGCCGATATCGCCGTGCTGACCGCCGCGACGCCGCCGCTGTACGCGTCCGGTCCACGCATGCTGATCAATATTGCGCTGGCCATCGTTGCCGGCACCATCTTTGGCCTGGGCGCCGTGCTGGTCCTGGAACTGCTGGACACGCGCATCCGTTCCGCATCCCACCTGGCCGACGCGTTCGACCTGCCGCTGCTGGGCGTGATCGGCAAGCCGCGTGTCGCCGTCAAGAAGAAAAAAGTGCTTACGGGACCGCCTGGTGGCGGTCGCGCAGGCAATCCGGCGCATCAGCCTACCGTCTAGATTGGAGCGTCAACCATGAATTCCACTATTTCATCCGTCGCGTTTGCCGCCGACCCGGAGCGCAACGAGCGCGGCGCCAGCCGCCAGCAAGATGACTCCATTGGCGCCATCCTGGTGAGCAGCGGCCGCCTGTCGACCGTCGACGCCGACAAGGTGATGCGGTTTTCGCTCGAGCGCAAGCTGCGCTTTGGCGATGCGGCCATCGAGCTGGGTCTGTTGACCCCGGCCGACATTGACCTGGCGTTATCGCGCCAGTACGAATATGCGTATTTGCTGCCTGGCCAGAGCGCCATCAGCGATGAAGTGATCGCGGCCTACGAGCCGTTCACGGCGCGGGTCGAAGCGCTGCGCGCGCTGCGTCACCAGCTGATGTGGCGCTGGTTCGATACCGGCCCCGAGCGCCGCGCGCTGGCGATCACCGGCGCCGAAGCCGGCGATGGCCGCAGCTTCCTTGCGGCCAACCTGGCTGTGGTGTTCTCGCAGCAGCATCAGCGCACCTTGCTGATCGATGCCGATCTGCGTGCACCGCGCCAGCATGCGCTGTTTGCACTGGATAGCCGTACCGGCCTGGCGGCCATCCTGGCCGGGCGCAGCGGTACGGAAGCGATCCAGCGCGTGCCCGCGCTGTCCGGCCTGTCGGTACTGACGGCCGGCGCAGCGGCGCCGAATCCTTCCGAACTGCTGGGCCTGCCAGCGTTTGGCCGCCTGCTGCGCGATCTGGCTGCCGATTACGACGTGATCCTGATCGATACCCCGGCGGGCGATGCTTATTCTGACGCGCAACTGGTTGCCAGCCGCGCCGGCGCCGCCGTGATCGTGGCGCACCAGGACGCCAGCCAGTTGAAGAAGATGCGCGAGCTGGTCGGGTTGTTGACCGATGCCCGCGTGCATCTGGTGGGAACCGTACTCAACGAGTACTGATCCATGACGATGACCATCAGCCGTTTCATTCGTCCCTGCTTGAACACCCTGACCGCCACGGCGCCAGGGGCGGGGGCATGAGCGCGGCTGCCTCACCGATGCCGGGGATTTCGCGAGCGTTCGGCAAGACCCTGATGACCACCATGGGCATGACCGTGGTGGGCTTCATCTCGTCCGTCATCACCGCACGCATCCTGGGTCCTGAGGGCCGCGGCCTGCTGTCGGCGGCCATCCTGATCGGTTCGATCTCCGCTGGCGTGGCGCAGTTTGGCATGGGCAGCAGCTATGTCTACCATTTTGGCGCGGCCAGACGTTTTCCTTACTTGCGCTTCTTCTTGGGCGCGCTGCTGAGCATCTGCATCCTTGCCACCGGCCTGGCGGTCGCGGGCTTGCGATTGAGCGACGAGGTGCAGCTGCACCGCTTCACGTGGCTGATCCTGGCATTCACGGCGTTCATGGCGAGCCAGAGCTATATCTTTTCACTCACACAACTGCATTCCGATCTCCATTTCTTTAACATCATGCGGTTCACGCAGGTGTTCGGGAACCTGGTGCTGATGCTGCCGCTGGTGCTGTGGTTCGACGTGGTGTCGTTCGAGCAGATCCTGTTCGCACAGGTTCTGATGCTGATCAGCGTCACCGTCATGGGTCTGTGGTGGGCGCGCAAGCACCGGATCTGGCAGTTGAAGGTGGAGGTCAAGGAACCGGTGCGGCCGTGGTTTGTCATGCGCTACGGTTTTCACCAGCATGGCATTGGCATGCTGAGCCTGTTCCTGCTGAACTTCGACAAGATCTTCCTGCTCAACCGCGGAACGATTGCAGAGTACGGCTACTACATGCTGGCGTTCTCCACGTCGCGGATGATCGGCGCCGTGCAGGACGCGATCTCGGTCGCGCTGTTTTCGCGCTTTGCCGGTCGCGATGAACAACAACTGGGCCAGGCCGTTCGCAACGCGTTTCGGGTGAGCTTCTTGCCGCTGTTGGCGATTGCGACGGTGATCGCGGCGGTATCGCCGTGGGCCCTGAGCCTGGTCTACGGCAAATCCTTCGCCGCGATGACCCTGCCGTTCGCCATTCTGCTGTTCGAGTGCGTGATTGGCGGCGCCAGCTGGACCCTCGCGCAGCGCTTCAACGCCGCCGGCCAGCCGGGGCTGGTGTTGGCGCGCCAGTTGATTTCGATTGTCCCGGTGCTGATCGCGATCCCGTTCTTGCCGAGCGAGAACACCTATGTCTACCTGGCGCTCTTGATGCTGTGCGGTGCGTGCCTGCGCCTGGTCACGACGCTTTACCTTGGCGTTACCCGGCTCAAGGAGCCGATGCCCGGTTTTATCCCAACGCGACAAGACCTGGACCTTATGCGCCGTCTGCTGACGCGTTCCAAATAAATCGCATTTTTCGGAGCTACCTTGAAAAACCACCGCTTGATGATGTCAGAACTGCAAAAAAAACACGACATCATTCATGATTTGTTGATTGGTAAAGATTTTCATTACATCGACATCCCGATGCACGACAATATCGGTGATCTGTTGATCATGCAGGGCACGCTTGCGTTCTTCAAGAAAAAGAACCTGTCGCCGAAGACGACGTCGACGTCGTGGGGCTTCGATCCGGCGTGGGTCAAGCCGGGCGATATCCTGGTGTTCCACGGCGGCGGCAACTTCGGCGACCTGTATTCGAACATCAACGACCTGCGTGAAGAGATCATCACGCGTTTCCCGAATAACCGCATCGTGATGCTGCCGCAAACCATATTCTTCACGAGTGAAGAAAAGCGCGACCGCTCGGCGGCGGTGTTCCGTCGCCATCCCGACGTGCACATTTTCATTCGCGACCGGGTGTCGCAGCAACTCGCCGCGCTGTTCTCGGATCACGTCTATCTGGTGCCGGACATGGCGCACCAGCTGTATCCCATCAAGAGCGACAACAGCGCAAAAGGGGTGCTGCGTATCGAACGCGTGGACGTGGAGAAGCCTGTGGTGCCGGAGTCGCTCAAGGATCTGCGCTTCGACACCCGCACGGACTGGGTCGAAGTGGTGGGCGAGGAAAAACGTCTGATCGCCTTTGGCTGGCGCATGCAGGGCGGTTTCATCAAGTATGGTTGGCAACCGTTCCGCAAACGCCTGGGGCCGTGGTACTGGGTGCCGGTCGCCCAGCGTTTCTCGTCCCGGGCGGTGGCCCTGTTTTCGCGCCACGACCATATCGTCACCGACCGCCTGCACGGCCATATCCTGTCGTGCCTGATGGACAAGAAGAACACCGTGATCGACAACAGCTACGGCAAGAATTCCACGTACATCGCTGAATGGACCGGCGAGAGCGATCTGGTGCAACTGGTGAAGGTCTGACCGTGCGGATTGCCTATCTGATCTTGGCGCATAACGATCCCGCGCACCTCCAGCGGCTGGTACAGCGTCTGGCAGCGCCAGGGGCGGCATTTTTTGTGCACCTCGACGCCAAGTCGGATATCAACGCGTTCGCATCACTCGGGTCGGCCGTGACGTTCTGCGAGCGTCGTGTCAACTGCGGCTGGGGCGACATCTCGCTCGTCGATGCGACGCTGGAATTGATGCGGTGCGCAGCAGCGGCGCCGGGCGGCTTCGACCGTTTCGTACTGCTGAGCGGCGCCTGCTACCCGGTGCAAACGCCGGCCTATATCGAAGCGTTCCTGGCTAACCATCGCGACACCGAGTTCATCGAAGTGTTTGCACTGCCAAACGTCCGGTACGAAAAGCGCCTGGAGAGAATCACGCGCGTCTGGATTCGCAAAGGCAAACCCCTTGCGCGGCTGCGCTGGCCGCTGCAGCGTGTGCTCAACAAGATCCTGCCCGAGCGTAACTATGAAAAGGTGCTTGCAGGCGGTGAACCGGTCACCGGGTCACAGTGGTGGTGCCTGACCGGCGAGGCGGTGCATCACGTGCTCGACGTCACCTCACGGCAGCCGGCTCTCTACCGTTTCTGCAAGTTCGTCGACTGTCCCGACGAGTTTTACTTACAGTTCATTTTGTGGAATTCGCGCTTCCGCTCACACATCAGCCATAGCCTGACGTTCACGCACTGGGCGCCCGGCAAAACCGGTCCGGAGATGCTCGATGCCAGTTTCTTGCCGCAATTCGAAGGGCCGGTCGTTCGAGACTCCGAGAGCAATAATGCGCCCGGCGACAAGCGCGAGGTGCTGTTTGCGCGCAAGTTCTCCAGTGCGTCAGGCCCTGTGCTAGACGCGATCGATGGCATGGCCGCGCGGCGCCAGCAGCGGACGGATGATCGGAGACATGTGATTCAACATAAGGTAAGTAATGGCCAAAATTGATATTTTGCTGCCGGTGAAAAACGGCAAGGATTTTTTGGCCGAGGCGATCGACAGTGTGCGTGCGCAGACGGTGACCGACTGGCGGCTGCTCGTGCTCGACCACGGCTCGACCGATGGCAGCCGTGAATTGGCCGAGGCCTGCCATGTGCGCGACGCGCGCATCGAAGTGCACAGCTTCCCGCAGGCGCAGGGCTTGTCGGGCTTGCTGAACTGCGGCCTCGAGATCGCCGATTGCGAATATGTCATGCGCCACGATGCCGACGATGTATGCATGCCGGACCGGATGGCGGTGACGCTGGCCGCATTCGAGGCGCTGCCCGACTGCGTGGCCATCGGTGGCCAGGCCGAACTCGTCGACACGACCGGCCAGCATCTTGGCAATATGGACATGCCGGTGGGCGTGGCGCGTGTCAGCGCGGCCAGCCTGTTTCGCAATCCGGTGGCGCACCCGACCGCCATGCTGCGCTTCGATGCATTGACGCGTCTTGGTGTGCGTTATGGCGCTGACTTCCTGAAGGTGTTGCCCGCGCATCAGAGCATCGAGGTCAGCAACCTGGCCGAGGATTACTTCCTGTTCGGGCAGCTGGCCGTCCTTGGCCGCTGTGCCAACGTTCCGCAGCGCCTGATACGCTACCGCCTGCACGGAAACAACGTCAGTGCAACCAGGTATGCGGACCAGGTTGCACTCTCGCTCGTCATCTCGCGTTTCCTGACACGGTCGTTCTGCGCGCTGCACGGCCTGCCATGGTTCGACCCGGCGCCGTTTTGCAATCACGGCGGCCTGCTGCTCGATGTCGACGGCCAGATGAACTTCGATGCTGAATTCGAGACCATGGCCGGAGCGCTGCGGCGCGGTTTCGGGGCGTCCCCGGACCTGGAACGCGAACTGCGCTTCCGCAAGATGATTTCGACCCGCAACGAGGCGGCGCTGCTCTGGCGATACGGCCGTTTTCGCAGCGCCCACGTGCCTGAAAACGACGAACGTAGCGCCGTGCGCTACTGGCTGTCGCGACGCCTTCCTGGCAAGCGCCGGATCAGCGTTGCCCCGGAACTTGCGTGATGACGTTCCCTAATTCTTTCATGGGTCATACACAATGCGTGCCTGGTTGAGAAACCCGTTCGGAATGCCGCTGTTGACGGTATCGGGGATCGCCGTAATGTGCCTGCTCATCGGCGCCGTCATCCCCGGGTTTGTCGACGTCATGGGCGGGCAGTTCGGTCGCCTGGCCGCCTTGCCGGCCCTGCTGTTGTTTGGCTTGCTGCTGATCTACGACTATAAAAAGTTGTTGATGCTGATCTTGCTGTTGCGATCGGTCGGCGACATGGCGCTGGAATCGACGCAGTTCGGGATCGGCGGCGCGCGCATGGGCATCGGCGGTCTGATCAACCTGGTGGTGATCATGATCGCCTGCATCATGGTGCTGGAAAAGCCGCAAGGTTTCCCGAGCAGGCTGGCGCGTTACTGGACGCCGCTGGTACTGATGATGGGGGTCGGTGTCATCATCTCGTTCGACAAGACCAGTGCCATCAAGCAGTATCTGGGCTTTTTGTCGAATTTCGCCATCTTCATCATTGCCGTGTACATGGTGCGCTCCGTCGAGGATTTCAACAAGGCCGTGCGGATCGTGGTCTGGTCGTCGTTGATTCCATCGCTGTATTCGCTGGTCGATGTCGCGTTGAACATGCATGACAGCGGCTTCCGGCTTCGCTCGACCTTTTCTCACGCCAATGTACTCGCCTTTTACCTGACGCTGATGCTGGTGCTGTGTCTGTATCAGCTCAAGAGCCGCCTGTCGACCATCGGGTCAACGGGGCGCGTGGTGATCTGTTGCTATATGCCGGTGCTGGTGGGGCAGTTGCTGCTGACCCAGACCCGCAGTGCCTGGCTGGCCTGTTTCCTGGTATTCGTGCTGTATGCATTCCTGTTCGAGCGCAAATACCTGCTGTACTTGCTCCTTCTGCCACTGGCGGCGGTGCTCATTCCTTCAGTGTCCGAGCGTCTCATGGATCTGAGCCAGGGCAACGAAGTTGGCCGCTACGCCCGCCTCAATTCCTTCGCCTGGCGGGTAACGCTGTGGGAATCGGCGATTCACTGGATGGAGCCAGCGCGGCTCATCTACGGGTATGGGCTGGGTGGCTTCGAATACTTCTCGTCGACATTCTTCGACATGGCCGGCGACACCAAATGGAGTGCTCACAATGTGTATGTCGAGCAGCTGTTCGATGTGGGCGCGATCGGCTTGGTGTGCTACCTGTGGCTCTATGCGCGTGTGCTATTGACCATCCGCCACTTCGCGCGCATGGATGCGGTGTCCGGTTTCCTGCTGATGGCAGTCGTGGTGCAGTACCTGATCGTGTCGCTGTCCGACAATATGTTTGGTTACCTGGTATTCAACTGGTACTTCTGGTTCACGGTGGGTGGCGCGTGCGCCTTGGTGAATCTGCAGTCCCGGACCAAGCCGGCGTGAGCCGGGTCCGCTGCATCTCACTGTATCTCACTGGAGTAAGCACGTATGAAATACGTCCCAGAGATAAATGGTATCCGCGCGCTCGCTGTACTCGCAGTCTTCCTGTTCCACCTGAACGTTGCCAGCGTTCCAGGTGGATTCGTGGGCGTCGATGCGTTCTTTGTCATATCGGGGTATCTGATCACCTCGATCATCGGTGTCGACCTGGCGCGCAAGCGTTTTTCGTTCCGCGAATTCTACGCACGGCGCATGCTGCGTATCCTGCCTGCCTTGTTTGTCGTGACGCTCGGCACGGCACTGGTGTTTTCCCTGATGTTCCCGCCGAGTACGTCCGACCGGCTTCTGCGCTCCTTGTTCGCCGGTCTGTTGTCGTACTCGAATATCTGGTTCTACTTCACGGTCGATTACTTCGCCGTCAACCTGACCGAGCCGACTTTGCACTACTGGTCGCTGGCAGTGGAGGAGCAGTTTTATCTCGTGATGCCGGTCTTGTTCTGGCTGGCGTGGCGCCAGGGCGGCCGCAAATTCGCTCTGGGTTTCTTCGCTGTGTTGTTTGCGGTCTCACTGCTGGCGAGCGGCTACGTGGTGGTGCACGATCAGCCCCAGGCGTTCTACATGCCCTGGTTGCGGGCCTGGGAGTTGTTGGTCGGCTCTCTCGCTTCTTTCGTGCAGCGTGATCGGCTGCCCCAGGCCTTGCGCCGTGCGCTGGCCGAGACAGGCATGCTGGTCTTGTTGGCGACCATCTTCCTGTACGACGAAAAACTGCTGTTTCCCGGCTTCTCCGCATTGCCGCCGGTAATGGCGACGGTGGCGCTGATACTGGGCGCCGACAGCCGCAGCCTCGCCGGTTGGGTGCTCAAGACGCCACCGGCCCAATGGTTCGGCAAGATTTCCTACTCGCTGTACCTGGTGCACTGGCCGGCGATCTGCCTGCTGTCTCTCGTGTTCACCTTGACCACCAAATACAAGATCGGCATCTTCCTGATCAGCGTGGTGCTGGCATGGGTGTTATGGCGTTTCGTGGAGGCGCGGTATCGGGTTGCTCCGGGGCAGGCCGGGTGGAATAAAGTGTTCGTGCGCACCGGCGCGGTGACCGTACTGTGCGCCATGGCGTTCACCTCCGCCAACCTCGCCGGACTGCGGCTTTGGCAAAGCAATCCGGCTGCGATCGCGTATGCGGCCGTCAACCTCGATACCTCCTACTTCAATCGCAATACCTGCTTCCTGACGGACCAATCGGACTCGCTGCGCTTCTACCGCCAGGACCTGTGCTTGCAATTGAGCAGTGACCGCAAGAATGTACTGGTGATGGGCGACAGCCATGCCGCCAATATCGTCGAGGCGCTCAAGCGCCAATATGCAACGGTCAACGTGATGCAGGCAACCGCCGTTGGCTGCAGGCCGCTGCTGGGCAACCGGGGCGCCAAACGCTGCACCGACCTGGTCGATTACATCTACCGCGATTGGTATCCGCGCAATGCGTCCCGTGTCCACAAGGTGATCCTGGCCGGCCGCTGGGAGGATGGCGACCTTGCCGATTTCGAGCGTTCCATCGGCGCGCTGAAAGCACTGCAAGCCTCCATCATCGTCTACGGTCCGGTGCCCGAATACATCGTGCCGGTGCCGCTGATCCTCGCCTACCAGGAAATCGGCCGCATTCCGCTGAGCATGAATCTGAAGCGTCCGGACCGTGAACGGATCGACACGCTGATGCGCCAGCGCCTGGACCTTGAAGTCGCGTACTTTTCTCCGTACCGGAAACTATGCGGCGCAGTCACCTGCCTCGTCGACGAAGGGGGCGCGTCGCTATACCTGGATCGCGATCACCTCACGTCGCGTGGCGCCGATCTCGCCGTTGTCGGCATGCCGATCGTGGGCGTGCCGGATCAGATCGCCATACGCAAGAATTGAACAATGGAAGGCCGTTGGCCACCGCATCGATAAAGAGAAACATGAAGATTGCATATTTGGTAAATCAGTATCCTAAAATTAGCCACAGTTTCATCCGGCGCGAGATCCTGGCCCTCGAGCGCCAGGGCTATGAAGTGCAGCGCCTCGCCATGCGCGGCTGGGGCGACGAACTGCGCGACGAGGAAGACGTGCGCGAGCGCGCTCTCACGCGCTATGTGCTGCAGGACGGCGCCCTGGCGATGGGCCTGGCTGTGATGCGCATGGCCATGAAGCGGCCGGGCCGCTTCATGAAAGCGCTGGCGCTGGCCTGCAAGATCGGGTTGCGTTCAGACCGACCGCTACCGCTGCACCTGATCTACCTGGCCGAAGCATGCCGGATTGTGCCGTGGATGGCCGAGCATGGCGCGCGCCACTTGCACGCCCACTTCGGCACCAATTCCGCCGAGGTGGCGATGCTCGCCGGCATGCTGGGCGGCCCGGCGTACAGCTTCACCGTGCATGGCCCTGAAGAATTCGATAAGCCGGAACGCCTCTGGCTTGCAGAAAAGATCAGGCGCTCTGCCTTTGTGGTCGCGGTCAGCTCGTTCGGCCGCAGCCAGTTGTTCCGCTGGGCGGCCTACGCCGACTGGCCGAAGGTGCAAGTCGTTCATTGCGGGATCGATCCGGGTTTTCACGCGGTCCCAGTGCGCCGGATCCCGGCCGCGCCGCGGCTGGTCTGCGTTGGCCGCTTGTGCGAGCAGAAGGGCCAGATGCTGCTCGTGCGCGCCGTGCAGGCAGTGGTGGCCAAGGGCATCCCGATCCACCTCGTGCTGGCCGGCGACGGCGAGATGCGCGGCGCGATCGAAGCGCTGATCAAAGAGTGCGCGTTGGAGGACCACATCAGCATTACCGGCTGGATCAATGGTGACCAGGTGCGCGAGGAAATGCTGTCGGCGCGCGCCATGGTGCTCCCGAGCTTTGCCGAGGGCTTGCCGGTGGTGGTGATGGAAGCGATGGCGTTGCGCCGTCCTGTGCTGACCACCTATATCGCCGGCATTCCGGAACTGGTACGTCACGGTGAAACGGGCTGGCTGTTCCCGGCCGGCGATGTCGCCGAGCTGGCCAAGGTGCTGGAAGACTGTCTGGCCGCGTCGCCCGAGCAACTGGAGACGATGGGGGAGGCCGGCTACCAGCGCGTCCTGGCGCGGCACGCGGTCGACACCGAAGCGGCAAAACTGGCTCGTTTGCTCAACATCACTTGCTAACCGTGACGACCCTGGCTCGACCAAGCTTATCCAGACCATGCAGGCCGAGCGCCAATGCGCGGCGCCGGATCGGCATATCGTAGTATCGATCCAGCACCCAGCACAGGGGTAGCAAGAATGCGATAAAGCCGATGCCAACCCACAGGGGCTGGCTGTTCAGATTCACGCCGCTGTCGCGCAGGACGATCGGAATCCATTTCGCCAGCGGCACGTGCAGGACGTAGACGGGATACGATATCAGCCCGAGAAACTTGAAAATCGGCGCGCTCGCATGGCCGGGATTGAAGATCATCGCAACGAGAATCAGGGCAGGGAAGATCGCTGTCACGCAGACGAAGTCGAATATCGCCTGCATCGTGCGATGGGGCGAGGCGCTCAGGAGCAGGGCGACAATCACGAGGATTATCCACGGGACGAATCTCGCGCCAGTCATCTTGCTATGGCGCTGCAATCCACGTGCGCAAAACAACCTCCAGATCAGGATGCCGGCCGAAAAAGAATAAGCGACCCGGCACAGACCCGGCACAATATCTCTGGCGTCATAGCCGAAATTGAGGCTGCCATTCCAATACAGAACGAGCGTGATCCACAGCGCGGCCACGCTCGCTATCGCCAGCAAGACACTGCGGTTCAGCCAGCGCAAGGAAAAGGCATACACGATATTTGCCAGCATTTCCGAAAACAGCGACCAGGCGGGCCCATTGAGCGGAAACGGACTATTCTGCCCGGAGACATTTGGTATCAGGAATAGTGCGGAGATCGCGATCACGACGGCATGTCCAACCGGCGATATATCCATCGCGATCCAATAGACGCCAGTGACCGCGCAGCCGAGCAAATACAGGGGATAGATCCGTACGATACGCATCCATACGAACTGGACTGGCGAGAGATCGCGTTTCAAACGTTCTTGATACGCGTTTGAGATGACAACGCCGCTCAGGATAAAAAAAAGATCGACGGCCAGGTAGCTTTGTTGAAAGTCCAAGCCACCGAAAAATGGTACGTGCCGCACGAGCACGAGCAGCGCCGCAATGCCGCGGATGCCGTCGAGCGTACTGAAGATATGCGTCTTGGCGCGAACATTATTCAATCAGGATCTCCTTTTGGCACGGGAAAGATTCGATCCGGATTGTTTTTATGTGCGCACCGTATTTACAATTATTCTATAACATACCTTCGGTAAAAACCATTAATTATATAATTGGTTAGTCGAGATTGTCCTGGACGCGACACCACTAACGCACTATGGGCGCTCTTCGCAGTGTTCCTCGACCGCGCCATTCAGGATGGCCGGCGATTCGCGCCAGCCTGCTTGCCGGCCAGCTGATTCATCAGATCCGTCAGGCTGGCGGCGGCAGCTGGGAAGCTGAACTTGTCGAGCGAAGCCTGGCGCGCGCGTTGCGATAATGTCTGGCGCAGTGCGGCGTCGTCCCAGACCGCGCGCAGTGCGCTGACCATGGCCGGCACGTCTCCGGGTGCAACGAGGATGCCGTCGACGCCGTCGGCGATATAGTCATTGGTGCCGGCGCAGGCGGTGGCCACAAGCGGCACGCCGCGCATCATCGATTCGATCACCGTCACCTGGCCCGATGGCGCGTCGATGTCGGCGATCGGAATCACGTTGATTCGCGAACCCAGCGCCAACTGGTGGCATTGCGCCAGCGACAGGCCGGAGCGGAAGCTCACGCAGGGCGGCGGATCGATGTGGGCGGTGGCGTGTGGGCCGGCCACAATGATGGTCTTGTAGCCTAGCTGGCCTGCAGCTTCGGCCAGAAGCGCATAGTCGCGGTTGGCCGTACCGAGCGCAACGATGTAAGGCTCATCCGAATGCTCGGCCCAGGTCTCGCCGGCCGGCAATTCGGCGCTCAGCGGCACGAACACGAAGCGTTCGCGCGGCAGTTGCAACCAGTTGCTGTAGATGTCGATCTCGGCGCGCGAGTGCACCACGAACACATCCACCGCCGGCAGGCAGAAGCGCGCCAGTTTCCCCTTGATGCCGCCGTAAGGCTGGGCCAGGTTAAAGCACCAGGCGATCAATGGCAGGTTCTTGCGCCCGCTGAGACGCTTCAATAGCGCGACGATTACCGCCAGTTGCGGGAACGTGGTGACGATGCCGGTCGGGCGCTTGCCGAATGTCTGCACAAAGCCTTGCCAGCCGTGGCGCAGGTAATCGAGCCACTGGCGTCCCGACGATACGGCGCGTGAACGGTCATGCTCGTAGAGGGCGGGAATCTGATGGGTGCGGTGATGCCGGGCATCGATGAAAGGCATCAACCAGCCGGGTTCCGTGGTCTTGACGAACGGCGACAATACAATCCAATCCATGCTGTTCTTATCTTGGTGTCATGAGCCCTGGGGCGGTTGACGGCGTCGCTACGCCATCGAGTCCCTCGAGCAAAAATTTAACATTCTGCAAACGCATGGCGCGCCGCGCTTCAGCGCCCTGCGCCTGCACACTCAGCGGTGCGCCGACCTTGCTCTGGTGGCCGTACAGCAGCAGCAGCAGGCCCAGCGCTGCACTGTCGAGGCTGCAATCGGCCAGCAACTCGAGGCGGATGTGGCGCCGCTGTCCGGTCGCGCGCGCCAATGCCGCGCGCAGTTCTGCCAGCCCAGCATCGTGCCACGCGCCGCCCAGTGTCAGGGCATAGTGCCGGCCATCGTCCCGTTCGTGGAGTACTGGCGGCGCCGTGGCGGCCCGGGCTTTGCGGGCAGCCAGCGCCCCGGGCAGGGCCCGGGTGGTAAGCAGGCGCAGCAGCGCTACGCCGTCGCTCCAGTAGCGCCGCCACAAGGCCGGTTCTTCTTTGATCCGCCATAACCATTCCAGGCCAAACCGGCCCACGCCGGCGGGCGCGCGGCTGACGGTGCCGGCAACGAAATTGACCACCGCGCCCAGATGGCTGATCAACGGTGTCTGCAGCGCGTCCAGGTTGTGTTCGATCCAGGCCTGGCCGCGCTTGGCGCCCAGCGCCACCACCAGCAGGTCGGCATCGCTGGCATTGATCTGCTCGATCACGGCGGGCGTGCTCATCTCTGCCAGCGTGCCGAAACCAGGCGAGTACGCGCCCACGCAGCGCATGCCCCCCTGATCGGCGTTCAGGGCATCGGCTGCCTGCTGCGCCACGCCGTCCGGTCCACCGAAGAAATACACCTTGAGTGGCGTGGTGCGTTGCGCGCGCAGTTGTTCGAAAACGGTGGAGCCGGCAACCCGTTCGGTGAACGGCAAGCCGAGCAACCGGGCCAGCCAGATCACGGGCATTCCGTCCGCCAATGACAGGGAGGAGCGCATCACGGAGTCGCGAAACGCCGGATCCTGCCCGCTGGCGATCAAGAAATTCAGGTTGGGCGTCGAGAAGAAGCAGCGCTCGCCATCGCGCGCGCGCGCCAGCAACAGCTGCACGGTTTGCCCGGTATCGATCGCATCGAACGGCAAGCCGAGCACGCAATACACGCGGCGCGTGAAGTCGGTCGCGACAGGATCGCTGGCGGACGGCGCCGCTTGAAGATTATTCGCTATCACGTTTGGACCTCACCCAGGCAACTTGACGCTGGAACAGAAAGCGGAAATACAGCGGTATTTTCGCCAAGACATAGACGACGGCCAATCCGAGTTCCTTGCCGCTCAGCACTGCGCGCCCGTGGCGCGACCATGCAAGCAGGATGGCCGCGCCGAGCATTGCCCCCGCCAGCAGGGCGACCACCAGCGGCGCAATCGGGCCGCCAAACAGGGCAAGCAACACGCCCAGGCCAGCCAGCGAACACACCAGAAGAACCAGCAAGGCCAGCGGCGGTACGCACAGATCGAGACCGAAGGCAAACAGACTGGCGCTGGCGCGGCGAACCCCGGCGAACAAGGTGGCGGGCGCCAGGCTGGTGATCATGCTCAGATGGCCATGCTCCCAGCGCGTACGCTGGCTCTGCACGCCCTCGTTGCTGGTCGGGAAAACACTGTGGACCAGCGCATGAGGGCAAAACATGGGCGCGCTGCCAGCGACTGCCAGGTCTGCCCCGAGCTTCATGTCCTCGACGATATGGCCAGTGGCCAGGCGCGCGGCACTGATTGTCTGCCAGGGAAAGGCCATGCCGGTGCCCATCAGCTGGCATGGCCAGTGGAGGCGGAACCAGCCAAGCGGCCGGACCTTGTTCTTCACGATCCAGGCAAATTCGGCAATCTTCTTCAGTGCGCTGGCCCCGGCCGGTGAGTGCATCAGGTACAGCGCCTGCACGGGACGATGGTGTTGCGCAGCCAGGCCTGCGAGGCGCGCGATGGCGCCGTCGGCAACGATACAGTCGGCATCGACAATTACCACCACGTCAGGCGGTGTGGCCGCGAGCGCCTGGACGCCGAAGTCCAGCGCGTATCCCTTGCCGCGCAATTGGTCATGGTGGCGTTCGATCACGTCAACGCCGGCCATGCGGGCGACGTCGGCGGTCCGGTCGCGGCAATTGTCGGCAACCACCAGGATGCGGTCGCCCGGGGCGAGCTGCGGCTGGAGGCTGGCCAGCGTTGCCAGCAGGCCCGCTTCTTCATTGTGGGCCGGTATCAATATGGCAGTGCGTGGACGCGAACGGGGCAGCGCAGCGGCGGCCCGCACGGGGAACAGCGCCAGCAGCACCTGTGCCAGCAGCACCAATACTGGTACGGACACGATGCAAAGTACCACTAGCAAAGCGGTCGAAAGGGCAGATATCAAGTTGATCCTTCCTGGAGTCGAGCGACGCGAATGCGCGAAGCGTTGGGTGCAGATCTGCCTGCCTGACCCTTGGGGAATGGTCACGCCAACCAATGTTGCTGGTCAGCACGTCGATGTCCTAGTGACCTCGATCAATATAATAAACGCAATTTCTGCTTAGCGATAAGTTATGCGAAAACTTTTCTTTTAGTGATTTATGGGTGAGGGTTGCACCGGGGCCCCAAGGAGCCGCCGTCGCGTCTGGCTGCTTTTGAGGAAGCTAGTCGACAGGCTTGGGCTGCGCCTTGGGAATGTTAATCACACGTGCCGGCGACCCCACTGCCGTACTTCCATCTGGCATATCGTGTAACACGACCGACATGGCGCCGATGCGGCAATTGTTGCCGATCTTGATGCCACCCAGAATTTGCGCGTAGGCGCCGAGTTCGACATTGTCACCCAGCACAGGCACCGGACCGTCGACGTAGCGGTTTCCGATCGTCACCCCCTGGCGCACGGTGCAGTTCGCGCCGATGATCGTGTCGGGGTGAATGAAGATATTTCCGAAATGCCAAATACGCAAGCCAGGACCGATGGTGGCGGCCTTGGGAAGGCTGACGCCAGTGAATGTCTCGATCAGGCGGAAAGCCAGCCAATACAGTTTCATGAGGCATTTTTTGCCCAGGCCGTCCGGGCGCAAGTCAAGACGACGCCCACGTCGATACAACCAGACAGCCCAGATTGACTGCTCGCTGAGGAACGGGCGCCGCAAGCCATACCGTGCCAGATCGCAGTCCCAATCGTGCCTATCCTGCATTATGTCCTCGAGGTAAGATTCCGCAAGGGCGTAGTGTAACGAATTTTTTCGCTCACGAAATTCTTGCGAAGCGTAACCACGAAAAAAAAGCCGCGCTGAGGGCGCGGCTTTTAGTGACGGCTACTGCGCCGCGATCAAGTCGACGGGACAAGCTCCGCTTTGACCGATGACGCGCCGCTGGCGCCGCTGGTAGCGATCAGCGTGACCATCGCATTGGCTGGCCACAGGAAGCGCACCGACTGCCCATTCCCCAAATCGCCGGTATTGAACGTCTGCGTGCCGGTTGCCGATACGTGCAGTCGCAGCGTCGCGCCGCCAGTGGCGGTAACGGTGTATTTGACATAGGTGCCGGCGGCAGGAATCGCCCACTTCACGCGGGTCAGGCCCGTGTTATTGGCGTTCGAGTAGATCGTCTTCTTGGTTGCGCCTTCAAACTCCAGGCTTTGCAGGTCAGAATTGAATTTCGCCGTGGCCGTCCCCGACTGCCGATACCAGCCGCCGCGCACCGACAAGATGTTCATGTTCTTTTGCGCCTGGATAGCGGCAGCTGCGGAGTTGCCGTTGCCGTCGACCCAAGTCTGGGCCGAGACCACCTGGCGCAGGCCGCCACGGATCTGGTCGAGCTGGCCGGCGATCGTGTTGTCCCAGCCTTTTGGCATCAGGCTGAAGCCGGAATCGTTTTCGACATAAATCACGAATGGCGTACCGGTGTTGCGATCGACGACATAGGCGCCGTACGTCTTGAGGGTCTCGACGATCTTCTTCAGATCGGGATTGACGATCGCGCTGCTGTCGAAACTTTGCGGCAGCATCAGCAATGCGCCTTGCGGAATGGCGCCGGTGTTGGCGGATGCCGAATTGTCGGCCGATGTCGCCGGAAACACATAAGCGGGGCTGCTGACGCCGTTGGCCAGGCCGTTGTGGGCCAGCGACATGGCAAGCGCGTGCGGGTAGGTGGCCTGACCATCCTTGACTTCGTGCTTGCGGATCAGCCCGGCAGTCGGCGGGATGCCGACCGCGCGGGCGCCCTGGTAGTAGTGCGCGGGATCGCCCCAGCCCGTGCCGGACAACTTGGCCCACGAATACATGGCCGCTTTCCATTGACCATTGACGTTCCTGAGATACCAGAACGAATGGATCGTGTTCGTGACCGGGTCGACGATATCGGCATGGCCATCGGTACCCAGGGCCGGCAGGACGCCTGCAGGCCAACGGGGGATGGTGATGATACGGCTGCCGCCGTTGTCCGGGTCCGCCACGCCGACCGTGTTGGTATCGGTGGAGCTGGAGCCGATGACGGTGACCGGCCCGTCAGTGGGGGACGCGAGGAACACGCCGGTCGAATAACCGCCCGATGCAACGGTCGGGAAGTAGCTGGACTTCGGAATGACGTAGGTGCCAAACACCGGATTGACCGGACGCGAATTCCATAACGAGTCAGCCGCGTAGGGACGCAGGAAGGTGCCATAGACGCTGGCGCCCGTATTGGCAGCGTTGGTCGGCGTCGAGGTCGACGTGGCTGGCGTGGCCGGGGTGGGTGCGACGACGGGATCGGGGGTGATTGTCGGCGTGACGACTGCGGTCACAGGCGGTGTGATCGTTGGCGTTGGCGTTGGCGCTGGGCTGACGGCAGGCGCAGTCACTTGCGGCGTCGCGACTGCGGGCGAGCTCTCCGTAGCGGTCGCAGGCTTGGTAGCCGCAGGCTTGGTTGTCTCGGTGGCAGGCGTGGCGGCCGGGGTAAACGCGGACACGGAACGCGCTGCAGTCGCGGAATCAGTGTCAGTGATGCTGTCACCGCCACCGCCGCATGCTGCGAGCGTTGTAAGTACCAGAGTTGAAAGGACCCATCGGGTCGTGGTGTTTAGTGAGAGTGTCATATTGGGGGTCGTAAGGTTCGGTATTCGTGGATGCGGCTTCAGGCTCTTCAATTTAGGCCTGTGGAATAACGTAATCTTACGGCACAGCAATAGATTCCACACGGAAAAAAAGATTTTTTAAGGGAACTTTGGGAATTTTGCGACAGAACATTGACGACATTTCTATTGCCGTTAATAAACCAATATTTCTATTAGTTATCGGCGTGAAATGATTTGTTCATTCTGTAAGGCTCGACGTTCAACGCTTGGCTTTTCATTTCGACAAATCGAATAGGAATCATGCAAAGTTGTCGAAGACTTCATGCGACCGCACCGGAATGTACTTACATCTGGTGGTCGTTGATATATTTCAATATATAAACGATATGCGCTAAACCGCAATGAATATTAATTCATAGAAATATTTGAAGTATCTTGCGCACGGCTGAAATGTACTTTCATGCACGCTGCTCAATCGTTCAAAAAATGCAATAAAATAACCCAAGCGCCTGCCCAGATGATTTATCCTTACTCATCGGGCAACACGGCGAACGGTCTTCGTCCGGCACGAATACAGGCTGGACCAATGTGTTGGCCTGCAGTGCCAGAATCCATTCGGATGCCATCCAGTTAAACAAGACGGAATACTATGTCGAAGCTAAAAAAGCCCAATGTGATCCTCATGTCGGCGACGATTACGCCATCGAAGGACATGCCAGGTTCAACGCGGATGGATCCAGCAATCCGGATGAACGACTATATCGAAGCACTGAAGTATTACGAGTCGGTGGCGCCGGACGTGGTGGATCGCATCGTGTTCCTTGAAAACTCCGATACCGATCTCGCGCCGCTGAAGAACGCCTTGCAGCGCAAGTCATACAAGAACGTCGAATTCATCAGCGTCAGCTCGGACTATCCGCCATCGAAAGGCAAGGGATATGGCGAGTTCCGGATGTTCGATGAAGGCCTGTTGGCCAGTGAGGTCATCGGGATGGACGACCATATCTGGAAGGTGACGGGAAGGTTGAAGATACTGAATATCGAACAACTGATCCTGTCAGCGCCGGCGGATTACGAGGTGTATTGCGACCTTAGAGACGTGCCGTTGATCGGGGAGTCTTTAGGGGGCAACCTCTGGATGGAGTTGCGTACCTTTGCATTTCGTCGTGACGCGTATGACCGCTATTTCAGGGGCGAGTTTTCCAAATCGTTCGTGCTGGAAAAGACGTTCTTCGAGATCATGAAGAATGAATTGAACAATCCGGGTGCCCAGATCGTGCCGCGCTTTCGCGTGCAACCGATTATCGATGGGTATTCAGGGTATTCCAATGCCAATTATCGTAGCACCAGCTACAAGGCAAAGGAGAAGCTGCGCATGATTGCAAGAAAAGTGGCGCCTGGTTTATGGCTCTGAGCCGGGTGCCGGCATCATCACCAGGGATGCCCTTGGCTCGCCAGGAACGCATGCAGTGCATCGCGTGAATGGAGATGGGAATTCACGCCGAATAGCGAGCGCTTCAGGAACGGGAATCCCGCGGCAACCAGTTCCATGGGCTTGTAGAGGGAGGGGTTGCCTGATATTTCGACCTTGCCATACCAGTGCGCGCCTACGGACATATGCCTCGCTGCCACCCTTGCGAAACGCGTTTCCTGGGTTCGAACGACATGCCGCATATTGTTCAAGCTGATTACTGGAAAGAGCACCGGGGTCAGCGCCAGCATCTTCCTTCTGGTGAAATCTTTGAGTACAAATGCGTAGGACTGAATATGGTTTTCCAGTTCTGACGATGCAGTAAAGCCCGTCAAATCCCACTTGGCCGTTTCGATCATTGCTCTGGTTCCAGTAAATGGTCCCAGTACGGAATCGTTCATCACCAGGACATTCGCATGCTCGGATTTTTGACTGATTTCGCTTAGCCCCAATCGGTATGCGGAAAAGTCAAATCCATTCAGGGCCTTCCAGTACAGCGCATCTGCGTAAGCGGAAAGCTCTTGCGGCATGTTCGATCTGTCGCTGGTAGCGACAATCACGCACAGCGCGACGCCTGAATCCCGTAGCCGTGACAGGGAAAAGACATGCGCCTTGGTGAGTACACCCGAAGGCGCAAAGATGAAGTAGATCACCCAATCCGGCTTCGCCGTGACCGCCGTGATTACTTCGTAGTCAGGCTGCAGTTGACTATCGAACACAATGCGCTTGATCACTTCGCACGGCCGCCACCAAGGCACGTTATCAGGAATAAAATCCCAATTCATGGAAAGTCCGGTCACGCTGTGGGCTGCCGGCGCAACAGTGGGAAGTTCGCTTTCCACGCATGGATTCAGCTGCATATCGACACCGCTTTGTTGTCCGGATTTCTCGAAATTCAGGTCAAGCCGCCTGACCCACGTAATTTTTAACGTGCGTAAATATAGTAGTCGACTTTTAGCTAAAAATTAACTTATCCGGAAAACTCTTTGGCAGAAAGCCACGCTCCTGGCGCGGTTGCTTGCTTCAAGCCACGTGCGATATCACGGTGATGGTGCGAGATGCGCTTTCACCGAGGATGGGCCACCCGTGCCGCTGGTCGCGACCAAAGTCAGCCTGGCGTCAGCAGGCCAGCTGAACCGTAGCGACTGTCCGTCCGCCAGATCCTTGCTCTCTTGCACCAGGCGCTTGTTGGACAGCACGTGCACGCGCAGGGTCGCGCCGCCAGTGGCGGCCACCGTGAATGTCATGTCAGTCCCTGGCGCCGGCACCGCCCAATTTACTCGGGTGAGCCCCGTGTTTGCGTCATTGATCTGCACGGATTTGGTCGTGGCCGCATCGAAGACCAGGCTCTGCGTGGCCTGGTCGTAGTTCGCAGACGCCGTGCCGGATTGTCGTTGCCACGGGCCGCGCATCGACAGGATGTTGCCCTTCTTCTGCGCCTTGACGGAGGCCGAGACGGATTTGCCATCAGCGCCGATCCAGTCCTGCGCCGATACCACCTGGCGCAGGCCGGCACGGATCTGGTCGAGCTGGCCGGCGATCGTGTTGTCCCAGCCCTTTGGCATCAGCTTGAATCCGGCATCGTTTTCGACATAGATGACGAACGGGGTGCCAGTGTTACGGTCAACGACGTAGGCGCCGTACACCTTGAGCGTCTCGACGATCTTCTTGAGGTCGGGATTGACGATCGCGCTGCCGTCAAAGTCAGGGGGCAGCATCATCAACGCGCCTTGCGGGATGGCGCCGGTATTGGCCGATGCGTCATTATCGGCTGCGGTTGCCGGGAACACGTAGGCGGGGCTGCTCTTGCCGTTGGCCAGGGCGTTGAAGGTCAGCGACATGGCCAGCGCGTGGGGATAGATCGCCTGGCCATCCCTGATTTCGTGCTTGCGTATCAGGCCAGCCGTCGGCGGGACGCCGACCGCGCGCGCGCCCTGGTAATGGTGCGCCGGGTCGCCCCAGCCTGTGCCGTTCAATTTGCTCCACGAATACATCGCCGCCTTCCACTGACCATCCACGTTTCTGAGATACCAGAATGAATGGATCGTCTTCGTGATGGGGTCGATGATATCGGCATGGCCGTCCGTGCCCACGGCAGGCAGGACGCCGGCAGGCCAGCGGGGGATCGTGATCAAGCGGCTCGCACCGTTGTCGGGATCGGCCACGCCCACCGTCTTGGTGTCGGTGGAGCGGGAACCGATGACGGTCACGGGCGGGTCCGTGGCGGCGGCGAGGAAGACGCCGGTGGAGTAACCGCCCGAGGCAACGGTGGGGAAGTAGCTGGACTTTGGCACCTCGAACGTGCCGAACACCGGCTTGACCGGACGTGCATTCCACAACGAGCTGGCCGCATAGGGCCGCAGAAAGTGGCCAACGGTGTTCGTGCCGGCGGCCGCCGTCTGCGACGGCTTGGCCGGCCGGTCGGCGCAGATGCCGACCGCTGCCAGCCCCGTGCTGACGAGGGCGAGCAGGATGCGCAGGGTCAACGTGCTTGATGCGGGTGTCATGTCGATCCCTTCAGTGTTGGGTCAAGGATTGCCGCCCCAGGCGCGTCGCCAGGCACCCGTGCAGATCAAACGGCCACCGGCGCCTTGATCCCCGGATGCGGATCGTATCCCGTGATCTCGAAATCGTCGAACCGGTAATCGAACAGCGAATCCGGCTTGCGCTTGATGATCAGCTGCGGCAAGGCGCGCATCTCGCGCGACAGTTGCAGGTCGACCTGCTCCATGTGATTGGCGTACAAATGGCAGTCGCCGCCGGTCCAGATGAAGTCACCGACTTCCAGGCCCGCCTGCTGCGCCATCATGTGGGTCAGGATCGCGTACGAGGCGATATTGAATGGCACGCCCAGGAAGATGTCGGCGCTGCGCTGGTACAGCTGGCACGACAGCTTGCCATCGGCCACGTAGAACTGGAACAGCGCGTGGCAGGGCGGCAGTTTCATCGACGGCACGTCGGCCACGTTCCAGGCCGAGACAATCATGCGGCGCGAATCGGGCGTGGTCCGGATCTGTTCGAGCACCTGTGCGATCTGGTCGATATGTTCGCCCGTCGGGGTCGGCCAGTTGCGCCACTGGTAACCGTACACCGGTCCCAGATTGCCGTCGGCGTCGGCCCATTCGTCCCAAATCGACACGCCGTTCTCTTTCAGATAGGCGATGTTGGTCGAGCCCTGCAGGAACCAGATCAGTTCATGGATGATCGACTTCAGGTGCACTTTCTTCGTGGTCAGGAGCGGGAAGCCGTCCTGCAGATTGAAACGCATCTGGTAGCCGAACACCGAGAGGGTGCCGGTGCCGGTGCGGTCGGTCTTGGTGGCGCCATGCTGTTGAACATGGCGCATGAATTCGAGATATTGGCGCATTGCGGGTCTGTGGTAGGTACGGTATGACACCCCGTCATTCTATCATTCGGTGTGGCGGTGGCTGCCGGCGCCGGTCGGCTCGGCCAGGCGGTCGGCAAAACGCTGCAGCGCGAGGCGCAGCGCGTCGTCGGGCATCGCCAGCAGGTTGTCGCCGACGTAGATTTCAACGATGCTCGTCGCGGGCAGGGCGCCATGGCCGGCCCGGTTGAACAGCCAGATGCCGTCCTCGCGCGCGAGTGTGTCGCGGATCGCCAGAGCGCTGTCGCGGTCCACCGGCAAATGCAAGTGGAGCATGTTCGCCTGGGGCGCTGCCGGATTGACGCGGATCGCCGGATGCGCACGCAGCGCGGCGTACAGAAATTGCGTGCGCTTGAAGTAGTCGGGCATGGCGCCCAGGCGTGCGTCGAACTCCATGGCGGCGGCCACCACATATGGCGAGCGGTGAATGACGTTGCCGCCCTGGCGCCGGAACCACTCGGCGCAGCGCGCCACGAACTCGCGGCTGCCGGCCAGCATGGCGCCACCCAGGCCGCCGATACCCTTGTACAGCGAGACATATACCGAGTCGAATCCGGCGGCGATCTGCGCCGGGCTGCGGCCATAGCCAGCCGCCGCTTCCCACAGGCGGGCGCCGTCCATGTGCAGGTGGATGCCGCGCTCGCGGCAGCCGCGCTTGATCGCGTCGAGTTCGTCCCAGGTCGAGAGCTGGCCGCCGATCTCGCGCATCGGAATCTCCATGCCGACGGCGCCCAGGCGGTCAGGCACGGCCAGCAGATCGGCGGCCGTCCAGGGCCGGTGCCGGTCGCCAACGGGCAGCGCCTGGAAGTGGTCAAGCAGTTGGTAGTTGGCGCGTTCGTGCACGAAGATGTGCGAGGTCGGGTGCAGGGCGACGAGGCGGCTGGCCCGGTCGGCAGAGGCCAGGCGCAGCGCCGTCACCTGCGCCATCGTGCCGCTCACGCAAAACACGGCGGCCTCGAAGCCGAGCGTCGCGGCGACCTTGGCTTCGAATGATTGGATCAGCTCGCCATTGCCATAGACATCGTGATCGATGTCGTGCTGCTCGCACCAGGCGGCCATCGCGGCGAATTGCTCCGCAGGACGGCGCTGGCGATGGCCGGGGAAGATGGTGTGGCAGTGACGTTGCAGGGCGGGTTCTGACAAGGCGCTCTCCGAGGGACGGGAACGCTACTGTACACCGCTGCGGTCGAACCAAGGGAGCGCCCGGCCGGATGGCCGGGCGCGGGCGCGATCAGCCGTGGGTCAGTGCCGGACGGCGCGGGGTCGATGCGGGGGCATCAACACCGACGGCAGGATCGTCTTCGGACAGGCGGAAGCTGCGCACCGAGCGGGCCAGCGCGTCGGCCTGCTCGTGCATCGCCTGCGCTGCGGCGCTGGCTTCTTCGACCAGCGCGGCGTTTTGCTGGGTCGTCGTGTCCATCTCGACCACGGCGCGGTTGACTTCCTCGATGCCCTGGGTCTGTTCCTGGCTGGCGTTGCTGATCTCGGCCATGATATCGGTCACGCGCTGCACGCTGGAGAGCACTTCCTGCATCGTGCTGCCGGCTTGCGCCACCAGTGCGCTGCCGGCATCGACTTCCTGGTTCGATGCGTCGATCAGGCCCTTGATTTCCTTGGCCGCCGCCGCGCTGCGCTGCGCCAGGTTGCGCACCTCGGACGCCACGACCGCAAAGCCGCGACCCTGCTCGCCGGCGCGCGCCGCTTCCACGGCCGCGTTCAGGGCCAGGATATTGGTCTGGAAGGCGATGCCGTCGATCACGCTCGTGATTTCCGAAATCTTGCGCGAGGCGTTCGTGATCGAATCCATGCGCGAGACGACCTGCGAGACTGTGTCGCCGCCTTTCTGCGCCACGCTCGATGCGCTGCGGGCAAATTCATTGGCCTGGCGCGCATTGTCGGCATTCTGGCGTACGGTCGTGGTCAGTTCGTCCATCGACGACGCAGTCGTGGCCAGGCTGGCCGCCTGTTCTTCGGTGCGGCTGCACAGGTCCAGGTTGCCGGTCGAGATTTGCTGCGAGGCGGCGGCGATGTGCTCGGCGCCGTCGCGCACTTTGCCGACCACGCCCGACAGGCTCTCGCCGATCTCGTTGATGGCAACCGTCAGGCGACCGATTTCATCGTTGTTGCGCGGCGCGCTCCTGGCGGTCAGGTCGCCGCCGGCGATGCGGCGGGCCACGGCTTCGACTGCGGCCAATGGGCGCGTCACGCTCGAGCGCACCAGCAGGTACAGCAGGGTGGCCAGCACGGCCAGCGCTGCGATGCCGAACAGGATGAAGCGGTTGCGCAGTTCGGTGGCGGCCGCAGTGATTTCGTCGGCGTAGGTGCCGCCGGCGATGATCCAGTTCCACTCTTTCATGTGCGTATAGGCGGCGAACTTTTCACGCGAGGCCGATTCGCCCGGATTTTGCCAGTCGTAGCGGATCGTGCCTTCCTTGTTCTCCAGCATCTCCTTGATGAACTCGTGGCCATCAGCCGATTTGCTCTCGAGGATATTCTTGCCCTCGCTGGTCGGGTGCACCAGCAGTTCGCCGTAGGTCTTGCCCGGCACGGCCGACAGCACGAAGAAGTAACCGGTGTCGCCGACCTTGATCGCGTTGATGCGCTCCTTGAGGAAGGCGATGTCCTTGCTGATGTCCACGCCCACGTACAGGGCCCCGACGACCTTGCCGGCGCTGTTGCGCACCGGTTCGTACTGGGTGATGAACTGCTTGCCGAACAGCGCGGCCAGGCCGACGTAGGTGCGACCGGCGCGCAGCGCCGCGTAGGCAGGCGAGGCCTTGTCCAGCGCCGTGCCGACGGCGCGCTCGCCGTTTTCCTTCTTGACCGACGTGGTCACGCGCACGAAATCCTCGCCGGCGACGGCGAATACGGTGGCATTGGCGCCGGTGCGTTCGGTGAAGCTGTCCGGCACGCCGAAGTCGAGGTTGAGCGCCTTGCCGGCCACGCTCAGGGTCGGCACCTGGCGCCCGCCGATGTCGACCATGGTGGTCTCATCGAGCGCGTATTCGCCTTGCAGGCTCGAGCTGAAGATGCGGCCGAAGCTGACCGCCTGGCTGGACACCGTCTTGTTGAACAGTTCGACGGTGCTGGCGACGCCATGCAGCTCGCTGCTCACGCTCTGGATTGCGCGCTTTTCCAGCATGCTCGAGGTTGACATCGTGATCGTGCCGATCAGGACGGCAATGATGATGCCGGCCAGAGCGAACGTCACGGCGCTGATACGCGTGCCAACATTCCAGCTGGATAAACTAAATTTGTGGTTGCTCATGAAAAGTGAGGAAGGTTAGGTGATATAACCCGCGATCATACCTGCCAAGCTTTTCTTGCGGCAATAAATAGTGAGTTCTGGCAGTCGATTAAGTGTTGCGATGCAACACCGCAACGGAATGTGTCGCAAATTAACGTATTGGATCGGCGCTGGCCGCGCCGACCGCCAGGCGGCCTTCCGTCAGGCCGCTACCGGCGCGTGGGTCTGGAACTGCAGCGCCGCCAGGTTGGCATACACGCCGCGCAGGGCAACCAGTTCGTGGTGCGTCCCCATCTCGACGATCTTGCCGCCGTCAAGCACGACGATGCGGTCGGCACGCTGCACGGTGGCCAGGCGGTGGGCGATGATGATCGTGGTACGGCCCACCATCGCCGCTTCGAGTGCGCGCTGCACGAGGCGCTCGGATTCGGCGTCGAGGGCGCTGGTGGCTTCGTCGAGCAGCAGCAGCGGCGGGTTCTTGAGCAGCGCGCGCGCAATGGCGATGCGCTGGCGCTGGCCGCCCGACAGGCGTACGCCGCGCTCGCCAAGGAACGAACGGTAGCCTTCCGGCAGGCGCTCGATGAATTCATGCGCCGCCGCCATGCGCGCGGCCGCGATCACTTCGTCGTCGGTGGCGTCGGGGCGGCCGTAGCGGATGTTTTCCATCGCGTCGAGCGAGAACACCACGGTATCCTGCGGCACGATGCCGACCGCGCCGCGCAGCGCCTGCAGCGACAGGTCGCGCACGTCGACGCCGTCGAGGCGAATACTGCCCGACTGCGGATCGTAGAAGCGCAGCAGCATCTGGAACAGCGTGGTCTTGCCGGCGCCGGACGGGCCGACCACGGCGACCGTCTCGCCGGGCTGGATGTCGAGTGCCAGGTGCGACAGGGCCGCTTCGTGCAGGCGCGATGGATAGGCGAAGGTGACGTCATCGAGCGTCACGCGCGCGCCGTTGGCGGTGCGGGCCGGCAGGACGGCCGGATGCAGCGGGTCCTGGATTTCCGAGCGCGCCGCCAACAGTTCAAGCAGGCGTTCGGTGGCGCCGGCGGCGCGCTGGGCGTCGCCCATCACTTCGGACAGCGCACCGACCGAGCCGGCCACGATGCCGGCGTACAGGATGAACTGACCGAGTTCGCCGCCGGTCATGGTGCCGGCAATGACAGCGTGCGCGCCCAGCCACAGCACGAACACGATCGCCCCGAAGATCAATACGATGGCCAGCAGCGTCAGGGTGGCGCGCGCGCGGATGCGGCGCATGGCGGTGGCAAACGCGCTTTCGACCTCGGTGCCGAAACGCCCGGCCTCATAGCCTTCGCGGGTAAACGCCTGCACGGTGGGCATTGCGTTGAGGATTTCGCCGGCAACGGCCGACGCATCGGCGATGCGGTCTTGCGAATCGCGCGAGAGCTTGCGCACGCGGCGTCCGAACAGCACGATCGGCAGCACGACCAGCACCAGCAGGCCCAGGATGATGGACGTCAGGCGCGGGCTCGTGATGAACAGCATGACCAGGCCGCCGACGAACAGCAGCGTGTTGCGCAGCGCAAGCGAGATGCTGGTGCCGACGATCGCCTGGATCAGCGTGGTGTCGGTGGTCAGGCGCGACAACACTTCGCCGGTGCGCGTGGTCTCGAAAAACTCGGGACTCTGGCGCACCACGTGGCGGTATACGGCGCTGCGGATATCGGCGGTGACGCGTTCGCCCAGCCACGACACCATGTAGAAGCGCGCGGCGGTGGCCACCGCCAGCACGGCGGCCACGCCGAACAGCGCCAGGAAGGTGGCGTTGACGTTCTCGATGCCGCGCGCGGTGGCCGAGGCGCCGAAGCCCAGGTCGATCATCTGCTTGAAGGCGGCCGGAATGGCCAGCGTGGCGCCGGCCGCGAACAGCAGCGCGATGCCGGCCAGGATGAACTGGCGGCGATACGGCGCCATGAAGGGCGTCAACCCCTTCAGGGTGGACAGGCTGCTCTTGCGGGAGACATCGGCGTCGGCGGAGGCGGAAGCGGTGGAGCTGGTAGAGCGGGTGGTCATCGTGTCTTCGTGGGATTCTTATAATTTCATCGGCTGCACATAGCCGCTCATTTCCAGGTAGCCGCGGCCGACGCGGCGGCCATTTTGCTGGATCGTTACCGCGCCTTCCCAGTACACGGCGCCGGTCGAGCGGCGCGAATCGAGTTCCTGGTCGTTCTGCAGCGGGGCGATCTGCCACACCTGGTCGCCGGTGGTGACCGTGGTGGCGATCGGATAGGTGGCCTGCGTGCGCGGCGATGTCCACAGCGTTTTTGGCGTGAACGTGATCTGCTCCGGCGCGTAGTGCGTCACCTTGCCCGCCTTGTCGCGCCGCGTGGCGTGCGCCCATAGTTTACCACCTTGGCTGTCGCGGACCTGGAAAGCCATCAGCGCGCCGCCGTCGTCCAGAT
Source organism: Massilia aurea (assembly GCF_040790145.1). Taxonomy (GTDB): domain Bacteria; phylum Pseudomonadota; class Gammaproteobacteria; order Burkholderiales; family Burkholderiaceae_D; genus Telluria; species Telluria aurea_C. Next base: position 133,848 of record NZ_JBFMMP010000001.1, read on the forward strand.
TGGCGCCGACCCAGTTCCAGCCCACGGCGTCGGGTTGCAATGCTTCGCTCGACCATTCGTGATCGAGCCAGGCGCTGCCGGTGACGGCGGTGGCGGCCATGCCGGCGCGGCCCACGCTGCCCGTGACGGCCAGTTGCGGCTCGCTGTAGTAGTAGCTGGCGTGCTGCGAACTGGGGCCCTTGCGCGAATAGCCGCCCTGGCCCTGCACCAGCACGGGCTGGGTCGGGCGCATGCGCAATTCCAGCGTGAGCTGGTTCGAGCGGATCGTGACACGGTAGTTGCCGTCCTTGTCGCGCACCATGCGCCAGTCGTCGAGTTTCAGGTCGGTGTTGCCGGGGCGGGCCCAGGCCAGGCTGAAGCCTTCGCGCGCGCTGCGCTGGTCGTGCACGAGGCGGCCCACCGATGGATCGGACAGCGCCGCATGGCCGATCACCAGCTGGCGCGGAGCGAAGTGGCTCGGATTGGCGTTATCGACGCCGGTGCGGCTGCGAAAGAACGTGACCTGGAAGCCGAGCGGGCGCTTGTCGGGCGTCTCGACCCAGCCGGTGACATACCACCACTCGGTGCGAAATTCGGGATGGGCGCCGTAGTCGCGCGGGAACGACAGCGCGGCGCCGGGCGTGACCGGGGCGAACACGGGCGGCTGGGCCAGGGCCGACAACGGCAGTGCCAGCAACCATACCAGCAGAAACAAGATAAGACGCATTACCAATCCTCTCTGACAGCGCGCACCGGGCCGCCCGACAACGCCTGGCGGCCCGACACGAGCGCGGTAGCGACGGACGCGGCGACCAGCACCGCGGCCACGCTGCCAAGCAATGGCCAGGGCAGGTGCAGGCCCATGGTCCAGTGAAACGACTGCGGGTTGATCACGAAGACCAGGATCAGGCTGATCACCAGCCCGAGCACGAAACCGGCGATGACGCCCAGGCCGGTGAGCAGGCCGCCTTCAAAGGCGAGCAGCTGCAAGACCTGGCGCCGCGTGACGCCGACGTGGCGCAGCATACCGAATTCTCGCGCCCGTGCCAAAGTCTGGGCCGAAAAACTGGCCGCGATGCCCGATAGGCCGATGGCGATGGCAATCGCTTCGAGCAGGTACGTGACCGCGAAACTGCGGTCGAAAATCTTCAGGCTCGCGGCGCGGATGTCGCCCGGGCGCATGAAGGTGAGCGCCGCGCCAAACGGCAGCGCGCGCAACTGCGTCTCCAGCGCGGCGGCATCGACGCCGTCAGCCGTCCACAGCGCGGCGTCGGTGACGGAACTTTCGCCCGTGAGCCGGCGGTAATCCGCCAACTGGATGACGACCGAGCCGCCCTGGTTCGCGTAATCGCGCCAGGCGCCGGCGACGAAGAACGGGGTCTCGGCGCCGCCCAGCGGCAGGCGCAAGGTCTGGCCAACGCGCGCGCCGTACAGGTCGAGCAGCGCCTCGGAGACCCAGGCCGGCCGCGCACCGCTTGGCACCGGCACGCTGGCGCCGACCAGATACAAGAGGCGCGCCGGATCGCGCACGTCGATGTCGCGCGCGATGACGACCACCGGCGGACGCTCGGGCGCGAGCGACACGCGCCGCGTGCGCAGGAATTGGATTTGCTCCACGCCCGGCAGCGCGGTCAACGCAGCCTGCTGCTGTGGACTCAGGTAGCCGGTGCCGCCGGCGTCCAGCGTGCGCACATACAGGTCGGCCGGCAGGATGTGCCCCATCCAGTCGTCGACCGACACGCGAAAACTCGAAACCATGATCCCCATCGCCACCATCAGGCTGAAACTGGCCAGGATGCCGCCCAGCGCAATCGATGCCTGGCCCGGCGCATTGGCCAGGCGTCCGAGCGACAGCGCCAGCACCGGCATGGGCCGGCGCTGCCGCGCCAGCAGGGATTCGAGCGCGCGGAAGGTGACGGCGGCAAAGCGCGGCATCAGGCCGATGCCGCCGATCAGCAGCAGAGCAATGGCCAGGTAGCCGAACAGCGGCAGCTCGAACACGGGCGGCGCGAACGCAAACAGCGTGGCCAGCACGAGGCACACGAGCGACGGCCAGACGCGCGCCAGGCGCGACAGCGGCGCTTCGTCGGCGCCCGATTTGATGGCCACCGCCGGCCGTGCGCGCGCCGCTTCCCACGCCGGTGCGAGGCAGCCGAGCAATGCCACCCCCAAGCCCAGTGCGAAGAACACGAGCGCGGCGCCGGGCGTAAACGCCACCTGCGGACGGATGCCGGGGAAGTAACCGGCGCCGAGGTCGCCGCCAAAATAATGCAGGGCAGTGGCGGCCAGCGCATAGCCGGCGCCGATGCCCAGCAGGCTGCCGGCCGCGCCCAGGCTTGCGCCTTCGAGCAGCACCTGGCGCAGCAGCTGGCCGCGCTCGAAACCGAGCACGCGCAGCAGCGCGAACTGGCTGCGCCGGCGCATGACCGACAGCGCCTGGGTCGAGAACACGAGGAAGGCGCCGGTGAATAGCGCCACCAGCGCCAGCACCGTGAGATTGACACGGTAAGCGCGGCTCATGTTCGCCGTGCGGCTTTCCTGGTCGGCGTCGTTCGGCTGGCCGACCGCATACCGGCCCGGCCAGGTGCGCTCGAGATCGGTCGCCAGCGCGCGCTGGAACGCGGCGCGGTCGACGCCGCTGCGCAGTTTGAGATCCACGCGCGACAGCTTGCCGACGCGATCGAAGCGCCATTGCAGCGCGCCGATGTCCATCACCGCCAGGCGCTGCCCGCTGCGCGCACGCTGCACGGGGCCGGCCACGCGCAGATCGAGGACGCCGGTGCCCGCGCGCAGGTTCAGGGTGTCGCCGCGGCGCTTGCCCAGCCACGCCTCGGCGGCGGGCGAAAGAAACAGCGCGTCGTCGGCCAGCACATCGGTCATGCGGCCCTGGGCCGGCACACCGGTGAGGTCGGGCGCGATGAAGCCGGCGCGGAAGGCGTCGATGCCGATGATGCGCAAGGGGCTGTCCTGGCCGGGCACGCCGGCCTGTACTTCGAGGACCGGTGCGGCCACGGCGACGTCCGGGTGATTGGCCAGGCGCGGATACACGGCTTCGTCGAACAGCAGCTCGCGGCCCTGAACCTGGATATCGGCCTGGCCCGACAGGCTCTTGACGGCGGCCGAGAATTCATTGAAGGCGGCTGCGTTGATCAGGTGGATGGCGAACCCCATCGACACGCCGACGGCGATGGCGGCGATGGCCACCAGCGCGCGGATCGGATGCGCGCGCCACTCGCCCAGCAGCAGCCAGCGCGTCAGACGTGCGTCGAATCGCCGCTTCACGCCGGACATTGCTCAGCAACTAACCTGGCGCGCTCGCGCAGATTGGCCTTGGCCTGGCTTTCCCGCCATGGTTTCTGGTCGAGCCGAGCGTTGCCGATGGTCCGTTGATCCCTCTCGGCTGCGTCCATGTGGCGCAGGCGCAGATTACTGCAATACGTGCGTTTTTCGCTGGCGGCATCATGCTGACGGCGCGCGGCTTGCTGCGCCAGCTGTGCGTCGTGGGTGTCTTGCGCCGCGCGCTTCGATGCAAGGCTCGCGACATAGTTGCGCGCGCTGGCAAGGCGCGCCTCGAGCGCCGGGTCGGGCGGCGGCGGCGGGCGCACGGCGAAGGCCGCGCTCTTGCCGCTGCAGGGCCGATCGCCATAGGTGACGCGGCCGCCGTCCGTGCATTTATAGAGGTTGTCGGCGTGGGCGGGCGCCGTGAGACAAAACACCACCAACAAAACGAGTGCGCGCATGCTGCGTTCCTGTTCAAAGAATTTTCCCGGGATTCATGATGCCGAGCGGGTCGAGCGCGGCTTTGATGGCACGCATCATGTCAAGTTCGACTGGCGACTTGGTGCGCGCCAGTTCGGCGCGTTTCATGGCGCCGATGCCATGTTCGGCCGAGATCGAGCCGGCGAACGCCACCACCGCGTCATGCACGATGCGGTTGACGGCGTCCTGGTGCAGCAGGAATGCGGCGTGCGCCACGCCGGCGGGCGGGGCGACGTTGTAGTGCAGGTTGCCGTCGCCCAGGTGGCCGAAGGTCACCAGCACGCAGCCGGGGAAGGCCCGTTCCAGCGCAGCGTCGGTGTGGGCGATGAAGTCTGGAATCGTCGAGATCGGCAGCGAGATGTCGTGCTTGATGTTCTTGCCGGCCGCCGCCTGCGCCAGCGGAATATGTTCGCGCAGGCGCCACAGGCCCAGGGCTTGCTGGCTGGACGTTGCCACGACGGCGTCGCGGGCGACGCCGTGTTCCAATGCGGCGCCGATGCCTGACTCGAGCAGGGCTTGGGCATGCGGTTCGGATTCGTTGCTCGACAATTCCACCAGCGCATACTGGGGATGGCGTTCGGCGAACGGCTGCGGCAGCGCAGGAAATTCGCTGGCGACCAGGTCCAGGCACACAGCCGACATCAACTCGAAACCGGTGAGCGCAGCGCCGCAGCGCGCCTGCAGCAGATTGAGCAGCTCGAGTACCCGGCGCGGCGAGTCCAGTGCGACAAGGGCCGTGAGCATGCCGCGCGGGGCCGGGTAGAGTGTCAGGACCGCGGCCGTGATCACGCCCAGGGTACCCTCGGCGCCGATGAACAGCTCGCGCAGCGCATAGCCCGTGTTGTCCTTGCGCAGGGCACGCAAGCCATCCCAGATGTCGCCCTGGGCGGTGACGACTTCGAGGCCCAGGCACAGCGCGCGCGTGTTCCCGTAGCGCAGCACGGCAGTGCCGCCGGCATTGGTCGACAGGTTGCCGCCGATGGTGCAGGAGCCTTCGGCGGCCAGCGAGAGCGGAAACAGCATGCCGGCCCTTTCGGCGGCGGCCTGGATGTCGGCCAGGATGCAACCGGCATCGACCGTCATGGTGCGGTTGGCCGGGTCGAGCGTGCGGATGCGGTTCAGGCGGCGCAGCGACAGCACGATGGCCTCGCCCGACGTATCGGGCACGCTGCCCATCACCAGGCCCGTGCGACCGCCTTGCGGCACGATCGGGACACCGGCGCCGGCGCACAGGCGCACGACCGCGGCGACCTGCGCCGTGTCGAGCGGCAGCACGACGGCGCGCGCGCGCCCGTTGTAGCGGCCGCGCCAGTCGGCCAGGTAGGTGGCCATGTCGGCCTCATGCGTGACGACGTGGTCGGTGCCGACGATGGCACGCAGATGCTGCAGGAAGGCCTGGGCCGACGTGTCACCCATGCGGCACTTTGACCTTGTCCAGCAATTCCTTGGCCATGCGCTGCGCGTCCTTCTTGAACGGCCGCAGGTAGAGCAGGGCGCAGACATAGAACACCACCACCAGCACCACTTCGCCGATGGCCATCTGGCGCGACAGCGGATTGGTGTCGGCCCAGGCCCGCACGGCGCCTTCGGCAAAGTACAGCAGGATCAGCATCGACGACCATTGCAGCGTGTACAGGTCGCGCTTGATCACGCCGCGCAGCGGCAGCAACAACGGCAGCGCTTTGAGGGCCAGCAGCCAGCTGCCCGGCTGCAGCGGTGCGACGAACGCTTCCCACGCCACCAGCCAGCCGACCAGCCACACCAGGCTGAGCACCGCACCGATATGAAATACTCTGCCTTTGCCCATTATTGACCTTCGTGCAGTTTAAGGGCCGCCAATGCCAGGCGGCGACCGAGCGCGATCGAGAGGGTACGCTCGTCCTCGGTGATGGCGCGCTTGCCATCGACACCGGCCCAGTGGGTGGCGCCGTACGGGCTGCCGCCGCTGGCGGTGTTCATCAGTTCGGGATGCGTGTACGGCAGGCCCATCACGAGCATGCCGTGGTGCAGCAAGGGAATCATCATCGACAGCAGGGTCGCTTCCTGGCCGCCATGCAGGCTGCCGGTGGACGTGAACACGACGGCCGGCTTGCCGGCCAGCGTGCCGTTGACCCACTGGGCGGCGGTGCCGTCGAGGAAGTACTTCATGCTCGAGGCCATATTGCCAAAGCGCGTGGGCGAACCAAGCGCCAGGCCGGCGCACTCGGCCAGGTCGATCGCTTCGACATACGGCGCGCCGTCGTCGGGAATCGACGGCGCCGTGGCCTCGGCCACCGACGAGACCGCGGGCACGGTGCGCAGGCGCGCCTCGGCCCCGGGGACGCTGTCGACCCCCTGGGCGATCAGTTCAGCCAGCTTTCGCGTGGCGCCGTGGCGGGAATAGTACAAAACCAGGATGCTCAAAGGGATCGTCTTCATCCTTGGTATTATAGTGCGCTTTGTTGAATTGACATGCCCGGGTTGATGCCTGCCCGTGGCCCGAATCGGGTACCCCCATCGCCATGCCGAACCAGCCATTGAACCACCCGTCGTACCGTGTTGGCGAGTCCGCAGATGGGGGCGCCGAGCGTAGCCTGACGCGGGCCGAGGCGAAGGATCTCGTGCGCTTCGCACTGCGCCGCCTGCGCGAAGAACGCCTGCCGCAGGTGGCCGGCAGCCTGACGTTTACCAGCACGCTGGCGCTGGTGCCGCTGCTCACCATTGTGCTGGCCATTTTCACCATGTTCCCGGCCTTCGGCCAGGTGCGCACGATGATCGACGCCTGGTTCGTGCAGAACCTGATGCCGCAAGCCATTGCCAGCACGATCAGCGGCAACCTGACCCAGTTCGCCAGCAAGGCGCGCGGCCTGTCGGCACTGGGTGGGGTGGCGCTGCTGGTCACGACGTCGGCGACCATGAGCCTGATCGAGCGCGTCTTCAACCAGATCTGGGGCGTGCGCCAACCGCGCCCGTGGGCCCAGCGCCTGCTCGTGTACTGGGCCTTGCTCTCGCTCGGACCGGTGCTGTTTGCAATGTCGCTGAGCTTCACCTCGCAACTGGTCGACGTCACCGGCGGCCTGGAACGCGATGCAAGCGCACTGGCCACGCTGGCGTTTACGCTGGCCTCGATCGCCGTGACGACCGGCGGCTACACGCTGCTGTATGTCTCGGTACCCAACCGCAATGTCGCCTGGCGCGACGCGTTCTGGGGTGCGCTGGCCGCCGCCATTGCGTTCGAGATCGCCAAGCGCGTGTTCGGTCTGTTCATTGCCCAGTTCCCGACCTACGCGATCATCTATGGCGCGCTGGCGGCATTGCCGCTGTTCCTGGTCTGGATCTATGTCACCTGGATGATCACGCTGGTGGGCGCGGTGCTGACCGCCGCGCTGCCGGTGGTGAAGTACGAGCGCTGGTGGTACCAGGCCGCGCCGGGCGGCGCCTTTGTCGATGCGATGTCGATCCTGAAGGTATTGCACGGCAATGCCCGACTCAGCGGCACTGCGCTGGTGTCGAGCAGCACGATCCGCCGCCACACGCGCATCGGTTACGACGAACTGGAGCGTCTGCTGCGGCGGATGGTGGCCGAGGGCTGGGTCGGCCGCGTGTACGATGAGGCGCCGGCGACGATCGGCTGGCGCCACCGCAAGCGCGCCAGCCAGGAGCACTGGGTGCTGCTGGCCGATCCGGATGCCTTGCGCCTGGCCGATGTGTACCGCCTGTTCGTGTTTGACTACGCCGTGCTTGACGCCGTGCAGCGCGAAGAGGACGCCAGCCCGAGCACCGCGCTGTCGCTCGACACCGGCGTGCTGGCGCGCCAGGTCGAAGAGGCGGTCGAGGCCGGCCTGGACCAGACCTTGAGCGCGCATTTCGGCGACCCGGAGCAGGCGGTGGTGGCCGAGATCGCAAAGCGCGTCAGCTAGCCAGTACCATGGCCTGCGCCAGCAGCGCATCGAGCACCGCCTCGGGCGCTTCCTGCAGCATCGCGTGGCCGGCCTCGACCGTGACGATGGTTGCTTGCGGGATGGCGTCGGTCAGCAAGCCGGCCTTGCGTGGCGGCGTCATTTTGTCCATGGTTCCCTGAACCAGCACGACCGGACACGTGACCGAACCGGCCGCGGCCGCGCCATTCGTGTAGGCGTTGCAGGCCGCGAGATCGATATGCAGCAAGGGCTCCTCGCTGCCATCGGCCAGGCGCCGCATCAGCGAGCGCGCCGCGTCGGCAACCGACGGGTCGGGCGACGACGGCGCATGGGACCACGCCACCACCATGTCGATGGCTGCGCGCACATCCAGGAGGGCCGTGGTGAGCAGGGCCTCGGCGACATTCATCGGCAATGTCGCGCCCAGCAGGGCCAGGCCCGCGGCGCGCGGCGGCGCCCGGTGCGCCGCTTCCAGCACGACCAGCGAACCCATGCTGTGGCCGGCCAGCAGCGCACGCGGCACGTCGGCGGCATCGAGCAAGGCGAGCAGCCAATCGGCCAGCGCCTCGACCGAGCGCAGGGCGGGCCCGCTGCTGCGTCCATGGCCGGGCAGGTCGGGCGCCAGCACGGCGTACCCGCGCGCGGCCAGCGCCCGGCTTTGCTGCCGCCACACCGAGTGGTCGTTCAGGGCGCCGTGGACCAGCACGACCGTGGGTAGTGCCGGATCGAACGGGGTGTCGCCGGTGTGGCAATGGATGGTGCGGCCATCGATCTCGAGTTGCATGGCAGGGAGCTTGTATGTTGGTAACAGGCTCATCCTAGCAGTGCCAGAAGGTTGCGCAATCTGCACTGCACCATTCTGCAGCCGTGCCCGCACCATGATGCAGCGCAAGGGTGGATTTTTTACCGGGCATAGGCTACAGTCGGCGTTATGCCTTATACAAATTTATCCAACAGCAGTATTGATCGCGCGGGGGTGGCCAGCATGAAAGTTTCGGAAATCCTGCAAGTGAAGGGCAATATCCTGTACACCGTGACACCAGACCAGCCGCTGGTCGAGGCCGTGACCACGATGTCCGAGAACGATATCGGCTCGCTCGTCGTGATGGAATACGGCGACCTGGTCGGCATGCTGACGTTCCGCGAGGTGCTCAAGGCGCTGCACGCCAATGGCGGTGCGGTGGGCGCCGGCACGGTGCGTCGTCACATGGACGACAGCCCGATCACGGTCACGCCAGACACCGAGGTCAACGAGGTGCGCCGCATCATGCTCGAGAAGCACGCGCGCTACCTGCCGGTGATGGATGCCCGCACGCTGCTGGGCGTGATTTCGTTCTACGACGTGGCGCGCGCGGTGCTGGAAGCGCAAAGCTTTGAAAACCGCATGCTCAAGGCGTACATCCGCGACTGGCCGGCCGAGCAGAACGCCCCGGACTGAGCGCCGCTGCGGTCAGGCCGCGCGCGTGACCGTTTCATCGGCCAGCCAGGCCAGCAAGGCCTTCGGCGACAATGGTCGCGCATACAGGAACCCCTGCGCCAGCGGACAGCCGAGCTGGCGCAGGATCTGCGCCTGCCGCTCGTCTTCGACACCTTCCGCGATGACCGACAAGCCGAGGTTGCGGCCCAGTTGCACCACCATCTGGGCGATGCTGCTGCCGCGCGCCGAGCCGGTGATCTCGGTGACGAACGTGCGGTCGATCTTCAGGCGGTCGACCTGCAGCCGCTGCAGGTGCGACAGCGACGAAAAGCCGGTGCCGAAATCGTCGATCGCGATCGATACGCCAGTGCGCTTGACGTGTTCCAGCGTTTCCACCAGCACGGCCGGCTCTTCCATTGCCATCGATTCGGTGATTTCCAGTTCGATGAATGCGGGCGGCGCGCCGGTGTCGTCCAGCGCGCGGCGCAGCATGTCGAGAAAATGGGGATGGCGTAACTGCACCTGCGAGACATTGACCGACATCGTGAATGCCACGTGGCCGGCCGCGCGCAGGCGCATCAATTCGGCGCAGGCCTGGCGCAGCACCCATTCGCCGATCTCGACGATCAGGCCCGAGTATTCGGCAATCGGGATGAAGCGATCGGGCGGGACCAGGTGGCCGTCGCCGTGCTGCCAGCGCAGCAGCGCCTCGGCGCCGAACGCGCGGTTGGTGGCCAGATCGATCTGCGGCTGATAATGCAAGAACAGTTCGCCGCGCCGAAAGCCGCTGCGCAGCGCGTGCATCATGCGCACGCGTTCGCGGATCTCGACGCCCATGCTGCGCGAAAAATAAAAGTGGCCGGTGCGCTGCTGCAGCTTGGCGCGCTTGAGCGCGATGTCGGCATCCTTGAGCGCATCGGCGCCGCTGCCGTCGTGCTCGAGCAGCCGCACCAGGCCCAGCGTGGACGAGACCTGCACGTCCTGGCCGTCGATGTGGAACGAGTCGCGAAACAGCGTTTGCAACTGCGCTGGCTGGACGAGTTCGGCGTCGCCGAGCACGCAGAAGATATCGCTGCCGATGCGCCCGATGTCCAGGCCTGGGGCCAGGCGCGTGCACAGGCGCTGGCCGACCGCGGCCAGCAGCAGGTCGCCGAAGCGGTGCCCGAGGGCGTCATTGGTTTCGGCGAAGTGATCCAGGTCGACCAGGGCCAGCACGGCGCCATTGTCGGCGGCCTTGACCAGCCTGGCGTCGATCAGTTCGACCATTCGGGTGCGGTTGGGCAGGCCGGTAAGGGGATCGTGGAAAGCTGATTTGTTGAGGTCGGTGACCAGTTCGCAATTGTCCAGGCACACGGCGACCATGCCGCAAAAGACCTTCAGCAGGCGGTGTTCGACGTCGCTGATCGTGCGCCCGAGCGGGATGCAGGCCGCGAAATCGCGGCCTGCCTTGCCGGGGAAGTACAAGGCAAGCATCCCGTCGTCGGCCGAGCACGCGCGCTGCGCGAGCGTCTTCTCGGCGGCCAGCGCGAGCCGGGTGACGTGCCGATCGTCGTACTGGCCGTCGAGCTGGCAGCCGTCCAGGTCGCGGCTGGCGCCGCACGCGGCGACCACGCACAACCGCCCGTATCCGTCGGCGCCGCCGCTGGTGCCGACGTGACTGCCAGTTTCGCGGGTGCACAGGACGCCATCGGCCGCTTGCCCGACCAGCCCGCCAGCCTGGGCCAGGATGCCGTACGCCACGTCGCGCACGCCATGCAATGCCATCAATTGCGCGCAGGCGGCGACGATGCGCTCCATGCCGATCCGGTTCGCCTCGAGCGCGCAGATCTGCTCGTAGGAGCGGATGGCGGCGGCCACGGCGGTGTAGAGCCTGGTGCGGGTGAGTTCCGACTTGGTGCGGTAATCGTTGATGTCGTAGCCGCGAATCGCTTCCATTTCTGGCGCATAGCCGGGCTGGCCGGTGCGCAGGATGATGCGCACGTCGTGCAGGCCCAGTTCGTCGCGAATGCGGCGCACCAGCTGCAGGCCGGCGTCAGCCCGCTCCATCACCACGTCCAGCAGGATGACAGCGACATCGCTTTCGCGCCGCAGGAGCGCGAACGCTTCGGCCGCCGAATAAGCGTGCAGGAAGGCCAGCGGGCGGCCCTGCATGTTGACGTTGCCAAGCGCAAAGGTGGTGGTCGAATGCACGTCGGCATCGTCGTCGACGATCAGGATTCGCCATGGCGGACGCGCGCTGGCGGCCACCGTGGCGACTTCCGGGGCGAAGACGAGGTCGTCCATCATGTGGTCATCCTGCGGCGGTCCGGATGGCGGCGTGGAAGCTGGCATGTGCTACATCTCCAGGGAGTCTTGGCATGATCTTGGCATGTACACGGCGAGTATATCTGCATTTGTAATCAGGAAAGACAATCACAAGTTGCTGAAATGAGAATATATCCTGCTGGCAACATTTAAGCGAGCGGTGATTTCAGATTGTCCATTTCTGCCGCTTGGATGGCCTGTTAAAATGCCATTCCGATCAAACCGCACACACACTCTCCCATGTCCGGCAATACATTTGGCAAGCTGTTCTCCGTCACCACCTTCGGCGAGTCGCACGGTCCCGCGATCGGTTGCGTCATCGATGGCTGCCCGCCCGGTATGCTGCTCGGCGAGGCCGATATCCAGATCGAGCTCGACCGGCGCAAGCCCGGCACCTCGCGCCATGTCACCCAGCGCCAGGAACCCGACCGGGTCGAGATCCTGTCCGGTGTCTACCAGGGCGTTACCACCGGCACCCCGATTGCGCTCCTGATTCGCAACGAAGACCAGCGCAGCAAGGATTACGGCAATATTGCCGAGAGCTTCCGCCCCGGCCACGCCGACTATACCTACTGGCACAAGTACGGCGTGCGCGATCCGCGCGGAGGCGGGCGCTCGTCGGCCCGGCTGACCGCGCCGGTGGTCGGCGCCGGCGCCGTCGCCAAGAAGTGGCTGCGTGAAAAATACGGTACCGAGTTCATGGGCTGCATGCGCGCGCTGGGCGACATTGATGTGCCATTCGAAGGCTGGGAACACGTGCATGCCAATCCGTTCTTCGCCGCCACGGGCGACGCCGCGCTGCTGCAGCGGATGGAAGACGCGATGGACCAGTTGCGCCGCGACGGCGATTCGATCGGCGCGCGCATCGACGTCACCGCGCGTGGCGTGCCGGTCGGCTGGGGCCAGCCGATCTACGACAAGCTGGATGCCGACATCGCCTACGCGATGATGGGCATCAATGCGGTCAAGGGCGTGGAAATCGGCGCCGGGTTCGCGTCGGTAGCCCAGCGCGGCTCCGAGCATGGCGACGAATTGACGCAAGAAGGTTTCATCGGCAACCATGCCGGCGGGGTGCTGGGCGGTATTTCGACGGGGCAGGACATCACGGTGTCCCTGGCGATCAAGCCGACGTCATCGATCCGCGTGCCGCGCCGCTCGATCGACAAGGAAGGCATGCCGGCGCTGGTGGAAACCTTTGGCCGCCACGATCCGTGCGTGGGCATTCGCGCCACGCCGATCGCCGAGGCGATGCTGGCGCTGGTGCTGATCGATCATGCGCTGATGCAGCGCGCGCAATGCGGCGATGTGCAGGTCGCCACGCCCAAGCTGAAATAATTGCGGGTTTGACGTCGCGCTGCGGCGTGCGTTGTGTAGATCAGCGACGTGAAAACGTCGTTCCAGCGAAGGCTGGAACCCAAGTCCCTGGCGCAGCCGACAACGCACACCTTTGTGGCTGCGCTGACAAACTTGGGTTCCCGCCTGCGCGCACTGCTGTCCGGGATAATTCTGAGTGCTTGAATGAGGCCGCCTCATAGGGAGAACCACGTCGTTCCCGCCCTCGCCGGGCGCCTTGGCGGGAACCTAAGTGTCGCCGGCTAGCGGCCTAAAAATCGCCCTTCGATGAACGTTCTGGCCACGCAAGAGAATGAGCATTCTGTAACTGCACTTGGATTCCCGCCAAGGTGGCCGACGAGGCCGGGAATGACGTGCATACTTTTGCGTATGAATATTCCGGACAGCAGTGCGCCTGCGCGGGAACGACGTAGGTTAGCCAACGCTGCCTTAGGGCGTCGCGCCATGGGCCCACTCACACCCGCGTGACGATCGCTTCCATCTGATGCCGCCGCTCGACCGTGCGCACGACCAGTGCGCGCAGGTCGTTCAGCAGTGAAAACTCGGTCTGGCTCAGGATCACTTGCGGGTAGGTGTCGTCCCAGTCGCCATAGATGAAGCCGGCCGGCTGGCCGTGCGCGCACAGCGGAATCACGATGAAGCAGCGCGCCTCCGACAGCGTGCCTTTCCACCAGCCCGGCAATTTGGCGGCGAACTTGGCGTCGTGCGCATTCTCGATGAAGATCACCCGGTCGCTGCCCAGCGCCGCGTGGAACACGTTGGCCTCGTAGGTATCGTCGAAGGTCAGGTTCGGCTGCAGGGTCTTGGCGTTTTCGCCCAGCGCCAGGCGCGCCGAGTAGCGGCCTTCGCGCCGGTTGCGCAAGAAGGCAAACGAGCGCGCGAACGACAAGCCATTGTGCATGGTCTCGAGCGCCAGCGACATCATCTGGCCGGCGGTGGCGTTCACGCCCGCGTCGCGCATGTCGGCCACGCCGGCCATCAAGATCTTGTTGCCGGCGATGCGGTTGCGCGTCGCGGCGGCCAGGCGCGCCCGTTTCTCGGCTGGTTTGGACAACGGCGCGATGGACAGATCGGCCGCCGCCTCGACCTTGGCCTTGTCGATCGACGCCAGGATGCCGGCCGGCGAGATGCCCAGCATCGGCGCGAACTGCTCGGCCAGCACGGCCACTTTCTCGGCGCCGGCGGCGTCGTCGGCCCACAGCGCATCGGCGGCGCGGGTGGACATCGTGCCCAGCGCCGCCAGCCAGTCGTCGTGCTCGAAGGCTTCGCCCGGTTCGCCCGGTTCCACGCGGCGCATCCCGGCCACCAGATTGCCGGGCAGGCCCCAGTGGGCGGCGGTGGCGCGACCCAGTTCTTCGAGGCTCAGCCCGAGCACGTCGTGGGCGGCAGCCGTGTCGTCGCCGCCGGCCGTTGCTTCCTGGATCAGGGTCCAGCGCTCGGGCATGTAGAAAGTGATCATCATCCGGCCCAGCGAGTGCAGGATCGAGCAGACAACGGCCTCTTCGGGATTGCGCCAGTGCGCCCCCTGGGCCAGTTGCTGCGCCACCATCCCGGCCAGCACGGCTTTTTCCATTTCGATGTGGGCGATCTCGGTGTCCGGCGTGCTGCGCCCGAGCTCTTCGATGAGTTTCAGGCCCAGCGCCAGGTGACCGATGCTCTCGGTACCAAGCACCAGCACCGCCTTGGAAATCGTGTTGACGTGCCGACCGAACGCCGCATACATGCTGCTGTTGGCCAGACGCAAGACCTTCTGGGTGAGCACGGGGTCGGACAGCACGGTCTGCGTCATCGAGAAATCGCGCTCGTCCTCGCCGCGCATCGACGCCAGGATGGCATTGATCGCCTTGGTAAAGCCCGGCATATCGCCCTGGCGGCGGATGCGTTCCCACAGCAGGGCGAGGGTGGCTTGCGCTTGCGCCGGGCGCGCGCTGTTCAGTGGTATGGTCATGATTTCCCGGTCCGGGTGTCGGCCGGCAGTAGCGCGGTGTAGAGGTTTTCCTTGAGGGCCGTGACGGCGACATTGGCCGGCATCGGCTTGCCGGTGAGGTAGCCCTGGACATAATGGCAGCCCTGTTCGTCCATCCAGGTCAGCTGCTCTTCGGTTTCGACGCCTTCGGCCACCACCGACAGGCTCAGGTGCCGGGCCAGGTCGAGCACGACCTTGCAGATCGCGGCGTCCTTTTGCGATGCAGGCAGGTCCTTCACGAAGGCGCGGTCGATCTTGAGCACCGAGATCGGGAAGCGTTTCAGGTACGCCAGCGACGAGTAGCCGGTGCCGAAATCGTCGATTGCAATGCGCACATTGCGCTCGACCATTTTTGCCATGATCGTCTCGGCATGGGTCGGGTCGACCATCAGCGTGCCTTCGGTGATTTCCAGCACCAGCTGGTGGCCCTGGGCGCCGGACAGCGCCAGCGCGTCGTCGAGCACCGACAGGAAGCGGTCGCTGCGGAACTGGCGCGGGCTGATGTTGACCGAAATGTACAGCTCGCGGCCGGCCACTTCCTGGAACTGGCGGATCTGCATGCAAGCGGCTTTCAGCGCCCAGGCGCCCAGCAGGTTGATCAGGCCATTGCTTTCGGCGATCGGGATGAAGCGCACCGGCGGCACCATGCCGAGCGTCGGGTGCTTCCAGCGCATCAAGGTTTCAAAACCTTCGATCGTGCGGGTGCGGGCGTCGACGATCGGCTGGTAATACAGCAAAAATTCGCCTTCGCGCACGGCCTTGAACATGGCCGCTTCGAGCGAGATGTCGTGCTCGGGTGGGCCCTGGTCGCCCGGCCTGTAGAGCACCGTGCGGCCCTTGCCGGTTTCTTTCGCGCGCGAAAGCGCGGCGTCGGCCAGCGTCACCAGGCGTACTTCGTCTTCGGCGTGGTCCGGATACACCGTCACGCCGATCGAGGCGCCCAGATAGATCGTGTGGCCGCCCGTCTCGAAAGGCGATTGCAGCGTGGCCATCAAGCGCCCGGTGACGAGTTTGATCTGGGCCTCGCTGAAGGTGCCGGGCAGCACAGCGACGAACTCGTCGCCGCCGACCCGCGCCAGCGTGTCGCTGTCACGCAAGATCCGGCGCATGCGCGCGGCGGCCATCTGCAGTACCGCGTCTCCGAGTGGATGGCCCAGGCCGTCATTGACCTTCTTGAACCCGTCCAGGCCGATCGCGACCACCGAAAAACCCTGGCCGGAGCGGCGCGCATTGGCGATCACCATGCGGATGCGGTCGGCCAGCAGCAGGCGGTTCGGCAATTCGGTCAGTGCATCGTGGGTTGCCATATGGCGCAGCCGCTCTTCGGTAGCATGCTGCGACGACATGTCGCGCCCGATCACGAGAATTTGCGCATCGTCACCGGTCGTGAGCTGCGCAATGCGCAGTTCGAACCAGATGTCGCGCTCACCGATGCGAAAACGCGCCTCGACCAGCGCCGCTTCGAGCGCCGTGCCGGCGCCGTCGAGCGCGTGGCGCAGCGCGCCCTGGTCGACATCGTGCACGAGCGAGACCAGCGAGCAGCCCGGCGCATACCCGTACAGGCGCTGGGCCCGGGTGCCCGCCGCGCGGATCGCCCCGCAAGATGACACCCGGAACACGGCGTCGCCTGCGCTTTCCAGCAGACCGTCGAGCAGCGGCGCCTGCAGCATTGGCGCTGCAGGCGCATGTGACGCGGCGGTGGGAGGGATGTGCATGGTCGGTCAGGGCTCTCGTTTCGCGGCATGCCGAAGTCATGCCGATGTCATCTTGTAATCCGTGCCGGGCGAACAAACCACGGACGACTGTATCACTGAAAAATTCCGCACGGCATCAGAATGCACAACTTACGGCAGGGTTGCATCCATTCTTGAGTCTGCGCACATCATTGTCTTGACAGCAGACGCGTCATGGACGCCGACCCATGTGCCGAGCACCACCGTATTGTCGCTGATTATTGCTGGGTAGAAAATGTCCAACACACAATTTGGTGCCTTAATGCAACGATTTGTGTGTCGCCGCGTCACATTTGCGTGCTGAACGGAGGGATGAGCAGGCGCCGAAATGCGATGAGGGTAAAAAAGGCGGTGTGCCGGCCGCAGGCAGCGTGCGCCGTGTCGCGCGCACTGGTGTCATATTTGCACAATTATTTCGCGCCAGGCCGGGACAAACCACCTTGTGGCTGTGATAATGCTGGCTTACAAGTTTCATCGAATGAATCCGAGCCCCGCCATGAACCAAGATCCGCGCTTCCCGAACCTTTTCATCCTGAACCACCCGCTGATCCTGCACAAGCTGTCGCATATGCGCGAGCACGACACGTCGACGCGCACGTTTCGCGAGCTGCTGCGCGAGATCACGCTCTTGATGGGTTACGAGATCACGCGCGACCTGCCTTTGACCACGCGCCAGATCCGCACGCCGCTGGTGACGATCGATGCGCCGGTGATCGCCGGCAAGAAGCTGGCGGTGGTGCCGATCCTGCGTGCCGGCATCGGCATGAGCGATGGCCTGCTCGAGCTGGTGCCGTCGGCGCGCGTCGGCCACATCGGCGTGTTCCGCGATCCCGAAACGCACGAGCCGGTCGAGTACATGGTTCGGTTGCCGGACACCACCGATCGCACCTTCATCCTGTGCGACCCGATGGTTGCCACCGGTAATTCGGCGGTGCACGCGATCGACGTGCTCAAGAAGCGCGGCGTGCCGGACGAGCAGATCCTGTTCCTGGCGCTGGTCGCCGCGCCCGAAGGCGTGCAGGTGGTGCAGGATGCGCATCCGAACGTCAAGGTGTTCGTCGCCTCGCTCGACTCGCACCTGGACGAACACGCTTACATCATTCCCGGCCTGGGCGATGCGGGCGACCGTATCTTCGGCACCAAATAGCGCCGGCATGACCATGACGCAGCCTGCCGACCAGCAGTTCTTTGCCCGCCTGGCCGAGCTGAACGACAAGTTCGCGGCGCGCCTGCCGTCCACGTTCGAGCGCCTGGCCCAGTTGTCGAGCGACCTGGCCCCGGCCGGCGCGCCCGGGTTCGACCCGGCCCCGCCGGCCGGGGAGTTGCAGGCGATGCTGCACACGCTGGCCGGCTCGGCCGCCACGTTCGGCTTTCGCGGCCTGGGCCACCACGCACGCCTGCTAGAGCAGCGCTTGCGCGTACTGCGCGCGTTCGAGACCGTCGCCGCCAGCGAGTGGTCAGCCTGGCGCGCGGAGCTCGACGAATACATCGCCGTCGCGCTGCGCGACCCCAAGGCACTGACCTGAAAAGCCCGTCGCGCAAGGGCCACGCGCAATTGTCGAGCAGAGCGTAATTTGATTCAACGCAAACAAATCAATGGTCCTTGCGCCTATTCTTTGCTTCATACCGAGTTAAAAAATCGCGCTGTCGTATTTATTGACACTGGGAATCGTTGAGCTACTTACGTATTTTTATTTCACGAATAGGGCATGCGCGAGAAATATTCGGTATAATGCGGGATCGTTGGGTTCGAGGTAGTAGTGCAGTCTGTCTGTCATTTCTTTCTTGCTTCTTCAAACGATCTAAAACGGGCGTAAGCCCAACTTAACCGAAATAGGAAATTGTAATGGCAACTGGCATCGTTAAATGGTTCAATGACTCGAAGGGCTTCGGCTTCATCACCCCTGATGAAGGCGGCGAAGATCTGTTCGCGCACTTCTCGGCTATCCAGAGCAACGGCTTCAAGTCGCTGCAGGAAAACCAGCGCGTTTCGTTCGACGTGACCACCGGCCCTAAGGGCAAGCAAGCCTCGAACATCCAGCCTCTGTAATCGCCTAGCAGGCATTGCGAGACCAAAATCCCCGGAACTGCCGGGGATTTTTTTCGCCTGTAGCTTTGGTGCGCCGCCTTGGCGCACCGCCTTGGCGCACCACCGTAGCACGTCAGGATCAGCGCTGGCGCCAGTAGTCGGGCGCCGCATAGCTGCGGCGCAAGAAGTCGACAAAGGCGCGGATTCGCAGCGGCAGGTGACGGCGCTGGGCAAACACGGCGTGGATGTCGTTGCCCGGCGCGGCGAAGTCGTCCAGCACCGTGCACAGTTCGCCACTGGCGATCTGGTCGCCCACTTCCCACATCGAGCGCCACGCCAGGCCCTTGCCGGCCAGCGCCCAGGCATGCAGCACGGCGCCATCGTTGCACACCATATTGCCGCTCACTTTCAGCGTAACCGGCTTGCCATTGTCGAGAAATGTCCAGCCGCGCTGGCTG
The DNA here is from genome assembly GCF_040790145.1 of Massilia aurea. GTDB lineage: Bacteria > Pseudomonadota > Gammaproteobacteria > Burkholderiales > Burkholderiaceae_D > Telluria > Telluria aurea_C. The sequence goes on from NZ_JBFMMP010000001.1 coordinate 152,745, forward strand.
CCTTCGCTGCTGATCGCCAGGCAATTGTGGCGCGCCAGGTCGGCCGGCACGCGCGGCGTGCCATGGCGTTTCAGGTAGGCGGGCGCGGCCACCAGCACGCGCCCGTTGTCGGCCAGCTTCACACCGACCAGGTTCGAGTCGCCCAGGCTGGCGATGCGGATCGCCACGTCGACGCCATCGCCGACGAGGTCGATGACGCGGTCGTTCAGGTTCAGGTTGACCGTCACGTCGCGGTGCTCGGCCAGGAACGAGGGGAGCAGCGGCGCCACGTGCTGGCGCCCGAAACCGGCCGGCGCCGACACCGTCAGGTGCCCCGAGGCGCGCGCACTGCGCTCCGAGATTGCCGATTCGGCCTCGTTCACTTCGGCCAGGATGCGTTGGCAATCCTCGAGAAACGCCACGCCTTCGTCGGTCAGCACGAGCTTGCGCGTGGTCCTTTGTAGCAGCTTGACGCCGAGCCGTGACTCCAGCGCATCGAGGCGGCGGCCGATCATGGCCGGCGCGATGCCTTCGGCGCGCGCCGCCCCCGACAGGCTGCCGCGCGCCACGACCTCGACAAATGTTGCCATCTGGGTAAAGGTGCCCATCCGTCCATCCTGTTCCATGCGTTGATCTGATACAAAAACGCACAGATGAAGTGCGTAATTGTCTCGTTTAGCGTTACGCAGGTGAATATACTGGATGCCAACATGAACGCCAAGCGCGGTGGGTCCCGTCGCGGCGTTGCACGCGATCTTCACTCATTGTCAGGAGTTACTATGTCCCTCAGCATCCCCCAAGGTATGGAAATCACCGGCGCCTTCAAGCCGGCCTACGAGCAGATCCTGACGCCAGACGCGCTGGCGCTGGTAGCCACGCTCACGCGCGCGTTCGAGCCGCGCCGGCAACAGCTGCTCGCCGCGCGCGCCGAACGCGCCGCGCGCCTGGATGCCGGCGAGCGGCCCGACTTCTTGGCCGAGACGGCCCATATTCGAGACGGCGACTGGCGCATCGCGCCGATCCCCGCCGCGCTGCATTGCCGCCGCGTCGAGATCACGGGGCCGGTCGAGCGCAAGATGGTCATCAACGCGCTCAATTCGGGCGCCGACAGCTATATGACCGACTTCGAGGATTCGAACACGCCCAACTGGGCCAACCAGATCGAAGGCCAGATCAACCTGTCCGACGCGATCCGCAAGACCATCTCGCTCGAGCAGAACGGCAAATCGTATCGCCTGGGCGACAGGGTCGCCACGCTGCTGGTGCGCCCGCGCGGCTGGCATCTCGATGAAAAGCACGTGCTGGTCGACGGCAAGCGCGTCTCGGGCGGCATCTTTGATTTCGCGCTGTTCATGGTCCATAACGCGAAAGAATTGCTGGCACGCGGCGCCGGGCCGTATTTCTACCTGCCGAAACTCGAGTCGCACCTGGAAGCGCGCCTGTGGAACGACATCTTCGTGATGACGCAAGACCTGCTGGGCATCCCGCAGGGCACGATCAAGGCCACGGTACTGATTGAAACGATCCTGGCCGCGTTCGAGATGGACGAGATCCTGTACGAGCTGCGCGAGCACAGCGCCGGCCTGAACGCCGGTCGCTGGGATTACATTTTCTCGTGCATCAAGAAGTTCAAGCTCGACACCGATTTTTGCCTGGCCGACCGCGCCAAGGTGACGATGACGGCGCCGTTCATGCGTGCCTACGCGCTGTTGCTGCTCAAGACCTGTCATGCACGCGGCGCGCCGGCCATCGGCGGCATGGCCGCGCTCATTCCGATCAAGAACGATCCCGAGAAAAACGAGATCGCCATGGGCGGCGTGCGCACTGACAAAGCGCGCGATGCCACCGATGGCTACGACGGCGGCTGGGTCGCGCACCCGGGGCTGGTGGGCCTGGCGATGGAAGAGTTCACCAAAGTGCTCGGTGACCGGCCGAACCAGTTCGACAAGCAGCGTCCTGACGTGAACGTCACGGCGGCGCAGCTGCTCGACTTCAAGCCGGAGGCGCCGATCACCGAGGCGGGCCTGCGCTACAACATCAACGTGGGCATCCATTACCTGGGCGCCTGGCTGGCCGGCAACGGCTGCGTGCCGATCCACAATCTGATGGAAGATGCGGCGACGGCCGAGATCAGCCGTTCGCAGGTGTGGCAGTGGATCCGGTCATCGAAAGGCGTGCTGGAAGACGGTCGCAAGGTGACGGCCGACATGGTGCGCGCGATGATTCCGCAAGAGCTGGAGAAGGTGAAGCTGGTGGCGGCCGATGGCACGCATGCGAGCTACGAACGCGCCGCCACCATCTTCGAAGACATGTCGACGGCCGACGCGTTCGCGGAATTTCTGACCCTGCCGCTGTACGAAGAAATCTGAGGTTGGCTAGTAGGTATTCTTCCACTCCCGCAGCGCCGCGAACGCCTCCACCGGCGCTGCACCTTCGGTCAGTCGACCAGCGGCCACCAGGCTGCGCACGATCGCCGGCGTCGTCTCGCGCAAGAACGGGTTGGTCGCTTTTTCCAGCGCGATCGTCGATGGAATGGTCGGCTGACCGTCGGCGCGCTTCGCGCCATCGGCCAGCACGCGCGCGTTCAGGGCCGTATTGTCCCCATCGACCGCCTGCGCGAATGCGAGGTTCGACAGCGTGTACTCGTGCGCGCAATACACCAGCGTGTCGTCGGGCAGTTGCGCGAGTTGCGCGAGCGAGGCAGCCATCTGCGCCGGCGTGCCTTCGAACAATCGCCCGCAACCGGCGCCGAACAGGGTGTCGCCGCAGAACAGCCAATTCGCGCTGTCATCCTGCCGCACATAGGCGATGTGCCCCAGCGTATGGCCCGGCACGTCGAGCACGTCCAGCGTCAAGCCGATGCCTGGAACCTCGATGGACTCGCCCTGCACCAGCGGATGTGTCACGAGGGCGATGCCATCGTTCTTCGGCCCGAACACGGGCACGGCCCACTCGGTCAGCAAGGCCGGAACGCCGCCAATATGGTCAGCATGATGATGGGTGAGTAGAATGGCAGTCAGGCGCAGGTCGTGCGCGGCCAGCGCCGCGTGGATCGGCGCTGCGTCGCCCGGGTCGACGACGGCCGCATGCGTGCCGTCGTGAATCAGCCAGAGGTAATTGTCTTTGAAGGCCGGCACTGTCAGTACCGACAGGGCCGGCTGCCGTGGAGGTGTCATGGTCATGTGGTTGGTCAAGAGGTGGCATGGATAGCGCTGCCGAGAAATCCATTATAGCGCTCGACAACTGGCTCCAATCGCCGGCCGGCGTTTACGTGCGCGCGTTCGAGCAAGCCTGCCTCGGTGAATTGACGGCCGATATTTTCGGCTACAACGCGCTGCAGATCGGCGTGCCGCAGCTCGACGCGCTGGCTGCCAGCCGCATGCCCAACAGGTGGCAGGTCGCCACGCGCACCTCGAATGCCGACGAGCTTGCATTTGCCTCGAGCGGGCGCCAGATCGCCGCGGCGGTCGACTTCGCCGAGCTGCCGTTTGCGTCGAACAGCATCGACCTGGTGGTGCTGCCGCACGTGCTCGAGTTCGCCGCGGAGCCGCACCAGGTCTTGCGCGAAGTCGAGCGCGTATTGATTCCAGAAGGGCAGGTGATCATCTGCGGCTTCAATCCGGCCAGTCTGTGGGGCATGCGCCAGGGGCTTGGACGGGTCACGCGCAGCGGCTACTTGCCTGACACCGGCGAATTCATTTCTATGCCGCGCCTGAAAGACTGGCTAAAATTGCTTAACCTGAGCGCCACGCGCAGCCACTTCGGCTGCTACGCGCCGCCATGCCGCACTGCCCAATGGCTCAGCCGCTTCGCGATGATGGAGTCGGCGGGCGGGCGCTGGTGGCCCTATCTGGGCGCCGTCTACGTGGTGCACGCGATCAAGCGGGTCAAGGGCATGCACCTCATCGGTCCCGCATGGAACAAGAAAACGAGCAAGCGGCCGGCGGCAGTGCCGGCTGCCAATCGGATTGAACGAATAGAAAGTGATTAAGCAGGGCATGAGCGAACAGACGAACGAAGCTGCAAACCAAGCAACCTCGACCCAGGTCGAAATTTTTACCGACGGCGCTTGCAAGGGCAATCCCGGTACCGGCGGTTGGGGCGCGCTGCTGGTGGCGAACGGCCACGAAAAAGAAATCTTCGGCGGCGAGCCGAACACCACCAACAACCGCATGGAATTGCGCGCCGTGATCGAGGCGCTGGGCGTGCTGAACCGCCCGTGCCAGGTGGTGCTGCACACCGACAGCCAATACGTGCAAAAAGGAATCTCCGAATGGATCCATGGCTGGAAGGCGCGCGGCTGGAAAACCGCGGCAAAAGAGCCCGTGAAAAACGAAGACCTGTGGAAGGCGCTCGACCTGGCCCAGCAGCAGCACGCCGTTGAATGGCGCTGGGTGCGCGGCCACAACGGCCACCCGGGCAATGAGCGGGCCGACGTATTGGCCAATCGCGGGGCAGCATCGGCCCGGCGTTGAACGCCACTGCGCCACCCTTGGTATACTGCACTGGCTATACCGCACCCACTTTTTAGAATTGCACCATGCGTCAGATCGTTCTCGATACCGAAACCACAGGCCTCAATCCGCGCACCGGCGACCGCGTCATCGAAGTCGGCTGCGTTGAAATTTTCAATCGCAAGCTGACCGGCAATAACTACCACGTCTACATCAACCCCGAACGCGATTCGGACGAGGGCGCGCTGGCAGTGCACGGCTTGACCACCGAGTTCCTGAGCGACAAGCCGAAGTTCCACGAGATCGCCCATCAGCTGCGCGACTTCATCGAAGGCGCGCAAGTGATCATCCACAACGCGCCATTCGACCTGGGATTTCTGAATGCCGAGTTCACACGCATGGGCCTGCCGCCATTCGTCCAGTATTGCGACGGCGTGATCGACACGCTGGTGCAGGCGAAGGAACTGCATCCCGGCAAGCGCAACTCGCTCGATGCGCTGTGCGACCGCTACGACATCTCGAACGCGCACCGCAAGCTGCACGGCGCGCTGCTTGACTCGGAGTTGCTGGCCGATGTGTATCTGGCGATGACGCGCGGTCAGAATTCGCTGACCATGGATGTGGAAGAAGAATCGACGCATGATGGCGAGAAGCTCGAGATCGTGCCGCTCGGCGAGATCATCGTGGTGACGGCCAGCGCCGACGAACTGGCCGAGCACGATGGCGTGCTGGCTGGCCTCGACAAGAGCGTGAAGGGCAGCTGCGTGTGGCGCAATTATGCGGCGCAGGGGTGACGCCGAAATAATTCTATGCCATAATATGCCTCGCTTCGGGAGGTTAGCTCAGGGGTAGAGCACTGCATTCACACTGCAGGGGTCGCAAGTTCGAAACTTGCACTTCCCACCAAGAATATGCAAGGCCAGCAGAGATGCTGGCCTTGTTCGTTTCTGCGCCGCTTTTTGCGCCGGCGTGGGCGGACAATCCGCGGATTGCCATTTGGCATAATGTTTCGGCTGTGGCATAATACGGCCTCGCTGGGAGGTTAGCTCAGGGGTAGAGCACTGCATTCACACTGCAGGGGTCGGCAGTTCGAAACTGCCACTTCCCACCAACGAATATGTTTCACCAAAAAGGCCTGCACAGTAATGTGCAGGCCTTTTTTGCTTCATGGTCGTCAGCACGGCCGGACGAGGGCGCTCACTGGCAATACCTGCCCGTTGACACACCTCGGTAATAATTGCCTTGTAGAATTATTTTCTCCACAGGCCCCAGGTTACCGATGCTCGCCGATCCACCACACGCCCATGCCGCGCCGGCCGATGTCGCCTATACCAAGACGGTGAAAGGTCGGGACGAAGTCGCGCAGCGGCGCGGCGGCTTGACCAGCCGGCAGCGCAGCATCCTGATCATGCTCGATGGCCAGAAAGGCGTCGGCGCCCTCGGTGGACTGATGCCGGCGGATCAGGTGCGCACCATTCTTGGCGAACTCTCTGCCCTGGGCCTGATTGCACCCGCCAGCGAGAAGCCGGCACCGACACCGGCACCGGCTGCGGACGATGCGCGGCTCGCACCCGTCAAGGAGATGATGCGCCGCACCGCGACGACCTGCCTTGGTCCGATGGCCGCCGAACTGGTGCGCCAGATCGATGCTGCCAACGACGAGGTTGCATTGCAGCGCGCGCTGGCCCACTGGCATATGGCGATGCAGGCGTCAAAATACGGGAAAGACGTGGCCGAGCAACATCTGGCGCTGATCCGGGCCAGTGTGCGTGAGGCGTTTGCTGCGCACTAACCTGCAGCGCTGCGCCTTCAGCAGTAAAGCCCGGGCGCCCGGCGCGTTTCTGACATGCCCAATTGTCCATCAAGGAAGGTGAAATGGGTGGTCCGACAACCGGAATTCACCCGTGCCCATCGGTTCGCCCTGTACACTTGCCGCATACAAAGTACGGCGTGGGCTCTGCCCAAGGTAACGGCCGGTATCCAACACACTCAACCGGCGAACCCTGTATGGTAGATGGCCATTATCAACCCTGGCTGGTCGTTATCTCGATCATGGTCGGCATCCTTGCCTCTTACACGGCGCTGAGCCTGGCTATCCGCGTCAAGCAGGCGCGCGGGCGTGCACGCTATCTGTGGGTTGCCGGCGGCGCCCTGACCATGGGCAGCGGCATCTGGGCGATGCACTTCATCGGCATGCTGGCGTTCCGCCTGCCATTGCCGATGGGCTACGATCCACTGACGAGTCTGGTTTCGTGGGTGTTGCCGGTCGTGTCTTCCGGTCTGGCCCTGTGGCATTTTCGGCACCGCACACCACGACCGCGCCAGCTGGCAATCAGCGCGCTGCTGATGGGGTTGGGCATCATTGCCATGCACTACACCGGCATGGCCAGCATGCAAATGCACCCGGCCATCACCTATTCACCGTGGCTGTTTGCGCTGTCGATCGCCATCGCGATCGGCGCGTCGGCGCTGGCGCTGCAGATCGGCGCCCGCATGCATGAAGAAGGGCGCTCGCGCCGCACGTTGCAACTGGCTGCCAGTGTGGTCATGGGCGGGGCGATCGCCGGCATGCACTACACCGGCATGGCCGCCGCGCACTTTGCGCCCGGCAGCGTGTGTGGCGCCGCGCTGGTCGGCGTCGATCAGGATCACCTGGCGGCGCTGGTGACGATTGCCACGGTGTCGCTGCTGAGCATCACGTTGCTGGCCACGATTTTCGATGCGCGTCTTGAAGCGCGCAACCGCATTATCGCCGCCTCGCTGGTGGCCGCCGCCGAGCGCCAGAAGCTGTTCCTGATCGAGCAGCAGGCGCGGCTCGACGCCGAAAACGTCAGCCAGATGAAGGATGAATTCCTGGCCACGCTGTCGCACGAATTGCGCACGCCGCTCAACGCCATGCTTGGCTGGTCGCAATTGCTGCTGCAGGGCGGGCGCGACGATGCTTCGCTGAAGCGCGGCCTGTGCACGATCGAGCGCAATGCGCGTGCGCAGTCCGAACTGATCGAAGACATGCTCGACATGAGCCGGCTACTGGCCGGCAAGGTGCGGATCGACCTCGCGCCATTGTGGCCCCGGGATTTCATCAACGCAGCGCTCGACACGACGCGCCCAGCGGCGCTGGCGCGCCAGGTCGCGCTGGTGGCGCAGCTCGATGCTGACGCCGGCCGCATCGATGGCGACAGTGGCCGCCTGCAGCAGGTGATGGTGAACCTGCTGTCGAATGCCATCAAGTTCAGCGAGCCGGGTGGGGTCGTGACGGTGTCGCTGCGCAGCGCCGGCGGCGCGTGCGAGATCGCCGTGCAGGATACCGGCGCCGGCATACCGGCGGCTTTTCTGCCGTTCGTGTTTGACCGCTTCCGCCAGGCCGATGCCTCATCGACGCGGCGCCACGGGGGGCTGGGCCTGGGGCTGGCGATTGCGCGCCAGCTCATCGATCTTCAGGGCGGCGTGCTGAGCGTGGCCAGCGACGGCGAAGGGCAGGGCGCCACGTTTTTGCTGCGCATGCCTTTGTCGGACGCCTGCACCGCGCTGCCCGCCGCAGCGGCGCACGTGCCAGGCCAGCCTCTGGCAGCGCTCGTGCTGCAAGGGTTGACGGTGCTGGTGATCGACGATGCGCTCGATTCGCTCGAGCTGGTGCAGGAAGTGCTGGCGCTCAGCCAGGCCACGATCCTGACCGCCAGCAGCGCCCAGGAAGCCCTGCGCCTGATCGCGCTGCACTCGCCCGACCTGATCATCAGCGACATCGGCATGCCGGTGGTCGATGGTTTCGAGTTCATTCGCCGGCTGCGCGCCTTGCCGGATAGGGTGATCGCCAGCGTGCCGGTGATTGCCCTGACAGCATTTGCGCGCCAGGAAGACGAGCAGCAGGCGCTGGCGGCGGGGTTCGATGACTTTCTCGCCAAGCCGCTGGTGCCGGCGGCGCTGCTGCAGACCGTGGCGGCAGTCAGTGCGCGCCGCAGCCCGGTTTCTACGGTGTAGCGCTCAAGCCGGGACGCCCGGCAACACCAGGTCGAGCCGCAGAGCACCTTCGGGGCGCTGCAGGCCCGCCACGATATAGGCGCGGTTGCGGCCTGCTTCCTTGCCCTTGTACATGGCGCGGTCGGCCAGGGCGATGGCTTGCTGCCAATCCATCGGCATCGCGGGCGCATCGTCCTGATCGACTGCGAACGGCAGCGAGACGGCGCCGGCTGTCGCGCTGACGGCCAGCTGGGTACCGTCGGCCAGCAACACCGGCGCACTGGCCAGTGCGTCGAGGATGCGGCGTACGAGCAGTGGCCGCTGCGCCGGCGTGACGCCCTGCGAATACACGAGGAATTCTTCGCCGCCCCAGCGCAGCACCATGTCCGACTCGCGCAGCGTTGCGCGCAGGCGCTTGCCCACTTCGATCAGCACGGCGTCGCCGGCGGCGTGCCCGTACTCGTCGTTGATGCGCTTGAAATGGTCGATGTCCAGCAGCGTGAAGCAGTCCGCCGCATCGGGCTGCGGCGCCGCCTCGCCGGTGCGGCTGCGCATGCGGTCCTGGAACGAGCGCCGGTTGTGCAGGCCCGTGAGCGGATCGTGCGCCGAATGATGCGCCAGCTCGGCGTTCAGCTCCGACAGGCGCTGGCCGGTACGTTCCGATTTGCGGTACAGCCACAGCACGCCAGCGCACAGCAGCAGCGCCAGCGCCGCGCCCAGCGAAGCGGCAGTCTGGATCAGTGTGCGATGGCGCAGTTCGGCGTCCTTGGCGGCATTTTCCAGGCGCAGGCTGTCGATCTGGGCCGCACGCTCGCGCGACTTGAACTGTTCTTGCAGCGCCGAAATTGCCTTGTTGCGGTCGTTCAGCGCCAGTTGCTGCATCACGGTGTCCCGTTCGCGCAGCGTGGCCAGCGCTTCCTTGAAACGGCCGGCCTGTTCCAATGCCTGGCTCTTCTCGGCCAGAATGCGCGCGAGCGTGGACATGGCGCCCGCTTGGCGCATGTCCACGCACACTTCATCGACCAAGCGCATGCCCTCTTGAAAACGGCGCTGGCCGAACAGCGCAAAGCCCAGATTCGCCTTCGCCATCTGCAGGCTGATCTTGTCTTCGCTTTTTTGCGCCGGCATCAGGGCAGCGCGCGCCGCCGCTTCGGCGTCGACATAATTGCCCATCTTGAGGTAGGCATTCGCGATATTGCCCAGCACATTGGCCTGAACCGAAATCAACTGGTGCGTCCGGGCCAGCGCCAGCGCCCGTTCAAAGGCCAGCAGGCCGGCTTGGGGCTGCTCCTGCGCGACCAGGGCGCGGCCCTCGAAGAACGACGCCGCAGCGTCGAGACGCGGCGGCAGGCGCTTTTCGCCGGTGCGCACTTCGCGCAGCGTCTCGAGTGCGCGTGCCGGATCGCGTGAATTGACGTACATGCGCGCCATGGCCAGCAGGATGTCGGCTTCGCGCGGGCTCCACAGGTCCGGGTAATTGTGGACCAGCTCGAGAGAACGCAGGAAATGCTGCAGGGCGCGGTCGTACTGGCCCACGGCGCTGTAGGCGCCACCCTTGAGCGCGTCGAAGCCGGCCTTGAATTCCATGCTGTCGAGATCGCGGTAGCGGGCGCCGAGCGTTTCCAGCAGGCCGAGTGCGCCGGCCGGATCGTTATTGTCGATCAGGCGATACACGCGACCCAGGCTGGCCACCGCCAGGTTGCGCGGATCGCTTGCCGCCGTGGCCAGGGTGATGATCTGCTCGTTCGTCTCATACGCATCGCGCAGATTGCCGCCATCGGCTTGCACCCGGCGCAGCAGGAACAGATAGCGTATCCGTACGTCGTACGGGGCGCCAGCGATGAGCGTCGGACCATCTCGCACCAATGTGGTGCGCGCCAGCGCATTATTTTGCTCGGCCATGGTCGCGATGTCAGCCAGACGGGCTTCCGGACTGGGGGCCGCCAGCGCGCTGCCGAGTGTCAACGCCAGGATGCCGGCCGCCAGCGCGCGTTGCCAGCCGTACCGGCCTGGTGAGGGCGGCGCCACCGCAGTCGGCAGATGTCCGGGAGAGATAATCATGGTGGCGGGAACGGCGGTGTCCGGGAAGCGGGAGGCGGCCCATGTGGGATGGGTGAAATGCTTCCTGTCATTATCGAATGTTGACTATGGGAAATCAAGCGCCGTGACGCCAGGCGCGCGGTTTACGCAACGCTTGTCAAATTTGCCTGCGGGCACGTAAATTGCAGCTGTTTCACTAGATTGCTTTGATTCGAGACAACATTCTGGTTATATTGGCACACCTGTAAAAAGCTGGACGGTTACAGGCGCAGCAACGGCGGTTTCCAGGTCAGGCAAGCCGGCCCACCAGGCAGGATCTCGAGAGCGCTCGCCCAACCGGCAGGCGCGGTAATGACAAGACGCGGGACCACACCATTATTTGATTGGAGAACACGTAGTGAGTATTTTTAGAACCAAGAATCTGGACGCCATGATCGCCGCAAGCGCCAAGCCGGGCGGCCTTAAAAAGGTGCTCGGCCCAACCGACCTGATCCTGCTGGGCATCGGCGCCATCGTCGGCACCGGTATCTTCGTGCTGACCGGCACCGGCGCCGTCACGGCCGGCCCAGGCCTGTCGCTGTCGTTCGTCATCGCGGCGATGGCCTGCTGCTTCGCGGCCCTGTGCTACGCCGAGTTCGCCTCGACCGTCCCGGTCGCCGGTTCCATCTATACCTACAGCTACGCCACGTTGGGCGAATTTGTCGCCTGGATGATCGGCTGGGACTTGTTGCTCGAGTACGGCTTGGCAACCTCGACCGTTGCCGTCGGCTGGTCGGGCTATTTCCAGTCGCTGCTGTCGGGCTTCGGCGTCGTGCTGCCGGACGCGCTGACCGCCGCCCCGGGCGCCCGTCCCGGCGTCGAGACCTTGTTCAACCTGCCGGCCTTTTTGATCATGATGGCCATCACGTTCCTGCTGTCGCTGGGCATGCGTGAATCGGCGCGTCTGAACAACATCATGGTGATCATCAAGATCGGCGTCGTGCTGCTGTTCATCGCCGTCGGCGTCGGCCACGTCAAGCCGGAGAACTGGCAGCCGTACATGCCTTATGGCATGACCGGCGTGATGAGCGCCGCGGCACTGGTGTTCTTCGCCTTTATCGGCTTCGACGCCGTGACCTCGGCCGCAGAGGAAGTCAAGAACCCGGCGCGCGACCTGCCGATCGGCATCATCGGTTCGCTGATCATCTGCACCATCCTGTACGTGGTGGTGGCTGCGATCATGACGGGCATCGTGCCGCACATGGATTTCAAGGGCGTCGACCACCCGGTGTCGCTGGCGCTGCAGGTCGCTGGCGAAGACTGGGTCGCCGGCTTCGTCGACCTGGCTGCAATTCTGGGCATGAGCACCGTGATGCTGGTGATGGCGTATGGCCAGACCCGCATCCTGTTCGCGATGTCGCGCGACGGCCTGATGCCGGCGCGCCTGTCGAAGGTGCACCCGAAATACGGTACGCCATTCTTCGCCACCTGGCTGGTAGGCATCATCTTCGGCTTGATCGCCGCCGTGGTGCCGCTGACGGTGCTGGCCGAACTGGTCAATATCGGCACGCTGGCTGCCTTCACGCTGGTCTCGGTCGCCGTCATCGTGCTGCGCAAGAAGCGTCCTGATCTGCCACGCGCGTTCCGCTGCCCGGCCGTGCCTTTGATCCCGATCCTGGCGATCATCTTCTGCCTGGTGCTGATGTCGTTCCTGAGCTGGCATACCTGGGTTGCGTTCGCGATCTGGCTGTCGATCGGCGCGGTCGTGTACTTCGGTTATGCGCAGAAGCGCTCGCTGCTGAACACGCCGCAGTAACGTCGTTCTCGACGCCCCTGCCGGCACGGGGGCTTCATGGTAGGCTCTCATCTTCGGCGCGATCACCGCGTTGCGTGAATGAAGATGCAAGGAGAAACCATGAGTGCCATCGTGCTGGGCGGGGGCGACGCCCTCCTGATCGTCGACCCGCAGGTCGACTTCCTTCCCGGCGGCAGCCTGGGCGTCCCGCAGGGCGACGCCGTGCTGGCCCCGATCAATCGCCTGATCGACCTGTACCGTGCGCAAGCGCTGCCCGTGTACGTGTCGCGCGACTGGCATCCTGCGCTGCACTGCTCGTTTGCCGCCCAGGGCGGGCCGTGGCCGGTGCACTGCGTGGCCGGCAGCGATGGCGCCCGCTTTGCTGCGGCGCTGCAGCTTGACGCCGCCGTCGTCGTCTCCAAGGCAACCACGATCGAACTCGACGCCTATTCGGCCTTCAACGGCACCGGCCTGGCCGACGCTCTGCGCGCGCGCGGCATCCGGCGGCTTGCCGTGTGTGGACTGGCAACGGACTATTGCGTGCTCAATACCGTCGTCGACGGGCTGGCGGCCGGCTTCGAGGTCTTGCTCGTGACCGAGGCGATCCGCGCCGTGGATGTCACTGCCGGCGATGGCGATCGCGCGCTGGGGCGCATGCTCGATAGCGGGGCAGTGCCGGTTCAGCTGTCGGGCGCCGGTCTGGTGGCCAACCTGGCCATTGGTGCGGCGGCATGAAAATATTGCATCGCACGATAATATTTTTGTAATCCCTATCTTACAGCCATACAGCGCGCCTACCGATTCACCCGACATGGTTCAGCACGGATAATGCCTCACCGTCCTTAGAACGCATTTCAAGAATCGAGACATGAGCCCAATGTTGTTAGCCGACGCGCCAGGCGTCCAGAACGCGCCGCTGCCTACCGAGCAGGGGCAGCGCGCGAGGAATCTGTACTTTTCGCTGTACGCCGATCCGGCCGCGCAGCCTGAACTCGCCAAGTCATTCGTCGACGACCATATCGCGCTCGCGCGCGACTTGCCCGTCGACCTGCCATCGAACATCAATGACCTGCAAGCGTGGATCGAGGAGCGTACCGAGATCGTCGGCCAGGAATATCGTGAATACCTGGCTGCGCGCAAGAACGGCGCGCCGCGCCGCTATTTCAGTTGCCGCGCCCATGCGCTGTATTTCATCAAGGGCGTGGCCCCGACCAAGCTGGTCGATGGCGCCTGGCTGTATGGCCTGGTGCGCCAGTGGGACGACGTCGCGTTTCATCCGCTGATCAAGACCTATCTCGAAGAGCTGGGCGATGGCTTGCCCGACAAGAACCACGTCACGCTGTACCGCAAGCTGCTGGCCACGCACGGCTGCGACAGCTGGCAAGGGTTGAACGATGACCATTTCCTGCAAGGTGCGCTGCAACTGGCGCTGGGCCATCATGCCGAACACTACCTGCCCGAGATCATCGGCTACAACCTCGGCTACGAACAATTGCCGCTGCACCTCTTGATCACATCCTACGAGCTCAATGAACTGGGCATCGACCCGTATTACTTCACATTGCACGTGACGGTCGACAATGCCACCAGCGGCCATGCCCGCAAAGCGGTGCAGTCGGTGCATGACCTGATGCCGCGCGTGGGTGACCGCGACGTGTTCTGGCAGCGCGTCGTCAACGGCTATCGCCTCAATGAACTGGGCGCCAGCACGACGTCGGTCATCGGCGAATTCGACCTGCAGGACGAGCTGGTCGACATCCTGGCGGCCAAAAGCGTCGTCGGCAAGAACATGCATTCCGATTACTGCCGCGTGGCGGGGCGCTCGGTCAATGACTGGCTGACCGAGCCGTCGCAGATCCCGGCGTTCCTCGCGGCGCTGGAAGGCGCCGGCTGGATCAAGCGCGGCGAAGAGGTGGAACACAGCCGGTTCTGGCGCCTGGTCGAAGGCGAGCGCGCCGAAATGTTCGGCGTGTTCAACGCCTACGAGTTGCAGGTGCTGCGCGACTGGATCACCAGCAGCCCGGACGGCCGCCAAGCGGCCGGGCCGCGCGTGCTGACCGCGCGCGCGCGCCAGCGCACGCTCGACCAGCATGGCCTGGGCACCGAACGCGGCACGGCGTTCCCGGTGCGCGGCCTGATCCGCCGGCATCCGGGCGCGGTCGAGCAAGACGCCGGCAACGAGCTGCGCGTGCTCGAGCAGCAGGTGGCGGCCAGCAGCGGCAAACAAGAAGCCATGGCGCTGCTGGGGCGTCTGCTGTCGCCCGAAGTGCACCACACCACGGTGGGCCTGATGGCCACCCGGATGTACACGCAACTGTTCGACGCCTGAGGCGTACGGGCAGTGCAAACAAGCGGCCGGTGCGCGTAGAGAGCGTGTACCGGCCGCCGCTTCATCAACACCATAACAAGGGAACACCAACGTGCAAATCCTGGAACAACGCTTCCTGCGCGGACCGAACGTCCACGCCGATTCCCCATGCCTGCTGTCCGTGATCGATCTGGAAGAACAGTACGGCCGCTCTACCAAGGACATCCCCGGCTTCAACCAGGCCTTGCTCGAGATGCTGCCCCTGCTGGGCGGCGCGCGCCTGTCCGATGGCGCACTGGGCGGTTTCGCGCAGCGCCTGGCCGCCGGAACCTACCTGGGTCGCGTGATCGAGACGGTCGCTCTCGAACTGCAATCGCTGGCTGGCGCACCGGCCAACTTTGGCCGTACCCGCCCGGTGAACGGGCATCCGGGCCAGTTCCGCGTCGTCGTTGCGTACACTTGCGAGAAGCTGGCCGAGCCGGCGTTCGATCTCGCCGTCGATCTGGTCACGGCGCTGGCGCGCGGCGAAGCCTTTGCGCTCGAACCACGACTGGAAGAATTACGCGACATGGCCGGGCGCTATGCAATTGGCACCAGCACCGCAGCCGTGCTGGCGGCGGCGCACGAGCGGGGCATCCCGACCCAGCGCATCACCGAAGAAGCGAACCTGTTCCTGCTCGGTTGGGGTGTCAAGCAAAAACGCCTGCAAGCGACAACCACCGGAGAGACCAGCTTCATCGCCGTGAAGATCGCCAGCGACAAGCAACTGACCAAGGCGTTGCTGAAGGAAGCCGGCGTGCCGGTGCCCGAGGGCGACGTGGTTACCACCGTGGAGGCGGCGCAGCGCGTAGCGCGCCGGCTGGCGGTGCCGGTGACGCTCAAACCGCTCGACGGCAACCAGGGCAAGGGCGTCACGGTGGCATGCGCAACGCCGGACGATGTGGCGCTGGCGTTCGAGTTCGCGCGCGGCTTCGGCCGGCGCGTGATCGTCGAGCGCCACGTCGAAGGACGCGATTACCGCGTGCTGGTGGCCTGCGGGCGCGTGGCAGCCGCCTCGTGTCGCCGTCCGGCGCATGTCGTCGGCGACGGCAACCGCACGGTGCGCGAACTGGTCGAGATCGAAAACGCGAACCCGGCGCGCGGCGCCGGCCATGCGACCATCCTCACCCGCATCACGCTCGACGAGCACGCGAGCGACATGCTGGCGCGCCAGGGCTTTGCACTGGACAGCGTGCTGCCGGTGGGCGTGACGGCCGAACTGCGCGGCAACGCGAACCTGTCGACCGGCGGCACCGCCGAAGACGTGACCGACCTGCTGCCCGAATCGACGCGCCTGCTGTGCGTGCGCGCCGCCGCCAAGATCGGCCTGGACGTGGCCGGCATCGACATCGTGTGCCAGGATATCTCGCAGCCGCTCGCGGTGCAGCGGGGCGCGGTCATCGAAGTCAATGCTGCGCCGGGCATTCGCATGCACCAGTACCCGAGCGCGGGCGAGCCGCGCGATGCCGGCGACGCCATCGTCGAGGGCTTGATGGGCGACACCGACGGACGTATCCCGGTGATCGCGCTGACCGGTACCAACGGCAAGACCACGACCACCTTGCTGGTCGCGCACGCGGCGCGCATGGCGGGCAAGGTGACAGGCGTGACGACCACCGAAGGCGTGTTCATCGACGGCAAGCAGGTCGTCAAGGGCGACTGCACCGGCTACTGGTCGGCGCGGACCGTGCTGGGCGCACCGGAAGTCGAGGTCGCAGTGCTGGAAACGGCGCGCGGCGGCATCCTGAAACGCGGCCTGGCGTTTGATCGCTGCGACGTTGCGATCGTGCTCAACATCGCGGCAGATCACCTGGGCCTGGACGGCGTCGACACGATCGAAGACCTGGCGCAGGTGAAAGCCGTGGTGGCGCAGTCGGCGTCGAAGGCGGTGGTGCTCAATGCCGAAGATGCGCTGTGCGTGCAGATGGCGCGCCGCGTCAAGCCGGGCGCAGAAGTACTGTTCTTCTCGATGGACGCCGAAAGCCCGGTGATGCTCAAGCACCTGGAAGACGGCGGGCGCGGCGCCTACCTGCAGGACGGCGCGGTGGTGCTGGCCGATGGCCACAGCCAGCAAGCGGTGCTGCGTGTAGAGAGCATGCCGGTGGCGTTCGGCGGCCTGGCGCGCTTCAACATTGCCAACGCACTGGCGGCGGCGGCGGGCCTGATGGCAGCCAATTTTAACCACCTGCAGATCGCCGCCGGCCTGTCGACGTTCGTCTCCAACGGCCGCACCAACCCGCTGCGCACGAATATGTTCGAGGTGCGCGGTGTGACGGTGATCGTCGACTACGCCCACAACCCGGCCGCCTACGCCGCCATGGCCGACATGGCGCGCGGCATGCTGCCGGGCCAACTGATCGGCATCGTGACAGCGCCCGGCGACCGCCGCGACACCGACCTGGAGCAGATCGGCCGCGTGTGCGGCGAGCGCTTCGACGAGCTGGTGGTGTACGAGTCGCAAAGCCGCGGCCGCGAACCGGGCGAAGCGGTCGACCTGATCCTCGCCGGCGCCGAAGAGGTAGTCGGCATCAGCGACACGCTGCACCGCGAGCTCGAAGTGGGCAACGCGATCCGCCTTGGCTTGAGCCTGTGCGAGCCGGGCGACGTGCTGGTCTTCGCCTGCGGCTCGTCGCTGCAAGTCTTCGTCGACGCCATCCGCGCCACCGACCCCGAAAGCGCCGCCCTGATCGCCGCCCAGACCGCCTGATTCAATCTACGGCTTGATTACGCATCAATTAGGGTCAGAGTAAAATTGTTGAGCAATTTCTCCCGAAAAAAGCGGGCTCATGTATTTGAGCCCGCTTTTTTTTGAAATGTTGTCAAAGAATTCGACACTGACCCTAATTGTTCAGTTTCTCGGTTTATATCGGTAGTGAAATCTTCAATTAGGGTCAGGGTCGAATTGTTGAGCAATTGATTCGGATTTGCGGTTACTTGGACGAAAAAAAACGGCCTGTGAAGGGCCGTCTGTCTCGCGGAGTTGGTTCAGATCGCGGCGGCTTCGATCGTGTTCGCCAGGTCCGGGCGCGTCGGGCGCAGGGCTTCGGTCAGTTCGGAGATCGACGAGCCGCAGCCGAAGACCAGGACGTCGCCTGCCACGCAGCGCGACAAGCCGAGCCGGATGGCGCAATGGACGTCGTGCTCGACTTGCAGCTGGTCGTCGCCGAGCCTGGCCAGCTTTGCGCCGCGCGCGATCAGCGTTGCGGATTCGCCTTCGGCGCGGCCGCGGGCTTCGCTTTCGTACACGATCAACTCGTCGAAGCCGGCGGCGCACGTGCGGCCGATGTCGATCAGGTCGGCGTCGCGGCGGTCGCCCGGTGCGGCGACCACGCCGACCAGGCGGCCGGCGGTCATGGCCCGCGCCATCTCGGCCAGCGCGGCGTAGGCGGCGCAGTTGTGGGCGTAGTCGACGATGACCGTGACGCCGTCGATATCGAACAGGTTCGAGCGCAGCGGATTGTGCTTGCTGTCGGAGACAAAGCTGCGCAAACCTGCGGCGATCTCGGCGTGACTGAACCCGCTCGCCATCAGCGCCCCCGCTGCCGCCATCGCGTTGGCGATGTTGTAGCGCGCGCGTCCGCCCAGTGAGACGGGCATGGCCTGGACCTCGAGCAGCGCTTCATGCCGCACGCCGCCGGCCATGACGATCGTCGCGTCCTGCAGGTACACGCCGCGTCCACCATGTTCGATGTGGCGCAGCAGGGTCGGGTCTTCGGCGTCCAGCGCGAAGTAAATGCGTTCGACGGTGTCGGCCAGCGTGTCCGCCATCTGCACGCAGTACGCGTCTTCGGCATTGAGCACCACCGCGCGCGACGCCCGGGATGCCACCAGGGCCTTCACCCGGGCCAGGTCGTCGATCGTGTCGATGCCGTCCAGCCCGAGATGGTCGGCCGAGACGTTCAGCACCACCGCCACGTCGCAGCGGTCGAACGCCAGGCCGCGTTTCAGGATGCCGCCGCGCGCCGTTTCCAGCACCGCGAAGTCCACGTCCGGCGAACCCAGTACGCTGCGCGCCGAATGGTAGCCGGTGCAGTCGCCTTCATACGCCAGCAGCCCGTTCAGATACACGCCGCTCGTCGTGGTCACGCCGGTGCGCAGGCCCGCAAGGCGGACCGCGTGTTCGATCAGCAGGCTCGTGGTCGTCTTGCCGTTGGTGCCCGTCACCGCGACCACCGGAATGCGGCCATCGCCATCGCCGAACAGTGCCTCGATGATGGCGTCACCGGCATCGCGCGGCGCGCCGCGACTCGGATACCGGTGCATGCGGATGCCCGGTGCGGCATTGACTTCGATGACGCCGCCGTGCTGCGTCCGCAAGGGCAGGGCGATGTCGTCGCAGATGATGTCGATGCCGGCGACATCCAGGCCGATCGTGCGCGCGGCGCGCAGACACAGGTCGCGCGTTTCTTCCGGCAGCAGGTCGGTCACGTCTTCGGCGGTGCCGCCGGTGGACAGATTCGCGTTGCCGCGCAAGTCGGCGCTGATCCCGGCCGTGAGCACGGTACCCGGCGCATAGCCTTGCTTCGCCAGCGTCTCGAGTGCCAACGCGTCGAGGGGAATCTTGGTCAGGATATTGGCATGCCCATCGCCACGCGCCGGATTGCGGTTTTCAAGCGCCACCAGTTCGCGAATCGTCGAATGCCCATCGCCCGTCACGCCCGGCGGTCGGCGCCACGACGCGGCGGCGATCCGGTTGCCGGTGACGAGCACGCGGTAATCGCGCCCCCGCAGATATTCTTCGACGATCACACGCCGGCCATGCTGTCGGGCGTGCGCGAAGGCCCGCTCGATGGCATCCGCCGTGGCGCAATCGACCGTCACGCCCTTGCCCTGGTTCGCGTCCAGTGGTTTGACCACCACCGCGCACCCGAGGCGACGCGCCACGCGCTGGGCCGCCGCGCAGGTGGCGACGACCTCGCCACGCGGCACGGGCACGCCGGCCTGGCCGAGCAGGGCCTTGGTCAGGTGCTTGTCGCCCGCGATGCTCACCGCAATGGAATTGGTAGCGCTGGTAATGGTTGCCTGCAGGCGCTTCTGGCGGCTGCCCCAGCCCAGCTGGAACAGGTTGGCGTCGTCGGTCAACCGCCGCGACGGAATGCCGCGCCGGTGCGCCGCATCGAGCACGGCGCCCGTACTGGTGCCGATCGCGTGCTTCTCGCACAGATCGCGCAGGATTGCTACGGCCGCATCGAGATCGAACGCTTCATCGCGCGTCAGCGCACCCAGTAGCTTCACGCCGACCTGCAGCGCCTCGCTCGCGACCTGTTCGACAGCATAGCCGCAGACGATGCGGCGTCGCCCATCGTGGCCCGCCACCGGCATCGTCGCACAATGCCTGCCTGCGGCGCCGGCCAGCCGTTGCAGTTCCATGACCACCGGCTCAAGCGCATCGACCGGCAGCGCATCGTCCAGCAGGCGCACGGCCGCGGAAGGCGGCAGCGCCGGCATCAGCGCCAGCAGACGCGCGCCGAAGCCGCGGCCCTTCATGCCGCCGTTGTCGACCAGCGCCATCAGCGATGGGGACTCGGCATACAGGTTCGGGCCGCGCAGCAATCGTTTTTCCCTGATCTTCATGAGATGGGCGTGCGCTTGGTGACAATCTGCAGAAAATCCAGCAGCGATGCGGGAATGCGCTTGCCGACCGGTTCGTCGCCCACCGGCAGCGAATACCTGGCGCCAGACGGCAGCAGGTGCAGCCGCACGTCGATCAATTCGGGCGTGGCCCGGTCCTTGATCTCGGCGACATTCGTGCTCATCGAGCGCCCGTCGACGACCGTCACCGCGCCTTCGCCGAGCACCTCGATGCCCACGCCGCGCTCGATCACGAGCGCCGTGTCTTCATCGATCCCGATCCCCTGCAGGTACGGGTTTTGCGCGACGATCGACAACAGCCGCGACAAACGCTGGCGCTCCGAGAAATGCTGGTCGACCACCACGCGGTGCAGAAAGCCCAGGCCAGCGCCCAGGCTCACCGAGCCTTTTTCGGGCAGCAGGTCGGTGCGGCCCTGCGCGAGCATATGGCCCGACATGGCCGACGCGCCGGCGCTGGTGCCGCCGATGGTTGCGCCGCGCACTTTCAGCGCCATGTGCATCTCGGCGTCCAGTGCGGTGCCGCCGATCAGCGCCAGCAGGCGTTTCTGGTCGCCGCCGGTCATGAAGATGCCGTCGGCCTCGGCGACCTGGCGCACGAAGTTGTCGTCGTTCGCGTCTTCGCGGCTCGTGATCTCGAGGTGGCTGCGGCGCGTCACGCCGAGCGCGCCAAAGGCTTCATCGTAGATATGCCACATCTCGTCGGCGATCTGGCTCGCTGCCGTGATCACGACGATGCGCGCATCGATGCCGCCGGCCAGTTCGACAAAGCGCGACAGGATCTGCATATCGTGCTGGCGGTCTTCGCTGCCGCCGATGATGACGAGGTGGCCATTACGCTGTACTTCGGGTTCTTGAATCATCGTTGGATCATTTTCGAGGTGGGCATATCGCTGTTGCTGAACGCGCCGGCGTCACTGCGGCTCACCGCAATCAGGCCGACCTTGATATCGGGCGAAAACAGGGCGACACCGCGCTGCAAGGCGTCAGCCAGCAGCATGCCGTCGGCGATCCAGCCGTATACGGTGCGTGCAAGCAGGTGCCGCACGATCTGCTCGCCAATGCCGGTGGCGGCAACGGCGCCTTCAGGCCCGGCAAAGAAACCGCTGCCGATGATCGGCGTGTCACCGACACGGCCCAGGAGTGCGGGGGATGAGCCGCCGCTCGAACAGGCGACGGCAAAATGACCATCGGCGCCGCGCACGACCGCGCCGACGGTGTCGCAGGCCACGCCTTCGGGCAGTCGCAGCGGCGTGTTGTAGTTCCAGTAATGCTCGATCAGGTCGCGGTCCAGGCCCGGCATCATCGGCATCGAACCGGCCAGTTGCGACATCAGTGTGCGGTGGGCCGTGCGCTGGCGGTCCGACACGGGGGCGGCTTCACGCATGCCGATCGTGCTTGCAAACCGGCTGGCGCCTTCCGCGACGAGCAGCCAGTGCGGCGTGTCGGCCACCGCGCGCGCCAATTGCACCGGGTTCATCACCCCCTGTACACAGGCGACCGCGCCCAGGCGCCCGCGCGTGTCCATGATCGAGGCATCCATTTCGACGGTGGCGCCATCGAGGCCCAGTACCGAACCGCTGCCGGCATTGAAGCGGCCATCATCTTCCATCGTGGTGACGGCGCCGATTGCCGCGTCGAGCGCGTCGCCATTGATTTCAAGCTGCGCCAGCGCGCGGCGCGCAGCCAGCACGCAACCGTCTTCATGGTTGCGCGACGCACCGGCGCCGCCGTGAACAACGACGGCGCCAGCGTGGGGGGTATTGCTCATCCGGTCAATCTTTCTGCTTTATTGTTGTGATGTCTTCTAGAAGCTGGCGCACTCGTGGCGCGCCATTTAGCAATTATGCAATGTTCTTCGATACAGCCATATCGGTACGCCTGCCGCCTCCCTGTAAGAGCTTGCTTACAGGCAGAAAAACAGGCGCAAATAATGGACGCAAGAGCGGGAAGCTATACCGCGAGGAATCTGTTACCATACCGCCCCTTCTAGATAAAGGTTCCTATGGTGCACGCTTGCGGCGTTGACTTCGGCACGTCAAATTCCACGGTCGGCTGGTATCGGCCCGACACCATGCAATCCGCTCCGACGGCGCTGTTGACCCTCGAGGATGGCAAGCCGACGCTGCCGTCGGTGGTGTTCTTCAACGCCGACGACGAGCGCGTCAGCTATGGCCGCGCCGCGCTGGCCGAATATCTCGAAGGCTACGAAGGCCGCCTGATGCGCTCGCTGAAGAGCCTGCTCGGCACCAGCCTGATCGACGGCCAGACCGAGGTCGCGGGCCGCTCGGTGTCGTTCCGCTCGCTGCTCGCGCAATTCATCGGCGAGGTCAAGCGGCGCGCCGAGACCCAGGCCGGCCAGCCGTTCGAGAGCGCCGTGTTCGGCCGGCCCGTGTTCTTCATCGACGACGACGCCCAGGCCGACCGGCTGGCCCAGGATACGCTCGAGGACGTCGCGCGCTCGGTCGGTTTTCGCGAGATCGGCTTCCAGTATGAGCCGATCGCCGCGGCCTTCGACTACGAGTCGCGCATCGAACGCGAAGAACTGGTCCTGATCGCCGACATCGGCGGCGGTACGTCCGACTTTTCGCTGGTGCGCCTCGGCCCCGAGCGCGCTGGACGGCTTGATCGCCGCGACGACATCCTGGCCAACGGCGGCGTGCACATCGGCGGCACCGATTTCGACAAGTACCTGAGCCTGGCGGGCGTCATGCCGCTGCTCGGCTACGGCAGCAAGCTGCGCTCGGGCGCCGAGATCCCGTCGAGCTACTATTTCAACCTGGCCACCTGGCACACGATCAACCAGGCGTACACGCGCAAGAGCGTGACGCAACTGGCCGACCTCGCGCGCGACGCGGCCGAGCCGGCCCGCATCGCGCGCCTGCAAAACCTGATCGAAGACCGCTCGGGCCACTGGCTGGCGATGCAGGTGGAAGGCGCCAAGATCGCGTTGTCCGACGCCGACATGGTCAATCTGCAGCTTGACCGCTTGTCGCCGCCCGAGTCGCTCGATATCGCGCGCGCGCAGTTCGAAGCGGCGATCGCGCAACTGGTGGAGCAGGTGGCCACCACAGTCGGTAAACTATTCGTCGACGCCGGCGTGGGGCCCGGCGATGTCGACACGGTCTTCTTCACCGGCGGCTCGAGCGGCGTGGGGCTCTTGCGCGCACGGATCGGCGCGATGGTGCCGGATGCGCGCCGCGTCGAGGGCGACCTGTTCGGCAGCATCGGCACGGGCCTGGCGCTCGACGCGCTGCGCAAGTTCGGCTAACGGGCCGGCTGAAGGTTCGGCCGAAGGTTGGCTGCACTCGCACACAACAAGGAGCAATGATGAGTATGTACGACCGACCGCTGGTGATGCTCGACTTCGAGACCACCGGCCTGTCGCCCGACATGGGCGACCGCATCACGGAAGTCGCGGCCCTGCGCATCGTCGGCGGCGAAGTGACCGAGCGCTACGTCTCGCTCGTCAATTGTGGCGTGCGCGTGCCGTCCTTCATCACGGCCCTGACCGGCATCACGCAGCAGATGGTCGACAGCGCGCCACCGGCCTACCAGGTGGTGCCGGAACTGATCGATTTCATCGGCGGCGATGTGCTGTCGGCGCACAACGCCAGCTTCGACGAGAAATTCCTGAAAGCCGAAGGCGCGCGCCTTGGCCGCACGACCCAGCACATCGGCCTGGTGTGTTCGCTGAAGCTGTCGCGCCGCCTGTTCCCGGGCCTGGCCAGCTACAAGCTGGGCCAGCTGTCGAGCCAGCTTGGCATTCCGTTCGTCGGCACCGCCCACCGGGCCGAGGCCGATGCCCAGGTCGCCGCCGAGGTGCTGCTGCATGCCGCGCGGCATCTCGGGCGCACTTGCGGTATCGACCGGGTCGAGCCGAGCTTGCTGGTGTCGATCAACAAGGTGGCCGCCGCGAAGATCCCGGTCTTTCTCGAGAAATACGCCGCGACCGTGCGCGAACGCCAGATCGCGGTTGCCGCAGCCGCCGCCTGACGCCCCCATTGTGCGGTCGCAAACCGCGCCATCCACGATTTAATTAAACTTTTGGCAATGAAACGGCCGCTTCTGCGGCCGTCCGCACGACTTGTCGAAAGGATCTGGATGACCCCCGAACATGCCGCCCGCGCAGGCGCCGATACGTTCACCTGGTACCACCGCGCCGCCTGGAACGGCGACCCGTACGCCCAGTTCAACCTCGCCCAGCTCTACCTGCGCGGCCACGGCGTCGAGCGCGACGACGCCCAGGCCGCCGTCTGGATGACGCGCGCGGCCTCGCGCGGCCTGGCCTATGCCCAGAACCACCTCGGCGCCATGTACTACAACGGCCGGGGTCTCGCCGCCGACCACGTCCACGCCGCCCGCTGGTTTCGGCGCGCCGCGCAGCAGGGCGATCGCTCGGCGCAATACAATCTGGGGCTGCTGTACCGCAAGGGGCGCGGCGTGGCCCTGTCGCACCAGGCTGCGCTCAGCTGGTTCTACCGCGCTGCCGAGCAGGGCATGGCGCGTGCCCAGGCCCAGCTCGCGCACGGCTACCTGCACGGCCTGGGCGTCGCGGTCAGCCACCCGCTGGCGATGGCGTGGTACCGCAAGGCCGCACTGCAAGGCCACGTGGCGGCGCAAGTCCAGCTGGCGCATATGTATGCCCGCGGCCTGGGCGTGGCCGCCAGCAGCGCGCAGGCGCTGTACTGGTACCGCCATGCGGCCGAGGCCGGCAATCCCGTGGCCCGGCAGGCGCTCGGCCTGCTGTAAGCGTCGCCGCCCATCGGTTTGCACTGTTGTCGTTTCGCGCTATGATGCCCTGCGGCCACAAGCCGACCTCATCATTCACAGAACGAGAACAATATGCACATGAAACTTGCCAAGGGCGCGACGCTGGCCGCCGTGCTGGCCACGACCTTCAGCGCCAATCCAGCGTTCGCACAAAGCTGTTCCCCGGGCGGCGCCGGGCCGACCTACCCGGTGTCGAAAAAAGTCGACCAGACTGACAACTACCACGGCACCGTGGTCGCCGACCCTTACCGCTGGCTCGAAGACGCCAACAGCGCCGAGACCAAAAGCTGGGTCGACGCCCAGAACAAGGTGACCCAGGCCTACCTGGCGCAGATCCCGCAACGCGAAGCGATCCGCCAGCGCCTGACGCAGCTGTGGAACTACGAGCGCTACAGCGTGCCGGGCAAAGAGGGCGGCCGCTACTTCTACACCCGCAACGATGGCCTGCAGAACCAGTCGGTGCTCTACACGCTGACAAACCTGGACGACGAGCCGCGCCTGCTGCTTGATCCGAACACCCTTGCCGCCGACGGTACCGTCGCCCTGGCCGGCGCCGAAGTGAGCCCCGACGGCAAGCTGCTGGCCTACAGCATCGCCGCCTCGGGCTCGGACTGGAACGAGATCAAGCTGCGCGACATCGAGACCGGCAAGGATCTGCCGGACCACATCAAGTGGGTCAAGTTCTCGAGCACCGCCTGGACGAAGGACGGCAAGGGCTTCTTCTACAGCCGCTACGACGAGCCGAAAGAAGCGACCAAGCTGGCCGATGTGAACTACTTCCAGAAGCTGTACTACCACCGCATCGGCACGCCGCAAAGCGCCGACACGCTGGTGTACGACCGCGCCGACCAGAAAGAATGGGGCTTCGGCGGCCAGACCACCGACGACGGCCGCTTCCTGATCATCACCACCACCAAGGGCACCGCGCCGAAGTACCGCGTGTCGTACAAGGACCTGTCCAGGTCTGATGCCAAGGTGGTCGACCTGATCGACAACTTCGACGCCGGCTACGACTTCATCGACAACGTCGGCAGCGTGTTCTACTTCAGCACCGACCGCAAGGCGCCGAAGAAGCGCATCATTGCCATCGACGTCAGCAAGCCGGCAGAATCGAACTGGAAAGAAATCGTCGCCGAAAGCGCCGATACGCTCACCGGCGCCGACATCGTCAACAACCAGCTCGTGCTCGAATACCTGAAGGACGCTCGCAGCGTCGTGCGCGTCGTCTCCCTCGACGGCAAGCCGGTACGCGAGATCGCGCTGCCGGGCATCGGCACCGTTGGCGGCCTGTCGGGCAAGCGCGGCGACACCGAGACCTTCTACTCGTTCACCGGTTTCACGAATCCGACCACGATCTACCGCCTGAACATGACCACGGGCGAGAGCACCGTGTTCCGCCAGCCGAAGGTCGCGTTCAATCCGGCCGACTATGAAACGCGCCAGCAGTTCTACACGAGCCGCGACGGCACCAAGGTGCCGATGTTCATCGTGTCGAAAAAAGGACTCAAGCTCGATGGCTCGAATCCGACCTACCTGTACGGCTACGGCGGCTTCAATATCTCGATGACCCCTGGCTTCTCGCCGGCCAACCTGGCGTGGATGGAAATGGGCGGCGTATACGTCGTGGCCAACCTGCGCGGCGGCGGCGAGTACGGCGAAGCCTGGCACCAGGCCGGCACCAAGCTGCAAAAGCAGAACGTGTTCGATGACTTCATCGGTGCGGCCGAGTGGCTGGTGAAAAACAAGGTAACATCGCCGCAGAAGCTGGCCATTGGCGGCGGCAGCAACGGCGGCCTGCTGGTGGGCGCGGCGACCACCCAGCGGCCGGACCTGTTTGCAGCGGCCATTCCATCGGTGGGCGTGATGGACATGCTGCGCTTCCACAAATTTACCATTGGCTGGGCCTGGACCTCGGACTACGGTTCGTCCGAGAACGCCGATGAATTCAAGGCGCTGGTCAAGTATTCGCCGCTGCACAACCTGAAGGCCGGCACCTGCTACCCGGCGACGATGGTCACGACGGCCGATCACGATGACCGCGTGGTGCCGGCGCACAGCTTCAAGTACGCCGCCGCCGCCCAGGCCGCGCAGGCCGGCAGCGCGCCGATCCTGATCCGCATCGACACCAAGGCGGGTCATGGCGCAGGCAAGCCAACCGGCAAGCAGATCGAGGAAGTGGCTGATCGCTGGGGCTTCCTGTCGCGCGAGCTGCACATGAACGACGCGACCAGGACGGTCGGCGGCGCAAAATAACGCGCCCCAAATACAATGGCCGCCGGAGCGATCCGGCGGCCGTTTTATGTATGCTGTGTCGAACCTTACCGGTGCACCACCACCAGCAGCGCCTTGGCCTCGGTCTTGCCGGTATTGCGAATCACGTGATCCTGGTCGGCCGGATAGCGCGCCGTCGCGCCGTGCCGCACTTTTTTCTTCTCAAGCCCTACCTCGAGCTCCACGGTCCCGGTGATCACCGTCAGGTGCTCGCCCGTGCCGGGATCGTGCGCCTGCGACGCCAGTGCGCCACCGGGCGCCAGGGTCAGCTCATACCATTCATACTTGCCCGCTAAATCCATCGGCCCCAGGATGCGCAGCGAATAGCCGGCGTGCGCGCCGGGCAGGGTGGGGATCTCGTGCGCATCCACCAGGCGGATGAGTTCGGTCGGGCGTACCTCGGACGTCAGCAATTCGCCGATCTGTACACCGAGCGCATTGGCCAGGCGCCAGGTGATGGCGATCGTGGGATTGGCTTTTTCGCGTTCGATCTGCGACAGCATCGATTTGGACACGCCGGCGATGCGCGACAGGTCTTCCAGCGTCAGGCCGCGGGCCAGGCGCAGGCGCTGCAGCGTGGCGCCAACTTCGGGCGGGGCGTTGTTTGTTAAAATTTTATTCATTGCCGCATCACGTTATTCAGGATGGCTTGCCAAGTTCATGGCACGCGGGTAATATCCACTATATTGAATTTGAGTTCGATATACAGGATTAGTCTTCTACATCGAACCTACCAACGGTACAGCATCCGCCAACCGCCGGTCAAGCCGGCTTCACCCCGGAACAGGAAAAACACCATGAGCGACCAAACCTTCTACAGTGGCCTGCAGCAAAAACTCGACACCTTGCGCAGCGATGGACTGTTCAAGCCCGAGCGCGTGCTGGCGTCGCGCCAGGGCGCCGAAGTGGTCGCGCAGGATGGCCGCACCCTGATCAATATGTGCGCAAATAACTACCTGGGTTTGTCGGGCGACGTCGAAACGCAGCAGGCAGCCGCCGCCGCGCTTGAAAAATACGGTTATGGCCTGTCGTCGGTGCGCTTCATCTGCGGCACGCAAACCGTGCACAAGGAACTGGAATCGGCGTTGTCGAACTTCCTCGGTACCGAAGACACGATCCTGTACGCGGCGGCGTTCGACGCCAACGGCGGCGTGTTCGAGCCGCTGTTCGACGACAACGACGCGATCATCTCCGACGCGCTGAACCACGCCTCGATCATCGACGGCGTGCGCCTGTGCAAGGCGGCGCGCTACCGCTACGCCAACAACGATATGGCCGACCTGGAGAAGCAGCTGATCGCGGCGACCGAAGCTGGCAAACGTCACAAGATCATCGTCACCGACGGCGTGTTCTCGATGGACGGCACGATCGCCCAGCTGGACAAGATCGTCGCGCTGGCCGAGCAATACGGCGCGCTGACGATGATCGACGAGTCGCACGCCTCGGGCTTCATGGGCGCGACCGGTCGCGGCACGCACGAACACTGCGGCGTGATCGGCAAGATCGACATCATCACCGGCACGCTGGGCAAGGCCCTGGGCGGCGCGATGGGCGGTTTCACGTCAGGTAAAAAAGAAGTGATCGAGACGCTGCGCCAGAAATCGCGCCCGTACCTGTTCTCGAACACGCTCGCGCCGATGATCGCCGGCGCCTCGCTCGCGGTACTCGAGCGCATCTCGAAGTCCACCGAGCTGCGCGACCGCCTGCACGAGAACACCGCGTACTTCCGCGCCGAGATCGAGCGCATCGGTTTTACCATCAAGCCGGGCACGCACCCGGTGGTCCCGGTGATGCTGTTCGACGCGCCGATTGCGCAGAAATTTGCGGCGCGCATGTTCGAACTGGGCGTGCTGCTGTCGGGCTTCTTCTATCCGGTGGTACCAATGGGCCAGGCGCGCGTGCGCGTGCAACTGTCGGCGGCGCACACCCGCGAGCAGCTCGACTTCGTGCTCAAGGCATTCGAACAAGCCGGCCGTGAGCTGGACATCATCAAGAATACATAATCAAGCAAGGAATCACAGCATGGAACGCATCCTCATCATCGGCGCCAACGGCCAGATCGGCAGTGAACTGGTCAGCGCGCTCGCCGACAAGCACGGCGCGCAGAACGTCATCGCGTCGGACATCGGCGAGCATAATCTGTACGGCGCCGCGCGCTATACGCGCCTGGACGTACTGGACAAGGATGCCCTGGCGCGCCTGGTCGCCGGCGAATCGATCACCCAGGTCTACCAGCTGGCCGCCATGCTGTCGGCCACCGGCGAAAAAGCGCCACTCAAGGCCTGGACCCTGAACATGGACGGCCTGCTCAACATTCTCGAAATCGCGCGCGAACGCGGCGAGGCCGGCAAACCGCTCAAGGTGTTCTGGCCATCGTCGATCGCCGCCTTCGGGCCGAACACGCCAAGCGAGAACACGCCGCAGTTCACGATCATGGACCCCACCACCGTGTACGGCATCAGCAAGCTGGCCGGCGAGCGCCTGTGCGAGTACTACCACAGCAAATATGGCGTCGATGTGCGCAGCATCCGCTACCCGGGCATCATCAGCTACAAGTCGCCACCGGGCGGCGGCACCACTGACTACGCCATCGCGATCTTCCACGCGGCGCTGCGCGGCGAAACGTATGAATGCTTCCTCGGCCCGGAGACCACGCTGCCGATGATCTACATGCCCGACGCGATCCGCGCCACGGTCGAACTGATGGAAGCGCCGGGCGAGCAGGTGGCGATCCGTTCGTCGTACAACGTGGCCGGCGTCTCGTTCAACCCGCGCGAACTGGCCGCTGCGATCAAGAAGGCGCGGCCCGAGTTCGCCATCGCCTACGCGCCTGACAGCCGCCAGCAGATCGCCGATTCATGGCCGAAAAGCCTGGACGACAGCCGGGCGACGCAGGACTGGGCCTGGCAAGCCCGCATCGGTATCGACGAGATGGTCGATTCGATGCTGAAAAATATCGACGTGGGCGCCACGCTCGCGGCATAATCTTCCATTGGCCTGGCGTGCAAACGCCAGGCCGTTTTCTTATCAAGAACGGGAACGGAAAAATCAAGATGGACATGAGCGTGTTTGATTTGTTCAAGATTGGCATCGGGCCGTCGAGCTCCCACACGGTGGGCCCGATGGTCGCGGCGCGCCGCTTTCTGCTCGAGTGCGGGATGCTGGACGACGCGGTCGGCGTCGAAGCCCACCTGTATGGCTCGCTGGCGCTGACGGGCGTCGGCCACGCGACCGACAAGGCCGTGATCCTCGGCCTGATGGGCGAGACGCCGCAGGAGCTCGATCCGGCCTCGGTCGACGACAAACTGGATACCGCCGCGCTCGATGGGCAAATCGCACTGCTGGGCATCAAGATCGTCCCGTTCGACGCCAAGGTCAATCTGGTCTGGCACAAGGCCTCGACCCTGCCGGAACACCCGAACGGCATGCGCTTCGTGCTGCAACTGCGTGACGGCAGCATCATCGAACGCATTTACTATTCGGTCGGTGGCGGCTTCATCACCGCGGCTGGCGAAGCGCAGGCGCGCACGGCCGAACCCGTGGGCACGCCGGTGCCGTTCCCGTTCGATACGATGGTCCAGCTGCTCGAGCACGGTCGCACGCATGGCTTGAGCATTCCGCACATGCTGCGCGCGAACGAGCGTGTGCGCATGAGCGAGGAAGAACTCGACGCGGGCCTGGATCGCCTGTGGGGCGTGATGCGCGACTGTATCTGCCAGGGCCTCAAGACCGAAGGGCGCCTGCCCGGTGGCCTGAACGTGCGCCGCCGCGCGGCCGCGCTGTGGCGGCAGGCGCAAGAGACGCAACCGCAGAACGCGCTGCCGCACGACGCCGTGCAGCAGGTCAGCCTGTACGCGATGGCCGTGAACGAAGAAAACGCGGCCGGCGGCCGGGTCGTCACGGCCCCGACCAATGGTGCGGCCGGCATTATCCCGGCCGTGCTGCGCTACTACGCCGAAGACTGTCGCCCGATCGATCCGCAGCGCGGCGTGCGCGACTTTCTGCTGACGTCGGCGGCGATCGGCATGCTGTGCAAAAAGAACGCATCGATCTCGGGCGCAGAGGTCGGCTGCCAGGGTGAAGTCGGCGTGGCCTGCGCGATGGCGGCGGCGGGGCTGGTGGCGGCGCTGGGCGGCACCAACGAGCAGATCGAGAACGCGGCCGAAATCGGCATCGAACACCACCTTGGCATGACATGCGACCCGATCGGCGGGCTGGTGCAGATTCCGTGCATCGAGCGCAACGGCATGGGCGCCATCAAGGCGATCACCGCGGCCTCGCTGGCGCTCAAGGGCGATGGCGTGCACTTCGTGAGCCTCGATAGCGTGATCGAAACGATGCGCCAGACCGGCGCGGACATGCAAGTCAAGTACAAGGAAACGTCGCTGGGTGGGTTGGCGATTCACGTCGTGACCGTCAATCACGCAGCTTGCTGAGGCGTTGTGGCTGCGGTGCTGACTTGGATTTCCGCCTTCGCGGGAATGACGGTTTCGAGTGCAGTGGCAAAAACGGCATTTGCCTGCAGCAGAAGCACGTCATTCCCGCGGAGGCGGGCATCCAAGTCCGCCGAATAGCCCACATCCGTCCCGCCACCCAATTTTATTCTCCCAACTGCCTTTTTCGCAGCACAGCATACATTTTCCCCGGCGCCCACTATAATTAAGTATCAATCTGAGCCAACTGGATCTTCTACCGTATGCACTATGTGTCCACCCGCGCGACGAGCGCATCCGCAGCACGCAATCCCCAGAACTTCTGTGACATCCTGCTCGGCGGCCTCGCCCCGGACGGCGGCCTGTATCTGCCGGCAGAATATCCACAAGTCACGAGCGCCGAACTCGACGCGTGGCGCAAGCTGTCCTACGCCGACCTGGCCTTCGAGATCCTGCGCAAGTTCGCTACCGATATCCCGGAAGCCGACCTCAAGGCCATCACGGCGCGCACCTACACGCCGGCGGTGTACTGCAACGCCCGCGCCGACGAGTCGGCGGGCGAGATCACCCCGCTGCGCGTGCTCGAAGACGGCCCGCGCGGCAAGCTGATCCTGCAAGCACTGTCGAATGGTCCGACGCTCGCGTTCAAGGACATGGCGATGCAGTTGCTCGGCAACCTGTTCGAGTACGCGCTGGCCAAGCACAACGATGAATTGAATATTTTCGGCGCGACATCGGGCGACACCGGCAGCGCCGCCGAATACGCGATGCGCGGCAAGCGCGGCGTGCGCGTGTTCATGCTCTCGCCGCACAAGCGCATGAGCGCCTTCCAGACCGCGCAGATGTTCAGCCTGCAAGACCCGAACATCTTCAATATCGCGGTGAAGGGCAACTTCGACGATTGCCAGGACCTGGTCAAGGCCGTCTCGAACGACCTGACCTTCAAGGCGCGCCAGAAGATCGGCACCGTCAACTCGATCAACTGGGCGCGCGTCGTCGCGCAGGTGGTGTATTACTTCCGCGGCTACCTGGCGGCCACGACGAGTAATGACCAGAAGGTCTCGTTCACCGTCCCGTCGGGCAACTTCGGCAATATCTGCGCGGGCCACATCGCCCGCATGATGGGCCTGCCGATCGACAAGCTGGTGGCCGCCACCAACGAGAACGACGTGCTCGACGAATTCTTCCGCACCGGCGTGTACCGCGTGCGCAAAGCCTCGGAAACCTTCCACACCAGCAGCCCGTCGATGGACATCTCGAAAGCGTCGAACTTCGAACGCTTCGTGTATGACCTGGTCGGGCGCGACGCCGAGCGCACCCATGCGCTGTTTCGCAAGGTCGACACGCACGGCGGGTTTGACCTGTCCGGCACGCCGGGCAGCGATGGCGACGAGTTCAGGCAGGTCGCGAAATTCGGCTTCCTGTCGGGCCGCTCGACGCACAATGACCGCGTCGACACCATCCGCGACGTGGCCGACGATTACGACATCACGATCGACACCCATACCGCCGATGGCATCAAGGTCGCGCGCGAGCACATGGCGCCGCGCGTGCCGATGATCGTGCTCGAGACTGCGCTGGCCGCCAAGTTCAATGAAACGATCCTCGAAGCGCTGGGCACCGACGCTGCGCGTCCGGCCGGTTTCGAAGACATCGAATCGCTGCCGCAGCGCTTCGTGGTGATGCCCGCCGACGTCGACCAGATGAAGGCGTACATCGCCGACCACACGGGCCTGTGACATGAGTGCACCAGGACAAAGACCACCGCTGCTGACGGTGCGCGAGGCGCTGGACGTGCTGCTGGCAGCAAGCCGGCCAGTGCCGGACGTCGACACCATCCCCACGCTGGCCGCCAACGGCCGCGTGCTGGCCGCCGATCAGCTGGCCACGATCGACGTGCCATCGGCCGACAACACGCAGATGGATGGCTACGCCGTGCGCTTTGCCGACTGCACGAGCGGCCAGGCGACGCTGCGCGTGACGCAGCGCATCCCGGCCGGCCACGTCGGGCATGAGCTCGAACCCGGCACGGCGGCGCGCATCTTCACCGGCGCCCTGATTCCGCCGGGCGCCGACGCCGTCGTCATGCAGGAGCAGTGCGAGGCGGTGGGCGACAGCGTCACGATCCACCACGCGCCGCGCGACGGCGAATGGATCCGCCGCAAGGGCGAAGACATCGGCAACGGCGGCGTCATCCTGACGGCGGGCAGCCGCCTGCGCAGCCAGGAACTCGGGCTGGCCGCATCGGTCGGCCTGGCCACGCTGCCGGTGCACCGGCGCCTGCGCGTGGCCGTGTTCTTTACCGGCGACGAGTTGACGATGCCGGGCGACGTCGCCGCGAGCGACCTGAAGCCGGGCGCGATCTACAATTCGAACCGCTTCACATTGCGCGGCCTGCTGGAGAATTTCGGCTGCGAGATCACCGACTTCGGCATCGTGCCCGACACGCTGGACGCCACGCGCGCCACCTTGCGCGACGCTGCGCGCGAGCATGACCTGATCATCACGTCGGGTGGCGTGTCGGTTGGCGAAGAAGACCACATCAAGCCGGCGGTGGAAGCGGAAGGGCGCTTGTCGATGTGGCAGATCGCCGTCAAGCCGGGCAAGCCACTGGCGTTCGGCGAGGTGCGGCGTGCTGAAGGCACTGCCTTCTTTATCGGCTTGCCCGGCAATCCGGTCTCGAGCTTCGTGACCTTCCTGTTGTTCGTGCGGCCGTTCCTGTTGCGCCTGCAGGGCGTGCGCGGGCCGGTCGAACCGCAAGGGTATATGGTGCGGGCCGACTTCGACCTGCCCAAGGGCGACCGCCGCAATGAATTCTTGCGTGCGCGGATGAACGCGGCCGGTGGCCTCGAGCTGTTCCCGAACCAGGGTTCCGGCGTGCTCACGTCGACCGTGTGGGGCGATGGGCTGATCGACAACCCGCCGGACAAGGCGATTGCGGCGGGCGATCTGGTACGTTTCATTCCGTTCGCCGAACTACAGCATTAGGCTACCAAGAAGAAGAGCGTCATGAAAATCAACGTGAAGTATTTTGCCGCGCTGCGTGAAGCAGTCGGCACGGGGCAAGAGCAACTGGATTTGCCGCCGGAGGTCGCGACCGTGGGCGCGGTGCGGGACCTGCTGCGCGCGCGCGGTGGGGTCTGGGCCGACGCGCTGGCGCCCGAGCGCGCGGTGCGCATGGCATGCCAGCAGGTGATGTGTCGTGGCGAGACCCCGGTACCCGATGGCGCCGAGGTGGCGTTCTTCCCGCCCGTGACGGGCGGGTAGTCAGCGCAAGACCTACAGCGCCGCGATCGACTGTTCGGCCAGCGCCATCAGTTTCGCGCAGTTGCTGTTACGCGATGCGAAATCCTTC
This sequence comes from Massilia aurea, assembly GCF_040790145.1. Lineage (GTDB taxonomy): Bacteria > Pseudomonadota > Gammaproteobacteria > Burkholderiales > Burkholderiaceae_D > Telluria > Telluria aurea_C. The sequence continues at coordinate 187,717 of NZ_JBFMMP010000001.1, forward strand.
CAGGCCGTATTGCGCGCTACTTCCTGCCAGCCGCGCAGCGCTTCGGGATTCAGGTCGACCACGCGCGCACCGACGCCGCGAAACACCGTCGCCACCGCCGCATCGTCCATGCGCGCCGATTTCATCGCGAATTTTTCCAGGTCGGCGCCCACCGCCATCACTGCCTGCTGCTGCGGCTTGCTCAGGCGTTCGAACACGGAGCGCGACATCAGCAAGGGCTCGAACATGAACCAGTACGAGCCGCCGCGCGCCGTGGTCAGCGAACGCGCCGTCTCTTGCAGGCGGAACGAAATGAGCGACGTCGACGATGTGAGCGCCGCATCGAGCGCGCCGCTGCGCATGGCGTTGTAGATCTCGTTGGACGGCATGTTGACGACGGTGGCGCCGGCGTCCTGCAGCAGCATGTCCATCTCGCGCGAGCCGCCGCGCACCTTCAGGCCGCGCGCGTCTTCCGGCGTGACGATCGGATCGCCGCGCGACGCCACGCCGCCCGCTTGCCAGATCCAGCTGACGATCACCAGGCCTTGTTCGGCCAGGATGCGGGCCAGTTCACGCCCGATGGGCGCATTGCGCCAGCCGTAACCCTGTTCGTACGACGTGACGAGAGCCGGCATCAGGCCAATATTCGCCTCCGGCGCTTCGGCGCCGGCATACGATAACGGCACCAGCGCCATGTCGAGCTTGCCGCCACGCAGCGCGCCGAACTGGGCGCCCGGCTGCATGAGGGACGAGGCTGGGTAGATCGAGAACTTCACGCCGCCGCGCGTGCGCTTTTCCACTTCGGATGCGAACATGCGGCACAGGCGGTCGCGAAAGTCGCCCTGTGCGATGCTGCCGCCGGGGAACTGGTGCGAGATCTTGAGATTGTTCGGCTGGGCCCAGGCCGGCCCCATCCAGAGTGGGCTGGTGGCAAGCGCGCCGAGGATCGTTCGGCGCGTGGTGAACGTGTTCTTCTCTACCGACATATACATCCTCCAAGATGTTGTAACGGACTGCCGGGCGAGTCGTGGCGGGCCTCGTCGATGCGGGCGCCATCGTTCGCAGCTGGCCACTACAAGAATATTCCTGCTGCGCGGCATGTCAAGCGGAATATTGCAGCTCTGACAAAAGGCACATCCTGGAGGATCGGGGCGGTGTGCTGGCCCTCAGCGCACCTGTTCGTCCTTGCATGCGGCGCAGTCGATGCCCTTGCTGGCCTGGCGCCAGCGCGAGGCGACGAAGATTGCCGCCGCTGCCCCCGACCAGGCCAGGGTGTCAGGCCAGGTGGCGGCCAGGCTGTCGCCGCGCATCAGGTCGACGGCGGCGAGCAGCAGGAACATGGTGCCGGCGGCCAGCAGGTATTGGCCGATCCAGTAAGTAGCAGGGCGCATGGGAAGGACTCCTTTCAACGACGGTCAAAAAAGCGGCGCAGGATGCCGGCCAGTGCCAGCGGCTGGTCGATCATGAGGAAGTGCCGCGACGGCGCGACCGGCACTACCTCGACCGACCGGATGCCCTCGACCAGGCTGCGGTAATGCGCGACCTTGTCGTCTGCCGTCATGGCGTCCTGCGCGCCATCGTACTGGTAAAACGGCGCCACGACCAGCACCGGCGCGGTGACCTTGTCCAGCCCCGGACGCAGGTCGAGCGCGAGCGCATCGGCCACGTAGGCGCCGACGGCGGCGCGGTCGCTGCGCAGCAGCAGCGGCGTGATGTCGTCGGCCTTGCCGATATCGAGCACACCCTGGCCGCGCATGTACTGGCGCTGCTGGGCGGCCCAGGCGTTTGGATCGTTGACCGCCATTGTGTCGCGCACGCGCTGCGCCGCCTGCGGGCGCTGCTCGGGCGGCATGTTCTCGGTGCCGGGGAAGACCGGCAATCCGTCCAGCGCCACCACGCCGCCGATGCCGGTCCCCAGGTCTTGCGCCACGGCGTAGGCCAGCGTGCCGCCCAGGCTGTGGCCGACCAGGATCGGCCTGGCGAGCTTGCGCTGTGCAATCAGTTCGCGCAGCGCCGCGCGCGCGCCTTCAAACGGCGCACCTGTTGCTGCAGGCCGGCCGTCGAAGCCGGGCAGCGTGACCACGTACAGCGTGAACTCGTCCTTGAACTGGCGGATCACGTCTTGCCACACCCATGGGCCGCTGGCCAGGCCGGGGATCAGGATGACCGGGCGGCCCTTGCTGCCGTGGCGCTCGACCAGCAGCGTACCGGATTCAAAGGTTTCCGCCGGCTTGATGCTGGCGGCGAAACGGTTGGCCTGGATTGCTGGCGCCGGCGCCGGTGTCTGGGCCTGGACTGTGGTGGCGACAGCGGCGGCTTTCATCGCCAGGGTGAACATCAGTACAGCTTTCATGCGGTCTCCTGATCAGGTGTGAAGATGGCTTCGACCGGCAGGCCGAACAGCCGTGAAATGGCAAAGGCGAGGGGCAGGCTCGGGTCGTAGCGGCCGGTCTCGATGGCGTTGACGCTCTGGCGCGACACGTCCAGGCGCTCGGCCAGGTCGGCCTGGCTCCAGCCATGTTCGGCGCGCAGTTCGCGAATACGGTTGTTCATCGTGTCTGCCGTTTCGCGTGCACCGAGCGCACCAGGCACACGAGCATGGTGGCGCCGCACAGCACCATCCATACCGAGAACATCGAGATGCGCGGATAGCCGGCGGTCTCCAGAAAGCCGTAGCTGAAGGTCAGCCCGGCCGTCAGTGCGCTGGCCAGCGCGAACGACTCAAGCAGGAACATGCGCAGGTATTCGTCGACCCGGCCCAGGTGACGTGCAATGGCCCACAGCACCAGGCAAAACCCGATCATCGGCGAGAGCAGCAACAGCAGGCGCACGGCGCCGTCTTCCAGCGGCCGGCCATAGCGGATGGACGCCACCAGCAGCACCGCATAGACCAGGAACCCGCCGGCCATCTCGCGCAGGTAAGCCTTGCCGACCCGCTTCTCGTGTTTGCTCGCAGCCATGTGACGCCTCTCGTTGGTTAGTAAAGGATGCTTTACATCGTAAGTCCGTCGTTTTGCGATGTCAAGCACCCTTTACATGATTTTTTGGGGCGTGAAACCGACTACAATGCTGCTCCTGCTTTTTCTCGTGCCTCGCCATGACCCAGCCCGTCGTCTCTCCTGTTGTTCCCGGCTCGCCCCGTGTCGCCGTGATCGGCGGCGGCCCCGCGGGCCTGATGGCGGCCGAAGTCCTGGCCGCGGCGGGCGTGCAGGTCGACGTCTACGATGCGATGGCCAGCGTCGGCCGCAAGTTCCTGCTGGCCGGGAAGGGCGGCATGAACATCACGCATTCCGAGCCGTATCCTGACTTCGTGCGGCGCTATGGCGCGCGCCACGCGCAGGTGGCCGACTGGCTCGGCGACTTCGACGCCGACGCGGTGCGCGGCTGGATCCACGAGCTGGGCATCGAGACATTCGTCGGCACGTCGGGCCGCGTGTTCCCGCTCGAGATGAAAGCCGCGCCGCTGCTGCGCGCCTGGCTGCACCGCCTGAAAGAAAGCGGGGTGCGCTTTCACATGCGCCATCGCTGGCTCGGCTGGCAGGATGGGCAGTTGCGGGTCGCCACGCCGGACGGCGAACACCTGATCGATGCCGACGCGACGATTCTTGCGCTCGGTGGCGCGAGCTGGGCGCGGCTTGGCTCGGACGGCGCGTGGGTGCCGCTGCTGGCGGAGCGCGGTGTCGATGTGGCGCCGCTCATCCCGGCCAACTGCGGCTTCGACGTTCGATGGAGCCCACACTTCAGCGAGCGCTTCGCCGGCGCGCCGTTGCTGACGGTGGCAGCGGGCGTGCGGGGTGCGGATGGCGCGATCGCCTGGCGCAAAGGCCAGTTTGTTGTCACGCAAGGCGGCGTCGAGGGCAGCCTGGTGTACGCGTTGTCGGCGCGTTTGCGCAACGCGATTGTGCGCGATGGCGCGGCCACCCTGTGGCTCGACCTGGCGCCGGATCACGATGCGGGGCGCGTGTTCGACGAGGTCACGCGCGGGCGCGGCTCGCGCTCGATGGCCAGCCATTTGCAAAGCCGGCTGGGGATCAAGGGCGTCAAGGCGGGGCTGCTGCACGAGTGCCTGTCGAAAGCCGACTACGCCGATCCGGCGCGCCTGGCCTCCGCTATCAAGGCGCTGCCGGTGACGCTGGTGCGGCCGCGACCGATCGATGAAGCGATCAGCAGCGCGGGCGGCGTGCGCTTCGAAGCGCTGGCAGAGCGCAGCGCCATGCTGCGCGCGCTGCCGGGCGTGTTCGTGGCCGGCGAGATGGTGGACTGGGAAGCGCCAACCGGCGGCTATCTGCTTACCGCGTGTTTTGCCAGCGGCCGGGCGGCGGGGCGCGCCGCGCTGGCCTGGCTGGCCTCCAGGGGGCAGTGACATTTCGTGAGCCATTGCGGGTAGTGCGCTTGGTAAGATAAGCGTTTCCTGCCACGGCGACTTCATGCAATCCATCCGCGTCTTGACGCTAGCAGTGTTCCTTTTCAGCGGCGCGTCAAGCGCGCGGGCCGACATCGGCTGCGGCCAGCCATGCCGTGGCCTGCTGCTCGAAGCCCAGACGCTGGAAAGCCAAGCCAGGTACCAGGAAGCGCTTGCTAAGTACAAGGAAGCCGAACAGGCCGATCCGAAGGCTTCCGTCCCGCTCTCGCTGGCGGCCGGCCTGGTGCTGAAGCTGTCGACGGTGGCGCCGAAGGACAAGGCGCCGCAGCTGCGCGATATGTCGCGGGACCTGGCCGAACGGGCGGCGGCGCTGGAGGCCGACGATCCGGTGGCGCAGGAGGTGCTGCGCATGCTCGACGATCCGGGCCCGTCGCCGCTGCACGTGCCGAACGCCAGAGCGGCCAGGCTGATGGCCGAAGGCGAGGCCGCATTTGCGCGCCAGGACTTCAAGGCGGCGCTGCCCAGGTACGAAGCGACAATGCTGGCCGACCCGCAGTATTCCAGCGCGTGGGTCGCCGCCGGTAATTGTCACTACGTGCAGAAGGACTGGACGCGCGCCGAGGCGCTGTTCCGGCAAGCGACCGAGATCGAGCCGCACAACTCGCAGGCCTGGCGCTACCTGTCCGATGCGCTGCTGTACCAGAACAAGCGGGCCGCGGCCGAAGCGGCGCTGTACAAGGCGATCGAGGCCGATCCGTCGCAGCGGCCGAACTGGGGCAAGCTGGCCGTCTACAGGGCCGGCGCCGGCATGCCACTGAAAACGTTGGGGCTGCGGCGCGGTGTGCGGGTGTCGCAAGACCTGCAGAACGCCGACGGGAAGTTTGAGATCAGGCTCGATGCGCAGACCGATGCGGAGAAGACGCCCGACCATGCGTTTCGGATCGCACTGGGGATGAGCGAAGTGAAGCTGCGCACCGACGACATCGACAAGCGCAAGTCGGCGTTCGAGATCGAGCTGGAAGCGTGGCGCCTGGCTTTGAAGATCGCCGACGAAGCTGAGGCCAATAGTGGCGAAGGCATCACCGATCCGGGCCTGCTGCAGGTGAGGGCGCTGGCGCGTGACGGGCAGCTCGAGCCGGCGATCCTGCTGTTGATGTTCCGGCAGGCGTACCGGCCGGCCCTGCAAGCGTGGATGGCTGCGAATCCGGGCGGGGTCAAGTACTTCATCGATCGGTATGGCGTGCAGCCTTGATCGTCTTTTGTCGGGTTCTTCGGTGGCCACGGCCAGACAGGCGGGCGCTGGGAACCTGCCCCGGCGGGTATAGTTCACGGCATGCCATCTTCCGCCAATTATCCCAATACGCCTGACGGGCGCTACTTCGTCGTCAAGGGTCGTCTCTGGCGCAGCAGCAATCCGCAACTGGCGCCGGAAGAACGGCAGCAACTGGTCGACCGGTTGATGGATGCGCGGCGGCAGGTTGGGGCAGCGCTCAGGGCGCGCGACGAGGCGGCCGAGCGCGGGGCGCGTGCGAGTGTCGACGAGGCCAAGCGCGCGCTGGGTGAGCGTGGGCCGGTCTGGTGGACCGACGGGGCGCCCGATTACAACCGGCGCATGGTGGTCAATACGCCGTATGCGGCGTGGCATGCGGGGCTTGCCTCGACGCCGAATGATTGACCTTCATTCAGTCAGTGACCTTGCCCCGCAGGGCCTTGGTCTGGCTGCTGCGCGTCTTGCCGTCGAGCCGCCGCAACTGCGAGCCGCGTGTCGGGCGGGTCGGGCGGCGGGTAACGGGCACGATCGCTGCCTTGTCGACCAGTTCCTGCAGGCGCCGCAGGGCATCTTCCTTGTTTTGTTCCAGGCTGCGCGATTGCTGCGCCTTCAGCACCAGCACACCTTCCTGCGTGATGCGCGCGTCGCGCATCGCCAATAACCGCTCCTTGACCGGCTGCGGCAGCGACGACGCGGCGATATCGAAGCGCGCATGAACGGCGCACGAGACCTTGTTGACGTTTTGCCCGCCCGGGCCCTGGGCCCGGATCGCGGTAAATTCGACGTCGGCTGGATTGACTACGGGAGTGACTGCGGCCATCTTCGTCCTGTGTGCGTGACGTGCCCACGCAGGTTCGCGAGCGCAGGCGCATTGTAAGCGCTGGCGCGCGGACCTGTTGCGCGCACTTGCCACACCCTCGCCCCAAACCTGTGCGGCGCCAGCACCGTTTGGCAAAAGCGACGACAATATCGGCCTACTTTTCTCTCGCACTGTCTCTCATGTCCAATTCTTCCAATCTGTCCAGGGCGCCCCGCATCGATCTGAACGTGCGCCCGCTTGGCGTGGCATTGTTCCTGCTCGTGCTCGGCGCGTGGTATCTCGCGCAAGCGGTAAGCGGGCGCCAGTCGGCGCTGTACATCGTCGGCGCGCTGCTCGGCGTGGCGCTGTATCACGCGGCGTTCGGCTTCACGTCGGCCTGGCGCGTGTTCATCGCCGACGGCCGCGGCGCCGGCCTGCGCGCGCAGATGGTCATGCTCGCCGTCGGCGTGGCGCTGTTCTTCCCGGCGCTGGCCGCCGGCACGCTGTTCGGCACGCCCGTGACGGGCCTGGTGCAGCCGGCCGGCACGTCGGTGATCTTCGGCGCCTTCATCTTCGGCATCGGCATGCAGCTGGGCGGCGGTTGCGCGTCCGGCACGCTGTACACAGTCGGTGGCGGCAGCACGCGCATGATCGTCACGCTGCTCTTCTTCATCGTCGGCTCGCTGATCGGCACTGCGCACATGCCGTTCTGGACGTCGATGCCGCAACTGGCGCCGATGTCAGCGGTCAAGGAACTGGGCCTGGCGCCGGCGCTGGCGCTGAACTGGGGCATCTTCGCGCTGATCGCGTTCGTCACGATCGTCGTCGAGAAGCGCCGCCACGGCAAACTGGTGCCGGCCCATGTGCAGCCGCCACATCGCTCGCCATGGCTGCACGGCCCGTGGCCGCTGCTGGCTGGCGCGCTCGCGCTGGTGGTGCTCAACTTCGCGACGCTGGCGTTGTCCGGGCGGCCGTGGGGCGTGACGTCTGCCTTTGCGCTGTGGGGCGCGAAAGCGGCTGCGGTGATCGGCATCGACACCGCCAGTTGGACCTACTGGTCCACGAAAGCCAACGCGGCCGCGCTGGCGGCACCGATTTCGCAAGACGTCACATCGGTGATGGACATCGGCATCGTCCTGGGTGCGATGCTGGCGGCAGCACTGGCCGGCCGCTACGCGCCAGTCTGGCGCCTGCCAATGCGCTCGCTGATCGCCGCGGTCGTCGGCGGCCTGCTGCTGGGCTACGGCGCACGCCTGGCCTACGGCTGCAATATCGGCGCTTACTTCAGTGGCATCCTGTCAGGCAGCCTGCACGGCTGGCTGTGGCTCGTGGTCGCCTTCCTGGGCAACGTCGTCGGCACCCGCCTGCGCCCCTTCTTCGGCCTCGAAGTCGAACGCCTGAAACCAACCGCCTGCTAATCGCCAAACCGCTCCTCAAGCAATAGCCCAACAATTAGGGTCGGAGTCGATTTAATGAGCAACTGATTAACTGAAGTTGTCAAACAATCCGACGCTGACCCTACATAGTCGGCAAGCAATTACCCAACAATTGGGGTCAGAGTAGAATTGTTGAGCAACTGATTTACTGAAGTTGTCAAACAATTCGACTCCGACCCCATTTGTTCGAGAGGGGTGGGGATTTTGGGGCTGCTTATTCTTCGTAGGTGACGCTGCCGCTGCCGGTGCGGCTGGCGCTGCGTTCGGCGGGGTTGCCGTAGACTTCGACGTCGCCGCTGCCACTCAAGGTGACCTTGACTTTGTCGCGCGCTTGTATGGCGCTGTCGCCGGAGCCGGACTGGCTCAGCGTGACCTCAGCGGCGCGCAGGTGTTCGGCGTCCAGGCGGCCGGAGCCGGTCGTGTCGGCCTCCAGTGCGCGGGCGGTGCCCACGACCGTGATGCTGCCCGAGCCCATCAGGCGCGTTTCGACGCGGTCCATCGCGGCGCCGCCGTTCACGTCCAGATCGCCGCTGCCGCTCAGGCCGACCCTGGCGTCGCGGTAGCGGCCGTTGAAGCGCACGCTGCCCGAGCCGTTCAGCTGGACGGCGATCGCGTCGCCCGAGAAACCGTTGATCGTGCTGTCGCCGCTGCCTTCGATCGTCACCGCCGTCAGCGCCGGCAACACCAGTTCGACCACCAGCGGTTCGCGGTGGCGCAGCACCATGCCGCGGATGCCGATGTGCAGTACCTTGCCGTCGCCCGTGACTTCGACATTGCCCAGCATGCGCTGTTCGCCGCTCACCCGCAACATTGGCGTCGCGCCGTAGCGCAGGTTCAGGTCGATCGGGCCGTCGACTTCGACGATCTCGACCCCGGCCGGCACCGGGCGCGTGTCGTGCGCCACTTCGCGGCCTTCGGCGGCGCTGACCGTGCCGCTCGCCCGAAGCATGCTGTAGCTCAGCGCCACCAGCACCGCCGCCAGCAGCAGCAGGCTGAAACCGACTTTCATCAATGAGCGCATGACGGTTACCCCTTCAACAACGACATGTTCATGTTCACGTAGCGGCGGATGCCGGCGATCGTGTATTTGCTGAACACCAGCGCCAGCAAGAACAGCGCGATGCCGCCCAGGATCAGCCCGCAGCCCAGCACCACCTGCGTCGTGCGCGAATCGGGATCGAGGTCGGTCGTGATCTGGATGCGACGCTCGGCCACCGCTTCGGCGCCGCGCAGCACGCGCGAGCGCCGGTTGCCATCTTCGATGACGATGTCAGCGGCCGGCTCGCCGCTACGGGCATCCCCGCGCGGCACCGGTTCTTCGTAGACGTTGACGCCATGCTCGCCGATCGACACCCGCGTCTGCGTCTCGGTCGTGCCGTTGTCGTTCGTGACTTCCAGGCGGCTGAGCGGCGCGCTCAGCACCAGTTCGTTCGAGCCGGCCAGGCCGCTGGCGGTCACGGCAATCCCCGAGACATAAACACCGAAGGCCGACAAGTACAGCGCCATCAGGAGCGACGCGAATACCGCCGCCGGGATCAGCATGAACAGGTTGAACACCAGGAGACCAAAGCCCGACACCAGGGTGCGCGCGACGGTGCTCGGCGCCGGCTTGTCTTTCAGTTGCTCGAAGTGGGCGTTGGTGCGCAGGGTGAGGGCGACGTCGCGCGGGTCGCCCAGTTCTTCGGCCACCTCTTGTTCGCGGCGGCCCAGTGCGGCGCCATCGACGAAGCGCTGTTCGTACCAGGCGAGCGTCCTGGCCTGCACCTCGGGCGGGAGTCCCATCAGCGAACGCTTGAGCGCGTCGAGGTAGTCGAGTTTGGAGAAAAAGTACGCCATGGGATGGACGAACGCCTAATGGTGGCCGATGGCCGGAATCGCGCCGATGGCGCTGGCGGTGCCGTGCGCGGCGCCGCCGATCAGTTCGGGCATGACGAGTACGAGCGTGCTCGCGGCCACCAGCAGCAGCAGGGCGACGGTACGCAGTCCGAGTCGGGGTGTCATGGTTGTTTCCATCAGGCGTGTTTCGATGTTGCTACTGTACCGAGCCGGACGTGGGCTCACCATTGTCGTGCGACAGGCTGCGCTTTTCGCGGGGCAGGGCGCCATAGGCCAGGATGGCCGTCGCCGCCGCCTGGCCGCTGCGCACCGCCGTCTCGAGGGTGGCCGGGTAGTCGCTGGCCGTGTAATCGCCAGCCAGGACCACGCCCGGCAGCGGCGTGGCGTTATCCGGGCGCAACAATCCGGGCGCGCAGGTGAACGTGGCCCGCTTCTCGGTGATCAGCTGGGTCCAGACGGGCAAGCCCAGTTCTGGCCGGCCAAAGTCCTGCGCCAGTTGCGCCGCGATGGCGCTCGCGAGCGCCTCGCGCGGCAGCGCCGCCGCAGCGCCGGCAGCGCTGACCACGACGGCGAGCAAGCCGTCCTGGGCGGGGTCGAGCTGTGCGCGGTCGAACACGAACTGGCCCCAGCGCCCGCCTTGCGGATCGTCCAGCAGTGCGTAGAACGGCAGGTCGAGGCGCGTGCCCGGCGCGTATTGCAGGTAGCAGGTGGCAATCGGTTCGTGGGTAAAACCGTCCAGTTGCGTGAGCAGCGCTGCGCACCCGGCGAACGGCGCGAGCAGGGCGGCGCTGATCGAGGCCGGCGTGGCCAGCACCACGGCGTCCACCTGTTCGTCGCCAGCGCTGGTGGCGAGCCGCCAACCGCCGCCTGCGCGCGCGATCGACGCGACTTTCACGCCGGGATGCACGGCATGCCCTTCACGGACCAGCCAGGCGCCGGCCGGTTCCGGGAACAGCGCGCCCATCGCCACGCGGGGCAGCAGCATGTCGGATGCCGCTCGCCGTCTGGCGCCCAGGCTGTCGCGCAGTACGGCCAAAAACACATTGGCCGACGCCCGTTCGGGCGGCGTATTGAGCGCCGCGATGCACAGCGGTCGCCACATCAACGTGGTCAGGCGCTCGGTCTGGTCGAAGCGCTCGAGCAGTTCGGCCACCGTGCAATCGACGTCAAGCTTCCAGCCCATCCAGCGCCCGGCGCTGTTGAAGCGGGCCAGCGCCAGCTTGTCGGCGCGTGCCAGGCCCTTGGCGCGCAGCAGCGCGAATGCCAGGTGCAGCGGGGCGGGAAGGCGCGGCGCGACGAAGTCCATGCCATCGCCGCCCGCCGGGTAGCGCATCTGCACCGGCAGGCGCAGCATCGCCGCGTCAGGATCGACGCCCACCTGGCGCATCATGCGCAGCGATTCGGCGTAGGCGCCCAGCAGGATGTGCTGGCCGTTGTCCAGCGCCAGGCCCCGTACCTCGACCCCGCGCGCGCGCCCCCCGAGCGTGCGCGCCGCTTCGAACAGGATGACTTCCACGCCTTTGTTTGCCAGCGCGACCGCCGCCGCGCACCCGGCCCAGCCGCCGCCAGCGACCGCGACCCGCAGCCGGGCCCCGGTCCTGGCCCCATCTCCGCTAGGTGCGGACATACGTCTTCCACGCCAGCCACAGCTTGCGCAGCGGCGTGAGCGAGATGCGCTGGTTCAGCACGTGGTAGCCGTCGCGCTGGATTTCATCCAGCAGCGTGCGGTAGATCGCCGCCATCATCAGGCCCGGTCGCTGGGCGCGCCGGTCTTCCTTCGGCAGCAGGGCCAGGGCTTCGTCATACATGGCTTGCGCGCGCTTGGCCTGGAACGCCATCAGGGCCTCGAACTTGTCGCTGTGCTGGAGCTTGAGCAGGTCGTTGGCGGTCACGCCGAACTGCTGGAGCTCATTGACCGGCAAATAGATGCGGCCCTTGCGCGCGTCGTCGCCGACGTCGCGGATGATGTTCGTCAGCTGGAACGCGAGGCCCAGCTTTTCGGCATACGCCAGCGTTTGCGGATTGGTGTAGCCGAAGATGCTGGCCGACAGGATGCCCACCACGCCGGCCACGTGCCAGCAATAGCGCTGCAGGCCGGGATAATCGAGGTAGCGGCTCTGGTCGAGATCCATCTCCATGCCGTCGACGATCGCCTGCAGGTGCTGTTCCTCGAGCTTGTAGGTGGCGATATGCGGCTGCAGCGCCAGCATCACGGGATGCGTCGGGGTGCCCGCATACATCTTGGAAACCTCGGTGCGCCACCAGGCCAGCTTGATGCGGGCGACCGAACCGTCGGTGGCTTCGTCGACCGTGTCGTCCACCTCGCGGCAGAAAGCGTACAGCGCCGTGATCGCGCGCCGGCGTTCGGGCGGGAGGAACAGGAAGCTGTAATAGAAACTGGAGCCGCTTTGAACGGTCTTTTGCTGGCAGTATTCGTCTGGAGACATGAAAATCGTCGTGGAAAGGCGGGTTGGGCGGCTGGCGCACGGCTGTGCTGTCAAGCGCGCATTTTAGCAGGGTGGACAGCAATGCCGTCGACCGGTTTACATGCGCAGCGCGCCCCAGCCCACGGCGACCCAGTCCGGCGCGGCCAGCACCGGGCGGCGCCGATACACGTCGTAGCTGGCGCGCTCGATCCGGTCGAGGATGCGCAGGCCGCCCTGCACGATCATGCGCAGCTCCCAGCCGATGCGCCCCGGCAGCCGCTTGGCCAGCGGCGCCCCGGAAAGCATCAGCGCGCGGGCGCGCTCGACCTGAAAGCGCATCAGGGCCTGGAACGGCGCATCGGCGAGGCCCGCCTTGAGCGCCGTTTCGCTGACGTTAAAGCGCGCCAGGTCTTCCAGCGGCAGGTAGATGCGGCCCTTGGTCAGGTCGATCGCGACATCCTGGATGAAGTTGATCAGCTGAAGCGCGCTGCAGATCGCATCCGAATCGCGCAGGTTGGCCGCGTCGTCCGCCTCGTACAGGGCCAGCATCAGGCGCCCGACCGGGTCGGCCGAGCGGCGGCAGTAATCGAGCAGGCTCGCATATTCCTGATAACGCGGCGTCACCACATCCTGTTTGAACGCCGACAGCAGGTCGCGCATGGGGTTCACCGACAGCCGGTATTGCGCGACGACGCCGGCCAGCCGCGCGAACATTGGCTCGTCGGGAACGACGCCAGCCTCGATGGCGTCCAACCGCTGCGCATACGCTTGCAGCGCCGCCAGCCGCTCGCCGGGCGTGGCGTCGCCTTCGTCGGCCAGGTCATCGGCGCTGCGGGCAAAAGCATAGATCGCCTCGACGGCAGGCACCAGGCGGCGCGGCAGCAGGATCGACGCAACAGGAAAGTTTTCGTAGTGGTTGACGGCCATGTTTTAAATCGGTGACGCTAAAGTCGTCACATTGTCTATTTGCATGATTATAATTGCTGGATTACAAACTGGCGCTAATGCAGCCAGCTTCGGCTCGAGACGCCGCCGCCCAGTCAAAGGATCGCCACCGTGTTTGTTCGATTTTCTTCCCCAACCTTGCGCGCCGCTGTCGCCGCGACCTGTGTCATCGGCGCGCTGGCCGCCTGCTCCAAGCCGGCGCCGCCGGCCGCAGACATTCGCCCGGTGCGCATCATCCAGCTGGTGGCCGACAAGGGGGGCGAGCGGGCCCGGTTCTCGGGCGACGTGCGCGCGCGTTACGAGTCGCATTTGGGCTTTCGGGTCGGTGGCAAGATCGTCGAGCGCAAGGTGGACGTGGGCGCGCTTGTCAAGCGGGGTACGGTGTTGATGCGGCTCGATCCGCAAGACCTCGAGCTGGCCGAGAGCCAGGCGCGCTCCTCGCTGCGCGCCGCCGAAACCGAGCGCGAACTGGCCGCCGCCGACTACAAGCGGCACGTCAACCTGCGCAGCCAGAATTTCGTCAGCCAGGCTGTCCTGGACACCAAGCAAAGCACCCTCAAGGCGGCCCAGGCCAATGTCGAAGCGGCGCGGGCCGGCTTGCGCGGCCAGTCGAACCAGGCCAATTACTCGACCCTGATGGCCGATGTCGATGGCGTCGTCACGGCGATCGACGCCGAAGTAGGGCAGGTGGTGCAGCCCGGCACGCCCGTAGTGCGGGTCGCGCGCACGGTCGAGAAGGAGGTCGTGATCGGCATCCCGGAAGACAAGGTCGAGGGCCTGCGCCAGTCGGGGGCGGTGGTGGTGCGCCTGTGGGCCGATGCCAACCAGACCATTCCCGGCACGATCCGCGAGATTTCCCCGGTGGCCGATGCCGCGACCCGCACCTACACCGTCAAGGTCGCGCTTCCCGAGAGCGCCGACGTGCGCCTGGGGATGAGTGCGACGGTGGAACTCGCGACCGGCGCGGCGTCCACCGGTGCGCTGCGCGTGCCGCTCACGGCCCTCGTCAACAACAAGGGTGCGAGCAGCGTCTGGATCGTCGAGAACGGCGCCGTGAAGCTCGTGCCGGTGCAGGTAACGGGCCAGGTCGACAACGACGTGCTGGTCACCGGCGCCGTGCGCGCGGGCCAGAACGTGGTCACGGCCGGCGTGAACCTGCTCAATCCGGGCCAGAAGGTGCGCATCCTCACGGGTGACATCTCGCGCCGCCAGGATGCCGAAACGCTGGTGTCGGGCGAGGCCCCTAAATGAAAGGCTTCAACCTGTCGCGCTGGGCGCTGGAACACATCCCGCTCACGCGCTTCCTGATCGCCGCCTGCCTGCTGTTCGGCATCCTGAGCTACTTCGAACTGGGGCAGGACGAAGACCCGCCGTTCACCTTCCGCGCAATGGTCGTGCGCGCCGTGTGGCCGGGCGCCACCGCGCTGCAGATGGCCGAGCAGGTTACCGACCCCCTCGAGCGCAAGCTGCAAGAGACACCGTACATCGACCGCATCCGCAGTTTTTCCAAGCCGGGCGAGACCACCATCATCCTGGAACTGCGCGAATCGACGCCGCCCAAAGAAACAGGGCCGGCCTGGTACCAGGTGCGCAAGAAGATCGGCGACATGGCAGGCACGCTGCCGCAAGGCGTGATCGGCCCGTTCTTCAACGACGAATTCGGCGACACCTACGGTTCGATCTTCGCGCTCTCGGGCGACGGCTTCACCTACGGCGAGATGCGCGATTACGCCGACTTCGTGCGCCAGCAACTGCTGCGCGTGCCGCTGGTGGCCAAGGTCGAGCAGTTCGGCGTGCAGGACGAAAAAGTCTATATCGAGTTCTCGAGTAAAAAATTCGCGCAGCTGGGCGTGCCGTTCGAGCAAATTGTGAATCAGATCGCCACGCAGAATGCCGTCGAGGCCAGCGGCGTGCTGGTCACGCCCACCGACAACCTGTCGGTACGCGTGACCGGTGCGCTGCGCACCTTGGGCCAGATCGAAGAGCTGCAACTGCGCGCGGGCGGCACCACGTTCCGCCTCGGCGACTTCGCCACCGTCAAGCGCGGCTATCAAGACCCGCCGGCCGACAAGATGCGCTTCAACGGCAAGGACGTCATCGGCCTGGGCGTGTCGATGGAAAAGGGCGGCAATATCATCACGATGGGCGAGGGCCTGGCCGATACGGTGGCCCGCATCCGCGCGCAACTGCCGGTCGGGATCGAGCTCGAACGCGTGGCCGACCAGCCGCAGGCCGTCACGCAATCGGTCGGCGAATTCGTCAAGGTGCTGATCGAGGCAGTGGTGATCGTGCTGGCCGTGTCGTTCCTGGCGCTGGGCCTGCACACCAAGCCCAAATGGCGCGTCGATATCTATCCCGGGCTGGTAGTGGCGCTGTCGATCCCGCTGGTGCTGGCCATCACGTTCCTGGCCATGCGCATGCTCGATATCTCGCTGCACAAGATTTCGCTGGGCGCCCTGATCATCGCGCTGGGCCTGCTGGTCGACGACGCCATCATCGCCGTCGAAATGATGGTGCGTAAAATGGAAGAGGGCCTGTCGCGCTTCGAGGCCGCCACCTTCGCCTACACGTCGACCGCGATGCCGATGTTGACCGGAACCCTGATCACGGCGGCGGGTTTCCTGCCGATCGGCCTGGCCGAATCCACGGCGGGCGAGTACACGTTCACGATGTTCTCGGTGAACGGCCTGGCGCTGTTGATCTCGTGGGTGGTGGCAGTCATGTTTACACCTTATATCGGCTTCATGCTGCTGAAGGTAAAACCGCACGCCCACGGCGAGAGCGGCCACGATGTCTTCGATTCGCCGGCGTACCGGCGCTTCCGGCGCATCGTGAGCTGGTGCGTCGAGTGGCGCAAGACCACCATTGCGCTCTCGCTCGGCGTGTTCGCACTGGGGATTTTCGGCTTCACGTTCATCGAGAAGCAGTTCTTCCCGGATTCGAGCCGGCCCGAGTTGATGGTGGAGTTATGGTCGCCCGAGGGCACCAGCTTTGCCGCCAACGAAGCGGTGGTCAAGCGCTTCGAAGGTTTTCTCGCGAAGCAGGAGGGCGTGCAGAGCGTGACGAGCTATGTCGGCACCGGCAGCCCGCGTTTCTATCTGCCGCTGGACCAGATCTTCCCGCAGTCGAACGTCTCGCAGGTGGTCGTGCTGCCGGTCGATACGGCAGCGCGCGAGCTGCTCCGCCTGAAGATCATCGACGTGTTCAAGCGCGATTTCCCCGAGGTGCGCGGGCGCGTCAAGCTCCTGCCCAACGGGCCGCCGGTGCCGTATCCGGTGCAGTTCCAGGTGCTGGGGCCCGACATCGGCATCGTGCGCGGCATCGCCGACCAGGTCAAGGCCACCATGGCCGCCAATCCGAACACGGTGGGCGTGAACGACAACTGGAACGAGTCGGTCAAAGTGCTGCGGCTCGACCTGGACCAGGACAAGTTGCGCGCACTTGGCGTGACATCGCAGGCCGTGCGGCGCGTGGTCAATACCACGCTCACCGGCACGACGGTCGGCCAGTTCCGCGAATCGAACCGCCTGATCGACATGGTGGTGCGCCAGCCGCTCGAGGAACGTTCGACCATCACGCGCCTGTCCGAGGCGCTCGTGCCGACTGCCGGCGGGCGCGCCGTGACCATCGGCCAGGTGGCGCGCGTGCACTTCGTGTGGGAGCCGGGCGTCGTCTGGCGCGAGGGGCGGGAGTGGGCGATCATGGTCCAGACGGATGTCATCGATGGCATCCAGGGGCCGACGGTGACGGCGCAGGTAAATACGGAGCTCGAGGCGATCCGGGCCAAACTGCCGGCCGGCTACCGCCTGACGATCGAAGGCGCCGCCGCCGACAGCTCGGAGGCGGAAGCGTCGATCGCGGCCAATGTGCCGCTGGTGCTGTTCATCGTGTTTGCGCTGTTGATGCTGCAATTGCACAGCTTCTCGCGCTCGCTGCTGGTGTTCCTGACGGGCCCGCTGGGGGTGGCCGGCGCGGCGATGGCGCTGCTGATCCTCGACCGGCCATTTGGCTTCGTGGCCAACCTCGGCGTGATCGCGCTGTTCGGCATGATCATCCGTAACTCGGTGATCCTGGTCGACCAGATCGAGCAGGACATCGCTGCTGGCAGCCAGCCGTGGGATGCGATCGTGGAAGCAGCCGTGCGCCGCTGCCGGCCGATCCTGCTCACGGCCGCCGCCGCGGCGCTGGCGATGATCCCGTTGTCGCGTTCGACATTCTGGGGGCCGATGGCGGTGGCCATCATGGGCGGCCTGCTGGTGGCGACGGCATTGACGCTGCTCTTCTTGCCGGCCTTGTATGCTGCGTGGTTCCGGGTCAAGAAGCCTGAGCCAGCCGCGAAAGTTTGATGTCTGCGTCGACATCAGCACGTCATTCCCGCGCAGGCGGGAATCCAAGTTTGCTGGCGTCGCGGCATCTCAAGCAACTTGGGTTCCCGCCTCCGCGGGAACGACGTGCAGCCGCTATCTGTGCAATCAAACTGCGGCTGCTTCCCCGCGCACGGCAAAAAATGATGCCCAATAGTGTCAGAAATTCCAGTAAAATAATCGATTGAAGTTGTAGCCCCTAAACAATGGAGTGCAGGGCGGCCGGTTTCTATCGACGGGCGCCCTTTGTTTTTGAGGCAATATTGCAATCCTGAGCGAGGATGGCGAAATTGGTAGACGCACCAGGTTTAGGTCCTGACGCCAGCAATGGTGTGGGGGTTCGAGTCCCCCTCCTCGCACCACGAATAATTATTTTTTTGGACGATTTTTACAATGGCAACTGCAGTCGAAACCCTGGGTAAACTCGAACGTCGCTTGACGATCTCTTTTCCGGTCGCTGACGTCCGCACCGAAGTCGAGAAGCGCCTGAAACAGCAGGCCAAGACGGCCAAGGCCCCGGGCTTCCGTCCGGGCAAAGTGCCGCTCAAGATGGTCGCTGCCCAGTACGGCTACCAGATCGAATCCGACGTGCTCAACGACAAAGTTGGCCGCGCATTCAACGAAGCCGCTGTCGCCAACGAACTGCGCGTTGCCGGTTTCCCGAAAATCGAGCCAAAGGACGACGCTGCCGAAGGCGTCCTGGAATTCAATGCCACGTTCGAAGTCTACCCGGAAGTCGTTATCGGCGACCTGGCCGCGGTTGACGTCGAAACCGTCGTGACCGAAGTGTCCGACGTCGAAATCGACAAGACCATCGACATCCTGCGCAAGCAGCGCGTGCACTACCACACCAAGGGTGAAGAAGGCGAACACGGCACCGGCGGCGAGCCAGTCGCAGCCGATGGCGACCGCGTCACCGTCGACTTCGTGGGTACCCTGGACGGCGTCGAATTCGACGGCGGCAAGGCCGAAGGTTACGCCTTCGTGCTGGGTGAGGGCCGCATGCTGCCCGAGTTCGAAGCCGCCACGATCGGCCTGAAGGTCGGCGAAGCCAAGACCTTCCCGCTGGCCTTCCCGGAGGACTACCATGGCAAGGACGTCGCCGGTAAAACCGCCGAGTTCACCATCACCCTGAAGGCACTCGAGTGGGCGCACATGCCTGCAGTCGACACCGAATTCGCCCAGTCGCTGGGGATCGAAGACGGCTCGATCGAGAAAATGCGCGAAGACATCAAGGTCAACCTGGAGCGCGAAGTGCGCGCCCGCGTCAAGGCCCGCAACAAGGAAGCCGTGATGGATGCATTGGTCAAGGCCACCGAACTGGACGTGCCGACCGTGATGGTCGAGCAGGATTCGGAGCGCCTGGCTGAAATGACCCGCGCGGACATGGCCCAGCGCGGCATGGATGTGGCCAAGCTGCCATTCCCGGCCGAGATGTTCAAGGACAAGGCCGAGCGCCGCGTGCGCCTGGGTCTGATCCTGTCGCAACTGGTCGCTGACAACAATCTGCAAGCAACCCAGGATCAGGTGAAAGCCCAGATCGAAGATTTCTCGCAAAGCTACGAAGACCCGAAAGAAGTCCTGAAGTACTACTTCAGCGACCGTCGTCGCCTCGGTGAAGTCGAAGCCCTTGTTTTGGAAGAAAACGTCGTCAACTACGTACTCGGCAAGGCCAAGGTCTCGAACAAGACCGTCGCTTTCGATGAACTGATGGGCAGCGTCCCACAGGCTTAAGAAAAGCAGGCCGGCCCCTCGAGGCCGGCTTTTTTCAATGGCCCATTTGACCAACCCCTAACAAGGAACGAGACAGGTATGATGCACAATCCAGCACTGGATACACAGGCACTCGGCTTGGTGCCGATGGTCGTCGAGCAAAGCGGTCGCGGCGAACGCGCCTACGACATTTACTCGCGCCTCTTGAAAGAACGCGTAATTTTCCTGGTCGGTCCTGTCAACGACCAGATGGCGAACCTGATCGTCGCCCAGTTGCTGTTCCTGGAAAGCGAAAATCCCGACAAGGATATCTCGCTGTACATCAACTCGCCTGGTGGCTCGGTCTCGGCTGGTCTGGCGATCCTGGACACGATGAACTTCATCAAGCCGGACGTCTCGACGCTGTGCACCGGCCTGGCCGCCTCGATGGGCGCCTTCTTGCTGGCTGCCGGCGCGAAGGGCAAGCGTTTCTCGCTGCCGAACTCGCGCGTCATGATTCACCAGCCATCTGGCGGCTCGCAGGGCATGGCCTCGGACATCGAGATCCAGGCGAAAGAAATCCTGTACCTGCGCGAGCGTCTTGCCCGCATCATGGCCGATAACACCGGCCAGAGCATCGAGCAGATCCACCGCGACACCGACCGTGACCGCTTCATGTCGGCCGAAGAGTCGGTGGAATATGGCCTGATCGACAAGGTCCTGACCCACCGCGGTTAAGCAGTACCCGAGCAGCCAACGAGGTGTTGGAAAAAAACGCCCGGACGCGAACACGTTCGGGCGTTTGTTTTTTATTTCGGGTAGCATGTTCGCATGCGCGCCAGTTGCGCCCATGGATTTGCACTTGTTGCGTTTCCGTATAAGCGTTATATTCATAGCAATTCAATAGAGTCCTGCCCCCATGTCAGAGAAAAAATCCTCCAGCGGCGAAAAACTTTTGTACTGCTCGTTCTGCGGAAAGAGCCAGCACGAAGTTAAAAAGCTGATCGCGGGACCGTCGGTGTTCATCTGCGATGAATGCATCGACTTGTGCAACGACATCATCCGCGATGAAACATCGAACGTCGAAACGGTCGCCGGCGCCAAGTCCGACCTGCCGACGCCACTTGAAATCACCGAGCTGCTCGACCAGTATGTGATCGGTCAGCAAACGGCCAAGCGCATCCTGTCAGTGGCGGTGTACAACCACTACAAGCGCCTCAAGCACCTGGGCAAGAAAGACGAAGTCGAACTGGCCAAGAGCAATATCCTTTTGGTCGGCCCCACCGGCTCCGGCAAGACCTTGCTGGCCCAGACGCTGGCCCGTATGCTGAACGTGCCGTTCGTCATTGCGGACGCAACCACGCTGACCGAAGCCGGCTATGTCGGTGAAGACGTCGAGAACATCATCCAGAAGCTGCTGCAAAGCTGCAACTATGAGGTGGAAAAAGCGCAGCGCGGCATCGTCTACATCGATGAGATCGATAAAATCTCGCGCAAGTCCGACAATCCTTCCATCACCCGCGACGTCTCGGGCGAGGGCGTGCAGCAGGCGCTGCTCAAGCTGATCGAGGGCACGATGGCCTCGGTGCCGCCGCAGGGCGGTCGCAAGCACCCGAACCAGGACTTCGTCCAGATCGACACGACCAACATCATGTTCATCTGCGGCGGCGCCTTTGACGGCCTGGCCAAGGTGATCCAGAACCGTTCGGTCAAGAGCGGCATCGGTTTCGGCGCCACGGTCAAGAGCCTCGATTCCGGCTACAACGCCGAGATCCTGCTCGAAGCCGAACCCGAAGACCTGATCAAGTTCGGCCTGATCCCTGAACTGGTCGGTCGTCTGCCGGTGGTGGCAGCACTGTCCGAGCTGACCGAAGAAGCGCTGATCCAGATTCTGATCGAGCCAAAGAATGCGCTGATCAAGCAGTATTCAAAATTGCTTGAAATGGAAGGCGCCGAACTGGAGATTCGTCCAGCAGCGCTGCATGCGATTGCCAAGAAAGCATTGGCACGCAAAACCGGTGCGCGCGGCCTGCGTTCGATTCTCGAACATGCGCTGCTTGATGTAATGTATGAATTGCCAGGCCAGACGAATGTCGTGAAAGTCGTGATCGATGAAAATACGATCACAAACGGCGCGAAACCTTTGCTGATTTACAGCGAAACTGCAAAAGCATCGGGAGAAAACTGAAGAAAGGCCGCGCGCAAGCCACAAATTGCTTGCCGCACGGACTCAACTCGGTACAATCAATCTCAATAAGAGATTCCCGGCTTCATTCGAAAAGCCACTCGCGGTTCGCCGCGTGGTGGCTTTTTCATTTTGCATCGGGCTTTTATTGGAACGGCTATATTCTCTGACAAGTAGAATTTCTTTTACTTACAGAAAATATTTTCATCGGATGGTCTTGTGTTTTGACCGTCCAGTGCCCAAGTTCAGAACACGCTTTTTATAAGGTATGCCATGACAACTTCGAAATTAACCGAGCAAACGACGCTGCCACTTCTGCCGTTGCGCGATGTGGTTGTGTTCCCGCATATGGTGATACCTCTGTTTGTTGGCCGCCCTAAATCGATCAAGGCCCTCGAAGCCGCGATGGAGCAGGGCAAGAGCATCATGCTGGCCGCCCAGAAGGCCGCCGCCAAGGACGAACCTTCCGCCGCAGACATCTACGAGATCGGCTGCGTGGCCAATATTCTGCAAATGCTGAAACTCCCCGACGGCACTGTCAAGGTCCTGGTCGAGGGTTCCCAGCGGGCGCGCATCGATACCATTACCGATGGCGCCACGCACTTCACGGCGCAACTCACGCCGGTCGAATCGGAAGTCGGCGACGATTCCGAAGTCGAGGCAATGCGCCGCGCGATCGTGCAGCAGTTCGACCAGTACGTCAAACTCAATAAAAAGATTCCTCCCGAGATCCTGGCTTCGCTGGCCGGCATCGATGACGCGGGCCGCCTGGCCGATACCGTCGCCGCCCACTTGCCGCTCAAGCTCGAGCAGAAGCAAGTCATTCTCGAGATCTTCAACGTCGCCAAGCGCCTCGAGCACCTGCTCGGCCAGCTGGAAGGCGAACTGGATATCCTGCAAGTTGAAAAGCGCATCCGTGGCCGCGTCAAGCGCCAGATGGAAAAGTCGCAGCGCGAGTATTACCTGAACGAGCAGGTCAAGGCCATTCAGAAAGAGCTGGGCGAGGGCGAAGAGGGCGCCGACATCGAGGAGCTCGAGAAGAAAGTCGTCGCTGCCAAGATGCCGAAAGAAGCCATGGAAAAAGCCCAGGCCGAAATCCGCAAGCTCAAGCTGATGTCGCCGATGTCGGCCGAAGCGACTGTCGTGCGCAATTACATTGACACGCTGGTCTCGCTCCCATGGCGCAAGAAGTCGAAGGTCGCGATCGACCTGGCCAGTGCCGAAGCGGTGCTCGAACAAGACCACTACGGCCTCGACAAGATTAAAGAACGCATCCTGGAATACCTCGCGGTGCAACAGCGCGTCGACAAATTGAAGGCGCCGATCCTGTGCTTCGTCGGTCCACCAGGCGTCGGTAAAACGTCGCTCGGCCAATCCATCGCCCGGGCCACGAACCGCAAGTTCGTGCGCATGGCGCTGGGTGGCGTGCGTGACGAGGCCGAGATCCGCGGCCACCGCCGCACGTATATCGGCTCGATGCCCGGCAAGGTGCTGCAATCGCTGGCGAAAGTCGGCGTGCGCAACCCGCTGTTCCTGCTCGATGAGATCGACAAGATGGGCGCCGATTTCCGTGGCGATCCGTCGTCGGCGCTGCTCGAGGTGCTGGACCCGGAACAGAATCACACGTTCTCGGATCACTACCTGGAAGTGGACTTCGACCTGTCGGACGTGATGTTCGTGGCGACGTCGAACTCGTACAACATCCCGCCGGCGCTGCTCGACCGCATGGAAGTCATTCGCCTGTCGGGTTATACCGAAGACGAAAAGACCAGCATCGCGCTGCGTTACCTGCTGCCGAAGCAACTGAAGAACAACGGCTTGAAGGAAGAGGAAATCAAGGTCGAAGAGACCGCGATCCGCGACATCATCCGTTATTACACCCGCGAAGCCGGCGTGCGGTCGCTGGAACGCGAAGTGTCGAAAATCTGCCGCAAGGTCGTCAAGATGCTGCTGCTGAAAAAGCCGGGCGCTGGCGCCGAGAAACGCGTGATCGTCAACGGCAAGAACCTGGATAAATTCCTGGGTGTGCGTCGTTATGATTTCGGCGTGGCCGAGAAAGACAACCAGGTTGGCCAGGTGGTCGGTCTGGCATGGACAGAAGTCGGTGGTGACTTGCTGACTATCGAAGCTGTGAACGTGCCTGGCAAGGGCGCCATCATCCGAACCGGTACGCTGGGCGACGTGATGAAGGAATCGATCGAAGCAGCCCGCACCGTGGTGCGCAGCCGCGCCGCGCGCCTCGGTATCAAGAACGAGGCGTTCGAGAAGGCCGATATCCACATCCACGTGCCGGAAGGCGCAACGCCAAAGGATGGTCCATCGGCCGGTATCGGCATGACGACGGCGCTGGTATCGGCCTTCACCGGCATCCCGGTGCGCGCCGACGTGGCGATGACGGGCGAGATCACGCTGCGCGGCGAAGTGCTGCCGATTGGCGGCCTGAAAGAGAAACTGCTGGCGGCGCATCGCGGCGGCATCAAGACGGTATTGATCCCCGAGCAGAACGTGAAGGACCTGGCCGAGATTCCGGACAACGTCAAGAACAAGCTCGAGATCGTACCGGTGCGCTGGATCGAGAAGGTGCTGGAGATTGCACTGGAACGTCAGCCGCAAGCGCTGGTGGAAGATCCTGCAGTGGCCGTGGCGCCAGCGCCGGTGGACACCAAGCCAGAGGTGGTCAAGCACTAAGCTGCTTGCCAGCTTCATGAAACAGGCGCCCGTGTGGCGCCTGTTTTTTTGAGCTGTCGGATTGTTGCAGCCCTCCGCAGCCAGCACGCGGCCCGCACCACCGGCACGTCGTTCCAGCCTCCGCTGGAACGACGTTGGTTGATTATCAGGCGACGCGAACTGCAGCGGCTCCGGCAGCCACAACCGAAGCATTCCTCAAGCCACCTCGCTTGACATCCCCATGTTGCCCTTGTTTAATACGGCCTGCACTTTTGCAGTAGCGGCGCGTGTGCGTCACGATCGACGAAACGAGGGAACGAGTGAACAAGACAGAACTGATCGAAGAAATCGCGAAGTCCGCGGACATTACCAAGGCATCGGCAACGCGTGCCCTCGACGCCGTGATCGAAGCCGTTACCGAAACCCTGAAAAAGAATGAGAGCGTTACTCTGGTGGGCTTTGGCACCTTCACGGTGGGTGAGCGCGCTGCACGTACCGGTCGCGATCCGCGCACCAAAGAACCTATTAAAATCAAGGCCGCACGCGTCCCGAAATTTAAGGCTGGTAAAGCTCTGAAAGATGCTGTAAACTAATGCCTTCTTCGCGGTGACATGCGAAGGAAAGCTGCAAGAGTGAGTTGATCAGCTCTTGAAGTTTGTTGGTGTGTTTTTTGCTGGAGCGGTAGTTCAGTTGGTTAGAATACCGGCCTGTCACGCCGGGGGTCGCGGGTTCGAGCCCCGTCCGCTCCGCCACAAAAAACGCACGGACTTTATGTCTGGAGCGGTAGTTCAGTTGGTTAGAATACCGGCCTGTCACGCCGGGGGTCGCGGGTTCGAGTCCCGTCCGCTCCGCCAGAATATAGTAGTATGGGGTGCCTCACGAGGTAGCCCCTCCAGAAGAGGCGAACGCGAGTTCGCCTTTTTTTTTAACTTGTGCTGTTATTGCATTCTCAACCTTGAATGGCTGACCATGTTTGAATTTATTCGGAACAACAAGCGTTGGATGTACGGGATCCTGCTCCTTTTGATTATCCCGTCGTTCGTGTTTGTGGGGATGGAGAGTTACCAGAGTAACGATGCCGGCAATAACGTCGCCACTGTCGGCGGCGAAAAGATCTCCCAGCAAGAGTGGGAAGACGCGCAGCGGCGCCAGATTGACCAGGCGCGCCAGATGATGGGCGCCCAGTTCGACCAGAAGATGTTCGAGACCGCAGAAGCGAAAAAGACCATTCTCAACAATCTGGTCGGCGAACGCGCCATCAGCGCCGAGATCGCCCGTTCGCACATGAACGTGGGCGACGCGACGCTGCAAAAGACCATCATGGAAATCCAGCAGTTCCGCCAGCCGGATGGCGGCTTCGACATGGAAGGCTACAAGGCCGCCCTGGCAGCGCAAGGCATGACGCCGGCGATGTTCGACCAGCGCCTGCGCCGCGACCTCACCGTGCAGCAACTGACCGGTTCGATCCAGGCCACTGCGTTCGCGCCGCGCAGCGTCGCCACGCGCCTGTCGGACATCAACGACCAGGAACGCGAAGTGCAAGAGCTCGTGTTCCCGATCGCGACCTACCTGCCGCAGGTAAAAGTCACCGACGCCATGGTCAAGGCCTACTATGACAAGAACGCGCCGTTGTTCCAGATCCCCGAACAGATCAAGGCCGAGTACGTCGTATTCAACGCCGCGACCGTCGAAGGCCAGGTGCAGGTGTCGGATGCCGAAATCAGCGACTTCTACAACAAGAACCTGAAGAACTACACGACGCCCGAACAGCGCAGCGCCAGCCACATCCTGATCACCGTGGCCAAGGACGCCAATGCGGCGGCCCAGGCGGCAGCCAAGACAAAGGCCGAAGCCGTGCTCGCGCAAGTGCGCGCGGCGCCGCAGAACTTCGCCGCCATTGCCAAGGCCAACTCGCAAGACCCGGGCTCGGCCCAGTCGGGCGGCGACCTGGGCGTGGTCGAGAAGGGCCTGTTCGTGAAGTCGGTCGAAGAGTCGATCTACGCACTGAAAGAAGGTGAGACGAGCGGTCTGGTGCAGTCGGAATTCGGCTGGCACATCATCAAGCTGAACTCGGTCAAGCCGGCCTCGCAAAAGTCGCTCGAGTCGGCGCGTGAACAGATCGCAGGCGACCTCAAGAAGCAGAAGATGGCCGCCAAGTACACCGAACTGGCTGGCGTGTTCAGCGAGACGGCGTATGACCAATCCGAGAGCTTGAAGCCGGTCGCCGACAAGCTCAAGCTGCAGATCCAGACTGCCGACAACCTGACCCGTACGCCGAACCCGGCACTGGGCGATGCACCGTTCAACAACGCCAAGTTCCTGACCGCACTGTTCGGTAACGATGCGATCAAGAACAAGCGCAATACCGAAGCCGTGGAAGTCGCGCCAAGCGTGCTCGTCGCAGGCCGCGTCGTGGCGTTCCGCCCGGCCGCCAAGCGTCCTCTGGCGGAAGTCGACGCGCAGATCCGTCAGCGCGTGACAATCGAAGAAGCGGCGCGCCTGGCTCGCCAGGCCGGCGAAGCCAAGCTGGCAGCGGCCAAGGCTGCTGGCGACGCCGCCGGTTTCGGTGCGCCAGTGAGCGTGTCGCGCACCAAGCAGCCAACGATCAACCAGGCCGGCGCCATTGCCGTGCTCAAGGCTGATGCGACGAAGCTGCCGGCGTATGTCGGTGTCGACGTGCCGGGCCAGGGTTACGCCGTGTACCGTATCGGCAAGGTGTCGCAGCCGGCGCAGCTCGATGCCGCACGCCGCAAGCAGGAAGCCGACCAGATCGGCAGCCTGGTGGGCCAGCAGCAGATGGTCGACTATGTCGAGGCGTTGAAGGTCAAGGCCAAGGCCAAAGTGACGGCGACGCCGGAGCAGCTGGGCGTGCGTACCGACGCGCCGTAATCCTTCGCGTCATCATCCGAGAAAGCCCGGCTGCGAAAGTGGCCGGGCTTTTTTATTTGCTTCGATGTTAGCGAAGTGCTTAACCGACCCGGGAAGCGGAATCTGAAACACTGGTGCGACTGAACCCAAAGGCCTTGAAAGGACTGCTCCATTGAACACCGCTACCACCAACCGTGCGCGAGACCTGGTCGCGCAAATGACCGAGGACGAAAAGTTCGCCTGGCTGTCCGGCCCCATGGCCATTCCCTTGACGGACGAACTGAAAGCGCAGGGCGCCATCGGCTCGGCCGCGTTCTATCCCGGGATCCCGCGCCTTGGCATCCCGGCCATGCAGCAGGCTGACGCCAGCCTAGGCGTCAGCAACATCGGCGGCGTGCGCCCGGGCGACCATGCAACCGGCTTGCCGAGTTCCTTGCTGCTTGGCGCAACCTTCAACCGCGAACTGGCGCGCGAGGGGGGCGCACTGGTCGGCCGCGAGGCCAGGGCCAAGGGATTCAATGTGCAGCTTGCAGGTGGCGCGAATCTGATTCGCGAACCGCGCGGTGGCCGCAACTTCGAATACATCTCGGAAGACCCGTTGCTGACCGGTGTGCTGGCCGGCCACTCGGTTGCCGGCATCCAGGCGCAAGGCGTCGTCTCGACGGTAAAACACTTCGTGGCCAACAGCCAGGAGACCGGGCGCGTGATGGTCAGCTCGAACCTGGCCGAAGCGGCGCTGCGCGAATCCGATCTGCTGGCCTTCCAGATCGCCATCGAGATCGGCCAGCCGGGCGCCGTCATGCCGGGCTATAACCTCGTCAATGGTGACTACGCGTCCGAGAATGCCTTCCTGCTGCAGCATGTGCTCAAGGATGAATGGGGCTTTCCCGGCTGGGTCATGGCCGACTGGGGCGCGACGCATTCGACCGTCAAGGCGGCGCTGGCCGGACTGGACGTGCAATCGGGCGCCAACCTCGACGATGCCCACCACTTTGGCCAGGCCCTGCGCGATGCCGTGCGCGACGGCGCAGTGCCGCAGTCGCGCATCGACAATATGGTCGAGCGCATCCTCACGAGCCTCATCAGCGTCGGCGCGCTCGATGCGGCGCCACATGAAAAGCGCGAGCAGCCGATCGACTTCAGCCAGCACAAGCTGATCGCGCAGCGCCAGGCCGAAGAGGGCATCGTGCTACTCGCGAATGAAAGAGCCGTATTGCCGCTGCCGCAGCGTCTGGCCAAGCTGCTGATCGTCGGCGAGCATGCCGACCATGGCGTGCTCTGTGGCGGCGGCTCGTCGGCCGTGTCGCCGATCGGCAGCCTGCAGCTACCCGGGACCAGCATCATGGGCATGGACGTCGCCAAGGTCGTCCAGCCGTCGTCGCTCGTCACGGCGATTGCCGAGGAAAGCGCGGCCCGTGACGTCGTGTTCCTCGACGGCCTGGATCGCGAGCGCGTGCTGGAGCAGGCGAAGTCGGCCGACGCGGTGATCGTGTTTGCCCAGGAGTGGCGCTCGGAAGGACTGGACGCCGTCGGCCTCGCGCTGCCCGGCGACCAGGATGCGTTGATCGCAGCGATTGCCGGCGTCAACCAGGCGACGATCGTCGTGATCCAGTCGGGCGGCCCGGTGACGATGCCATGGCGGGGCGACGTGGCGGCGATCCTGGCAGCGTGGTATCCCGGTTCCGGCGGCGGGCCCGCCGTGGCTGGCGTGCTGTTCGGGCGCGTGAATCCCTCGGGCCGCCTGCCGGTCACGTTCCCCGCGAGCGAAGCGCAACTGCCGCGCCCGAACCAGATCGATCCGGACACCACGACGTCGAACCCGGGCATGCCACGCAAGGGCGCCATCATCCCGATCGACCACGATATCGAAGGTTCCGACGTCGGCTATCGCTGGTTCGCGCGACAAGGATTGACACCGCTGTTCCCGTTCGGGTTCGGCTTGTCGTACACGACGTTTGCGTTGTCAGACCTGCAGGTGAGCGTCGACGGGCGTTACCGGGCCAGCGTGCAGGTTGCCAATACCGGCGCGCGAGCCGGTGCGGCCGTGGTGCAGATCTATGTCGCCAGGCCGGGCGCCGGCGGCTTCGTCAAGCGCCTGGCCGGTTTTGCAAAAATCATGTTGGCCGCAGGGGAGCGCCGCAGCATCGGGATCGACCTGGAGCCGCGCATCTTCGCACGCTATCGGGACGCCGGCTTCGAGATCGCCCAGGGGACGTGCCGCGTCTGGGCGGCGCACGACGCCAGCGACGACGCCCTCTGGACGGATGTCGTGATCGACGCCGCGCGCCCGATCACGACGTAACCTCAGCCTGCCGCGTCGTGCAGCGCACGCGCGGCAGCCAAAAAATCGCCAGGCGCGATGTCGGCCAGCGCCACCACCTGCGCCTGCGGGTACTGCACGAAATTGCGATCGATCGAGCGCAGGTAGGCCGGATCGTAATGCTGCACCAGCAGCTCGTCGACCAGGTGCGGCAGGGCGCCGCCTTGCGCCATTGCCCGCCACGCCTCGATCTTCGCGCGGCCATGCACCAGCGTCAGGTGCACCAGTTGATCGGCCAGCACGGAAGGCTCGGCGCAGAAGTGCTGGTAGTCTTCCATCAGCAGCCGCACGCGCTCTGGCCGCGCCAGTTGCAGGTCGATGCAGGGCGCCGCGCGCATGCGCGTCATCACGGCATCGGGCACGCGCAGGTTGCCCACTTTCTTGCTCTCGGCCTCGACGAATACAGGCCGGCTCAGGTCGAAACCGCGCAGCTTGGCCAGCACCCGCGTCTCGAACAGCTTCTGGCTTGGCTGCGGCGCGTCAGGCAAGTGCCCCAGCACCGAGCCGCGGTGCGCGGCCAGCTGCTCCAGGTCGAGCACCTGCGCGCCGATGCTGTCCATGGTTTCGAGCAGGCGGCTCTTGCCGCTGCCGGTGGGCCCGCACACGACGCGAAAATCGACTGCAGGCGGCTCGGCCAGCACCGCGCTGACCCAGGCGCGGTAATTCTTGTAGCCGCCTTCGAGCTGCGCCACCGGCCAGCCGATGCGCGCCATGATCAGTGCCATGGCGCCGCTGCGATTGCCGCCGCGCCAGCAGTAGACCAGCGGGCGCCAGTCGCGTGGCTTGTCGTGAAACAGCGTGTCGATGTGGTGCGCAATATTGCGCGCAATGATCGGCGCGCCGAGCTTCTTGGCCTCGAACGCGCCGGTTTGTTTGTACATGGTGCCGACCGCGATGCGCTGCGCGTTGTCCAGCACCGGGCAGTTGATCGCGCCGGGAATATGATCGAGCGCGAATTCGGCTTCGCTGCGCACGTCGATGATGGCGCCGAATTCGTTCAGGCGAGGGAGCAGGGCGTCGAAGCCTGCGACTTCCGGGTACTTCATGGCTGCTTCACCATCTTTGAAAAGGTTGGCCAGATATTGTTCAGGATGATCGGGTGCGCCTGCGCGGTCGGATGCAGGCGGTCTTGCTGGAACAGGGCCGGCTTGTCGGCCACGCCCTCGAGCATGAACGGCACCAGCGGCGACTTCGTCGAGGTCGACACGGTCTTGAACATCCCGAAGAAGCGTTCGGTGTAAGCACGCCCGTAATTCGGCGGCATGCGCATGCCCACCAGTAGCACGCGCGCTTTCTGCGCTTGCGCCGCGGCGATCATCGCGCGCAGGTTCGCTTCGGCCGACGGCACCGGCAAGCCGCGCAAGCCGTCGTTGGCGCCCAGTTCGATCACGACGACATCCGGCTTGTGCTGGCCAAGCAGCGCAGGCAGGCGCGCGCGGCCGCCGCTGGTGGTCTCGCCGCTGATGCTGGCGTTGACGATCTTCGCGTCGATTTTTTCCGCTTTCATTTTTTGCTCGAGCAGCGCTACCCAACCGGCGCCGCGTGCGATGCCATATTCGGCCGACAGGCTGTCGCCCACCACGAGTACGGTTTTTGGTGCAGAATAAGCGTTCGCCGTCGCCGCCAGGGTGAATACACCCAGTGCAGCGCCGACAGTCAATCTACCTAGAACTGCGTTCTTAAGAAAAGCAAGCATGCGTGATCATCCCGAGGCATTCAAAAATAACGTCACTGACGTCGATGTACTGACAGACCGGCCGCCTGCAATCGCTGTCAGCGGTTTGTCGAAGAAGGTCGCTGATGCCAGCGGCGAGCTGACCATCCTGCAAGAGATTGATTTTACCGTGCAACCGGCAGAGACGCTCGCGCTCGTCGGCGCATCGGGCTCGGGCAAGTCGACCTTGCTGGGCCTGCTGGCTGGCCTGGACACGCCGTCAAGCGGCACCGTGCGGCTCGATGGCACCGACATCTTCGCGCTCGACGAAGACGGCCGCGCCGCGTTTCGCAAGGCCAAGCTGGGCTTCGTGTTCCAGTCGTTCCAGCTGCTCGCGCATCTGAACGCCCTTGAAAACGTGATGCTCCCGCTCGAACTGCGTGGCGAGTCCGGCGCCCTGGAGAAGGCCACCGAGATGCTGGGCCGCGTGGGCCTGGGCAGCCGCCTGAAGCACTATCCCAAGTTTCTCTCGGGCGGCGAGCAGCAGCGCGTCGCGCTGGCGCGCGCCTTTGTCACGCAGCCGCCATTGCTGTTTGCCGATGAACCGACCGGCAGCCTCGATGCCGCCACCGGTGAATCGATCATTCAACTGATGTTCGAACTCAATCGCGAACGCGGCTCGACCCTGGTGCTGGTCACGCACGATCCAGGCATGGCCGCGCGTTGCGGCCGCACGATCACGATTGCGGCCGGGCGCCTCGTCAGCTGATCAGGCCGCCGCGCGCACCTGTGTCTGCATCTGTGCCTGCATCTGTGCCTGCACCTGCTCGTTGAGCACCTTGCGCACGGCTGCCGGCAGCTCGCCGGCGGTCAGGCCGATCGGCCCCACGCCGTCCGCGACCAGCGCGTCGGCGGCCGCGCCATGCAGCCAGGTGGCTGCTGCCGCCGCCTCCCAGCCCGGCCAGCCTTGCGCGAGCAGGGCGCCGCAGAGCCCCGCCAGCACGTCGCCGCTGCCTGCCGTGGCCAGGCCCGCGTTGCCGGTCGGGTTGATCAGAACCTGGCCATCCGGCCGTGCGATCACGCTGCCAGCCCCCTTGAGAATCACGATCGCGTTCATGCGCAGCGCCAGTTCGCGCGCGCTGGCCAGGCGGTCGGCCTGCACCACCGAGACCGTCATGCCCAGCATGCGCGCCGCTTCCAGGGGATGCGGCGTCAGAACGCCTGGCGCGCCGCGCGTTGCCAGGCGTGCCTGCAGGTCGGGACTGGCGCCGATCAGGTTCAGTGCATCGGCGTCGATCACCAGCGGGCTGTCGCCATCGAGCGCCTTGACGACCAGCCGGATGGCATCGACCGAGTCACCCATGCCCGGCCCGATCACCAGGGTGCGGCCGAAGAAATCGAAGTCGTCAGCGGCACGGAACATGATTTCGGGCTGGCTGCTGTCGTAGCCGGGGGGCGCGTTCAATGCTGCGACATACACGCGCCCCGCGCCGGCGTACAGCGCGCCGCGCGCGGCCAGCACCTGCGCGCCGGCCATGCCGTGCGCGCCGCCGATCACGGCGACGTCGCCGAAGCTGCCCTTGTGCGAGTTCTGGCGACGCGCGGTGAAGCGCTGTGCGAACACTGGCAGGCCGTTGACGCTGGCTGACGAGGGCGTGCCCGTCACATCGACGCCGAGCGTGTCGACGCGCACGATGCCCGCATGATCGCGGCCATCGGCCGTATGCAGGCCCGGCTTGTCGGCGATGAAGGTGATCGTGTGGGTGGCGCGCACGGCCACGCCGTCCGGCCCGATCACCGCGCCCGTATCGGCATCCAGGCCACTGGGCACGTCGAGGGCCAGGATCGGGCAGCGCAGGGCGTCGAGGCCCGCGACCACGTCGCGGTACTCGCCCGCGAGCGCGCGGGTCAGGCCGATGCCGAACAGGCCGTCGACCACCAGGCGCCACTGGCCATCGGGCGGCAGCATGTCGAGCCAGCCGACCGTGCCGGCGCGTGCGCGCCCGTAGGCGGCAGCCGTTTCGCTCGACGCGTCGTCATTGCCGTCGCCCGGCAGATGCAGCACGGTGGCATCCACGCCTGCCTCGGCCAGGTTGGCCGCCACCTCGAGCGCATCGCCGCCATTATTGCCCGGACCGGCCAGTACCAGCACCGGCGCGCCGCGCGCGTCGCCCAATAGTTCGAGCGCGTAATCGGCGGCGGCCCTGCCGGCGCGGGTCATCAGGGCGCCCGGCGCGAGCGCGCTGCTGGCGGATTGTTCGATGGCGCGCACTTGCGCGACGGTATACAGAGCTTGAGCCATGGTCGTTTGCGTGAAGGAGAAATGAAACCATTGTCGTGCATTCTCGCCAACGTCGGCGCGCCGTCCGCACTACAATGGCTGCCATCACTTGGCTAGCAGATGGAGTTGGTATGGATTGGCAGTTCTGGATCGACCGCGGCGGCACATTCACCGATATCGTGGGGCGCCGCCCGGATGGGCAACTCGTCACGCACAAGCTCTTGTCCGAGCACCCGGAGCGGTATCGCGACGCGGCGGTGGCTGGCATCCGCCACCTGCTCGGCGTCGCTGCGGGCGCGCCGTTGCCGGCATCCGGCATCGAGGCCGTCAAGATGGGCACGACGGTTGCGACCAATGCGCTGCTCGAGCGCAAGGGCGAGCCGACGGTGCTGGCCATCACGCGCGGCTACCGCGATGCGCTGCGCATCGCCTACCAGAACCGGCCACGCCTGTTCGACCGGCACATCGTGCTGCCCGAACTGCTGTACGCACAGGTCATTGAAATCGACGAGCGCGTGGGCGCGCATGGCGACGTGGTGCAACCGCTGGACGAGGCGGCGGCGCGGGCCAGCCTGCAGGGCGCGTTCGAGGCTGGCTTGCGCTCGCTCGCGATCGTCTTCATGCACGGTTACCGGCACACGGCGCACGAAGCAGCCGTAGCCCGCATCGCGCGCGATATCGGCTTCACGCAAGTGTCGGTCTCGCACGAAGTGAGCCCAATGATGAAGCTCGTCGCGCGTGGCGACACCACCGTCGTCGACGCCTACCTGTCGCCGATCCTGCGCCGCTATGTCGACCAGGTGGCCGATGAACTGCCGGGCGTGAACCTGCAATTCATGCAGTCCAACGGCGGCCTGACCGACGCGCGCGCGTTCCAGGGCAAGGACAGCATCCTGTCCGGGCCTGCGGGCGGTATCGTGGGCATGGTGCGCGCCAGCCAGCAGGCCGGCTTCGAGCGCGTGATCGGCTTCGACATGGGCGGTACTTCCACCGACGTCTCGCACTTCTCGGGCGAGTTTGAACGCGTGTTCGAAACGCAGGTGGCCGGCGTGCGCATGCGCGCGCCGATGATGAGCATCCACACGGTTGCCGCTGGCGGCGGGTCGATCCTGCACTTCGACGGCAGCCGCTATCGCGTGGGGCCCGACAGCGCCGGCGCCAATCCGGGCCCGGCCAGTTATCGACGGGGTGGCCCGCTCGCGGTCACCGACTGCAACGTCATGCTTGGCAAGGTCCAGCCGGCGTACTTCCCCCGCCTGTTCGGCCCGCGCGGCAATGTTGCGTTGGACGTCGGCGCCGTGCGTCGTCGCTTCGATGCGCTGGCCATCGAGATCGGCGCGGCTACCGGCGAGCGGCCCACGCCGGAAAGCGTGGCCGAAGGCTTCATCGATATCGCGGTGGGCAATATGGCCAATGCGATCAAGCAGATTTCGGTGCAGCGCGGCCACGACGTGACCGAGTATGTGCTCACCAGTTTCGGCGGCGCCGGCGGCCAGCACGCGTGCCTGGTGGCCGACGCCCTCGGCATGAAGACGGTGTTCATCCACTCGCTGGCCGGGGTGCTGTCGGCCTACGGCATGGGCCTGGCCGACCAGAGCGCGATGCGCGAGCAGGCGGTCGAAGAACGTTTGTCCGATACCGTGCTGCCGGGGCTGGCCGAGCGCCTTGGCGTGCTGGGCGAGGCCGCCCGCGGGCAGTTGCTGGCGCAGGGCGTGGCGCCTGGCCGCATCGCGCTGGTCGAACGCGTGCACCTGCGCTACGAAGGCACCGACTCGGCGCTTGTCGTGCTGGCGGGCGACATGGCGGCAATGAGCGCGCAGTTCGAGCAAGCGTACAAACGCCGCTACTCGTTCCTGATGCCGTCGCGCGCGCTGATCGTCGAAGCGGTGTCGGTCGAAGCGATTGGCCAGTCCGATGCGCCGGCGGAGCAGCCGGTGGCGGCGCCGGCGCCGCTTGACCAACCCGGGCCGCAGGAAACCGTACGCATGTACAGCGCCAGCCGCTGGCACGACACGGGCGTGTTCGCACGCGCCGCGCTGCAGCCCGGGCACGCCGTGCGCGGCCCGGCGATCATCGCCGAAGACAATGCGACCACGGTCGTGGAGCCAGGCTGGGAAGCGCGCGTGACGCCGTACAACCACCTGGTGCTGCAACGTGTGGAAGCCTTGCCCGAGCGGCGCGCGATCGGCACCACGGCCGATCCGGTGATGCTCGAGATCTTCAACAACCTGTTCATGTCGATCGCCGAGCAAATGGGCCTGCGCCTGCAGAACACGGCGTACTCGGTGAA
The DNA here is from genome assembly GCF_040790145.1 of Massilia aurea. Taxonomy (GTDB): domain Bacteria; phylum Pseudomonadota; class Gammaproteobacteria; order Burkholderiales; family Burkholderiaceae_D; genus Telluria; species Telluria aurea_C. The sequence goes on from NZ_JBFMMP010000001.1 coordinate 223,092, forward strand.
CATCAAGGAGCGCCTGGACTTCAGCTGCGCGATCTTCGACCAGGACGGCAACCTGGTGGCCAACGCGCCGCACATGCCGGTGCACCTGGGCTCCATGGGCGAGAGCATCAAGACCGTGATGCGCGAGAACGCCGGCCGCATGCACGCGGGCGACGTCTACATTCTCAACGATCCGTACCACGGCGGCACGCACTTGCCGGACGTGACGGTGATCTCGCCGGTGTTCGACGAAGCGGGCCTAGAGATCCTGTTCTACGTCGGCTCGCGCGGCCACCACGCCGACATTGGCGGCACCACGCCGGGCTCGATGCCGCCTGACTCGAGCCATATCGAGCAAGAGGGCGTCCTGATCAACAACTTCAAGTTGATCGACGGGCAGGACGGGGTGCTGCGCGAAGACGCCGCGCGCGCGCTGCTCACCGGCGCCCGCTACCCGGCGCGCAATCCCGATCAGAACATGGCCGACCTGCGCGCGCAGGTGGCGGCCAACCAGAAGGGCGTCGAAGAGCTGCACAAGATGGTCGCGCATTTCGGCCTGGCCGTCGTGCGCGCCTATATGGGCCATGTGCAGGACAATGCCGAAGAAGCGGTGCGGCGCGTGATCTCGGCGTTACGAGACGGCAGCTTCCACTACCAGCTCGATAACGGCGCCCACATCGACGTGGCGATTCGCGTCGATGCGGCGACGCGCAGCGCCGAGATCGACTTCACCGGCACGTCCGGCCAGCTGCCGAACAATTTCAATGCGCCGTCGGCCGTGTGCATGGCGGCAGTGTTGTACGTGTTCCGCACGCTGGTGGACGATGAGATTCCGCTCAATGCCGGCTGCCTGAAACCTTTGACGATCATCATCCCTCCCGGCTCGATGCTCAACCCGCACTATCCGGCATCGGTCGTGTCGGGCAACGTCGAGACCTCGACCTGCATCACCAATGCGCTGTACGGCGCGCTGGGCGTGATGGCGGCGGCGCAGGGCACGATGAACAACTTCACGTTCGGGAACGCGCGCTACCAGTACTACGAAACCATCTCGGGCGGTTCCGGCGCGGGTGAGGGTTTCCATGGCACCGACGTGGTCCAGACCAATATGACCAACTCGCGCCTGACCGATCCCGAGATCCTCGAGTTCCGCTTCCCGGTGCGCTTGGAGAGCTACGAGATTCGCCCGGGATCGGGCGGGGCGGGGCGCTGGCATGGGGGCAATGGCGGCGTGCGCCGCGTGCGTTTTCTGGAGCCGATGACGGCGGCGATCCTGTCGAACAACCGGATCCACGCGCCGTTCGGCATGGCCGGCGGCGGCGAGGCCGAACGGGGGCGCAACAGCGTGGTGCGTGCGGATGGGCGCGTCGAGCAACTGGGGCATATCGGCAAGATCGACATGGACGCGGGCGATGTGTTCGTCATCGAGACGCCGGGCGGCGGCGGCTACGGCAATGAATAGAATGGGGCGGCATATTGTGGGCGGATCGATCGCCCTGTATGCTGCACCGGCATCGATTTTCATCACCGATTTTCATTACTACCACGAGAGATACCATGAAACGTCTACTGACCTGCTCCGCCCTGGCCGCGGCCATGCTGCTGAGCGTCACCGCCTGCAAACGCGCCGAAGCACCGGCCACCGCCGCTGCGCCGGCCGTGGCGTCGCAACAGATCGACACCGTCGTCGGCACCGGCAAGGAAGCCACTGCCGGCACCACCGCCGTCGTCAACTATACCGGCTGGCTGTACGAGCCGGCTGCCGAACAGCAGCGCGGCAAACAGTTCGATTCGTCGGTCGGGCGCGAGCCGTTCAGCTTCCAGCTGGGCGCCGGCCAGGTCATCAAGGGTTGGGATGTGGGCGTGCAGGGCATGAAGGTCGGCGGCAAGCGCACGCTGATCGTGCCGGCCGAGATGGGCTATGGCGCCGGCGGCGCAGGCCCGATCCCGCCGAACGCCACCCTGGTGTTCGAAGTCGAACTGCTCGACGTGCGTTAATTCGCGGCCGGTGCTGTTGCTGGCGCTGTTGCTGGCGCTGGCGTCGGCGCCAATGCCGGCAACGGCGCTGGCGCGGGCCGGCGCGGTGGACTCGCCACCGGGTCCTGTTTCACCCCCGGCGCTTCGCGATCGCGGATCCGGTACCACGCAAGGCCCAGCAGTTCATAGGTCGCATACCACGAGCGCCGCATGCCTTCCGCGCTTGGCAGCCAACCATCGAATCCATGGTTCGCGTTGTAGACGAACATCGTCGGCGCCTCGACGACCTCGAGTCCTTCGCGCTCGAACACGCCGCGCGCGCGGTGCATGTGCATCGCATCGGTCACGAGCAGGATACGTTTCACGCCCGCTTTACGTAGCAGCACATTGCTGTAGATGGCATTCTCGCCCGTATCGCGTGAGCGCCGCTCGATCCACTTGACTGGCACCCCGAAGTCTTCGCGCAGCGCCCTGGCCATCGCGTCGGCCTTGGTGTAGGCCATGTCGATCGTAGCCGGATCGGCGCCACTGCCGCCATTGCCGCCGGTGACCAGGATCGGCAGGCCGGTGCGCCGCTGCAGGTGTGCACCGTAGCGCAGACGCGCGAGCGCCGTGTGATCGGGGATGTCGCGGTTATCGTATTCGCCCGCACTGCGCAACCGGCCGGCGGCCAGCACGACGATGGCCTGGGCGCCGGCGCTTTCCGGCCGTGCTAACGGCCTGGTCATGCGTTCCAGCGGTTCGACCAGGTAGCTCGATCCCGCATTGCTCGACATGAAGGTCAGCAGCGCCATGCCGGTACCGGCGACGATACGTCCGGTGCGCGGCCAGAAACGCCACAGCAATAAACCCAGGGCGATGATCAGGAACAGGCTGGTGGGAGGCAGGAAGAGGTTACGGGGAAGGGCGTTGATTAAGTCGAGCAAAATGGGAGGCGAGCGGGCGCTGTAGTGAGAATGACATCGACAGTAGACCGTAACTGGCGTGGTGCGTCAAGTTGGCGCCCAAAGCCGCAGGCCAGGGTGGCAGGCCAGGGTGGCAGGCCCCGGGTGCAGTCAGAGTTGCGGCGGCAGATCGGCCGCGGCCTTGGCCGTGCATTGCCGGCCTCGTTCTACCCAGTGCGGTGGATGACTGTCGATGGGATCGTTGGCCAGTGCGACCGGCCGCAGTTCCACATACTTGCGAATCGCATCGCAACTGCCTCTCCATCCACCGAGCTTGTAGAGGGCGCCGGCCAGCGCGATATCGCCGCGCTGTTCCAGGAGCAGGCCATACCGGTAAAAGGCGGCGGCGTGGCGTGCCGACATGCCTTGTTCGTACAGGCGCGCCGCATCTTCGTGGCCCAGCGCCGGCGTGCGGCCCGCCTCGATCAGCATGCCCAGTGCGGTTTCGGCGCGCCCTTCAGTGCGCCCGAGCGCCCTGCGATACAGCGCCGCCGCCTGCGCATCGTCCTGCTGGTTGCCCAAGCCCAGTTCAACGCTGCGGCCCAGCAGGTACAGCCCCGACGGGTCATCTTGCGCTGCGGCGCGCGCCAGCCATGCGGCAGCGCCGGCGCGCTCGGTATCGTCGCCTGCGTCATGCATCGCCCTGGTGCCAAGCCGCACCTGGGCGTCGGCCAGCCCGCCGTCGGCCGCTTTCGTCAGCCAGTACAGTGCGGTGACGGGATTGATGTCGTTGCCGAGCGTATGCTCGTAGGCCCACGCCAGGTTGGCCTGCCCCCAGCCATGGCCCTGCTCGGCGGCCTTTTCGTACCAGTAGGCGGCCTGGCGCGCATCGCGTGGTACGCCCGCGCCCCGGAAATACAAGACGCCGAGATTGTTCTGCGCGTACGCGTTCCCGCTCAGCGCTGCCCGTTCATACCAGATGGCCGCCTGCGCCGGATCGGCCTTGACGTGGGCGCCGTGCTGGTACCAGCTGCCCAGCAGGTTTTGCGCGGCCGGGTCGCCCGCATCCGCGCCCGCCCGGATGGAGGCCAGTGTCGGGCCGTCAGGCGGCACGGCCGCGCTGCCGGGGACCCATCGGTACTGCGTCCTGAGCCAGCCAGTCGGCGCTTCGCCCGTGGCCAGTACGGCGGGGAATGGACAGTTGCGCATGGCCGCCAGTGCGGCGGCGTCCAGGTCGGGCCTGCCGCTTGAGGCCGTGATACGCCCGTCGATGACCAGGCCGGATTCACCGATCCGCACTTCAAGGGTGCTCGTGCGGCTGGTGCGCTCTGCGAGGGCCGCCTTGGGCCAGGCGGGGCGCTCGCATGCATACAGGTCGAATCGCAAGACCGCTTGCGCGCTGGGGCCAGCGGCGGCAATGGCCTGGCTGGCATGGATGGCTGCTGCAGCCAGAAAGACCAGGCGCGTGAATTGCATCGTGCCCGGCGTCACGCAGCCGCGATACCGTATTTGCGGCGCGCCGCCTGGTATTCCTCGGTCAAGGCAGCCAGCCGTGGATGCTGCGCATCCTGGGCGCGGATGCCCTCGAGCAGACCGGCCGCAGCCTGCCCCAGCGGATGGTCCCAGCCAAGCTCGTTGATCTGGCGAAGGATGCCGCCGGCGGTGGCGACCATGACCTGCAGGTTGCGCGGCACCAGGTGCAGCGCTTCGAGCAGCGTCTGGACCGCGCCGCGCACGTCGCCCATATTGCGCTTTTCGTCGGCCACGCCCAGCAGGATCTGCGCCTGCGCCTTGAGCTGCTGGCCCATGTTCTCGAGCAGGTCGTTGCGCCCGGCGTTGACGAACACGTTCATCGCCTGCTCGGGCGAGATGCCGCTGGCCGCGTCGTTCACGACGGTGAGCATCACGCCGGCCGCCTGTTCGTCGAGCCGGTGCGCCAGGCAGGCGCGCGCCAGTTCCATCTTGAGGCTGGACGACAGCGCATTGTTGGCGCGCACCGCCGACACGGCGGCCTGCAGTTCGGCTACCGCGGCGCTGCCGTTGCCGGTCTTGTCGTGCAGGAGCGCGTTGGCGTATGCGCGGCAGGCGTCGTAGGCCGGCGCCGTGCGCAGCGAGCGTTCGAGGTCGCGGATCACGCCGGTGGCCTGCAGCAGGTCGCCGCGGGTCACCAGGGTCTTGACCAGGCTGACGTGGTCTTCGGGATCGCGAAACTCGGAGTAGCGCGCCTTGGTCACGACCTGGCGGAACGATTTCTCGGCCACTTCCACGTCGCCGGCGGCCAGCGACAGGTCGCCCAGTTTGCGCAGGCGCCGCACGACGTGCGGCGAGATCGCCACCGCGTCGGCCAGCACATCGCGCGCCAGTGCCGGCTCGCCGCTCGACTCGAGGCAGCGCGCCAGCAAGTCGTAGGCAGCCATCAGGCGGGGATTGGCGGCCAGCAGTTCGTCCAGGATCGCGCGGGCGTCGTCAACCTGGCCGAGGGCAACCAGCGTGCGCGCCAGGCCCAGCGCGGCCCAGCCGAGAGGGCGTTCGGCCAGCACGTCGCGGTAGACGGCGGCGGCTTCGGCATGTTCGCCCAGCGTCGTGTGCAGCTCGGCGCGCACGCGCGCGAAGTCGGCGGCAAAGCGCGGGTGTTCGTCGGCGCCGTTGGCGCAGGCCATGATCGCCTCGCGCAGCTTGCCCTGCGCGGCCAGTTGCCAGGCCGGGAGCAGGGCGCCGCGCCGTTCGAGCGCGCGCCTGATGCGGGTGCTGATCAGCTCCACCGTAAACGGCTTGAGCACGTAGTCGGTGGGGGCCAGTTCGGCGGCGCTGACGACTTTTTCACGCTCGGTCTCGGACGTCAGCATGATGAAGATCGTCGACGGCGTGATCAGGCGGTGGTGGCGCAGGTCTTCCAGCAGCTGCTGGCCATCCTGGCCTTCGCCAGCGCCGCTGGCCAGGTCGTATTCGCACAGGATGATGTCGTAGGCGCGCTTTTGCAACTGGCGAATCGCCGTGTTGGCGTTGATCGCGTAGTCGACCTTGGTGATGCCGACCAGGCCCAGCATGTTTTGCAGGCTGGTGCGCATGCCGGGATTCGGGTCGACGACCAGCACCGCCAGGTTCGCGTTCTCTTGCATGTTCGCTCTCGTCTCTGTTGGCGGCGGGCGCCAGGCGGCGCGCATCGCAAGATTGTCTACCGTTAAGATACCGGCAAGTCCGGAATCGATCAAGGAAACCAGTTCGCCGGGCGCCGCCGGTGATGACGGCCCGGCAACTAGGGCAAGGCTAACTGGGACAAGCCTGTATAATACCGGCCTATCTTCCACCCTAGCAGCGACGCTGCATCAACCGACTGTCCAAGCCATGTTGATTCTGCCGGGTTCCAATGCCCTGTCCGCCTTCCGTAGCCAACGCCTCCTGAGCCAACTGCAAGCTGTCGCCCCGTCGATCGCCGCCGTCCAGGGCCGTTTCTACCATTTCATCGACACCAGCGCGCCACTGTCCATCGACGACACGGCGCGCCTGTCGGCCATGCTCACCTATGGCGAGCCTGCGCCAGAGACCCTGTACGAGGGCGTGACCGAAGAATTCTTCGTCATCCCGCGCCTGGGCACGATTTCGCCGTGGGCCTCGAAGGCGACCGATATCGCGCGCAACTGCGGCATGGGCCATGTCCATCGCATCGAGCGCGGCATCGGGTTCACCGTGGTGCTCAAGACCGGCATCCTCGGCAGCAGCTTCGGCGCGCCGAAGAAGCTGGCCGACGCCGAGCTGCAAGCTGTGATCGCGTTGCTGCACGACCGCATGACCGACACGGTCTTGCGCAGCGCCGACGACGCCCGGCACCTGTTCAATGAACTTGAGGGCAAGCAGCTCGAGAGCATCGACGTACTGGGCCTGGGTCGCGACGCACTGGTGCGCGCCAACACGGAACTCGGTCTGGCGATGTCGGACGACGAAGTCGACTACCTGAACGAAGCGTTCACGAAAGCGCAGCGCAACCCGACCGACGTCGAGCTGATGATGTTCGCCCAGGCGAACTCGGAGCACTGCCGCCACAAGATCTTCAATGCCGACTGGATCATCGACGGCGAGAAGCAGAGTATCTCGCTGTTCGGCATGATCAAGAACACGCACCAGTTGAACCCGCGCGGCACCGTGGTCGCCTACAGCGACAACTCGTCGATCATCGAGGGCGCGACGGTCACCCGTTTCTTCCCGCGCGACGGCGAAGAATACGGCCCGTCGACGGAGCTCGTGCACACCCTGATGAAGGTCGAGACGCACAATCACCCGACCGCGATCTCGCCATTCCCGGGCGCCTCCACCGGCGCCGGCGGCGAAATCCGCGACGAAGGTGCGACCGGCCGTGGCGCCAAGCCAAAGGCCGGCCTGACCGGCTTCACGGTGTCGAACCTGGTGATCCCGGACGCCGTGCGTCCGTGGGAAAACGCGTCGGACGTGACCACGACCGCCCGCACTGACGGGCTGTATGGTAAACCTGAACGCATCGCCTCGCCTCTGGACATCATGATCGACGGTCCGATCGGCGGCGCCGCATTCAGCAACGAATTCGGCCGCCCGGTGCTGGGTGGTTACTTCCGTACCTATGAACAGAACGTCGGCGCAGCCGGCGCGGTGTACGGCTATCACAAGCCGATCATGATCGCCGGCGGCATCGGCAGCATCTCGGCCGCGCACACGCACAAGGACGAGATCCCGGTCGGCAGCCTGCTCATTCAACTGGGCGGCCCCGGCATGCGCATCGGCATGGGCGGCAGCGCCGCCTCGTCGATGGCCACCGGCACCAACACGGCCGACCTGGACTTCGACTCGGTCCAACGCGGCAACCCCGAGATGGAACGCCGCGCGCAGGAAGTCATCAACGGCTGCTGGCAGCTGGGCGAGCACAATCCGATCATCTCGATCCACGACGTGGGCGCGGGCGGCCTGTCGAACGCATTCCCCGAGATTGTCAACGACGCCAAGCGCGGCGCGATCTTCGACCTGCGCAAGGTGCCGCTCGAAGAGAGCGGCCTGGCGCCGAAAGAAATCTGGTCTAACGAGTCACAGGAACGCTATGTGCTGGCGATCGCACCGGAGAGCCTGGCGAAATTCGCATCGCTGTGCCAGCGCGAGCGCTGCCCGTTCGCCGTCGTCGGCACTGCCACCGAAGAGCGTCAGCTGCGCCTGATCGACGAGCAGCAGGCGGGTGGGCCAAATGCATCACCGGTCGACATGCCGATGGACGTCCTGCTCGGCAAACCGCCGAAGATGACGCGCGATGTCGCCCACGTGCAGAACGCGTTCCCACCGGTCGACCTGACCGGCATCGAACTCGTGGAAGCCGCGCGCCGCGTGCTGCTCAATCCGACCGTGGCCGACAAGTCGTTCCTGATCACGATCGGCGACCGTACGGTCGGCGGCATGACGGTGCGCGACCAGATGGTCGGCCCGTGGCAGGTGCCGGTGGCCAACTGCGCCGTCACCGCGATGGCCTATGAAGGCTTCCTGGGCGAAGCGATGGCGATGGGCGAGCGCACGCCGCTGGCCGTCATCGACGCCGCCGCGTCGGGCAGGATGGCCGTTGGCGAAGCAGTCATGAATATCGCGGCCGCCGCGATCGACGATATCTCGGACATCAAGCTGTCGGCCAACTGGATGGCGGCCTGCGGCCAGCCAGGCCAGGACGCCGCGCTGTTCGACACCGTGAAAGCCGTCGGCATGGAACTGTGCCCGGCGCTGGGCGTGTCGATCCCGGTCGGCAAGGATTCGCTGTCGATGCGCACCACCTGGAACGACGATGGCCAAGCCAAGGCCGTGATCTCGCCGGTCTCGCTGATCGTCTCGGCGTTCGCGCCGGTGACCGATATCCGCCGCTCGCTCACGCCGCAACTGCGCACGGACGCCGGCGAGACGGCCCTGATCCTGGTCGACCTGGGTCGCGGCAAGAACCGCCTGGGCGCCTCGATCCTGGCGCAAGTCACGCAGCAACTGGGTGACTCGGTGCCGGACGTCGATTCGCCGGCCGACCTGAAAGCCCTGTTCAAGGCCATCCAGGCGCTGAACAAGGACGGCAAGCTGCTGGCGTACCACGACCGTTCGGACGGTGGCCTGTTTGCGACGCTGGCCGAGATGGCCTTTGCCGGCCGCACGGGCGTGTCGGTCAACCTCGACATCCTGACGATGGACAGCGGCCATGGCGCCGACTGGGGCGATGCCAAGAACTGGACCGGCCAGGTGGCCGAGCGCCGCAACGAGATGACGCTGCGCGCGCTGTTCAGTGAAGAACTGGGCGCCGTGATCCAGGTGCGCGCGGAGGACAAGAGCGCGGTCATGAACGTGCTGCGCGAAGGTGGCCTGGGCGCCTCCAGCCACATCATCGGCAAACTCAATGACCGTGGCGCGGTGGAATTCACGCGCGACGCGAAAGTGATTTACAGCGAAACCCGCAGCAGCCTGCATCGCCTGTGGAGTGAAACCAGCTGGCGCATCGCGCGCCTGCGCGACAATCCGGCATGCGCGGATGCCGAATACGACCGCCTGCTCGACGAGCACGATATCGGCATGACGCCGAAGATCAGCTTCAACCTGAGCGAGGACGTCGCTGCGCCGTTCATCGCCACTGGCGTGCGCCCGCGCGTGGCCATCCTGCGCGAGCAGGGCGTCAACTCGCACATCGAAACGGCGTGGGTGATGCACCAGGCGGGCTTTGCGGCCATCGACGTGCACATGAGCGACCTGATTGCCGGCCGCGCCAGGCTGGACGACTTCCATGGCGTGATCGCCGTGGGCGGCTTCTCGTACGGCGACGTGCTGGGCGCCGGCGAAGGCTGGGCCAAGACCATCCTGTTCAACCCGCAGCTGGCCGAGCAGTTCGCCCGCTTCTTTGCGCGCCAGGATACCTTCGGCCTGGGCGTGTGCAACGGCTGCCAGATGATGAGCAACCTGAAGTCGATCATCCCGGGCGCGCAGGCATGGCCGAAGTTCACCCGCAACAAGTCGGAACAGTTCGAAGCGCGCTTCGGCATGGTCGAAGTGCTCGAGTCGCCATCGATCTTCTTCCAGGGCATGGCCGGCACGCACGCGCCGATCGCCATCGCGCACGGTGAGGGCTTTGCCGACTTCTCGCTGACGGGCGACTACGATGCGTCGATCAAGGCGATGCGCTTTGTCGATAACCGCGGGCAGGCCACGGAGACGTATCCATTCAACCCGAATGGCTCGCCAGGCGGCCTGACGTCGGTGACGACGGCGGATGGCCGCTTCACGGTCCTGATGCCGCACGCCGAACGCGTGTTCCGCGGCGCCGTGCACTCGTGGGCGCCGGAGTCGTGGGGCGATGAATCGCCATGGATGCGGATGTTCCGCAACGCGCGCAAGTGGGTTGGCTGATCGGACCACTGATGTGAAAAACGCCTCGCAAGAGGCGTTTTTTCATGGCGGCGTGGATTGGCCTGAAGAAGGGGAGTCGAGCACGAAGTGCGCTTCGTCGCTGTGCGTCGTGTCGCGCCGCCAGCCAAGCCGCGCGTAGAACCCCTCGGCCCTGGTGCCGATCCCCGTGCTCAGCGTCACGCGAGTAAAACCCAGCGAGAACAACCAGCCGGTTGCCAGCGCCAACAAGGGTCTGCCGAGTCCCTGGCCTTCGCAGCGCGGGTCGACGAACAGGGCCCAGATCGAGCCATCGCGCCGGTTCGCATAGCTGAAGGCGACGGTCGCGCCATCGACCTCCGCGACCCACCCACGGCCATCTTTCCCGAGAAAGTCTTCATACATCTGGCGCGTGACGCGCGACGGGTCGCGCAGGACGTTCTCGGTGACCGCCAGGCGAATGCGCGTCATCTGCGGTATATCCTCGAGCACTGCTTGTCGAAATACGGTGTGCATAAACTGGAAATCCAAATAAAAAAGCGCGCCCTCAGGCGCGCTTTTTACAGTCAAACCAGGCAGTGGATTACTGCACTTTGGCCTTCTTGACCAGGGTCTCGCGATAGGCTGCCAGCTGACGCTGCTGCAGGCCTTCGGTGACTTGCTGCTTGACTTCTTCCAGTGCCGGCACCTTGGCAGCGCGCACGTCTTCCAGCTTGATGACGTGGAAACCGAACTGCGATTTCACTGGCGTTTCGGTGATGGCGCCTTTTTGCAGGGCGACCATGGCTTTCGAGAACTCAGGCACGTAGGTGGCCGCGCTGGCCCAGCCCAGGTCGCCACCATTCGCTGCGCTGCCGTCTTTCGACTGCTTGGCCAGTTCGTCGAACTTGCCGCCGGCTTTCAGCTTGGCGATGATGTCCTTGGCAGTGGCTTCGGAATCGACCAGGATGTGACGCGCGTGGTATTCCTTGTCGCCAATCAGGGCCTTCTGCTTGTCGTACTCGGCCTTGATGTCGGCATCTTTCACCGGGTTTTTCTTGACGTAGTCGGCCAGCATCGCGTTGATGATGATGCTTTGACGGGCGTTGTCGATGGCCGACTTGACGTCGGCACGGGCGCCGATGTTTTGCTTGTCGGCTTCCTGGATCAATACTTCGCGGCTGATCAGGTCTTTCTTGATCGCTTCGCGCAGGTCAGGAGAGTCCGCAGCGCGGCCCTGGGCCACGACCTGCTTGACCAGCTGGTCGACCCGAGCTTGCGGGATTGCCTTGCCATTGACGGTAGCGGCGTTCTGCGCGAGGGCAGGCACGGCAACGACTGCAATCATGGCGAACAACAGGCTGGCTGGCTTCAAAATCATCGTTGAGATCCTATATAAACTCGAAAAGTATCGCCGCAGGCGACGAATGCCGGCTCGCATCATGCGCGCCGGCGACAGCACATCTTACTGCACCTTTGCCTTCTTGACCATTTGCTCCTGGAAGTCACGCAGCTTCTCTTGCGCGAGCGTTTCGGAGATTTGTGGCTTGACCTGCTCCAGTGGCGGCAACTGCGTCGCACGGGTGTCGTCCAGCTTGATCACGTGGAAACCGGCATTGGTCTTGACCGGCACGTCGGTGACCGCGCCCTTGGCAAGCTTGGTGAAGCCGGCCGAAAATTCTGGCGGCATCGTGTTCGGGGTGACCCAGTCCAGGTCGCCGCCGGTGTTGGCAGTGCCAGTGTCCTTCGACGTCTTGGCCACTTCTTCGAACTTGGCGCCGCCCTTGATCTTGGCGATGGCGGCCTTGGCGTCGGCTTCGGTGGACATCAGGATGTGGCGCACGTGGTATTCCTTGTCGCCGGTTTCAGCCTTGACCTTGTCGTAGGCGGTCTTGATCTGGGCGTCGGTCACCGGGTTCTTGGTGATGTAGTCGCGGGCCAGGGCATTGACGACGATCGACTGACGCGCGCTGTCCAGTGCTTCGCGCACTTCAGGCTTCTTGTCCCAGCCTTGCTTGACGGCTTCTTGCATCAGCACTTCGCGGGCGATCAGGTCGTTCTTGACGGCTTCGCGCAGCTGCGGCGTGTCCTGGCCCTGGTTCTGGGCAACGACCTGCTTGACGACGGCGTCGGCGCGTGCCGAAGGAATCGCCTTGCCGTTGACCACTGCGAGGTTTTGGGCAAAGGCCGGGGCCGATGCGATGGCAACGAGGGCTAACAGCAGGCGAGCAGGCTTAAAGGTCATGTGTATTCCTGTGACGGGTTTTAACTGGACGAGAGAAGTTTAGTTCTTGTACTTATCTGTTTTATTGTCGGGCAAATTTCTTAAAACTGCCTGAAAGCCGACCTTCAGGACAGCTCGGAAGGCGCGATGGCGTTGATGGCCAATGCGTGGATTTCCGCCTTGTTGATCATATCGTGAACGGCATCATACACAAGACGATGGCGCATGACCAGCTTGAGGCCCTCGAAGCGCGAGGACACGATTTTGACCGAATAATGGCTGCCGCCGGAGGCTGCACCGGCATGGCCCGCATGCAGGTGCGAGTCGTCGCTGATCTCGAGCAGGGTAGGGGTCAGCCCGGCTTCGAGCAGGGCGCGCATGCGCGGTTCGCGGTCGCTTTTATCTGGAACGTTGGTCATGCGTCTTCCTCCTTGATGTATTTGTAGAGCATCATCGTCTGGATCATGATGAAGGCAAAGAATATGGCGGTGAAGCCGAACAGCTTGAAGCTGACCCAGGCGCCGGTATCGTTATTGAAGACCACGAACGCCATCAACAAGTTCAGCAAGCCCATGCCGACAAAGAACGCCATCCAGATGTAGCCGATGCGGTTCCACAGCGGCTCGGGCAGCTTCATGTTCGGCTCCATCACCGAGCGGATCAGGTTCTTGCGGTAGAACACCTGCGCGATGAACAGACCCAGCGCGAACGCCCAGTACAGGATCGTCGGCTTCCACTTGATGAAGACCTCGTCGTGAAAATAGATCGTGGCGCCTCCGGCCACCAGGATCACGCCCAGCGTCAGCCACATCGCATTGTCGACCTTGCGCCCGCGCGCGAGCAGGTAACCCACTTGCAGCACGGTGGCGATGATGGCCACGGCGGTCGCGAGCAGGATGGCCGATTGCGACGGCGGCACGCCGCCGCCCGCGATCAATGGCCCCAGGAACTCGACGGCCATGCGATGCGCCCAGGCCTGGTTGCTGTCGCCATATTTATAGACGCCGAAGAACAGCAGGACCGGGAAAAAGTCGAACAAAAATTTCATCGTGCAACCACTCTCAGATCGGGTCGAACCGCATCGAGGCGGAGTTGATGCAATAGCGCAGGCCGGTCGGCGGCGGGCCGTCCGGGAACACGTGGCCCAGGTGGGCGTCGCACACGCCGCAGATGACCTCGGTGCGCACCATGCCGTGGGTGCGGTCGGTTTTCTCGACCACGTTGGCCGGGTCGAGCGCGCGGAAGTAGCTTGGCCAGCCGCAGCCGGAATCGAACTTGGTGTCCGATTCGAACAGCGGCGTGTTGCAGCACACGCAGCTGTAGATGCCATGCTCGTGGTGGTCCCAGAACTTGCCGGTAAAGGCCCGTTCGGTGGCCGCGTGGCGCGTCACTTCGTATTCCATCGGGTCGAGCTGGTTGCGCCATTCGGCGTCGGTCTTGACGACTTTATCGGTCATGATGTGGTGTCCTTGTCTCGGTTGATTTGATTATGAAGAGCAGCTCACTTCGAGATGCGCGGCCCAATCGGGCGGCAGCTCGGCGTAGGCAGCGTGTTCGGGTTGTTCGTCGAACGGCCGCTCGAGCACGGCCAGCAGCGTGTGCACGCCGCTGAAGTCGCCGTTCTGGGCTTGTTCGATGGCCGTCTGGGCCAGGTAGTTGCGCAGGATGTACTTGGGATTGACCAGGTTCATCGCCACGCGGCGCGCCGCATCGTCACGGTTCTCGTCCATCAGGCGCGCGCGGTAGATCGCAGCCCAGGCGTCGAACGACGCGCGGTCGATGAACAGGTCGCGCAGCGGTTCGTCGCTTGCGGGCTCGGCCACGCGCAGGTCGCCCAGCAAGCGGAAGAACAGCGTGAAGTCGGCGTGGTTCGCCTGCAGCAGCTCGATCGTGTCTTCGAACAGCTTGGCGTCGCCCTCGCGGCTTTCCAGCAAGCCGAGCTTGCCGTGCATGAGCAGATCCATCTGGCGGCCGAATTCGGGGCGATACACGGCCAGGGCTTCCTCGGCCACGTCAGGCTCGCCGATCAGGGGCAGCATAGCATTCCCCAGCGCATAGCAGTTCCAGTGGCCGACCGGCACCTGGTTGGCATACGAATAGCGCCCGCCCTGGTCGGTGTGGTTGCAGATGTGGCGCGCGTCGAACGCTTCCATGAAGCCGAACGGGCCATAGTCGAGCGTCAGGCCCAGGATCGACATATTGTCGGTGTTCATCACGCCGTGCATGAAGCCCACTGCCTGCCAGTGCGCGATCATGCGCGCGGTGCGGCGCGTGACTTCGGCCAGCAATTCCTTGTACGGATTGGCGGCGCCCTCGAACTCGGGATAGAAATTGTGAATGACGAAATCGGCAAGCGTGCGCAATTCGTCCTCGCGCCCCTGCGAGGCCCAGTGCTCGAACGAGCCGAAGCGCACGAAGGTCGGCGCCATGCGCGTCACCACGGCGGCGGTCTCGAGCGTCTCGCGGGCGATGCCTTGCGGCGAGCCGGTCAGGCACAGCGCGCGCGTGGTCGGGATGCCGAGCGCCGCCATCGCTTCGGAGCACAGAAATTCGCGGATCGACGAGCGCAGCACGGCGCGCCCGTCGCCCATGCGTGAATACGGGGTACGGCCGGCGCCCTTGAGCTGGATTTCCATCGGCCCGGTGGCCGTGGCGATGTCGCCCAGCGTGATCGCGCGGCCATCGCCCAGCTGGCCGGCCCAGACGCCGAACTGGTGGCCCGAATACACGGCGGCAATCGGCTGCGAACGTTGCGCCACCTTGTTGCCGGTGAAGACGTCGACAAAGTCGGGGCGCGCGAGATCGTCCGCGGTCAGCCCGATCAGGGCAGCGGCGGGTGCGCTGGCCGCGATGAAGTGCGGCGCAGGTAACGGCGTGGGCATCAGGCGCGTGTAAAACGCTGGCGGCAATTCGGCGAACGAATTGTTCAGTGCAAGTGCGTCGGCAGTGATGGCAGTCCCCGTGGCATTGGTCGGCAATGGAGCGATTTTACCCGACAGTGATTTTATGCGTGCTCGGGGACGCCCGCTCGCGAACGTTACATATGGTAACGCCCGATGATGCACTGCATCATCGAATTGCGTTGACGCCATGCTGCGTCGCGGATGACACTTTCCTCGTCATCAAGAACTTGCAACCAAGAGCCTGGAGGCCGAATGCATGCGTACCCCATGAGTCCCCTGCAAGGCCAGATGATGGACGAACCTTTGCTGGTCTCGGGCATCATCGAATTCGCGGCGCGCCATTACGGAGAAGGCGAAATCGTCTCGCGCCGCGTCGAGGGCGACCTGCACCGCTACACCTGGCGCGACGCGGCGGCGCGGGCCCGCCAGCTGGCCAACGCGCTTGGCAGCCTGGGCATCGGCATGGGCGACCGCGTCGCCACCCTGGCCTGGAACGGTTACCGGCACCTGGAGCTGTACTACGGCGTCTCCGGCTCCGGCGCCGTTCTGCACACGATCAATCCGCGCCTGCATCCCGAGCAGATCGCCTATATCGTGGGCCACGCCGAGGACCAGGTGCTGTTCTTCGACCTGACCTTCCTGCCGGCCATCGTGGCCATGGCGCGCCAATGCAAGACCGTCAAGGCTTACGTGGCCCTGTGCGACGGGGCAGCGCTGCCCCGCGATTCGGGCATCGACAATTTGCTGTGCTACGAAGACCTGATCGGCGCGCAATCGACCGACTATGCCTGGCCGCAGTTCGACGAACGCTCGGCCGCCAGCCTGTGCTACACGTCCGGCACCACCGGCAATCCGAAAGGCGCGCTGTATTCGCACCGTTCGACGGTCTTGCACGCGTATGCGTCAAGCATGCCCAACGCGCTCAATGTGTCGGCGCGCGACGTCGTGCTGCCGGTGGTGCCGATGTTCCATGTGAACGCCTGGGGCTTGCCGTATTCGGTGCCGCTGTCGGGCGCCAAGCTGGTGTTTCCGGGTCCGGCGCTGGACGGGCGCTCGCTGTACGACCTGTTCGAAGGCGAAGGCGTGACCTTTTCGGCGGGCGTGCCGACCGTGTGGCTGGGGCTTGTCAACCACGTGGTGGAGCATGATCTCGAATTCTCCACCTTCCGCCGCACCGTGATCGGCGGCTCGGCCTGCCCGCCGGCGCTGATGGACACGCTGATCGATCGCTGCGGCGTCGAGGTCGTGCATGCCTGGGGCATGACCGAGATGTCGCCGCTGGGCACGACCTGCACGCTCGGTAACCAGCACGCGGCGCTCACGCCCGACGCCCAGCGCCTCGTACTGCGCAAGCAGGGCCACGCCATCTATGGCGTCGACCTGAAAATCGTCGACGACGACGGCGCCGAACTGGCGTGGGATGGCGTCACCTTTGGCCACCTGCTGGTAAAGGGGCCGTGGGTCGTGTCCGGTTACTTTCGCGATGAAGGCGGCGACGTGCTGGTCGACGGCTGGTTTCCGACCGGCGACGTGGCCACGATCGACGCCGATGGCTACCTGGCAATCACCGATCGCAGCAAGGACGTGATCAAGTCGGGCGGCGAGTGGATCGGCACCATCGACCTGGAAAACGTGGCGATGGGGCACCCGGCGGTGCTGCAGGCGGCGTGCATCGGGGTCGCGCATCCCAAATGGGCCGAGCGCCCGTTGCTGGTGGTCGTGCGCCGGCCCGGCATGGACGTCACGCGCGACGCGTTGATCCGCTGGTTCGATGGCAAGGTGGCGCGCTGGTGGACGCCGGACGACGTCGTGTTCGCCGACAGCCTGCCGGTCGGCGGCACCGGCAAGGTGCAGAAGAACCGCTTGCGCGAAGCCTACGCACGGCACCGCCTGCCGACGTATTGAGGACGCCCCGCTTGACGATGCTCGCCACGATCGACCGCCATTTGATGGATGCGCGGCCACGGGCCCTTGGCGGCGTGCGCCGTGGCCTGATCGAATTTCTGTACTTCGGCATCAAGGAAGCGCGCGCCTGCGTGTTCGTGGCCGGGTTTTTCCTGGCGATCCTCGTCACGCCGCGCGCGGGCGTGCTGGGCATCCCGCGCTACGACGTGCTGCTGGTGGTCGCGGTTGCGCTGCAGGCCTGGCTCGTGTGGTCGCGCCTCGAGACGCGTGATGAGCTCAAGGCCGTGTGCCTGTTTCATGCAGTGGGCTTCGCGCTCGAAGTGTTCAAGGTGTCGGGCGCCATAGGGTCGTGGAGTTATCCGGACTTCGGCTATACCAAGGTCTGGGGCGTGCCGCTGTTTGCCGGCTTCATGTACGCGTCGGTCGGCAGCTACATCATCCAGGCCTGGCGCCTGCTCGACCTGCGCATCCGCCATCACCCGCCGTATCCGCTGGCGGCCGCCATTGCGATCCTGATCTACCTGAACTTCTTCACCCATCACTATATCGGCGACTACCGCTGGTACCTGGCCGCCTGCGCGCTGGGCCTGTACGCGCGCACCGTCGTCGTGTTTCGCCCGCTCGACCGCGACCGGCGCATGCCGCTGTTGCTCGGTTTCGTGCTGACCGGCTTCTTCATCTGGCTGGCCGAAAATATCGGCACCTTCTGGGGCGTGTGGCGCTATCCCAATCAGCTTGGCGCCTGGTCGGCGGTCCATCTGAGCAAGTGGAGCTCATGGTCGCTGCTGGTGATCATGACATTCACGATCGTGGCCAGTCTCAAGCATGTCAAGGCGACGGTGCACGTTGCCGGCCGGTAGCTGTGCGACGCGCTTTACGCCCGCCGGGTAGAGTTGTGTCACTTTTAACAATCTTCTACCACAGGAATTCCCATGCGCCTTCTTATTGCCCTCATTCTCCCTTGGCTCACGTTCTTCACGATTGGCCGTCCGGTCGCCGGCGTTATCTGCCTGATCCTGCAAATCACCCTGGTCGGCTGGCTGCCTGCCGCCATCTGGGCCGTGTACGCGCTGAGCCAGTACAAGACCGACAAGAAGATCGCCGCAGCGAGCCAGCGCGGGCAATTCTAAGCGGCCCTTGCCGCCCGAATAATACGTTCGTGCGTTTATTTGCGGTATAGTCGGCAGCGCAGTCATTTCCACTTTCAGGAGACGTAACCGACATGAGCGCCGACTATCAGGTGTACGGCAGCGTTGCCGTCATCACGCTGAACAACCCACCGGTCAATGGCCTCGGCCTGGCCACTCGCACTGCGCTTGTCGCCGGCATCCGCCAGGCCGAAGCCGACCCCACCGTCACGGCGATCGTGATCACCGGCGCCGGCAAGGCCTTTTCGGGCGGCGCCGACATCCGTGAATTCAACTCCCCCAAGGCGCTCACCGAGCCGACCCTGCATACGCTGATCGCCGTCGCCGAGGGCGCGCGCAAGCCGGTCGTGGCCGCGATCCACAGCGTGTGCATGGGCGGCGGCCTGGAGCTGGCGCTCGGTTGCCACTATCGCGTCGCCGCGCCGGGCGCCCAGATCGCCCTGCCCGAAGTCAAGCTCGGCCTGTTGCCCGGCGCCGGCGGCACGCAGCGCCTGCCGCGCGTGCTCGGCCTGGAAGCCGCCCTCGACATGATCCTCACCGGTGCGCCGGTATTGTCCGACAAACTGGCCGGTACGCCGCTGTTCGACCGCGTGTTCGACGCAGGTAGCGACCTGCTGCCGGCAGCGGTGGCCTTTGCCGAAACGATCGGTGCCATTCGCCCGCTGCCGAAGGTGCGCGAGCGCGCCGTCGTGCATCCGGACGCCGCCGGTTTCCTGGCAGCCGCGCGTGCACGTGTCGACGCGACGGCCGGCCCATTCCCGGCGCCGCGCGAGTGCGTCGAGGCGGTGGCCGCATCAGTCACTGCCGATTCGTTCGAGGCCGGCTTGCGCTTCGAGCGCGAACGCTTCATGTACCTGACCACGACGCCCGAATCGAAGGCGCTGCGCCATGCGTTCTTCGCCGAGCGCGCGGCTGGCAAGGTGCCTGGCGTCGCGCCCGACACGCGCCCGCGCCCGATCGCCAGCGCGGCGGTGGTGGGCAGCGGCACCATGGGTGCGGGCATTGCAATGAACTTCGCCAATGCCGGCATCCCCGTCACCATTCTCGAGATGAAGCAAGAAGCGCTGGACAAGGGCCTGGCCGGCATCCGCAAGGTATACGAGAGCAGTGTCGTCAAAGGCAAGCTCGCGGCCGACAAGCTCGAAGGCCGCATGGCCTTGATCACCGGCACGCTGTCCTACGACGCAGTGGCGCAGGCCGACATCGTCGTCGAAGCGGTGTTCGAAGACATGGACGTCAAGGAGCTCGTGTTTCGCGAGTTGGGGCAGGTGATGAAGCCGGGCGCGATCCTGGCGACCAATACGTCGACGCTCGACGTGAACCGCATCGCCGCGTTCACGGGCCGGCCGCAGGACGTCATCGGCCTGCATTTCTTCAGCCCCGCGCACGTGATGAAGCTGCTCGAAATCGTGCGCGGTGCGCAGACTGCGGACGACGTGCTGGTCACGGCGCTGGCGCTGGCGAAAAAACTCAAGAAGACCGGCGTGGTGTCGGGCGTGTGCGATGGCTTCATTGGCAACCGCATGCTCGAGCAGTATCTGCGCCAGGCGTATTGGCTGCTCGAAGAAGGCGCGCTGCCGGCGCAGGTCGACCGTGCCATTGAGGCGTTCGGGTTTGCCATGGGGCCGTTCAGGATGAGTGACCTGGCCGGCAATGATATCGGCTGGCATATCCACAAGCGGCGCGCGGTCGAGTCGCCGGGCTTTGTGTATTCAAAGCTGCCGGACCGCTTGTGCGAACAGGGACGGTTCGGGCAGAAGACGGGCGCCGGCTGGTATGACTACCAGGCCGGTGCGCGGGCCGCCGTGCCATCTGGCGTGGTCGATGACATGGTCCTGGCGTATGCGGGCGAGATCGGCGTTGTCCGGCGCGAGATTGCCGATACCGAGATCGTCGAGCGGCTGGTGTACGCGCTGGTCAATGAGGGCGCGAAGATCCTGGAAGAGGGCATTGCGTTGCGGGCGTCCGATATCGACATGGTATACCTGAGCGGCTATGGGTTCCCGCTGCATCGCGGTGGGCCGATGCTGTATGCCGATATGGTGGGGCTACCGGTGGTGCTGGCGCAGATCGAAGCCTTTGCGCGCACACGGCAAGGCGAGGCGTGGACGCCGGCGCCGCTGCTGGTGCAGCTGGCGGAAGAGGGCCGGCGTTTCAACGATTAGTCAGCCCCAAGACCGTCGTTCCCGCGCAGGCGGGAACCCAAGTTTTGTGCGTTGCCACAAGCGATTGCGCTAGTGGCAGCTGTGAATCCTTGGGTTCCCGCCTCCGCGGGAACGACGTATTTCAATCGTTCGCGTAAATATCGTTGTCCTTGGTCTCCCGCACAAACAGCGCCCCGATCACGAACGTGATGAGTGCGATGATGATCGGATACCACAGGCCGTAATAGATATCGCCCTTGAACGCCACCAGCGCGAACGCGGTCGTCGGCAGCAATCCGCCGAACCAGCCATTCCCGATGTGATACGGCAGCGACATCGACGTGTACCGGATCCGCGTCGGGAACATCTCCACCAGCATCGCCGCGATCGGCCCGTACACCATCGTCACGTACAGCACGAGGATGAACAGCAGAACAACCAGCATCGGCTTGTTGATCTGCGCCGGGTCGGCTTTTTCCGGATACCCCGCCGCAGCCAGCGCCCCCGTCACTTCCTTCTTGAGCGCCGTTTCGCTGGCCTTCGATGCATCGTTGAAGTTGAGGTTATCCGGCGTCATGACCGCATTGAACGAGTTGAACTCGGTCGCACCGATCTTGATGGTGGCCACCGTGCCGGCCGGCGCATCGATGCGGTTGTAGCTGACCGAGGCAGCGGTCAGCATGCGCGTGGCGATGTCGCACGACGACGGGAACTTGCGGGTGCCGGTCGCGTCGATCTGGAAGCTGCAGGTAGCCGGGTCGGCCACGACGAACACGGGCGCGGTGCGCAGCGCCGTTTCGAGCGCCGGATTGCCGTAGTGGGTGATGGCCTTGAAGATCGGGAAGTAGGTCGCCGCCGCGATCGCGCAGCCGCCCAGGATGATCCACTTGCGGCCGATCTTGTCCGACAGCGCGCCGAAGATGATGAAGAACGGCGTGGCCAGCAACAGGGCGATGGCAATCAGGATGTTCGCGGTCGGATCGGCGATCTTGAGCGTCTTGGTCAGGAAGAACAGTGCGTAGAACTGGCCGGTGTACCAGACCACGGCCTGGCCCATCGTCAGGCCGAGCAGCGCCAGCAGGGCGATCTTGGCGTTCTTCGGTTTCAAGAACGCCTCCGACAGAGGCGCTTTTGACGTCTTGCCTTCGGCCTTCATCTTGGCAAAGGCCGGCGACTCGTTCATCGACAGGCGGATCCACACCGAAATCCCCAGCAGCACGACCGAGATCAGGAACGGAATGCGCCAGCCCCAGGCCTGGAATTCCTCTTCGCCGATCAGCGTGCGGGTGCCCAGGATAACCAGCAGCGACAGGAACAGGCCGATCGTCGCCGTGGTCTGGATGAACGCCGTGAACAAGCCGCGCTTGCCGTGCGGCGCGTGCTCGGCCACGTAGGTCGCGGCGCCGCCGTATTCGCCGCCCAGCGCCAGGCCCTGCAGGATGCGCAGCGTGACGAGGATGATCGGCGCGGCGATCCCGATCTGCGCGTAACTGGGCAGGATCCCGACCAGGAAGGTGGAGGCACCCATCAGGAGGATCGTGATCAGGAAGGTGTACTTGCGGCCGATCATGTCCCCGAGGCGGCCGAACACGAGCGCGCCGAACGGGCGCACGATGAAGCCGGCGGCGAAGGCCAGCAGCGCGAAGATGAAGGTGGTGTTGGGGTCGCCGATGAAGAACTGCTTGGCGATGATGGTAGCGAGCGAGCCGTACAGGTAGAAATCGTACCACTCGAACACGGTGCCGAGCGAGGACGCGGCAATGACCTTGCGTTCTTCCTTGGTCAGGCCTGCGGTGGTGGGTGCGGGTACGGCGCCGACAGTGCTGCCGGGTGTGATGGCCATGGGTTGTCTCCGTTGTGTAGTTATGTATGTAACCGGACAGGCTGATTGTTGGTCAGCCAACAGAAATGTGCGCCCCGAAACTTACGCGAATCTTGCAAAAATCGGCGGAGTGTAAATATGTTTCGGCCTTGTCTGGTCAACCGTCATGCGCTCACGATACTGGGGGGCAAGCCGACAGCGGATTCGTTTCCGACGCCCGCCGCTACAGGTCAGATCCGGGCCAGGCACCAGCGCCCGCCGAACCCCGAAGGCGGGCACAAAGCACAACCATTGATCTTTATCAACGGCCAGAAGCTCGACCTGTCAGAACTGGTAGTGTCGGATCGGTTGGCATCGACCCTACTCTGGGGGGGCTGGAAAGCTCTGGAACACTGAACTGGCGCTATCTGGTACTTACGCAACATTTGCATGAAGCCCATGTTCCCCGGCGCCGGTTGGCACGTTCCGCCATCGGCGCTTCACCTCACCAGGAGATCCATCATGTCGAACGAAGCTTTGTATCGCGAATCTGCTGTAAACAAAATCGAACACCTTGCAGCCCGGTTTTCGCAATCGGGCAGCAAGCGCATCATGTGCTCACGAGACCCGGATGTGGCATCGATGGAAGAAGATCTGGTGGACCTCATTCCCGCCGACTTCGACGGCGTCAAACGGTTCTTCCTGCCGATTGCACCGGTTCTGCCAAAGGGTGGAACCGGTCGCTACAGCGCCTACTACGCGCAGCTTGCGCCGAACACCGTGGTGCCGATGACCGCGAACGAGTCCGAGCACTATGCCTTGAAGGTAGTGCTTATCGGGTCCATCCGCTACGACAACCGCTGGCTCACCGCCGGGGACTGGCTCTGGATTCCGGCCGGCGAGTCGTATGCGTTCACATGCGGGAATTTCGGCGCGCTCCTGCTCACGACCTTGCCCTACTGTGAAACCGACGAGCGCTACGAGTCGGTCTTCGGCAAGGTCGATGAGGCGGAGGCCTTCGTGAAGAATGGAACGGGAGGCCGCGCCACGAGCTGCAACGGGGCGATCACAAAGTCAGCAATGAAGCAACTGCGCGGCATTAGCGAACACGTGGCGGAACAGGTCGATGGCGTCGATCACTGGTTCCTGCCGTTCGCACCCTTGATGCCGTCGAACGAGTCGAAGGACGGCCGCTACTTCGCATGGATTTCCACGTTGACGCCCAATACGGTCATTCCCAGCCACTCCCACACGATGGAGAAACTGGGCGACATGAAGGTCGTCATCAGCGGGTCCATTTTCCACGACGACGAAGAGCTCACTGCGGGAGACTGGCTGTGGATTCCGGCGGGCGAAAAATACACCTTCACGGTCGGCAGCAAGGGGGCTACCACTATCTCCATGTGGCCCTGGAACTGATGCCTGGCGCTGCGCCTGAGCGCAATCCCGGACCGTGCAGTGGCAATTACGGTTCGGTTCCGTCGCATTGACGAAGTTCGGTGGGCCGATCAGCACGAGTCGTCCCACCCCACGACTCGGATTGGTCCTCCAGAATCCGGTACCGGAAAAAAATCAGCATTGGGCTGACACCCCCTATACTGAGGCCTTGACCCCACCGAACCGGAGACCGAATGATCAAGCACATCGTCATGTGGAAACTGAAGGAACAGGCCGAAGGCGCGAACCGCGCCACCAATGCCGGCGAAATGAAACGCCGGCTCGACGAATGCGCGGCGATCGTTCCCGGCATCATCACCTTCGAAGTCACCCTGGCCCAGCCAGGGCTCGAAGCGACCTACGACGTGGTGCTGTATTCGGAGTTCACCGACCGCGCTGCCCTGGCAGCCTACGTGCAGCATCCGGTGCATCAGGCCGTCGTCCCGTTCATCGGGGCGATCCGCGAGGGCCGGCAGTGCATGGACTACGAGGTCTGACTGCCATGCGCACGACGCGCGAACTGTTTTCCCTCGAAGGCAAGACCGCCATCGTCACCGGCGGCTCGCGCGGGCTCGGTCTGCAGATGGCGCAGGCGCTGGGCGAGCAGGGTGCGCGCCTCGTGATCGCCTCGCGCAAGCAGGATGAACTCGACGCCACCGTGGCGCAATTGCATGCACTCGGGATCGAGGCCACCTGCTTTGCCGGCGACCTGTCCGACCCCGTGCAGGCAAACAGCCTGGTCGAGACGGCGATCGCGCGCCTGGGTCACATCGATATCCTGATCAATAACGCCGGCGCCACCTGGGGCGCGCCCGCCGAGGATTATCCGCTCGAGGCCTGGGACAAGGTGATGAACCTGAACGTGCGCTCGGTGTTCCTGGTTTCGCAAGCCGTGGGCAAGCTGTCGATGATCCCGCGCCGCTACGGGCGCATCGTCAATATCGCGTCGATCGCGGGCCTGGCCGGCAATCCGCCCGATGCGATGCAGACGATCGCCTACAACACGTCCAAGGGCGCGGTGGTCAATTTCACGCGCACGCTGGCCGGCGAATGGGGCCGCCACGGCATCACGGTCAATGCGATCGCGCCGGGGTTCTTCCCATCGAAGATGACGCGCGGCGTGCTGGCAACCTACGGTGCCGAAGGCCTGGCTGCCGCTGCACCGTTGCGGCGCCTGGGCGACGACGAGGACCTGAAGGGTGCGGTGGTGCTGTTCGCCTCCGACGCCGGCAAGCACATTACCGGACAAATACTGGCGGTCGACGGTGGCGTGACCGCTGTCTGAACGCCCACTGAAAGGACATGACAATGGATGATTTTCAGGGCAAGGTCGCGGTCATTACCGGCGCGGCCAGCGGCATGGGGCGCGAATTCGCCACGCTGGCGGCCAGCCTGGGCATGAAACTGGTGCTGGGCGACGTGCAGCGCAAGGCGCTCGAGAAAGCGGCCGAAGAATTGATGGACGGCGGCGCCGAAGTGATCGCGATGGTGTGCGACGTGAGAAAAAGCGCGCACGTGCAGGAGTTGGCCGATTCGGCGATGGCGCGCTTCGGCGCCGTGCACCTGGTGTTCAACAATGCAGGCGTGGGCGCCGGTGGCCTGATCTGGGAAAACTCGGAAGAAGACTGGGAATGGGTGCTGGGCGTGAACCTGTACGGCGTGGTCAACGGCGTGCGCGCGTTCATCCCCGTGATGCTCGAATGCGCGGCGAAGGACCCGGCGTACCGCGGGTATGTCGTGAACACGGCGTCGATGGCAGGGCTGATCAATTCGCCCGCGCTGGGGCTGTACAATGTGTCCAAGCATGCGGTGGTGGCGTTGACCGAAACGCTGTATCACGACCTCAAGCTGGTCGACGCGCCGATCGGCACGTCGGTGCTGTGCCCGTACTTCATCCCGACCCAGATCGCGCACTCGCACAAGCACCGGCCGGACGAATTGCGCACCGACGAGATCATGACGGCGAGCCAGATGGCGGCGCAGGCGCTGACCGAGAAAGCGGTCGGCTCGGGCAAGGTGTCGGCGGCCCAGGTGGCGCAGTTGACGTTCGATGCCATTCGCGCCGAGCGGTTCTACGTGTTCTCGCATCCGCAGGCATTGAAGGCGGTGGCCGACCATGCCGACGCACTGGTGCATGGCAGGCAGCCGCCGGACCCGTATGCGGCGACGCCGCATTTGAGGGATATTCTGAAGGTGGGGTTGAAGGGGCGGCATTGATTCTATGCTGCGGGCCTGCTGGCAAGCTTGGGTTCCCGCCTCTGCGGGAACGACGTGCGAAGGTTGTCGATTCACGGGACGTCAGCTTTAATCCCCAGCCTGAAAACCGTCGTTCCCGCGGAGGCGGGAACCCAAGTCTTGAGCGCACCCACAAAACAACCTTAGACCACGAACTGCTCCCCAGGCACCACCACCCGCTCGTGCAGTTCCGGCGCCGCATTCCGATACAGCTTGACCACCGTCGACGTGCGCGTGCCGTATTCCGCCGACTCGATGCACACCGACGACAGCATCCGCTCCACCTCGAGCGGCACGCCGGTTTCCGGCAAGCGCAGGTCCGGCGCGCGCGTCGTATCGGCCAGCATTTCAAAGTACGCATCTTCCGGCGCGCCCTGGCACAGCAGGCTCGCGAACTGCGCTTTTGTACGCAGCACCTTCGGCCACGGCGCGTCGAGCAAGCCATTCGAAATGCCGTAGATCCGCCCGCGCTCGAGCGGCTGGCCGTTGCGCGGGTCTTGCTGCCCGCGATTCGAATACCAGTACAGCGCCTCGCCATCGCCCAGCACCAGGTTGTAGCCGTTGTACCGGTCCGGCTGCGCCGCCAGCGCCGCGATGTAGTCGGCCGCATCGATGTCGCCGGCCAGGAAGTCGGCCACCAGCGCGCCGCGCGACGGCGCATCGAGCTGGCGCTCGCTCGGACTGCGGATATTGGTCAGGGCCGCAAAGCGCGGGCCGTTGGCGCCCGTGAGCGACACGCCCATCCAGCTGCCGCCGCCACGCAGATCGCGCCCGGCGATCACGTGCGGCTGCTCGGGCCACGGCGCCGCGGGCAGGGCGGGGCGGTCATAGAATTCGTCGCGGTTGGCCGCGGCGATGACGGGCACGCCGGGAACGACGTGCCATGCGAAGACGATCAGGCACATGGCGGCAGGTCCGTAAATACTTCGGCGCGGCGGGGGCCGGCAAGAAGGGGTTCGAGGCCCGCATCCAGCACGGCGCGGGCCAGCGCGGCGTCAAAACCTGCCGGCACGGCCGGATAGACTTCCATCCAGGTCTGCAGCCCGTCGGCATTGCCGGGACGGCGCTTGAGCTGCACGCTCACGCCTTCGCTGGCCGCCAGTTGCGCCTGCATCGCGCGCACCAGCGGGGCCAGTTGCGCGGTGTCGGCGTCGCGCACCTTGTAGTAGACGTACAGGTCGACCATGATCAGTCGTCGAGCGCGTCGAGGCTGTACGGCATCGGCAGGAACGTCACGCGTGCGCCGCTGGCCGAGCCAAGATGCACGGCGTCGTTCAACTGGGCCAGCTTGATTTCGACCAGCGCATCCGCGCCGCCAATCCCGTTGGGCGCAACGTTCACGACCATGCCGCACGGCTGGCTCGGGTCGAGCGTCGAGAACACTTCGTCGCCGGACCGCGCATTGGCGTCGTCGATCCGCGCGAGCGCCGCGCGGCGTTTGATCTTGCCAAGGTACTTGGTGCGCGCGACGATTTCCTGGCCCGGATAGCAGCCTTTCTTGAAATTGACGCCGCCGAGCAGCTCGAGATTGATCATTTGCGGCACGAACTGTTCTTGCGTGGCGGGGCCCACCTGCGGCTCGGCCGCATGGATCGACGCCAGCTGCCAGGCCTGGTCGCCGCCGACGGCCAGCTGGGTACCCAGCGCAGCCAGCACGGCGTTCGCGGTGTCAGGCGACGTGAGCCACAGATAGCGCGGCGCGCCAAACGCATCGTTCAGGCGCAGCACGGTGCCGAACGCGCCATCGGTTTTGGTCATTGGCGTGGTCGGGAGCGTCGGCACGATCTGGCCCAGCGCGGCTTGCGCCTTGGCGCCGCCGAGGCCCAGCACCGTGGCGAACGGCGCCGCATCGGTCGCGTCGACCAGCCTGGCTTTGGACCGCATGACAAACATCGACAGCCGTTTTTGCAGCGGCGCCTGGATCGTGCGCGGCAGTTGCAGGTAGACGGCGTCAAGGTCGCGCCACATCAGGAAGCTCGCCTGCAGGCGGCCCTTCGGCGTGCAAAAGCCGGCGAAGCGCACGTCGCCGGGCGTCAGGTGTTCGACGTCGTTGGTCAGTTGCGTGTGCAGGAACTTGGCGGCGTCGTCACCGCTCACCGCGATGAGGCCCTGGTCGCGCACGGTCGCGACGAAGCCGGCAGCGACATCGTCGATCGTCAGCTGCGGGCCGGTCTCTACGGCCTGCGCAGCTTCGTCAATACGGCCGGGGGCAGGCACTGGCAACGGCGCGTTCGGGATGTCTGTCTGGTTAGTCATGAAAATCCGCTTATATTTAGGCAATTAGGCTTTATCATTACGGCCTCATTATAGAGTTGTGTGGAAAATCGCGCCGGGCGCGGTCCATTTCGCACAGCGACCCGCGCAAACCCATGGCACTGATAAAAAAATTACTCGTTACCGGCGTCATCGTTTCGGTTGCCGCCGCCAGCGGCTTCGCCTGGTGGACCAAGCAGGCGCTGCCCGTTCCCGCCACACCGATTGAATTCACCATCAACCCCGGCAGCGGCGTGGCCGCGAGCGCGCAGCAGATGGCTGCTGCCGGCGTGCCCGTCAACCCGGCGCTGTTCGCGCTGCTGGCGCGCCTGACTGGCGACGCCGGCCGCATCAAGGCCGGCAGTTATGAGCTCAAACCCGGCGCGACGCCGCGCAGCCTGCTGACCCAACTGGTGCGCGGCGAATTCGCGCAAGAGGCCGTGACGATCATCGAAGGCTGGAGCTTCAGGCAGATGCGCCAGGCGATCAGCAGCCACACGCGCCTGAAACACGATACCGTCAAGCTGACCGACGCCGAACTGATGGCGAAGATCTCGACCGAGTACAAAGATCCGGAAGGCCTGTTCTTCCCCGACACGTATCTGTTCGCGAAGGGCTCGTCCGAGATCGAGATCTACCGCCGCGCGCACCAGGCGATGCTCGAGCACCTGAACGCCGCCTGGGAAAAGCGCAACAAGGAACTGCCATACAAGACGCCGTACGAAGCGCTGATCATGGCCTCGATCGTCGAGAAAGAGACGGGGCAAAAGAGCGAGCGCACGATGATCGCCGGCGTGTTCGTCAACCGCCTGCGCACCGGCATGCTGCTGCAGACCGATCCGACGGTCATCTACGGCATGGGCGATGCATTCGTCGGCAAGATCGGCAAGAAGGACCTGCTGACCGACACGCCGTACAATACCTACACGCGCGGCGGCTTGCCGCCGACGCCGATTTCGCTGCCGGGCCTGCAGTCGCTGCACGCGGCGCTCGAGCCGGCCGAGACGCCGGCGCTGTATTTCGTCTCGCGCGGCGACGGCACCAGCCAGTTCTCCAATAATCTGCCGGACCATAACCGCGCCGTGAATCGCTACCAGCGCGGGATCACCACTCAATGACAGAAGGTCGTTTCATGCAGGGCAAATTCATCACCTTCGAAGGCATCGACGGCGCCGGAAAATCGACCCATATCGGTTTCGTCACCGATTTCCTCGCCACGCGGGGCAAGACCGTCGTGGCCTCGCGCGAGCCGGGCGGCACGGCGCTGGGCGAAAAGCTGCGCGACGTGCTGCTGCACGAGAAAATGCATCTTGAGACCGAGGCGCTGTTGATGTTCGCCAGCCGCCGCGAGCACATCGCCCAGGTGATCGCGCCGAACCTGGCGCAAGGCCACTGGGTGCTGTCGGACCGGTTTACCGATGCCAGTTTTGCTTACCAGAGCGGTGGCCGGGGCCTGGAGCGCGACAAGATGGAAGCGCTCGAGGCGTGGGTGCATCCAGCGTTGCAGCCCGACCTGACGCTGCTGTTCGACGTGCCACTGGAGGTTGCACGCGAACGGCTGGACGCCTCGCGCACGCTCGACAAATTCGAGCGTGAGCAGGCCGATTTCTTTGCCAGGTGCCGCGCCGAATATCTGCGCCGCGCGGCGCAGTTCCCGCAGCGCTTCGCGATTGTGGATTCGACGCGCAGCATCGTCGACATCCAGGCCGAATTGACCAATGTACTGGAGCGGCTGCTGTGACGATGTACCCATGGCAGGGCGCCGCCTGGACGCAACTGCAAGCGCTGCGCGCGCGCCTGCCGCACGCGATCCTGTTCCATGGCCCTGCCGGCACCGGCAAGGCCGACTTCATCGAGGCGTTTGCCCAGTCGCTGCTGTGCGAGAACGCGCGGCCCGATGGCCACGCGTGCGGCGCCTGCGCATCGTGCGGCTGGTTCGCCCAGCACAACCATCCCGATTACCGCCGCGTGCGGCCCGAAGCGCTCGAAGACGAGCCGGGCGCGGGCGATGGCGAGGGCGAGGGCGACGGCGAGCGTAAATCGAAGTCGACCAAGGCGCCGTCGAAAGAGATCAAGATCGAGCAGATCCGGGCATTGGCCGACTTCATGAATATCTCGACCCACCGCCAGGGATTGCGGGTGGTCGTGCTGTATCCGGCCGAGGCCTTGAACACGCCGGCCTCGAACGCACTGCTCAAGACGCTCGAGGAACCGCCGCCTGGCACGGTGTTCTTGCTGTCGTCGAACAGCCTGGACCGGCTGCTGCCGACGATCCTGTCGCGCTGCCGCAAGTTCGCGCTGCCGATGCCATCGCATGACGACGCGCTGGCCTGGCTCAAGGCGCAAAGCGTGCCGGACGCCGACAGCTGGCTGCGCGAGCAGGGCGGCGCCCCACTGGCGGCACTGGCTGAATCGGCGCACGGCAGCCGCGAAGAACTCGACGTGCTGCTGAACTTCCTGGCGCGGCCGGCGCCCGATGCAGCGCTGCGCGCGGCCGACAAGCTGGCCAAGGCCGAGCTGCCGGCACTGGTCGCCTGGACCCAGCGCTGGCTGTACGATGTGTTTTCGTATAAATTGTCGGGCAATATCCGGTACTATCCGCGCTACCAGAAAGACCTGGCGGCGCTGGCGGGCCGGGCGCAGACAGGCAACCTGCTGCGTGCGATCAAGGCCATGAACGAGCGGCGCGCCGTGGCAGATCATCCGCTGTCGGCAAAATTATTTGTCGAGGACATGTTGCTTGAGTACACTACCTGCTGTACATGAGAGGACCACGATGAGCGCCAATCCGCCCGATGCAAACGCAGCCCAGGCCCCGCGGCCATCCGTGCTGTCATTGGCGATCAAGGAGAAAGCGGCGTTGTACGCGGCCTACATGCCATTTTTGCGCAACGGCGGCATGTTCGTCCCGACCAGCAAGCCGTATCACATCGGTGACGAGATCTACCTGATCCTGGCGCTGATGGACGACCCGAACAAATACCCGATCGCCGGCACCGTCGCCTGGATCACGCCGACCGGCGCCAACAACAACAAGGCGCAAGGCATCGGCGTGCATTTCCCGGCCGACGAATCGGGCCAGCGCGCGCGCCAGCGCATCGAAGAAATCCTCGGCGCCGCGCTGCGCTCGTCGCGCGCGACGCATACGCTTTGATACCCGTGTTGTAATCCTCCCTGTAACCCAATTCAATCTGCTGCATGCCTTCCTACGTCCATCGCCTGGCCCGACGCGACGACCTGCCGGTCATCGTCGATATCTATAATTCCACGATCGCCTCGCGCGACGTGACGGCCGATACCGAACCGGTGTCGGTGCAGTCGCGCGAAGCCTGGTTCAATGAGCACACGCCCGACCGGCGCCCGCTGTGGGTGATCCACGAAGCGGCCGATACGAGCGAGAACCCGGCGGTGATCGGCTGGTTGTCGTACTCGAACTTCTATGGCCGGCCGGCGTATTCGGGCACGGCGGAGGTGTCGATCTATATTGCCGAGGCGGCGCGTGGCCGTGGCCTGGGGCGCTACTGCCTTGAACTGGCGATCGCGTTCGCGCCCGAAGTCAAGGTTCATACTCTGCTGGGCTTCATCTTCGGCCACAATGCGCCAAGCCTGGCGCTGTTCGGCAAGTTCGGCTTCGAGACCTGGGCCAACTTCCCGCGCGTGGCGAACCTCGATGGCATCGAGCGCGACCTGATCATCCTGGGCAAGCGCGTCGCCTAGGCGCATCGCGCAAGCGCGTCGCCCAGGCGCATGGCCTGAAGCGCCGGGGCGCCCGTGCTGCGGCCTGGCGCCTCGCGTACAATGGCGGGATGTTTATCGATTCCCACTGCCATATCAATTTCCCGGAACTGGCCGCCCGCATGCCCGAGGTGCTGGCCAAGATGGCCGAGAACCAGGTCACGCATGCCTTGTGCGTATCGGTCGACCTGCCGGACTTTCCGCAAGTGCTCGCGCTGGCCGAGCAGTATCCGCATATCTTCGCATCGGTCGGCGTCCATCCCGATTACGAAGACACGCCTGAACCGACCGTGCAGCAGCTGGTCGAGCTGGCCGACCATCCGAAGATCGTCGCCATCGGCGAGACGGGCCTGGACTATTACCGTCTCAAGGGCGATCTCGAATGGCAGCGCGAGCGTTTTCGGGTGCACATCCGGGCGTCGCGCGAGACCCGCAAACCGTTGATCATCCACACGCGTGCGGCCAGCGAAGACACGATCCGCCTGATGAAGGAAGAGGGCGCCGGCACCGAAGCCGGTGGCGTGGCGGGCGTGATGCATTGCTTCACCGAGTCGCTGGACGTCGCGCAGGCCGCGATGGAACAGGGCTTTTATATTTCGTTCTCCGGTATCGTCACCTTCAAGAGCGCCAAGGATTTGCAGGCGGTTGCGCTGGCCGTGCCGCTCGAGCGCATGCTGATCGAGACCGATTCGCCGTATCTGGCGCCGGTGCCGTTTCGCGGGCGCATGAACGAGCCGGGATATGTGGCGCACGTGGCCGAGTACATCGCCACGCTCAAGGGCGTGTCGCTGCGCGATGTGGCGGCGCAGACGAGCGAGAATTTTTTCAATCTGTTCCAGACAGCCAGGAGCTGACGCCATGCCGATTTCCCGTTCGATGACACGCCTGTGCGTTGGTGGCCTTGCCGGCCTGCTGGCTGCGGCGTGCTGTCATGCCGGCGCGGCCCAGCCGCCAACCGAAAAGCAGGTGTCGTCGTTCTTCCGCGCCGTGCAGATGGATGACGCGAGCACGGTGCGCAAGATGGTCGGCACGGTCGTCAACGCCAACGAACTCAATCCGCTGGGCGGCGAGCCGGCGCTGGTGCTGGCGATCCGGGAAGGCGCGAAAGAGGTCGTGCAGGATTTGCTGGCGCATCCGGGCACCGACCTGGAACGCAAGGCGGTCAACGGCAATACGGCGCTGATGATGGCGGCGTTCAAACGCGACGGCGACACCACGCGCGCGCTGCTGGACAAGGGCGCCAGGGTCAATCAGGCCGGGTGGACCGCGCTGCATTACGCGGCCGCCAGCGGCGACGACAAGATCGCGCAATTGCTGATCGCGCGCGGCGCGCAGGTCGATGCGTTGTCGCCGCGCGCAACCGGAGCCGTGACGCCGCTGATGATGGCGGCGCGAGAAGGGCAGGATGCGATGGTACGGCTGCTGCTGGCCAAGGGGGCGAAGCCGGGGCTGAAGAACACCGAGGGGTTCACTGCGGCGCAACTGGCGAAGCAGGCTGGGCACGACAAGCTGTCCGAGCTACTCGGCGGCCGCTAATCTGGCGAGGGCATTGGCTTAGTTTGAATTGGGCGTAAAATCCCCCTCATCTCGGCAGATTGCGCTCAAGCAATGGTATCCATAATAGTCGTACGGTCCCACACCACAGGACGACGAGGATAATCATGCTGAACGAACGCGAAATCGAAAGCTGCTACCTGGGGCAGTTCATTCCAGTCCACTACCATCACAATATGCTGATGGACCAGAACCGGATGCACAGCTTCAAGTCCGCCATCCACTACTCGGTCTTCCCTGGCGCCAAGGTGCTGGAACTGGGCGGCGGCACCGGCGTGCTGTCGTTCTTCGCGGCGCAGAAAGCGTCGAAAGTCTATTGCGTCGAATACAACCCGGACATGGTGCGTGAAGCGCGCCGCTTCCTGGGCATGAATCCGAACGGTCACAAGGTTGAAGTCGTGCACGCCGATGCCTTCGACTACCTGCCGCCGGAGCCGGTCGACGTCGTGATCTGCGAGATGATCCACGTCGGCATGCTGCGCGAAAAGCAGGTCGAAGTGATCGAATCGTTCAAGCGCCGCTACCTCGCCAAATTCGGCGGCCCGCTGCCGCTGTTCATGCCGGAAGCCGTGATCATGGCGGTCCAGCCGCTCCAGCAAGAATACGACTTCGACGGCTTCTACGCCCCGATCGTCCAGTTCCAGGAAACGGGCGTCGTGCAGCCGGGCACCGTCGAACTGTCGCAGCCGGCCGTCTACAGCATCATCGACTTCGGCCAACCGGTCGACAGCCTGATCGCCTGGGAAGGTTCTGTCCTGGTCGAAAAGTCCGGCACGCTGAACGCGATGCGCTTCGTGACCAAAAACGTGCTGGCGATCGTGCAGGAACACGCAACGACGATCGACTGGCTGAACCACTACATGACGCTGCCGCTGTACACCCCGGTGACGGTCAAGGCCGGCGACTTGCTGCGCCTGTCGTTCGCCTACCGCGCCGGCGGCTCGATCCCCTCGCTGCAAGCCTCGATCAAAGCCGAGGTTGTCACCCACGACGCCACCGAACAAATCCCCGAATTCGCCTGATCCAATTGGGGTCGGAGTCGAATTGTTTGACAACTTCAGTAAATCAGTTGCTCAACAATTCTACTCTGACCCCAATTGTTGGGTAATTGAGCTTTGAATAGATAGGGTCAGTGTCGAATTGTTTGACAACTTCAGTAAATAAGTTGCTCGATAATTCGACGCTGACCCTATTTGTTTGGATTTGGCTTCGCGGTAATTGTTCAGGGCCGCTTATCGGGGGAGATGACCGCTCATCACATGAAATCGACGGTGTGTCGGAATTGAATGGGTCAGCGTGCTTGCTACGGCTAGAGTGCTTCCATGTTCAATGTGGAGGCAATATGCTGAGTTTTCTGGTGTGGGTGCTGTTGTTGATGGTGTGCTGGCCAATCGCGTTGCTGGCGCTCCTGTTGTATCCTTTGGTGTGGCTGTTGCTGTTGCCGCTCAGGTTGCTGGGGATTGGCGTCGATGCCGTATTTAGTTTGCTCAAGGCCATTGTCATGCTACCGGCGCGGGTGCTTGGCCATAACCCGGCTCGCTGATGGGCTAGCCTGAGTGTTGGGCAATTAACAGACGGTACGGCCCCGATCTTCTACTGTGAAGATGCTCGCTTTCATCCGAAAGCAATCATTGAATAGAGGAAATTAATATGCGCCTGGATATCTACCGCAGAGCCGAACATGACGGCAAATTCTCTTACCTGGCAGTGCCGGAAGCTAAGAATATTCCCGAGGAAGCCACCAACACCGACTGGGAAATCGAAGCCCGCGCCTACGAGGTCGAAGACAACGCCGACCAGATCGCGGATTTCGACATCGAACACCTGAGCGACCAGATCGCCGAAAAAGGGTATGCGATGACGTCGGTGGTGCACTAGGATTATCTCGGCGGGCCGCCCGGCCCGCCATTGCCGGCAAGCCAGTATTCCGATGCTCGCCGGCTCGCCGGGGTCTCCCCCAGAG
This sequence comes from Massilia aurea, assembly GCF_040790145.1. Classification (GTDB taxonomy): domain Bacteria; phylum Pseudomonadota; class Gammaproteobacteria; order Burkholderiales; family Burkholderiaceae_D; genus Telluria; species Telluria aurea_C. Next base: position 258,566 of record NZ_JBFMMP010000001.1, read on the forward strand.
AACCCGGCCCGCCTGCAACGGCCCAATAGCCGTTGTGGTATTCTGCGTCCTCGATTAAGCAAGCCAGCCACGCGTTGGGCTAGGACGGAGGATGGTATGAAGTGGGTTGTCGTTGGTTTTTATATTTTGTCGATCCTGCACATCCATTTCCGCGGACGCGTTCGTCTACCGTTCCGTCGCCAGATCTTCGATCACTCGTCGTTCATGGCGCCGATCAATATCTTCATGCACAAATTCTCGCGCGTGCCGAACACGCCGTTCACGCCGCTCAGCGAGTTTCCCGAATTGGCGCGCCTGCAAGAGAACTGGCCGATCATCCGCGCCGAAGCCGAAAGCATGCTTGCGCTCAAGAAGATCAAGGCTGCCGAGCAGAACGATGATGCCGGTTTTAATTCCTTCTTCAAGAACGGCTGGAAGCGCTTTTACCTGAAGTGGTATGACGCCAGCCACCCGTCTGCCGAACGCCTGTGCCCGCAAACCTATGCGCTGCTGCAATCGATCCCGTCGGTCAAGGCCGCGATGTTCGCCGAGCTGCCACCAGGCGGCAAATTGAACCCACACCGTGATCCGTTCGCCGGCTCGATGCGTTATCACCTCGGCCTGGCCACGCCGAACGATGACCGCTGCTTCATCGAAGTCGACGGTGAGCGCCACAGCTGGCGCGACGGCGAAGGCGTCGTCTTCGACGAAACCTATATTCATTGGGCAATCAACGGCAGCGAAAGCGACCGCATCATCCTGTTCTGCGACGTCGAGCGCCCGATGCGCTATCGCTGGATGCAGAGCGTCAATCGCTGGCTCGGCCGCAACCTGATGACCGCCGCCGCATCGCCCAACGAAACGGGCGACCAGGTCGGCCTGGTCAGCAAGCTGTTCCGCATCTCGTTCCACATGGGCCAGTACCGCCGCCGCCTCAAGGCATGGAACAGGACGGTCTACAACATTACGCGCATTGCGCTGGTCGTTGCGCTGGCCGCCTTCATCTACTGGATCTGATGCGACATTGACGAGCGCGCGCGGTCGTTCAGGCTGACGCCAGCCGGCGCCAGTGCGTGGATAACACACCAGGCCATTGTAGCGAAACGGGCAAGTTTGCCGATCTCGCTACAATGGCCTTTCTGTTCCCACTCATCGGAGAAGTCCATGGCAAAAGTACTGGTTCTGTATTACTCGACATATGGCCACATCGAAACGATGGCCAACGCAGTCGCCGAAGGCGCGCGCGGCGCCGGCGCAACGGTCGACGTGAAGCGCGTCCCTGAAACCGTTCCCGAAGACGTTGCCAAGAATGGCCACTTCAAGCTGCAGCAGGCGGCCCCCGTCGCCAAGCCGGACGAGCTGGCCGACTACGACGCCATCATCATCGGCGCGCCCACGCGCTACGGCCGCATGCCGAGCCAGATGGCGGCCTTCCTCGACCAGACCGGCGGCCTGTGGGCGCGCGGCGCACTGAACGGCAAAGTGGGCGGCGCCTTCACCTCGACCGCCACCCAGCACGGCGGCCAGGAAGCCACGCTGTTCTCGATCATCACGAATCTGCTGCACTTCGGCATGACCATCGTCGGCCTGCCGTACAGCTACCAGGAACAGATGACGCTGGACGAAGTCGCCGGCGGGAGCCCGTATGGCGCGACCACCATTGCCGGCGGCCAGGGCCAGCGCCAGCCAAGCGAGATCGACCTGGGCGGCGCGCGCCACCAGGGCAAGCTGATCGCCGAGACCGCCAACAAGCTGTTCGGCTAAGCCGGGAGAAAATCCACCATGACCGATCTCTCCGCATTTGCCATCACCCAAAAATGGCCGGCGCAGCACCCGGACCGGCTGCAGCTGTACTCGCTGCCGACGCCAAATGGCGTCAAGATCCCGATCATGCTGGAAGAGATCGGCCTGCCGTACGAAGTTCACAAGGTCGACTTCGCCAAGGACGACCAGCACTCGCCGGCCTTCCTGTCGCTCAATCCGAACAACAAGATTCCCGCGATCATTGACCCGGACGGTCCGGGCGGTGAGCCGTTGCCGCTGTTCGAGTCCGGCGCCATCCTGATCTATCTGGCGGACAAGACCGGCAAGCTCTTGCCGCAAGATCCGATTGCGCGCTATCAGGCGATTCAATGGCTGATGTTCCAGATCGGCAGCGTTGGGCCAATGTTCGGCCAGCTCGGCTTCTTCCACAAGTTCGCCGGCAAGGATTACGAGGACAAGCGCCCGCGCGACCGCTACGCCGACGAATCACGGCGCCTGCTGGGCGTCATCGATGAGCAACTGGCGCAGCACGCGTGGATTGCGGGCGACGAATTCACGATCGCCGATATCGCGGTATTCCCGTGGATCAATGGCCTACTCAATTTCTACAAAGCAGGCGACCTGGTCGGGAGTGCGGATTTTCATCACGTAATAAGCGCGCTGGAAACCTTCCTGGCACGACCGTCCGTGCAAAAAGGCCTCAAGATTCCGGCGTAAGACCCATCAATACGGGCTGGCCGTCGGCCGCACGATCAGCTCGCTGACATCCACGTCCGCCGGCTGGTCGATCGCGAACCCGATCGCCCGCGCAATGGCGTCCGGCTTGATCGCCACCTTGCGGAAATCGCGCATCGCCTCGCGCGCGCCGGCGTCCGAGATCGACTCGGCCAGCTCCGACTCCACCACGCCGGGCGAGACCAGCGTGACGCGGATATCGCCGCCAACTTCCTGTCGCAAGCCATCGGTGATGGCGGCCACCGCAAACTTGGTCGCGCAATACACGGCCGCCGTCGGGCTGACTGCATACGCGCCGATCGACGCGATGTTGATGATCTGACCGCTACGCCGCGACTGCATCCCCGGCAACACGGCGGCAATTCCATGCAGCACCCCGCGAATGTTCACGTCGATCATGCGGTTCCACTCGTCGATCTTGCGCTCTTCGAGCTTTGACAGCGGCATCACGCCCGCATTATTGATCAGCACGTCGACCTGGCCATGGCAGTCGAGCGCGAGCTCGACAAAGGCCTGCATGCTGTCCATGCTGGTGACGTCGAGCTGGGCGACGTCGGCCGTCCCACCGGCGGCGCGAATCTCGCCCGCCAGTGTCACCAGTCGCTCGGTGCGGCGTGCCCCGAGAATGACCCGGTGCCCCTGCGCGGAGAGAAAACGGGCGGTGGCTTCGCCGATGCCGCTACTGGCGCCGGTGATGAGGACGACTTTCGATGCGTGTTCCATGATAGGACTCCTGGTGTGTTGAACAAGTGGAGCCAGTATGGACACGCAGCGGCGCGCCGCCCATGCCGAAACCTCGCCATCGATTGCACGATCCTCCGGAAATGCAAAACGGCGCCCGCAGGCGCCGTTTGAGGGACAACGACAGATCAGGCGCGCGGCCGCTGGCGATGGAACGTCAACGGCGTGTGCGACACCGCCGACGGTGGCGGCTGCTTCAGGATGTTCGAGCGCATCGCGCCGACCACGTGCATTTCACACGGCTTGCAGTCAAAGCGCAGCGTGTAGCGGTCCTCGCCACTGACCAGCGTCATCGGTTCGGCCTTCACCTGGCCCTGTACGCCTTGCACGCCCTTGGCTTGCTTCGGGCACAGGTTGAACGAGAAGCGCAGGCAGTGCTTGGTGATCATCAAGGACACTTCGCCAGCTTCCTCGTGCGCCTCGTAGGCCGCGTCGATCAGTTGCACGCCGTGCTTCTGGTAAAACGCGCGCGCCTTGTCGTTATACACATTGGCCAGATAGCTCAGTTGCAAGTCCGGATACACGGCCGGTGGTACGCTCGCCGCCTTGCGCTCGGGCCGCTGCCAGGCCGCCAGTCGCGCCGCTTCGTGCGCCGCAATCGCGTCGCGCCGCAGCGCATTGATCGCCGCGCTCGGCACGAACCATGGCTGACTCAGCTTGAGCTCGACATGGCCGGCCTCGAACATCGTGTTGCCGAGTTTGGCGACGCTGGATCGCAGCGCGGCATCGGCCTGCGCTGCCTGCTGGGCCGGCTGCAGTGCAATGGCCGCCGCCGCACCCGAGGCGATGCCGTCTTCATCGATGATATCCAGGCGCAGCCCGTCAGCCTGTTCGCTCAGGATCAGTTCAAGCGCCACTTTGCGCTCGGCCGACTTCTTATTCAGCGTCGCTTCCCAGCCGTGGTCGCGGTTGCGGTGGATGACCGTACCGACCTTCAGGCCAGCCAGGGTCTGCATCGGTTCGTTCGGATACACGCGCCAGCGCTGGCCATCGGCCTCGTCGCCGAGCTTGTCGGCTTTATTCGCCTGGATGCCCACCGTGTCGCGCTTGTACATATAGTTCAGGCCATCGCCATTGGCCATCGGCGCACCCGTGACGACATCGAAGCTGTCGCCGTTCAGGCGCGCGACGATGCCCAGTTCGACGCCAACGTATTTCGGCGAATCGAAGGCGCCGATATCGGTCAGGCGACCCTGCGCGAAGTATTCGGTATGGCCGCGGTGGAAGTTCTTGTCGACGTCCGGGGTGAACATCACGCGGGTGCGGCCGCTCGAGGCGCGCACGAATTCCGGGCGCTGCTCCAGCAGTTCGTCGAGCAGCAGGCGGTAATGGGCCGTGATGTTTTTCACGTAACCCATGTCCTTGTAGCGGCCTTCGATCTTGAACGAGCGGATGCCGGCATCGACCAGCGCGCCCAGGTTGCGACTCTGGTCATTGTCCTTCATCGACAGCAGGTGCTTGTCGAACGCGACCACGCGGCCCTGGCCATCGCTCAGCGTATAGGGCAGGCGGCAGTTCTGCGAGCAGTCGCCGCGGTTGGCCGAGCGGCCGTTGTCGGCGTGCGAGATATAGCACTGGCCCGAATACGCCACGCACAGCGCGCCGTGCACGAAGTATTCGAGCGGCGTGTCGGTCACTTGATGGATCTTGCGGATTTGCTCGACCGTCAGTTCGCGCGCCAGCACCAGTTGCGAAAAGCCGACGTCAGCGAGGAATTTCGCCTTCTCGGCCCCCCGGATATCGCACTGGGTACTGGCATGCAGCTGGATCGGCGGCAGGTCGAGTTCGAGCAAGCCCATGTCCTGGATGATCAGCGCATCGACGCCGGCCTCGTACAGCTGCCAGATCTGCTTGCGCGCCAGCTCGAGTTCGCTGTCGTGCATGATCGTGTTCATGGTGACGAAAATGCGCGCCCGGTAGGCGTGCGCGAACTGCACCAACCCGGCGATGTCCTCGAGCGGGTTGCTGGCATTGTGCCGCGCACCGAACGCCGGCCCGCCGATGTACACGGCGTCGGCCCCGTGCAGGATCGCCTCGCGCCCGATCTCGGCGGTTTTGGCGGGCGACAGCAATTCAAGCTCGTGGGCTAGCAATGACATGGTGAATCCTTCGATGCGAAGTCCGGGATTATAGCCAGTCGGCGTGCCGCCGTCATGTGCGGCGCACGTCGCGCCGCCGATGCCGCCACACCGTGTGGTCACACTCGCAAGCAGGCGTCGCCCGGCGCGTTAGTTGCGGCCACCGTCAAGCCGTCGATGTTAGCGCAAACTGACGCTGCGCTGTGCTAACATCGAACCTCTTCCCCTGGCCCTGAAAACATTCCCAACATGAGTAAAGCGACGATCGACGCCATCCGAGAATCGATGGAGCACGGTAAACCCACCATGGTGGACGTCGCGAAACTGGCCGGCGTGTCGGCCATGACGGTGTCGCGCGTGATGAATGGCAAGACCCTGGTGCGCGAGAGCACCCGGCGCAAGGTGGCCGACGCCGTGGCTGCACTGAATTACACGCCGAACCAGGAAGCGCGCAACCTGGCCGGCTCCAAGCCGATCCGGGTAGGCTTTTTATACAGCAACCCGAGCGCGGCCTACCTCAGCGAATTTCTCGTCGGCCTGCTGAACCAGTCGGGCCTGAACAATGTCCAACTCTTCGTCGAGAAGTGCGAGGCGGGCAACCACGAAACCGAACACACCCAGCGCCTGATCGACAACGGCCTCGATGGCGTCATCCTGCCGCCGCCGCTGTGCGACAGCGAAGCGGTGCTCGGCTGCGTGGCGCGCGCCGGCATTCCGGCCGTGGTCGTCGCCTGTGGCTCGCCCGCCGCCGGGCTGGGTGCGGTGAGCATTGACGACTTCGACGCCGCCCACTACATGACGCGCCACCTGATCGCCCTGGGCCACCAGCGCATCGGCTTCATCGTCGGCCACCCGAACCAGAGCGCCAGCGCGCGCCGGCTCGCCGGCTACCAAGCGGCAATTGCAGAGATGAACGCCGACGCGTCCGACGAACTCGTGGTGCAGGGCATGTTCACCTACCGTTCGGGCCTGGACGCTGCCGAGCAGTTGCTGGCGCTGGCCGAACGGCCCACGGCCATTTTTGCCAGCAACGACGACATGGCCGCCGCCACGGTGGCCGTCGCGCACCGGCTGGCGCTGGACGTGCCGGGCGACCTCACCGTCACTGGCTTCGACGATACCGCGCTGGCCACCACCATCTGGCCCGAACTGACCACCGTGCGCCAGCCGATTGCCGAGATGGCGCGCGAAGCGGTGCAGGCGCTGGTGCGCCGGGTGCGGGCGATGCGCGAAGAAGAACCGGCCGAACCCGAGCAGACGCGCATGGACTTCGTGCTCGTGCGGCGCCAGTCCGACGCCGCGCCGCGCGTGCGCCCGCCGGCACGCTTGCCGGCAGCGGCGCGGGCGCTCTGAGGCCACCCTCGACATTACAGAGTCCATTCGGCAAGCCCGGCGCGCGTGCGCGTCGATAGCAGGGCGGTCTTGCAGCCTTCTCGCTGTCCATCGAGGTTTCCGAGCGCGGCGTTCGCGCAGGGCGCGTGCGAGGAATTGGCTGCCCACATCGTCACCTGATTCGCGACGTGATTCACATCCATCCCGGCCGCCGGCAAGCTTTCCAATAATTCGTTGACAACCGTCGGAACAGAAGTTTAGACTGCAATGGTTGCGCTAACAATCCTGTTAATGGATTGTTGTGAAGCGACATAAAAATAATGAGAAAGTTTCAGGAGACGACCATGCCAGACCCGCACACCCGGCTTCCCGCCGGCGTGGCCGCAGCGATGCTGCGCCGCGCGCCTTCCCGTCACGCCTCCTGAGTCCCGACTTGTCCCGGCCCGCGCGACGCCATCTGCCCACGTCCGCCGCGACCGCGATCCGTTACCACGAACGAGAGAGATCATGACCGCACATCCTGTCAATGCGCTACCCGACGATATCGCGTCGGCCCTGCTGGTCGGCCGCGTCTGGCGCCCGGCGCCGGTCGACGGTCCGGCCGTCGTCGCCGTGCGCGCCGGCCGCCTGATCGACATCACGCACCATGCGGCCACCGTTGCCGACCTGTTCGAGCGCGACGCCGCCGATATGCTGGCCATCGTCAAGAGCGCCGACGGCGACGACCTGGGCGCCGCCGCCAGCCTGCTGCAGGCTGCGATCGAGGGCGGCCTGGGCGAAGGCGGTCTTCAATTGCTTGCGCCCTGCGATCTGCAGGCGATCAAGGCCGCCGGCGTGACCTTTGCCGTCAGCCTGCTCGAGCGCGTCATCGAAGAACAGGCCAAGGGCGTGCCAGCCCGCGCCGCCGAACTGCGCACCGAGCTGCAGGCAACGATCGGCACCAACCTGGCCGAGATGGTGCCGGGCTCCGACGCCGCGATGCGCCTGAAAACCGAACTGACCGCGCGCGGCCTGTGGTCGCAGTACATGGAAGTGGGCATCGGCCCCGACGCCGAAGTGTTCACCAAGTCGCAGCCGATGTCGTCGGTCGGCCACGGCGCGGTGGTCGGCCTGCATCCAACCTCGCACTGGAACAACCCGGAACCCGAGATCGTGTTGGCCGTGAACAGCCGCGCCGAGATCGTCGGCGCCGCGCTCGGCAACGACGTGAACCTGCGCGACATCGAAGGGCGCAGCGCGCTGCTGCTCGGCAAAGCCAAGGACAATAACGGCTCGTGCGCGATCGGCCCGTTCGTGCGCGTGTTCGACGGCGACTTCACGCTCGACACGCTGCGTGGCTGCGAAGTGGGCATGCTGATCGAAGGCGCCGACGACGGCTTCACGCTGGCCGGTTCGAGCCGCATGCGCGAGATCAGTCGCGACCCGCTCGACCTGGTCGCCCAGACCTGCGGTGCACACCACCAGTACCCGGACGGCTTCATGCTGTTTTTGGGGACGATGTTCTCGCCAATCAAGGACCGCGATGCGGCCGGCGGCGGCTTTACGCACCACCCGGGCGACACGGTCACCATCTCGACGCCGGCGCTGGGCGCCCTGGTCAACACGGTCGGTCGCAGCGACGCCATCGCCCCATGGACCTTCGGCGTGCGCGCCCTGTACCAGAACCTGGCCCGCCGCAAGCTGCTGGCCGGCCTCCCATCATGACCCCGCCCGACAGCGCGCTCCACGATAACCACGAGCTTACGATGCACGATTCGACCCTTGATTCTACGCCTGCCAACCTGGTCTACGCGACCTATCCCGACCTGCGCAACAAGCGCGTCGTCATCACCGGTGGCGGCACCGGCATCGGCAGCGAACTGGTAACGGCGTTCGCCAGCCAGGGCGCCCAGGTCTGGTTCCTCGACATCGCCGAAGCCGCCTCACGCGCGCTGGCCGACTCGCTGGGCGGGTCCGCGCACAAGCCGCGCTTCATGCCGTGCGACCTGACCGACCTCGATGCGCTGGCCGCGACCTTCGCCGCCATCGAGCAGGATGCCGGTGGCATCGATATCCTGCTCAATAACGCGGCCAACGACGACCGCCACGGCATCGACGACGTGACGCCCGCCTACTATGAAAGCCGGATGGCGGTCAATCTGCGCCACACCTACTTCTGCACGCAGGCGGCCGTGGCCATGATGCGGCGCCAGGGCGGTGGCGTGATCCTGAACTTCGGTTCGATCTCGTGGTACCTGGCCTCGAACCAGCTGTCGCTGTACATGATGGCCAAGGCGGCCATCGAAGCGATGAGCCGCGGCCTGGCGCGTGACCTCGGCCCCGACAATATCCGCGTCAACACCGTGATCCCGGGCGCCGTGCGCACCCCGCGCCAGCAGGCGCTGTGGCACACGCCGGAAGAAGAAGCGCGCATCCTGGCGGGCCAGTGCCTGCCGCAGCGCGTCGAGATGCAGGACGTGGCGGCGCTGTCGCTGTTCCTGGCGTCCGACAACGCGCGCCGCTGCAGCGGCCGCGAATACTTCGTCGACGCCGGCTGGTACGGCGCATGACCGCCGTCGCGACACCCCCCGTGCACTGCCTGTGGGACGTGGCGGCAACGCTGGGCGAGGGCGCCTTGTGGGATGCAGTGCGGCGCCAGATCTGGTTCGTCGACATCAAGGGCCGCCGCATCCATCGCTGCAACGAAGATGGCGGTGCGCGCCAGAGCTGGGACGCGCCATCGCAGATCGGCTTTCTCGCGCCGGTGGCCGGCGGCGGCATGGTATGCGGCCTCGAAGATGGCCTGTACCGTTTTGCCGAGAACGACGGCGCCTTCATGTCGCTGGCGCGCATCGAGGCCGACCTGCCGGGCAACCGCTTCAACGACGGTCACGTCGATGCAGCAGGCCGGCTGTGGTTTGGCTCGATGGACAACGGCGAAGCCAACGCCACCGGCGCGCTGTACCGCTTCACTGGCGCGGGCACGCCCGCGCGCAGCATGGATACCGGCTACATCATCACCAACGGCCCGGCCGTCTGTCCGCATGGCGCCACGCTGTATCACACCGACACGCTGGCCCGCGAAATCTACGCGTTCGACCTGACCGCGTCGGGTGACATCGCCGGCAAGCGCCTGTTCATCCGGCACGAAGGCAGCGGCCATCCGGATGGCATGGCCGTCGATGCCGAAGGGTATCTGTGGGTTGCGGTCTTCGGCGGCTGGCGCATCGACCGCTACGACCAGCAAGGGCGCAAGGTCGGCGAAGTGCGCTTCCCGTGCGCGAACATCACCAAGCCGGCCTTTGGGGGCGACGACCTGCGCACCGTGTTCGCGACCACCGCACGCAAGGGCCTGTCGGACGCCGACCTGCTGGCGCAGCCGCTGGCCGGCGGCCTGTTTACGTTCCGCGCCGAGACGCCGGGACTGCCGCAACACGCGCTGCACCTGTAACGCGAACTGGAGAATCATCAGCATGACCAAGCAGCAATCCACCTTCCGCTTCCGGTCGCAAGACTGGTTCGACAATCCGGAGCGGATCGACATGACGGCGCTGTACCTCGAGCGCTTCATGAACTACGGGATCACGCCCGACGAACTGCGCTCGGGCAAACCGATCATCGGCATCGCCCAGAGCGGCAGCGACATCACGCCGTGCAACCGCATCCACCTGGAACTGGTGAAGCGCGTGCGCGACGGGATCCGCGACGCCGGCGGCATCCCGATGGAATTCCCGCTGCACCCGATTTTCGAGAACTGTCGCCGTCCGACCGCGGCGCTCGACCGCAACCTGGCCTATCTGGGCCTGGTCGAGATCCTGCACGGCTACCCGATCGATGCGGTGGTGCTCACCACCGGCTGCGACAAGACCACGCCGGCCCAGCTCATGGCCGTGTCCACCGTTGACATGCCGGCCATCGTGCTGTCGGGCGGCCCGATGCTCGACGGCTGGTTCGACGGTGAGCTGGTCGGTTCAGGCGCGGCGATCTGGAAGGCGCGCCGCCAGCTGGCCGCCGGCACGATCGACGAGCAGAAATTCATGAACATCGCCACCGCCTCGGCGCCGTCCGCCGGCCACTGCAACACAATGGGCACGGCGTCGACGATGAACGCCGTGGCCGAAGCGCTGGGCATGTCGCTCACCGGTTGCGCCGCGATTCCCGCGCCGTACCGCGAGCGCGGCCAGATGGCCTACGAGACGGGCCGGCGCATCGTCGGCCTGGCGATGGAAGACGTGCGGCCATCCAAGATCCTCACGCGCGACGCGTTCCTCGATGCGATCGTGGTCAACGCGGCCATCGGCGGCTCGAGCAATGCGCAGCCGCACATCATGGCCATGGCGCGCCATGCGGGCGTGGAGATCACGACCGAAGACTGGATGACCTACGGCTACGAAGTGCCGCTGCTGCTGAATATGCAGCCGGCCGGTAAATACCTGGGCGAGCGCTTCCATCGCGCGGGCGGCGTGCCGGCCGTGATGTGGGAGCTCGATCAGGCTGGCCTGCTGCGTTCGGACCGGCTGACAGTGACCGGCACCACCGTGGCGCAGAACGTCGTCATGCACCAGACGATGGACCGCGAGATGATCCGCCCGTTCGCCGATCCGCTCAAGGAAAATGCTGGCTTCCTGGTCTTGAAGGGCAATCTGTTCGACTTCGCGATCATGAAGACGAGCGTGATTTCACCAAGTTTCCGTGCGCGCTACCTGGCCACGCCGGGCGCCGAGAACTGCTTCGAGTGCAAGGTCGTCGTGTTCGACGGCTCGGACGACTATCACGCGCGCATCAACGATCCGGCCCTCGGCATCGACGAGCACACGATGCTGGTCATTCGCGGCGCGGGGCCGATTGGCTGGCCTGGTTCGGCCGAAGTGGTCAATATGCAGCCGCCCGACGCCCTGATCAAGCAGGGCATCAGCAACCTGCCGACGCTTGGCGACGGGCGCCAGTCGGGCACCTCGGACAGCCCGTCGATCCTGAATGCGTCGCCCGAAAGCGCGGCCGGCGGCAACCTGGCGCTGCTGCGCACGGGCGACGTGGTTCGCGTGGACCTGGTGCACGGGCGCTGCGACGTGCTGCTGCCGGATGCCGAACTCGAGGCACGCAAGCTCGATACACCACCGGCGATTCCGCCAAGCCAGACCCCGTGGCAAGAGATCTATCGCGCCACGGTCGGCCAGCTTCACACGGGCGCCTGCATGGAACTGGCCTTGCCGTATCGGGCCGTGGCCGGTGCGATGCCAAGGCATAACCATTAAGCCCTACTAAAAGTGGCGTAATGATTGGCATAAATACCAATTCTTGAGCAGAATGACGGTACTTCGCCGGAACGGTAGCGTTCAGGCGTCGATCAATAATCAGGAGACAAAGCATGAAAAAACTTATCACCGCAGTCGGCATCGGTTGCGCCGTCTTGTTCGCGTCCGTATCCGCGCCCGCCATGGCCGACGCCAAGAATCCGAAGATCGGTTTTTCGATCGACGACCTGCGCCTGGAGCGCTGGACGCGCGACCGCGACTACTTCATCGGCGCGGCCGAAAAGCTCGGCGCCAAGGTGTACGTACAATCGGCCGACGCCAGCGAGCAGCGCCAGATCGCCCAGATCGAGAACCTGATCTCGCGCGGCGTCGACGTGCTGGTCATCGTGCCGTACAACGCCACTGTGCTGAATAACGCGATCCGCGAAGCGAAGAAGGCCAAGATCAAGGTGCTGTCGTACGACCGCCTGATCCTGAACGCCGACGTCGACGCCTACATCTCGTTCGACAACAAGGCCGTGGGCCAGCTGCAGGCGCAGGCGATCGTCGCGCTCAAACCGAAAGGCAGCTACTACTTGCTGGGCGGCGCGCCGACCGACAACAATGCCAAGATCCTGCGCGAAGGCCAGATGACCGTGCTGCAGCCGCTGATCGACAAGGGCGACATCAAGGTCGTCGGCCGCCAGTGGGTCAAGGACTGGAGCCCGTCCGAAGCGATGGCCATCGTCGAGAATGCGCTGACCGCCAACGGCAACAAGATCGACGCCGTCGTGGCCTCCAACGACGCCACCGCTGGCGGCGCGATCCAGGCGCTGGCCTCGCAGAAGCTGGCCGGCAAGGTGCCGGTGTCGGGCCAGGACGCCGACCTGGCGGCAGTGCGCCGCGTGATCGCCGGCACACAGTCGATGACGGTCTACAAACCGCTGCGCAATATCGCTACCAGCGCCGCGACGCTGGCCGTGCAACTGGTGCGCAACGAGAAGCCCGCCTACAACGCGCAACTCAATAACGGCTTCAAGCAGGTCAACACCGTGCTGCTCAAGCCGATCCTGCTCAACAAGGGCAACGTCGACCTGCTGGTCAAGGACGGTTTCTATACCCAGGGCCAGCTCGCGGGTAAATGAATCGCAACTGAGTGAGTCGCAACTGAGTGAGTCGCAACTGACTCTCAGCTCAATTGCAGCGCCCGCGCCGCTCGGCCGGGTGGTGTCATGTTTGGAGGCGCGTCGTTCGATGTCCGGCTATCTGCTTGAAATGAAGGGAATCGCCAAGCGATTCAATGGGGTGCCTGCGCTCGACGGCATCGACCTGGCGATCCGGCCGGGCGAATGCATCGGCCTGTGCGGCGAAAACGGGGCCGGCAAATCGACCCTGATGAAGGTACTGTCGGCGGTCTACCCGCACGGCACCTGGGAGGGCGAGATCGTCTTCGATGGCCAGCCGTTGCGCGCGCGTTCGGTGCGCGAGACCGAAGACGCCGGCATCATCATCATCCACCAGGAACTGATGCTCGTGCCCGAACTGAGCGTGGCCGAGAATATCTTCCTTGGCAACGAGATCACGCTGCCCGGCGGGCGCATGGATTATCCGGCGATGAACCACAAGGCCCAGGAGATACTGCGCGGCCTGAAGCTGCCCGACGTAAACGTGGTGCTGCCGGTGAAGCATTACGGCGGCGGGCACCAGCAGCTGATCGAGATCGGCAAGGCGCTGAACAAGAACGCGCGCATCCTGATCCTCGACGAGCCATCGGCGTCGCTCACGGCGTCCGAGATTGCCGTCCTGCTCGACATCATCCGCGACCTGAAAAGCCGGGGTGTCGCGTGCGTGTACATCTCGCACAAGCTCGAAGAAGTCGCGGCCATCTGCGACACGGTCGTCGTCATCCGCGACGGCAAGCATATCGCCACCACGCCGATGGACGCGATGAGCGTGGATCGCATCGTCAGCCAGATGTGCGGGCGCGAGATGAGCCAGATGTACCCGTCGCTCCCGCATCCGGTGGGCGAGGTGGTCATGGAGGCGCGCCACATCACCTGCTACGACCCGGAGCAACCGCGCCGCAAGAAGGTCGACGACGTGTCGTTCCAGGTGCGGCGCGGCGAAATCCTCGGTATCGCCGGCATTGTCGGCGCCGGCCGCACCGAGCTCGTGACGGCCATCTTCGGCGCGTATCCGGGCAAGCACGAAGGCGAAGTCTGGCTCGAGGGCAGCAAGGCCGATACGTCCGAGCCCTTGAAAGCCATCCGCGCCGGCTTCGCGCTGGTGCCCGAAGACCGCAAGCACCACGGCATCGTGCGCGACCTGTCGGTGGGCGAGAACATCACGCTGTCGGTGCTGCCGCGCTTTTCGCATGGCAGCCGCATCGACGACAACGAAGAAGCCGGCGCGGTCAGCGAGCAAATCAGCCGGCTGGCGCTCAAGACCGCCACGCCGGCCTTGCCGATTACATCGCTCTCGGGCGGCAACCAGCAAAAGGCGGTGCTGGCCAAGATGCTGCTGACCGGCCCGAAAGTGCTGATCCTGGACGAACCGACGCGCGGCGTGGACGTCGGCGCCAAGTTCGAGATCTACAAACTGATGCTGGAGCTGGCGGCGCAGGGCATCGCGATCATCATGGTCTCGTCCGAGCTGGCCGAAGTACTGGGCGTGTCCGACCGCGTGCTGGTGATGAAGGAAGGGCGCCTGTGCGGCGACTTCGTCAACCAGAACCTGAGCCAGGAAACGGTGCTTGCCGCCGCCCTGGGCCAGGCAGCTTCACCATCGAACCACACATGACAACCGACATCACACAATGAACACGACGACCTTCAAACGCATTTTCACGCAGTACAAAATTCTGGCGCTGCTGGTGGCGATCGCGCTGATCTGGGCGTTCTTCAGCTGGAAGACGGACGGCGGCTTCACGTCGGCGCGCAACCTGTCGAACCTGATGCGCCAGATGTCGATCACCGGCATCCTCGCCTGCGGCATGGTGTTCGTCATCATCGCCGGCGAAATCGACCTGTCCATCGGCTCGCTCCTTGGGCTATTGGGCGGCATGGCGGCGGTGCTCGACGTCACGCACGGCTTGCCGTTGCCCATGTCGGTGGCGATCGTGCTGGGCGCGGGCCTGTTGTGCGGGTTCCTCAACGGCTACCTGACGGCGTATGCGGGCATACCCTCGTTCATTGTCGGCCTTGGCGGGATGCTGGCGTATCGCGGGGTCGTGCTCGGCCTGACCGATGGCGCCACCATCGCGCCCGTCTCGCCGGGTATGGAGCAGCTGGGCCAGGCCTATCTGCCGCCATTGTGGGGCAGTATCCTGGGCGTGGGCCTGTTCATCCTGAGCTGCGTGCTCGTCTGGCGCCAGCGCGCGAGCCAGGCGCGCCACAAGCTGCCGGTGATTCCGATGTGGCGTTCGGCGCTGCGCGTGGTAGTGGCGGGCGTTGTCCTGGCCGGCCTGATCTCGACCTTCAACAGCTATGAAGGTATTCCGCTGCCGGTGCTGATCCTGCTGGTGCTGCTGGGCGTGTTCAGCTATATCGCGCGCCAGACCGTGTTCGGTCGGCGCATCTACGCGGTGGGCAGCAATATGGAAGCGACGCGCCTGTCGGGCATTGACGTGCGCAAGGTCAAGCTGTGGATCTTCGGCCTGATGGGCCTGATGTGCGCGCTGGCTGGCCTGATCAACACGGCGCGCCTGGCGGCCGGTTCGCCGTCGGCCGGCGTGTCGGCGGAGCTGGACGTGATTGCAGCCTGCTTCATCGGCGGCACCTCGATGCGCGGCGGTGCAGGCACCGTGCATGGCGCGCTGGTCGGGGCGCTGGTGATGGCGAGCCTGGATAACGGCATGTCGATGCTGGACGTCGACGCCTACTGGCAGATGATCGTCAAGGGTTTGATCCTGACGCTGGCGGTGTGGCTGGATGTAGCGACGCGCAGCAGCACGCGCTAAGTATAAAAGGCGCAGTACACATTAGGTGTTGATGACCTCGATCGCGATGCTCATCAATTGTTCTGCGGACTTGATCCGGCGGCCGTCGAGCGCCCAGCGCCAGCCCAGATAGTTGGGCAGGTAGCGCGATGCTACGCCGCGAAAGCCCAGCAGCCAGGCCTTGAAGCGCTGGTGATAGCCATTGACGTTCTGAACGTGGATGGCGCTGGTGCCCGCGTTTCTGACCCGCACGCCGGCGCGCAGATTGACGGCCTCGTGCGCAATCTTGTGCTTGCGTGAAAAGGCGCGGTAGGCGGCATTGCTGTCCGTAGCCAGCAGTGCCTGCCGGTCGAGCTTGGGCAGCAAGTCGCGTTCGAGTTGCGCCGCCGTGAGTGCGCCGCGGCCGGTGACAGCATCGATGGTGTTGCCATGACGGTCGCGCGCCACCAGGATGCAGTCGAGTTCACGCGAGATGCCGCGTGTGCTGGCACGCCCGCCGCGACGGCGCGCTGGCCGGTCGAGCTTGCGTGAACCTTTTTGCGATTCGAGCAAAAACGTCTCATCGGCCTCGACGATGCCAGTCAGGCAGGCTGGACGGTCGAGCTTGACCCAGGTCAGGAAGCGGTGGCGCCATCGGAATGCCGTGTTGCGATGGACGCCGATCCGGTCTGCCGCCTTGCGCACCGGAAGGGAATCGAGCAGCGTTTGCGAATACTCGAGCCACTTGGCCTTGAGCCTGAGCCGCGCCAGCGGCGTGCCGCTCAGGTCATTGAACGTGCGTCCGCAGGCACAGCAGCGAAAGCGTTGCAGATCGTTGGCGACACCGTGCCGGTGGCAGCGCGCGCCACCACAGCTGGGACAGCAGCGACCGGGCGACCGGACTTGATCGATCAGGGCGACCACTTGGTCGAGCCCGGCCAAGGGACGTAGTGCATCGAGTACCTGCCGGCGCTGCGGCCCGTTCAGCACTGGCAGCCTGGCAAACCAACTCTTGAAACGCGGCGTCTTCATGGGCGACTCCTGCTGATGGCGGCAGGAGTTGGACCACGGGACTGCTCATCAGTTCAATGCTGGCCCCTATTTAACGTTGACAGCGCCGTATAAAAAGGGGTCGAACCTGCGTTCGACCCCGGTCTGTCTACTGACTGCGCTGCCCTTATGCCGGCAGCGTCATTTCACCATCGACAAGGCGCGCGATCCGCAATGGATTGCCATCCTTGAGCGCATCCGGCAGCAGGCCGGCCGGTACATCCTGGTAGCACACCGGGCGCAGGAAGCGCTCGATCGCGGTCGCGCCCACCGATGTGCTGCGCGGATCGGTCGTGGCCGGGAACGGCCCGCCATGCACCATCGCATGCGACACCTCGACACCGGTCGGAAAGCCATTGAACAGGATGCGGCCCACTTTACGTTCGAGCAGCGTCAGCAGGGCGCCGGCCAGCGCATGGTCGCTCGCGACCGCATGCACGGTGGCCGTCAGCTGGCCTTCCAGGTGGCGCGTCACGGCCAGTATCTCTGCCTCGTCGCGGCAGGCGATCAAGAGCGACACCGGGCCGAAGATTTCTTCTTCCAGCGCCGGATTGGCCAGGAACGTGGCGGCGTCGCACTCGTACAGCGCCGCTTTCGCCGCGCAGCCCGCGCCTTCGCTGCTGCCATGGGCGACGAGCGTGACGCCAGCAATGCCGGCGCGCAGGCCCACGGCCTTCGAATAAGCGTCATGGATGCCTGCCGTGAGCATCGTGCCGGCCGGCTTGAGTTGCAGCGCTGCCGTCGCTGCGCTGCGGAAGGCGTCGAGCTGCGGCCCGGCCTGCGCGATCACCAGGCCCGGGTTGGTGCAGAACTGGCCCACGCCCATGGTCAGTGAATCGACGAAGGCGCCGGCAAGCGTGGCGCCGCCGGCGGCCAGGGCGCCCGGCAGAAGGTAGACCGGGTTGATGCTGCTCATTTCGGCGTACACGGGAATAGGTTCCTTGCGGCGGCTGGCGATTTGCGCCAGCGCCAGGCCGCCGGCGCGCGAGCCGGTGAAGCCGACTGCGCGAATCGCCGGGTGGCTCACCAGGTCGCCGCCGACCTGGTTGCCTTCGCCGATCAGCAGCGAGAACACGCCTTCGGGCATGCCGCAGTCGAGCGCCGCCTGCAAGACCGCCTTGCCCACGAGTTCTGACGTGCCAAGGTGCGCATTGTGCGCCTTGACGACGACCGGGCAGCCGGCCGCCAGCGCCGAGGCGGTGTCGCCGCCGGCCACCGAGAAAGCAAGCGGGAAGTTACTGGCGCCGAACACGGCGACTGCGCCCACCGGGATTTTTCGCATGCGCAGATCGGCGCGTGGCGGCGTGCGCTGGGGCAGGGCCGAGTCGAGCGTCGCTTCCAGGAACAGGCCGTCCCGCACGACCTTGGCGAACAGGCGCAGTTGACCCACCGTGCGACCGCGTTCGCCTTCGAGGCGCGCCGTCGGCAAGCCGCTTTCCTGGCTGGCGCGCTCGATCAGCGCCGGGCCCAGGTCGAGGATGCGCTGGGCGATCGTCTCGAGAAAGTTGGCGCGTTCTTCGAGGCTCAGCGCGCGGTACGGCTCGACGGCGGCGTCGGCCAGGGCGCAGGCGCTGGCCAGGTCGTCGGCTGTCGCCAGGCCGAATTCGGGCTCGATATCCTGCTTCGTGGTCGGGTTGCAGGCGCGGACAGTGCCGGCTGCGCCGCGCACGATGCGCTGGCCAATGATCATTTCACCGCTGATGTTCATGCTATCTCCTGGTTTGGAATTGGTCTAGGTCGACAATGTTATACGCAATCATGGCTCCGTGCAGAACGCAGGAAGAATCTCTCCGCGTATCCTGTAAATTGTTTGTTAGCGCGAACATTCTGCTTGCCAGCGCCGTCTGTATTGTTTAGCATGGTTTGCAGCAAGCTAATAAGCGCTGCACATGGATGTGCACAAAGCGCGGCAGATAAAAACAATCAGGAGACAGTATGCCTTCCACGTACGCGCGCCAGCTCGGCGTGTTCGTGGGCGCGGTTGCGGCCATCGTCGTCGCAGCCGCCGCCACGGCCACGGCCACGAATTCATCCACCGCCAGTTCGGTCACCCCGGCGTCCCCGGCCAGTCCCGTGCCAACGGATACCGTCTATCTCTGGGACAGCGTCGCTATCGGTGGCGGCGGCTTCGTCACCGCCGTCATCCCGAGCCGCAGCGAGCCGGACGTGGCTTACGCCCGCACCGACGTCGGCGGCGCCTACCGCTGGAGCGCGAAGGAAGGCCGCTGGCACCCGCTGCTCGACTGGGTTGGCGAAGACCAGACGGGCTTCCTGGGCATCGATGCGCTGGCAATCGACCCGCACAACGCCGCCAACGTCTGGCTGCTGGCCGGCATCGCCTACCTGAACGGCGGCCGCAGCGCCATCCTGCGCTCGACCGACTACGGCAAGACCTTCGACGTCGTCGATGTCACGACCCAGTTCAAAACCCACGGCAATGGCTTCGGCCGGCAAAACGGTGAACGGCTCGCGGTCGATCCTGGATCGAATCAGCACCTGTACCTCGGCTCGCGTCGCGACGGCCTGTTCACCAGCAGCGATGCAGGTAAAACCTGGCAGCGTAACGCCGCGCTGCCGGTAACGACCACGCCGAACGACGTCGGCCTGAACATCGTGCTGCCCGACCCGGCCAGCGTCAATGGCGGCGGCGCGCGCCGCGTCTTTGTCGGCGTCTCGCGCTTCGGCAGCGTCGGCCCCAATCTGTACCGCAGCGACGACGCCGGCGCAAGCTTCAAGCCGGTTGCCGGCGCACCGACAACCTTGATGCCGCAACGCGCCGCATTCGACGGCGCGGGCAATCTGTACATTGCCTATGCCGACGGCGCCGGCCCGCACCCGGACAAGCGCGGCCTGGAACCGATGCAGCGCGGCCAGGTGTGGCGCTACGCGATCGCCAGCGGGGCATGGACCGACATCACGCCCGCCGGCTGGACGCGCCCGTTCGCCGGGATCAGCGTCGACCCGACCAACCCGCGCCGGCTCGTCGTCTCGACCATCAACACGTTCATCCGTCAGGGCGACGCCAAGGGCGACCGCATCCTGGTGTCGAATGACGCGGGGGCCACCTGGACCGACGTCATCGCACGGGGCTTCAAGCGCGATGCCGCCGGCGTGCCGTGGCTCGAAGGCCACGCCATCCACTGGGCCGGGTCCGTCGAATTCGATCCGCGCGACCCGCGCGCAGTGTGGGTCACGTCCGGCAATGGCGTCTTTCGCACCGCGAACATCGATGCCGCGCCGGCCACCTGGACGTTCACCGTCAAGGGCCTCGAAGAGACGGTGCCGCTTGGGTTGGTCAGCATGCCCGGCGCGCCGCTGGTGTCGGCGATTGGCGACTACGACGGCTTCGTGCACGACGACCCGACGCGCCATGGCCGCATCCACAAGCCCGAGATCGGCACGACCACCGGCCTCGATGCGGCGGCGCGCCGGCCCGGCACCATGGTCCGCGTCGGCGACGCGATGCTGGTCACCCGCGACGGCGGCGCCAGCTGGCGCAAGACCGCGACGATGCAGGGCAAGCGCGGCCAGGTCGCCATCTCGAGCGACGGCGCCACGATCGTGCACACGCCGCAAGATTCGACAACCTCGTTCCGGTCCGGCGACACGGGCGCCACCTGGACGCCGGTGGCAGGTTTGAACGGCAACCGGATGCGCGCCGTCGCCGATCCGGTGCGCGGCAACGTGTTCTACGCGTATGATGACAAGGCCCTGGTCGCAAGCAGCGACAGCGGCGCCACGTTTGCGCCGCGCGCCAGCCTGCCGGCAGGCGGCTCGCGCCTGATCCGCGCAGCGCCCGAACGCGAAGGCGACCTCTGGGCGCCGCTCAGGCAGGGCGGCCTGGCGCGCTCGATTGATGGCGGCGCCAATTTCAAGCCGGTATTCGATATCGACTACTGCGGCGCGGTTGGTTTCGGCAAGGCGGCCCAGGGCAAAACTTATCCGACGGTGTTCATCTGGGGCAGCGTGAAGGGCGTGCGCGGCATCTACCGCTCGCTCGACACGGGCCTCACCTGGCAGCGCATCAACGATGACGCGCACCAGTATGGCGGCCCTGGCGACGGCCACTTCATCGTCGGCGACATGAACCGCTTCGGCGTCGTCTACATGAGCACTGCCGGACGCGGCATCGTGCATGGAAGGCCTGTTACCCAATGAATCTACATCACACGCTTCGCATGGCGCTTGCCGCCGCTACCCTGGTCTGTGCCGGCGCCGCGCTGGCCACCCCCGACCTCGTGCTGCGCTACGACACTCCTGCACAAGACAATGACACCGGCTGGGAAAAAGAAGCGCTCCCGATCGGCAATGGCCGCATCGGCGCCATGGTCTTCGGCCAGCCGGGCCGCGAGCATCTGCAATTCAATGACATCACGCTCTGGACTGGCGACGACAGGACGATGGGCGCCTTCCAGCCGTTCGGCGACCTGCTGGTCGACCTGCCGGCCCACGCTGCGGGGGCCACCAACTACCGCCGCACGCTCGACCTGGTGCGCGGCGTGCACACTGTCACCTACACCCACAATGGCGTGAACTACAAGCGCGAAGCCTGGGCCAGCCATCCGGCGCAGGTGATCGTGCTGCGTCTTTCTGCCGACAAGCCGGGCCGCTACACGGGCAGCGTCGCGCTGACGGACCGCCACGGCGCCCATCTGGCTGTCACGGGCAACCGCCTGTATGCATCGGGCACACTGGCCGGCTTTGTGCTGCCGGACCAGACCCCCAGCACCAATGTGATGAGTTACGCCAGCCAGGTGCAGGTGCTGCATGACGGTGGCAAGCTGGCGGTCGACGGCAAGGGGATCGGCTTCACGAACGCCAATTCGGTGACGCTGGTGCTCGGCGCCGGCACCAGCTTCGTGCTCGATGCGGCGCGCGCTTTCGAGGGCGGGCATCCGCTCGCACGCGTCACCCAGCAAGTGAGCACCGCCGCCGCGCGGCCGGTCGACGAGCTGCGCAGCGAGCATGAGCGCGACCTGGGCAGCCTGCTCAAGCGGGTCGAGATCGACCTGGGCCCCACGCTTGCCGAGCGCCGCGCGCTGCCGACCGATGCGCGCCTGCTCGCCTACACGAAGGAAGGGGGCGACCCGGAACTCGAAGCCCAGTACTTCCAGTACGGCCGCTACCTGCTCACCGCCAGCTCGCGCGGCTCGCTACCGGCCAATCTGCAAGGCCTGTGGAACAACAGCTACGCGCCGCCGTGGAACTCGGACTACCACACCAACATCAACATCCAGATGAATTACTGGCCGGCCGAGGTGGCCAACCTGAGCGAGCTGGCCGAACCGTTCTTCGGTTTCGTGAACGGCCTGGCGCCGGTATGGCGCCAGCAGACGGCGCAGGAGTTCAAGGGCAAGGACGGCGCGCCGATCCGCGGCTGGACGCTGCGCACCGAATCGAATCCGTTCGGCGCGATGGGCTACCTGTGGAACAAGACCGGCAACGCCTGGTACGCCCAGCACTTCTGGGAGCACTACGCATTCACCCGCGACGAGCGCTTCCTGCGCGAGAACGCCTATCCGATGATGAAGGAAGCGGCCTTGTTCTGGCAGGACTATTTGAAGGTGCTGCCGGACGGTCGCCTGGTGGCCCCGCAGGGCTGGTCGCCCGAGCACGGCCCGGTCGAAGACGGCATCGCGTATGACCAGCAAATCGTGTGGGACCTGTTTAACAACACGATCGAGGCGGCCGGCATCCTGAAGATGGATCCCGAATGGCGCGCCGAGTTGACCAATATGCGCGACCGCCTGGCCGGCCCGCGCATCGGCAGCTGGGGCCAGTTGCTCGAGTGGCTCGACGAAAAGCATGACCCGATCCTCGACACGCCCAGCGACACGCACCGTCACGTCTCGCACCTGTTCGCGCTGTTCCCGGGGCGCCAGATCGGGCCCGTGAAGACGCCCGAGCTGGCGGCGGCCGCCAAACGCACGCTGGAAGCGCGGGGCGACGCCGGCACCGGCTGGTCGATGGCCTGGAAGATGGCGTTCTGGGCCCGCCTGCACGACGGCGAGCGCGCCTACCGCATGCTGCGCGGCGTATTGGCCGCGCCGGGCGCGCGCGCGTCCGAACAGGGCGGCATCTTCTCGGAGCATAACAACGCCGGCGGCACCTATCCGAACATGCTCGACGCGCATCCGCCATTCCAGATCGACGGCAATTTCGGCGCGACGGCCGCTGTCGCCGAGATGCTGGTGCAGTCGCACGCCGACGAGATCCAGGTCTTGCCTGCGCTGCCCAAGGCCTGGGCCACCGGCTCGGTCAAGGGACTGCGCGCACGCGGCGGCTTCGAGGTCGACATCGTCTGGCGCAAGGGCCTGCTCAAGAACGTCACCGTCCGCGCGCCGTCAGTGGACGGCAAGGTCAAGCTGCGCTATGGCGCCTGGGTGACCGAGGTCGAACTCAAGAAAGGGCAGAGCCGCACGGTATCCGCCTCGCTGTTCAAGTGAAAAAAACCAGATAGAAAAAACGACACCACGAAGGAGACAACCCGCATGACCCTGAACCAGATTGCCCGCCGCCTGCGGTATGCCGCGCCGCTGTGCATGGCCTTGATGGCCCACAGCGCGCTGGCCGCGTCCGAGCTGCCACGCCTGGAAACCAAGGATGGCCGCCACGCCCTGATCGTCGATGGCGCGCCGTTCTTGATGCTGGCGGGCCAGGCCCACAACTCCAGCAACTATCCGGCCGCCTTGCCGAAGGTGTGGGCCGCGCTCAAGGACGCCAGGGCCAACACGCTCGAGATGCCGATCGCATGGGAACAGATCGAGCCTAAGGAAGGCAGCTTCGATTTCAGCTTCCTCGACGCGTTGGTGAAGGGCGCGCGCGAGAACAATATCCGTCTCGTGATCGTCTGGTTCGGCACCTGGAAAAATACGGGCCCCGGCTACCTGCCTGAATGGGTCAAGTTCGACAACCAGCGCTTTCCGCGCATGAAGGATAAAGACGGCAAGACCGTCTACAGCCACTCGCCGTTTGCCGAAGAGACGCTCAGGCTGGACCGGCGCGCATTCGTGCGCATGATGGAGCACATCAAGAAGATCGACAGCGCGCAGCGCACGGTGATCATGGTGCAGGTCGAGAACGAGGTGGGCACGTATGGTTTTGCACGCGACTACGGCCAGCGCGCACAAGCCGCGTTCGAGCAGCCGGTGCCGGCGGCCGTCGTGGCGCGCCAGGCGCCGAAGGTACCGGGCGTGAAGAGCGGCACCTGGACGCAGGTGTATGGCGACTACGCCGACCAGTACTTCCATTCGTGGGCGATCGCCAGCTACATCGAGTCGATCGCCAAGGCCGGCCGCGCCGTCTACGACCTGCCGATGTTTGTCAACAACGCGCTGCGCGAACCGGCGCTGGCGGATGAGCCGGCGACGCCGTGGAAGGGCAACTTCGCCAGCGGCGGCCCGACGTACGACGTGCTCGATATCTATAAAGCTGCGGCGCCTCACATCGATTTCGCCGCACCCGACATCTACATGCCCGAGTCGAACAAGGTGACGGCGATCCTTAAATCGTTCCAACGGCCCGACAACGCGCTGATGATTCCCGAGATGGGCAATGCGCCGGCGTATGCGCGCTACGTGTACCAGGCGTTCGGCATGGGCGCGATCGGCGTCGCGCCATTCGGTCTCGATTACGCCGAGTACAGCAACTACCCGCTGGGCGCCAAACACACCGATAAACGGATGGTCGAGCCATTCGCGAAGGTGTACGGCGTGTTCGCGCCGATGGCGCGTCAGTGGGCGCGCTGGGCGCTCGAAGGCCGGACCTACGGCGTGGCCGAGGGCGACGACCGCGCTGCGCAGACGGTGGCGATGAAAGGCTGGAAGGCGAACGTCGAGTTCCGCGAATTCCAGTTCGGCGAGCGCCAGTACCTCAAGGACAAGAACGAGTACCAGTCGGGCACCGAGCAGCCAAGCGGCGGCGTCGCGTTCGCGCAGATCGGCGACAACGAATTCGTCATCGTTGGCCAGCAGGCGCGTGTGAAGCTGTCCGGCAGCGGCGCCAACGACGGCAAGCCGTCGATGCTTGCGCGCGTGGAAGAAGGGCGCTTCGACGCCAGCGGCAAATGGGTCATGGAGCGCAACTGGAATGGCGACCAGACCGACTATGGCCTGAACCTGCCGGCCACGCCGACCGTCCTCAAGGTCAGGCTGGGCACCTATCAAGAGTAAGCAGAACAAGAGTAACGCGCCGGTCATCGGGACCGGCAGCGCAGAACACAACAGGAGATCGACAAATGCGTATGACACAAGTGGCGGCCGCAGCGCTGACCTTGGTTGCAAGCCTCGGGGCCGATGCCGGCACCTTCCAGCAAACGGCCACCGGCATCGAAGTGCGGCCGGACAGCGGCGCCAAGGTGGTGCGGCTGAACCTCATGAGCGACAACATCGTCCAGGTGGTCAAGCTCGACCAGGCCGACAAGACCCTGACGCCGTCCTTGATGACCGTCGCCAAGCCGTGCGCGAGCAGCTGCGCCTTCACCGTCACGCCAGGCAAGGACTCGGTCCAGCTCAAGGCCGGCAAGATCGCCGCCACCGTGTCGCTGAAGGACGGCCAGGTCGCCTTTTTCGACGCCGCCGGCAAGCGCTTCCTGGCGCAGGCGTCCGAGTCGATGACGCCCGTCACCGTGGGCGGCAAGCCTTTCGTGGCGATCAAGCAGGGCTTCAACCACGGCACGAAGGATGCGTACTACGGCCTGGGCCAGCACCAGAACAACCAGATGAACTACAACGGGGAAGACGTGCTGCTGCAGCAGCATAATATGATCGCCGCGGTGCCGTTCGTCGTGTCCGACAAGGGCTATGGCGTCCTGTGGGACAACAACTCGATCTCGCGCTTTGGCGACCAGACGCCGTACGACCATATGTCGCGCGACCTGGTGCTGCGCGGCGCGGATGGCAAGAGCGAAGGCCTGACGGCGCGCTACTACATCGGCGGCAAGCTGGCGCTCACGCGGCAAGAGAAAGACATCGATTACCAGTACCTGAAAGACCTCGACGACAACTGGCCGAAAGAACTCGGCCCGCACAAGGAGCTGAAAGACGTGCGCGTGGTCTGGGAAGGCACCATGAGCAGCGACAAGCCGGGCGTGCACAAGATGCAGCTGTACTCGTCGGACTACGCCAAGCTGACGGTCGACGGCAAGGAAGTCATGGACGTGTGGCGCATGGGCTGGAACCCGTGGTACCACAACTTCGAGGTCAAGTTCGCGAAGAACAAGCCGGTCAAGCTGCACCTCGAATGGAAGCCGTCGGGCGGCATGGTCGCGATCACCCACAACAATCCGCTGCCGTCCCCCGAGCGCCATTCGCTGACGCTGTCGTCCGAAATCGCCGAAGGGATCAACTACTACGTCATCAGCGGCGAGAACATGGACCGCGCCATCGCCGGCTACCGCCACCTGACGGGCCAGCAGCCGATGATGCCGAAATGGTCGTACGGCTTCTGGCAATCGCGCCAGCGCTACGAAACGCAGCAGCAGTTGCTCGACACGGTGAGCGAATACCGCAAGCGCGGCTGGCCGCTCGATAACATCGTGCAGGACTGGTTCTACTGGCCCGAAGACGGCTGGGGTTCGCACGACTTCGACAAGACCCGCTTCCCGGATCCGAAAGGCATGGTCGACGCGGTGCACAAGCAGAACGCGCGCATCATGCTGTCCGTGTGGGGCAAGTTCTACGCCAACACCGACAACTACAAGGAGTTCGAGTCCAAGGGCTTCATGTGGACCAAGAACGTCGAGAATGGCTCGCGCGACTGGGTCGGCAAGGGTTACCTGAACAGCCACTACGATCCGTACACCAAGGAAGCGCGCGATATCTACTATCGCCAGATGAAGACGAAGCTCGTCGACCTGGGCTTTGACGCCTGGTGGATGGACAATACCGAACCTGACGTCTTGTCGAACAGCCGCCTGGAAGACTTCAAGGAGCTGATTGGCCCGACCGTCTACGGCGCCGGCGAAATCACGTTCAACCCCTACAGCCTGGTCAGCACGGGCGCGATGGCCGATGGACTGGCGCGCGACCAGCCGGACAAGCGTCAGTTCATCCTGTCGCGCTCGGGCTTCGCCGGCATCCAGCGGCACTCGGTGGCGGTATGGAGTGGCGATACGGTCGGGCGCTGGAACAATCTGTACGACCAGATTGCGTCGGGCACGAATATGTCGATGTCGGGCGTCCCGAACTGGACCCACGATATCGGCGGCTATGCCCAGGAAGTGCGCTACCAGACGGGCGACGTGGGGTCGGCCCAGGAAAATCGCGTCACCTCGCGCGCCGATGCGAATCCGGAAGACATGAAGGAATGGCGTGAGCTGAACCAGCGCTGGTTCCAGTTCGGCGCCTTCACGCCGCTGTTCCGTTCGCACGGCGAAGTCGTCAAGCGCGAGATCTACAATATCGCCAATGGCGACGACGCCATGCGCGACAATATGGTGTGGTACCTGAAGCTGCGCTACCGCCTGATGCCGTACATTTACACGATGGCGGCCGACACCCACTACGCGTCCGGCACGATGATGCGCGGCCTGGTGATGGACTTCCCGCACGACGAGAAGGTCAAGAACATCAAGGACCAGTACATGTTCGGTCCATCGTTCCTGGTGGCGCCGGTGTACGAGTACAAGGCAACGTCGCGCCAGGTGTACCTGCCTGCAGGCGCCGACTGGTATGACTTCCATACCGGCGAACGGTTCAAGGGCGGCGCCTCGCGCACCGTGCAGGCGCCGCGCGAACGCATGCCGCTGTTCGTCAAGGCGGGTTCGGTCATCACGGCTGGCCCGGTGACGCAGTACGTCGATGAGAAGCCGGATGCGCCGGTGACGCTGTTCGTCTATGCCGGCGCCAATGGCGTGGCCACGCTGTATGAGGATGACGGCGTGACCAATGCCTACCAGCGCGGTGAAGCCAGCCGCATCCCGATCGCGTACGACGACAAGACGGGCGTCGTGCAGATCGGCGAGCGCGCCGGCCAGTACAAGGGCATGCCGATGAAGCGCGAGTTCAAGGTGCGCCTGATCAAGCCGGGCGTGTCGACGGCGGACAATCTGGACGCGGCCGACAAGTCGGTGTCGTATGACGGCAAGGCGGTGACCATCAAGCTGTAAGGGCAATACTGGTTCGAACCGGGCCGGGTGCATGCACCCGGCCTTTTCCATTGAGGATTCCATGAAAAAGCTTGCCCACCTGCTCACGCTGGCCGTTGTCGGCCTGCTTCACCTGGTCCCGGCGTCGGCGGTCAACCGCATCGCGCCCGACCACGACTACCTGCAATACACGGGCCGCATCGATGACCGTGACAAGACCGCGCCGATCCTGAGCTGGGCGGGCACGCAGATCGCCGGCCGTTTCACCGGCACGTCGCTGGCGATCGTGCTCGACGACGAGCGCGGCCAGAATTTCTATAACGTCTTCATCGACGGCGCCCGCCAGCCGGTCATCCTGCAGGCCGACAAGGGAAGCAAGGCGTATGTGGTTGCCAACGGCCTGGCGCCGGGCGCACACCGCTTTCTGGTGACCAAGCGGACCGAAGGCGCCGAGGGCCCCACTGTGTTCAAGGGGCTGGAACTGGATGACAAGGCGGCCCTGTTGCCGCCACCGCCACGGCCAAGCCGCCGGATCGAATTCTTTGGCGACTCGATCACGAGCGGCATGGGCAACGAAGCCCCCGACGATGGGCGGGACGACCTGGCCAAGGACAAGAACAGTTACATGTCCTATGCCGCGATCTCGGCGCGCGCGCTGGGCGCGGAGGCGCACATCACGTCACAGAGCGGCATTGGCGTGATGATCAGCTGGTTTCCTTTTACGATGCCGGATTTTTATGACCAGTCCAACGCCGTGGGCGACAACGACAGCCGCTGGGACTTCAAGCGCTGGACGCCGGACGTCGTCGTGATCAACCTGATGCAGAATGACTCCTGGCTGATCGGGCGCGATCACAAGCTGCAGCCGGAACCGAATGATGCGCAGCGCGTGGCGGCCTACCAGGCGTTTGTCGCGCGCGTGCGGGCGCTGTATCCGAAGGCGTACATCGTCTGCGCGCTGGGCAGCATGGAGGCGACGCGCGCGGGGTCAAGCTGGCCGGGCTATGTCAAGTCGGCCGTGGCCAATCTGCGCGCATCGGGCGACGCGCGAATCGATACGCTGTTCTTCCCGTTCACCGGTTATGGCCAGCATCCGCGCGTGAAACACCATCAGGCGAATGCGGAGCGCTTGACTGCGTTCATCCGGCAAAAGATGGGATGGGCGCGGGTCGAATGAGGTTGTAGCGCATCCATCGCATGCAACCGACCGGTAGATGGCCGATTAGTTGCCGCGAACTAAGGTTCAAGCGTGCCATGGCGGCAGGCCCATCATGCTAATATGACCACCGTTGATGGGTGCAGGCAGGCATGCGCGCCGCATCGCCGGTTTCTCAACTCAATCGTGTCATGGCAAACTTCCAGTCTCCAGAATCGCAGGATGCAGTCGCGCCAGCTGCCGCAGGTCAGCCCATTGGTCGCGGCCATTCGTCGTTGCGGCCCTGAGCGCGTGGACACCGCGCACGCACAAGAGCGCCTGCTGCAGGTACTCGAACTTGTTTCCAGCCTTGCTGGCCTCGACAGTAGCGATGACGTGATGCAGCTGGCGCAGCGTCGCCTCCCTGCGATCCTGCCGATCGAGGCTTCCGCGCTGCGCCCTGTTCTCCACGACCTGCTCCAGCCTGGGCAAGATGAGCCATCGGCACAGCAGATCGAACAAGCGCTTTCCACTGGCGCGTTCACGCCGGATGAACGCGCGCTGCTGCATCACGTCTGCGTGGGCCTGGGCGCAGCCCTGGCGCGCATCGGTCATGCGCGCACTGTCAGCACCTTGCAGGAACGAACCGCGCAGCTGGAAGCGCGCTGCGCCCGGCGCGCAGTGGCGCAGGACCGTGCATGGGCCGTCAGCCTGGAGCCGCTGTGCATCATCAATGCCGATGGGGTGGTCGAGATGGCCAATCCGGCGTGGGAGACGGTGCTGGGCTGGAGCGAAGCCCAGGTGTGCAGCCAGCCATTCATGGCGTTCGTGCACCGCGACGATCTCGCGGCGACGAAGGCGGCCTGGGTCGATGCGAGCGAGCGGGGGCAGGCCGTCGTGCGGTTCGAGAATCGCTACCGCACCAGTGGCGGGGCCTGGCGCTGGCTGTCGTGGGTGGCCGTGCCCGAGGACGGGAAAGTCTACTGCGTCGCGCGCGATATCACCGACGAAAAGCTGCAGCGCGAAGCGTTAATTCTGCGCACGCGCGAACGCGATGTGCTGGCCGCCGTGTTCCAGGTCACCAACCTGTTCTTGCAGGTAGTCGATGCAGACTACCGCTTCCTGGCGATCAACCAGGCCAGCATCGATGAATACTGGCGCATTTTCAAACGCCGCGTCGCGGTAGGCGATCGCCTGACCGACGTGCTGGCGGGCCAGCCCGAACAGCTGCAGGCAGCGCTTGTGCTGTGGAACCGCGCGCTGAGCGGCGAGGCGTTCGGTCTGCAGCACGCGTTCGGCCATGATCCGCTTGCGCAGCGCACCTACGAAATGCGCTTCGAGATCCTGCGCGATCAGGACGGCCATCAGATCGGGGCGTTCATGACGTCGCTGGACGTCACCGAGTGGCATGTGCAGCAGCGCGCGCTGGTCGAGACCCAGGAGGCGCTGCGCCAATCGCAGAAACTCGAAGCGATCGGTCAGCTCACCGGCGGCGTGGCGCACGACTTCAACAACGTCCTTGCCGTGATCAAGTCGAGCATCGAGCTGCTGCGCCGGGTGCAGCTTGGCGACGAGCGCCGCCAGCGCTTCATGGACACGATCTCCAGCGCCGTTACGCGCGGCGCCCGCCTGACCGGCCAGCTGCTCGCCTTTGCGCGCCGGCAGGCCTTGCAGCCGGCCGTGTTCGACGCCGGCCACAGCACGCGCGCCATCGGCGAAATGATCGGCAGCCTGACCGGCGTCGGGGTCGAGGTGGTGCTCGATTTGCCTGATCAGGCCTGTTTCGTCAATGCGGACCAGAGTCAGTTCGATACGGCGCTGGTCAACCTTGCGGTCAATGCGCGCGACGCCATGCAGTCGCGGGGAACGCTGTCGGTGAAGGTGGCCTCGGTCGACGGCCTGCCGCAGCATGGCGCGCAGCCGGCGGTCGACGGTACGTTCGTGGCCGTGTCGCTGCGCGATACCGGCGCCGGCATCGCGCCCGAAAACCTGGACAAGATTTTCGAGCCGTTCTTCACGACCAAGGGCGTCGGCCACGGCACCGGCCTGGGGCTGTCGCAGGTGTTCGGCTTTGCGCGCCAGTCGGGCGGCGATGTGCGGGTCGACAGCACGCCCGGTGCGGGGACGACCTTCACGCTGTATCTGCCCTGCGTAACGCAACCGGTTGCGGGCGGCGCCACGCAGAGCGTCCACCACACGCTGCCCGGCGGCGAGGGACTGCGCATCCTGGCGGTAGAAGACAATCCCGAACTGAGCGCCATGGTCGAGAGCACGCTGCACGAACTGGGCTACGCAACGACCGTCGTCACAAATGCCGAGCGCGCGCTGGCGTTGCTGCGCGATGAACCCGAACCGTATGCCGCCGTGTTCTCCGACGTCGTCCTGCCGGGCATGACCGGTATCGATCTGGGGCGCGCACTGACGCGCCTGGGGATCGACATCCCGGTGGTGCTCACCAGTGGCTACAGCCACGTGCTGGCGCAGGAATCGGACCACGGCTTCCTGCTGCTGCCCAAACCCTATGCCCTGGACGACCTCGCGCGCGTTCTGCATGACGCCGTGCGCCGCCGCGATCGCGCGGCGGGCGTTGCCAAGACCAGTTCGACGAAGGCCAAGAGCCTGGTTGAAACTGCGTTCGGCCAGCCGTCGCGCGAGCCGGACGAGCAGGTCGAGCGCATACGGCTCGCCGAACTGGCGGCACTGCGCGTCATGGATACCGAAGAAGAAGTGGCCTATGACGAGCTGACGCACCTGGCCAGCGTGTTCTGCCAGACGCCGATCGCGCTGGTCTCGCTGGTCGACGACAAACGTCAATGGTTCAAGGCGCGCGTCGGCCTGCAGGCCCGTGAAACCCCGCGCGAGCACGCGTTCTGCACCCACGCGATCGAGCACCCCGAGCAAATCATGCAGATTGTCGACGCGACGCTCGATGCGCGCTTCGTGGACAATCCGCTGGTGACCGGTGACCCTGGCATCCGTTTCTATGCCGGCGCGCCGCTGGTGACGTCGACCGGACAGGCACTGGGCACGCTGTGCGTGATTGATACCGAACCGCGCAAGCTCACTGTCAATCAGCTCGACGCGCTGCGCCTGCTCGCTGCGCGCGTCATGGAGCGGCTCGAAGCCCGCCGCACCGAGCTTGGGCTCGGGGTGCCGGGGAAGGGGGAGCACTAGCGCGCCGCGTCCAGTTGCAGCAGGTAGACGTCGTTTTCCCGCATCGGCAATGCGGTGCTGAAGACGCCATCGCGACCGACCGTCACTGATTGACGGCGCGACGGTTTTCCGGTGGCGGTCGCTTTCAATGTGGCGACTTGCGGGCGCGTCAACTGCTTCGGTGACCCCATGCCGATATACGCCGTGAACGCATCGTTCTGCTTGTACCCGACCTGCGACACCGTCATCGTGTACGCGCCCGGTGTCAAGCCGCGCACGGCCACCTTGACCGAACCCTTGGCCCTGGGCGGCAGGTCCTGGATGAAGTACTGCTGGTTATTCACGCCGTCCGGCAGCGTGTACGTCACATCCCACAGCAGCACCTGCGCATTGCCCTTGTCGTCGCGCGCCGCCATCGAGTCCTGGTCGGCGTTGTCCAGTTCATGCGCGCCGAGCTGATTGAGGAACTGGTACGCGAAGTAGGCCGGCTTCTTGATCCCTTGCGTGTTCATCAGGCCGAATCCGCCGTGGAACGCCTCGAAGCGCGGGCCTGGTTCTTCAAAGATGTCGGTAAATACCCAGTACGACATCGACTGCACGGCGCCGCTGCTCTGCTTGAGCTTTTTCAGGATGTACGCGGCCTGGTGGTAGCTGTCGTGGGTGGGGTCGGCCGGGGTGTACGACGAACTCCATTCGGTGTAGTGCAGCTCGAGCTTGGGCATGCCTGATGCCGCGATCTCCTTGCGGTTCCTGAGCACGTCGCCCGCCACCGCCATCTCGTCCTTGCTCAGCACGGTGCCGGTGGTGCCGAATTCGTCGAGGAAGCCCTGGTTCACGCCGTACGAGTGGGTGCTGACGAAGTCAAGGGGCACGCGGTTCTTGCTGGCGTAGTTGATCATCTCGGGGATCCACGCCGCGCCGGCGGTGGCCGGACCGCCCACGCGGTACGACGCATCGACGCTCTTGACGGCGCGCGCCGCGTGCGCGTACAGCTTGAAATACTCGTCCTGCGTGCCGGCCCAGAAGCCGTCCAGGTTCGGCTCGTTCCAGACTTCGAAGTACCAGCTGGCCACTTCGGCCTTGCCATAGCGCTCGGTCCAGTGCCGGGTAAGCGCCTTGACCAGGCGGCCCCATTGCTCGTAGTCGCGCGGCGGCGTGACGTTACCGCGCCACCAGAAGATGGTCTTGGTACCGCTGGCCATCGCCGACGGCATGAAGCCCAGTTCGACGAATGGCTTGATGCCGATGCCGAGCAGGTAGTCGAACAGCGCGTCGATGTACTGGAAGTTGTATTGTTCCTGGCCCTGCGGGTCGATCCTGAAGACGCCCATGTCGTCGCTCAGCAAGCCATGCATGCGGATGTAGCGAAAGCCGGTGTCCTTGCGCAGTTCGGCCAATTGCTGTTGCCAGTCTGCGCGCAAGCCCTCGTTGGCGCGCCCGGCCCCGACCGACAGGTTGAACATGCGATCGAGCGGGCCCTTGACTTGCGTGACATCGACATCAATCACGCGTTCCTGCGCGTTCAGGGCCAGCGGGATGGCAATCAGCGCCGCCAGCGCGGCCTGGGTAATCGTGTGCTTCATGGTCTTCTCTCTGGACGTGGGCAAAGTGAAAAGCCAGCATACGACGCGCCACAGGGTTCAGCCAGAAGCCTGGCGCGGCGATTCACGCGCCATGCGGATAGTTGAAGCGATCGTGGCAGAAGTTGCAGGAGTCGGCGGCTCGGTCGGCGCGCCCAGCGCAGCGCGGAAGGCCTTCGGCGTGCAGCCGTATTCGAGCTTGAACAGCTTGTTGAAGTACGAGACGTTGTTGTAGCCAACCGTGTACGCGATTTCCGAGATGGTCGCCGCATCGCGTTCGGCCAGCAGGCGCGCCGCTTCTGTGAGGCGCAGCTTGTTCAGGTAACCGGTAAAGGTAAAACCCAGTTCGGCCTTGAGCACGTCGTTGACCTTGTTGCGATTGACACCGGCGCTGTGCGCCACCCCTTCCAGTTCCAGGTCCGCGTCGGCGAAGCGGCTGGCGATGGCGTGCAGGATGGCGGATTTTTCACGGTCGCGGTGCGGTTCGAGCGAGAGCTGCTGGTAGGCCACGATCGGTAAGTCTTTCTGTAGTTTGTCGTGCAGGTCGGCGACCAGTGCGCGCGCGTGGCTGCGGAAGAACCACCAGCCAAACCCGCCCCATGCCAGCAACAGCAACGCGCCGCACAGCACCAGCGGTTGTGGGTCGCGTCCGTGCAGCTGCAGGGCGCTGATGTCGAGCGCCATGTCGATGTCGCGCGGACTCTGGAAGGTGCTGCCGAATGCCAGCTTGGCAACCTGGTCGAGGCGGTACGACTGGCGCGACAGGTCAAGCCCGAACATCGCGAACCACCACTGCGGCGTCTCCATGCGCGTCAGGTCCAGTTGCACGCGTGTGCCGGCTTCGCTGCACGAGAAAAAGCTCGACGGCGAGCGGTAGGTCAGCAGATCGCCACGGCGGGAGACACCCGGTTCGAACGTCGGCGCGACCAGTGAGAGCGTGTTGGCGGGCGCGCAGGTGGCAACGAACGACACCGAACTGTAACGCGCCAGGTCGGCGTGTACCCGCTGGCCGGTGCGGTCGACAAAGAACAGGTTCGCTTGCGCATACGGGTTCGCCGCGGCGCCGGCAACGTGCA
This sequence comes from Massilia aurea, assembly GCF_040790145.1. Classification (GTDB taxonomy): domain Bacteria; phylum Pseudomonadota; class Gammaproteobacteria; order Burkholderiales; family Burkholderiaceae_D; genus Telluria; species Telluria aurea_C. The sequence continues at coordinate 293,404 of NZ_JBFMMP010000001.1, forward strand.
GGTCGATGCGCAGGCGCCGGCCGTCGTCCTGCAGCCGCACGGCGGACCGGCCGCCAGGCGAGGCGTCGGCTACCGCGCGGATGCGCCAGGGCGCATCCAGGCCAGGGGCCGGCAGCAGCGGCGCATCGAGCACGCTGCTGCGGTAGCTGGCGACCCCTGACACCACGCTGGCACACAGCAGCGCGATGAACGCGAGCAGCGCATGCCGCTTGAGCGTGTGCATGGCTCGTTCGTGATCAGCGCGCCCCGGCGGCGAACTCGCGCGCCGGCAGGCGCACCGTCACCGTCGATACCGGCGCATCGGCTGCCGTGGCCAGGATCACGCGGTATTCGCCGGCAGCGATCTTCCAGCGGTTGCTGGCGCCATCGAACACCGCCAGCGTGCGCGGATCGATCGTCACTTCGCTGGCGCGGCTCGCGCCGGCATCCAGCACCAGCTTGTCCCAGCCGCCGAGGCGCTTGGGCGCTTCCCACCCGGCGCCGACCTTCGACACGTACACCTGCGGCACGGCCTTGCCGGCGCGCGCGCCGCTGTTGGCCACATTGAAGGTCACGCGGATGCTGCCGTTCGTGGCATCGGCCTTCAGGTTGGTGTAGTTGAAACTCGTGTACGACAGGCCGTGCCCGAACGCGAACAGCGGCTTGTGGCCTTTCAGGTCAAACCACTTGTAGCCGACGGCGGCGCCCTCGATGTCGTAGTCGACGTCAAAGCGCGTGTCCTTCGGCAGGTCGATGCCGTCGATTTTTGGGCGCGGCAGCTGGTTCTCCGACATTGGGAACGTCTGCGGCAGGCGGCCCGACGCGTCGACTTCGCCGGTGAGCACGCGGGCAATCGCCTCGGCCCCGTTCGTGCCCGGATACCATGCCTCGACCACGCCCGCGACGTCGTTCACCCATGGCATCGTCACCGGCGTACCGGTTTGCAGCACGACCACGGTGCGGGCATTGGCCTTGGCCACCGCCGCGATCAGCGCGTCCTGCCGGTTCGGCAGCGACAGCGTCGCCACGTCGGCCGCTTCGGACGTCCACTGCGTCGCGAACACCAGCACCACGTCGGCATTGGCCGCCACTTTTGCCGCCGCTGCCGCATCCTTGCCATCGTGCCAGGTGAGCTTGGCCTGCGTGCGCGCGGCCAGCGCCTTCATCGGCGAGCCTGGCAGGTAGACCATCGGGCCGGGCCATGCGGCCGGGCCTTCGTTCGGCACCGCCATGCCGCCGCGCGGATAGACCTGGGCCGAACCGCCGCCCGACAGCACGCCCTTGTTGGCGTGGCCGCCGATGATGGCGATGCGCTTGATGTCCTTCGCCAGCGGCAGCACGTTGCCCGTGTTCTTGAGCAGCACGATCGCTTCTTCGGCGTCGCGCTGCGAGATCTTGCCGTGCGCGGCGTAGTCGATCTGGTTGGGTTGCACCTTGACTGGGTTATCGAGCACGCCGTGCGCGCCCATCGCCCACAGGATGCGTTTGACCATATCGTCCAGGCGCGCCTGCGGCACGTGGCCGTTTTCCACGGCCTCTTTCAATGCGCCGTCGAAGTAGGGCGATTTGTCGAACGGGTAACCCGATTGCTGGTCCAGGCCCGCGAGCGCCGCCGGAATCGTCGAGTGGACCGCGCCCCAGTCGGACATCACATAGCCCTTGTAGTCCCAGTCGCCCTTGAGCACCTTGTTAAGCAGATGGTCGTTCTCGCAGCCGTACGGGCCGTTGATGCGGTTGTACGAGCACATGACCGAGCCCGGGTTGCCGCGCTCGATCGCGATCTGGAACGCCAACAGGTCGGACATGCGCCCGGATGCGTCGTTGATCTTGACGTTGACGTGGTTGCGCCCCGTCTCCTGGTCGTTGTACGCGTAGTGCTTGACGGTGGAAACCACGTGGTTCGACTGCACGCCGCGAATCTGCTCGCCGGCCATGATCCCGGCCAGCAGCGGGTCTTCGCCGGTGTACTCGAAGTTGCGGCCATTGCGCGGCTCGCGCGCCAGGTTCACGCTACCGCCCAGCATGATGTTGAAGCCCGACAGCCGCGCTTCCTTGCCGATCATCGCCGCGCCATCGAATGCCAGTTGCGGATTCCAGGTGGCGGCCGTGGCGATCCCCGATGGCAGCGAGGTGCGTTCGCGCGTTTGCTTGCCCGGCTGCGACGCCACGCCGATGCCAGCGTCGGTCAGCCACTGCGCCGTGATGCCCAGGCGCTCGATGCCCTTGATGAAACCGGCCGACTGGGGCAGGGCGTCCTTTGGCGCCTGCTTGCCCTGGAACTCGGTGCCGAAATAGCCGAACACCATGCCGATCTTTTCGTCGAGCGTCATCTGGCTCACCAGTTTGGCGGCGCGTTCCTGCGCTGCATCCTGCGCGGCGTCCGGCGCGGCATGGGCTGAACCGAAAACGAGGGCAGCGGCGAGGGCGATGGCCGAGCGGCCGAAGGGCAAAGCTGGGTGCATACGTGTGTCTCCTTGTGTGTCTTTATTATGGTGTTGAACGTACATGCGTGCGTGCATCTGAACCGACGAGCGCCTTACCACCAGGCGCCGTAGATCGCGATCAGGGCAATGCAGATGACGGCGGCGCCGAAGCCGAAGCCGGGCTCCACCCGGAACATCTTCGCCTCGACCTCGACCCCACGGCTTTGTTCGAGGCCGGCCTTCGGCCACAGCTTGCTGATGACGACCATGCCGATGATGACGGCGACGAACACGAAGCCCATCCGGTCGAGGAACGGGATCTCGTACACGCCGGCGGCATTCGGCACCGCAAAGCCCAGCGGCGCCAGGAACGACAGGTCCATCACGCCGGGCAGGAACTTGAGGATGATCGAGCCGACAAAGCCGCCGACGGTGGCGAACATCGCCGCCGCAGCGGTTGCGGGCCGCCAGAAGAACCCCATCAGGAACATGGCCAGGATGCCCGGCGAGACAAAGCCCGTGTATTCCTGGATGTACTGGAAGCCGCCCTTTTTGTCGATGCCCATGAACGGGGCGATCAGCACGGCCAGCAGCATGGCCACGACCACCGTGACGCGGCCGATCCAGACCATGCGCAATTCGGAGACATCCTTGTTGAAGGCTTTCTTGTGGATGTCGAAGGTGTAGATGGTGGCGATGCTGTTGGCCTTGCCGGCCAGCGAGGCCACCACTGCCGCCGTCAGCGCGGCGAACGCCACGCCTTTCAGGCCAGTCGGCAACAGGGTGAGCAGCACCGGATAGGCGCGGTCGGGATTGACGTCAGCGCCCACGCCCATCGACGCGCCCAGCACGCCCTGCTGGTGCAGCACGAACGCGGCGATGCCGGGCAAGACCACGATCACCGGCATCAAGAGCTTCAGGAACGCCGCGAACAGGATGCCCTTGCGCGCCGTGTGGAGGTCGGCGCCCAGTGCGCGCTGGATGATGTACTGGTTGCAGCCCCAGTAGTTCAGGTTCACGATCAGCATGCCGCCGATCAGGACCGACAGGCCGGGCAGGTCGAGGTAGTTCGGGTTCTCGCGCGTGAGCACCATGTCGAAGTGATCGGGCGCGACGCCCAGCAAGTGATTGAAACCGGCCACCACGCCGCCGCCGCCATTGTTCTGCGCGACCAGGTCGAGCGCGAGCCAGGTGGTCACCAGGCCGCCGAGCACCAGGCACAATACCTGGATCACGTCGGTGTAGCCGATGACTTTCATGCCGCCCAGCGTGATGACGACGGCGAAGACTGCCAGGAACACCATGCAGGTCCAGACGTCGATGCCGGCGATGGCGCCGATGGCCAGCGCGCCCAGATACAGGATCGAGGTGAGGTTGACGATGACGTACAGCGAGAGCCAGAACAGCGCCATCACGGTAGCGACCGTGCTGCCATAACGCTGCTCGAGAAATTGGGGCATCGTGTAGATGCGGTTGCGGCGGTAGATCGGCATGAAGAACACCGCCACCAGGATCAGCGTGAAGGCGCCCATCAGCTCATAGACGGCAATCGCCATGCCCATCTTGAAGCCCGAGCCGCTCATGCCGATGAACTGTTCGGCCGAGATGTTCGACGCGATCATCGAGGCGCCGATGGCCCACCAGGTCAGCGAGCCTTCGGCGAGAAAGTAGTCATGCGAGGCGGACGTGGAGCGCTGCTTGCGCTTGTAGACCCAGAAGCCGTAGCCGGCGACGATGACGAAGTAGACGAAAAAGACGAACGTGTCGAGCGACGAGAAAGTCGAGTTCTGCATGAATCAGGCCCTGAGAAACGAGAAGCGCCCGCCGCAACACCCGCTGTCATGGACAGCAGGGCTGGACGGGCGCAGGATCAACTTAGAACGGCATCGACTTAGAAAGACATGCCCAGGCGGACGCTGTAGCGCGGACCGCTGACGAACCACGCACGGCCCTTGTCGCCGATGTGGTGCGTCATGATCTGCTTGTACTTGGCGTCCGTCAGGTTGGTCGCCTGCAGGTCGAGACGGAAGTTCTCGTTGAACTTGTAGCTGACGCCACCGTCGAGCTGACCGTAGTCGTCGGCCCAGATCGGCAAGCCCCAGGCGATGACATTCTGGCCGAAGGTCGGGCTGTCCGGATTGGTGTCGACGCCGTTGGTGCCGTTGGTGCCGTTGTTGTTGTTACCGAGCAGACTCTTCGAGCGCCAGCTGTAGGCCAGGCGCGCCGACCATGGGCCTTTGTCGTACAGCAGCGCCAGGTTGTACGAGTTGCGCGACAGGTATTCCAGCGGCAGGTCGCCGAAGGTGCGGCCATCGGTGTCGCAACCGTTCAGGTTCAGGTTCAGGTTCGCCGCACCCGAGACGTTCGAGCAGTATTCCGAGAACACCGGGGTGTACAGGTCGCGCTTGCTCTTGACGTGGGTGTAGTTGGCCTGCACGCCGAAACCCGACAGCCAGCCCGGCAGCTTGTCGAAGTACTGCTGGTACGCCAGCTCGATACCGCGTGCGCTGCCGCGCGCGCCGTTGACGGGCGTGGCTACCGTGAAATCGATTGCATTGCCGTTCAAGTCAGTCAGCTGGTAGGACGAACTCTGCTTGACGATGATGTCTTTCAGGCGCTTGTCGAACACGGCGAAGGTCAGCGAGCCGGCTTGTGCGAAGTACCACTCGGCGGTCAGGTCGAGGTTGCGCGAAGTGACCGGGCGCAACAGCGGATTGCCGACCGATTCGCCGGTGTGGGCCACCGACGTCACATTGGTGACCTGGCCGGTGCCGGTGCCGCTGGTGGTGCTCTGGATGCTCTGGCCCAGCGTGGTGTATGCCTGCAGCTGGCCGAAGTCAGGCCGCGACATGCCCTTGCCCAGCGCGAAGCGGAACTGCAGCTGGTCGCTGGCCTTCAGGCGCAGGTTCAGGCTAGGCAGCCAGTTGTGGTAGCTGTTCTCGTAATCCTGGCGGCCGGCGAACGGCGCGATGATCGGCACCGGCAAACCGGTGGTGCCGCCCGGCGGGATGATGAAGGTCGAGTTGTACACGGTATAGCCGAACGACTCGTTGTCGGTCTTCACATAACGCACGCCGACATTACCGTCGATTGGCATGCGCAGGTCGTCGAAGGCGAAGCGCAGCTGGGTGTAGATCGCCTTGGTCTTCTCGGACTGCTCGTTGTCACCCGATGGATTGGCTTCGCCGAACGCAGCGGCCTTCCACGGTTCGCAACTGTTGCCGGCTTGCGCGCACAGGATGTCGTGATAGCTGTGCAGCTGGGCGTAGGTGCCCGGATAGCCTGCCACCAGCGACTGGGCCGGGAACACGACGGCCGGCACGCTGGCGTCGCCATTGAAGAAGTTCTTGAACTGGTTGACCGTCGTCGGTGCATTGAAGCGCGGGTCGCTCAGGTAGGCCAGCTGGTTGATCTGCCACGGCATCATCCAGCGCTGCGACACGGCCGACCAGTTGTAGTTCGGGTTCGAATTGATGGTCTTGGCGTCGCGGTCGGTCAGGCGCACACCGACGCGCAGGTCGCGCAGGATCGGGTGGTCGAACTCATACTTGACGTCGCCTTTCCAGGCGGTCTGCTCGGTGACGCTGCGGTCGCGGTGTTCCTGGGTGAATGCCCAGAAGTAGTTGGCCGGGTCGCTCAGCGCGGCGGTCTGCGCTGCGTCGAAGATCAGTTTCGGGTAGCTGCCGGTCAGGTCGAGGTTCTGCTGCTGCATGATCGTGCCCAGCGCCACGGTCGAATCCAGGCCTTCCGATTCGGCTTTCACGTGCTGGATGTCCGAGGTGAGCGTCCAGTTGGTGGCCGGCTTCCATTCGACGTTCCAGGCGACGTCGGTGGTCGACGAATCGCGGTTCGAGGTGCGGGTGTTGTTACCGAACTCGATGCCGCCGTTGGTCGGGTTGGTCAGGATGCCGCTCAGGAACGCGCCATTGGCGTCATACACGCCATTGGTCACGCGCAGATTGGTCGGATTGCCTTCGGCCGAGAACAGCGCGTTCTCGTCCCACTGCATCTTGTACTTCGACTTGAAGTAGGTCAGGTGGCTGCGCAGGGTGTTGTCGAGTTTCCACTGCAACGCGGCGTACGCGCCCTGGCGCTTGCGCTCGAAGTCCAGCGTGCGCCACTGCGCGCCTTTCGGGAGCCAGACGGTGCGGCCTGGTTCGGCATCGGCCACCGGGTAGTATGGCTCGACCTGGAAGGCGTCGGTGCGGGTGTTGCTCTCGGAATTGGCGTAGTTGACCAGGATGCCGAATTCGCCGAAGCCGGTTTTCCAGCGGTTCGAGTACATGAACGAGCCGGCCGGATCCTTCTCCTTGTTCAGTTCGGTGTAGGTGCCTTCGAGGGAGGCAGAGATGCGCTGGCCCTTGATGTCGAACGGCAGCGCCGTGCGCAGGTTCACCAGGCCCGAGATGCCGCCTTCGATCTGTTCGGCGGACGGATTCTTGTAGACGTCCACGCCGGCCATCAATTCTGGCGGCACGTCTTCGAAGCTCAGTGCGCGCCCGCCATTGGACGAGAACGAATCGCGGCCATTGAGTTCGGAGCGCACCCAGGTCAGGCCGCGGATCGACACCCCCGAACCTTCGACCGAGAAGTGTTCCGGATCCGAACGCGACATGGTGCGGTCGATCGTCACGCCAGGGACGCGCTGCAGGACTTCGGTGATCGACTTGTCGGGCAGCTTGCCGATATCGTCGGCAACGATCGAATCGACCACCTCGTCCGAATTTTTCTTCAGTTGCTGTGCGCTATTGAGTGCGGCGCGCTGGCCGGTGATCGTGACCACTGCAGGTTCGGCAGATGCCGGGGCGGCTTCCTGGGCAAACGCTGCGGACAACCAGCACAGGTGTGCCACGCCCACGGCAATCGCCGATCGATTCAGATGTTTCATTCTGTTGTCTCCGTCTTTGTTGTGAAGAGCCCGTCTACGGGACTCTTGTCTTGGTACTACCGTGCTCGCCAGGGGCGTAAGGGTGGCATCTGTGCAAGCTGTAAAATAATATAACACCAAATGTTATGCGCAACCATTTTTTGTTGAAGCTTGTCGGTAAATACCTTTTTTGTCACAAAACGCTTGACGCGCGCGACCGGATTTGCAATCGAGCTGTGCCGGGAGGCAAGAGGGGGTTGGCGCAGAGCAACACTTGGGGAAGGGATAATATCGTCTTTACGCTAGGCATTTCCCACAATAATCTTCACGAGAGCGGGACAAATATCACGGAAACTCACCATTTGTGAACGGCTGTGCGTAAAATACTTATTTAGGCAGTCAATCAAATCCGCTATATTTCCGGTTGTATCTCTAAGTCAATGGATATTGCAATGCAACATATTATTCAGCAGTCCCAGCGTACGCTGCGCAACGCTGCCATCGTGGCGGCCGCCGTATTCGCCCTGGCCGCGTGCCACAAGACCGAAACGACGGCGCCAGCGCAAACGCCGGCGTCGGCCGGCCCGAATGGCGCCGCCATCGATCCGCATGCCGGCCTCAAATCCGAATCGGTGAGCGCCGACGCGGCGGTGCCGGAAACCGGCCCGGCCGAAGGCGGCACTGCGATCGGCGGTATGGTCGCGGGGCAAGATGCAGACTCGAACAAGCCCCGCGACAGCGGTGCTTCAGAACCAACGGGTGGCGATGGCGCCACCACACAGGCAGTGACGCCGCCAGCCAAATAAGGCTGGCGCGTCCGACGGCGCGCACACCGGTGCTGATCGGCGCCGGTAACGGTCATGATCGACCGGACAGCCAGGGCCTCGACCCTGGCTGACCCCATTGTGATGTGCGCAATCTTTTACTTTCAGGAGAACCTGGATGGGCATGAACAGAAGGCAGTTCCTCCGCGCAAGCGGTGCGGGACTCGCCGCATCCACCATCGTCGCGCTCGGCTTTTCGCCGCTGCCGGCAATGGCGGAGACGCGGCACTATAAATTGGCGAAGGCCAAGGAGACGCGCAACACGTGTCCTTACTGCTCGGTGGGCTGCGGCCTGCTGATGTACAGCCTGGGCGACGGCGCAAAGAACGTCACCTCGGACATCATTCACATTGAAGGCGACCCGGATCACCCGGTCAATCGCGGTACGCTGTGCCCGAAAGGCGCCGGCTTGCTCGACTTCATCCATTCGCCGAACCGTCTCAAGTTCCCGGAAATCCGCGAACCTGGCACCAATGAATGGAAACGCGTTTCCTGGGATGAGGCAATGACCCGTCTGGCTGGCCTGATGAAGGCTGACCGCGACGCCAACTTCATTCCGACCAATGCCGAAGGCCAACTGGTCAATCGATGGACGAGCACCGGCATGCTGTGCGCGTCCGCGTCGAGCAACGAAACGGGCTACATCACGCACAAAGCGATGCGTTCGATGGGCATGCTCGTATTCGATAACCAGGCTCGCGTTTGACACGGACCTACGGTGGCCGGTCTGGCCCCGACGTTCGGACGAGGAGCGATGACCAACCATTGGGTTGACATCAAGAATGCCGATGTTGTACTGATCATGGGCGGCAATGCCGCCGAAGCACACCCATGCGGTTTTAAATGGGTTATTGAAGCAAAGCATCACAATAAAGCCAAGCTGGTCGTGGTCGACCCGCGCTTTACGCGTTCGGCCGCCATGAGCGACTATTACGCGCCGATCCGCGCTGGCTCGGACATCGCCTTCCTGGGCGGCGTCCTGAACTATCTGCTGACCAACAACAAGATCCAGACCGAATACGTCCGGAGCTACACCAACGCGCCATTCATCGTGGGCGAGGGCTATGACTTCCAGGATGGCCTGTTCTCGGGCTACGACGAAGCCAAGCGCCGCTACAGCAATGAAAGCTGGGGCTACGAAATCGGTGAAGACGGTTACGCCAAGGTCGATCCGACCATGGAAGATCCGCGCTGCGTGCTGCAAGTGATGAAGCGCCACTATTCGCGCTACACGCCAGAGCAGGTGAGCAAGATCACCGGCACCCCGGTCAAGCAATTCCTGAAGGTCTGCGAATACATCGCCTCCACCGCCCAGCCGGGCCGTGCGATGACGATCCTGTACGCACTGGGCTGGACCCAGCACAGCCAGGGTAGCCAGATCATCCGTACCGGCGCGATCATGCAGCTGCTGCTCGGTAACGTCGGTATCGCCGGCGGTGGCCTGAACGCACTGCGCGGTCACTCCAACATCCAGGGTCTGACCGATCTGGGTCTGCTGTCGAACTCGTTGCCGGGCTACCTGTCGCTGGCAACCGACAAAGAGCAGGACCTCGAAACGTACTACAAGCCGCGCGCACTGAAGCCGCTGCGTCCGAACCAGATGAGCTACTGGCAGAACTATCCCAAGTTCTTCGTCAGCCTGCAAAAAGCCTGGTGGGGCGACGCCGCAACCAAAGAGAACAACTGGGCCTTCGACTACTTGCCGAAAATCGACAAGCTGTACGACGTGCTGCAGGCGTTCGAATTGATGGGGCAGGGCAAACTCAACGGTTACATCTGCCAGGGCTTCAACCCGGTCGGATCGTTCCCGAACAAGAAGAAGATCATCGCCGGTCTGTCGAAGCTGAAATTCCTGGTGACGATGGATCCTCTGAACACCGAGACGTCCGAGTTCTGGAAGAACTTCGGCGAATCGAACGACGTCGATCCAAGCCAGATCCAGACCACGGTGTTCCGCCTGCCGACCACCTGCTTCGCCGAAGAAGACGGTTCGCTGTCGAACTCGAGCCGCTGGCTGCAGTGGCACTGGAAGGGCGCCGAAGCGCCGTACGAGTGCAAGCCGGACATCGAGATCATCGCCGACCTGTTCTCGCGCATGAAGAACCTGTACCTGAAGGATGGCGGCGCTTTCTCGGATCCGATCACCAAGCTTGCGTGGCCGTACAAGATTCCGCACAGCCCTTCTGCCGAAGAGCTGGCCAAGGAATTCAACGGCAAGGCGCTGGCCGATATCTATGACGCAAAAGATCCGACCAAGCTCATCCTGAAGGCCGGTGAGCAGGTGCCGGGCTTTGGCGTGTTGCGCGACGATGGCTCCACAGCCAGCGGTTGCTGGATCTACGCCGGTGCCTGGACCCAGGCCGGCAACCAGATGGGCCGCCGCGACAATGCAGACCCGTACAATATCGGGCAAACGCTCGGTTGGGCCTGGGCCTGGCCGGCGAACCGCCGCGTGCTGTACAACGGCGCCTCGACCGATCCAAAGACCGGCAAGCCGTGGAATCCCGCGCTGAACCTGATTTCGTGGAACGGTACGGCCTGGACTGGTTCGGATATTCCGGACATCCGTCCCGACGCCGATCCGGGTGAAGAGAACCGTACGCAGCCGTTCATCATGACGTCCGAAGGCGTGGCGCGTCTGTTCGCACCGACCGGCATGGCCGAAGGGCCGCTGCCAGAGCACTACGAGCCGTTCGAGTCGCCGTTCCCGGTCAATCCGATGCACCCGAAAAACCCGCTTGCCCGCGCCAATCCGGCGGCCCGCGTGTTCAAGGGCGACATGGAAGCGTTCGGTACGGCCAAGGACTTCCCGTACGTCGCGACCAGCTACCGCCTGACCGAGCATTTCCACTACTGGACCAAGAACGTGTTGTCGAACGCGATTATCCAGCCACAGCAGTTCGTGGAAATCGGTGAAGAGCTGGCCAAGGCCAAGGGCATCGCGAATGGCGATATGGTGAAGGTGTCGTCGATGCGTGGCTTCATCAAGGCCAAGTGCCTGGTGACCAAGCGTATTCCGCAACTCGATTGCGATGGGATGAAGGTCGATACAGTGGGTCTGCCGAACCACTGGGGCTTCGTCGGTGTGGCCAAGCCGGGCTTCCTGGTCAATACGCTGACCCCGTTCGTGGGCGACGCGAATACCCAGACCCCGGAATTCAAGTCGTTCCTGGTCAATATCGAAAGGGTCTAAACAATGTCTTCATTACAATCTCTCGATATTGCGGCGCGCTCGGCAACCACCACGCAGTCGCCGGTGGCCCGTACGCACAAGCCAGAAGTGGCCAAGCTGATCGACGTTTCCAGCTGCATCGGCTGCAAGGCCTGCCAGGTGGCGTGCATGCAGTGGAACGATCTGCGGGACGAGGTCGGCGAAACCCACGGCACCTACGACAACCCGATCGACCTGACGCCACAGTCGTGGACCGTCATGAAGTTCTCGGAAGTCGTGACCAAGAACGACGAGGGCGACCGCCTCGAGTGGCTGATCCGCAAGGACGGCTGCATGCACTGCGACGAGCCAGGCTGCCTGAAGGCCTGCCCGGCGCCGGGCGCGATCGTCAAGTACACGAACGGTATCGTCGACTTCATCAGCGAGAACTGCATCGGTTGCGGCTATTGCGTCGCCGGTTGCCCGTTCGACGTGCCACGCATCAGCAAGGTGGACTCGAAGGCCTATAAATGTTCGCTGTGCGCCGACCGCGTCGCAGTGAACATGGAACCGGCCTGCGTGAAGATCTGTCCGACTGGCGCCATCCGTTTCGGCACCAAGGAAGACATGATCGAGTACGCGGGCGACCGCGTGGTCGACCTGAAGGAACGTGGTTACCAGAACGCCGGTTTGTACAACCCGGCTGGCGTTGGCGGCACGCACGTGATGTACGTGCTGCAGCACGCGGACAAGCCGAACCTGTATGCCGGCCTGCCTGAAAATCCAACGATCAGCCCGACGGTAGCGCTGTGGAAGGGTATCGCCAAGCCGCTGGGCGTGGCGGCCATGGTCGGCGCTGCAGTGGCCGGCTTCTTCCACTACATGAAGGTCGGTCCGATCGAGACGCACCACGACGAACCCGATGTTCAGCCGACGCCTGGTCCCGACCAGCGCGACGACGAACGGGTATAAGGAGAAGACCATGTTTATCACTCGCTATCGCGACATGACGCGCATGAACCACTGGGCCGTGGCCCTGCTGTTCATCTGCGCCGGATTGACTGGCCTGGCCTTGTTCCATCCGTCGATGTTCTTCTTCAGCATGTTCTTCGGCGGTGGACAGTGGACCCGCATCCTGCACCCGTTCTTCGGTCTGCTGATGGTGCTGGGTTTCGTGTTCCTGTTCTTTGCCGTGGTGCGCGACAACTGGTGGACCAAGACGGACACCGCCTGGGTCAAGAAGGCGCCGGAACTTCTCAAAGGTAACGAGCACGCGATGCCGCCTGTACACAAGTACAATGCGGGCCAGAAAGCCGTGTTCTGGATCTTTGCGCTGAGCCTGGTGCTGCTGCTCATCACCGGCTTCATGTTCTGGCAACCGTGGTTCGCGGACTTCTTCCCGATTCCGCTGCGTCGTTTTGCCATGCTGGTGCACGCGGCTGCGGCCCTGGCGCTGGTGCTGAGCGTGATCATGCACGTGTACGCCGCCATCTGGGTCAAGGGCTCGTTCCGCGCCATGACCCGTGGCACGGTGCACGAGGACTGGGCCAAGTCGCACCATCCGCTGTGGTACAAGGAAGTGGCTGAGGAAGCCAAGCGCAAGAAGCTGTAACGCTTGAGCACCGTCGTTCCCGCGCAGGCGGGAACCCAAGTTTGCATGCAATCCGGGCCGCATGCAGAATTAGGTTCCCGCCTCCGCGGGAACGACGTTTTCTGGCCACCGATTCAGTATCGACATAGCAAGAAATTCTAAGGAAGCATCTTTTCCATGAGCATTACCAAAGCCACCAAGCTGCTGAGCCCCGAAGAAATCGCCGTCCGGGCTGGCGAGCAGATGCCCTATATCCAGCTTCCGGTACGCCGCGAAGTGTTCTCTACCCGCGCCACCCGTCTGCGCCAGCTGGCGCCGGGGCACGCGATGCACGACTTCTTGCTGTTCGCCGCCGAACTGGCCGCCGTCCAGCACGAAGTGTTGCAAGATTACCCAACCGTCACGCTGCCAAGCCTGGACGACCTGGCAGCGGCCGCGCGCGCCGCCCAGGCGCCGGTGCCTGCGCCGCTGTGGCCGCGCGACCCGGTCTGGCGCGGCGCAATGCGCCGCATGCTCGAACTGCTGGCGCCGCGTCTGGCCGGCAGCCCGGCGCAGGCCGCCGTGCTGGCGCTGCTGGCCGCCGGCGACGACCATCTCGAAGGCCAGGCCGAACTGCTGCTGCAAGGCGCAGCCGGCCTGGACATGCGCGCCGCACCACTGGTGGCCGCGGGCCTGCAGGTGTACTGGACCAATATGGTCCTGGCCATCCAGGAAGCCTACGGCGTGGCGCGCCAGCAACCCTACGGCCGCACGCTCGACATGACCACCTGCCCGTGCTGCGGCAGCCTGCCGACGTCGTCGATCACCCGTGTCGACCAGACCGGCAGCAACTTCCGCTACCTGCATTGCTCGCTGTGCTCGGCGCAGTGGCATATGGTGCGGGTCAAGTGCAGCCACTGCGAAAGCACCAAGGGCATTCACTACCATTCACTCGAAGCACTGGCCACCGATGGCGCCGTGCAGGACGCCTCGCAGGCGTCGGTGCAGGCCGAAACGTGCGACGAATGCCATCACTACATCAAGATCGTGCGCATGGAGCGCGAGCTCAACGTCGATCCGGTGGCGGACGACCTGGCGTCGCTGACGCTGGACATCCTGGTGTCGGAAGCGGGCTACGAGGCGCATGGCATCAACCTGCTGCTGCTGTCCGGTGGCGAGGCCGATGGCGCCGATCCTGAACCACATCGGAGTAACTGATCATGTCGCTCAGCGAGTCCGTGGTCCACGGCTCGAAGGCGACAGTCAAGGATCTGCCTTCGATCGATAAACTGCTGCGTCTGCCGTCGGTGCAGGCGCAGATATCAAGCCACGGCCACACGGTGGTCGCCGGACAAGCCCGCGCGCTGGTCGACGACCTGCGCGCGCAGGCGCTGGCCGGTGTGCTGGCTGTCAGCGCCGTGCTGCCCGATGCGCTGGGCCAGGCTCTGGACGAGCGCATCGCGGCCCGACTGGCGCCGCGCATGCGCCGCGTGATCAACCTGACCGGCACGGTCATTCACACCAATCTGGGCCGCTCCGTACTGCCCGATGCGGCGATCCGTCACCTGACGACCATGATGGCCGGCCCGAACAATCTCGAATACGACCTGGACAGCGGCTCACGGGGCGATCGCGACAGCATTGTCGAAGGCTTGCTGTGCGACATCACCGGTGCCGAAGCGGCGACGGTGGTCAACAACAATGCCGCCGCCGTGCTGCTGTCGCTGGCCGCCCTTGGTGGCGGGCGCGAGGCGATCGTCTCCCGCGGCGAACTGGTGGAAATCGGCGGCGCCTTCCGCATGCCGGACGTGATGGCCAGCGCCGGCGCGATCATGGTCGAAGTGGGCACCACCAACCGCACGCACCTGGCCGACTACGAGCGCGCGATCAACGAGCGCACGTCGATGCTGCTGAAGGTCCACACCAGTAACTACATGGTGCAGGGCTTTACCAGCGCGGTATCCGAAGCCGAGCTGGCGCCGCTGGCGAAGGCGCGCGGTGTGGCGCTGGTGTCAGACCTCGGCAGCGGCTCGCTGATCGACATGGGCAAATATGGCTTGCCGCAGGAGCCGACGCCGCAGCAGATGCTGGCGGCGGGCTGCGATGTCGTCACGTTCTCGGGCGACAAATTGCTGGGGGGGCCGCAGGCCGGCTTGATCGTCGGCTCGCGCGAGCACGTCACGCGCATCCGCACCTTCCCGATGAAGCGCGCGCTGCGCCTGTCGAAACTCCCGCTGGCGGCGCTGGAAGCCACGCTCCAACTGTATCTGCAACCTGAACTGCTGGTGCGCGAGCTGCCGACGCTGCGCTGGCTCACCCGGACGCAGGAGCAAGTCGGCGCGACCGCAAACACCATCCTCGGTCCGCTGCGCGAGGCGCTGGCGCCGCGCTACACGGTTACGCTCGAGGCGATGCTGAGTCAGATTGGCTCCGGCTCGCTGCCGATCGACCGCCTGCCATCGTGCGGGCTGGCCATCGCCCCGGTCTTGGCCGGCAAGCGCGGCATGGGCACCGCGCTCGATGCGCTGAGCGACGCGCTGCGCGGCTTGCCGGCCCCAGTCATCGGGCGCATCGCAGAAGACCGGGTGCTGCTCGATTGCCGCTGCGTCGATGATCCGAACGAGGTGATCGGCCAGCTTGCCGGGCTGCGCCTGGCCTTGATCGGAGAAACGCCATGATCGTCGGCACCGCAGGCCACATCGACCACGGCAAGACGGCGCTGGTGCGCGCACTGACGGGCATCGACGCCGATCGCCTGCCGGAAGAAAAACGGCGCGGCATCACCATCGAACTCGGTTACGCCTGGATGCCATTGGACGATGGCAGCCGGATCGGCTTCGTCGATGTGCCCGGCCACGAGAAGCTGGTGCGCACGATGGTGGCTGGCGCCAGCGGCATCGACTTCGGCTTGCTCCTGATCGCGGCCGACGACGGGCCGATGCCGCAGACGATCGAGCATGCGACCATTCTGTCGCTGCTGGGCGTGCGGCGCGGCGCGGCCGTGATCACCAAGATCGACCGCGTGGATGCCGGGCGGGTAGCCGACACCGAAGCGCGCGTGCGTGCGCTGTTGGCCAGCAGCGGACTGGATGATTATCCGGTGCTGCACGTCTCGAGCGTGCGTGGTGACGGCATCGACGCATTGCGTGCGAGGCTGGTGCACGAACTGGCGGCAGCGCCGGTGGGTGGCGTGGACGGCGCGGGTTTCCGGATGGGGCTGGACCGCGCGTTCACCCTCGATGGCGTCGGCACCGTCGTCGCCGGCAGCGTCTCGGCCGGCAGTGTGACGATTGGCGACGCGCTGGCCCTGGCGTCCACGCCGGACGCTGCCCACCGCGTGCGCAGCCTGCAAGTGCACAGCCGCGCGGCGCAGGATGCCCATGCCGGCCAGCGTTGCGCCGTCGGCCTGGCCGGACTTGAACGCACCGATGAATTGCGCGGCCAGGTGCTGTGCGACCCGGCCATCGCGCTCACCACCCAGCGGATCGACGTCTGGCTCCAGGTGGCCAGCCTCGAAGAAAAAGCCCTGCGCTCGGGTACGCTCGTCCACCTGCACGCGGCCACCCAGGATTGCCTGGCGACGGTGGCCGTGCTTGGCCAGCCGTCCATCGCGCCAGGCGGCGGAGCGCCGGCGCAGCTGGTGCTGCACAAGCCGGCCAATGTCTGGCATGGCGACCGCTTCATCCTGCGCGATGCCTCGGCGATGCGCACGGTGGCCGGCGGCCAGGTGCTCGATCCGCTCGGGCCCGTGCGCTATCGCCAGACGCCCGAACGCCTGGCATACCTTGACACGCAGCGCGCTGACGATCCGCTCACGCGCCTGCTCGGCGCGCTGGCGCAGGCGCAATATGGCGTCAATGGCGCGACCTGGCTGCGCAGCAGCGGCCTGGCGCGCTGGCCGTTCGATCTGGCGGCCGTGCCCGATATCGTTGTCGGTGCCGGCGGCGAGTGGGTGATTTCCCGCGCGCGGCTGGACGAGGCGCAGGCCGGCCTGCTGGCCGCCTTGCGCGACTTCCACGACAAGTATCCCGACGAGATCGGCCCCGATCTGCTGCGCGCCCGCCGCCTGGCCGCGCCGCGCATGCCCGAGGCGCTGTGGCTGCAACTGACCGGCCACATGATCGAGGCTGGCGCGATCGCCCGCAGGAACGGTTTTTTGCACTTGCCAGAACATGGCGTCGCGCTGCGCGCGGCCGAGCAGATCGTGGCCGAACACGCACTGCCGATGCTGCAAGAGGGCCGCTTCGATCCGCCATGGGTGCGCGACATCGCCCAGACGGCGCGCCTGCCCGAAGCGCAGGTGCGCCAGGTGCTGGGCCGCATGGCGCGCGGCGGCGATGTGTACCAGGTCGTGAAAGACTTGTTCTACCACCCGGCCGTGATGCACGAGCTCGCGGGCCTGGCGCGCAAGCTGGCGGCCGAGGAAGAGGGCGGGCAGGTCACGGCCGCGCGCTTCCGCGATTTGACCGGCCTGGGCCGCAAGCGGGCGATCCAGATCCTGGAGTTTTTTGACCGCATCGGCCTGTTGCGCCGGGTCGGCGACGCGCACCTGCTGCGTCCGGGAACGCTGCTGTTTTCCGAGAGCACGCGTTGAGACTGTCGCGATTCGCCCGTACAGGGTAAAATCGCGGCTCTGCGGAAGGAAATCGTCCCTGGTGGGGCGGCTGGGCTTCAAACCCAGTTGGTGGCGCCATGCGTCGCCGGGTGGGTTCGACTCCCGCATCCTTCCGCCATCCTTTCTGTTCTGCTCTGTTCGATACACTCCTATGATCATCCTTGGCTTCGACTATCCGGACGACTGTTACTTCGACCTCGACAACGATATGTGGTGCCGCGAGCTGGGAGATGGCCGCCTGCAGGTCGGCGTGAGCGCGTTTGGCGTCAAGATCAGCGGCAACCATTTCTATATGTGCCGCCCAAAGCCAGTGGGCAATGAGGTCGAGCAGGGCAAGACGGTGGGCGTCGTCGAACTGAGCAAGACGGTGGTGACGATCAAGACGCCGGTGGCCGGGACGATCGTCGAGATCAACACGGCGCTGGAAGAAACGCCCGAACTGATTCACCAGGACCCGTACGGCGCCGGCTGGATCTCCGTCATCCAGGCCAGCGACTGGGAACGCGACCGGGTGCTGCTGGCGCATGGCGCCGCGCTGGTCGAGCTGGCCGAACGGCGCATGCGGCTGGAACCGGTCGATGACTGGATCAAGCCGTGAGCGGACTGGCGATCATGGTCTGGTCGTGCGACCTGACCCGTCCGGAACTCGTGGCCACGCCGTTCATGACGGCGCAGGCGGCAGCGGCGCTCGATATGCCGGTCAAGATGCTGTTTACGAACCAGTCGGTGGCATGGCTGCTGTCCGAAAACGGTGCGCGCCTGGCTGGTTTTGGTGACGACCGCTGGACGGTCGCGCGGCATCTGGACGCAACGGTCGATCTGGGCATCGAGATACGCGCTTGCAGCCAGGCATTGAGCGCACTGGGCAAGAACCCGGCATCGCTCGCGCCGCAATGTGCCGGCGTCGAAGGCATGGTCGCGTTTGTGGAACAGGGAAGCGCGCCAGGCTGGCGCATGCTGGTATTTTAAGCCGCGACCATCTGCGCTTCTTTCGGTCCACCCCGGTGTCAGGTTCACCCCGGTGTCACGGTCCACCCCGGTGTCACCGGTCCACCCCGGTGTCAGGTCTGACATTTGGACACGGTCTCAAGAATGGACCCAACTTCGGTGTCGGACCCAACTTCGGTGTCACAACTTCGGTGTCAGGTCTGACATCCGGACACGAGCTCATACATAGTCATAATTTTCGTTTTTCTCAACAACTTCGGTGTCAGGTCTGACATCCGGACACGAGCTCATACATAGTCATAATTTTCGTTTTTCTCAACGGCATCACCGAAAAAAAGTGCGCTTCCAAAGCACTCAGATACCGTTGAGCTCGTGTCTGAATGTCAGACCTGACACCGGCTTTGTTACAGGTTTTCTGAAAAAAAGTGCGCTTCCAAGGCACTCAGATACCGTTGAGCTCGTGTCTGAATGTCAGACCTGACACCGGCTTTGTGACACCGGCTTTGTGACATCGGCTTGGCGCATGCTGGCGTTCTAAACGGCGATCATCGCGGCTTCTTCCGGCCGCAATGTCAAGACCGCCACGCCGGTCGCAGTGACCGCCACTGTATGCTCGAATTGCGCCGACAGCGAACCGTCGCGCGTCACTACCGTCCAGCCATCGGCTTCCGTGCGCACACTGCGCCCGCCGCGATTGAGCATCGGTTCAATCGTAAACACCATGCCTTCGACGAGTTTGAGGCCCGTGCCCCTGGTGCCGAAGTGCAGCACCTGCGGTTCTTCGTGCATCTCGCGTCCGATGCCGTGGCCACAATACTCCCGTACGACCGAGCAGCCATTTCTTTTTGCATGGCGCTCGATGGCCGCGCCGACGTCGCCCAGGTGCGCACCGGGCTTGACGGCGCGGATCCCTTTCCACATCGCTTCGTAGGTCGTCTGCACCAGGCGTCTGGCTGCCAGATCGACGTCGCCGACCAGATACGTCTTGCTGGAGTCGGCGATATAGCCGTTCTTTTCCAGCGTGATGTCGAAATTGACGATGTCGCCATCCTCGAGCACATCGCGCGTGTCGGGCACGCCGTGGCACACCACGTGGTTGATCGATGCGTTGAGCACGAAGCCGTAGTCGTACTGGCCCTTGCTGGCCGGGCGTGAGCCGAGCTCGTCGACGATGAAGCGTTCTACGAGCGTGTCGACCTCGAGCGTGGTCATGCCCGCCAGGGACAACCCGTCGAGCATGCCGAATACGGAGGCGAGCAACCGCCCCGACTCGGCCATGAGCGCCAGTTCATGCGGTTGCTTGGTCATGCGACGCGCAGCCCCGTAGTGAGTGGTGGCACCGACACGCCGGCGGCAGCCAGTTCGCGCGCCATGATCTCGTTGAAACTCAGCGACGGATTGGTCTCGGCCAGCATGCCGACCTTGAGCCAGAATGCGGCCTGCGCGTTGATCGAGCGGCACGACACCTTGGTGGCCAGGCGCACCTGATCGTGCAGGTCGCCATCGATATTGACAATGCCCATTGCACTACTCCTGTATATGTAACGTATACGAAGTATATATTCAGCCGGTCGCAAATGCCAGTAAAAAAAATGGCGCCGGGTGCAAGCCTGGCGCCATCGTCCCACTACGGACAATTACAGCGAGCGCAGGAACGCCAGCAACGCCTCACGCTCGGCCGTGGCCAGCTTTTCAAAGCGCCTGCGCGCGGCGGCCGCTTCGCCGTCATGCCACAGGATCGCTTCGCTCAAGGTGCGTGCGCGGCCATCATGCAGGTAGCCGACCTTGCCGTCCTTGCCCATCACTTTTTCGCTATAGCCGATGCCCCACAGCGGCGCGGTGCGCCACATGCTGCCGGTGGCCTGGCCTTCGACGTAGTTGTCCGCCAGGCCCGGCCCCATATCGTGCAGCAGGAGGTCGGTGTAGGGACGGATGGTCTGGTCACGCAGTTCGGCGAACTGGTGGTTCGAGCCGGTCTTCATCGACGCCGTGTGGCAGGCCACGCAACGCATCGTCTCGAACAGCTTCTGGCCAGTGGCGACCTGGCGCGTGTCGACGCGGTGCTCGTCGAGCGGCGCGACGCCTTTCGGGAAGCCGCTCGCCAGGCTGCGCTGGGCCGGTACGGCCAGCAGCGCCAGGTAGTTCGAGATCGACTGCAGGTCGGC
The DNA here is from genome assembly GCF_040790145.1 of Massilia aurea. GTDB lineage: Bacteria > Pseudomonadota > Gammaproteobacteria > Burkholderiales > Burkholderiaceae_D > Telluria > Telluria aurea_C. The sequence continues at coordinate 313,946 of NZ_JBFMMP010000001.1, forward strand.
TTCCGAAATCCCTTTTTGCTTGGGCGCCGTGGCGCAGGCCGCCGGGTTGGCGTCGCACGAGAGGCTTGGATACACGGGCGAGGTGACCGCCATGTCCGCCAGCAATGCCGATGCCGCCTGATGGCGCAGCGTTGCCTTCGAGGCCTTCCAGCCGAAGCGGCCCAGGCGCGTGCTGCCTGTCTCGGGATCGAACACGAAATTGGCCGTGCCTTTCACGCCGTCGCCGTCCGGGCTCGAACGCACCCGCGCCAGGATGTCGGCTTCGGGAATCGCTTCCAGAAGGCCCGTACCGATCATCGGCTGGGCCGCGCGCAGCGAGACGGTCTCTGGCACCGGACCGTCGAAGGCGATTTTTGGCTTGCGCAGTTCGACCGCGCTGCCATCGGCGAGCGTGACCACGCGGCTGTCGAAGCCCGTCACGCGCACGCCCGTGCCCCAGTTCTGCGGCGTGCCGTTGCTCGACAAGGCATTCATCTGCACGGTGGTGCCGTAGGTCGGATGCGGCAGTTGCTGGCCTTGCGGGCCGACGCGGGCGACACGCACCGCCATGCCGTCCAGGCGCTGGTTGATGGCCGCCGGCGCCGGGCTGCGGCCGTTGCCGACGTGGCAGGCAATACAGGCCGACTGGTTGAAGCGCTGGCCTTGCAAGCCCATCGCCGCCACGTACTTGTCGTTGCCCGGCTCGTTGTGTTCACCCGTGGTGAAATTGGTGTGCAGCAGGCGGCGGCCTTCGACGAAGCGCTGCATGTTCTGCATGCCGACGTTGTTGTGCGGCTGCTGGAACATGAACAGGCCGTTGTCGCTGTAGTTGTACGAGACCGAGCCAAGGCCGCCCGACAGCACGTCGTCCGGCAGCGGCACCGAGTTCAGGCGCGGTTGCACGCCGTACCACGGGCGCAGGCCCTGGCCGACGACGTAGCTCCATTCCTGCGAATAGTAGCGGATGCCGCCCGTATCACCGATGGCGCCCAGCGCTTCGCGCGTGGTGAAGTACGAGGGCGAGACTTCGATGATGTCGCCCTTGACGAGCGGCCGGCCTGGCACGCTGCGGCCGGTCTTGAAGCCTTCGCTATTGAGCTCGCTGTGGCCCGGATAATCCTTTACCAGCAAGGTGCAGCCGCCGTTGATGCCGTTGGCGCTGGCCAGGCGGTTGTTTTGCGGGTACGGCGTCGGCTTGCAGATGGGGATATTGTTGTCGACCAGTTCGCCAGGGCGCATCCAGCCGTAGCCGGTGGAGTACGGCTCGTCGAACTGGCGGAAGAAAGCGACGCCGCCTTTCAGGAAGTCGACCGTCGTGTACTGGTTCACGACCAGCATCGGCTTGGTTACGCCCGCGACGCGGCTGTTGTCGATGATCTCGACGCCCCAGGTGCGGTTCTGGTGGTACTGCGGCACGAAGGTCAGATAATTGCCCGGGCCCTTGTCGAGCGGCAGGCCGGTGGCGGGATCGACGGTATCGTTCGGCCCGTAGCCGATCTCGTTCCACTCTTCGCCGCGCTCGCGGCCATGGCGCGCCAGGCCCCGGGCGCCGAAGCGTGTGACCAGCGTGCCGTCGGCCAGGGTAAATTGGAGCGACTCGATCGGATCAAGCGTGCCCGGCAGCGGAATCAAGCCGCTGCCGTTGGCCGGGAACGTCACGGCCGAGGTTGGCGCATCGGGCAGCGTGTTGTCGCTGCCCGGCGTCTTGAATTCGACCTCGAACAGCGAATACCCGTATTGCGTGGCGCGCGCCACGCCCTGCAGGCGCAGGTAGCGGGCGCCAAAACCCAGGTTGAAGAATTCTTCGACGCCGCCCTTGCCGGTGCCGACGTGGCGCAGCTGCGTCCATTCCTGGCCGTCGTTCGACGCCAGCACGGTGTACACCTTGCCGTACGAGGCCTCCCAGGCCAGCTTCATGTAGCCGACGGCGGTGGGGGCGCCGAAATCGAACTGGATCCAGGCGCCGTCTTCCGGCCGGCTCGACCAGCGCGTGCCGGGTTTACCGTCGATGGCCATGCCGGCCGCCATGCCGCCGTTTTCCGGCGTGGACGACGTCGCAGCGAGGGGCTTGATGGTCGCGCCCGGCTTGGTCAGGTCGATCGGCAGCTGTGGCGCCGGCAAGTCCGGCGTCGGGGCAGGTTCCGCCGGGGTGCCGGTGAAGGCTTGCATCTCGAGGATCGAATAGCCGTACTGGCCGGCGCGCTTGACGCCCTTCATCCGCAGGTAGCGGCCCTGGCCATTCAGGCCGGTGAAATCCTCGGTGCCGCCGACACTGTCGGTGACCGTCTTGATGGTGATCCAGTTGCCGCCATCCTCGGACACTTGCAGCAGGTACTGGCTCGCATGCGCGGCTTCCCAGTCGATCCGCACGCGGGTGATCGTCTGTACCGTGCCGTAGTCCAGCGTCAGGAACTCGTCGTCGGTGAAGCGGCTGCCCCAGCGGGTGTTGGTGTCGTGGTCGATGGCCGCATGGCCATCGAGATCGAGCCGCTCGGCGGAGCTGGCCTGGGCCTTGAGCGGCGTGAGCGCCGTTTCGGTGCTGGCGAACACGCCGGCCACGGCCTTGAGCAGGCTGGCGCTGGTGTTTTGCATGACAGCGACGGGCGACTCGCCATTGCTGCCACCGCAGCCGGCCAGTAGCAACGACAGCAACATCGATGGCGCGAGCGGCAGGCCGGGCATGCGGATGCGGCGTGACGACTGCCCGCGAGGCAGTTGATCCATGGTAAAACTCCTGAATTGTTCTTTCATTGGGATACCGCGCTCGCCTGGCAGCTCTGCCTGGCGCACGGTCCTGTTTTTTCCGCATGCCCCGGACCTGTGCAGCAGCGAATCCGGGTTGGTTGCTCTGTGGCAATTGTTAACCATAAAGTAACCGAACTCGTCAATACGTGTCAAGCGGTGTGCGCGAATTTGACACTCCTGGTAGCGTCAGAACATCGGTCAATATGACCACCAGTTGTTGGGTTGTCCAAAAAAACAATCGTGCGCAGCTGGTCTGTTCGTACAATTGCAAACTAGGCCGTTCACTCGGGCAACAATAGCGACATGCGAAGGAGATGACATGGGGAGATTGATCTTGTGGGCGCAAGCGCGGCCGGCGCAGTGGGCGCTGCTTGGCGCCCTGGTGGCGTGTTACCCGTTGAGTGCGTTCCTTCCAGCAGCGTGGGGTCGCGAGTCGGGCATCCTGGAAAGCCTGCAGGTGCTGGTATTGCTGAGCGGCTTCGTGCTGGCGATGGTGGTGTTCGTGCGCCTGCGGCCGGAGCGCACGGCGATGCTGGCATTGTGGGCCGCGCCGGTGTGGCTGTTGCTGGCGGGCCGCGAGCTCAGCTGGGGCCGGGCGTGGCGCGCCGTACCGGGATTCGATGCTGCGGGCAGGGCGCTGCCGCCGGAACCGCTCTGGTTCCAGCCGCTGGTCTGGCCCGCCGCCGCGCTGCTCATTGGCTGGCTCATCTATAGCGCCTGGCACTACCGCATCGACGAGGTGGTGCGTGTGGCGTTTGTGCGCAGCGCGCCGTGGCTGCTGCTGCTCGTGGCGCTGGGCGCGGCGGCGGGCTCGACCTGCGCCGAAGGCCATATGTCGTGCCATCTCGATCTGGTGGCGTCGCGTTCACAGGTGTTCGAAGAAATGGTCGAATTGCTGGCCTACATTGCGCTGTGCGGCCTGCAAGCTGTGGTATTGACGCATCGCGTGCCGGCATTGCCGGCGCGTCTCAAGCCACCGGTCGATGCACGTGTAAAAGAGCTGCGCTAAGCCCGACTTCATGGCGCGCGGCATGTGGCTTGCTTGCCAACTGGGACAAATTGCCCGTTTGTCGCGCTGCCGTTTTCCACTAGCATGATGGGTTTTGCGAAATGACCACCTGCCCGCGCTGGTCGCCCGATCATGTCGAATTCAAAAGTTGTCGAAATCCAGCCGGCCGACCTGGCCATCCCTGACACGTCCGTGACGGCACGCGCACTGGCGCGTGCCAGCCAATACTGGGCGCTGACCAAGCCGCGCGTGACGATGCTGACGGTGTTCTGCGCCGTCATCGGCAGTCTGCTGGCGACCGACGGCGTGCCTGATATCAGGGTCTTGCTGTGCAGCGGCGCCGGCATCTGGCTGTTTGCCGGCGCTGCGTTTGCCGTCAATTGCCTGCTCGAGGCGCGCGTCGATGCGCGCATGACGCGTACGGCGCGCCGCGCCACCGCACGTGGCGATCTCGCGCCGGGCCAGACGATCGTGTTCTCGCTGGCGCTGGGCGGGGCTGGCGCAGTGTTGTTGTATACCCAGGTCAATCCGCTGACGATGTGGCTCACGCTCGCGACCTTTGTCGGCTACGCCTTCATCTACACGCTGCTGCTGAAACCGGCCACGCCGCAGAACATCGTGATCGGCGGTTTCGCCGGCGCGATGCCGCCGGCGCTCGGCTGGGCGGCGATGGCCAACGGCGTGCCGCTCGAGGCCTGGCTGCTGGTGTTGATCATCTTCTTGTGGACGCCGCCGCATTTCTGGGCGCTGGCGATGGCGCGGCGCGACGACTATGCGCGCTCCGGCCTGCCGATGCTGCCGATCACCCACGGCATGGCGCACACGGGCCTGCAGGTGTGGCGCTACAGCGTGGCACTGGCCGTCGGCACGGCGCTGCCATGGGCGGTCGGGATGAGCGGACCGTTCTACCTGGCCGCCGCGTGCGCCCTGAACGCCGTGTTCCTGCGGCATAGCTGGCTGATCCACAAGCACTATAGCGACGCCATCGCCCGCAAGGCGTTCACTTGGTCGATCGTCTACCTGGCGCTGCTGTTCGGCGCGCTGCTCGCCGACCATTACTTGCACCTGATATTGTCAGTTTGACTGGTTTTTGGTACGTCATCGAACAGAAAGGGCGAACACTAATATCTTAAGCTGTTCTCCATGACAGCTCGATACCACTCCGCCCCCACGACGAGGATGCGCAGCAATCCGGCGCCTCTGCCCCTTCCAACCGAGCGCCGCCAGACCGTGCGGCCCGCGGCTCTGGCGCCCGAAGACGTGCGCGACAGCGCCGACCTGGCCCGCCTGATCGAACAACTGGGCTGCGGCGACGATCTGATCGTCGTCTCCAACCGGGCGCCATGCGTCCATTCCAGATCCGCCGACGGCATCGTGGCGCAGCGCCCCGCCGGCGGCCTGGTCACCGCACTGGAGGCCGTGCTCTCGAAAGAAGGCGGCTGCTGGATCGCCCATGGCAGCGGCGACGCCGACCGCGCCACGGTCGACGCCAACGATCACGTGCTGCCACAGCACATCGACGCGCCATACCGGCTGCGCCGCCTGTGGCTGAGCGACACCGAGGTGGCCGGCTACTACGACGGCCTGGCCAATGAAGCGCTGTGGCCGCTGTGCCACCGCACCGGCGTCGCGCCGACCTTCCGTGCGGCGGACTGGGCCAATTACGTGGCCGTCAACCGGCGCTTTGCCGAGGCAGTGGTCGCGGAAGCGTCCAGCGCGCGGCCCGTGGTGCTGGTGCAGGATTACCACCTGGCGCTGGTGCCGCAGATGGTGCGCGAACAATTGCCCGACGCCGTGATCATCCTGTTCTGGCATATACCGTTCCCGACACCGCAAGTGCTCGCCACCTTCCCCTGGGCCAGCGAGCTGATGGCGGGCCTGCTGGCCAGTACCGTGATGGGCCTGCAAACACCGGGCGACCTGACCAACTTCAGCCTGGCCCGCGCCAAGATTGCAGGTGCTCATGGACGCGGTGTGGCGCATGCCGGCGCCTATCCGATCTCGATTGCCTGGCCGGCGCGCGCCGATGTCGCCGCGCCTGGCGTGCGCGAGTCGGTAGGCCGGCAGTTCGGCATCGCCCCCGGCGTGCGGCTGCTGGTGGGTGTCGATCGCATGGATTACACCAAGGGCTTGAGCGAACGGTTGCAAGCGTTCGAGCTGCTGCTCGAGCGCCGGCCCGATCTGCGCGGCCATGTCACGCTGCTGCAGATCGGCGCGCCGTGCCGCTCGGCGCTGGCCGCATATCAGAAGATCACGCGCGACGTGGGTGCGCTCACGCAACGTGTCAACGCGCGCTTCGGCAAGGACGGCTGGCAGCCGGTGGTGCTGCATGCGCAGAGCGCCGATGCGGCCACCGTCACGGCGTGCTACCGCGCAGCCGACGTGTGCCTGGTCACGAGCCTGCACGACGGCATGAACCTGGTGGCGAAAGAATTCGTGGCGGCCCGCACCGACCTGCGTGGCGCGCTGGTGCTGAGCAGCCAGGCCGGCGCCGCCGCCGAACTGCATCAGGCCTTGATCGTCGACCCGCGCGATATCGCCGGCATGGCGCGCGCCATCGAACGCGCGCTGGACATGTCGCCGGACGAGCAGACCCGGCGCCTGCGCGCCATGCGCGGCGTCGTCAGCCAGTTCACGGTGTTTCGCTGGGCGGCAGCGTTGCTGGTCGACGGGATGCGCATTGGGGCGGGGCGCCAGTCGGGCCGCATTGCCATGATGGCCACGGAACGCGCCTAGAGACAGCGTCCCCGGCGGCGCTCACGCCGTCGGCAGGGACGCTTCCAGTTCGCACGTCACGGCCAGCAGTGTGTCGCCGAAACCGCCGCGCGCCCGCGCATCGAGCCTGGCGCTGGTGAATACGCGGGGCAGCGCGCTCCACGCGAAGCGCGCGCCCGTTCGTTCCAGTGCCCGCACCAGGAGCACATCTTCATGGCAGGCCACCGCCGCAAAGCCGCCCGCGGCCTGGTAGGCCAGCGCGCACACGCCCAGGTTGGCGCCATGGATGTGGCGGTGATCTTCGCGGTCCTGATAGGTGAGCGCGAAGTGCTCGCGCAGCAATTGGGCCTTGTCGGCGTGGGGCGACCAGTCGTCGACAGCCACCGAGCCGCACACGACTTGCGCGCCGAGCGCGACCTGCGCGGTCAGCCATTGCGGCGAGACGCGCGTGTCGGCATCGGTGAAGGCCAGCCAGCGCGCATCGGCAGCGATCAGGTGCAGGGCGCCGGCCGCGCGTGCGCTGCCTACCTGGCGCGCCGAGATTTCCAGCGCGTCGAGGCGGCAGCCGGCCAGCGTGAACTGCGGCTGCCACTCGCGCACGACGTCGGCCGAGCCATCGTCGCAGGCGTCGAGTACGACGCACACCAGCACCGGTTCGCCCGCCAGCTGCGGATGCGTCGCCGCCCGCAGCACCGCGTGCAGGCAGGCGCCGAGGCACGCCTCTTCGTTATGGGCCGGGATCGCGACGCCGATCATGGCTGGTGGCCTGTCAGCCGCCACACGTCGAGCACGAAATCGGCGTCGAGATGGTGCAGCGTGCGGTACAGGCCAGGCAGCGCGTCGGCAATGCCATGCACGACTGCGGTGGGCGTCACGCGGTCGTCGAAGTCGTGCAGGTAGTGGCACAGCACCAGTTCACCGTCCGGCGCCAGGCTGGCGCAGGCGCTCGTGAGCATCGCCGTGATTGCGTCCCGATCGAAGTAATAGGCCAGTTCGCTCAGCACGATCAGGTCGAACGTCTCGTTGACCGGCCAGTCGGTCGGCAGGCGACGCCTTTCAAAGCGGATGCCCCGTGCGGCGGCATCTGGCACGCGGCGGTGCGCCGCTTCCAGTGCACTGGCGGCGCCGTCGCAGGCCAGCAGGCGTTCGCAGCGCGCGGCCAGCGCGGCGCTCATCTCGCCATTGCCGCAGCCCGGCTCGAAGGCGCTGCGGTAGCGCGGCTTGGCGAGGCTGGCCAGCAGGATCGCCCGCTTGCGCTGCTCGTACCAGGCGCCGCGCACGTCCCACGGGTCGTCCGAGGCGGCGTACAGCGTTTCGAAATGGGTGAGAGGCTGGGCGTTACGCATGGTCGGTAAAGTACAGTTCAAAGGGATGCAGGACCCGTTCCATCGCGAACGCGGGCAGGATGGGCGCCGCGCCGCTGCTCGCGTCGCCCTCGATCTGGCTGTGAAAGCAGCCGAGCGCGGCGCGCTTGCGCACCAAAGAGGCGTGCGGCGCCGGCAGCTTGCGCGCCTGCGCCAACGGCATCGCGCCATCGCCCGGCGCGCTCCAGTGCCAGCCCCAGACGGGCGCTTGCAGCAAACGGGCGCCGCGCTGGCGCGCCACGTTCGCGCAGGCCAGCGCCGTCGACTCGTGGTCGGGATGGCCATCGAAGCGCCAAGTGGTGATGACGACGTCGCCCGGCTCGACGATGGCGGCCAGTTGGTGCTCCAGAAGCGCCGCCGCATCGGTTACGCCGCCATCGGGAATGGCCAGGCGCCGCACGCGGCTGGCGTCGATGCCCAGGCACGCCAGCGCCGTATTCGTCTCGCTCGTGCGGACCTGGCGCAGGCGCTGCGGCGGCCATTCGGACGAGCCGGGATGACTGGCTTCGCCATCGGTGACCGCAACGATCAGCGGCGCGTCGCCGCGCGCGGCCACCAGGTGCAGCAGGGCGCCGCAGGTCAGGATCTCGTCGTCGGGGTGGGGCGCGACCACGACCACGCGCGCGCCCGGCGGGATCAGCTCGGCGAGTTCGATGCTCGGGACGGCGGCCAGTGCGGCGTCGCGCGCCCAGTCGCCGGCGGACGGGCCGGCGCCGCCGATGTGGCGCGAGCGGTTCAGAGCGTCCATGGCGCCGCTCCTTCGCCGGCCACGAGCTTGCCGACGGCCTCCAGGTCGCGCTCGGCGTGGCTCTGGCGCATAAACACCGGCAAGTCGGCGTAGATGTGCGCCAGCGCGGCGTCCTTGCACAGCGGCCCCGCGCCCAGTGCGCGCCCGACCGCGTGCAAGACCGTGTTGGCCGCTGCCTCTACGCTCAGGCGTACCGTCAGCGCGGTGCGCATCGCATTCGCACCAGGCGCGCGGTCGATGGCGGCGGCGGCTTCGCGGATCAACGCGGCGCAGCCTTGCAGGGCCACGGTGACGTCGCCCAGTTGGGCCAGCCGGTGCGGGTCGCCCCGTTCGGCAAGCCGCGCGCGCAGTGCGTCAGCCAGGCGCGTGGCAGCGCCGAACCAGCACGCGGCCACGCCGGCGCCGCCGTGCCAGAAGCCGGCGCGCTCGACGTAAAAGCCCGGGCTGCCAAGCGGCGTGGCGACGACGTCGTCGAACCAGACATCGACGCTGGCGGTGGCGCGCATGCCCACCGCGTTCCAGCCGTCGTCGGTGATACGCACGCCGCGCTGGCGCAGGTCGACCGCGGCCAGCATCGGGGCGCCATCGGCATCCCAGCAGCTGACCACCGCATGCGCGACGCCTTGGGCGCCCGAGCACCAGGCCTTGCGGCCGCGCAGGACGCGGGCGTCACCTGCAGGCAGCAGCGCCAGGCGGGCATCGGGCGGCTCGGCGCACCAGGTGCCCCAGGTGACATGTGGCTGGTTCGCCTGCTCATGCGCCGTCGCTTCGTGCAGGATGGCCAGGGCGTCCGTGTGACCTTCGTACAGCTTGGCCAGGTTCAGGTCATGGGCGCCGACAGCGGCCAGCGCTCGCCAGCGCGCCAGCGTCGCCCCATGGCCGGGCAGGGGCAGGCGCCCATGACCACCCTGCACAAGTTCGGCCAGCGCCTGGGTCGGCGGCATGCCGGTGAGACTGGCGAGCCTGCTGCGCAGGGAGATAAGGGCAGGTGTGGCGGAGACAGGCGTCTGCATGGCGTCGACATAGTGATGTGCAATGCCTTGATGCTAGCAGTCGCCTGGGCGGTTCGCCTGTTCGCCATATCACATAGACAAGAAGTTATGTCAGCGTGGCGGCGTGCGTTATTCGCTACTCGTGGGGTTGCGAAATGGTAGCCTGCTACACTGTGGTCATTCTTGCTACTGGTAGCGTCATGAAAATCGAGCTCAGCGATGTTGGTCAGGTCATCCAGTTGGCCACGGCGCCCGTGTTCCTGCTGGCGGGCGTGAGCATCCTGCTGATCGTGCTGACCAACCGGCTGGGGCGCATCATCGACCAGATGCGCTCGCTCGAAGACCGGGTTGCCAAGTGCGTCGATGCGGCGTGCCTGGCCGAATTGCGCAATCTGCACCGCCGCTCGAACCTGATCAATATCGCGATTGCGGCCAGCACCCTGTGCGGGCTGCTGGTCTGCGTGGTGATCGCGATGCTGTTTCTCGGCGATGCGTCCGACCTGCCGCTCGACCATTACATCGCCGTTTGTTTTATCGGTGCGATGCTGGCGCTGACGGCCAGCTTCGTCTACCTGATGCGCGAGGTGTATCTGTCGTACCGCTTGATGCGCGCGCAGCAGCTGGAGGCGATGGCCATGTGCGCGGGGCGCAGCGGGACGTCAGTGAGCTGACGTCCGTCAGCCGAGGTGCTTGGCGAGGAAGCTGCGCATCGCATCGGTGATCTCCGGGCCGTGGGTTTCCAGCGCAAAATGACCGGTCTCGAGGAAGCGTACCTGGGCCTGCGGCAGGTCGCGCTGGAAGCAGTGCGCGCCGACCGGCAGGAAGAACGGATCGTTCTCGCCCCAGATCGCCAGCAGCGGCGGCTGGTATTGGCGGAAGTACGCGTGCAATTGCGCGTACTGTGCGATGTTCTGTCCGTAATCGACCAGCAGGTCCATCTGCGCCTCCACGCCGATGCGCTCGGTAGCGGCAAACGCCAGCGCATAGCCGTCCGGCGCCACGCGCGCCACATCCTTCACGCCTTCGGTGTACTGCCATTGGGTCATCTCGAACGAATTGAATCTGCGCAGCGCCTCGCGGTTGGCCGCGCTCGGCTCGGCCCAGGCGGCGCGCATCGGCGCCCAGCCCGGGCTCAGGCCTTCTTCGTAGGCATTGCCGTTCTGGCTCACGATCGCCGTGATGCGTTCCGGATGGCGCACCGCCAGACGCCAGCCGACCGGCGCGCCGTAGTCGAAGACATAGATCGCATACCTGTCCAGGCCCACGGCCGTGGTGAAAGCGTCGATCACATCCGCAAGATGCTCGAACGTGAAGGTGAACGATGCGTCGGTGCGCGTCATGCCGAACCCCGGCAGATCGGGCGCCACCACGCGGTAGCGGTCGGCCAGTGCGGGGATCAGGTCGCGGAACATATGCGACGACGCGCCGAAGCCATGCAGCAGCAAGACGGCGGGCGCGTTGCTTGGGCCGGCCTCGCGGTAAAACACGTCGACGCCGTCGATGTCGATCGTGGTATGGCGTACAAGGGGCTTGGTGGTCACTGGCTGGTGGAGCTGGTTCATGGGTGTTCTCCTCGGGGATATTGATCGGAATAACCATCAATGATGCTGGATACTGGTTATGCGCTCATTGTTGCACGCTTCCAGTAACCATTCAAGTATACTGTCGAGGGTTATTTAATCGGGAGCGTCCATGACGACCACACTGCAATCCGAGCCGGGCGAAGCGCCGTTGATCGCCGACGATCTTGCGCTCGACATGCTCAATACCGAAGCCGGCATCGGTGACTCGCAGCGCGATTCCTGGCACGATGCCGACGCCGTACTGGCATGGCTGGGGCGTTGCGGGATCGATGCCGGGACGGATGCCAAGTCGGTCAGTGCCGATTTTTTGTGCGATGCGACAGCGCTGCGCGCCATTGCGCGCGACCTGATCACGCTGCGCAAGCAGGGTGAGCGCGGCGATCCGGCGCCGCTCAATCGGTATCTGGAGGCGCTGGCATCGACGCCGGTCCTGGAATGGAAAGAAACGCAGCCGCAGCTCGCGCGGCGCGGCGCCGGAGCGTCGCCAGAGCGCGCACTGGGAATACTGGCCGAATCGGTGGCGGCATTGCTGGCGGAAGGCGAATTTTCACTGGTGCGGCAATGCGAACACCCGGAATGCGTCCTGTGGTTCTACGACCGTACAAAATCGCACCGGCGGCGCTGGTGCAGCATGGCGTTGTGCGGGAATCGCCATAAAGCGGCAGAGTTTCGCAAACGCACCAAGCTCGCGGCATAGTTCCTTGAACTGAAACTGCAGGGGTTGCAGTTTGTGCGCCGGCGAAAAAACTCGCTGTGCCATGACGGAAAGCGGGTTTTCAGAGATCACGTCGATGTGCGGTGCCACAAGCTGGACCGCCAAGCGCGCTGTTAATTGAAACTCGACGAATTGCGATTGGGGGCTGATCATACCGAAACTCCTGAAGTTTCGGTATCATGATCGCAGGAGGAAATTCAATCATGAGAGCAGACTTCAGGCTGGCGCGCATGCTGCATGTGCTGACCCATATCCACGGCCGCACGGGGACGACGAGTTCAGAGGAAATCGCTGTCATGCTCAATACCAACCCGGTGCTCGTGCGCCGGATGATGGGCGGCCTGCGCAGCGCCGGGTATGTGAACTCGACGTCCGGGCGCAATGGCGGCTGGGTACTGGCGGTCGATCCGGCCGAGATCACGGTGCTCAATATCTACCAGGCGCTCGAGGAACCGGTGATCTTCGCGATCGGCGCCAACGTCGATCATCCTGGCTGCCCGCAAGAGCAGGCCATCAATGGCGCGCTCGAAGTGGCGATGGCGCAGGCGGCAGGCACGCTGCTGCGCGAATTCGGGCAGCTACGCTTGTCGGCCTTTCTGCGACCAGCGGCGGCGTAAGGAAGCACGATGACAACCGGTCCTGCCATTCACCCCGAAGCCGCGGTTGCGCCCGGCTACCTGGCCAACGACGCCCGCCGCCTGGTGGCTGGCGCAGTACGGCGTCGAGGTGGAACTGGTCGAGCGCGCGCCGGCCTTCCGCGATGGCGGCCAGAACGTCGACGTGCGCGGCAACGCCCGTGAGGTGCTGCGCAGGATGGGCCTCGAAGCGGCCGCCTTCGAGCGCAGCACGAAGGAGAAGGGCACGGATTGGGTGACCGGGGATAATCGGGTCATCGCCCGCTTCGAGGCCGGCAATTCGGCCGCCGACAATGGCCCCACGGCCGAGCTGGAATTCAGTATTCCGGCCACACCCCATGACGGGGAGTTTGCCCGCCAATACAACACCGTGGGCGGGCGCGGTGCGGCGCTCAAACCTGCGCGCGACGGCAAGCTTGGCGCCTACGTTGGCGTGCACATGAAGCAAGACGGCGAAGATACATGGGACGTTGGCCGACAACGCCAATTCATCGAACAACAGTTCGCCAATGACGGCTGGGAGTTCCCACGCATCCTGGACGCACTGAAAACGGCGGACGATTTTTATTTCGACGTGCTGCGGCAAGTGCGCCTGCCGCGCTGGGGCGCCGGTCAAGAAGCTGATCGACAAGGGTTTTGCATGCGCTTCGGACGACGTCGCCTTGCCGAGCTATCGCAACAGGCAGTAGCCGATCGACATGGGCAAAGAGGCCAGCGATCTGCGCGACATAAAGGCATTCCCCGCTTTGACGGATGCGCGCTTGGCAGAGGCGGTTGTACTGGCGGTACGAACCGTGTTCGATTCGACGCCGCCAGGCAGTTCTACCGAGATGGATCCGGCGTCACCCGCGTGAGCTTGTAGTCGGCGGCCGAACGTTCAAGCGCCAGGCCCAGCACGTCCTTGAGGTCGTCAGGGCTGGCGCCGGCGTCGAGCTGCTGCTTGGCAAAGGTGTTGCGCAGCGTGCGGCCACCGGAGCGCGCCAGGTCCATGCCAGCGCGCTCGAACGTGGCGCGCATCTGCACGTAGACAGTTTTGCGGGTCATCCTGGCGCCGGCCATGTTGGCCGGGAAAACGAACTGGCCAGGGATCGCCAGCGTTTCACGCTCGGCCAGCCATGGCAATAGCTCATCGGCGCCATCGCGGGGCAGGGTGATCGTATGTTCGTGGCTGGTGTCGTGTTTTTCATCGGGCGTGATGGTCAGGACGATCGATCCGTCGATGGCCGCCTGGCGCCCGACCTCGGACACCAGCAGTCCGATTGCTTCCGACACCCGCAGGCCGGCCAGCGCGATGACGACCTGCATCGCGCGGTCGCGTCGCCGCTTCCAGCCTTCGAACGGGGTGCTGGTGCGGCGCTTGGGCGCCTCTGCCGGCAGCGCCGCGAAGAAGCGCGCCAGCTGCGCGTCCGACAGGGTGCGGCCGGCCTCGTCGCGCGTCATGTGGGCGCGGTCGATGTGGAGGATGGCCTGCTGCGCGGGATTGGGCGAGACGTCGAGATGCTCGTAGCAGCGCTCCAGCAGTCGCAGATAGCGGTAGGCGATCTTGCTGTTGAGGATAAGCTTGCCCTTGACGGTGCGGCCGATGAAGCGGGCGAGGTCGGCCTGGGTCACGGTGGAGAAGGTGAGGCCCTGTTCGATGAACCAGCCGGCCACGTTCGCGAACATGAAGTTATAGATCTTTGCCGATTCCGCCGACGGCACCCGTAACGTGCCATCGGCGCGCAGGCGGCGGCCGGTCTCGGCGAACGCCGTGGTGGCGACAAATTCCCTGAATGCCTGGATGGGATTACGGTCCCATGAACTAAGGTTGCGCATGGACGGGCCTATTGGAATGGATGCTTCAGGATACCATAAAAAGGTAACTAACCAACATGGACTTAATACCACACAAATAATTCAACGGTTTCGACTACAGCCGTGCACGAGGCTGAAAAAAACCAGCCATCAAGCAGGAGGGGTGAGCCCACCGTCATCAGGCCGCATCGAGCGCGGCCATGATCGCGCACGAGCGAGTCGCGTCGGTTGAACTGCATTGACTGCGCAGATGTTGCAGCTGCCCTTGGAGCGCCGTGAGCGACGCAATGCGCTGGCTCACGCTGGCGATGTGCCGGTCCAGCAGGGCATTCACAGTGCCACAATCCTGGTCGGGCCGATCGCGCAGGTCCAGCAACGTACGAATCTCGCCAAGCGCCATGTCCAGTGACCGGCAATGGCGGATGAAACCGAGCCGGTCTGCATGCTCCTGCCGGTAGTTGCGGTAATTGTTCTCCGTGCGATCGGGAGGAGGGAGCAAGCCTTCGCGCTCGTAGAACCGCACCGTTTCCACCAGACAGCCGGCTCTCGTCGCCAGTTCACCGATTTTCATGTTTCCGCTCCCCAAACGTCATGAATGACTTGACCCCGTATCAGGTACAGGCCTTTAAATGGTCATCATACACAGCTTCGAAAGAACGGCCATGTCCGAATGTCAGGCAAGATCCTGTTGCGCTGCGAAGCCCGCGCCCGTTATAGGCACGCCGTTGCCTACCTCGCCGACCACGGGACAGGAATTGACCATTCACATCGCGCAGATGTGCTGCCCAACCGAAGAACGCCTGCTGCGCCAGGTCCTGGCCAAGGTCGATGGCGTCCACGAACTCCGGTTCAACCTGCTGCAGCGGCAACTGCGCGTCACGCATTCGCTGGCCGATCCGGCGACCATTCTGGACGCCATCAGGTCACTCGACATGATACCGGTGCTGTCCGCGGCGCCGGGTGCACCCGCCAAGCCGGCTGCCACGACTGCCACGCCATCCCAGCGGGATGTCGCAGGCACACCGCCGTCGTCGGTGCCACGGCCCTCGCGCATGCCCCTCGTCAAACTGCTCCTGGGCCTGGCCGCCGCCATCGGCGCCGAGATCGTCGCTTGGGAAAGCGGGAACGAGAATTCGCTGGCGGTGCTCTCCCTGGCACTGGCCGCGATTGCCCTGACCGGACCAGGCGTGTACCGCAAGGGCTGGGCCGCGCTGCGCCATCGCGACCTGAACATCAATGCCCTGATGTCGATCGCCGTCACCGGCGCCGTCCTGATCGGCCAGTGGCCCGAAGCGGCCATGGTCATGGTGTTGTTCGCGCTGGCTGAACTGATCGAAGCGCGCGCGCTCGACCGCGCCCGCGACGCCGTGGGGCGCCTGATGGCGCTCACGCCAGAGCGCGTGACGCTACGGGGCAACAATGGCGCCTGGACCGAGGTCGATGCCGCCGGCGTGGCCGTGGGCGCCCTGGCGCGGGTGGCGCCGGGCGAGCGGGTCGCGCTGGACGGCGAGGTAACGGCGGGCGAGTCCGCCGTCAACCAGGCGCCGATTACCGGCGAAAGCATGCCGGTCTTCAAAACAGTGGGCGACAAGGTTTTCGCCGGCACCATCAACGACACCGGCTCGTTCGAATACCGCGTGACGGCGCCGCATGACAACTCGACGCTGGCGCGCATCATTCGCACCGTGCAAGAAGCGCAGGGCCGGCGCGCCCCGACCCAGCGCTTCATCGACCGCTTCGCCGCGATCTATACGCCAACCGTGTTCGCGATCGCCCTGCTGGTGGCGATCCTGCCGCCGCTGTTGCTGGGCGGCGCCTGGGGCGACTGGATCTACAAGGCGCTCGTTCTGCTGGTCATCGCTTGCCCGTGTGCGCTGGTGATTTCGACGCCGGTCACGGTCGTGAGTGGGTTGGCGCGGGCGGCGCGGGCGGGCATCCTCGTCAAGGGCGGCGTGTACCTGGAGCAGGGCGCCGCACTGCGCAGCATTGCACTGGACAAGACCGGCACGATCACCGAGGGCCGCCCGGCGCTGGCCGAGGCGGTGCCGCTGTCAGCCGACCTGGATGCGGCGCTGCGCCTGGCCGCCGCGCTGGCGGCGCGGTCGGACCATCCGGTATCCGGCGCGATCAGCCGCCATTGGCAGCGCACGGGCGCAGCCGCGGTGCCGCCTGACGTCGACGGTTTCGTGGCCTTGCCTGGCCGCGGCACGCGCGGCGTCATCGCGGGAAGCCTGGTCCAACTCGGCAACGCGCGCATGCTCGCCGAAGCGGGCATCGCCGACACTCGGGCCAACGTCATCATGGCGCGCCTCGAAGGCGCCGGCCAGACGGCCGTGGCGTTGTGCCAGGGTGGACGCGTGCTGGCGGTGTTCGGTGTCGCCGACACCGTCCGCGCGACCAGCATCCAGGCGATCGCCCGCCTGCACCGGCTGGGCGTGCAGACCCTCATGCTCAGCGGCGACAACGCCATCGCCACCGCCGCCATTGCGCGCCAGGTGGGCATCGACGATGCGCGCGGCGCGCTCTTGCCCGCCGAAAAGCTGGCGATCGTCGAGGCCGAGGTCGCGCGCCATGGCGCCGTCGGCATGGTGGGTGACGGCATCAACGACGCGCCGGCGCTGGCCCGGGCCACGATCGGCTTCGCCATGGGCGCCGCCGGCACCGATGCGGCGATCGAGACGGCCGATGTCGCGCTGCTCGACGATGACTTGCGCAAGCTGCCGGAATTCATCGTCCTGAGCCGCCGCACCCGCGCGATCCTGCGCCAGAACATCGGCGCGGCGCTGGGCATCAAGGCGCTGTTTCTCGTGCTGGCGATTGGCGGCTGGGCCACGCTGTGGATGGCGGTGTTCGCCGATGTGGGCGCGAGCCTGCTGGTGATCTTCAACGGACTACGGCTGCTGCGTGCGGATCTACGCGATGCCGGCGCCCGGCCGCACCGATGATATACTCGCGGCCATGACCCGTCGCTTCCTTTCCTGCCTGCTGCTACTGCTGGCGTTCCAGTTTACCTGGACCGCGATCAGTGCCTACTGCACGCACGAGTCGGGTGTGGCGGCCCAGCACCTGGGTCATCATCAGCATCGCTCCGACCCTGATGCGCAGGAGTCCAGCGAACAACTGGCAGCTGGCGACAACGGCACAGCCCCATCGGCCAAGAAGATGGGGCATACGCACTGCGCCTCATGCGCACATGCCGTCCTGGCCCCGAGCGCCTTCGAGCCGGCGGCGTATCGATCGCTGGCCAGCGTTGCTCCAGTCCTCATCAATCCCGCGTTTTCTTCCGTCGTACAGACCCCGCCTGAACGCCCCCAGTGGCGCGCCACCGCATAAGTCCGGTGGCATTTCCTTGCTGTTGACCTGAGCCCATGCGCCAGGGCGCGCCTGTTTGCGCGGCCTGCGAGCGGGCAGCATCGTCGCCGGATATCTTTCGATTCATTTTATTCGGAGCTATCCATGCAACCCAGAGGCATCCTCCTGGGGGCGCTCGTGCTGTTCGTTCAGTCCGCCCCCGTATCAGCGCAACTGTCGGCGCAGTCCCCGACGGCACAGTCCGTGGCCGCCGTCGATGGCGCGCGCATGCCGCTCACGCTGCCACAGGCGCTGCAAACCGCCTATGCGAACAATCCGACGCTGCGCGCCGCCGGGCGCGCGATCGGTATCGCCGACGGCGAGCGCGTACAGGCCGGCCTGCTGCCCAATCCCGAGCTGAGCGTGTCGACGGAGGGAACCGACCGCCGCAGCCGGGTCGAGACTGTCGAGATGTCACAAGTGATCGAGCTGGGCGGCAAGCGCAGCGCGCGCATTGCCGCCGCCGACCACGAGCGCCAACTCGCCATCGAAGCGCTGCGCGACAGGCGCAACCAGCTGCGCGCCGACGTCATGGCCGCCTATCTGGCCGCGTTGACGATGCAAGAGCGGGTGCTACTTGCCCGGTCCGCTATCGATGTGGCCAGTCGCGCGACCAATGCGGCCACGCGGCGCGTCACCGCCGGCAAGATTTCGCCGGTCGAACAGACCCGATCCAGGGTCGCCGAATCGACGGTGCGGCTCGAGCTGAGCCAGGCTGAAGCCGAGCTGGCCCTGGCCCTGCGCAGGCTGGCCACGCTGATGGGCAGCACCGGCGTCATCGGGCAGCCGCTGGTGATGCCGGCGTTCGATTTCGCCGCGGTGCCGGCCATGAGCGAGCTGGCGCAGCGCCTGGCCAGCGCGCCGCGGATGCGGCAAGCGCGTGTCCAGGTCAGCCGGCAACAAGCCCAGGTCGATCTCGAAAGCGCCCTGCGGGTCCCGGATTTGCGGGTGACCGTGGGCAGCCAGCGCGACCGGGAACGGGCCAATGGCACCCAGGCCGTGCTCGGGATCTCGATGCCGCTGCCGCTGTTCAACCGCAACCAGGGCAATCTCGCCGCCGCGCTGCACCGGGCCGACCAGGCCCGCGACGAGCTCGACGCGCAGCAGCTCGAGCTGCACCAGGCCCTTGCCGATGCACGCCAGCGCGCCGAGGTGTCGCAGGCCCAGCTCGACAGCTTGACGAGCGACCTGCTGCCGGCCGCGCAGCAAGCCTACGACGCCGCTGTGATCGGCTTCGAGCTGGGCAAATTCAGCTTCCTCGATGTCCTGGACACCCAGCGCGCCCTGATCCTGGCGCGCACCCAATACCTGGGCGCACTGTCGGCCCGCTATCTGGCCGCCACCGATCTCGAACGCATCGTGCCATCCACCGATGCCGGCGCCACCGCTGTCTTTAAAGAAAACCTGCAATGAAAACCGAACCGAATCACAGCAAGACATCCCTGTCGCTGATTGCCGCCATCGTCGCGCTCGGCGCAGTGCTGGCCGTCGTCATCCTGTTCTGGAACCGGGATGGTGCAGCGCCAGACAGCCATGGCGAGGCCGCGCACGACGTAACGGGCGACGGCGAACAAGAAGGCGAAAAAGAGAGGGATACCAACAGCGACGTGATCCGCTTGAGCGCGGCGCAAAGCAAGAGCGCCGGCATCACGACCGCCATCGCGGGACCAGCGAGCATCACCAATATGATCCGCTTGCCGGGCGAGGTGCGCGTGAACGAAGACCTGACAGCGCACGTGGCGCCGCGCCTGGCCGGAATCGCCGAATCGTCGCTGGCCGAACTGGGCCAATCGGTGAAGAAAGGGCAGGTGCTGGCCGTGATTTCCAGCCCGGCACTGGCCGACCTGCGCAGCACGCTGGATGCGGCGCAAAGCCGCCTGGTCCTGGCCCGGACCCTGTACGAGCGCGAGAAAAAGCTGTGGCAAGACCGCATCTCGGCCGAACAGGATTACCTGCAGGCGCAGCAGGCGTTCCGGGAGGCCGAACTGGCCGTGCAAACGGCGCGTTCCAAATTGACCGCGCTCGATGTCAAGACCGGCGGTGGCGCCCTGAACCGCTATGAGCTGCGCGCGCCGTTCGATGCGATGGTGGTCGAAAAGCACATCACGCTGGGCGAAGCGGTCCAGGAAAACACCAATGTCTTCGTGCTGAGCGATCTGTCGCGCGTGTGGGTCGACCTTGCCGTGACGCCGAAGGACCTGGGAACGGTACGCAGTGGCGTGGCGGCAACCGTGACGGCCCCCACCGCCGGCATGAGCGCCACGGGCACTGTCAGTTACGTCGGCTCCTTGGTCGGCGCGCAGACGCGCAGCGCGATTGCCCGGGTGGTGATCGACAACCCCCAGGGCGCCTGGCGGCCGGGTTTGTTTGTCGACGTGATGCTGGCCCAGGGCACCCGCATTGCCCCTGTCACGGTTGCTGCCAGCGCCATCCAGACTGTGGAAGACAAGCCGTCCGTGTTCGTCTCGACGCCTGAAGGTTTTCGCGCCCAGCCCGTCAAGACCGGGACCGTCGATGGCGAGACCGTCGAGATCCTCGAAGGCCTGGCGCCCGGCGTGCGCTACGTGAATCAAGGCAGCTTCGTGCTCAAGGCCGAACTCGGCAAAGACAGCGCCGGGCACGCACACTGACAAGGAAATCCCATGTTCGAACGCATCATCCGTTTTTCCATCGACAGCCGCTGGCTGGTCATGGGACTGGTCCTCGCGATGGCGGCGATCGGTGTCTACAACTACCAGCGCCTGCCGATCGATGCCGTGCCGGACATCACCAATGTCCAAGTCCAGATCAATACGGCCGCGTCGGGATTCTCGCCGCTCGAGGTCGAGCAGCGCATCACCTATCCGATCGAGACCGTGATGGCGGGCTTGCCCGGCCTGCAACAGACACGCTCGCTGTCGCGCTACGGCCTGTCGCAAGTGACCGTCATCTTCAACGATGGCACCGATATCCACTTCGCCCGTCAACTCGTCAATCAGCGCCTGCAAGAGGCGCGCCAAGGGTTGCCCGACGGCGCCAGCCCGGTGATGGGACCAATTTCGACCGGCCTTGGCGAAATCTACCTGTGGACGGTGGAGACGGAGGAGGGGGCGAAAAAACCGGACGGCAGCAACTACACGCCGACCGACCTGCGCGAAGTGCAGGACTGGATCATCAAGCCGCAGCTGCGCCAGGTGCCGGGCGTCACCGAGATCAACTCGATCGGCGGCTATGCCAGGGAATACCACATCACGCCGGACGCCAACCGGCTCAGCTCGTTCGGGCTGGGAATGGGCGACATCGCACTGGCGGTCGAGCGCAATAACGCGAGCATGGGCGCCGGCTATATCGAGCGCGCCGGCGAGCAATTCCTGATCCGCGCGCCCGGCCAGGTGCGGTCGATCGATGACATCCGCAACACCGTGCTCAAGAACGTGGACGGCGTGCCGGTGCGCATCCGCGACGTGGCCGACGTGGGCATCGGCCGCGAGCTGCGCACGGGCGCCGCGACCGAGAATGGCAAGGAGGTCGTGCTCGGCACGGTGTTCATGCTGATCGGCGAGAACAGCCGGCGGGTGTCACAGGCTGTCGCCGAGAAAATGGTCGAAATCAACAAGACCTTGCCGGCGGGCGTCAAGGCGGTGCCGGTCTACGACCGCACGGTGCTGGTCGACAAGGCCATCTCGACCGTGCGCAAGAATTTGCTGGAAGGCGCGATCCTGGTGATCGTGGTGCTGTTTTTGTTCCTTGGGAATATCCGCGCGGCGATCATCACGGCGATGGTCATTCCCTTGTCGATGCTATTCACCTTTACCGGCATGGCGTCGTTCCGCGTCAGCGCCAATCTGATGAGTCTTGGCGCGCTCGACTTCGGCATCATCATCGATGGCGCGGTCGTCATCGTGGAGAATTGCGTGCGGCGGCTGGCGCATGTGCAGACAAACCTCAAGCGCGACCTGACGCTGCAGGAGCGCATGCGCGAGGTATTCGCCGCAGCGCAGGAAGCCCGCCGCCCGCTGCTGTTCGGCCAATTGATCATCATGGTCGTCTACCTGCCGATCTTCGCCCTGAGCGGGGTGGAGGGCAAGATGTTCCATCCGATGGCGTTTGCCGTCGTGATTGCCCTGATCGGCGCCATGATCCTGTCGCTGACGTTCGTGCCAGCCGCCGTCGCCCTGTTCATTGGCAAGCGCGTGGCCGAGAAGGAAAACCGCGTGATGACAAAGGCGCGCACTCTGTATGCGCCGATGTTGCAGGCGGTTTTGCGCAACGGCCCGGTCGTGCTGACCGGCGCCATTGTCACCGTGGTCCTGTCGGCGCTGCTGGCAACGCGCCTGGGCAGCGAATTCATCCCCAATCTGAACGAAGGCGACATCGCCATCCAGGCCTTGCGCATTCCTGCCACCAGCCTGACCCAGTCAGTGCAGATGCAGCAGCAGATCGAGATCGGCCTGAAAGCCAGCTTCCCCGAGATCGACCGTATTTTTGCACGCACCGGGACGGCCGAAATCGCGTCCGATCCCATGCCGCAGAATATTTCGGATGGCTACATCATGCTCAAACCCGAGGCCGATTGGCCGGCGCCCAAGCGCAGCCACGCCGAACTGGTGGCCGCGATCCAGGCGCAAGCGGCGACGTACACGGGCAACGCGTATGAATTCTCGCAACCGATCCAACTGCGTTTCAACGAACTCATTTCAGGCGTGCGCAGCGACGTGGCGTTCAAGCTGTATGGCGACGACATGGCCGTGTTGAACGACACCGCTGCGCGCATCGCCGCCGTCTTGCAGCAGGTGAGGGGGGCGGCCGAGGTCAAGGTCGAACAAACGACGGGCTTGCCGATGCTGACCGTGAACATCGATCGCGACAAGACGGCGCGCTACGGGCTGAACCTGGCCGACGTCCAGGAAACCATCGCCGCCGCGACGGGCGGACGCCAGGCCGGCACCATGTTCGAAGGCGATCGCCGTTTCGCGATCGTCGTGCGCCTGCCCGAGGCCCAGCGCACCGACGTCAACGCCCTGCGGCGCCTGCCGATTCCGCTGCCAGCGCAACTCGGCACGGAAGGTGTGGCCGGCACCGGCCTGGGGGCGGCGCCATCGTCCGGCGCCGCCTTCATTCCGCTGGGCGAACTGGCGACACTCGAGCTGGCGCCCGGCCCGAACCAGATCAGCCGCGAAGACGGCAAACGGCGCATCGTGATCAGCGCCAATGTGCGTGGCCGCGACATCGGCAGTTTTGTGCCGGAAGCCGAAGCCGCCATCGCCGGCAGCGTCAAGATTCCCGCCGGTTACTGGATGCGCTGGGGCGGCACGTACGAGCAGCTGCAGTCCGCCACCGGGCGCCTGACGATCGTCGTGCCATTGGCGCTGTTCCTGGTGTTCACGCTGCTGTTCATGATGTTTCGTAACGTGACGGACGGCTTGCTGGTGTTCACCGGCATCCCGTTTGCGCTCACCGGCGGCATCGCCGCGCTCGCCATGCGGGGAATCCCGTTATCCATTACGGCTGCGGTCGGCTTTATCGCGTTGTCGGGCGTGGCGGTGCTGAATGGGCTGGTGATGATTTCGTACATTCGTTCATTGCGCGAGAATGGCATGTCGCTCGACGAGGCAATCACGGAAGGCGCGCTGACGCGCTTGCGGCCGGTGTTGATGACGGCGCTGGTGGCATCGCTGGGCTTTGTGCCGATGGCGATTGCGACTGGCACCGGCGCGGAGGTGCAACGGCCGCTGGCCACGGTTGTCATCGGCGGTATCTTGTCGTCGACCGTGCTGACGTTGCTGGTGTTGCCGTTGCTGTATCGGATGGTTCATCGAAGGGATGGTGGCAAGGGGCTGCGGATGGAGCCGGTGGGGGATTCCGAATGATCTGACTTGCGCGGCAGGCTTTGAGCAAGAGGTCGGGTGTGGGAGCGGCGTGTCGGTCTGGATACGCCGCCTGATATTGCGGGTTCCTGAAGGGCGCATTCTTGGTAGTTAGGGAAAGGGCGCATGCATTCTCGCTCTTATAACCCAAATATTCCAAGAAGTCCTCTAAGTCACGACCATGAAAGGTGGACTTGACGCCCCTACAGAATTTAGCGATTTTACTGCATACGGATAAAATCGCTAAAAAAGGTAAATATGGATCCAATTCTCAACCCTTACGCTCGGGATGCGGGTAGTCCCCCGCCTGAATTAGCTGGAGCAGTTCATCGTACCCTATATGCATGGGAGTTCGTTCTTTGCGGGGGCATCGGTCGTGTCTCCCGAAGAGCCTCGGAAAGTACGAATTATCGAAACGCGGGTGAAGGAAGCTGAGGCAAGGGGGCAGGTCAAATTAGTTGACTTTCTAGTTTGATTTTTGAAGAGACTTATAGCCTGTGTTTTCGCCTACCATGTTTGCCCTGCCGCGCTCGGCGCGGCTGAAGTCCAGATTCGCTCAGGTCGATCTGCGTACAGAAGCAGGTAATTGCCACTTCGCAACCAAACCGAAACTCTAGGGATTACGAAAAATATGAGCATGCAACTCCACCGACGCGTTAGCGACGACTACCAGAACTGAGTGGATGCCCGCTTAGTCGAGCTGAGTTTGTCCCATTTCACCGGCGCCGAATCTCCTATCGTTGATGACTGGGCGTGTTTCGATTTTTTAGCTGAAGACTGTGCAGAGTACATCGCTGGACAGCGAGCAAAGTCTGCCGCAACGTCATAACGGAAACACAATGAAAAGAATTTTACCTACCATCGTTTGTGTCCTAAGCCTCCCGGCGTCTGCAGCAGAGACAGCGAAGCCTGACCCACTGGCTCTCTGCGAAGTCGCAGGGGCAGCGTATGGTGCTCAGAAAGAGCTGGTGGCAAGCGTAGCTTCGCGGCTCGTTGCCAGGCCTGGACTGACCTCCAATGACACTAAGTGCGGTCCGATTTGGCGAGAGGCATACCAGATTGGCCGAAAAATAGTTCAGGGCGACCTTGGCTCTGAATCCGAAATGCAAGTGATCCTTCGTATGCAGGCATTCGAGACCAAAGTACTCGATGCAGTTATCGAGAAGATCAGCTTCTGAGCCCGGAGAACCATGCGCAAGCCAAAATCTGTGGACTCGCTTGATGCCCTGGGCAGAGTTCGTTTGTCGCGGAATTTCTACATGCGGGAATTCTTGTACAGTGAAATTGCTGCCATGTACGGTATCGCAAATGTGCCTGATGACCCAGATCTGGCGGTCTACGTCGGAAAACAGTTGTGCGAACATCTGCTTGAACCATTGAATGCCACATTCGGTAGGGTCGTCCTACGGTCGTCGTACAGGTCGGTCGCAGTCAACGATCTTGGGGTTGGACGGCACAACTGCGCCAAGTCTGAAAGTAACTTCGCAGGGCATATCTGGGACCGTCGTGACAACAAGGGCCGATGTGGCGCGACTGCATGCATCGCTATTCCTTGGTTCACCGATCGCTACGCAAAGGGCGCAGACTGGCGTTCGTTGGCATACTGGATCCATGATCACCTACCTTATAGCGAACTTGAATTTTTCGATGGCGCAGGTATGTGCACCTTCAACTTGTCGTGGCATGAAAAACCGAAGAAGACTGTCACGAGCTATATCGTGAATAAGCAGACTCTGCTGAAGAATGCCCATAACGAGCGTGGCTTTTTGGATTGGTATGCCGACTTCCCCGCTTGCGTTTCGGAAAATCTTTAGGAAGCTCAAGTGCGCCATTCAATCCTTGTGCCCATCCCGGAGCTCGATCTGGCGGCAAAACTGCTGGATGCGTCAGCATCAGCAATGCTTACTGGCAGACTCTCCTTAGCAGCGAGCTTGCTCGTCCAGGCCGACCTACCAGAAATCATGAATTATGCACGACGTGCAGTTGGCCCCTTGAGTATCGAAGTGCACAAGATTACAAAACGCCCCAAGTGCCTCCCTCATCGTGAGCGGCATCCAATCAGGATGCCCGACGCTATCGCTCAGCGCGCCATCTTCAAACGGGATGGATGGCGCTGCCGCTTTTGCGGAACGAAGGTAATTTGCAAAGGGGCACGTGCAGTGATTGCAAACGCGTTCGTGATTGAGGCACGTTGGACAAGCAAAGAGTATCAAAGACACTCAGCTCTCTACGCACTGGCATCTTCGCTTGACCACGTAGTGCCACACGGCCGAGGCGGAAAAAATGAGGATTCAAACTTCGTGACTTCGTGTTATTGCTGTCAGTTCGGGCGAGGTGAGTGGACACTCGAAGAAGCTGAACTTTACGATCCGAGGCTGCGAGAACCCGTATGTGACGGATGGGATGGCTTGTCGCGACTGGCGGCCTACAGCACACAACCCTAACTTAAATCCGACGTCATATGCCGATAGTTGTGGTCGAGGGAAAACTGATGAAGAAGGTTGAGGCTAACAAACATGCCGGGTCTTGCATTGCGATGCTTGATGCCGGGAACGTGGCGGCCGCCCTTGCATATTGCGCCGCCCAACAAAGTCGAGGAGGGTGGCCGGAAACCCAGCGTTGCCGAATTCATCCAGGTCTTGGTTAACTAGCTTGCGGATCAGCTTCGGGGTGAAGCTACGACTGAGGTCGACGTAGTGCGCACCCGAATGGTTGAACTATAGGAAGCCCACGAACATGTCCAGGCTGCCCTGGAATCGCAGTTAATCGAATTGCGGTAATCGCTGGAGGTCGTGCCCCGCCTATCGGCATCGACCGAGCAGGACCTGGCCGCTCTAAAGGACAGCTCAGCTTTAAACAATTTGACCGGGATACTGCGAAACAGCGCAGTCGAGATCTTGGCGGAAGAGTCGCCGACGCCGAGCGGCACCAGGCTTCACTGGAGGAAAAGCACCTGCACGCACGTGTTTCGCTGGAACACTATCGAACCACTTCAAAGGAGCAGCGTGAGCAGGAAAACCGACCCAATGAACAGCAGGTCCAGAACTTGCAGGTCGAACTGCGGCAGGTCTAGCTCGTGCCAAGGATTGCACCGAACTCCGGCAGCAAAAGGCCGTGCTCGGAGTCTAGCTGGACGGCGCAAAAGGTGCGATCGCGTTGGGCGAGCGCTTAGCCAAGCTCGACAAGACTGTTGAACATCGCGGTCGCTCGCTCTAAGCTGAACTATGTCCCTACGGTCAATGCACTTGGAAGGAAATTCGTTAGATTGCTGCTGCCGGAGGGGCAACTAACAGATTTACAGTACTCGTACCTAAATCAGGTGACGTAATTTTCGACTAAGTGATTGAATTGTTTGGGATACGTGCAAAAGTCATCTATTTTGAGTACTTTGGCACTTCTCTCGTCGGCAACATTGTACCTAAATATGGTGACTTAGTAGACGGGATCGAATTCAAACCTAAACACTTAGACTTAGCGCACATCCCCGCATTTTCCTTGACCTGCTAGTTAGCAAGACGTTGGCAGCACAGGGCAAATCGAAACCAGCTCAGCTTTCAAATATCCTCGCAATAGTCACCCTCCGTACGAAGTTCAAGCTTCATGGATTTAGCAAAACATCGAGCATCAGTCGCATTCAATTTTCCTATCGAAATACCAATTTCCAGGAGTAATCATAATGCTCCTTGGTAGAGCTGCCGACGCGGCTACGCCGATTTAATCCAAAGTTAGTCATTGATGTCGGAAAAAGTTACTTTTCAGGTGCTTGGCGCGGAAGATCGCTGCGGGACGGACCCACTGTCCTCGTAGGGATGGCGAAACCGAACCCTAGGCCAAGCAGCGTCGCCTTAAAGGTTAGTTTTGAGCGATTCTTCTAGACGTTATCTAGATAATCCGTAGTTGGTTTTTGACGTTGGAAAAAGTTACTTTGCAGGTCTGCACGCGAAGGCCCTCTGCCAGACAGATGCTCTGTCCTCGTAGAGATGGAGAAACGGAACCCTCGGGCCAAGCAACGACGCCCCAAAAGTTAGTTTTTGGCGAATCGACCAGACGTTATCTAGACATCTGCCCTCATGAGCACCGCGTTCTTGTCTCGCGACTGAATATACGCGGTGCAGCCTTTGAAACACGTACCCAGATATTATCTGGGGCGGTCTTCGTGGCAGAAAAAGCAGTATCTCCAGTATTATCTAAACCCAGAAAATATTTTGCTTGCGGAATACCGAAAGCAGTTGTATAAACTGCATTCGCACTCACAATCAGCATCCGCTTTAAAACATGCGAGCAGCCGAAACTAACTTTGGCAGTGAATTGTACGCCCTAAGAATTCGTACAGGCGTGACGCAAGCAGACGTCGCCTCTCGTGCTGGATTGGGTAGAGGCTACTACTCGCAGCTGGAAAATTCAAGAAAGGGGCCGCCTTCGACGCTCCTCTTGTGCCGCATCGTCGAGGCGCTAGAACTGAGCGACGCTGAGTCGCACCGTTTGTTCGCTGTCGCGGTTGCAGATCGGTGCGCCGCAACTTGCCACAGTTCTGTGGCCTCGATCTCTATAGCACCACTCGTGAAGTCATTGATTCAATCAGCGCCCAGGATTACACACGAGCAAACGGTGCGTATCGCAGCGATCCTTAAGGAGGAATAAATGTAGAAAACGACGAACCCCCTACAACTGAGATCCGCCGCTTTCTGGCCGAGATAGTATCTTCGAACGTGGAAATTCTAAGATATCGCTCTCCGGCCGGACGGTCAACTGTTGTTTTCAAAAAAGCTGCATCCGTCTATTAACAGGAGGGTAGAGCAATGGTGAAAGCAGTCTTAGAACGCGTTTCCTCAAGTGCGCATGCTCGGGAAACTCTTACGCCTTTGTCCGCGATACGCAAACGCGCGGCCAAGGTATCGAATCTCTGGATCTTCGATTCCCCCAAGAATAATCGGCGCCTTACCGTGTCCGGTGACGTGCCCTTCATGCACTTGATGCTACTTGAAGGTGATACGGGCGTTGCTGGTTACGAACTCGTCGATGATCCTTTTAAAGTTGCTTCAAACAATGATGCCGGCTATGTCAGGGTACGCAGCCGCGACGGCGATGAGCATTGGATCGTCATAGCTCGTTCTGGTCGCTCTTCACCAGGCAAGGACAGTGGTCCTTCGATTTCGGAGAACTTGCGAGAGAAGGCATCATTGGCCGGTGTCGAAGTTCATGCGCGTAGCGAACTTGAACTGCTTGGGAAGGAAGTCTTCCTGGACAACTGGCTCATGCTCTGCGCAATCATGACCCGTGCCAAAGCATATCCCACGTATCGTGAAACCGAGCTGTTCTTAGCATTAATGTCACGACACGGCGCGTTACGCGTACAGGATGTCTTGGCCGACGCCCGGGCCGATCGAAGCATCATGCTTGCCGTGGTGGCCAGGGCGCTCCAGGACGGCACGGTGCATAGCGATCTGACTCGCCGCCTATTCGGGACTCACTCGCAACTCGACCGGGTGCGGTCATGAGTGTCCCACGTAGCCGGACCCTTATTCCTGCTGCCTTTGCGGACTTGTCGCGGTGGCCAGCACCTGATGAGGAAGTCCTGAATGAAGAGATCCTGCGTATTTACCGACCTCGTAAGCTGGCTGTCGCAATGTATGCGGACGGAGTAGCGCACGAACAGATCACAGCTGCTACGGCGATACCGCGCCAGAAGATTTTCTACCTGGTTGGCCGATGCATGGCTGGTGGTGAGGACGGCACGATCGCCGGCTTTCGTGCGCTGGTGCCTTGGAAGCGTTTACGCGGCTACGAGCGCCGTGCTCCAGTTGTCCATGAGCTAGGTGAAGGATCGGGGGGGTGTGCAGGTGCTCTATCGCAGCTGTTCGCGCGATTTCCCGAAGTGGAGCTACACATTCGGAACCGCTTTCTTGGCACTGGAGAGCGTTCGGTTCGAGTAGTTCGGATCAGCTACGCCGAGCTTCATGGTGAATTTCTTGACCAGCTACGCTCACTGGGTTTTACGTCAGAGGACTGGCCATTCAGTACGAAGAACTGCGGATACAAGTCTCTTCGGCAATTTTGTATTGGTTTGCTGAGCGAGAACGCAACGCGCTGGTTCTCGGCTCGCTCTGGAGAGGAAGCGGCGCGTCGACATGGGATCGGGTCTGGGCGGCGCAGCCTTTTTCCGCAGCTTCGCGGCTATGGGGCATGCCAACTAGACTTTCATAAGGTCGACGCAGGTTCAGTTCTGATCCTGGAGACCGAAGATGGCGGACGATTACCAGTACCGCTTGCTCGCTGGCACATCGGCTTTCTTATTGAGGAGCGATGGAATCTTGTGCTGGGCGCGTTTGTAGCGCTCGAGGGGAACCCGAGCGGGGACAGTGTGCTAGAGGTGGTCGAGTCCGCGATACGTCCACCGGCCGAAGAAAGCGATGCGGCTACTTGCCCATTAACTATTGACGGCAAGGTTTTCCCCATACAAATCATGCCCGAGATAGCGTTCCAGGGCTTCGGCGTCCTGAAAATGGATAACGCATGGTCGAATGCGGCGACCGAAGTCGTCGATAACATTATCCGTACACTCGGTTGTGCGATCAACTTCGGTCCGGTCAAGGCGTGGTGGCGTAGGCATCCAGTTGAAAGGATTTTTGGCAAACTGAGCGAGCGTGGTTTAAAAAGACTGCCTTCCACATTCGGGTCTGGGCCAAAAGACACGCGCCGCAATAAGCCCGTCGAGCAGGCCGTGAAGTTCGAGATCACCATACGTGACCTCATTGATGTCATTTATGCCTGCATCAGAGAGCACAACGAGGAAGGGAATGAGGGTAACAATTTCTCTTCGCCGATAGGAGCGCTCCAGCATGGCTTGAATCGCTCCGATTCGGGAGTGTTTCTGCAGCCTTTACCCATTCCGGCGCAGCAAGACTTGAAGCTTCTTTCTCATGTCGAAGTTGTTAAGGTTTGCGGCAGCCGCAAGAATAACATCCGGCCTCATGTGACTCTCGGGCGATGGAAATATACAAACGCCGCGCTTGCGAACGCCTACGACCTCATCGACCGGCAACTCATCGTCTACTGCGATCGACGCGATGTCCAGGTCGCAAATGCGACCGTACTCGAGACGGGCGAACAGCTCGGCGCTCTGCAGGGCCCGGCGAACAAGCGAGGAGACCATATTTCGTGGCGCAACCGTGCACTTATGAACCAGGCAGGTCTGTCGCAACGCCTGCATGAGAATTCGACGTCAGTAGCGGCACGCTGGTGCGATGGGAAGGCCGACGAGCTGCGCGAACGCAGCAAGCGTGCTCGAAACGCCAAGCGCGCTTCTAAGGAAGCGCTCTCCCTTTCCAAGGTCCAGGCCGATCAAAAGCGCATCGGTGATAAAGCGGCAGTAGGGGACTCACTGATACCTTCGCCGCCTTCAATCTCGCCCAAGACCGGTAGCTTCTTCGATTTCGAAGCTCCCAAGACTGGTCCTACTTACTTAGGAGATTAAATTGACTGCCTTCGCTGACCTACTGACGATCGACCATCCGGCATTTAATCGAAATACTGTCCTATTGACGGAACCAATCAAGGAACTCTACCAAATCGTCCGCCACATCCTGCTCGTGCGCGAAAGCGGTTGCTGTTTCACTGCGCAAAGCGGTGTAGGAAAGACTCGCGCGCTCGTACTACTTGAACATTTACTGCGTGACCGCATGCCCGAATTGGTGGTGATCCGGCATAACAGTTGGAACCAGCAAGTTTCATCGATCCGCGCATTCTTCAAGCATTTTCTTACTGCGGTAGGTCACCCGGAACTTCGTGGCGAGACCTTCGACCTGCGCCACCGACTTGTGCGACGCCTTATTGATCTGGCCCGGGTATATCAGTCACCGTTCGTCGTGCTCCTTATCGACGAAGCAAATGCTATGCGTCTCGAAGATTTTCTCTTCCTGAAAGACATCTACAACGAGTTGGACCGTGAAGGCGTCCAGTTGGTAACGATCATGATGGGACAGGACCCAGATTTTTCCGACGTTATCGGCAACCTTCGGGAAATGGGCAAGTCTGATCTCATCTCTAGATTTGCTCGGCGCCGTCAATCGTTTCGAGCATTCTCGTATAAGGAGGATGTGGCGTCAATTTTTGCTCAGTATGACAGTTCCGTCTGGCCAGCTGAAACTTCCCAGACCTGGACCCAGTTTTTTATGCCGACTGCCTGGGACGCTGGATTTCGGCTGGAGAACGAGACCATGAGGTTTTTCGAAGCTGTGAAAAAATGTTCCCCGCATTCGGTGCACAAAGTCGGTTTTCCAGCCCGACAGTTCTTCACGGCACTACGGCGCTATCTCACGGTCCAGCACCATCGCGACGCGCCCGATGTGTTGCCAAGCTCGGACGCTTGGGACGAAGCTGTTGACTTTGCACTTCTGGCGGACTCAATTGCCGAAATGAAAGGTGAAGCTAAGCGGGCACAAGGGAGACCGCGATGAAAATTTACGATAACGCCGTTAGAGAGTTTCCTTCCAACGCCGCGCTCGATCTGGTTCCCTTGCCGGAAGAATCGATGGTCTCCTCAATATGGCGATTCGCATGGCGTAACGGCCTCGGAGTGAAAGAACTGCTTACCCATTGCACGCACGGTGCGGGCTATCAGAAAGAGCATGCCACTTTTTCTTATAAGCGTGGTTTCGACCCGGACGTGTTCAGTCACAGCAGCTGGTGGATTGATGAGTCGAGCGAAAAAGAGGTATTCGGATCATCATCTGAGAAACATAGGTCTATATGGTGGAATACTGCGTTTCGCTATTGTCCCCTATGTCTAGGGCATCTTTATCACAGCTTTTGGCATCAATCGAAGTTCCTCTCCCACTGCCCGCTAGATGGAGCTGCACTGCGCGATACTTGTTACTCGTGTGGCAAGCATTTGCCCACTTACGGATTTCATCAAGAGATCCTAAGCAGGCCATACGTCTGCCCGCACTGCAACGGTCCCATCTCAGGCGTTGGATTGAGCGTGGATGCTCGGTTGGAGATACAGCAAAGCAAAAGGGAATACGCGCGGGCTTTTGAAAGTCTTGATCATTGGTGGGAGGAGTCGACAGCAGCACGCAATCAGCTGGAATCATTTTTGTCTTCACGAGCATATCATTTCTCGCCGTGGTTGAGGCCTGAAACTACATTGCTACAGTGGGTTATTCACCAAGTCCCCCCGCCAGCAACGCTACCTTTCACGACACGCAAGGTTCCCCAACTCGTGGTCTTGACTTGGAAAATCGCTCTTGAACGATGCGACCCTATGAAAAGCGTCCTTTATCCAAAGCGTTGGAAAACTGAAAAACTTAATCTGGCACTAAAGGTTTATCGTGCAACGCTACGACGGTTACTTCGCGTAATCGCAGAATCGGAACCGTTCGAGGATGAGGACTATGTTCGTCATCGAGCCGAATCCATCAGAGACCTTCTGAATTCTCCGAGCGGCTGCAACGTGAAATTATTAGCCTTCATCATGCTCAGAAATAGCTACGAGACCTATTTTAGTGTGATGCATGCATCGCCAGACCAAGCAGATTTCCAGGAATGGAATGTGGGATTCCCTTATGGAAATGAGTTTGCACAGCGGGTAAGGATATGTTGGCGGGCGCAGTTCATCGCTGAGTATGCAGCGTTCTATTGGTGGCTAGTCGCTGTGCGGGATGGGAGGAAAAGAGTTGGCGATTTCAGAAGAGCAACGGCGACAATGAGTCATATTGATGTGAAGTTTGACGGAAGTAATGGTGACTATATTATTGGTAAGGTCGCCTTCCCAGCTGTTGATGGACTTCGCCTTATTCTGTCTCCCTGATGCCATAGGTGGGTGAAACCGGATAATAAAGTAGCTTCCATGACCGGTGGTGGCAGCTCGCCACCTACCGGTCAGCCATTCATGCAACAAAAGCGCTTTACCGCTACCTCAGTTTAAGGATCCGGCGCGCACCAGTGAGCACGATGACGGCGATGACGGTGCCCACAACAAGATCGGGGTAAGGCGAACCAGTCCAGGTAACCAACACTCCAGCAGCGATCACGCCGAGATTGGCGATAACGTCGTTGGCGGAAAATATATAACTTGCCTTCATATGCGCACCCCGATCACGTTTCTTGGCGATCAAAATCAGGCAGGCAGCGTTAGCAATGAGGGCTACTGTTCCGACACTCATCATCAAAACAGATTCGGGTTCACTGCCAAAGAAGAAACGTCGAACCACTTCACTCAACGCACCTAGTGCGAGCACGAGTTGAAGCCACCCAGCTACGTGGGCCGCACGAGTTTTTAGCGCAGCCGCGCGCCCAACAGCGTATAAAGCTAAACCATAGACTGCTGCATCGGCGAACATGTCGAGCGAATCGGCTACTAATCCTGCGGATTCTGCAATCAACCCCCATCCGAGTTCGACCACGAACATTACAGCATTTATAGCCAGCAGCAGCCGCAACGTTTTCGCCTCTGACGCGTCTCCGGCTTTATCGGAGCCGCTAGTCGATTGGGACAGGTCTGGTCGGGAACCAATCAGGTGGGCGCCCAAGTCTAACCGTGTCAGCTTCGACAATATAGGATCGATGTTTCCCGAGTGTGCTACGTGGAGCTGCCGTGCAGAGAGATCGAAGTTGAGCGAATGAATGCCGTCGACATCTGCTACCGCCATGCGAATCATGTTTTCCTCAGACGGGCAGTCCATCTTCGGTATTGCGAGCGTGCTGATCGTGCGTTGTACGGTAGAGCGTGGCTCAGCCGGACGTGAGCTGCGAAGCTCCACCCCCAGTCGCAAAGGTTGAAGGACGTCCAGAAGGATATCTGCGCTCCCACGGTGGAGCACTGTGACGGTTCGGGTATTGAGGTCGAAAGCGACATGATCGATGCCGTCGACTTTGTCCAAAGCCATCCGAATCAAGTTTTCTTCAGACGGACAGTCCATTTTGGAGACGAACAGCTCGGTTTCAAAGCCGCTTGAAGGCGTGGTCTGATTTTGTGTCATGAAAGTGAGTTTTTTGGTGGCTGGTTATTGGAGGGTAAACCTTCAACCAGCTTCAAGGTCAAGTGTGCTCAGGACCTGTGATTGGCACCACGCTGAGTGAGCTACCCGGCTTGTCCCGCCGGCGCGAGGGCATCAATGATCCCGCAATCGGCAAATCGGCCGCCCCGGCATGAAATCAGCAGACGGGAAAGGTGTTCTTTCAATAAGTTGAGGTCTCTGATCTTTTGTTCGACCTCGGCAAGGTGTTGTTCTGTCAGCGCTGTCACGGCGCAGCAGTCGCCGTCTCGCTGGTCGGAGAAGGCCAACAGGCTTCGAACCTGGTCGACCGTGAACCCGATCTCCCGTGCACGGCGAACAAAGCTCAGGCGTGCTACATCCTCGCTCCCGTACAGCCGGTAGTTGCTGCCAGAGCGGGATGGAGAGTCGAGCAACCCGATTTTCTCGTAATAGCGAATTGTCGCTGGGGGCATCTGCGCCGCAGCGGACAGCTGTCCTATCGTAAATGTGCGTGACATCTTCTCGACATTAAAGTGGCTTTAAGGTTTATAAATCTCATTTATTAATTCGTCAAGCGAATCCAATCAGGCGCATTGAGATCAACGCTTCCGTCGCCATGGCCCTAGTGGCCATGTGTATGGCCGCAGGCTCTGCCATTGCTGAGAGCACCCCATTGACACTTGCCGAAGCCGTCGCCCGAGCCGGTAGCCAGGCACCGCAGTTGAAGGGCGCCGAAGCGGCCTTGCACGTGGCCGATGCCATTGTGCGCCAGTCTGGACTTCGATCGAACCCGACCCTTTCCCTTGAGGCCGAAAATGTCATGGGATCGCGACGTTACTCCGGTTTCGGTGGAGGAGAAAAGGCGGTCCGGCTATCGATGCCTCTAGAGCTCGGAGGTAAGCGGAGCGCCAGGATGCGCGTGGCACAGTCGCAGCGGGCCGCTGCCGGCATTGGGGCGCGCTCTGCTGAAGCGGAGCTGACAGTTCGGATTACCGAAGCGTTCGTTACCCTTGCTGCCAGCGAGCGCTATGTTGCAATCGCTAATGCTGGTCATGAGCTGGCAGCGCGTGCTCACCATGCAGCACGTGAAAGGGTACCGGACATCACCAATACGCAGGTGCAGATCAACGTCGTCGCACCAGCGCTCGCGCCGGCCGACGTCGAACGGCAGGTCACCTATCCGATCGAAACGGCGTTTGCCGGCATTCCCGGACTGGAATCCACGCGCTCGCTGAAGCGCGTGAATGCATCAATGCCGACGCGCGGCCGCCGGCCGGTGCATGGATTACCTGGGGCGGACAGGTTGAAAACCTCGAGCGTGCGCGGATGCGCCTGGCGGTCGTAGTACCGGCCTGCTTCGCACTCATCTTGGTGCTGTTTTATTCTGCCGTCGGTTCCTAGCGCGCTGCCGCGGTCGTGTTCACGGGCGTGCCTCTCGCCGGGATCAGGCGTATCGCCGCACTCTGA
The DNA here is from genome assembly GCF_040790145.1 of Massilia aurea. Taxonomy (GTDB): domain Bacteria; phylum Pseudomonadota; class Gammaproteobacteria; order Burkholderiales; family Burkholderiaceae_D; genus Telluria; species Telluria aurea_C. The sequence continues at coordinate 349,865 of NZ_JBFMMP010000001.1, forward strand.
TCGCGTGGCCTGCCATTTTCGATTTCGGCGGCCGTCGGATTCATCGCATTGTCCGGTGTTGCCGTCCTCAATGGGCTGGTGATGGCGGGTTTGATCGACGACCTGGCGAAACAGCTTCCGTGGGCCGAAGCGGTGCCCGAAGGTGCGCTGCGACGCCTGCGCCCCGTCTCAATGACGGCATTGGTCGCGTCGCTGGGCTTCGTGCCGATGGCATTGGCAACCGGCGCCGGCGCCGAGGTGCATCGGCCGTTGGCCACCGTCGTGATCAGTGGCTTGATCTCCGCCATGATCCTGACGCCGTTCGTGCTGCCAACGCTTTACCAGCGCTTCGCCCGTCCGCCCGAGAACGTGGCGGAGGGAATTTAATCAATCCGGCAGAGTGAACGCAACGACTCGGGCATTGGGAGGAATCACGTGAAAGCGTAGTACGACCTGTTCATCGTCGGCGCGGGTTCAGGCGATTACATCGCCGCAATCCGCGCCGGACAGCTCGGCTTGTCCGTGGCCTGCATCGAATCGAATCCTTACGCCGCACCCGACGGCCAGGCGCCCCGGCGGAACCTGCCTAAACGTGGGAAGCATCCCGAGGATCCCCCAAGCACGGCCAAGGCGGCGCTTACAAAATAGATTGGAATCTGATTCGGTCCAAGCTTTCGCGGTTCAAGCTGTTTAGCTCCCGGCGAAAACGTCATGGTTGCATGCGTCGAGCCAGGTGAGGCTCAAGCTGAAGATTGCTCCGGCTAGCATCGGTCGCGATGCCAGCTGCGAGCGTCCGCTTACTATTTGCGGACCTTCATCAGATTGAAGCCGAAGCCAAGACCAGCCGCCAGGAGCAGGGCCAGTTGCGCCGCATAAGTCTCTATCGTCGGGTAGAGGCCGAGAACTGGCATCCGCGGTCCCGTGACCGGTGTGGCCGTCAGCCATCCGGCTTCCTGCAGCCCTGCGATTCCTTTTCCGACCAGGACAACTGCCAGGGCGGCCACCAGCACGGAGCTGAACGAGAAGAATTTACCGATCGGCATGCGTGCACTGGTACGCAGGAAAATTACGGCGATCACCGACAGCAGGACCAGGCCTGTAACGAATCCTGCCAGCAGGGCGGTGCCGTTGCCGTCAGCGGCGAGCGCCGAGTAGAACAGGACCGTTTCGAAGACTTCACGGTACACCGCGATGAACGCCAGGGCAAACAAGGCCCATGCGGAGCGTTTTTCCATCGCTGCCGTCAAATGCTGCTTGAGGTAGGCTTGCCACTGTCCGGCCTGGCCTTTCTGGTGCATCCATAGTCCGACCGACAGCAGCACCGCGGCAGCGAATAGCGACGAGAGGCCCTCGGTCACTTCACGGCTTGCGCCACTGATGCTGACCACATAGGTGGCCACCACCCATGTCAAGGCGCCTGCCGCCAGCGCCGAGATCCAGCCTGCGTGCACGTAGTGCAAGGCTTGTGGACGCTCCGCTTTGCGCAGGAACGCGACCATCGCGATCACAATCAACAAGGCTTCGACACCTTCGCGCAGGAGAATGGTCAACGCGCCCACGAACACCGTCGTCGCATCGGTCTTGTTCGCGCCGGTAAGCTCCTCGACACGCACGAAATACGCGTCGAGTTGCGCGGCGTATTCGGTCGCACGCAACACGTTGCCTTGTGCAACCGCGCCCCGGTACAGCTGCATGGTTCGCTCAACGTCGACCAGCAACTGGCGGTCAGTCGCATCGAGCCTCGCCTCGAGCGGCTCGAAACCGTCCAGGTAGGCCGATAAAGCAAGCTCGGTAGCCTTCGACCGCTGGTTATTTTTCAAGGTATCCAGACTGTCTTGCAGCAGCTTGCGCGCAAGAACGATGCCCTTGCGTTCTTGCTGCTCCAGTACCACCCCGGGGTGGGTACGTGCATAGGCCAGAACCGACCGCGCGGTCGACGATGAGCTTGCCTTCGCCAGTTCTTCTTCGGTTGCCGTCACGAGCGTGTTCATGTCGGGAATCGTGGCAGACGCGGAGCTGCTCTGGGCGAATGCAGACTCTCCGGCTGCGATGTCCGTGTCCTTGAACGCCAGGCGGCCGACATAGAACGCCAGAGACCAGCGGTCATGCTCGGACAAGCCTGCAAAGGCCGGCATCGATGTGCCCTCGACACCCTGGCTGATGACCTGATACAGGGCCATGAGAGAGCGCGAGCGGGCTCTTTCCTCATCGGTAAATGCGATCGGTTTGGGTTCGAGCTTGGCCGCGAGTGCCCCATCGCCGGCGCCGGCCGCTCCATGGCATGAAGCGCATTGCGCCTGGTACAGCGCCGCACCGCGGGCCAGATCGGGCAGGGCGCGCGGCGCAACAGGGAAGGGGTAGGCCTGCAGCAGCAAACGGTTTGCCTCGCGCGCAAGCTGGGCAACCTGTTGCGGCGATTCCTTGCGCTCGACCGCCTGCTTTAGTTTTATGGTGGCAGCTGCCAGTTCTGCATGCAGGGGATGCGGAGGCAATGCCTTCACCTGGTTCTGCGCGCGCGTCGAGAACTCCTGCATTTCGCCGTATTCGAGTTCGCTGACAATCGCTCCGTTCTGGACCGCGCCGGCGTAATCGACGGCGACATAATCGAGCAACTGCCAGAGCTGTCGGACTTCCGCTTCCGATGATGTGGGATTAGCGTGTGTCGTACCGATCACGCAGCAGCAGAACATTACGAAGGCGATTAGCCGACGCCAAACGGGGTACGTCATATCGGGATACTTGTCTTCAGGTTCGAGAACCTGATATTAAACACCTTCTAGCTACTTGAAGGTCAAGCGCATTGTTGCGGCTGTTCGCTGATTCGGCAATGCAGTGATGGCGCGGAAAGTCCAGGGCTGGTCAATGGCGCCCAAGCCTTGCTGGCTCGTCGCAAGCGTCGGCAGTGCCGAGCGCCTGCAGGATTTCACATGGGTTTGTGCTGTCGGTGGCGACGCAACGGCTCCTGAGGTCTCTGAGCTGCGCTTCCAGTACTGACAGGTTTGCTATACGGTCGACGATGTGCCCGATGTGCTTGTCGAGTAGCGCGTTGACGCTCTCGCAATTTTTTCCGGGCGCCTCGCGAAAATCGAGCAGCGTCCGGATCTCATCGAGTGTCATGTCCAAGGCGCGGCAATGGCGAATGAACAGCAAGCGCTCAGCGTGAAGCTCGTTATAGGCTCGATAATTGTTTGCCGACCTCTCAGGCGGAGCGAGCAATCCGATGCGCTCATAGTAGCGGATGGTTTCAACCAAGCAGCCTGACCGGTCTGCCAATTCGCCAATTTTCAAGAAAAATCCCGCTACTTTAACTTAGTGCTTGACCCCGTACCCGCTACAGGGTGTTCAATGTGAACTATACACAGTTCTCGAGGAGTCGTCATGTCGGAATGCCAGACCAAATCATGTTGCGAAAAATCTGCATCGATCGAGACCGCGGGTGCCTCGTCTTCAACCCTGGACCGTTCCCTTCTCATTCGCATCGACCAAATGGACTGCCCGACTGAAGAGGGGCTGCTGCGGCAGGCGCTTGGGCGCGTCGCAGGCGTCGGAAAGCTCGAGTTCAATCTTGTCCAGCGCCGCTTGCGGGTGGAGCACAGCCTCGGCGATCCACAGGCGATCCTTGCAGCAGTACGGGCGGTCGGCATGGACCCGGTGATTGAACAGACCGAGGAGCAAAGCGGGTCAGCAGCCGGCACTGTTTTCCGCATCGAGAACATGGATTGCCCAACCGAGGAGACGCTCATCCGTAACAAGCTGTCCGGCATGCCGCAGGTCCAACAGCTCGACTTCAATCTCGTCCAGCGTCGCTTGGTCGTCAGGCATAGTGGGCCGGCAATGGCGATCCTGGATGCACTGACGTCCATCGGTATGCAGGCGGTGCTCGTTGCAGCTGGGCAAGGACGAGCCGAGGCGGTCCCACCCGTCTCCCGAAAGCGGCAGTATGCAGTCCTTGCCCTGGGCTTGGCCGCAGCAGTCGGTGCCGAGGTGGTCGCATGGACGACGGGCGATGAAAACTGGTGGCCAGTCATCCTGCTATCGCTGCTTGCGATCGCGACGACGGGCTTGGGGGTGTACAAGAAAGGCTGGATCGCGCTCAAGAACCGCAACCTGAATATCAATGCCCTGATGTCAATCGCCGTGACCGGGGCGGTACTGATCGGGCAGTGGCCCGAAGCGGCGATGGTCATGGTCCTTTTCGCGCTTGCCGAGATAATCGAGGCCCGATCGCTTGACCGTGCGAGAAACGCCATCCAGGGCCTGATGGCACTGACACCCGAGCGGGTAAGCGTGCGCCTTGACGACGGCAGCTGGAGTGAACAGGACGCCACCACGGTCGCGATCGGCGCCCTGGCCCGTGTCGCACCCGGCGAGCGGATCGCTTTGGATGGGGAAGTGACCACCGGCCAGTCGTCCGTCAACCAGGCGCCGATCACGGGCGAGAGCATGCCGGTACCAAAGACGGTCGGCGACAAGGTGTTTGCCGGCACGATCAATGAAACGGGCTCTTTCGAATACCGTGTCACCGCCGGCCACAGCAACTCGACCCTGTCGCGCATCATCCGCGCGGTCGAGGACGCGCAGGGCAGCCGCGCGCCCACGCAGCGTTTCGTCGACCGCTTCTCCAGCATCTACACGCCCATCGTGTTCGCCATTGCGCTCGCCGTCGCTCTGGTGCCGCCGCTCATGCTGGGCGCCGAATGGATGCCATGGATCTACAAGTCACTCGTTCTGCTGGTGATCGCGTGCCCCTGCGCCCTGGTGATCTCGACCCCGGTCACCGTCGTCAGCGGCCTGGCTGCGGCGGCGAGAGCCGGTATCCTCATCAAAGGCGGCGTCTACCTGGAGCAGGGCGGCAAGCTGCGCTCGCTCGCACTGGACAAGACCGGCACGATCACCCAAGGTAAACCCGAAGTGACGGACGTGTTGCCCCTGCAAGGCGATGCACAGACTCATCTGCAGCTCGCGGCCGCGCTCGCGGACCGTTCCGACCATCCGGTATCGACCGCGGTGAGCCGCCACTGGCAAAACTTGGGCCTGGACCTGCTCCTCGCATCCGTGACCGAGTTCGAGGCCTTGACCGGCCGTGGCACGAAAGGGCGGATCGACGGGAAGTGGTACTACCTCGGCAATCACCGCCTGGTCGAGGAGCTCGGCATCTGCAATACCGCGACGGAAAGCGTCCTGTCGACACTGGAGGGTGAAGGAAAGACCGCGGTTGTCCTCTGCGATGAGACGTCGCCACTGCTGGTGATCGGCGTGGCCGATACCATTCGTGAAACCAGTCGCGAAGCGGTGGCCCAGCTTCATAGGTTGGGGATCCGGACGGTCATGCTCACCGGCGACAACGCGGTGACGGCCAAAGCGATCGCACGGCAGGTTGGCATCGATGACGCCCGCGGGAACATGCTGCCCGAGGATAAGCTCTCTGCCATCAATGACGAGGTGGCGCAATTCGGTACCGTCGGCATGGTAGGGGATGGCATCAACGATGCCCCGGCGCTGGCCAAGGCCGATATCGGGTTTGCGATGGGCGCAGCGGGCACCGACACGGCCATTGAAACAGCCGACGTCGCGCTGATGGATGATGATTTGCGCAAGATCCCGCAGTTCATTCGCCTGAGCAGGCAGGCAGCCGCCATCCTCAAGCAGAACATCGTTGCAGCCTTGCTGATCAAGGCCGTGTTCCTGGTGCTCGCTATCGCAGGATCGGCCACCTTGTGGATGGCCGTGTTCGCGGACATGGGCGCCAGCCTGCTGGTTATCTTTAATGGTATGCGTCTGCTTCGCGTGCGTCTGCATGGCAGCAACGATTAACCGCACCGATGCTATACTCGCGACCATGATGCGCCGTTTTCTCACTTGCATGCTGATGATGCTCGCGTTCCAGTTCACCTGGAGTGCGATCAGCGCCTATTGCATGCATGAGACTGGACGAGCCGCACAGCACCTTGGACATCATCAGCATAAGACCGACGCTCACGATCAGGTGGCGGCGGCCGATGACGGTAAGCCTGCGTCGACGAAGAAGATCGCGCAGCACTCGCATTGTTCTTCGTGCGCGCACGCAGTGCTCGCTCCCGCAGCCGTTCAAACCGCCCCCTACCTGACGATGGCGCACTCCGCGCCGGTTGGTCCAAACGTCAGTTACGCGTCAGTCACTCAAGTCCCACCCGAGCGCCCCCAGTGGCCCGCCGCCGTGTAATTCCGGCGGCTATACCTTCTTTTACCAGGTAATTCCCGAGCTTCCGACCGTGTGCCCGCGCACTCGGCCGGTGTGCTCGCTGTCGCCGGATAGCTTTCGATCCATTCATTTCGGAGTTATCTATGCAATCCAGATCTATGATCATGGGGGCGCTAATACTGCTCGCGCAGTCGGCTCACCTCTACGCGCAGCCAAAATTCGTGCGCGATTCCACCAGCACCTCGCTCGCTGGCAATGCGTCGCTACTGCCCCTAACCCTGCAGCAGGCGTTGCAGGCTGCGTACGCAGGCAACCCAGGCTTGCGAGCCGCATCACAGGCGATCGGCATCGCCGAGGGTGGGAGGCTTCAGGCAGGCGTCATACCCAATCCTGAGCTGGCTCTATCCACCGAAGGAACCGACCGTCGGTCCAGGGTCGAGACCGCCCAGATTACCCAGCTCATCGAGCTCGGCGGCAAACGAAGCGCCCGCATCGCGTTCGCCGAACAAGAGCGTCTACTCGCCGTCCAAGCAGTGAACGTGCGACGAGCGATGTTGCGTGCCGACGTTATGGCCGCCTATCTGGAGGCCTTGACAGCGCAAGAGCGGGTCGGTTTGGCCGAGGCGGCCATTGAGGTCGCAAGCCGTGCGACGAATGCCGCGAGTCGGCGCGTCGCTGCCGGCAAGATATCGCCAGTCGAACAAACCCGTGCGAGTGTTGCAGAGTCGGCCGTGCGTCTTGACCTCACCCAAGCAACAGCCGACCTGAAGTCAGCCAAACGCAAGTTGGCGGTACTGATGGGCAGCTCGCGAGCGATTGCCCAGCCACTCCAGATGCCAGCCGTCGAGTTCGCTGCCGTACCAACGATGAACGAGCTCGAGCAGCGGCTAACCATGTCGCCGCAACTTCGGCAGGCCGAAGCGCAGGTCAAACGGCAGGATGCTCTGGTTGGCATGGAACGTTCGGCGCGGGCGCCAGACGTGACGGTGACCGTGGGTAGCCAGCGGGATCGTGAACGCAGCGGGAGCGAAGCCATATTTGGTATCTCCGTACCCCTGCCACTTTTCAATCGCAACCAGGGGAACATGCTCTCAGCACTAAGACGAGCCGACCAGGCTCGCGACGAATTAGGCGTCGAGCAGCTTCGGGTGTATGAGGAAATCGCGGACGCTCACCAGCGTGCAGAGGTCGCTCAGCTCCAGATCGACAGCCTCAAGTCCGAGATGCTGCCAGCGGCGCAGCAAGCCTATGACGCTGCCGTTACCGGTTTTGAACTCGGCAAATTCGGGTTTCTCGACGTTCTTGACACCCAGCGCGCATTAATTCAGGCACGCAGCTTGTATCTGCGCGCTCTGTCCGATCGGTATCGTGCAGCAACTGATATCGAACGAATCGCACCGGCTACTAGCGCCGAGAGCACCACCATCTTCAAGGAACACCTGCAATGACACCCCTACAAAATCATCGTAAGAAAAATCTGCCAATCATTGCCGCAATCGTGGCCGTCGGTGTCGTGCTGGCCCTGGCCATCCTGTTCTGGAACAAGGGAAGCGCTGAAGGTAGCGCCGGCGACGATGCCCATGGTCATGCCGAGAGCGGTCAGAAGGAGGGCGCAAAAGAAGCCGGTGGAGCAGGCGAGGAAAGCTCCGAGGATGAGCACCAGGACGAAGGAGTGGTCAAGCTGCCGGTCATGCAGGCGGAAAAGGCCGGGATCACGACCGCCGTTGCCGGTGCGGCCACGATCGAGAACATTGTCAAACTGCCTGGCGAAGTCCGTGTCAACGACGATCTGACCGCTCACGTAGTGCCGCGCCTGGGCGGCGTTGCCGAATCAGTGCCGGCGCAGCTGGGGCAAACGGTCAAGAAGGGGCAGGTGCTAGCCATCATTTCAAGCCCGGAGCTGGCTGACCTGCGTAGCGCCGCGAGCGCGGCACAGGTAAGGCTCGGCCTGGCCAAAACCATCTATGAGCGGGAAAAGAAGCTGTGGGAGGACCGTATCTCTGCCCAGCAGGACTTTCAGCAGGCCGAACAGGCACTGCGCGAGGCCGAGCTTACTTTGCAGGCAGCGCGCTCGAAATTGGCAGCTCTTGAAGTAGGTGCCGGAGGCGGCGCGTTGAACCGGTACGAGTTGCGCGCGCCGTTCGACGCTGTCGTCGTTGAAAAGCACATCACGCGGGGCGAAGCTGTGCAGGAAAACACCAATGTGTTCGTACTGACCGACCTGTCGCGCGTCTGGGTCGATGTCGCAGTCACGCCGAAAGACCTGGCAAGCGTGCGCAGCGGCGCAACGGCGGTTGTCAGTGCCACCGGCTCTGATATGAAAGCCGTCGGGAAAGTAAGTTATGTCGGCGCACTAGTCGGGGCGCAGTCCCGCGCCGCCACAGCGCGCGTCGTGATCGACAACCCAGGCGGCGCGTGGCGCCCTGGCCTGTTCGTGGACGTCGCGCTGGTGCAAGGGACTAAACAGGCTGCTGTAGCGATTCCGGCCGATGCTATCCAGACGGTGGAAGACAAGCCAGTAGTGTTTGTAGTGACGGAAGGGGGCTTTCGCACGCAGCCGATCGTGGCCGGCATTAATGACGGCAAAGGGGTGGAAATCCTGGAGGGCCTGGCAGCAGGAACGCGCTACGTTAATCGCGGCAGCTTTGTGCTCAAGGCCGAACTCGGCAAGGGCAGCGCCGAGCACGGCCATTAATAGGGGATTTCCATGTTTGAACGCATCATACGTTTCGCCATCGACAGCCGATGGCTGATCATGGGTCTGGTCCTGGCCATGGCGGCAATTGGCGTCTACAACTATCAGCGTCTGCCGATCGACGCTGTGCCAGATATTACCAACGTGCAGGTTCAGATCAACACCTCGGCACCAGGCTATTCGCCGCTCGAGGTCGAGCAGCGCATAACCTATCCGGTCGAGACCGTGATGGCGGGCCTGCCTGGACTGCAGCAGACTCGCTCATTGTCGCGTTACGGGCTGTCGCAGGTCACAGTCGTTTTCCAGGATGGTACTGACATCTACTTCGCGCGCCAGCTGGTCAACCAGAGACTGCAGGAGGCCCGTGAAGGGCTGCCGGAGGGCGCAACGCCCATGATGGGGCCAATCTCCACTGGCTTGGGCGAGATCTACCTCTGGACGGTCGAAACGGAAGCAGGCGCGAAGAAGCCTGACGGGACAGCCTATACGCCAACTGACTTGCGCGAAGTGCAGGATTGGATCATCAAGCCGCAGTTGCGTCAGGTCGCGGGCGTGACCGAAATCAATTCAATCGGTGGCTTCGCTAAGGAGTACCACATCACGCCGGATCCGAACCGGCTCAGTTCCTATGGTCTGACCCTGGCCGACGTCGTCACCGCGGTCGAGCGCAATAACGATAACACCGGGGCAGGCTACATCGAGCGCTCGGGCGAACAGCTTCTCATCCGCGCGCCGGGGCAGGTGCGAACCATCGAAGACATCCAAAATACCATCCTGAAAAATACCGACGGCGTCGCGGTTCGGATTCGTGATGTCGCGGACGTCGCCGTCGGCCGCGAGCTGCGCACAGGCGCCGCGACCGACAACGGTGCCGAAGCTGTGCTCGGTACCGTATTTATGCTCATCGGCGAAAACAGCCGGCAGGTCTCGCAGCGCGTGGCAGAGAAGATGGTCGAGATCAACAAGACTTTGCCTGCTGGCGTAAAGGCTGTCCCCGTGTATGACCGTACGGTGCTGGTCGACAAGGCGATTTCCACGGTACGTAAGAACTTGCTCGAAGGTGCGATCCTGGTGATCGTGATCTTGTTCCTCTTCCTGGGCAATATCCGCGCAGCGATTATCACCGCGATGGTCATTCCGCTGTCGATGTTATTCACCTTCACCGGCATGGTGACCTACAAGGTCAGTGCCAACTTGATGAGCTTGGGTGCTCTCGACTTCGGCATCATCATCGATGGCGCGGTCGTGATCGTGGAGAACTGCGTACGGCGCCTGGCGCACGCGCAAGAGCAGACCAAGCGTGACCTGACCTTGGAAGAGCGCTTCCGTGAAGTGTTTGCGGCCGCAAAGGAAGCGCGCCGGCCACTGCTGTTCGGGCAGTTGATCATTATGGTGGTGTACTTGCCCATTTTCGCTTTGAGCGGGGTCGAGGGCAAAATGTTCCACCCGATGGCGTTCGCTGTCGTCATAGCTTTGCTTGGCGCGATGATTCTGTCGATCACGTTCGTGCCTGCGGCCGTTGCCCTGTTCATCGGCAAGCGCGTGGCCGAAAAGGAGAACCGCTTGATGACGATGGCGCGTAATGCCTATGCTCCTGCATTGCGCGCTGTCCTGCGTAACGGACCGATCGTGCTGACGGCATCAATAGTCACCGTGGTCCTGTCCGGACTGCTGGCGACACGACTCGGGAGCGAATTCATTCCCAATTTAAATGAAGGCGACATTGCGATCCAGGCTCTACGCATTCCGGCGACCAGCCTCACCCAATCAGTCGATATGCAGAAGAAGCTGGAGATCGGCCTCAAAGCAAAGTTCCCCGAGATCGAACGGATATTTGCCCGCACCGGCACTGCCGAGATTGCATCCGACCCGATGCCGCAAAACATCTCGGACGGCTACATCATGCTCAAGCCGGAGGCAGACTGGCCGAAACCGAAACGCAGCCACGCCGAACTTGTGGAAGCTATCCAAGAGGAGGCGGAAAAATACACCGGCAATGCCTATGAGTTCTCGCAGCCTATTCAACTGCGTTTCAACGAGCTAATCTCCGGTGTGCGCAGCGATGTCGCAGTCAAGCTGTATGGCGACGACATGGAAGTGCTGGCATCGACCGGGGCTCAGATCGCCGCTGTGCTACAACGCGTGCCGGGCGCAGCTGAAGTTAAGGTAGAGCAGACTACTGGTTTGCCGATGCTGACAGTCAATATTGACCGGGACAAGGCAGCGCGCTACGGGCTGAACATCACTGATGTGCAGGCCACGATCTCTGCGGCCACAGGTGGGCGCGAGGCCGGCACCATGTTCGAAGGCGATCGCCGCTTCGCCATCGTGGTACGGCTGCCAGAGGTTCAACGCGCAGACCTGGATGCACTTCGTCGCCTGCCGATTGCAGTGCCACCACGCTCAGGCACCAGCGCTGGAGACAATGAGGGCAGTCCGGCCTTCATCCCCTTAGGCGAACTGGCCACGCTCGATCTGGCACCGGGTCCGAACCAGATCAGCCGCGAAGACGGCAAGCGCCGTATCGTGGTCAGTGCCAACGTGCGCGGCCGCGATATCGGCAGCTTCGTGCCGGAAGCGGAGGAGGCTCTGGCCAAGAGCGTGAAGATCCCTGCAGGCTATTGGACCACTTGGGGCGGGACATTCGAACAGCTTCAGTCGGCTACCCAGCGCTTGCAGATCGTTGTGCCGCTGGCGTTGTTCCTGGTGTTCATGTTGCTATTCATGATGTTCCGAAACGTCAAAGACGGACTGTTGGTGTTCACCGGCATCCCGTTTGCCTTGACCGGCGGGATTGCGGCCTTGGCTTTACGAGGCATTCCGCTGTCGATCACCGCTGCGGTCGGCTTTATCGCCTTGTCGGGGGTGGCCGTGCTGAACGGGCTGGTAATGATTTCGTTCATCCGGTCACTGCGAGAAGACGGCATGTCGCTCGACGAAGCGATCACCCATGGAGCGCTAACGCGTCTGCGGCCGGTCCTTATGACGGCACTGGTCGCGTCCTTGGGATTTGTGCCAATGGCGATTGCCACCGGCACCGGCGCCGAGGTACAGCGCCCGCTGGCGACGGTGGTGATCGGCGGCATCCTGTCGTCTACGGCGCTAACGTTGCTGGTACTGCCTCTTCTATATCGACTGGCTCATCGTAAGGATCCAGATGGCCCCCTGCGTGAGACACGCGTGGTTACCCCCGTCTAAAACCCGCGTAAAGCTGTGTACCCGGCGGTGTGAACAGCACACCGCCTTTCGAGGGGCGAGTCAGCGGTATGTGCCGGCCTCTACAGATGCACTCATGTTTGGCTCGCCCATGCACTCCGCTCGGCCCATCAGGGAGAGGTCGATTATGCGTTTGACACCAAGTGGGATCGAGGTGGTTTTGCCGCATCTTGTGCGGGGAACGAGTGTCCTGTCACTGGCGTGGACCGCTTACGGCGCCATATTTTGGGAGAGCTTTGCGCTCGCTGCGAGTGCCCTGTATCAAATTGCCGTCATCATGCTTTGCGACAATAAATGCCGGTGCGCAGTTGGCAAAGAAGAGGAGGCAGGTCGGGACGGAAACATACGACTTGTCGTTGTCGTCGTTTTGCTAATTCCAAGTCCGTTTCTTGCAGGAGGGGCCATACATGCTTTTAATCATGTCTCGAACCTCCTGCCAAGCGATTTGATGCCACTCGCAATATGCGCGTTCACGGCCGGCGCATTGCGCGCGCTGTACGGTTGTTTATTGTGCGAACAGCGCGGTGCGATGTTCGTGGTCAAGGCGGCGGTCGCTTTATTACCCTTTGTCGCCCCACTGGTGGTGGTAGGTTTGATTACGGCAGGGTTCGACAATGTAGATGCGGTAACTGGCATTGCTCTGTTGCTGATCCTGCTCCTGGGCGTGCTTGCGCCGCAAGTAGTTCACATCAGCCGGCTTTTCAACTGAGGTAAGGATCGGCCTGTACGCAAATAATTGCGCGCCGCTGCGCGATGCGATGCAAAGACCGGCGGTCGGTCCAGTGTCAACTTAAAAATGTAAGATATTGAGGAGATATCATGGGTTCAGGGCATTCACATTCGCACGCCATTTCACCTACACAGAACGCTCGTCCTCTGTGGATAGCACTAGGGCTGACATCGTCGTTTCTGGTCGCTGAGCTCATTGCCGGGATCATGACGAATAGCCTCGCCTTGATTTCCGATGCTGCGCATATGTTCACAGATGCCGCCGCACTGGCGATATCGCTGGCCGCAATTCACATCGGGCGACGTCAGGCCGACGCAAAGCGTAGCTTTGGGTACTATCGTTTCGAGATCCTGGCCGCAGCCCTCAACGCGATTCTGTTGTTCATGGTGGCCATTTACATCCTTGTTGAAGCCTGGAAGCGGCTGCAGGATCCGCCCGAGATAGCCTCTGGCGCCATGCTAATCGTGGCGGTGCTCGGCCTGGTGATCAACTTGATCAGTATGCGGCTCCTTTCTGCCGGTAAGGATGCTAGCCTGAACGTGAAAGGCGCTTATCTGGAAGTATGGAGCGACATGCTCGGATCGATTGGCGTGATCGTCGGTGCGCTTGTGATTCGCTGGACCGGCGCCACCTGGGTCGATTCGCTGATCGCTGTGGCCATTGGACTGTGGGTGTTGCCGCGCACTTGGATTCTGCTCAAAGCAAGTTTGAACGTCTTGCTCGAAGGTGTACCTGAAGGCATCGATTTAGCTGATGTGAAAACCAAGATTCTCGCAGTGCCAGGCGTTGCAAGCGTCCATGACCTGCACGTGTGGGCCATCACAAGCGGCAAAGTGAGCTTGAGCGTGCACATCGTTTGCGATCCGGGGCATGTGGATCTTGAAGCGTTACTGATCTCGGTCCGTCATGAAATCGCAGACGAATTTCACATCCACCATTCGACAGTGCAAGTCGAGCGCACGCCCTGCGAGCAGGCCACCGAGGTCCATGGCTTCGAGCCATCGCCAAGTCACTGATTTTATAAAGAAGAGCATATGATTGAACATATCAAGAATGGACTGACCGAAGCGCGGCACGCCCTGGACTTGTTCGTGAACGACGCAACCAAGCTGCAAACCGTGGCTGACGCCGCACAGGTGCTGGTGACATCGTTCGGCAAGGGAGGAAGGGCATTTTCTTGCGGGAATGGCGGTTCAATGTGCGACGCCATGCATTTCGCGGAAGAACTGACAGGACGCTTCCGTCGTGATCGGCCCGGGATCGCCGCAACCGCAATTAGCGACCCAACTCATATCACCTGCGTTGCAAACGACTATGGATACGATCAGGTGTTCGCCCGTTACATCGAGTCCCATGGTCGTCCGGGCGATGTACTGCTCGCGATCAGTACGAGCGGGAAAAGCCCTTCCATCCTGGTCGCGGCCCAGATAGCGCAAAAGCTTGGTATGCTCGTGATTGCTTTGACAGGGACTGCTGGCTCGCCATTAGAGGACTTCTCAGACGTCTGCATCAGCTGCCCGGGCGGCAATTTTGCTGACCGTACTCAAGAGCTACACATCAAGATCATCCATATAATGATCGAGTTGGTCGAGCGCGAACTGTACCCCGCAAATTATTAGCCCCGTATCGGACGAGTACGAAGGCCAAGTCGACATTGCGCTTGCATTGGCCAGATACAAGGGATTAGCATCGTCGATGCCAGAAACGACATAGGCTGTTGCCCTAACGCGAATCTTGAGCTGCCAGTGCTCAGAGCCCTAGATTCGCTCGATCTGACGATCGATAGCCTTCATCGCTCGCTCGTTCCGTTCACTGTACCGGTTCGTCAGATAATCTGTATGTCCACGCATCAAAATTGTGATCTTGAACAATTCTTCCATGACGTCGACGACGCGATCATAGTATGCCGACGGGCGCATACGACCGCCTTCATCGAATTCTTTGTACGCCATTGGCACAGAGGATTGATTCGGTATAGTGAACATTCGCATCCAACGGCCGAGAAGTCGTAGGGTGTTCACAACGTTGAACGACTGCGATCCGCCGCACACTTGCATGACGGCCAAAGTTCGGCCTTGGCTAGGGCGGACGCCCCCTTGTTCCAATGGAATCCAGTCAATTTGGTTCTTCAACACCGCCGATACTGTCCCGTGCCGCTCAGGGCTGCACCAAACATGTGCCTCCGACCAAAGGCAGAGCTCGCGCAGTTCGACTACCTTCGGATGATCTTCCGTAACGCTGCCGACCATTGGAAGTTCTCTAGGGTCAAAAATCCTGACATCTCCGCCGAAGTGCCGCAGAATCCGAGCTGCTTCTTCGGTCAAGAAACGGCTAAATGAGTGTTCGCGCAGTGAGCCATATAGCAAAAGGAACCGTGGCGGGTGGTCCATGTCAGGAGCTGATGCGAGCTTTTGCAGGGTTGGGACCTCGAGATGGTCGCCTTGAATATTGGGAAGGGTTGCGATTTTACTCATGATGAATTTGTCCATTGACGTCTATTACGTGCTGACCGTCCTCTTTCGTAAACGCTCCTTGCTGTGGTTCGCCAAGAATGTCGAGCACCAGTTCAGACGGCCGGCACAGCTTAACGCCCGCAGCGGCAACTACGAAAGGACGGTTGATCAAGATGGGATGGGCCAGCATGGCTTCCAACAACTGGTGGTCGCTTAATTGCGGATTGTCCAGTTCGAGCTCGAGATATGGAGTTCCTTTCTGGCGGATGGCTTCGCGTACGGTTAGACCAGCATTGGAAATCAATCTTCCAAGAGTGGCGCGGTCAGGAGGGTCCCTCAAATAATCGACCAACGTCGGCTCAATGCCGGCGTTGCGGATCAGGCCAAGGGTGTTGCGCGACGTTTCGCAAGCAGGATTATGGTAAATAATGACACTCATGATCGATCCTTATGCTAGGCGTATCGCTAAAGCGGCTAACGTGAGCAGCAACACGGGTAGCGTAAGAACGATGCCAACACGGAAGTAGTAGCCCCAGGAGATGTGAATGTTTTTACTGTCGAGCACGTGTAGCCATAGCAGAGTCGCTAGGCTTCCGATCGGCGTGATCTTGGGGCCAAGGTCGCTACCGATGACGTTGGCATAGATCATTGCCTCTCGCACGACTCCTTCAGTGGCCGTAGCATCGATCGACAGTGCACCGATCAGCACGGTAGGCATATTGTTCATGATGGAGGAGAGGCCTGCTGTAATGAAGCCCGTACCCAGGGCTGCGCCCCACACGCCGTAACTCGCGCAACGCTCGAGCAACGCCGTGAGATAGTCGGTGAGACCCGCGTTACGCAACCCATAGACGACCAAGTACATACCGAGCGAAAACACCACGACCTGCCACGGCGCGTCGCGCAGCACTTCGCGCGTGGAGATGCGATGACCGCGCGCTGCAACTGCCAACAGCATCACTGCGCCTACTGCAGCTACTGCACTGATCGGCACGCCGATCGATTCAAGCCAGAAGAAACCGATCAATAGCAGTGCGAGGACCCACCAGCCAGTAATAAAAGTTGCCCGGTCATGAATTGCCTCATGTGGGCGTTTCAACTGCGCCAGGTCGTAGTTGGCCGGAATATCTCGTCGGAAGAACAGTAGTAGAGCGGCCAACGTTGCGATGACCGATACCACATTGACTGGCACCATCACGGCCGCATATCGCGCGAAGCTGATGCCGAAATAATCGGCCGAGACGATATTGACCAGGTTAGAAACCACAAGCGGCAAGCTGGCTGTGTCGGCGATGAAGCCCGCGGCCATTACGAACGCAAGCGTCGAGCGTGCATTAAAGCGCAGCGCACGGAGCATGGCGATCACGATTGGCGTGATGATCAGTGCTGCCCCATCATTGGCAAAGAGCGCTGCGACGGCAGCCCCAAGTAGGACCAGCATCACGAACAGTCGCTTGCCGTTCCCGCCACCCCACCGCGCGACATGTAAGGCCGCCCATTCGAAGAACCCGGCCTTGTCGAGCAGCAGGCTGATGATGATGACTGCTACAAAGGTGCCGGTCGCATTCCAAACAATATTCCAGACTACTGGGATGTCGGCGAGGTGAATGACACCCGCCAGAAGCGCAACTAAGGCGCCAATCGATGCGCTCCAGCCGATTCCAAGACCACGAGGCTGCCAGATGACAAAGATGAGAGTAACGAGAAAAATCAGGAATGCGATCAGCACGGGTGATCCCGGAAAAGGTAATGGTCGGGTTGATGGTTGCGCGGCAGGCCAGGGCAAACTGCCACAGCCGGCCTGCGGTTACTAATCGGTCAGGTGCCGATGGTGCCAATGCGGTCCAGTTCTTCTTTGAACCGAACCCGGTCATCTTTCAGCTCTTCCAGCGGAAGCGACAAGAATGCCTTGATGCGTGCATTAATGATGTCGTAGGTGTGCTCGAACGCTGACTCGATCTCTTCCTCTGTTCCGACCACGTGGCCGGGATCGTCCAGTCCCCAGTGCGTTCGGATCACCTGTCCCAAGTAAGCCGGGCAGGTTTCGCCAGCAGCATTGCTGCACACGGTCACGACAACATCAGGAGTGACCGGCAGATCATCCCAAGACTTGCTGTAATAGCCTTCTGTCGAGATGCCCTTGTTATGGAGTAACGCCACTGCGCGCGGATGAAGCTGCCCGGCAGGCTGACTGCCTGCGCTGATGGCCTTTAGGCCAGCCGGTGCGAGATGGTTGAAAACGCCTTCGCTCAAGATCGAGCGGCATGAGTTGCCAGTGCAAAGAAATAGGATGTTCATGTGAGAATGGTCGTTGGGTCAAAAAAAAGGGTCAAACTGGTGTAGAGCCAATGCCGCTGACCTGCGCCTGGATTGCATTTTTCTCGAGCATATTGAGCGGCAGACTCGTGAACAGATTCATCCTGGTCAGGATCTGCCTGTACACCTTGTTAAATGCGGCTCGCTTTTGCTCATCAGTACCTGTGACAGCGGCGGGATCTTCGAAACCCCAATGTGCCGAGATGGGATGACCAGGCCAGATTGGGCAAACTTCTCCTGCCGCGTTGTCGCACACCGTAAAGACAAAATCCATATGCGGCGCGTCGGCCTGGCTGAACTCATCCCAGCTTTTGCTACGCATTTGAGTCACGGCGTAACCGGTACCGCGTATTTGCTCGAGAGCGATTGGGTTGACGGCGCCGGTCGGGTGACTGCCAGCCGAGTACCCGCGAAAACGCCCCTTGCCCATGGTATTGAGCAGTGCCTCTGCCATGATGCTGCGAGATGAATTGCCCGTGCACAGAAACAGCACGTTGTAGATCTTGTCTTCCATGATTTCTCCAGGTCGATTAACTGCTTGCATGAGCGAAGCTGAGGTAGCCGCGCTATTTGTCCAAAGAGCGGCGCCTACTGGTCCGCAGGGAATGCCCTTGCAGCAATCTTCGCTGAGGTACTCAACCAAGCCACCCATCGTGTCCAGGTTTGCCGTGTAGATAATTGAACGACCCGCCTGACGAGGACTGACGAGACAGGCGTGCGTGAGTTCCTTCAAGTGAAACGAGAGCGCCGGAGGCGTAATGCCGAGGTGATCGGCGATCTTGCGTGCGGCAAGACCTTCTGGGCCGACCTGAACCAGCAGGCGAAAGACGTCGAGCCTGCTCTCTTGGGCGAGCGCAGCCAGCGCGCCGAGTGCGGATTTTTTCTGCATGCCTAGGCAACCTTCAAATGTTCAACAACTTTTTAATTATTGCATGTTTTTTGGGGAAGATTCAACGTATATTGAACTATTCTTGTGCAAATGCAGCATGTGCGGCGGAAGGCTGGGAACGGCCTGGCTCTCGGCAGAGCGGAGCACTGGTCGATCACGTGATCATCCTGAAACTGGCGATGTTGTAAGAAAATGGGCACATGAAGCTGGTCGTGACAGACACGCTCTGACACCTGACAGCAGCTTGCGGTGTAGGCAAAGCTATGGAGAAATCGTGACAGCGCAATGGCGTATGATCGGCATCCTTGCATGCACGCAAATTATCTCGTGGGGCTCGATGTTCTACGGATTCAGCGTCATCGCGCCCGAGATCGAGCGAGAGACCGGGTGGAGCAGTGCGCTTGTGTTCGGGGCTTATTCCTGGAGCTTGCTCGCAGCTGGCGTTGCCGCGACACCTGTGGGCATGTTGCTCGACCGATACGGTGGCCGCTCAATCATGAGCATTGGCTCGGTTGTTTCCGCCATCGGTTTGTTCGCACTTGGCATGAGTAAGACGCCTGCCACTTATATCGTTGCATGGACGATCATTGGCTTGGCGATGAGCTTGACGCTGTATGAGGCGGCTTTTGCCACAATTAATCGTCGTTTTGCCCTGCAAGGTCGCAAAGCGATATCGATGCTCACACTGTTTGCTGGCTTCGCGAGCACGGTGTTCTGGCCGCTCACTCAGGTGCTTGATACGTCGCTCGGGTGGCGCGATACCTATCTGCTTTACGGGGCCTTTCACCTGGTGATTTGCCTGCCACTTCACATGCTACTCGGTAAGGAGCAGGTAAGGCAGATTTCGCGCCAGAACGCACACCGTGGACATACGCTTTTTGAAGCAATACGCCATCCGGCGTTCTGGAAGCTCGCGATTGCTTTCGCTGCCAATGTGCTCGTGTTTTCGGCCCTGTCGGTGCATCTGTTGCCCCTGTTGCAGGAGCTCGGGCATAGCGCCGAACTGGCCGTTATGATGGCCATGTTGATTGGGCCCATGCAAGTCGCCGGCCGGGTACTGGAGCGGACGGTCGGGCGTAATTGCATTCCTCAAGCGGTGGGTATCTTTTGCTTTGCGACACTCCCTGCCGCACTAACAGTTATCGTGCTTTTTGGTGAGCAAGCGTGGGCCGTTGCGGCTTTCTGTGTCATTTACGGACTGAGTAATGGGATAATTACGATCGTGCGTGGCACGTTGCCTCAAGCGCTCTTCGGCAGTGAGAATTATGGTTCCATCGCAGGTGCCATGGCGGCGCCGGCGTTGCTGGCCAAAGCGGCCGGCCCCGTCGTAGCAGCTCTGATCATGGGCAGGCAGTCAGACCCTTCGATCATATTGTCGATCCTGCTGGGCGTGGCGGTACTGTCCCTTGTGGTCTATTTACTGGCGATCAGGGAACCGGTCGAACTCAAGCTAGGTATCGCTTCCTTACCGACGCCCGGGGCAACTTCGCCGGTAGCATCGAAAGAACATGAGTCCGGCCTATAAGCTTGTGGGAATCAGAGGCAGCCTGGCTGACTATCCTTGGTCCTTACCAGTTTGCCCGGTGCTTGTCTTGCGTATCGTTGTGTCGGTTGTCATCGGGCGCGTGTAGATACCCACTGGTAGTGCTGATCGAAGCATGACCGAGATTGTCCCTGACGTGCCGCAAGTCTACGGAATTATTGGCCATATGTGAACCCGCCGTATGCCGCAGCCAATGCGCAGATGCCTGGCTGATTCGATGAGCAACATGCGCAAACTCTGGTCCCTTGAGCTTGATGCGCTCGGACGTCATCGCGAAGACTGACTTGACGATGTCGTGGATCCCGCCGCGGCTCATCGCTTTGGGCTTGCCACCGATGGGCAGCAGCAGCGGCGTTGACTCGCCAGATACAGGCAGAGCAGGGTAGTTCAGTTCACGCCGGTATCGCCCGAGCTCAATCATTAACTCATGGGTCGCCGGGACTAATCGTACCTTGCTACCTTTGCCGAGTATTTCAAGCCACCACCGTTCGGCGCCGTCGCGGTCACGCCTGCAGAAGAAGTTGCCCATGTTGTTCTCGGCAATCTCCGAGATACGTAGGCCGCAAACATAGAACAAGGTGAGCAGCCATCTCAACCGAAGATACCGTTCACGCTCCCTTGGCGTCTCACGCGGCATGGCGTCGATCGTGGCTTTGACCTCCAGCCACAATTCATCGTCAAGATAGCGTTCAATGCGCGGCGCCCGCGCACGGCCACGTTGGCGGGAAAGTGAAAGCGGGTTGCCTGCCAGGTACCCCGCACTGACGAGCCAGGAGAACATCGATGCGAGGATGATGCCTGCCTGTCTTTGACTTGACACCGACAGCGGCCCTGCAAACGGGCGCCAGCGCGGATCATTGCGGGAATGTCGCCGATTCTGCGCACTCACCCACATATCCCGTGGGATAGGATTGCCCAGGAATGTCTGGTAGGCCAACCAATCCTCGTGTGCCAGAGAAGACAAGGGCTTACCACGCTCAAGCACACACCAGAACAGTAGCCGCTCAGCCTCCTTTCGGTAGGCATCGAACGTTGTTTGCTTGTGGGTGAAATTCGCGAGCCAGGCCAGCACCGCAGCAACGTCGGTGTTTGCGCCAATTTGCCTCGGCACATTCCACTCGCGGTTGGTGCCAAGTGATCCATCCAGATCGCGTGACACCGACATCACCTCCATGGGAGAAACGGGAAATGCTTCGAGGACGGTGGCGATCTGTTCGGACATCAAAAATTTACTCTGACACAGGAATTAGCTAGATCGAGGTTTGCCGGTGCCGCTCTGAAGACGCACCTCTTGACGAATCTCGACAGGTTGCAGCGTCTGGTAGCGCTGTCGAATATTATTGTAGACGCCAGGCGTGTCTTCAGCGGCGACTGTTACAACCATTGCGTACGGTAGTGGCGGCAGCGAGGCGTTGTCGACGCTTTGTCCGTCCTCCCGAGCGCCGTACGTGATGTCAAAAAGCGGATCGTCTAGCGTGTCGACGTTAAAGCGATGTTCATGCTTGAGCGTCGTCTCCCATTTTTGCTCGTCGGTGCGCGCCTCTAGTTCGGTCGTGTACATCTTCGACGACGAGAAAAACGGCATCGTCTTCTTCGATGTCTTCTTCGGACGCAGCAACACCGTCAGTCCGGCGCGGGTGTAATTCACCGCATGTTCTGGATCGGTGTGACTTGCGAAGCATAGCGTGGCGCGAAGAGTTACCTTCCCATTTAGCGGAAGGGAAGGGAACGGGATGAGCGCCCGCAGGTTTTGACCAGCCTGCAGGGTACCTTGGTAAATAACCCTGACTTCGTTGTCCTCGCACGTCAGGACCTCATCGACACTCTGGGGAAACCGGCCATGCCCGACATGGCTCATCAACATCTGTTTAGGTCGGCTGGCGTGGTGCGACATCAACGCACGAACAGCCAGAACGCTCAGTGGTGAGTTCAGCGACACTTTCACGCCGATCGCCGTTCGCAGGGTCGCTGGAGAACTGAAACTCGTGCCTGTCGTGTGAGCGTATTGCCCGCTGAGAGCATTGTAGACAGTGAAGGGCTCTTCTTCCGAGCCACCAAAGGCGACGCCATCAGGTTTGATCATGCCCGGGCTGCGGCCGGGGCCGTGTGAACTATAGGGCGCACGCGCCCAAGACGACGATGTCACGTCGCTCGCGCCCACGGCCAGCGCGTTGACCATATCGGACGGGGGCTGTACCCGGCACTCGGGCCATTCCTTCTCGCCATCATTACCAACCGCGATAGCTGCTAATGTGTTGCCCGAGGCAAGGTGACTGTCTATCAGTGCTGTCCACGGGTGAACTTCATCATCGTCCATCGGCATATATGGCCCGATGCTGAAGTTCAGGAAGTCATATTTCTCGGTCTTCAGAACATGGTCGATATTCTTGAGTACGTCGTAGAGATCGACGTCGGGCACATTATCCGAGAGCTGCAACGATGGACTGATGCAGCGGTAATGATGCACGTTTGCATAAGGACGCGGGAACTGCTCACTCTCTTCGTCAAGTGGTCCGAACAGCAGAGCGCTTGTCACACCGTTGCCGTGATTGAGATAGGCTGCCGAGGTCGTCTCTGCACCTGGCAAGATTGTCTCTTGTACCCACCGGCCCAGGTCGGTGTGACCGATGCCGCCGTCGAACACTGCGACCTTCAGCTTGGTGTCAATCGCAGGTTGCTCAGTTAAAGCGGGCGCGACGACGCTCGAGCTACGCATGTCCCTGCCGCCGATACGTAATGACGGCATCACCCGCACCGCCCGCACAAATTGGAACGCTGCCAGATCCTGCGCTTGCGCGGCCGCCAGGCGCACTGGAATGAATGTCAGGGCAGATACGCACAGTGCACGTGATACTTCAGCTGCTCCCCCTAGCGAGGCGACGTAGGATGCGAACGCTTTGATGATGTCGGCATCCTCGACAGCGGCGTGCAGGACAACCTCAAGCGAGGCCAGTGCTCGATCCGAATTCCTGGCAAAGTTTTTGTCCGCGGCACTGAACTCTTCCATGAGTTCGAATCGACAAAATGCCTTCTGCTGCGTTTCAGACATTTCTTCCGAAAAAAGCATTTTCTTCAATTTGCTGAATGCCACTTCGGTACCTGCGACATACAGCGCTGCGGTGAAGGTCTCTTCACCCGCACGCTGGCGGCTGCTCGCGACGTCACGCGGCACTACGCGGGCTGACCGGCTTCCTACGCAACGCAAGCCGCTTGCCTTGAGCAGGTTATTGGGGTGATGTGTTTTAGCGAGGAAGGCGGGATGTAACGTGAACCTGGCAACGGACTCGCCGCGAGGCTTGAGAGCCGGCGGCTGTGCATGATAGTTGTTTAGCAAGAGGTCAAGTTGCTTGCCAAGGCATTCTCGCTGCTGCGCGATGTTATACGGGTACTTTTTAAGTCCCGATCCGCGCTTGAGCGTGAAAGGCTGCGTGAGCGTCTCGCCGTATCCCAAAATGATGTTCGTTGCCGCCATTCTTGATTACTCCCCGAGGTAACGTTTGATGACACTGCTCACTGTAGGATGGGTTTTCCCCAGCCGAGATGCGATTTCCCGTCGCGATAGGCCTTCCAGATGCAGCAGAAGCATCTCGCCTTCATGCGGTTTAACCATGTCGCCTTTCCTCATCCTGAGCTGCAAGGCATTCTTGACCAGAATCGGTACGAGCGCCGATTGCTCGAGGAGGGCGCTTTTACGAGACGAATGGATGAGGTGGCCAATCGAGCTGAACGATTCCCCGTGCAGCAGCGCAGCCAGATTCCGGCGGATGTTCTCGCCCATCGGCAGATCCTGCAAATACTCCACGATCAACTCGGGTGAAGGGGGCTCGAACTGGACGACGTGATCGAACCGGCGCCACACTGCAGGGTCGAGGAGTTCACCGTGATTCGTTGCCGCAATTAACAGCGAGTTCGCCGGCCAGTCGTCGAGGGCCTGCAACAGCACGTTGACCAAGCGCTTGAGTTCGCCAACATCGCTGTCGTCGTCGCGCCGCTTTGCGATCGCATCGAACTCATCGAGTAGCAAGACGCATGGTCGAGAGATGGCATGATCGAAGACAGCGCGTACATTGTTGCCAGTTTTCCCGAGATAGCTGCTCATGACCGTCGCCAGATTCAACGTCAGCAAAGGCAGCTTGAGTTCTTGTGCCAGCCAGTGTGCAGCGAGCGTCTTGCCAACGCCAGGCTTGCCACAAAATAGCAACATCCTTGCCGGCGCCAGGCCTTCCTGCATTAGCAGATCAAGGCTGCGCCATTCTTTCATTACGCCTGACAGCACGCTGTCAACCGTATTGCTAAAGACAGGCCGTTTTGGCAAAACCACTGGGAAAATGGTTTCTACAAGCTCCATTCGGGAGTCAGCATCTACTGGCGTTGGGACGAAGTCGCCGGTGCCGCGCATGACATTGTCGACTGAGAGGAACTGGGCGAGCTCTTGGGCTAGCGCCAAGTCGGTCTGTTTGAGTTTCGAAGCAAACCTACCAACGGCGAGTGCGAACGCGCTACGCGAACCGGTCATTCCCGACTGAACAACCTTTACCAACTCTTTTCTCGGGAAACTTTCCACAACAATCCTTATTTATCAACTAGTTACATCATGTGGTAAATATCTATGCGTTGATTTTATCCTATCCTTTCCACCAAAGCCATGCTTTTATCGTCGACCAAGACGCAAAAGAGCTGGCGGGCTAACGAGTGCCGCGCCCATGACGAAAACACTCGACATAATGGTAATAATGTCAGAATTACGGAAGAGGGCGACAGAATTGATATGGTTTACGTAGTATTACTCGATACCTATGGAGGCCTTCATGCCCGACAATTCTCAGATAGCGGTTGCCGTGCAGGCCGACATCGACGCTCTTCGTGAACGCTTTCCGCGAACCTCGGATCTGTATCGGGAAGCCTGCAGCATCATGTTTTTTAGATACGGCCTAACGCCGACCACGAATGCGCTCTACCAATTCGTTCGCAAGGGAAGCATGTCTGTGCCTAACGAAGCACTGAGGCGGTTCTGGAGCGACCTAAGGGAACGGGCCAGGGTGGACCTGCAGCACGCGGACTTGCCGGACCAGGTCAAGCATTCAGCCGGCCAACTGGTCGGGGAAATCTGGTCGTTGGCCCGCCAGGCGGCTGACGAATCAATCGCAGCCTTGCAGCAGAGCGTGGTCGTCGAGCGCGAAGCGGCACTGGCCGAGAAGGCGACACTGGAAAACCAATTCGCCCAACTGTTATCACAGTTCGAGAACGCTCGCGCCCAGATTGCATCGGCTGAGGCGACAGTTGCGCAACAGCGAGAAGAACTAGGCGCGAGGGCAGCAGTCGAGCGGGAGACGGGGAAGCGGCTTGTCGAATCGCTGGCAGAAATCGAACGGCTGCAAGGCCTCATCGATTCAATGTCCGCAGCACACGTGACCGAGATCGACAAAATAACGGGGCGCGTTGTCCAGGGGAGAATAGGGAAAACGGAAAAAATCGGGCGCTAAGCCCTGTTACCGATTCTTGAAGTCCGCAGCGGCCGATATTTTTCTCATCAACCTTCTTGCTCTTCCTTCAAATGTAATATCCGGTCCCGTAGATGTGCTCCCAGGCCAACGAGGACACGAAACTGCAGCATACTGGCGTCGGGGAGCTGCCAGGACCGCGCGCAACCTGTGTCGCCCGCTCCAGAAACACCGCATGCCAAAGAACGATGGCGCCCGTCACCAGGTTTAAGCCGCGGTCGCACATATCACCTAAGAGACGGTTTAATAACTCACCGGAAACGCATCCGGTGCAGTAATGAAGAGCCGAGCGCGATGAAAATCATCGCTTCCGACACATCAAGGCGCTGCTCGTAGTCCCGGACAAGACGGCGATAGCGCATCAGCCATGCAAACGTGCGCTCGACGACCCAGCGTCGCGGTTGTACCTGAAAGCCGTCCTGGCCCTGTAAGCCACGTACGACTTCGACGGTAAAGTCGAGATAGGCTGCCTTGTCGAGCAAGGTGCGTCGGTCGTAAGCCGCATCGCCGAACAGATGCTTGACCCATGGCCAACGCTTGACTAAAGCATCGAGGACCGATTGCGCACCTGTTGAATCGGCGATGTCGGCAGGCGTCAGATTCACTGCCAGCAGTCGCCCGTCGGTATCGACCGCGATATGTCGTTTGCGGCCGCTGATCTTCTTGTGTGCGTCGTAGCCACGCTCACGTGCGCCTGGTGCCTTGACGGACTGGCTGTCGACGATGCCGGCCGAGGGGACGACTTCGCGCTGTTCGCACATTCGGTCCAGCATCAATGCCAGATCGTGGATCGTTCGGAAGAGGAAGCGTCGCACTAGCCGACGGAACCAGTAATACACCGTTTGATAGGGAGGAAAATCGTTTGGCAACATGCGCCATTCGCAGCCCGAACGGACCAGATAACGAAGTGCATTGATCACCTGGCGAAGTTCCGTCCTGCGGGGGCGACCAGTACGAGCAGCGCCCGGCAGTAATGGCTCGATGAGTTTCCATTCCTGATCACTCACATCAGTAGGATAACCCTTGCGCTCCTTGGGAACCCGGACCTTATGCCGTGTTCGTTGCTCTGCTGTCCACATGGCGTACTCCTATCGAAGAGGACCATTTGGACATCATAGTTGCTTCCGAGTTTTCAAACCGTCTCTAAGCGATGAATCAAGACCGCTCTGGCAAGCGCATTGCGCGACTGCTTGCCAAGCGTATCAGACTGTAACTTTCTGCAATACCACCAAGTTTCTCGTATTAAAAAAATACAGATCCTCGATTTCTAACGGTAGCCGCTAATCGGGCAGTGCTTCAAACGATTCCGAGCATTTTTATCAGGAAAAAACTGATGACTGCCAACGCCAGCAGCGACAACACGACAACTGCGGCGACCCGGCAACCGGCCCGCATGACTGAGCGCGCATCGACGCCGAGTCCGAGTGCGGCCATCGACATAATGGTGAGGAAATTCGCCGTCACGTGCATCGGCGCAATTGCCGCCTCTGGAATGGCGCCGAACGAGCGCAAGGTCAGCAGTAGCAAAAAGCCGACGATGAACCACGGGACCATATGCGACAGCGCAGGACGACGACCACCTTCGCGCCGACCAATCAGCGACAGTACCAGCACGACTGGGCCCAGCATCAGCACCCGCACCAGTTTCACCAGGGTGCCGATGTGGACGCTGCTAAGCGATATCGATGAGGTCGCGGCCAGCACCTGGGGCACCGCGTAGACGGTCAGCCCGGCAAAGACACCGAACTGCGTTGGTGAAAACGACAACAGTGACACCATTAGCGGCAGCACCAGCACCACGACAACGCCAAGCACGGCAGTGAAGGCGATCGCCGCAGCGACGTCCTTTCCATCCGCATCGATAACCGGGGCCACCGCGGCAATGGCAGAGTTACCGCAAATCGAATTGCCGCAGGCAATCAAGATGGCCATCTTGCGCGGCAGACCAAAAGCACGGCCAAGGGCAAAGCTGAGCGCAATCGCGATGGCGACCACTGCCGCGATGCCGCTCATCAGACCGATGCCGTTTTCGAGCAGCGCACCGGCGCTGACCGAAGCGCCCAGCAGCACGACCGCGATTTCCAGCAATAATTTCGCACCGACTTGGATGCCGTCTTCGAAGCGAGTATCGAGCCGATGCACCGTCCGCACGGCGGTGCCTAGAAGAATGGCCAGCACCAGGCTTTCGAGCCATGCGTGGCCAAATAAAGCGCTTTCGATGTTTTCCATTGCGTAAGCTATCGCAGTAACCACAGCGCAAAGTGCCAAGCCTGGCAGCGCGTTGCGAACGAGTTTTAGTGGTTGCTTGACCATTTGCCGCTCCTGATTCTCGAATTCAATAGAACGATTATCAAGTCGACAGATTGTTATGTCCATCTTACAATATCGAATATATCGTTCAATAGAATTGAACAATCAGATGACACTAGAACAATTGCGGATTTTTGTTGAAGTCGCCGAGCGACAGCATTTGACCCAGGCCGCCGCAGTGTTGGCGCTCACCCCTTCAGCGGTAAGTGCTTCGATCAAGGTGCTGGAAGAACGTTATGGTACTGCCCTATTCAATCGCGTCGGCCGCGGCATCGAGATCAGCGAAGCGGGCCGTATTTTCCTGATAGAAGCACGCCGCACGATCGCCAGCGCGCGCGCCGCCGAACTGACATTGGCCGAGCTGGGTGGAATGAAACGTGGCACGCTGACCATTCATGCGAGTCAGACTATCGCCAGCTATTGGCTACCCGAGTACCTCGTGCAATTTCGCCAAGCGCATCCGGCGATCGCACTGAGCGTGACCATCGATAACACCCATAATGTCGCCCAAGCAGTGCTTCAGGGGGGCGCCGACCTTGGCTTTGTCGAGGGCGCCATCGACGAGCCGACACTATCGGTCGATGCCATCGCATCCGACCAGATCGTCGCTGTAGTCGCAGCGCACCATCCATGGGCTTCAGGGAGGAGGCTGCTGCACGCGGATCTTCTTGAGGCACAGTGGATCTTGCGCGAAAAGGGGTCCGGCACGCGCTCGGCGCTCGAGTGCGCACTTCAGGCGATGCATGTCGACTTCGATGCACTCGATATCGCACTCACATTGCCGTCCAACGAAGCGGTCCGCTCCGCTGTGATGGCCGGCAAGTTCGCCACCGCCATGTCGGAACTGGTAGTAGCCTCGCATCTGCGGGCAGGTTTGCTGGCGAAAGCAAACATCGACTTGCCGGAGCGCGCGTTCTACATGTTGCGCCATCCCGAACGGTACAAGACAAAGGCATCTCTGGCGCTGGAAGCGATGATCCGCCTCTCCCAAATAGCGCGCGACGAAACGCCTGCGAAAATTAATTTGAAATAGATGGAATAAATCATCCGCAGATCCGTTCACCTCGATAACACCGGTTTTTTCCGTCCGACTGACCCAACCAGGGAGAATTTCATGAAACAAGCGACCTTCGCCGTCATCCTCGCTATCGCTTCGATCGGCAGCGCTGTCGCCAGCCCGATGAGCGATGCCGCGCAGATTCACTTTAGCGCCATTGGCGCCGGTGACACGTCCGTCATCATGCGTGGCTATGCCGACAACGCCCAGCTGACATGGGTCGGCGGGCCGCTTGACGGCATGTACGCCGGTTCCGATGCCATTCGCGCCACCTGGGAAAAGTTCGGCAAGGCTGTCGGGCCGGCGCGCGTGACTGTGCTTGCTCTGGAGGAATCGGCGAACCCAAAGGGTGCGACGATCGTCGCCAAGGTGCAGTTCGAAGGCAAGGCACAGGTCAATGTGCGCTATGTGCTGACCTACCGCGATGGCAAGCTGGTCAACGAAACCTGGCAGATCGATCCGAAACTGACCGCAGCAGCTTATTGATTAATCGACCGATACTCCAGTGACATCCATGCCCAATTCGCGCGACCAGCTGCTGGCCTGCATTCCCCGTCTGCGCCGCTATGCGCGGGCATTGGTCGGCGATCGGGCCGGCGCCGACGACCTGGTGCAGGACACGGTCGAGCGCGGATGGGGGAGACTGGCGTCATGGGAGGGTGGTAGCGATATGCGCGCATGGTTGTTCAGCATCATGCACAACCTGCGTATCGACCAGGCGCGGCGGCCTTCAGTGCCGACGGAAGCGCTCAACGAGGAGACATCGATGGCACTAGCACCTGGCAGTCCTTCAAGCGGACTCGAACTGCGCGACATGGAAACGGCCTTGCGTGCGCTGCCAGAGGAACAGCGTGAAATCCTGCTGCTGGTGGCCTTGGAAGAAATGAGTTACGACGACGTCGCGCAAACGCTCAAGATTCCCATCGGTACGGTCATGTCGCGCCTGTCGCGCGCGCGTGAAAAAATGCGCGCGAATATGGAAGGGAGAGCGTACATCGCACCCTTGAAGGTGGTCAAATGAATACCCTACCCATCACGGAAGCCGACTTGCACGCCTTCGTCGACGGCAAGCTGCCTGCCGCGCGCCGACTCGAGGTCGACGCCTATCTGGCGCAGCGCCCGGAAGAGGCGGAGCGGCTGCGCGCCTATACAGCGCAAAACGATGAACTGCGCGCGCTTTTCAATCCCGTGCTCGACGAAGCGGTGCCGGAGCGCTTAAGCGCAGCGCGACCGCGCCAGTGGCAATGGCAGCGGCTGGTAGCCGGTCTTGCCATCGCCCTGTTCAGCGGCACGACAGGGTGGCTGCTGCATGGCCAGCAGGCAGGCGAGATTCAGTACGCCCAAGGTGATTCCATGCAGGCCAGGCCGGCGCTGTACGTTGCCGGCTTGGCCCATCAGGCCGCAATCGCCCACGTTGTCTATAGCCCGGATGTCAAGCGGCCGGTGGAAATCGGGGCTGACCAGGAAGAGCAGCTAGTGGCATGGCTGTCCAAACGCCTCGGCACGGCAATTCGGCCACCCCGGCTGGGCAAACTCGGCTACGAGCTGATCGGTGGTCGCCTGCTCCCTGGCGCCCAAGGCGCGGTGGCGCAGTTCATGTACCACGACGCGACCGGGCAGCGCCTCACCTTGTACGTGTCGACCGACCAGGCGCACAACAAGGACACAGGTTTTCGCTTCGCCCAGGAGGGACCGGTGAATGTGTTTTATTGGATCGACGGCAAATTCGGCTATGCGCTGTCGGCTGGAATTAACAAGGCCGAACTGGCGCGCGTTGCCACCGCCGTGTACGACCAACTGGAGAAACCGTCATGACCTTAATGAACCGTCCCTTGTACCTTCGACGCTTGGCCACGTTCGCCGTTGCCGCCCTGATTGGCGCTAGTGCTCTCGGACAGGCCATGGCCCACCATCATGGCCAGTCGCCAGCGGCAAAGCCCCCCGTATTTATCGCCAGCACGGCCAAGCCGTTTGCCGCGCTGACGGACGATGCCATGGCCGTCATGGATGACGGCATGAAGCGCGCGCCAATGAATGGCGTTGCGGAACATGATTTCGTGACGATGATGATTCCGCACCACCAGGGCGCCATCGACATGGCGAAAGCGCTCCTGCTCACCACCAAGGATCCTGAATTGCGCAACGTCGCCCAAGGCATCATCACGGAACAGCAAAACGAAATCAACATTATGCAGGCCTGGTTGCAGCGCTACCAATCGGCTCAGGCAAAAGTTGCTCCCACTTCGATCACCAAGAAAGAATAAATCATGCAACTCCGTCACTGCGTTTTCTCGTTGACCGTCAGCAGCCTGCTCACCGCCTCCGCGTTTGCCGCTCCTGGCGCGCAAGACCGCGTCTACACCGCTGACCAGAATACCAATACCGTTTCAGTGATCAACCCGGCGACCAATTTGCTGCTCGGCCAGATCAAACTGGGCAACCAGCGTCCGGACGTGTTGTCGCCGCTATACAAGGGCGAGATCAATGTGCACGGCCTGGGCTTTTCGCCCGACCACAAGACCCTGATTGCCATTTCAAACGGCTCTAACTCGGTGGCATTCATCGACACGGCGACCAACAAGGTCAAAGGAATCACCTATATCGGTCGCTCGCCCCATGAAGGGTTTTTCACTGCCGACGGCCGCGAAGTCTGGGCGGTGGTGCGCGGCGAAGACTACATCTCGGTGATCGACCCGGTCACCTTCAAGGAGAAAAAGCGGATCGAGACGACCGCCGGCCCCGGCATGGTGCAGTTCCTGCCGAACGGCAAGCTGGCGTTCGTCGTCTCCAGCTTCAATCCCGTGGTCGACGTGATCGACATGAAGTCGCACAAGGTCATCAAGCACATTAAGGTCGTCAGCCCGTTCTCGCCGTTCCTTCAGTTCACCCCTGATTTCAAGGAAATGTGGATGACGCACAAGGATGCCGGCAAAGTGACGCGCATCGATACTGCCAGCCTGGAAGTAAAGGGCGTCATCGATACCGGCTTCATTACCAACCACTTGGCGTTCGCGAAGACTGCGGCTGGCACCCGTGCTTACGTAACGATCGGCGGTGAGAATGTCGTCAAGGTGTACACCACCGACGCCACGCCGACGCTGGTTGCGACGATCCCTACCGGCGCGTTGCCCCACGGCATCTGGACCTCCGACGACGGCACACGTCTGTATGTGGGACTTGAAAACGGCGACGCGGTCGATGTCATCGACAGCGCCACCAACAAGGTGATTGCGCGCGCACCGGTCGGCCAGGCGCCGCAGGCACTGGTGTACGTTTCGAACGCCGTGCCGCACGGCGACGGCATGACCAACCTGGTCCCGCGCGCCAACAGCGAGCCAATCAACATTGCGCTTAAACCCGCTGCCGGCGAGGCCAAGGGATTCGTTGTGGCCCGTAACCTGGGCGTGGTGGACGCGCTGGAAGTGTCGCTGTTCAAACTCAAGCCGCAGACCGCGTACAGCGTGTACGTCACCGGCCAGGCCGCGCCGGTGGCCAGTTTCAAGACGAATCCGATGGGGATGGCGAACGGCACTGCGATCGGACCGATGCGCGCCGTGAGCAACAGCCTCAACGACAAGGCCGCGACGGCGAGTCGCATCCTGGTGATGGAAGGGGACGTGGCCGTCGATCCACAAAAAGCCGTATTGAGTAGCGTGCAGTAAGCAAATCACGACAATACTGTGGCAGTATCGAGCTAACCGATTTCACAATAATAACGGAGACCAGTATGGCGAAGAACTCGTTGATATTGACGGCGGAGGCGTTGCGGCGCCGTTCCTTTATGAGGCAGGCCGGCACGCTCGGTGCCGCCGGCGTGTTCGGCAGTCCGGTATTGAGCGCGCTCGCGGCGGAGGCAGGCCACGTCACGCTGCCGTTTGAAAACGGCGAGCGCGAACTGGTCGTGTATCCTCAAAAGCGGCCGCTGATCCTGCTGACCGCCCGTCCGCCGCAGCTGGAAACTCCGTTCAGTGTGTTCAACGAATCGGTGATTACGCCGAACGATGCGTTTTTCGTCCGATATCACTGGAGCGGCATTCCCACCGCGATCGATGCGCAAACATACCGTCTCAAAGTCGGCGGCAATGTTAATACGCCGCTGGAGCTCTCGCTCGCCGACCTCAAGCAAATGGCTGACGCCACCGAACTGGTTGCCGTGAACCAGTGTTCCGGTAACAGCCGCGGCCACCTGTCGCCGCGCGCCAACGGCGGCCAGCTATCGAATGGTGCCATGGGCAACGCACGCTGGACTGGCGTGCCGCTACGCAAGGTGCTGGAAAAGGCCGGCGTCAAGGCCGGGTCGGTACAGGTCTCGTTCAACGGCCTTGACACGCCGCCCGTTGGCGACGGGCCCGATTTCATGAAGGCGCTCAATATCGACCATGCGCTCGACGGCGAAGTCATGTTGGCCTGGCAAATGAACGGTGCCGATCTGCCGATGTTGAATGGCTACCCACTGCGCCTGGTGGTGCCCGGCTACTACGGCACCTATTGGGTCAAGCATCTGTCCGACATTACCGTGACCGACAAGGTATTCGACGGATTTTGGATGAGCACGGCCTATCGCATCCCCGACAATCAGTGCGCCTGTACCGAGCCGGGAAAGGCGCCGACCAAGACCGTCCCGATCAATCGCCTCAACGTGCGCTCGTTCGTGACCAGCCTGACCGACGGCATGCACGTCAAGGTCGGGCGCCAGACGGTGGTGCGCGGGATTGCGTTCGACGGCGGCTACGGCGTGAATGAGGTGGCGTTTTCATCCGACGGTGGCAAGAACTGGCAAGCCGCACAACTGGGCAAGGACCTGGGGCGCTATTCTTTTCGAGAGTGGAGCGCGGCGTTCACGCCGAAACAAAAAGGAAACCACGAACTGCTGGTTCGGGCGGGCAACCGGATCGGTCAAGGCCAACCCGCGAGCGCCCTGTGGAACCCTGCCGGCTACATGCGCAATGTGGTCGAATCGACGCGCGTCGTCGCGGTATAAGGGGAACCACATTGAAACATCCACTGATTTGCTCTCTGTTCACCATCAGTCTGATGGCTGCGGCCCCAGCTTTCGCCCTCGACATTCAGCTTCCGCCTGAAACTGCTGTCTTCAAACCCAGCGAGTTGCCGGGATATGCGCTGGCCCAGCGCAACTGCATGACATGTCACTCGGTCCATTACATCCAGTCGCAGCCCACGACATCGCCGCGCGGCTACTGGGATGCCACCGTGAGAAAGATGAAGAAACCGTTCGGTGCGCAATTCTCAGACGCGGATATCCCGGACATGGTCGATTACCTGGTCAAGACCTACGGTGCCGAACGCAGTAACGCAGTGCCGATTGCGAACGCGGCGATAAAGCCAGCTGCAGTTGCACCGAAGGCCGGCGCCACCGCAGCAATCGATACGAAAGCGTTGCTTGCCGCAAATGCTTGCATGGGATGTCATTCGATCGACAAAAAGGTCGTCGGGCCGGCATTCAAGGAAGTGGTGGCAAAGTACAAGGGCAAGGCAGACGCGGTATCACTGGTGGCGAGGAATATTCGAGCGGGCGGCGCTGGCAAATGGGGGCCTGTACCGATGCCAGCTTTCTCCCAACTGAGCGAGGGCGAAGCGATGGCCTTGGCGCATTATGTCCTGGCGCAATGAATTTGATGCCATCCCCTTCCTGTAGACGCCTTTACTGAGCATGCCCGCCGGGGACGTGCTTCGCGCCATGCCGTCGCTCGCCCCGGCACAGCCGGGGGCCGGCCGGTGCTGCTTTTCAACAACGGGCAAGCGGGCGCTGAGACAAATCAGGCCGGTTTGACCCGCTTACGCAGCAGACTGCCGGCCGCGTTATCCTCGAACCGGCTGGCCTCCTCAATGTAGCCATGGACCGTGCCGTCGTGGCGCCAGCCTCCTTGCTTCTTGATGTCGCGGAAGTCGGCTCCGGCGCGGTGCGCGCTGGTGGCCATGCCACGCCGCAGACTGTGACTAGACAGGTCTAGCACGTAGTCGAGTTTGACCAGTGTCGCGCAATCCTCCAGGATCGTATTCACGCTGCCCACGCCCAGAGCGGCGCTGGCCACCGTCCCCCACTTGCTGATAGACCGAAACACCGGTCCGGCCATGATGTCGGCGGCGTCGAGCCAGGCGCGCAACGCCGCCGCCGGGCAGCAAGGGCCGTCGCTGTACGGGATCGCCTTGATGATCCCTTCGCCCAGTTGGTCAGTCTTCGAGCGCGGCAGCATGATCTCGATGCCCTCGGGTGTCCAGCCAATATGTCCGACCTCGATGGCGACCAGCTCGCTGCGCCGCAATCCGCCGAAAAAACCGATCTGCAAAAGTGCGTTGTCGCGCGTCGCCTTCAACGTGCCGGCGCTGACCAGCTGCACCACGATACGTTCCAGGTCCTCGATTGGAAGGGCCTTGGCCCTCTTCTTCGGGCGGCCGTGCGTGCGTGCGATCCCCGTCAGTGTCTTGCGCACGGTCGGTGTCGAAGCCGGATTGGGGAAGCCCAGGTGGACGTGCCACTGCGACAGTGCCGTCAGGCGCAACGCCAAGGTGCGGGGATTGAGGGTCGGCGCGTAGGTGAGCAGGTATCGGATGATCGCCGCTTCGTCGGCCGGCAACACGCCGCCCCACGCCAGGTAGTGGTTTACGGCGGACCGGTACGCCCGGCGCGTGTTGTCGGCCGTGGCGGCGGCCAGGACGGCGCGGTGCTGGGCTGCGAGCACGGCGTCCACAGCTGTAACGGCAGAGTGCAGCGCCGACGCTGGGTGTGCATCGTTATTTTCGGCGCCGTTGTCGGCGGGTTCGGGGGTGGCCATGGCTGTGTTGCTCGCGGTCGGGCTTGTAACGGGGGTTACGGCAGGATAGCACGCTGCGGATCGGCATCGGTGTCGATAATCTACATTATCGAGCCTAATTATTCACTCATTTCGGATCGATTTTATATCGTAATATAACGTACCATTACGTATTACACCGCACGTTATCTTATCCAAGGAGCGATCATGGCCAGAGCCGGTATCCTGTACTCCCACGTCGCCAAGGCGGCCGCCCAGCTGACCGCCGCCGGCAAGAACGCCACCGTCGACACCGTGCGCGAGGCCTTGGGCGGCACCGGCAGCAAGAGCACGATCGCGCCAATGCTTAAACAATGGAAGGCGCAGCACGAAGGCGAGGTCGCGGCGGCGGGCGCGGGCGTGCCGGCCGATCTGCTGGAGGCGATCAAGGGCGTCTACGACCGGGTGCAGGTAGGCGCGCAGGTTCAGGTCGAGCAGCTGCGCATTGAGCACCAGCTGGCGGCACATAAAGTCGCACAAGCGGCGGAGGCGCTGCGCGAAGAGGTGCGCCAGCTTGGCATAGAGCGCGAAGCCCTGAAAGCCGAACTGCACAGCGTAATGGCGGCGTTCGCGCGCGAGCAGGCTGCCCGGCATCAAGATGCGGTGGCGATCGCCGCCCTGGAATCAGAAAAGACGGGGCAGGCCCAGCGCCTGGCCGACCGCACGGCCGAGGTCCGGGAGCTGGCGGACCAGCTGGCGCAGGCGCGGCGCCAGTTCGAGCACTTCCAGGAGGCGAGCGCGGCCCAGCGGCAGGATGACAAGCACGCCTACGAAACGCGGATTGCCCGCGCCGAACAGGAGGCGGCCACGCTGCGCGCCAACTTCCAGGACGGCCGCGAGGCGCTGGCCGTGCTGCGGAGCGAGAAGGCCCAGCTGGAACACACATTGCACGAGCAGCGAGACGCGGCCAGGGAGCAAGCCCGCAAGCTGTACGAGGCCACGGAAGGACTGACGGCGACGCGCGAGTTAGCTAGCAGCAGGCAGTTTGAACTGGAAATGGTGGTGGAACGCCTGGAGCATGCCCACCAGGCGAATGAGCGGCTGGAGGCTCGCGTTAGCGAGCTGGAGGGCGAGAACGCGGATTTGAAAAAGAAACCCGCCGCAGCCAGTCCGAAAACACGGAAGACAAAAACGTAAAGCGCTTTACCTTTTTAAATTTAATGGGTTCGAATGATGCGAACCATTGTCAGGGCGATCCTTCTACCGGCGCACCACACAAACCTTTCAGCGAAGGATCGGACCGAATGCCACGCCGCTCACTGCTGTCCGATACCGAACGCGACAGCTTATTGGTATTGCCACAAAGTCAGGATGATTTGATTCAGCAATACAGCTTCACGGATGCCGACCTGGCGTTGATCCGGCAGCGGCGCGGGGCAGCGAATCGCCTTGGGTTTGCGGTCCAGATGTGCCTGTTGCGCTATCCCGGCTACGCGCTTGCCAGCGACACCGCGCTGCCGGATTCGGTGTTGCACTGGATCGCCAAGCAGGTGCGCAGCGACGCCGGCGCCTGGCCGGAATACGGCGAGCGGGAGAAGACGCGCAACGAACACCTGCACGAGCTGCGCGCCTACCTGGGACTGTCAGTCTTCGGCCTGCCGGACTTCCGCAAGCTGGTGGACAGCCTGGCCGACCTCGCTATGCAGACCGACAAGGCGATGGTCCTCGCCGCGCATTCCCTTGAAACGCTGCGCCAGAAGCGCATCATCCTGCCGGCGCTCACTGTCATCGAGCGGGCCTGCGCCGAGGCCGTGACGCGGGCCAACCGGCGCATTTACCGCGCGCTGATCGATCCGCTGGAGCGGCACCACAAGCGCTCGCTTGACAACCTGCTCAACGTGGCGCCTGACATGAGCATCACCTGGCTTGTGTGGCTGCGCCAGTCTCCGCTCAAGCCCAATTCCCGCTACATGCGCGAACACATCGAAAGGCTCAAGGTGTTTCAGTCTCTGGCACTGCCGGAGGGGCTTGGCCGCCAGATCCACCAGAATCGCCTGCTGAAGATGGCGCGCGAGGGTGCGCAGATGACGCCGCGCGACCTGGCGAAGTTCGAGGATGAGCGGCGCTATGCGACACTGGCGGCGCTGGCCATCGAAGGCATGGCCACCGTGACGGACGAACTGGTCGACCTGCACGACCGCATCATGATCAAGCTGTTCAGCGCGGCCAAGAACAAGCATCAGCAGGACTTCCAGAAGCAGGGCAAGGCCATCAACGACAAGGTGCGCCTGTACAGCCGAATCGGGCGCGCGCTGGTCGAGGCCAAGGAATCCGGCATGGACCCGTATGCCGCGATCGAGGCCGTGCTGCCGTGGACAGACTTCACGCAAAGCGTGACCGAGGCGGCAGAACTGGCCCAGCCCGAGACGTTCGACCACCTGCACCTGGTGGGAGAGCAGTACAGCACCCTGCGGCGCTATACGCCTGAGTTCCTCGATGTGCTTCGGCTTAAAGCTGCGCCGGCGGCGCAAGCGGTGCTGGACGCGATCGACGTCCTGCGCGAGATGAACATGACCGGGGCGCGCAAGGTGCCGGACGATGCGCCGATCGCGTTCGTGAAGGCGCGGTGGAAGCCCCTGGTCATCACCGACGACGGTCTTGACCGCCGCTTCTACGAGATTTGCGTCTTGTCGGAGCTGAAGAATTCGTTGCGGTCGGGCGACATCTGGGTGCAGGGTTCGCGCCAGTTCCGGGACTTCGAGGAATACCTGCTACCCACGGAAAAGTTCGGGGCGATGAAATCAGCGCGCGAGCTGCCGATCGCGGTCAACCAGGACTGCGACCAGTACCTGCACGACCGCTTGCTCTTGCTCGAACAGCAACTGGCCACCGCCAACCGGCTCGCGCTGACGAACGAACTGCCCAATGCGATCATTACTGAGACAGGACTGAGGATCATCCCACAGGACGCCGTGGTGCCGGACGAGGCCCAGGCGCTGATTGACTTCGCCAGCGGCATGCTTCCCCGGATCAAGATCACCGAACTGCTGATGGACGTGGACGACTGGACCGGTTTCACGCGCCACTTTGTCCATCTTAAGAGCGGGGAGCAGGCCAAGGACCGGACGTTCCTCATGTCCGCGATCCTGGCCGACGCCATCAACCTCGGCCTGACCAAGATGGCGGAATCGAGTCCCGGCGCCACTTACGCGAAACTGTCCTGGTTGCAGGCCTGGCACATCCGGGACGAAACCTATTCGGCCGGCCTGGCTGAACTGGTCAACGCCCAGTTCAAGCACGCCTTCGCTGCGCACTGGGGCGACGGCACAACGTCGTCGTCGGACGGCCAGCGCTTCCGCGCGGGCGGCCGGGCCGAGAGCACGGGCCACATCAACCCCAAGTACGGCGCCGAGCCCGGCAAGCTGTTCTACACCCATATTTCCGATCAGTACGCGCCGTTCAGCACCAGATTGGTCAACGTCGGCGTGCGCGACTCGACCTATGTGCTCGACGGCCTGCTGTACCACGAATCGGACCTTCGCATTGAGGAGCACTATACCGACACCGCCGGCTTCACCGACCACGTGTTCGCGCTAATGCACCTGCTGGGTTTCCGCTTCGCGCCGCGCATCCGCGATCTGGGAGACACCAAGCTGTACGTGCCGGCCAAAGTGGGCGATCACCCCGCCTTGCGCTCGATGATCGGCGGCAGCCTGAACGTCAAGCACCTGCGCGCACACTGGGACGACGTGCTGCGCTTGGCCGCCTCGATCAAGCACGGCACCGTCACAGCGTCGCTCATGCTGCGCAAGTTAGGCAGCTACCCGCGCCAGAACGGCCTGGCGATCGCGCTGCGCGAGCTGGGGCGGATCGAGCGCACGCTGTTTATCCTGGACTGGCTCCAGAACGTCGAGCTGCGCCGACGCGTACACGCCGGTTTGAACAAAGGCGAAGCGCGCAATGCGCTGGCCAGGGCGGTATTCATCCACCGGCTGGGCGAGATCCGCGACAGGTCGTTTGAGCAGCAGCGGTACCGCGCCAGCGGCCTGAATTTGGTGACGGCCGCAATCGTACTGTGGAACACGGTCTACCTGGAGCGGGCGACGCAGGCCTTACGTGAGAAAGGCAAGTTGCCAGACGACGGTATGCTGCAATTTTTGTCACCGCTGGGCTGGGAGCACATCAACCTGACCGGGGACTATGTGTGGCGCCAGCAGCGTATAGCCGAAGGCGGGTTCAGGGAGCTGCGCAAGCCCCAAGAGTAGGAAATATTCTAGAAAAGGGAAGATTCAGTTCGCGGCTGCGTGAATCGATTCCCCCGCCCCTCACGCAAGATTCTTAGCTTCTCTAAATAAACCAAGCCCTGCCAGCCTGGTGTGGCCAGATTGAGCCCTGGGTATTGCCGGCGGCAGTTTTCCAGGGCAGGCGACTGAGCATTGCGTTCTTCGTCACGCAGCGCATCCGAGGCGCCTCTGATAATTCGTGCAGCTTCCTCGCGCTCTCGCTGTTCTTCTTGTCTAGCGCGTAAATCCAGTGCTCGGGCATGCTCCAGTTGAAGCCGCTGTACCTCCAGCATGGCAATGAAGCGTTCAGTGTTTTCGGCTAGTAGCTGACGCTCGGCGTCGGTAAGAAGCTGGCCAGCGCTTGATCCATAAACGGGCACCGCCCCGGTGTCATAGGAGCCGTATAGGAGCTTGAAGCACTCGGAGCCGAGGACGGTGAACCGCCCATTCTCCCGCACGATGTGGATGCGTTTGTACACGCTGTGGCGACAGCCGTCGCGCTGACAAATTATCCGATCTCCTTTGTCTACCTCGACTACTGCCATCAGCTGCGCGTTCGACATCTTTTATTTTTCCAAGCAAAGACCGCCCCCGGTCATAAATGTCGACTATACAGTATAGGGTCAGGGCGTTTGCAAGTCGACTGCGCGGAATGGTTTGCGGGCGATATGCTCGGCCAAATCGCCTTAGCGCCCGATTTTTTCCGTTTTCCCTATTCGCCCCTCCAAGCCGAAAGACGCTACACCGACTTGGAAAAACGTACACTGCTTGACCTGGACCGTGAGCGCACGACGACGTCTAAATTACAGAAGCAGCTCGATGCAGAGCGGAAGGCATCCGCCGCCCGAATCGAAGGAATGCAGAGCCAGGTGCAAGCGGCGCAGTTCCAGCTTGCGAGACAAAGTCAGGAGCTCGGCGGCTATATAGCAAAGACTGAACTACTGGCCGACGAACGCGACCGAGCCTCCCGCCAAGCTGCGGAAAGCGCGAACCAGAGTGCGGAGCTAGGCAGCCAGCTTGCCGCCGAGCGCGCCAGAGTGACCGAGCTTCGTGGACGGCTTGAGCAAAAGGCGCCGAAATCGGCATCGGCCAGAGAAGAGTTGGGTTCGGCACGCGCAGCGTCTCGTCAGCGGCGACCCGCACGAAGCAAGCCAGACAAATAGGCCAGGCCTGACGCTAGCGGCCCGATTCCCACACGCCGATCCGCGAGCTGCACCCAGTTGTTTCGTCTGTCATAACTGAACGTCCGACGCGATTCCGTATCCAAAAATACTTCCGTTGTACCTAAAGCTATTGACGTGATGAGTAGGCCATGAAGATTTACCTAAACATGTAGACTCGACGGCGAAAATAGGGCTTTTACGCAGAGTCGGTAGGTTTAGGTACCCCGAGTACGGAGTTTTAGGTACGAGCGCTTTTACTTCCAAAAAAAATAGCAAATGTGCTTCTGAGAGCTCCGCACGCAATAAGCGCATAATCTATATTATGTTAAATACGCTATTGATCAGAACAGCGCGATCGAACTGGGGACGCGTCAAACCACCCTGTCTCGACCAGTTACCCCAAGGTCCACAGCACGGCAGACGCATCATCCGCAGACTTCACCGAACGTGCTCCCGTATTCACGCTAGTCGATTCATGGTTTCGCAACTCGTCGAGTTGCGCTGAGAGCCCGCTTTCGATGCACGCGGCCATCAGCCCCTCGTCCGTGTACAAACCGTAGGTGTCCACCAATCGGTAGAACCCATCCGTCATCACCAGCACGCTCGCACCCGGCGCCAGATCGATGTTGCGAATGCGCGCCTGGAACGGTCCGTTCGGTGCGAGACAAAGAACACCAGGCGCCGGGGCCGTGTTCTGAAATTCGCGGCGCGCACGCAGCATTGGCAGCATGCGCTCGCGCCGCTGCAGAGGATGTTCGATGCCTTCGGTCGTCAACGTGGCGATGACGTCCTGCAGGACGGCTTCTTGCGGATTCACGAACGGATCCAGATCGACGCAGCCACCGGCCGCCGTGCGTAGCAAGGTCTTGCAGTCGCCAAGACTGTACAGCGTGGCCTGCGCGGCATCATTGGTTTGTGCGATCCTCAACCAGGTCATCGCTGCAATTGGCCAAGCGTGCAGCGGTATGCTGCGACCGGCCGTCATCTGCTTGAACCGCGCATGGACACTGGCGACTGCGACGGCCACGCTGTCGTGCTGATCGCGCCCGAACATCAGCGAATTTTCGAGTGCTGTCGTAAAGGCATGGACAAACCAGGCAACATCGCCCTGGATATCATCGATGTAGTCGCGCTCGGCGACCGACGTGCCACCGTCGATTACGACAATATCGGTCAGTCCGTTGGCATTAAAAACAGCGACGTGGTCGTCATTGCGTGGTGAGCCGGGCCTGGCGCCGGCGCAGATATGTTCTATCTTCATTAGACAGTGTAGAGTTCGATCATTGTCTGAACTCTACCCCCGGCGAAGGCGGAGGACAAGCACACATCAATTGGCCTCAGATTAACTCGACAATATATTCCCTAATGTCGATTGAGACTTTTCGCGCTCTGGCATCACGCTCCGAAGCTGAAATCGTTTCGGTCAGCGACTAAGCCTGTACCGTTTCAAGCTGCGTTACACGCGCACGCAGCTTGCGCTCCTCGCCCCACCGCTCTGTTTCATCACGCACAACCGCAACGATTGCCGATACCTCGCCGGCCGGCGTGTGCAACATCGCGACGGTAAATGCGATCGACAGCGCCTTGCCCTCTTTGTGCAGCGCCGGCACGCGCAGCACGTCGTTGCCATAGCGGGTCTGCCCGGTCGCCATGGTTTTGTGGTAACCAGCCCAGTGCCGCTCGCGCTGCCGTTGCGGCACGATCAGATCGAGCGATTGGCCGATGGCCTCCTCTTCGCCGAAGCCGAAGATCCGCGTCGCCGCCCCATTCCAGTAGACGATGGCGCCGGCCGCATCGCACACGATGACACCGTCACCCAGTGCGCCCACCAACTGTTGAAAATCGAGTCCGCCCTGCATGACCTGCCCTCCTTGACAAGGCAATGCGCGTCGCGGACGGCCGACGCGCACCTTGCTTCGTGCTACCGACGAATGAACCGGATCACACCACTTGCTGCTCGTGCAGCGCGGCGATCTGTTTCGAGCTGTAGCCGAGGCTTTCGAGCACCTCGTCGGTGTGCTCGCCCAGCAGCGGCGAGCCCGTAATTTCCACGGTCGTGTCCGAGAACTTGATGGGGCTGCCCACAGTCAGATACTTGCCGCGTTCCTTGTGATCAACCTCGGTGATCGTCCCGCTGGCGCGCAGCGACGGGTCGTTGGCTATTTCTTTCATCGACAGCACCGGCGAGCATGGGATATCGAACTCGCGCAAGATGTCCACCGCCTCGAACTTGGTCTTGTCCTTGAGCCATTCTTCGATCGTCCCGAAGATGGAGAAGATCTTGTCCTGGCGCGCCGCTGCCGTCATGTACGCCGGGTCGTCGGTCCACTCTTCCTTGCCAATGGCCTTGCAGATCGGCGCCCAGGCATGACCCTGGATGGTGAAGTAAATGTACGCGTTGGGGTCGGTTTCCCAGCCTTTGCACTTGAGCACCCAGCCCGGCTGTCCGCCGCCGCCGGCATTCCCGCCGCGTGGCACGACATCCGAGAACGTGCCGTGCGGGTACTGCGGATATTCTTCCAGGTACCCGACGCGGTCCAGGCGCTGCTGGTCGCGCAGCTTCACCCGGCACAGGTTCAGCACGCTGTCCTGCATCGAGACCGCCACTTTCTGGCCCTTGCCCGTCGTATCGCGTGCGCGCAAGGCGGTCAGGATCCCGATCGCCAGGTGCATGCCGGTATTGCTGTCGCCCAGCGCGGCCGCGCTAACGGTCGGCGGGCCGTCGTCAAAGCCGGTGGTAGAGGCCGCGCCGCCGGCGCACTGCGCCACGTTTTCATACACTTTCAGGTCTTCGTAGTGGTGACCGTCGCTGAAGCCCTTCACCGACGCCACGATCATGCCGGGGTTCAGTTCCTTGATGTGCTCCCAGGTGAAGCCCATGCGGTCCAGCGCGCCCGGGCCGAAGTTCTCGACAAGCACGTCCGACTCCTTGATCAGCCTGGTCAAGATTTCCTTGCCCTCGGGCTTCTTGGTATCGAGCGTTAATGACCGTTTATTGCTGTTGAGCATAGTGAAGTACAGGGCGTCCACGCCCGGGATGTCGCGCAGTTGCGAGCGGGTGACGTCGCCCGAGCCGGGCCGTTCGACCTTGATCACGTCGGCGCCGAACCAGGCCAGCAGCTGCGTGCAGGCGGGGCCGGCCTGTACGTGGGTGAAGTCGATAATCTTGATGCCTTCGAGTGGTTTGCTCATGATGTCAGTCTCCAGTTTGTCGATCGGTATTATTTTTTCGCGCCGCTCTGCGGATTCAGGTTGGTCAGCCGGCCGCTCTCGGTGCCGGCGGTCTCGTCGATCGCGGCATTGATCAGGGCCGGCTTGCCGGCGGCGATGGCATCGATCAGTGCGCGGCTCAGTTCTTCCGGCGTGGCGACGTTGTAGCCGATGCCGCCGAAGGCCTCGATCATCTTGTCGTAACGGGCGTTCTTGACGAATACAGTGGGTGCGACATCCTTGCCGCCGGTGGGATTGACGTCGGTGCCGCGGTAGACGCCGTTGTTGTTGAAGATGATGGTGGTCACGGGCAGCTCGTAGCGGCAGATGGTTTCGAGCTCCATGCCGCTGAATCCGAATGCGCTGTCGCCTTCGATCGCCACCACCGGCTTGCCGCTCACGACGGCCGCGCCGATGGCGTAGCCCATGCCGATACCCATGATCCCCCAGGTGCCGGAGTCGAAACGCTTGCGCGGCTGGTACTGGTCGATGATGCTGCGCGCGAAGTCGAGC
Source organism: Massilia aurea (assembly GCF_040790145.1). Lineage (GTDB taxonomy): Bacteria > Pseudomonadota > Gammaproteobacteria > Burkholderiales > Burkholderiaceae_D > Telluria > Telluria aurea_C. The sequence continues at coordinate 394,656 of NZ_JBFMMP010000001.1, forward strand.
GTGTTGGCGCCCTCGTTTACCAGGTTGATGTCGGGGTGCTGTTTCAGCACTTCGCGGATGGCGCCCAGCGCGCCGTGGAAGTTCATCGGCGACACATCACGGGCCAGCATCGCCGCCATCTTGGACATGTTCTGGTCCTTGCGCTCGGCGATCGGCGCAAGCCACGCCGCGTCCGGCTGGGCGATGCCGGCGGCGTCGAGCCCTGCGAGCAGCGCCGCCACGCACGAGCCGATATCGCCGATGAGCGGCGCGGCAATGGCCACGTTGCTATCGATTTCAGTAGGCGCGATGTCGATCTGGACGAACTGCTTCGGCTTGCCCCAGGTTTTGCCCTTGCCGTGCGCCAGCAGCCAGTTCAGCCGCGCGCCGATGAGAACCACCACGTCGGCCTCGGCCAGCACGTACGAGCGCGCGGCCGAGGCGGACTGCGCGTGGGTATCGGGCAATAAACCCTTGGCCATCGACATCGGCAGGTACGGCATCCCGGTGCGCTCGACCAGCGCGCGGATGTCGTCATCGGCCTGGGCGTAGGCTGCGCCCTTGCCGAGCAGGATCAGCGGTTTCTTCGCGCCCTTGATCAGCTCCAGCGCACGTTGCACCGACTCCGGGGCCGGCAACTGGCGCGGCGCCGGGTCGACCACCTTCACGAGCGAGCGCTTGGCGTGGCCCACTTCGAGCGTTTGCGACAGCAGTTGCGCCGGCAGGTCGAGGTACACACCGCCCGGACGCCCCGACACGGCGGCGCGAATCGCCCGCGCGACGCCGATGCCGATATCCTCGGCCTTGTTGATGCGATAGGACGCCTTGGCGTACGGCTTCGCGGCATTGAGCTGGTCCATCTCTTCGTAGTCGCCCTGCTGCAGGTCGACGATTTCGCGCTCGCTCGAGCCGGAAATGAGGATCATCGGGAAGCAGTTGGTGGTGGCATTGGCCAGCGCCGTCAAGCCGTTGAGGAAACCCGGCGCCGAGACTGTCAGGCAGATGCCGGGTTTCTGCGTCATGTAACCGGCGATCGCGGCGGCGTTGCCGGCGTTCTGTTCGTGACGAAAACCGATGAAGCGCATCCCCTCGGCCTGCGCCAGGCGCGCCAGGTCGGTAATCGGAATGCCGACCAGGCCGAAAATCGTGTCGATGTCGTTATGTTTCAGGGCATCGACTACCAAGTGAAAGCCGTCGGTCACTTCTACCGATACATTGTGTGTCATTGATGTCTCCAGTGATTGGCAATCCAGGTGACCTCGCCATGGGTGCGTGTCATCTGCGAAGCATCATATCCAGCAGGCCTGATTTGTCTCATTGACCATGGTCAATTTTCGACGCATGATGTGTAAACCCGGTACGCGAACCGCTCGTTGAACAGGTTCTATGACGCTCATTGCCAACCACCCCGAACGCAACATCATTCGTCTTCAGTTGAAGCAGAACGTGATTCTCAAAGAACTGCGCGACAGCGAAATGGCCGCGCTCGAGCCCTACCTGACGATCGTCAATCATCAAAAAGGCGATCTGTTGATGAACCAGGGCGTGCACGAGATGGTCCAGTACTTCATCCTCGACGGCATCCTCAAACGCCAGGTCACGAATCAAGAGGCCAAGGAAATGATCCTGCGCTTCTCGGCCGAGCGCGACATCGAAACCAGCTACGCCGCCTGGTGCCTCAAGACGCCGACGCCCTACAGCATCGTGTGCGTCACCAAGGCGCGCGTGGCCCGCATGCCGCTGTCGCAGTGGGTCGATTATCTGCAGAGCCACAGCACGGCCAAGCAGGCGTTCGAGCACGAGGTCATGAACTTGATGAGCGGCATCATGGCGCACACGATCACGCTGCACTTGCTCGATGCGCCGGGGCGGGTGCACCGCTTCGTGCGCAAGCACCCTGCCCTGTTCGAGCGCCTGCCGAAGAAAGAACTGGCGTCGTACCTGCACCTGTCGCCGGAAACGCTCAGCCGCCTGAAAAATCGCGGCAAGATCTGAGTCAGGTCGTGACGAGCTTTTGCAGCCGTACCCCGCCCTGCTCTTCATGCATGGTTTGCGCCAGCAATTTCACCAGCGCGTAGGCCGAATCGATGTGCGGCGTCGGCGTGCCGGTCATGCGCGCCAGCTCGATCACCGAGCCGACCAGCGCATCGATTTCCAGCCCCCGGCCGGCCTCCACGTCTTGCAGCATCGATGTCTTGTGCTTGCCGATCTTTTCGGCGCCTTCGATGCGCCGGTCCAGCGTGACCCGGAACGTGATCCCCAGCTTGGTGGCCACTGCCTCAGCTTCGCGCATCATCGCCGCGGCCAGGTCGCGCGCGAGCGGGTGCTGGCAAATGTCGACCAGGGTCGAATGCGCCAATGCGCTGATCGGATTGAAGCTGACATTGCCCCACAGCTTGAGCCAGATCTCGGCGCGGATATTGTCCAGCACGGGTGATTTGAAGCCGGCCTGCTGGAAACAGGCGGACACCGCCTCGACCCGCTCGCTCGACGTGCCGTCCAGTTCCCCCAACGGAAAGCGCGCACCTTCGGTGTGCTTGATGATGCCCGGCGCGAGCAGTTCGGCCGCCGGATAGACCACGCAGCCGAGCACCCGCTCGGGCGGAATCCGGCCCGCCAGCTCGCCGCCGGCGTCGACGCTGTGCACGGTGCGCCCGTCAAACTCGCCGCCATGGCGGTGGAAATACCAGAACGGGATGCCGTTCTGCATCGTCACCACGACCGTCTGCGGGCCGAACAGCTTGCCGATCTGGGCCGATACACCATCGACCTGGTGCGCCTTCAACGCCAGGATCACCAGGTCTTGCTGACCGGCGGCGTCGTAATCGTTTGTCGCGCGCACATTGAGCGCAACCTTCTCTTCGCCATCCATTTCGATCAGTTTGATGCCGTTGGCACGAATGGCTTCCAGGTTGGCGCCCCGGACGATGAACGTCACTTCTTCTCCTGCCAGTGCCAGCCTGGCGCCGACCAGGCCGCCAATTGCGCCCGCACCGATGATTGCGATTTTCATGACCCACCCCTTGCGTTTACTCGAACCGGTTGACGAGCTTTCCGATACCGCCGATCTCCACCTCGATCAGGCTGCCTGGCCGCATCGAGCCCACGCCGACCGACGTCCCGCACAGCACGAGGTCGCCCGGCGCCAATGTCATGTCCTGCGAAATCCTGCTGACCAGCTCAGCCACCGGAAACACCATGTCGTTGATGGGGTAATCCTGGCGGACTTCACCGTTCAGGATCGTGCGCACGACCAGCATCGCCGGGTTCAGGCCGGTGGCGATCACGGGCCCGAACGGGCAAAAGGTGTCGAAGCCCTTGGCGCGCACCCATTGGGGAAAGGTCGGGTCGCGCCCGATGATCTCATTGACGGTGACGTCATTGGCGCAGGTATAGCCGAACACGTAGTCGGGCGCGTCCGCCACCGACACGGCAGTGCAACTGCGGCCAATCACGATCGCCAGCTCGCCCTCGAACGCCACCTTGCCGTCGCACAGCGGCTTGCGGATCGTGCCGCCCGGCGCCAGGCACGACGTCGGCGGCTTCATCAGATATAGCGGTTCCGCCGGCGGCGCCAGGCCCAGCTTCTGGCCCAGCGCATGGAAGTTGTTCCACATCGCCAGGATCTTGCCGGGCACCACAGGGGTCAGCACTTCGACCTCGGCCAGGCCGATCACGAGATCGGTGCGGCGCGGGCTGTCGAACATGTCGCCCTGGAAGATCCGGATCATGTCGCCCTCGAGGGTGCCGAAGCGCACGGTGTCGAGATGCTGGAAACGTAGCCAGTGATGGATCATGTGCGTGTTCTTTCGTGGGCCGGGAGTCAGGTGGCCTGATTGTGGAAGAACCGCGTCGGCATATCCATGACCACGGTTAAGATTCGAAAATCGTTCTCTGCTGGCCTTCAGGAGCCGATTTGGCGCTGCTGGAGCTCGGACCAGTTGATCGCCGCACCCGGACTGCAGCCGGTGGCGTTCAGTTGCGCATGGCAACGCGCCTTGGCGGCGAGGATCGCACCGATCAAAAATTCGGCGTCGTGCGCGTTCAGGAGGTGCGGCTGGTGTTCGGCCAGATACTTGCGCAAGCCCGCGCGGTCATCGTTGCCGGCCGAGGCGCTCGCGTAGTGCCCGGCATCCCAGTACCAGCTCAGCCCCAGTTCATGAAAAGCCGCGTTGTAGGCGTTGCGCTGGATATCGGCAACTGCAGAGGCAACTGCACAGGCATCGGCATCGGTATCGCTGTGGTGGTAGTGGATCGTCATGACCATTCTCCCGGTAGGTGCGTGTGGTTGAGTAACCAGAAATCCATCGTAGTCCCGCTAAATGATTAGTAATAGTTAAAACTTTTAGGGATAATCATTAGTACATGCTTATGCATCGGGAGGCCTGTGAAGAACGCCACACTGCGGCAACTGAAGGTCTTCGAGGCCGTTGCGCGGCGCCTCAGCTTCTCGCGTGCCGCCGAGGAATTGCACCTGACCCAGCCGGCCGTGTCGATCCAGATCCGCGCCCTGGAAGGCCATGTGGGGCTGGCGCTGTTCGAACAACTGGGCAAGAAAATTTATCTGACCCAGGCGGGCAGCGAACTGCTGCACTTTTGTCGCGCGATCATCGGGCAGTTTGAGGAAGCGCAAGCGGCCATGGCGCAGCTCAAGGGCATCACCGGCGGCAGGCTGAACGTGGCGGTGATCAGCGCCGGCGACTATTTCTTTCCCCAATTGATGGTCGCATTCGCCCGCCAGCATCCAGGTATCGAGCTGAACCTCACAGTGCACAACCGCGAAGAACTGCTGGGCCGGCTGGAAACCAATCTCACCGACCTGGCCGTGATGGTGCGTCCGCCGGGCGGGCCCCAGACCCAGAACGATGCCTTTGCCCCGCACCCGTACGTGATCGTCGGCGCGCCCGACCATCCGCTGGCCGGTCGTGCGGCCATCTCGATGGATGTGCTGATCCGTCACCCGTTCGTGATTCGCGAGCCGGGCTCCGACACGTGGTATTCGATGGAAGAAGCGTTCGGTCCGCGCGTAAAAGAACTGAACGTTGCGATGGAGATCAAGAGCACCGAAACGATCAAGCAGGCAGTGATCGCCGGCATCGGGCTGGGCTTTCTGTCGGCGCACACGGTCGGGCGCGAGCTGGCGGCGGGCAGCCTGGTGGTGCTGGATGTCGTGGGGTTTCCGCTCCTGCTCAACTGGTACGTCGTGCACCGGCGCGAAAAACGGCTGGCGCCGGTGGCGCTGGCGTTCAGGCAATTCTTGCTGGACGAAGGCGCGGCGCGAATTGCCGCGCTGATTCCGCCCCTTGGCGCGGCGTCGTAAGTTATCCGTCGCCAGCGTCGCCCGCCATCAGGGCCCGTAGGTGGGCCGCGCAACCGCCGGCGAGGCCGTCGGCGCTGTAACCGCCTTCCAGGATGGACACGAGACGGCCCTGGCAAAGGTCGACGGCGATCGCCATGATTTCGCGGGTGATCCAGGCGAAGTCGTCGTCTTCCAGCCGCATGCTGGCCAGGGGATCGAGCCGGTGCGCATCGAACCCGGCCGACACGATGATCAGCTCCGGCGCGAAACTGCGCAAGGCGGGCAGCAGCACGCTTGCCACCTGCGCGCGAAACAAGGCCGAATCGCACCCGGGCGGCAACGGCAGATTGACGATATTGCCGCTCGCACCAGTTTCATGCGCGGCGCCCGTCCCCGGATACAGCGGCGACTGATGGCTCGAGCCGTAGAACAGCGCGGGCCGATCAAAAAAGGCCGCCTGCGTGCCATTGCCATGGTGGACGTCGAAATCGATCACCGCGACGCGCTGCAGGCCATGCGTGTCCAATGCGTGGACGGCGGCGATGGCGGCCTGGTTGAACACGCAAAAGCCCATCGCACGGTCCGGCTCGGCATGGTGGCCGCAGGGCCGCGTCGCGCAGAAGACATTGTCGGCCTCGCCCGCCAGCACGGCATCGACCCCGGCGCAGGCCGCGCCCACGCAGCGCATCACGGCCTCCCACGAGCCAGGCGAGATCAGGGTGTCGCCGCCGTCGAGCGCAACCAGGCCATGCAGTGGCCGGGCGGCGGCGATGGCATCGACAAAGTCGGCGTCATGGACCAGCAGCACTTGCTCGCGCGTGCCGAGCGGCGCCTCGCGCCACGCCAATTGCGCGAACTCGGGCTGGCGCAACGTCTCCATTACCACGTGCAGTCGCTGTGGCGACTCCGGATGGCCAGGGCCCGGCTCGTGGCCGAAGCAGGCGGGATGATGCATTACCCAGGTGGTCATCGGATGGGCCTTTATCCTTCTGCGGCAATGGCATGGTTCGACATCCGCTCGATCGCCTGGCACAGCGCCGAATGATCGAGCTGCGCCATGCCGTGCGCGGCGCACGAATTCATCAATTCCTGGACATTGGCGGTGTTGGGCAGCGAGATTCCCAGCGTTTTCGCACCTTGCAACGCCAGGTTCAGGTCTTTCTGGTGCAGTTCGATCCGAAAGCCCGGCGCAAAGGTACGCTTGACCATGCGCTCGCCATGCACTTCCAGGATGCGCGAGGCGGCAAAACCGCCCATCAGCGCTTGGCGTACCCGGGCCGGATCGGCGCCCGCCTTCGAGGCGAACAGCAGCGCTTCGGCAACGGCCTGGATGTTCAGCGCGACGATGATCTGGTTCGCCACCTTGGCGGTCTGGCCGTCGCCGTTGCCGCCCACCAATGTGATGTTTTTGCCCATCAGCTCGAACAGCGGCCGCACCCGCTCGAAGGCCTCGGGCGAACCGCCCACCATGATGGTCAGCGTGGCGGCGCGCGCGCCGACTTCACCGCCAGAGACAGGCGCATCGACGTAGTCGCAGTCGCGCTTGTTGATCTTCTTGGCGAATTGTTTGGTGGCCATCGGTGAGATCGAGCTCATGTCGACCACGATCTTGCCCGGTGTGAGGCCTGCCGCGACGCCATGCTCTCCGAACAGCGCCTCTTCGACATGCGGCGTGTCGGGCACCATCACGATGATCACGTCGGCCCGTTTCGCCACCTCGGTGGCATTGGTGCAGACCGTGGCGCCGGCCTCGATCAACCCCAGCGGAGGATTCTTCAGGTCATGCAGATACAGTTTGCAGCCGCCTGCCTGCAGGTTGGCGGCCATGGGTCCGCCCATGATGCCGAGGCCGATAAATCCTACTTTTGTCATGATCGTCTCCAGAGTGATGTGAAGTAGCTATCGGCTACAGGCCGTGCTCGGCCATCCAGCCCAGGCCGCGCAAAGTGCCGTCGCGCGGCTTGTACTCGCAGCCGACCCAGCCGTCGTACCCGATCTCGTCCAGCATGCCCAGCAGGTAGCGATAATTGATCTCGCCCGTGCCGGGCTCGAAGCGGCCCGGGTTGTCGGCCAGCTGTATGTGGCGGATCTGCGGCAGGTTGGCCTTGATCGTCGCCGTCAGTTCGCCCTCCATGCGCTGCATGTGATAGATGTCGTATTGCAGGAACAGATTGCTCGAGCCGGTCTGTTCGATGATGTCCAGCGCCTGGCGGGTGTGATGCAGGAAAAAGCCCGGGATATCGAAGGTGTTGACCGGCTCGACCAGCAAGCGGATGCCCTCGGCTTTCAAATGGCTGGCGGCATACTGCAGGTTTTCCACCAGCGTCGCGTGCGCCGCATCTGGCGCCACGCCGCCGGGCACGATGCCGGCCAGGGTATTGAGCTGCCTGACGCCGAGCGCCCTGGCATACTCGATCGCCTGGCCCACGCCGTCCTGGAATTCGGCCCTCCGGCCCGGATGGCAGGCGATGCCGCGCTCGCCAGCGGCCCAGTCGCCGGCCGGCAGGTTGTGCAACACCAGCTCGAGGCGCCAGGTGTCGAGCTTCTCGGCGATGTCTTGTGCCGGATAAGCATACGGGAACAGGAACTCGACGCCCCGGAATCCTGCCCGGGCGGCGTGCTCGAAGCGATCGAGAAAATCGACCTCGGTAAACAGCATGGTGAGGTTGGCAGCAAGCTTGGTCATGGCGGCTCCTGGTGCTGGCGCTGATCGAATGTCGAGCACATCTATTGAATGTCGAGCACATCGTTGAACTCATTGAGTGCATCGATCTCGGTGCCCATCGCGATATTGGTCACCCGCTCGAGGATGATTTCAACGACCACCGGCACGCGGTACTGCGCCATCAGCGCGCGCGCCTGCTCGAAGGCGGGGATGATGTCGGCCGGTCGGAATACCCGCAGCGCCTTGCAGCCCAGGCCCTCGACCACGGCCACGTGATCGACGCCGTAGCCTTCCAGTTCGGGGGCATTGACGTTCTCGAATGCCAGCTGGACGCAGTAATCCATCTCGAAGCCGCGCTGCGCCTGGCGGATCAGCCCCAGATAGGCGTTATTCACCAGCACGTGGATGTACGGCAGCTTGAACTGCGCGGCCACCGCCAGTTCTTCGATCATGAACTGGAAATCGTAGTCGCCCGAGATGGCGACGATGTCGGCATCGGGGTCGGCCACGCGCACGCCGAGCGCGGCCGGGATCGTCCAGCCGAGCGGGCCAGCCTGGCCGCAATTGATCCAATGGCGCGGGTGGTGCACGCGCAAGAACTGGGCGGCGGCGATCTGCGACAGGCCGATGCTGGCGACGTAGCGCACGTCGCGCCCGAAGTATTCGTTCATCTCGTGATACACGCGCAGCGGCTTGACCGGCACATCCGGGAAATCGCTGCGGCGCAGCATCGTGCGCTTGCGCTCCTGGCAGGCGCCGAGCCACGCGCTGCGCTCGGCCAGCCTGCCGCTGGCGCGCCATTCGCGCGCCACCTCCACCAGCTGCTCGAGCGCTGCTTTCGCATCGGAGACAATGCCGTAGTCGGGCCCGAACACGCGCCCGATCTGGGTCGGTTCGATGTCGATATGGACGAACGTGCGGTCCTTGGTGAACACGTCCAGGCCGCCGGTATGGCGATTCGCCCAGCGATTGCCGATGCCCATGACGAAGTCGGCCGCCAGCAGCGTCGCGTTGCCATAGCGGTGGCTCGTCTGCAGGCCGGCCATGCCCGCCATCTGGGGATGGTCGTCGGGGATCGAGCCCCAGCCCATCAGCGTCGGGATCACGGGGATGCCGGTGGTCTCGGCGAATTCCACCAGCAGTTCGGACGCATCGGCATTGATGATGCCCCCGCCGGCCGTCAGCAGGGGGCGCTGCGCCCGGTTCATCATGTCCAGCGCTTTTTCAATCTGCGCGCGGCTCGCCCGCGGCTTGTACAGGGCCATCGGTTCATAGGTGTCGGCGTCGAATTCGATCTGCGCCAGTTGTACGTCGATTGGCAAGTCGATCAGCACCGGGCCGGGCCGCCCGGAGCGCATCAGGTGAAACGCTTGCTGGAACACGCGCGGCACCAGCGCCGGTTCGCGCACGGTGACGGCCCACTTGGTCACCGGCTTGGCAATGGACTCGATATCGATCGCCTGGAAGTCTTCCTTGTACAGCCGCGCACGCGGCGCCTGGCCGGTAATGCAAAGGATAGGTATCGAATCGGCCTGGGCAGAATACAGGCCCGTGATCATGTCGGTGCCGGCCGGGCCCGAGGTGCCGATGCAGACGCCAAGGTTGCCGGCTTTGGCGCGGGTATAGCCTTCGGCCATGTGCGAGGCGCCCTCCACATGGCGCGCCAGGAAGTGGCGAATGCTGTCGCGCTTGCGCAGCGCCGCGTAGAACGGGTTGATCGCGGCGCCGGGCACGCCGAAAGCGACACTGATCCCCTCTTTTTCCATCACCAGCACCGCTGCTTCTGCTGCCGTCATCTTGGCCATGCCGTCCCCCCGGGTTCAAGTCACCAGACTGCGAAGACCCCATGCTAGAGCGTCCGCCGACGCTTGATAAGACGACAAAAAATAATGTTATTCGATACCTGGAATATGGAATACTGGCTAGATGGACAAGGTCAAGCAGATGTGCGCCTTCGTGGATGCGGTCGACAAGGGCAGCCTGGCGCGCGCCGCATTGGAGCAGAACATTACGCCGGTCATGCTGGGGCGCCGCATCGATGCGCTCGAGCGGCGCCTGGGCGTCAAGCTGCTGCACCGCACGACGCGCCACCTGACGCTGACCGAATCGGGCACGCTGTTCCTGGAACACTGCAGAAAGCTGCTGGCCGACATCGAAACGGCCGAAACCATCGTCTCGGAAGGCCGTGACGAGGCCAGCGGACACCTGATCGTCTCGGCGCCGGCCGCATTCGGACGCCTGCATGTGGCGCCGCATGCGCCGGCCTTCCTGGCGGCCAATCCCAATGTGCAGATCTCGTTCAACCTCACCGACCACGTGGTGGATCTGGTACGCGAGGGCTATGAGCTGGGAATCCGGATCGGCGGCGTGCTCGATCCGAGTTTTGTCGCCGTGCGGCTGGCCACCAACCGGCGCGTGGTGTGCGGCACGCCAGCTTACCTGGCCCGCTGCGGCGTGCCGCGCTCGCTCGAAGAGCTCGCGCAGCACAACTGCCTGGCGTTCAATCTGCAGGGTGGGCAGCAGCGCGGCTGGTATTTCCAGAAAGACGGCAAGCCGGTCACGATCAAGGTGAACGGCAACCTCGATTGCAATGACGGTGAGTTGCTGCATCGCTGGGCGAGCGAAGGCCTGGGCCTGGCCTGGCGCTCGACCTGGGAAATCCAGGCGCAGCTGGCGGCCGGCGAGCTGGTCACGGTGCTCGGTGAGTACGCGCTGCCCGACTACGACATCATGGCGGTCTACATGCAGCAGCGGCACTTGCCGGCGCGGGTGCGCGCCTTCATCGACACGCTCAAGCGGGTCTACGCCCAGCCGGGTTACTGGACGCGGCCCAGCCGCTGATCTAGATCACGCGCTCGTCGCGCAGCAGCGCGATCTGTTCGGCCGAGTAGCCCAGGCCGGACAGCACTTCGTCGGTGTGCTCGCCCAGCAGCGGCGAACGCTGCACGTCGGTCGGGCTGTCGGACAGCTTGATCGGGTTGCCCACCGTCAGATACGGCCCACGCTCGGGATGATCGACTTCAACGATGGTGCCAGTGGCGCGCAGCGACGGGTCGTTGGCGATTTCCTTCATCGACAGGATCGGGCCGCACGGGATGTCGTGTTTGTTGAAGATATCCATCGCTTCGAACTTGGTCAGGGTCCGGGTCCATTCCTCGACCGTGGCGAAGATTGACATCAGGCGCGGCAGGCGCGCCCTGGGCGTCGCGTAGTCAGGGTCGGTAATCCACGCTTCGCGCCCGATCAGCTTGCAGATCGGCGCCCACACCGGCGCCTGCGCGATGAAGTAGATATAGGCGTTCGGGTCGGTTTCCCAGCCCTTGCACTTGAGGATCCAGCCGGGCTGGCCACCGCCGGACGCATTGCCTGCGCGCGGCACGGACTCGCCAAACTGGCCACCTGCGAACTGCGGATACTCTTCCATGACGCCATTGCGCTCCAGGCGCTGCTGGTCGCGCAGTTTCACGCGGCACAGGTTCAGTACGGCATCCTGCATCGAGGTCAGCACCCTCTGGCCGCGCCCGGTCGTCGTGCGCTGATAGAGCGCAGTCACGATGCCCAGTGCCAGGTGCAGGCCGCTGCCGCTGTCGCCGATCTGGGCGCCGCTGACGATCGGGGGGCCATCGTCGAAGCCCGTCGTGGCCGCCGCGCCGCCGGCGCACTGGGCGACGTTTTCATAGACTTTACAATGTTCATACGGGCCGGGCCCAAAACCCTTGACCGAGGCGACGATCATGCGCGGATTGAGTTCCTGGATACGCTCCCAGCTGAACCCCATGCGGTCGAGCGCGCCCGGCGCGAAGTTCTCGACCAGCACGTCGCAATCCCTGATCAGCGTCTCCAGCACTTCCTTGCCGGCCGGGCGCTTGGTGTCGAGCGTGATCGAGCGCTTGTTGTGGTTGAGCATGGTGAAATACAGGCTGTCGACACCGGGGATGTCGCGCAGCTGGTTGCGCGTCGCATCGCCCTCGCCGGCCCGTTCGACCTTGATGACGTCGGCGCCGAACCAGGCGAGCAGCTGGGTACAGGTGGGTCCGGACTGGACGTGGGTGAAATCGAGGATGCGAACGCCTTCCAACGCCTTGCCCATACGCTGTCTCCTGCAAAGTTTTATCGACGGTTTTCAGCGATCTTAGCGACGACGGTCGCTTTAATCATTGATGAGTATCAAGAATCCTTAAATGAAGCCTTGACACCAGAAAAGCGGCGCTGTTACCCAGCCCCGCTTTATCCTGGCACTGCATGGGTTCAGGCAGGTACCGCGCCCCCAAGCCCCTCGTTCTCCTTGGCATACAGGTTTTTCGAGTACGTCACGTGCGTCGCGAGTACGGGCCGCAAGACCATGATCGCCAGGAACGCCGCCGTCAGGTCCATGGCGGCGACGGTATAAAGCACCGTCGACCAGGTGCCCGTCGCCTCCATCATCAGGTTGCCAACCGGGACGAACAATGCGCCGATCCCCTTCGCGGTGTACAGCACCCCGTAGATCTTGCCGATGTGCTTGGTGCCGAAAGCATCGCCGGCCAGCGCCGAGAACAGCGAATACACTTCGCCCCAGGCCAGGAACACGATGCCCGACAGGATCAGGAACGCATACGGGTTGCTGCCGAAATAGCCGAGGGCAATGATGCCAATGCCTTCAAGGGTAAAGGCAATCACCATGGTCTTTTCGCGCCCGATATGGTCCGAGATCCAGCCGAACATCGGTCGCGAGATGCCGTTCATGATCCGGTCGAGCATCAGGGCCAGCGGCAAGGCCGCCATCACGAAGAAATGCAGGTCGACCTTGAACTCTTTCACGCCCAGATCCTTGGCGATCACGCCTAGTTGCGCCACGGCCATCATGCCGCCGGTGACCACGAGGATGAACATGATGAACATCAGCCAGAACAGTTTGGTGTGCAACGCTTCGCTGAGCGTAAAGTCATGCGTTGCCTGCAGCAGCTTGCTCGACTTCTTCACCTCGGCCGGGTTGGGCGAACGCAGGAACCAGGCCGCAATAAACGCCAGTGAGCCCTGCAGCAGACCGAAGAAAAAGAAGGTTTCCTGAAAGCCCGACGATTCGATCATGGCCGCGATCGGCAAGATCGTTGCGGCCGAACCGGCGCCATAGCCACCTGCAGTCAGGCCAACGGCAAGGCCGCGGCGATCCGGGAACCACTTGAGCGCATTGTTGATGCAGGTTGCGTAGATCGAGCCGACCCCGATGCCGCCCACGGCCGCACCAAGATAAAAGCCTGCCAGCGACGTCGCCTGCGAATTGATCACCCAGGCCATGCCGATGAACACCGCGCCGAACGCGACCATCAGGCGTGGCCCGAATTTGTCGATGAAGTAACCTTCGAGCGGCGCCAGCCAGGTCTGGACGATGACGAACAGCGTGAACGCCACCTGGATGCTGGCGCGCGACCAGCCGTAGGTGTCCTGGATTTCAGGCACAAACAAGGTCCAGGCGTATTGGATGTTGGCCGTGGCGATCATGCAGACCACGCCGACGGCGAGCTGGATCCAGCGGGTCTTGTCGGAGGCCGGTTGATTGGCGGGCAGCGCCGCGGGCGATGCGTTACGCATGGCGGCCTCCCCGGATCATCGGTGCTGTGCGTGCGGAAGATGCAGCCAGGTACGCGGGCGCCAAGGGCGCCAGCCGGGATAGAGTCTCAAGCATTTCATGTCTCCACTATTCTGGTGATGTACTTGCTTCACGTAGAGCGACCTGCTCACGCGGCATTTCTTGGGGTCTTTTCTAATGAAAAACGCATCAAGAACAAGTAGTAAAAATGGCTGTGAGCATGGTGCAGGCGGTGAAACTGCAAGCTACCAGGCGCGAAGCCGCTCATGACAGTGCGATCTGATGTTGAAGGTCCGGTTTGTGGCTTTCCTCCGTCTGGCAAACGCGTCCGGTGACGACCGTGGATTCTTGCAGCATCGGTTGTTTCGCGCCAGGCGCCTGATCCGGGATTACCGCACCAAGGTTGAAGCGAGAACGTGAGATGAGTTTGCAAGAGCCGATTTTCTGAATCATTGACCGCGGTTATGTTTTCATTATTTTTTACGCGGGGGCGTAAGGGCTTGATACCACGTTCAGAAGCTCGTCGGACGGCAATTGACTGAGAAAGAAGCTCGGCGAGTGCATTGCACATCCCACCCTGTTATAAGCTTCTTTCCTGATAGGTAGTGTTGTCGGAGTCGAAAAAGTGACAATATTATTACTGCATATTTTCAGGCGTTGGTTAGTTACCTTCTCTGCAGTAGGTTGAGCATTGCCGCCCCGGATTTCAAGCACCCGGGGTGTAATTTCATGATGCGATCAGCGATTCTGGTAGCCGCCATAGTGACGCACCGGACTCCAGTCCGGTGACACCCCCGGCAAGGCCGGGGCCAGCGGTGCAAACGGGCCGGCGCCATATACCACTTCGCCGCCCACGATCGTGAGCACGCTTTCCAGATCCTTGATCTGCGCGACATCCATCGTGAAGTAATCGCGCGGCAGCACCGCAAGATCGGCGTACTGGCCAGCGACCAGCCTGCCCTTGTCGGCATCTTCGCCGCTCATCCAGGCGCTGCCCTGCGTCATGAGCTTGAGCGCTTCGTGGCGCGACAGCACATCCTTCGGCTGCCAGGTTGCCAGCCCACCCGCCGTCTTGCCCGTGACGGCCCAGTAGATCGATGGCCACGGCCCGTAGCTGCTCACGCGCGTGCCGTCGGTGCCCAGGCCCACGGGGATGCCGAGCTCGAGCATTTTGCGGATCGGCGGCATCTGGCGCGTCTGGGCGCCGTAGCGCTTCCAGTACGCCTCGCCCTGGAAGTACATGCGGTTCTGCACCGCGATCCCGCCACCGAGCGCCTTGATGCGCATTAGTTGGTCGTCGTTGACGGTTTCGGCATGGTCGACGATCCAGCGCAGACCGTTCAATGGCGTGGCGCGGTGGACCTTCTCGATCACGGCCAGGTCGCGCTCGATGCTCTCGCCGTAAGTTGCGTGGATGCGGAACGGCCAGCGGTTCTTGACCAGCAGCGTCACTACGCGTTCGAGTTCGTCTTCCATCGCGTGCGGCAGCTCGGGGCGAGGCTCGAGGAAGTTCTCGAAGTCAGCTGCGCTCGACACCAGGTTTTCTCCCGCGCCTTCTGCCGCGAAGCCGTTGGCATAGAACATGTGGTCGTTCTTGTTCGGTGTCACCTGGGCGATCCAGCGCGTGTAGTCTTCGAGTTCCTTGCCGGCCTTCTGCGCGAACAGATAGTACGCCGTGCGCACGGTGAGCTTGCCCTGCTTTGCCAGTTCGATCGTGACGCCGTAGTCGTCGGGATAGGCCTGCCCGCCCCCGCCTGCATCGACCGCGCTCGTCATGCCCAGGCGGTTCAGGTCACGGTAGAAGTGCATGGTTGAATTGACCTGGTCCGCGCGGCCGAGCTTGTTGGTCTTGCCGAGCGTCGCGTAGAGGATCATCGCGTTCGGCTTGGCCACCAGGAGGCCCGTGGGCTGGCCAGCCTTGTCCAGCTGCAGTTCGCCATCGAGGTATTTGGTGTCCTTGGTGTAGCCGAGGGTCTCGACGCCCTTCCGGTTCAGGAAACCCAGGCCGTACAGGTACAGGATGAACACTGGCTTGTTGGGCACGGCGGCGTTGATTTCGGCCAGCGTCGGCAGGCGCTTTTCTTCGAACTGATGCTCGGTCCAGCCGCCGACCACCTTGACCCACTCGCCGTCCGGCGTGCGCGCCGCCTGCTCCTTGAGCATCTCCATTGCGCGCCTCAAGGTGCGCACGCCGTCCCAGCGCAGCTCCATATTGTAGTTCAGGCCGGCGCGGATGACGTGCGTGTGCGAGTCGTTCAAGCCCGGGATCACGGTGCGTCCGCCGACGTCCACGACCTTCGTGGCATCTTGTTTGAGCGCGAGGATCGTCGCATTGGTGCCGGTGGCGGCGATCTTGCCATCCTTGATGGCCAGCGCTTCGACGAATTCACCGTCACGCGCCATGGTGGCGATCTTGCCGTTGGTGAGGATGAGGTCAGCTTGCGCGTGCGCAGCCGATGCGGTCACGATGCCGGCGGCGAGCAGTGCGAGGGACAGTTTGTGCATGGAAACTCCTGGTGAGTGTCACGTTGAACCGCGGATCGACGCGGCGGTTGATGACGTTCAGTATCCGGTCACGAGAAAATGTTGAAAAGCGGATAATTTTGACGATAGCGTTCGATGTGTTCGACGATGTGAACTGCCGGGGCCCGCACGGCACGGGGCTGGTGATTTGCACGCAAACGATGACTGCGTGACAATAGACCCACACGAACTGATCCTTCAAAGGCATAGCATGAACATCACCGTCCAGAACACCGTCCCCGCCACCACCCGCATCACGCTCGTCGGCGAACTGCACGATGGCAGCTTTGCGGCCGAGGTCATGACCGAAACCGCCGTTCCCTACACCCCGTACTGGGCCAATCTGCTCGAACAACGGATCGTGTATATCCAGCCCGATGACGAGCAACTCGGCGCCATCATCACGGCGCTGAACGAGCGCCGTCTGACACTCGACGAGTTACAGAATTACGGGAGTTCGGAAGGTGGCACGTCGTCGATCCCGGTGTAAGCGAAAAAGCCGCGCCGCGACCGGGGCGAACCGGCCTCTCCTGCCGACGGTCGGCCGCAATGACTGGGGAGCGTAACCCTCCCTCTTGCAGGCTTGCCTGAAGGTCGCGGAAGCGGCCGGAGTCAGTGGCCTTTGCATCACATTTTTGTCGTTAATTCTCGCGTTGGTTAGTTACATTTTACGCAGGAGGGCCGCCCCTGCGGCGACCTCACTCAATCCCCTTGCCGCCATCGGATCCCAGGATCTCGTCATGCCGCTCGTGGTCGGTCTTGTGCAGGTACGCTGCCGTGGTGGCGATATTGGCGTGCCCGGCCGTGTCTTGCAGCGTCTTGAGTTGCACCCCGCTATTGGCGTGATTGGTCAACATGCTGTGACGCAACCAGTGCGGTGACGCCAGGCGCAGCATTGACGCGCTGTCACCATCGCCTTTCGCTGCCGCGTCGCTCGCGGCAAGCTGGAAAATCGCCTTGAGCGCTTCGGACGCGGCCTCATCGGTGATGCCCACATGCTCTTTCGTGCGACTCGACAGCACCAGCGCCATGCGGTCGCCCCTGCTCGTCTGCTCGAGCAGGCCAAAGGCGCGCCGGTAGTCGCGGTAGGCGCCGATGGTGGCTGGTGGCGCCGGCAGGCGGCGCGGCTTGTTGCCCTTGCCCAGCACGTCGAGCCACCAGCGCCCGTCGCCTTCGCTATAGACCGCCCCCATCGTCGCGCTGACGATTTCGTTCAGGCGCGCGCCGGTCTGGGCAAACGCGATCAGCAGGAAGCGATCGCGCGCACGCTGGCGCGCTGTCGCTTCGGTGTCGCCGGGCCGCGCTTCGGCGGCGGCCAGCGCGTAGCCAATGGCGGCCGGGCTCAGGTAGCGGGTGATGCGACTGGCGTGTGCGGCCCGGACATTGCGCACGAGCCGCGCCGGATTGCGGCGCAGGTAGCCGGTCTGCTCGGCAAATGCCAGCACACCCTTGATAGCAATCATAGCCTGGCGCCGGCTGGTATCGGACAGCGGCCCGGTGAATGGCCGGTAGCGCGCATCGTTGCGCGGCCATTTGGTGGTGCTGATCCATGCGGGCGGTGGCTGGCGGATGAACTCTTTATACGCATTGAGGTCACCGACGTTCAGCTGCTGGAAGGTCTTGCCCGCCTCTTCGCGGCACCAGGTCAGGAAGCGATACAGTTCTTTTTGCAGATTTGCGATCGACTTGGGGCTAAGCTCACCATGCGAGATGTATTCACGCGCCAGTTCGGCGTCGTTGCGTGCCGAGGTGACAGGCTCATCGTCCAGGCTGCCGAAGCCGCCCGTATCCGGCCGGCTGGCCGCCGCCCGATCGGGATCGGCGGGCGGCAACGGGTCGAGATTGAGCGGCAAGAACACGGGCATGGCGGCTGGATAGAATAACTGTATGGATATACAGTATAACATCGCGTCGCCGGGCTGCGTAAGGGACAAGATTGAGATTTCTACAAAAAGCGGGTCAGGGGCGCTGTCGTCCTACAGCGCCATGCCCTGCCCGCCGATATGTGCGCGTCCTCGTCCGCACGACAATGGATCATCCATTTCAAACGGGGGACCACCATGACCAGCAACACATCCAGTGCAACGCCAGCAACCGGGAGCGACGACGGCGTTACCGTCGGTGTCGGCGGGCAAACCAGCGGCCAGCAAGGCGCGACGCCAACCCATGAGTCGCAGACTGAAACTGGCGGCAACGGGGGGCCGGGCATGACCCGCAACCAATCAGGGCCGTATGTGAACGCGCCGGACGGTACCGGGCGCGATGAACCTGCCATTACCGATGGCGCGGCAGCCCCGAAACCGGAAGCCCCAAGCACGGTGCCAGCCGATTCGGCAGCGACCCACACCAGTCCTGGTGCGCAAGATACGCGGCCGGACCAGGCCGGCCCAAAAGTGACGGGCATGGGCGCGCCGGAAACCGGCGGCAATCAGAATGCGGGCGACCTGCCGCCACGTTCGCGCTGACGAGTGGCGGCAATCATCACGGTCAGCCATGTGCTGCGCCGGCGCCTGAAACGGGTGGGCTGGCCGTGGCCCGGGCTGCGGCCAGCTCGCGCTGCGCCAGCTTCGTCCACCAGATCCACGACGCGATCGCGTTCACCCAGAAGCACAGGTACAGGAACGCGGTCAGGTACAGGCCGCGACTGAAATAGAGCGGCGCAGCGATAGTATTGACCAGCAGCCAGACCGGCCAGCTCTCGATGCGCCGCCCCATCATCAGCAGTTGCGCGATGACGGAAAACACCAGCACGGCCGAATCGATGAATGGCGCGTAGGCATTGGTATAAAAATGGAGCGCCGCGCCATAAGCAGCGGTGGCCACGATCCCGACGGGCGCCATCCATGCCATCGTGCGCCAGCCGGCATGGCTGATTGGCAGCGGCGCACCGGCGTTACCGCGCAGCCAGCGCCACCAGCCCAGTACGCTAGTGGCCACAAAAAAGACTTGCAGGACGACGTCGGCATATAGCTGGTTCTGTGCGAACAGCATGCAGAACAGGGTGCAGCCGACGATTCCCGTCCACCAGGTATGGACATTGTTGCGGCCCGCCAGAAGAATGGCGGCGGCCGTAAAAAAGTTGGCGGCCAGTTCGAGGAAAGAAATCATCGCGTGCGGCGTGGCCCGGGGGTGGCAAGAGCGGCTACTCTACGCTACTGTCGTGCCCCGCCGCAAGTTTGGTGCTAGAAGATTACAGCTTGATCGTGCCGTGCTCGGCATCGACATCCGGCTGCTTGCCGGTCACGGCCGCCTTGGCGATGGCGAACATGCGCACCATCTTGCTGTCGTTCGAATCCCAGTACTCGGCCGCGTGCGGGACGACACGCACCAGCACCGCATGCTGGTCTTCCGGACCCGCAGGGAACCATGCCTGCACCATCGGGTTCCACATGCTGCGAATCTTGTCACGGTCGACTACGCGCTCGGCGGTGCCGCTGACCGACACATAGGTGCTGTCGTCGCTATCGGAAAAACTGACGTTGACTTCAGGCTGGTGCGCGATGCTGTCCCACAGGTCGGTTGCCGAGTGCACGAAGAACCAGATGCCGCCTTCGGCGTCAACGTCCTGCTTGGTCATCGGTTGGCTGGCCAGGTGATCGTACTGGTCACGGAACGTGAACATGGCAAAGCGCAGGGAACCGATACGGTCTTCGAGGGCGGCGACGTGGGTGCGGTCTGTAGTCATGGTAAATCCTTGATTGGGTGAATAATGACCCATCCTAGCCCGCCGAGCGCAACACTTCGGTGCGCGGGCGTACACTTGCCCCCTGCCGCACCTGCCATCAGCCTGGTCACGCTGACCCGTACTGCCCATGAATCGCTTATAGTATTGCCTCTATTTACATTTCAACTATTCCATGAAATTCGACGTCGCGATCGTCGGCAGCGGCCTGGCCGGCCTGTCGGTAGCCCTGCACCTGGCCCAGACCCGCAAGGTGGCCATCATCTCCAAGCGCACGCTGCTCGATGGCGCCAGCAACTGGGCCCAGGGCGGCATTGCCGCCGTGCTCGATTCGGGCGACAGCCACGATCAGCACGTGGCCGACACGCTCGTTGCAGGCGCGGGGTTGTGCGACGAGACCGCCACCCGTTACATCGTCGAGCATGGCCGCGAGGCGATCGAATGGCTGATCGAGCAAGGCGTGCCATTTACGCGCGACGCGACGGCCGAACTGGGCTTTCACCTGACCCGCGAAGGCGGCCATGGCCAGCGGCGGATCATCCACGCGGCCGACGCCACCGGCCACGCCGTGCAGGTCACGCTGGAACAGAAGGTACGCGCGCATCCGAATATTTCTCTGTTCGAACACCACGTCGCCATCGACGTCATCACGTCCGACAAGTTGCGGCCCAAAGGCGCGCAGGCGGGCCATGTGGGCCAGCCGCGCTGCTACGGCCTCTACGTGCAGGATGTGAACAGCGGCGAGATCGTGACGTTCGAGGCGGAGCACACCGTGCTTGCCACGGGCGGCGCCGGCAAGGTGTACCTGTACACGACCAACCCGGACACGGCCACCGGCGACGGCATCGCCATGGCCTGGCGCGCCGGTTGCCGCGTATCGAACATGGAGTTCATCCAGTTCCACCCGACCTGCCTCTATCACCCGTATGCGAAATCGTTCCTGATTACCGAGGCGATCCGCGGCGAAGGCGGCCTCTTGAAGCTGCCGCCCGAAGCCGGCGCGCAGGCCGGTGAGCGCTTCATGCCGGCGCACGACGCGCGCGGCGAACTGGCCCCACGCGACGTGGTGGCGCGCGCCATCGACTTCGAGATGAAGAAACGCGGCCTCGATTACGTCAACCTCGATATCAGCCACCAGCCCCCCGCGTTCCTGATGGAACATTTCCCGACCATCTATGCGCGCTGCCTGGAACTGGGCATCGACATCACCCGGGAACCGATTCCCGTCGTGCCGGCCGTGCACTTCACGTGTGGCGGCGTGGTCACCGACCTGGCCGGCCGCACCGATATCCCCGGCCTGTATGCGGTGGGCGAAGCGGCCTGCACGGGCCTGCATGGCGCCAACCGGCTGGCGAGCAATTCGCTGCTCGAGTGCGTGGTGGTCGGGCGCGCCTGCGCGCAGCAAATCGCGGCCAGCCCGGCGGTCGACAATCCCGCGCTGCCGGCCTGGGACGCCAGCCGCGTGACGGATGCCGATGAAGAAGTGGTCATCGCCCACAACTGGGACGAGCTGCGCCGCTTCATGTGGAATTACGTCGGCATCGTGCGCACCACCAAGCGGCTCGAGCGCGCGCTGCACCGGATCAAGCTGCTCAAGGAAGAAATCGACGAGTACTACCGCAATTTCCGCATCACGCCCGACCTGCTCGAGCTGCGCAACCTGGTCGAAGTGGCGCACCTGATCGTCAAGAGCGCCATGTCGCGCCATGAAAGCCGCGGCCTGCACTACTCGCGCGATTACCCGGACACGTTGCCAAAAGCGCTCCCAAGCGTGCTGACCCCGCGCAGGCGCTAGCGCTGCGCGGCTGGAAGGCGCCGTCCCGGCGCGGTAATTTAGCGGGCGGTGGTACGATTGATCGCATGAACGGCGAACTCAGTGCATACAACAGTGAACACGACGCGGCCAGGCATCTGGCCGCGTTTCTCGAACGATATCCTCGTGCGCTGGTGCTGACCGGCGCCGGCTTGTCGACGGCGTCGGGCATTCCCGATTATCGCGACCGCGATGGCGTGCGGCGCGGGCGGTTGCCGATCCAGGGGCCCGAATTTCGGCGCGACCCGGCGATCCAGCGCCGCTATTGGGCGCGCAGCATGGTCGGCTGGCCGGTGCTATCGGGCGCAACGCCGAATCACGGCCACCGCGCGCTGGCCGCACTCGAGGCGAACGGGCGGATCGGCACGATCCTCACGCAGAACGTCGATGGCTTGCACACGCAGGCCGGCAGCCGCAGCGTGCTCGAACTTCACGGCAATATCCACCACGTGGCATGCCTCGGTTGCGGCGCCAGTTTCACGCGCGCCGCGCTGCAGGTGCAGCTCGAGACGGCCAATCCTGCCCTGCGCGATGTCCTGGCGCAGCCGCTGCCCGATGGCGACGCCGAGATCGATCCGGATGCGGTGACGGGTTTTACGGCGCCAGCCTGCACGCACTGCGGCGGCACGCTGATGCCCGATGTCGTCTTCTTTGGCGACAACGTACCGCCAGCGCGCACGGCCGAGGCGTTGGCGCGGATGGAAGCGGCCGATGCCTTGCTCGTGGTCGGCTCGTCCCTGATGGTGTATTCGGGCTTTCGCTTCTGTCGCCTGGCCGAAGCCGCCGGCAAGCCCATCGCCGCGCTGAACCTGGGGCGCACGCGCGCCGACGACATGCTCACGCTCAAGCTGGAAGCGTCGAGCGAGCAGGTGTTGCCGCTGGTCGCCGAATTGCTCGGCAACCGCGTACTGATTTAGTTGCTGCCGAACTTGATCACCAGGCCGGTGATCAGGGCCGCGGCCATCGCAATCGACAATACGCCATGCAGCATCGGCGAGCCGATCGATGCGCTCGCGGCGACATCGTCGCGCTGCAACGCCATCGCGCGGCTGAGCACGACGGGCCGCAGGAAACCACGAATACCCACCAGCAGCATGCCGATACCAAAGAACAGTTCGCCCTTCATGTTGTACAGGATGCCGTCCATCAGCTGGGGCACACCCAGCAGCAGGCCGAAGCCGAGCCAGAACAGGCGGAACACGAGCGAACGCTTCAATTTGGTGGTAATCGACATAAAATGGGTGGGAGAGTTCATCGGATAGGTCAGACGATACGCAGCGAGTAGTCGGTAGCGCGCACGTCCTTGGTCAGGCTGCCGATCGAGATGCGGTCGACGCCTGTTTCGGCGATGGCGCGCACGGTGTCCAGATTGACGCCGCCCGAGGCTTCCAGCAGCGCACGGCCGGCATTGACCGTCACCGCTTCGCGCATCATGGCCAGGTCAAAATTATCGAGCAGCACCGACGTGACGCCGGCGGCAAGCGCTTCGTCCAGCTGGGCAATCGTTTCGACTTCGATCTGCACCGGTGCACCGGCGTTCAGGCTGGCCGCCGCATCGAGTGCGCGCGTGACGCCACCGGCTGCGGCGATGTGGTTTTCCTTGATCAGGATGCCGTCATACAGCGCCATGCGCTGGTTCTTGCCACCGCCGACACGCACCGCGTACTTCTGCGCCTGGCGCAGGCCCGGCAGCGTCTTGCGGGTATCGAGAATGGCGGCGTTCGTGCCCGCGACAACGCCGACGTAGCGCCGGGTGGCGGTGGCCACGCCCGAGAGCAGCTGCAAGAAATTGAGCGCGGCGCGCTCGGCCGTGAGCAGCGCGCGCGGATTGGCGGTGATCGTGCAGACGGCGCTATTGGCCGTCATCAGGTCGCCTTCGGCAACGTGCCATTCGATATCGGTCTCCTGGTCGACCGCCAGCATCACGCCCTCGAACCACGGCGCGCCGCACAGCACGGCCGCTTCGCGCACGATCACGCGGGCTGTCACGCGCGTATCGTTCGGCACCAGCTTGCCGGTGAGGTCGCCACTGCCGATGTCTTCGAGCAGCGCGGCCAGGATGTTTTGTTCGAACGCCGCCTGCAGCTTGTCGTCGAACTCGGCGTGGGGGTTGTGCAGACTGGTCATGCGGGGCCGACTCCGGAAAACATGGGGGCATTGTGTTCAAGCGCGCCGCTTGGCAGCGCTTTCGCACGCTTGGCTGCAGCGAAATCGAGCATGCGGTCGATGGCGCGTTTGGCTTGCAGGCCGACGGCGGGGTCGACATGCACTTCGTTGGCGCCCGATTCGAGCACGTCCGCCAGGTTGCGCAAGCCGTTCATTGCCATCCACGGGCAATGCGCGCAGCTTTTACACGTTGCGCTGTTGCCGGCGGTGGGCGCTTCGATGAACGTCTTGCCGGGCGCGGCCATCTTCATCTTGTGCAGGATGCCGTTGTCGGTGGCGACGATGAAGTGGGTGGCGCTAAGCGCTTGAGCCGCATTAATCAGCTGCGTGGTCGAGCCGACCACGTCGGCCTGCGCCACGACATTGGCTGGCGACTCAGGGTGCACCAGCACCTTGGCCAGCGGGTATTCGGCTTTCAGCAGGTCGAGTTCGATACCCTTGAACTCGTCGTGCACGAGGCACGAGCCCTGCCACAGCAGCATGTCGGCGCCGGTCTTGGCCTGGATGTACGAACCCAGGTGACGGTCGGGCGCCCACAGGATTTTCTTGCCCTGCGCGTGCAGCTCGGCCACGATATCCAGGCCGATGGACGACGTCACCATCCAGTCGGCGCGCGCTTTGACGGCCGCGCTGGTGTTGGCATACACGACAACGGTGCGGTCCGGGTGCTGGTCGCAAAAGGCCGCGAATTCGTCGGCCGGACAGCCGAGATCGAGCGAACAGGTCGCGTCGAGATCGGGCATCAGGATGGTTTTTTCGGGGCTGAGGATTTTTGCCGTCTCGCCCATGAAGCGCACGCCGGCCACGACCAGCGTTTGCGCCGCGTGGTCACGGCCGAAGCGCGCCATCTCGAGCGAGTCGGACACGCAGCCGCCCGTTTCTTCGGCCAGGTCTTGCAGGTCGGCGTCCACGTAGTAGTGGGCGACGAGCACCGCGCCTTTTTCTTTCAGCAGGCGCCGAATTTTGTCTTTAAGCGCCACGCGCTCTGCGAGTTCGGGCGCGCCGGGAATGCGCGCCCAGGCCTCGGCGGTGCAGGCCAGACCGGCCTGCGGCCGGTCGTATTCATACGTCTTGATCGGTACGGTGTGCATACTCTTGTCGTCTCCATGGTGGGGCCGCGCCGGGTACGCCGCCCCCTGCCAATCGTTACTCGCCTTCGATTACAGGCAAATGCTTACGCGTCGATGCCCTGGCTGGCCAGGTATTCCTCGTAGGTGCCGCGGAAATCGACGACGTCGTTTTCGCGGATTTCCAGCACGCGCGTGGCCAGCGACGAGACGAACTCGCGGTCATGCGAGACGAAGATCAGGGTGCCGGCGTATTTGTCCAGCGCGATGTTCAGGGACTCGATCGACTCCATGTCCATGTGGTTGGTCGGCTCGTCGAGCAGCAGCACGTTGTGGCGGCCCAGCATCAGCTTGCCGTACATCATGCGGCCCTTTTCACCACCGGACAGCACGTTGACCGACTTCTTGACTTCGTCGCCGCCAAACAGCAGGCGGCCCAGGATCGAGCGCACGGCCTGGTCGTCGTCGCCCTCTTGCGTCCACTGGCCCATCCAGTCGGTCAGGTTGTCACCCACCGCGAATTCCTCGGTCGGATCCTGCGGCATGTAGCCCGGATTGGCGTTTTCGGCCCATTTCACGCGACCGCCGTCCGGCTGCATATTGCACAGCTCGCCGCCGATCGTGCGCAGCAGCGTGGTCTTGCCGGCGCCGTTGGCGCCGATGATCGCGATGCGCTCGCCCGCCTCGACCATGATCGAGAAGTTCTTGAACAACTGGCGATCGTAAGCTTTCGAGATGTTCTCGGCTTCCACCGCCAGGCGGTGCAGCTTTTTCTCGCCTTCGAAGCGCACGAACGGATAGGCGCGCGACGATGGCTTGAACTCTTCGATCTTGATCTTGTCGATCTGCTTGGCGCGCGACGTGGCCTGGCGCGCCTTGGACTTGTTGGCCGAGAAGCGGCGCACGAAGTCTTGCAGTTCGGCGACCTTTTCCTTGGCCTTGGCATTGTTCGACAGTTGCTGGTTACGCGCTTGCGTCGAGGCCAGCATGTATTCGTCGTAGTTACCCGGATACACCTTCAGGGTGCCGTAATCCATGTCGGCCACGTGGGTGCAGACCTGGTTCAGGAAGTGGCGATCGTGGGAAATGATGATCATGGTGGAGTTGCGCTCGTTGAGCATGTCTTCCAGCCAGCGGATCGTGTTGATGTCCAGGTTGTTGGTCGGCTCGTCGAGCAGCAGGATGTCCGGATTCGAGAACAGCGCCTGTGCCAGCAGCACGCGCAGCTTCCAGCCCGGCGCCACGGCGCTCATCGGGCCCTGGTGCAGTTCGGTGCCGATGCCCAGGCCCAGCAGCAGTTCGCCGGCGCGCGCTTCGGCCGAGTAGCCGTCGTATTCGGCCACTTTACCTTCGAGCTCGGCGGCTTTCATGTAATCGTCGTCGGTGGCTTCGAGGTTGGCGTAGATCGCATCGCGTTCGGCGATCGCGTTCCACAGCTCGGTGTGGCCCATCATGACGACGTCGAGCACGCGCGTGTCTTCGTAGGCAAACTGATCCTGGCGCAGCTTGCCGAGGCGTTCGCCCGGATCGAGGCTGACGTTACCTGCGGACGGCTCGAGGTCGCCGCCCAGGATTTTCATGAACGTCGACTTGCCGCAGCCGTTGGCGCCGATCAGGCCGTAGCGGTTGCCGTCGCCGAAGCGCACGGAAATGTTCTCGAAGAGCGGCTTGGCGCCGAATTGCATCGTGATATTGGCTGTGGATAGCACTGTATGACCCCAAAAAGCATATTTATTAACCGACTATTTTACCATCGCACGCCCCGCAGAGCGAATGGACTGGATTGGGCTGGATTTGCGGGCGCGGTTGTCTACAGCCCGTCGCCCGTCGCCCGTAGCCCATAGCCCGTCACCCGCTGCGTGCTCAGGCGCAGCGTACGGTCGGGTAGCCGGACAGCAGCAGGCTGAAGCCCTCGGCGTCCGATTGCAGATGGCCTTGCGCGCCGAACGGGATCGTGACGCGCCGTGGAACGTGCCCGAACGAGAGGCCCGTGAGCACCGGCAGCGGCAACGTGCGACGCACATAGTCGAGCATGGCATCGAAGTCGTAGCCATTGTCCATCGGCCCCAGGCGGTAACCGGAAAAGTCGCCCAGCACCACCGCTTGCTGCCGCGCGAGCACGCCTGTCTGCAGTAGTTGCAACAGCAGGCGCTCGACGCGGTACGGATGTTCGCCGATGTCTTCCAGCCACAGGATGCCGCCGTCGATCTGCGGAAAGTACGGGGTGCCGATGAGGGAATTGATCAGCGCCAGGTTGCCGCCCCAGACTACCCCGCGCACGTCCAGGCGCGGATTGCCTGCGACGGTCTCGCGGATCGTGTGGGTCGGGCCGGCCAGGCAGGCCCAGAAATCGTCGAGCGTGAACGGCACTGCCTCCGGCGCGCCGAAGTCGCCAGCGATCATCGGCCCGGCGTAGCTCAGTGCGCCGGTCTTCGCCATCAGGCCCATGTGCAACGCGGTGACATCGGAAAAGCCCACGATGATCTTGCCACTGGCGGCGATGGCGTCGAAATCGATGGCGGGCAAGAGGCGGCTGATGCCGTAGCCACCGCGCAGCGCGATGATCAGGTGGACGTCGGGGTCGGCCACGGCCGCGTGCAGTTGCCCGAGGCGAGTCTCGTCGGTGCCGCCGAAGCGTTGGTGGGCGCAGCTGTGATCGTAGTAATTGCGGACCAGGCAGCCCTGCGCTTCAAGGCGGGCAATGGCGCGCTCGACGGCAAGCGGATCGTTGGTGCAGCCGGCGGGCGCCACGATGGCGATGCCGGGACGGGAGGTGGTCACAGGTGGCTGACGATGTGAAGTATGGAATCTGGAAACATCTTACCGCGCCAAAGATCGACGATCAAGGCAAGGATATGGTGCAACAGGCTAGGCGACCCCGGCCAGCAGCGCCATCAGCGTGCCCACGTCGGCCGGCTTGACCAGGTGATGGTCGAAGCCGGCGGCCAGCGCGGCGGCGCGGTCTTCCGGCGCGCCGTAACCGGTCAGCGCAATCAGCGTCGTGGCACTGGCATGCGGCAGTGCCCGCAAGGCCCGCGCCAGGCCATACCCATCCATCTCTGGCAGGCCGATATCGAGCAGCGCCACATCCAGCACCTCGCGCCTGGCCCGGTCGAGTGCCGCCATCGAACCATGTTCGACGACCACCGTATGGCCGAGTGCCTCAAGCAGCACGGCCAGCAGGTCGGCCGCATCGACATTGTCGTCGACCACGAGGATCCTGAGCGCGCGCGCCGGGGCCGGCGCGGCGCCGCCGACCGACTCGGGGCGTTCGGGCTGCTGGACCAGGCGCGGCAGCACAATGGTGAAGGTGCTGCCCTGCCCCAGGCCGGCGCTGGCGGCGCTGACGCTGCCCCCGTGCATGTCGACGATGCTGCGCACCAGCGCCAGCCCGATGCCCAGGCCGCCTTGCGAGCGGTCGGGCGTGCGCTGCGCCTGCGTGAACAGGCCAAACGCGCTCTCGCGCACCTCGTTCGTCATGCCGATGCCGTTGTCGATGACATGCACGGCGAACTGCGTGTCCAGGCGCTCGAGCACGACCTCGATGCGCCCGTTGTCGCGCGTGTACTTGGCCGCGTTATTGAGCAGGTTCGTGACCACTTGGACCAGCCGCTTGCGGTCGCCGTCCACGAGGGCCGACTGCATGCCAGTGCGCGTCTCGACATCATGGTGACGGACCTCGAGCAATGGCCGCGCCTGCTCCAGTGCGTCGTGGATCACGCCCACGAGGTCGGTCGGCAGCCGCTCGAGCGCAACCAGGCCACGGGTCACACGCGACACGTCGAGCAAGTCCTCGATCAGTCCCGTCATGTGCGTCACCTGGCGCCGGATCACCGCACTGGCGCACGCCACCGTCGCCGGCGTCGGCGTGCCCAGCGACAGCAGTTCGGCGGCCGTGCCGATCGGGGCCAGCGGATTGCGCAGCTCGTGCGCCAGCATGGCCAGGAATTCATCCTTGTGCTGCGCTTCCTGGCGCATTCTCTCCTCGGCCTGGCGGTGGGCGACGTATTGTTCCGTGACGTCATTGCCCTCGACAAAGATACCCTCGACCTTGCCATGGGCGTCGAAGATCGGCTGGTAGATGTAATTCAGGAAGCGTTGGCTGAGAGGGCCGCCCTCTTCACGATGGAACAAGGCCGGCGAACCGTAAGCCACGACCGGCTCGCCCGTGCGGTATACCTTGTCGAGCAGGTCGATATAGCCCTGGCCGTCCAGCTCCGGGATGACGTCGCAGACCCGCTTGCCCACGTAGTCGCGCGCGCCCATCAGTTCGGCGATCGCATCGTTGACCAGCTCGTAAATATGCTCCGGCCCGCGCAGCACGGCCATGAAACTCGGCGCTTGCTGGAACAGCGATTCCAGGCGTGTGATATCGGCTTGCAGCGTCAGATTGGTTTCGTACACCTGCTGGGCGCGCCGGAAGATGCCATTCTGGGCTGGCGCCGATGGCTGGGCCGGTTCGAGCAACGGCTGGCCGGCATCGCGCTGGCGTTCCAGCGCCGTCATGTCGATCGGGTGTTGCAGGATGAATTCGACGTTGCCGGCGTCGTCCAGCACGGGCGCATGCGTGACGCTCCAGTAGCGCGCCTCCAGGCCGTCGCCCTCGGCCGCCGGGCGCGGGAGATCGAAGCGCAGCAGCGCCATCGTATCGCTGCGCTTGCTGCGGATCACGCGCTCGATCGAGTCGACTGTCAGTTCACGCGTACGCCCGTCGGCCGGAAAAGCGTCCCAGGCGTCACGACCGACGATGGCATCGAGCGCCATCCCGGTTGCAGCCACGTAGGCCGGATTGGCGCCAACAATGGTGAGCTGCCGGTCCAGGATCAGATACGGGTTCGGCGAGGCGTCGAACAGTGCGCGAAACAGCGATTCTGAAGGTGGCATGATGTGATGACAGGGTGGCGGGGGTGGCGGCTGCATTGGCCGTTACCTCTTCATTCGTCGATTCTAACAACCCCTGGAGCGTGGCCGCACACAACAGGATCAGGCCGGGCCGGTCTTGCGCGCCAGTGCCCGCCGTTCGGCAAAGAACGCGCGCAGCAGACTGCTGGCCTGAACCGCCAGCACGCCGCCCAGCACCTGGGTCTGATGATTGAGCGATGGCTCGCCGAACGGATTGACGACCGAACCACAGGCGCCCGTTTTCGGGTCGGTGGCGGCGTAGACCACGCGTGCCAGGCGCGCATGCATCATCGCGCCCGAGCACATGATGCACGGCTCGAGCGTCACATACAGTTCGCAGCCGGGCAGCCGGTAGTTGCCGAGCTTCTCGGCGGCGGCGCGCAGCGCAACGATCTCGGCGTGCGCGGTCGGGTCATGCCCGCTGATCGGCTGGTTGAAGCCCGTTGCGATCACTTCGCCATCCTTCACCACGACAGCGCCGACCGGCACTTCACCACGGTCCCAGGCCAGTTGCGCCTGGGCCAGGGCGAGCGCCATGAACTGTTCATGGCGCTCATGCTCGGGATCCGCCGCGCTGTCGTACGCGACCGGGGACAACTGGTCAGGCATCGGTGATCTCGGCCCAGCAGTTCGGGGTTTCGTGCAGCACCAGCTTGTGCAGGCGCAAACCGGTGCCGAAGCGGTCGATGAACACGGCCTTGAGGATCGTGAAGGCGACCTGGGCCAGGTTCTCGACGGTCGGGATGCGGTCGATAACCACCGTCTTGTGGTCTGGCAGCGACGACAGGAACGCCAGCACCTTGTCATCCTTTTCGTACACGATGAAGGCATGATCCCACACGTCGACCAGGTGTTGCTTGGCCAGCGCCTTGACGTCGGAGAAATCCATGATCATGCCGTTGTCGGAATTTCCGTCAGCGTCGATGACGTCGCCTGTCAGCGTGATCTCGAGGGTATAGCGGTGGCCGTGCAGGTTGCGGCACTGGCTCTTGTGGTCGGGAATCCGGTGTCCGGCATCGAATTCGAGCTTGCGGGTAATGGTCAACATTGCTGCTTTGAATAGGTAAATGAATAATTTAAGGAATTTGGAGCAGCTTGTGCGTCTGCAGGCTGAGCTTCCACTTCGGATTGGCGCGGCAGGTTTCGATGGCCAGGCGAATATTCTGCGCCGCCAGCGGGCCGTCCATCGCCTGCACGAAGAAATGCTCGAAATCGAGCCGCTCATACGCGGCCAGGTCTTGTCCCAGTTGCGGAATGACCACCTTGATTTCACTGCCCTTTTCCACCACCAGCGTCGAACCCATTTTCGGGCTGACGCAGACCCAGTCGACCCCATCGGGCACTGGCAGCGTGCCATTGGTCTCGATGGCGATGGTAAAGCCGCGCGCGTGCATGGCGTCGATCAGGGCGCGGTCGAGCTGCAGCAGCGGCTCGCCACCGGTGAACACGACATATTTGCTGGCCGGGTAAGTGGTTGGCCACAGGCCGTCGATCTCGGCGGCCAGCAGCGCCGCTTCCTTGAACTTGCCGCCGCGCTCGCCGTCGGTGCCGACGAAATCGGTGTCGCAGAACTGGCAGATCGACGTGGCGCGATCCTGCTCGCGTCCGGTCCACAGATTGCAACCGGAAAATCGGCAGAATACGGCCGGCCGCCCGGCGTGGGCGCCCTCTCCCTGCAAGGTGTAGAAGATCTCTTTGATGCTGTAAGTCACGTTAAGCCTCTCGTCAACCTTCCATTATAACGCGGCCCCTTGTCCGGCGCAGCCAACGTCGTCGATCGCTGAGGGTGTGTCGGAAGCGACGCGTTTGACACCGGACAATATTCCTACAAAGGCCGAGCGGTAAGTTCTTACGGAATCTTCCGAATCCGTTAAGAGGGCAACCATGATCAAAACTACTTTTTTCCTAGTGACCTTGCCCTTCGTCGCATTCGGCGTCGACGCCAGCGAAGCCCATTCCATGGTGCCCCTGCCCTTGCGCAGTGCGCCGCCTGAACTGCTCGCCTGCGTGCTGGTCACAATGGCGGCGCTGGTGCTGGCCTGCCTGAGCCTGCGCCGCAGCCTGGGCTTTGAGGAACGGGCCAATTCCTTGCACGGGCAGCTGACGGCCGAACGCGAAGCACGTGCGCAATCCGAGCAGGCCTTGGCCGACAACCACGACGTCGTGTACCGCCTGGTGCGCCAGAACGAAGATGTCCGCGAAAGCGAACGCACGCGCATCGCGCGCGAGCTGCAGAACGAACTCGGGCGACGTCTGCTCACCCTGCGCACCGCCCTGTCCAGCCTGCACGACAGCGCCACCACGGCGCAAGCGCCCGCGCTGGCCGGCCGCCTGGACAGCGCCATGACGCATGTCGACGGTGCCATCGGCGCGGTGCGCGCGGTGGCCGGCGGCCTGCGCGGTTTCGGCCCTGGCGACGGCTTGCGCAATGCGCTCGAACGCTGCCTGGCCGAGCATGCCAACCAGTACGGCATGCGCTACCGCTTCGAAGCCGGCGTCGACCCCAGCTCGCGCGCCTGCCAGGACCGTGGCGCGCGGCTGGCCGTGTTCCGCGTGCTGCAGGACGTGCTGGCCACAGCGGCGCATGTGCAACAGGGCGAACTCCACGTGCGCCTGCTGGAAAACGCGTCCTCGCTGGGCCTGGAGATCGACGGCTGCGCCAGCGCCCCCGGCGAAGTGGCCTCGCTGCCGGGCGAGCTGGTCGATCAGATCCGCGCCATGGGCGGCATCTTGCGCATCGTTCCCACCACCGAGCATTCCGGCCGCTGGTCGTTGTCGCTGCCGGTCCGCAGTCCGGCGCAGGGACCGGTCGAGGCCATCCCCGAGGCCGCATGACAGAAGCCGCATGCCAGAGCTTGAATGAGAGAGGGAGCGCAAGGCCGGTGCGACCGCGCAACCGTGTACGTTAAACACAACGCTGGAAGCTCCTTGCTACAGATCAATAGCCCGTCGTAATGCCGGTAGCAGAATCGGTTCCTGACGGCAGCCACCCGGTTGCCGCAAACCGAAGCGCTATTCATCGCAGAGGACGGCTCATGATCAGCACAAGCAGCAACGCCGCATACCCGACAGCCCTGATCCAGGATGTCGCCTTCGTCGGCCAGTTGATGGAAAGCCTGTCGGTGCCCGTCTTCGTGCTCGACACCAATGCGCGCGTGACGATCTGGAACCGTGCCTGCGAACAGCTGACCGGCGTACCGGCGCCCGAAGTACTTGGCACGGGCGACCATTGGCGCAGCTTCTACGATCTGCAACGCCCCACCCTGGCCGATATCGTGTTGCGCACCCGGCGCGATCCGGCCCAGGCGCGCGAGGCCGACGGCGCCGCACCGGACGCCGACCGGTCCCCGCCGGGCCTGTCCGTCGAAAGCTGGTGCGACATGCCGCTCCGGACGGCGCCGCTACCTGGCGGCCGACGCCAGTCCCATCTTCAACGCCAACGGCCAGCTATCGGCGGTGGTCGAGACGCTGCGCGACCTGACCGATGAGAAGATGGCCCAGGCCGCGCTCGAACAGCTGGCCACCCGCGACGGCCTGACCGGCCTGGCGAACCGGCGCTGCTTCGACGACACCCTGCATGCAGAATGGGCGCGCGCGCTGCGCCAGGTGCAACCGCTCTCGCTGCTGATGGTCGACGTCGATAACTTCAAGGCGTACAACGATGCCCACGGCCACCTGGGCGGCGACGAATGCCTGAAGCGCGTGGCGCGCGCCGTGGCCAGCGAAATGCGGGCCAACGACCTGGTGGCGCGCTACGGCGGCGAAGAGTTCGCCGTGATCCTGCCCAACCAGTCGCTCAAGGGCGCGGCCATCGTCGCCGAACGCATCCGCTGCCGGGTCGAGCAACTGCAACTGCCATGCCGCTTCACCGCTGGCCATGTTACGGTGTCGATCGGTGCGGCCACGGCAATCGCCGGGCCCGACAACCATGCGAACCAGCTCGTCGCCATCGCCGATGCCGCCCTGTACCGGGCCAAGCACCTGGGTCGCAACCGCATCAGCCTGCCGATGACCGAAGCGGCGTAAACACCGGCGTACTTACCCCGAGACCGGCACTTCTCAATCATTGACGAATCGACTATGCTGCGCGATTGTCCACTATCCATGGAGACATCGTGTCCAAGTCGACCCTGTCGCAGAGCTGCTCCCGCACCTTGCTCGCGACATTGATTCCTGCACTTCTGTGGGCGGCCCCGTCCGCCTACGCCGCACCCGATCAAACTGCACCAGGCGCCAGCGCCGATGTGCTGCCCTTCAAAGCCACCGAAAAAACCCTGGCCAACGGCCTGAAGGTGATCGTGGTGCCAACCGGCTTCCCGAACCTGGTGTCGGTCCACATCCCCGTGCAGACCGGGTCGCGCAATGAAGTCGAGCCGGGCAAGTCGGGCTTCGCCCATTTCTTCGAGCACATGATGTTCCGCGGCACGCCAACGTACCCACCCGAGAAATACCAGGAGGTGATCACGAAGGCCGGCGCGCGCCAGAATGCCTACACCAGCGACGACCTGACCAATTACTACACCACGTTCGCCAAACAGGACCTGGACACGGTGCTCAAGGTCGAAGCCGACCGCTTCCAGCACCTGGCCTATCCGGTCGCCGCGTTCAAGACCGAGTCGCGCGCCGTGCTCGGTGAATACAACAAGAACAGCGCGAACCCGATGTCCAAGCTGTTCGAGGTGCAGCGCGACGCCGCCTACACCACGCACACCTACAAGCACACGACGATGGGCTTCCTCAAGGACATTGAGGACATGCCGAACCAGTACGACTACTCGAAGGTATTCTTCGACCGCTGGTACCGGCCCGAGAAAACCACGATCATCATCGCCGGCGACGTCGAGCCGGCCAAGGCCATCGCGATGGTCGAGAAATACTGGGCCAAGTGGCAACGCGGCACGTTCCAGTCGAACGTGCCGGTCGAACCGGCCCCGCGCGGCGCGCAATACCGCCACGTCGCCTGGCAGACGCCAACCCTTCCGCTGGTAACGGTTACCTACCGCGCGCCGGCCTTCATCGCCCAGCAAAAAGAACAGGCCGCCCTGTCGATGGCGCTGTCGCTGTCGTTCGGCCGCACCTCGCCGCTGTTCAAGCGCCTGGTGCAGGACGAGCAAAAAGTCGACCAATTGTTCGACAACACGCCGAACCGGGTCGATCCCACGCTGGCCACCATCGGCGCGCGCGTGAAAAAGGCCGGCGACGCGCTGTACGTGCGCGATGCGATCCTGCAGACAGTCGCCAGCCTGCGCGATGAACCGGTGGGCAGCGACGAACTGGCAGCGGCCAAGTCGGCGCAAAAATATGGCCTGATCCGCTCGCTCGACAACACCGAGGCCATCGCCGCGACGCTGGCCTCGTACGTGCACTTCGAGCGTTCGTACGGCACGCTCAACGCCTACTACCGCGTCATCGACAGCCTGACGCCGGCCGACCTGCAGGCCGCCGCCCGCAAATACCTGATCGACGACAGCATGGTCGTCACCACGCTGTCGCACGACGCCCTGCCGAAAGGCATCGAGACGCTGCCGAAGCTGGCCACGTTCGCGCCCGCCGCCAGCACTGTGAAATTCGACGTGCTGGTACAAAAGTCGGCGCTGCCGCAAATCCGCTTCAAGCTGCTGTTCGCCGCCGGTTCGGCGCACGATCCGAAAGGCAAGGAAGGTCTGAGCGCCCTGACGGCCGCGATGGTGGCGTCGAGCGGCTCGCGCGAGCGCAAGATCGACGAAGTCACGCGTGCGCTGTTCCCGATGGCCGGCAGTTTCGCCGAGCAGACCGACAAGGAAATGACCACCTTCACCGGCACCATTCACAAGGACAACTGGGATGCCTTCCTGGGCATCGCGATGCCGCTGCTGGTCGATCCGGGTTTCCGCGAGGATGACTTCCGCCGCCTGAAGGACGCCCAGCGCAATGCACTGGTGCTCGACCTCAAGGACAACAACGAGGAAGAGTTCGGCAAAGAACGGCTGCAGGCCAATGTGTTCGCCGGTACCGGCTACGGTCACCCGGTTCTGGGCACGGTCGCCGGCATCGATGCGATCACGCTCGATGATGTAAAAGCGTTCTACCGCCAGGCCTACACCCGCGACGCCGTGCGCGTCGGGATCTCGGGCGCCGTGTCCGAGCCGATGATCGCCTCGCTCAAGACCGCTCTGGCGCGTCTGCCGGAAGGCGCCGGCCTGCCGGCAACGAGCGTGCCGAAGGGCCGCATGCCCAATGGCCTTGAAGTCGAGATCATTGAAAAGAACACGCGCGCCACGGCCATGTCGTTCGGCTTGCCTCTTGAAGTCACGCGCAAGCACCCTGACTTCGCCGCGCTGTGGCTGGCCAAGACCTGGCTGGGCGAACACCGTTCGTCGAGCGCGCAGCTGTACCAGCGCATCCGCGAAGAGCGCGGCATGAACTACGGCGACTACGCCTATATCGAAGCGTTCCCGCGCGGGATGTTCCAGTTCTTCCCGAACCCGAACCTGGGCCGCAAGGCGCAGCTGTTCGAAGTCTGGATCCGCCCGGTGGCCCCGCAAAACGGTCACTTCGCGCTGCGCCTGGCGCTGGCCGAACTGGGCAAGATGGTCGACAACGGCATCTCGCAGGCCGATTTCGCCACCACGCGCGATTACCTGATGAAGAACGTGTTCGTGATGACGGCCACACAGGACCAGCGCCTGGGTTACGCGCTCGATTCACAGTGGTATGGCACGCCGGAGTTCACCGCCATGATGCGCACGGCCTTGAGCAAATTGACGGCGGCCGACGTGAATGCGGCGCTCAAGAAGCACCTGTCGGCGCACAACCTGTCGGTGGTGATCATCACCAGGGATGCGGCGGCGTTGAAAGCGGCGCTCGTGAGCGACGCGTTCTCGGCGATCAAGTACGACGCAACCAAACCGCAGGCGCTGCTCGATGAAGACCAGCAGATCGGCTCGATGAAGCTGAACATCAAACCGGAAGCGGTGACGATCACGCCGGCGGCGCAGGTGTTCGCACAATAAGCGACGACATCGTGGAATGAAAAACGGCGCCACTCGGCGCCGTTTTCATTGCTGCATGACGCGCTAAACGCGTTTAACGCATCATGCGTTCCCAGCCGTGACGAACGGCCGACTTCATCTTGTCCCAGGTCGATTGCTCGCCTGGATAACGGTTGTCCCAATCGCTGCGCAGATCGGTTTCGACGTCGGTCCATGGACGACCGCGATATTTTTCGTCGCGCGCCATCTCGGTGCCATAGCTGTAGGCCGGACGGTATTCGTCGTAGGCGCCGCCGGTGCTGCCGTACACTGAATTCCAGTGATTGCGGTAGTAGACTTCGTCGTCGCTGTCGTCCGTCATCTTGTCCCAGCCATGGCGCACGGCGTTCTTGACGCGGTCCCAGGCCGACGGCTCGCTGCTGTCGCTGCCGGTGGTACTGAACTCGCGGGTACCGTCGATGCGGTTATCCCAGCCCGTGCGCAAATCGGTTTCGACATCGTCCCACGGACGGTTGCGATACATCTCGCTGCGGCGCATCTCGGTGCCGTACGAGTAAGCCGGCTTGAGGTCGTCGTACTTCTCGCCCGTTGCCGCGTAGGTGCTGTCGTAGTGACCGCGGTACAGGTTGTTGTCGTCGTCACGGGTCATGCGTTCCCAGCCATGACGCACGGCGGCCTTCATTTTTTCCCAGGTCGATGGTTCGCCACCGGTAGCGTAACGGCTGTCCCAGTCGTTGCGCAGGTCGGCTTCGATATCGTCCCAGGCGCCGTTGGTATAGCGGCCGCTGCGGGCAGCTTCGCTACCGTAGCTGTAGGCTGGCGCGTACTCGTCGTACGACGCACCGGTCGCGCCGTAGGTGGTGTTGAAGTGGTTGCGATAATAGGTGTCGTCGCCGCCATAGGCGCCCATCGCGCTGCTGCCCGAACCGGCCTCGAATCCGGTGGCGGTACCCAGCGCCGCATCGGACTGGCCGCGCGAGAAGATCCGCACGCCGCTACGCTGCTTGTCGGTGAAGTGGGTGCCGCTGCCGCTGCCGCTGCCGCTGCCGCTGCCGATATTGCTGGTATCGCGCTGCAGCGAATCGCCACGGTCGGTGGCGGTCGAACCCTGGCGGATCGAGCCTTCCAGCGCCGAACCCTGGATCGCGGTGTCGCGCAGGGTCGAGCTTTGCAGCGACGTGCCGCCGGTGGCGGTCAAGCCGCCCTGGCCCAGCGGTTCCTGGTAGGTCGAACTGGTGATATCGGCCGTGCCGCGCGCTTGCTGTTGCTGGAACAGACCACGGTCGCCCGGATTGTCCAGGGCCGGGATCGCGGCGGCCTGCACCGAACCGGCGCCGGTCGACGACGACTGCGCCGACATCGACGACGCTTGCTGCATGCCGACGCTGCTGCCAGCGTGCATGGCGCCGCTGGAGAAGCCGGTCGAGGCGATATCTGGCGTGCCGCTCGAGGTTTCATCGATGTCGGTCGGGCCGTAGCGCTCGACGATGTCGGCGCCGCGCTCGACTTCAGGCAGCGAGTTGGCGACCAGCGTCAGCACGTGGTGGCCGCGGTTGACGGCGCCTTCGTAGCGGTTGACGTGCTCGGCGTTATCGGAACCGAACAGGTCGCCGAAGAAGTTCTTGATGCTGGCGGTGATGCCCGTGTCGCCGTCGGCGCTGCGGGTGGTGTCGAGATCGGACGATGCGGTCAAGCTGTCGCCCTGGCCGAGGGTGTCGGCATCGGCGGTCGAGAGTCGTACATCGGTGCGGGTAAAGCCCGACGACAGCAATTCGTTCAGTGCATTCTGTGCATCAGTGCGGTTATCGAACACCGCGACGAGAGTATGTTGCATGGTCGTTCCTCCGAAAAATAGTGAATCTGCACGGGCGACGACGTCGCTGCTTTGTTCACGCTATGTTGTCAACATTACTCCATTCCGGCCGAGACTCGCGCACCATTGACCATTGGCAATTTATTAACTTCAGGCGCGCAGCGCGCAGTGAACGCGCGATGACAGCGCGATGACAGCGCATCGGCGTAACCCGGCAGTGGGAGAAGTACGAGGGAGAAGTACGAGGGAAGAGTCCGCTTGATCCGGATCAAGCGGTTTGCACGAGGGCGGGACGGCAGGCCTGGATGATCAGGCGAACGGATTGTCGATCGTCGTGATCGCAGGCGGCGGCAATTGCGCCGGCAGCTCGCGGGCCTCGAGCGCAGCGACGATCTCACCGAGCACGGCGTGCAGGCGGCGGGCGTGGGCCAGGCCCGGCACATCGGCAGTCAGATCCACATCGCCCGAGATGGTGATGCGGTCGAGCCGGTTTTCCAGCATCAGGTCGCCAATGCCGATGACATCGGCTTCATTGGCGAACGGGACGAAGCTGACTGGTTGTTTCTTGCTCATGGAATTCTCCGTTTATGAACGTTTCTTCGGTTGCCTGACCTTCGGCAGGCGCAGCATGCGTTCCTTTTGCTGCGTGCTCAGCGATGGCAGAAGTTCGATGCCGACGATGCGCTCGAGCTCGGCCACCGGCACCACATTGATCGGGGCATCGGCCCGGTTTTCAGTGAACCACGCCGCGCCAAGGCGCTGGCGCGGGCTGTAGACCACCTTGTACAAATGGGTCGGCACGATCACGTTGCCGACTTTCTTCAGGCTCGTGCCCAGAAAGGCCGGCCCCGTGATCACGTACAGCTCGCCTTCCTTCCTGGCCATCGAGCGCACGGCGCCTTCGATCGGCGCCCAGATCTTGCGGTTGTGGTCGCGGTCTTGCGGCACCATATTGGCCAGTGAAAAACTTTCGCGCTGGGTACGGCGATCGGGCATGTCGGCGTTCGGCGCCAGGTGGCCGCGGTCGAACCCGCTGCGGGCATAGTCGGCCAGTTCGGCGCGCTGGCCGCGAGGCAGGCGCGGCTCGGCATGGAATTTGTCGTCCCGGTCCAGCCCCTGGGCCCGCTCGAGATTATCGGCGCGCACATATTCGGCCGACCACAGCGGAGTGCGGGTCACGCCCGAATGCACCACGCCAAAGACGCCGTAGCACAGCTCGCGCGTCGACGCGGCCAGTTTCTGGTTCTGGATTTCTGGCGGGCGGCCATCGAGGTAATGGACAGGGCAGTTGGCTGACGGGCTGGCGGCCTGGGCAACAGCAGACGCGAGCAGCGCGCCCGCGAATGCGACCCGGGCGACGACGCTGACAATGGACGATCGGAACATAGTGGAAACACGATAAAGGAAACAGCGGGCATTCTAGCCGAGCGTCAATTTCCTGCGCATAAAATTGATGCCGCAAGGCGGATCGTGCAGCCCGGGCCACCGGGCGCACGATAGCGTGAGCAGTTCCATAAGGAATGTTCTAAAATGACCGGCTTCTTCTTAAGCTTTTCCGTTTGGGAAACAGATGCCAACCGAATGAGCTATCCCCAGATTCCGGAGGATGTACGCCGCTTTGTCCTTACCAGCGTGCCCTCGGTGCCCTTCCTGGAATCCCTGCTGCTATTGCGCGCCGATCCCGACCAGCGATGGGACAGTGCGCTTCTTGCCAGCCGGCTGTATATCAGCGATCGCGTCGCCGGCGAACTGCTCGAAGACCTGCGCACGGCCGGCATGGCGCGCCGCTGCGATGCACCGCATACGCACTGTTATTGCTATGGCCCGGTGAGCGAGCTACTGCGCGACAAGATCGACCTGCTGGCCGACGTGTATGTCAGCCAGCTCGTTGAAGTGACCCACCTGATCCACTCCACGCTCGAGCGCAAGGCGCAGCAGTTCGCCGACGCGTTCCGGCTGCGCAAGGACACGTAACATGAGGCCGATATGGGCGAACTGATCTATACCCTCTGCATGCTGACGTCGCTCACCTGCGCCGCGCTGCTGTTCGCCAGCTACCGGCGCACGCGGCACCGCCTGCTGTTCTGGAGCGCGGCCTGCTTTGCCGTCATGACGATCAACAACCTGCTGCTGATTCTCGACAAGGTGGTGTTTCCCACCGAGGTCGATTTGATGCCATGGCGCCTGCTCACTGCCCTGGCGGCCTGCCTGCTGCTGCTGTACGGCCTGATCTACGAGAAAGAATAAGAGATGGCCCATCTGCTCACCGGCGCGATCGCCATGGCGTCGCTCATCATCTCGCTGTTCTTCCTGCGCTTCTGGCGCAGCAGCCGCGATCGCTTCTTCCTGTATTTCGCGCTGTCGTTCGCGATCCAGGGCTTGCATCGGATCTATGCCGTGATCCGCCTCGACGAGGGCGAAGATTCGCCGCTGCATTACCTGGTCCGGTTGCTGGCCTACGGCCTGATCATCTGGGCAATTTTAGAAAAGAACCTGCCGCGCAAACGCGGCTGATATGGATCATGGCGCGGCAGTGTTCGCGTGCGCCCTGCCCCCATGCGCTGCGCCATAATTGGTTCATATCAAACCAACGATGGAGATCATCATGACCGACCACGAACAATCAGACCGCAAGTCCGACGCGCCGGTTCCCGCCGGCGGCCAGGAACAGCGCTCGGAGAACCTGCTGCCAGGTGAAGAAGGCTTTGAAGACGGCCGCTTCGATATCGCCGAAGAGGTCAGCCTCGACCAGCACTCGGACGAGGCACGCCGCATCGGTCAGGCTCCCGGCAACGGCATCGCCGATGCGCTGCCGGAGTCGCTGAAAACGCCGGTGCCGTCGCAGCAGGTGCCTGAAAAACCGTGATTCCGCGGTGTGCCGGCCACCCGCGCCATCCCGGTCGCGGACGATCCGGG
Organism: Massilia aurea; assembly: GCF_040790145.1. Taxonomy (GTDB): domain Bacteria; phylum Pseudomonadota; class Gammaproteobacteria; order Burkholderiales; family Burkholderiaceae_D; genus Telluria; species Telluria aurea_C. The sequence goes on from NZ_JBFMMP010000001.1 coordinate 436,021, forward strand.
CATTGACACTGACCCACCCCGCACATTAGATTGCCAGAATCACCAGATTTGCAGGCCCATCCATGTTGAACGACGCATTTTGACCGACTCGAACGATCGTCCTATCCGTAGCTGCATCCTGTTCATCTGCAAGCGTGCCGACGTCGACCCGGTCGTGACGGAGGTCGCGCGCGAACTGGACCGGGCGGTCGTGCATGCATTTTCCCTCGAGGAAGGCCTCGAACAGGTAAAGCGCCAGGACTTCGCCCTGGTGCTGGTCGGCTACTCGGGCGACGCGCCGGGCATGCTGGCCGTCATCGGCGCGGTGCGCGCGAACGCGCGCTCGAGCCTGACGCCCATCGTCGCGCAGGGCTTGCCGCTGCCAATGCCGTTGCCGCAAGAGGCGCTGTACGAGGCGGGCGTGATCGCCGTACTGACCGAACCGCTCTCGCCCACGATCCTGCGCGCCAAGGCCCGCTTTTATACCGCCGCCTTCGACACGCAGATCGAGCGACGCCGTGCCGAGGCGGCGCTCGACGAAACCAGCCGCCGGCTCGAACGCATCATCGAGGCCGCCGAGCTGGGCATCTGGTCCTGGGACATCGACGCCGACCGGGTCGCGGCCGACAACCGCGTCGCCGATTTGTTCGGCGTGCCGCGCGCCGAGCGCGAGAGCGCTCCCCTGGCGCGCTACCTGGCCGCGATCCATCCCGACGACGTGGAATCGATGACGGCCGAAATCAGCGCCGCCATCGCCGCGTGCAGCGCCTATGGCGCCACCTACCGCATCCGCCTGCCGGCCGGCGGCTGGCGCTGGGTCATCGCGCGCGGCCATGTCGAGCCCGACGCGCAGGGCCGTGCCGCCGCCGTGCGCGGCGTGGTGATCGATGCTACCCGCCAGCTCGAGGCCGAACAGCAGTTGCGCGCCAGCGAAGAGCGCTACCGCACGGTGTTCGACTCGATCGACCAAGGCCTGTGCGTGATCGACATGCTGTTCGACAGCGACGGCAAGCCATGCGACTACCGCTTCATCGAAGTCAATCCCGCGTTCATCGAGCAGACCGGCCTGGTCGATGCAGTGGGCAAGACCATCCGCGAGCTGGTGCCGCAACATGAACAGCACTGGTTCGACATCTACGGCATGGTGGCCACCACCGGCGAGCCGGTGCGCTTCGAGAACGAGGCGCAGGGCCTGGCGCGCTGGTTTGACGTGTACGCCACGCGGCTGGGCGGCCAGTTCCCGCACCGTGTGGCCGTGCTGTTTACCGACATCACCGAACGGCGCCGGTCGGACGCCGCATTGCGCCAGATGGCGGCCGACCTGTCCGAAGCCAATCGCCTCAAAACCGAATTCCTCGCCACGCTGGCGCACGAATTGCGCAATCCGCTGGCGCCGATTCGCAGCGGCTTGCAGTTCATCCGGCGCGATCCGGGCGACGCCGCCGCCGTCAGCCGCGTCCACGACATCATGGGCCGCCAGCTGGACCATCTGGTGCTGCTGGTAGATGACTTGCTGGACGTGGCCCGGATCCAGCGCGGCCAGGTCGAGCTGCGCTGCGAACCGCTCGACCTGGCGACGGTGTTGAATGCCGCCGCCGAAACGAGCATGCCGCTGATGCAGGCCGGGCGCCATAGTTTCGAGCTGCACCTGCCGTCCACGCCCCTGCCGCTGCTGGCCGATCCGACCCGTCTGACCCAGGTGATCAGCAACCTGCTCAACAACGCCGCGCGCTACACGCCCAAGGGCGGCCGCATTGCGCTCTCGGCCGGGCGCGATGGCGACGATGCGTTGATCACCGTGGCCGACAACGGCATCGGCATCGCGCCCGACGCGCTGGAAGACGTGTTCCGGATGTTCACGCAGGTTGGCCAGGCGCAGCAGCCCGGCTCCGGCGGCCTGGGCATCGGGCTGTCGCTCGTGCGCAGCCTGGTCGAACTGCATGGCGGCAGCGTGTATGCCGACAGCGCAGGCACCAATGCCGGCAGCGTGTTTACGGTGCGCCTGCCGCTGGCACTGGAGAACGCACCGGTCATTGCGCCCGGCGCCAGCGGCACGCCGGACGCGCCGGACGCGCCGCTGCCGGCGCGCAGCGTGCTGGTGGTCGACGACAACCGCGACGCGGCCGAGACGCTGTCCGCGCTGCTGTCGATGCTGGGCCACAGCGCCCCGGTCGCCAACGACGGGCGCCAGGCGTTGCGGATGCTGCCCGGGCTGACGCCGGACGTCGTGTTTCTTGACCTGGGGATGCCGGGCATGTCCGGCTACGAGGTGGCCAGCGCGATCCGCGCCGATGCCCGGTTTGCGGGTGTGCGCCTGGTGGCGCTGACCGGCTGGGGCGGCGAAGCCGACCGCGAGCGCACGGCGCAGGCGGGGTTCGATGCGCACCTGACCAAACCGGCCACGGTGGAAGCCATCGAAGACGTACTCAGGCAAATGACGTAAAAGGCGAACCGCAACGCACGAAAAAAAAGGGCCGGTGTCTCGCGACACCGGCCCTTTCACTAATTTACCGCAATCATTCGCTGCGCTTAGCCGACTTGCGCGACCGCGACCAGGTCTGGCGTGCTCGGCACGGCTTCCAGGTTGGTGGCAAAGAAGCGCTCGACCTTGTTGCTCTGCACCGCGCTGCCGATCAGGGCGTGCATGCTGCTGGCGGTCAAGTCCCACGACGTGCCGGCGACGACGGCGCGCATGCGCGCCGCCATGGTGGCGCGCGCATCGGGCGTCAGCGCCAGCTGGCGCTCGCAGGCCGCGATGTAGTCGGCATGCGATGCGGCGATCTCGACCACGTCACCGTACGGCACCTTGACGTCGGTGATCGGCGTCGAGACCGATGGCAGTTCGGCCGCCATGTATTCGAGCACCTTGGTCGGGCTGATGAACTTGGTCGAATCGTTGATGGCGAACGGCAGCAGGCACACGTCCCAGCCGGCCAGGAACTTCGGCAGCTCGTCGTAGGTGCGCTGGCCCATGTAGTGCACATTGGCCTGCTTCGGCAGCGTCGCCGGGTCGATCTTGACGACCGGGCCGACCAGGACGATTTGCCATTCAGGATGGGCATCGGCCATGCTCGAGACCAGGTCGACGTCGAAACGCTCGTCGATCACGCCATAGAAGCCCAGTCGCGGATGCGGGATATGGGCCTGATCGGGGTGCGAGATCGTGGTGTCCTGCGCCTGACGGAAGTGACCGGCGTCGACGCTGCTCGAGAAGCAGTGCGCATTGGCGTGACGGTCGCGCTTCGACTGGTACAGGCTCGGACCGCCGGTGAAGACCACGTCGGCGATATTGAGCAAGGCGCTTTCGCGCTGCAGCAGCTGCTTCGGCGCGTTCTTGAACATCGCCAGTTCATCCATGCAGTCGTAGATCACCTTTGACGGCTTGAGACCCTGCAGCAGCGGCAGCGCCATCGGGGTGTAGAACCAGACGACTGGCTCTTCGCCGGCAGGGACGAGGTCGGCCAGCAGGTTTTGCAGGGTCGGCAACTGGTCATCGTGGAAACCCCACTGATGAATCGGGGTATGCGGGCGGCACACGGTGATGTTGTCGGCCACTTCCATCTTTTCCAGGCGTGCTTCGCCTTCGGTATGCATCGGCTCTTCAACGAAGAGAATCTTGTAGTGGTTAGCCAGACGTGTCATCAGGTGCTGGGGACGTTGAAACACGAAGTCCCAGCGGAGATGGCAGAACACGATCAGGGTCGGCATATGAGTTTTCCTTTCGCCTTGCTGGCGCTATAGTTGTTGGTAATTGTGCAGCCTGACCGGTTCTTCTCTCTCTGTTGATACCACCGCTGCCTGCGCGCGGGAACCTGGCCGGACGGGTGGATCGTAACATGCAATTTTCGTAAGTTTTTGATTTGTGCGGAGCAATATTTCAAAGAATGTAACGCAACCATATGTCAGCCCTGCTGAGCCTCATAGGGAGAGCAAGGTTTTCAGCGCAATTTCTGTCAGTGGCGTCCTACAGCGGGACAGGAAAATCCACTACGAAAATACGTGAATATCTTGACGGAACACACCTGAAGTCACGCCTGAAACGCAGATTTTGACGCCGTTTGCGCTGCACCACGGCGCGGCGCGAGCTGGCTTGAAATGCGATGTGGGCGCACCGACCGGCGCGCCCGGAAGGGATGAACGACTCAGCCCGGATGATACGGTTCGGCGCCTTCGGCGTGACCGTCGTCTGAAAAGCCCACGGCGATCGAGACGCCTTCGAGCTCGAGCGAGAGCAGCACGTCGCACAGGTCATCGACTTCCGCCACCAGATCGGCCGCCAGGTCGACCGGTTTCTCGACGCTGCCCCATGGCCGCCCGCCATCGAGCGCATACAGGTTGGCGCGCAGCAGGATGTGCTCGCCCATATCGATCGGCGCCACGGTAGCATGCACGGCGTCGGGCGCCAGCTCCTTGGCCTGCAGCAGCCCCTTCACCTCGGCCAGCACGCCCAGCGTCGCCAGTTCGGCCACGCCCTGCTCCTTGGCGCCGTAGAACAGGTCCTGGTACAGGAAGTTCAACTCCAGCCGCGCCGGGTCAGTCGCCAGGCAACGCGCAACGAACGGCGCGGCAGCGACGGTCCAGTCGCGGTAACGGTCCATGCGCGCCGAAAAATAAGCATCGCTGCCGGCCTCGTCCTTCGGAATGCGGTAGAACACATCGTCGCTGCGCTTGAACGAAAAGCCGAGCAGGAAGCGCAGCTCGAGCGCCGTTTCGTCGGGCGCGACCGGCTCGCCCGTCCACCCGCGCATGCTCGCCGCGATGGTCGGCGCCGGCTGCAACTTCTTTTCCATCAGCGAGGCGGCCGCTTCGCGCAGCATTTCGTGCAGCGTGCCGTAGGCGATGTGATCGATCTCGCCCAGGTCGAATGCGTGCTGCAGCAGGATCACGCGCGCATCCAGGCTGTCCAGGCCACCACTCTGGAAGCTGGCCACGAGCGCCTCGAAGGCGGCCTCGTCATGGAACGATTCCTGCGCCACCAGCCCGCCCTGGCTGCGTACGAACAGCGGCACCATGAAGGCATCGATCTCGTGTTCCGGGCCGCCTTCGCGCCCGACGCGCAGCGTGGCCGCCTCTTCTTCGATGCGTCCGCGCAGCAGGCGGCAGGCCAGCGGGTCGGTGTAGCGGGCCAGCTCGATGGCCTCGTACAGCACCTCGTCGCGCTTCTTGCGCACGGCCTTGCGCACTGCCAGCGTGAGCTGCTCACGGCGCGCGTTGTCGACCTCGACCTCGCCCGTCGCCAGGTCTTCGCGCTCGGCGATCTCGAGCGCCAGGTCGGCCAATTCCTGGGCCTGGGCATTGGTGTCCGGTTCGCGTGTGTTGTTCGAGGTGCGGGGCACCGGACGCTTGTTTTTTGGCATGTCTGAAGTGAAAGAATGAGTGAGCTGGCATGGTAACACCGTGTCATGGAGGCTGACAGCCGCCATCGGGCCCATTGACCGCATTGGCTACCTCTGCGGTGATATGCTTCGCTAACCGTACTCTGCAAGACTAATTCGTCCAACCCCATGCCCACCCAGATGCTCGACCGCTTTTTCCAGCTCAGCGCCAACAACACGACCGTCCGCACCGAACTCGCGGCCGGCCTGACCACGTTCCTGACGATGGTCTACATCATCTTCGTCAATCCCTCGATCCTGGGCGACGCCGGCATGCCGAAGGAGTCGGTGTTCGTGGCCACCTGCCTGGTCGCCGCCGCCGGCACCGCCCTGATGGGCCTGTACGCCAACTACCCGATCGCGATGGCGCCCGGCATGGGCCTGAACGCCTACTTCGCGTATGCCGTGGTGATCGGCATGGGCATTCCGTGGCAGGCGGCGCTGGGCGCCGTATTCATCTCGGGCTGCCTGTTCATCCTGGTCACCATGGTCGGCCTGCGCGCCATGATCGTCGATGGTATTCCACGCTCGATGCGGGTTGGAATCACGGTCGGGCTGGGCATGTTCCTGGCGCTCATTGCGCTCAAGAACGCCGGCATCGTGGTGGCCAATGACGCCACACTCGTGAAAGCGGGCGACCTGCACCAGCCGGCCGCGCTGATGGCCGTGCTCGGCTTCTTCGTCATTGTCGCGCTTGACCGCCTGCGCGTGCGTGGCGCGATCCTGATCGGCATCGTGCTGGTGACGGTGCTGAGCTTTTTCTTCGGCGGCAATACGTATCAAGGCGTGTTTTCGCTGCCACCGCCCATCTCGCCGACGCTGTTCGCCCTGGATATCCCGGGCGCGCTGGCCGCCGGCATCCTGAACGTCGTGCTGGTGTTTTTCCTGGTCGAGCTGTTCGACGCGACCGGCACCCTGATGGGCGTCGCGCGCCGCGCAGGCCTGTTGGTCGAGGGCAAGATGGAACGCCTGAACAAGGCCCTGCTGGTCGACAGCGGCGCCATCGTCGCCGGCAGCATGCTGGGCACCTCAAGCACGACGGCCTATATCGAGAGCGCAGCCGGCGTCCAGGTCGGCGGGCGTACCGGTCTGACGGCGCTCACCGTCGCGGCGCTGTTTCTGGCGTGCCTGTTCATCGCGCCGCTGGCGGCCGTGGTGCCGGCCTACGCGACCGCGCCGGCACTGCTGTTCGTGGCCTGCCTGATGCTGGCCGACCTGGGCGAAGTCGACTGGAGCGACACCACCGAAAGCATTCCGGCGGCCGTCACGGCGCTGGGCATGCCATTCACGTACTCGATTGCCGAAGGCATCGCCTTCGGCTTCATCAGTTACGCCGTGCTCAAGCTGTTCACCGGGCGCGCGCGCGACGTGAAACCGGTCGTATGGGTGATTGCCGGGCTGTTTGCCTTCAAGATCGCCTACGTCGGCGCTTGATCGCAGACGCTATGCGTTACAATACCGCTCAACTCGCGGCCAAGTTGCTGCCGCGCATGATTCACGAACGATGGGCCGGTTGCCCTGTGCATGGCTGGCGACCTGGTGCGGCCCACGCTTCTCTACGGATGCTGATGAAACTATCCCCGATCCTGGCGCTGCTGATTGTCAGCGTCCACGGCGCGGCCAACGCGGCCCCCGATCTACCCCAAGTTGGCGATGTCCACGCACCGCTGACCGTCATGATGCCGAAGATTCCCGATGGTGGCTGGTTCACCTCGGCCGAGCTCGGCGCGATCAACACGTCCGGCAATACCAGCGGCACCTCGGTGACGGGCAAGATCGACGCCCGCCACGAAACGTCGCAATGGAGCCATGAATTCATTGCCAGTGGCTACTTCAAGGAAGACGAGTACGAGAACGAAGAAGGCGAACTGCAGCGCACGCGCTCGGCCGAGCGCTGGGCCACGTCGGCCAAGGCCTCGTTCAAGCTGCTTGGCGACGGCCGCCGCGCTTTCGTGCTCGGCTCGCACGTGAACGACAAGTTCGGCGCCTACGTGCGCTACTCGTCGCTGTCGGTCGGTTACGGCTCGCGCTGGTACACGGCGCCGGACAAGACGCTCGACGTCGAAATCGGTCCGGGCTACTTCAATGGCAAGCGCGAGTACGAGGACGGCACTGAAGAGGAAGAAGACGGCCTGACGATCCGCGGCGCCGCCCAGTTCCGCTGGCAAGTCAGCCCGTCGGCGTTCTTTGCGCAGACGATCAGTGTCGAGAAAGGCACGTCGAACACCCACTCGGTGGCCGAGACGTCGCTGTCGACCAAGATCAACGGCAGCATGCAGATGAAGGCGGGCTTCAGTGTCCGCAACGACAGCAGCGTGCCGGATGACAAGAAGAACACGGACACACAGACCTCGCTGACGATGGTCTATTCGTTCTGAGGTCTCAGCCCCAGCGCAGTTCCAGCGTCGTGCCGTCGCCCTGCTTGACGGCGAAGCCGCACGCCGCGTACAGCGCCCGCGCGGCGGCATTCTCCGCGCGCACGCGCAGGGCGATCGTGCGCTGACCATGGCAGTCGTGCTGCAGCGCCAGCAGCACGGTGCGCGCGACACCACGACGCCGCGCTTCGTGCGCCACTGCCAGGTCGACCACCCGCAGCGTATCGCTCGTCCAGTCCAGCACCACTTTACCGATACCTCGTGCACCATCGACCAGCAGCCAGGTCTCGGCAGCGGGATAGCGCCGCGCGTAATCCTCGGTCTGGAGTTGCTGCTGATGCCGCGCGATACCCTCGATCACACTGCGCGGTACCGGCAACGCGCCCAGGTCGGGCCGGGTTGCCAGGTACAGCGCCGCCAGGAACGTCGCATCCTGCGCGCCTGGTGCGCGCCCCGTCAGCGCGCCGAAGCGGCGTTCGCTCACGCCTTTGCGGTATGCGGGATCAAGCCCCGCGCCATGACCAGCGCCGCCAGGCTGATGAGCGCCGCGCCGCTCAGGTAGTAACCGACGAATTCAAGCCCGAAGTTGGTGCCCAGCCACAGCGCGATATACGGCGCGACCGACGCGCCCAGGATGCTGGCGAAGTTGAACGTCAGCGAGGCGCCCGTGTAGCGCACCTCGGCCGGGAACAGTTCGGCCAGCAGCGTGCCCAGTGGCCCATAGGTAAAGCCGACCAGGCACATGCCGAGCACCATGAACGTGCCGACGGACCAGGCGCCGCCGCCGCCGAACAGCGGCCCGTACAGCAGGCCGAAGAGAGCAATCGCCCCACTCACCAGCATCATCGCCATGCGCCGCCCGCGCCGGTCGGCCAGCAGCGCCGCCATCGGAATGGTCAGCGCAAAGAACAGCACCGCGAACAGTTGCAGCATCAGGAATTGCTGGCGCGTATAGCCGAGCTGCGCAGTGCCCCAGCTGAGCGCGAACACGGTCATCAGGTAGAAGATGACGAAGGTCGCCAGCGCGATCAACGTGCCCAGCACCAGCGCGCGGCGATGGTCGCGCAGCACGGTCACGACCGGCACCTTGACCCGCGCCTTGCTGTCCAACACTTTCTGGAAGTCGGGCGTCTCGGTGATCTTCAGCCGAATGTACAGGCCCACGCCCACCAGGACAGCGCTGGCCAGGAATGGAATGCGCCAGCCCCAGGCGAAGAAGTCGGCGTCCGTCATCACTTCGCCGAGCAGCAGGAACACACCGCCCGACAGGAAGAACCCGATCGGTGCGCCCAGTTGCGGGAACATGCCATACCAGGCGCGTTTGCCGGGCGGCGCGTTCTCGGTGGCGAGCAGCACCGCGCCGCCCCATTCGCCGCCCAGGCCCAGGCCCTGGCCGAAGCGGCACAGCGCCAGCAGCAGTGGGGCGGCCACGCCGATCTGGGCGTAGGTCGGCAACAGGCCGATCAGAATCGTCGAGAGACCCATCGTGAGCAGCGCCGCAACGAGCGTCGCCTTGCGGCCCACGCGGTCGCCGAAGTGGCCAAAGACGGCCGAGCCGACCGGACGTGCGAAAAAGGCGATGGCAAACGTCGCCAGCGATTGCAGCATCGCCGCGCCGGGATCGGCGGTCGGAAAGAACAGCCGCGGAAACACGAGCACCGCAGCGGTGGCGTAGATATAGAAGTCGTAGAACTCGATCGTGGTGCCAATCAAGCTGGCGAACAGGACGGTACGTGGCTTGTTGGCCGTGACAACGCTCATGCGCCCGCCTTTGCCAATGCCTCGCGCACGGCGCCGGCGTCGCCAGGGCGCACGACGCGCGCGACTTCCTGGCCATCCTTGAGCACCACCACCGTCGGCCACAGCTTGACGCGGAACGAGCGCCCGAGCGGCCGGCCGGGGCCGTCTTCGACCTTGATGTGGCTGGCGGCGGGCTGCCCAGCCATCGCCTCGGCTACTGCCTCATCGATCAACGGCTCGGCGGCGCGGCAAAAACCGCACCAGTTGGTGCCGAAGTCAAGGACGACGATGCCGGATGCGGCGTCGATCGCGGCGCGCTCGGGCTGTGTGCTTGCATAGGGTGTGGACATGGGGGTCTCCTGGTGTTGGCTTTGCAGTGGCCTTGTCAATCCCATAAGCCTACCTGAAATTGGCGTACTGGCCTATCGGGGTTGCTACTGACCTGCCCGGACCCTGGGTGCGTCACCTAACCGACCATCTGGACGGAGGCTGTCAACCTGTTGGGATCGTGCAGTCAGCGCTTAATATCGGAAGGAATCAATGATGAACATGCCATCGCAACAGCAAACACCGCCGGGCACCGAAGCCGCACTCGACCCGAAAGCCGATCACGGCGAGACAACCTATCGCGGCTCAGGCCGACTGCAGGACAAAGCCACCATCATCACCGGCGGCGACAGCGGCATCGGCCGCGCCGTGGCATTGGCCTACGCCCGCGAAGGCGCCGACGTGCTGATCTCGTACCTGAACGAACACGACGATGCGAAGGAAACGGCGCGCCTGGTCGAAGAAGCCGGCCGCCGCGCGATCCTGGTGCCGGGCGACCTGGCCGATCCAGCACACTGCCGCGCCATCATCGAGCGCGCCGTGACCGAGTTCGGTCGCATCGACGTGCTGGTGAACAATGCCGCGTTCCAGATGAGCCACGACGCGATCGAAGACATCCCGGACGACGAATGGGACTACACCTTCCAGGTGAATATCACCGCCATGTTCCACCTGTGCAAAGCAGCGGTAAAACACATGCCGCGCGGCTCGTCGATCGTCAACACCACGTCGATCAATTCGGACAAGCCCAAGCCAACGCTGCTGGCCTACGCCACCACCAAGGGTGCGATCGCCAACTTCACAGGCGGCCTGTCGCAACTGCTGGCCGACAAGGGCATCCGCGTCAATTCGGTCGCACCCGGCCCGATCTGGACACCGTTGATCCCGTCGACCATGCCGGCCGACGAAGTGGAAAGCTTTGGAGCCGAAACGCCGATGAAGCGCCCCGGACAGCCAAAGGAGGTCGCGCCAGTGTTCGTGATGCTGGCCTCGGACGAAGCAAGCTATATCTCGGGTGCGCGCATCGCCGTCACCGGCGGCACACCAATTCTGTAACGCGACGCCGATTTCCTGAACCTTCAATCTTAACTTACGTACAATACGCGATCATTCGGCACGGCGAACAGCCTCGGCTGCCTTCTGCCTTCTTTCCGTTCCAGCTGCCGACCATTCATGAAAACCCGCACTTACCTGTTCCTGATGGCAGGCGCAATCTTGCTGCCAGTGGCGATCGCCTCATGGATCGGCCTGTCGATGCTGCTGGACTGGGAGCGCGAATCGCGCCTGCGCGGCGTGCGCGAGATGGCGCGCGCCACTGCCTTCCAGATCGACCGCGAAATTGCCGCCGCCGAAGCGGCGCTGCGCAGCGTCGCCCATTCCGAAGGGATGCGCCAGCGCGACTACGGCCGCCTGCACCGCTGGACCACGAGCACGAACGCCGGCAACGCGCAGTCATGGACCGTGTTGTACGACAGCAGCGGACGCGAACTGTTTACCACACAGGCGCCACTGAGCACCAAACTATTGTCGAAGACCCGTGCCTGGGCCAGCAAGGTCACGCCGGAAGGCGGCACCGTGGTGTCCGGCTACTTCATCGACGAATACTCGGGGCGCCCCACGGTCGCCGTCAATGTGCCGGCGCCGCTCGAAGATGGCGAATACAACATCGTCAGCCAGATCTTCGACGTGCGCTTCTTCGAGCGCATTCTGCGCCATGACGCCATTGGCGACGACTGGAAGGTGGGTATTTTCGACCGCAACGGCCTGGCCATCATGCGCAACCGCGGCTCGGATACGCTGGGCCAGCCCATGGGCGCCGACTTCCTGGCCGCGACCCGCGCGTCCAGCCATGGCGTGTATCGCTACCTCACTGGCGACAAGGTCGACGTTTATGGCGTGTTCACACGCTCCAAGAGCAGCGACTGGACCATCGTCATCGGCGTGCCGGTGGCGCAGATCGAGGCCGCCGCGCGCACCGCGACCTGGTATGCAGCGCTCGTGCTGCTGCTGTTGCTGGGCCTGGCCGTGGTGGTGGCCCTGTACCTGGGCCGCACGCTCGAGCGCGCACTGAGCCAGGCCGCGGCGGCCGTGACGCTGCTGGCCGATGGCGCCATCGCCCTGCCCGCCCGTACCCGGGTAGACGAAGTCGACGCGCTGGTCGCAGGTCTGGCCAGGACCAGCGAAGCCCTGGCGCGCGAAAGCCAGGTGCGCAGGTCGCTCCAGGACGAGCGCGAAGAGCTGCTGGTCAGCGAGCAGCGGGCACGGCGCCTGGCGGAGGCGCAGAGTCGGGCCAAGGACGATTTCCTCGCCATGCTCGGCCACGAGCTGCGCAACCCGCTGGCCGCGATCTCGGGCGCGATGTCGGTGCTGGAGATGCCGAACCTGAAGCCCCACATCGAAGCCAACGCACGCGAGATCAGCCGCCGCCAGATGCGGCACCTGACCTGCATCGTGGACGATTTGCTCGACGTGCAGCGTATCCTGTCAGGCAAGATCGTGCTTCACCGCGCCCGCATCGACCTGGCCGCGATCGTGCGCAGCAGCGCCGAGGCCAAGGCGCTGGTCGATGCGGGAGCGCACGTGTGGACGATCGACACGGCGCCCGGCGCCTGGGTCGACGGCGACCGCACGCGGCTGGAGCAAGTCGCCGACAACCTGCTGCACAATGCCATCAAGTACACGCCGAAGGGTGGCCGCATCGACGTGCGCGTCTGGTGCGACGGCGACGCGGTGGCGGTCAGCGTGTGCGACACCGGCGTGGGCATCGCGCCCGAGCTGCAGCCGCTGATTTTCGACGTGCTGGTGCAGGGCCCGATGAGTATCGACCGTGGCCAGGGCGGCCTGGGCCTGGGCCTGGCGCTGGTCAAGCAGCTGACCGCCCTGCACGGCGGCGGCGTCGCCGTGCACAGCGACGGGCCCGGTCAGGGCAGTTGCTTCATCGTGCGCGTGCCAGCTACGGCGTGATGCGTTCCCACACATAGACGCCGGCGTCGGCTGGCAGGCTCGTGTGCAGCCGATTGCCCTCCAGGCGCCAGGTGCGCAGCGCTGTCAGGTCCGCCAACAGGCGGGCGCCGATGGCATCCGGCGGGCACATCGCGCGCGTGGTCGCAACCGGTCCCAGGTTCAAGGTGCCGCCCGTCGCATCCGCTGCGACCGCCTGCCACGGCCCGGTGCCGCGATTGCAATCGAGCTTGGCGGCCAGGCGGCCGTCCTTGCCGAACGACAGCGTGAACGCTTCCGGCGCTGCCGGTTGCAGGGGCTTCGCGCCATCGTCGCTCGACTGGAACGACGTCAGGCGCCAGCTCGTGCCTTCGAGGGACGGCGTGGCGGGTGGACTGGCGCAGGCGCCCAGGGCAAGGCTGACGGACAAGATGGATAAGCGCAGGCGCATGATGGGTTCTTTCGGAAAAAGGTATCTGCCCAGAATATCGCATTCGTGCCGAATCGCTCGCCACGCTGACTGGGAATGCGCCGAAGCGTCCCCATCTGTTTGATATCACCTTGTCAATACGGAACCGCCATGCGAATTTTCTTGCGCGTCCTCGTGGTCGCCATCCTCCTGGTATTGGGCTACGGCCTCTTGCAACCCACCATCGAACGGGCGCTGTACACGATGCGCCTGCAGGCGATGCCCAAGCCCGAGGCGCTGCCGGTGCCGGTCGAAGGCGTGCGCACGCGCGCGCTGCGCGACACCTGGCATGGCGCGCGCAGCGAAGGCCGCAAGCATGAAGGGATCGACATCTTCGCCAAGCGCGGCACGCCGGTGCTCTCGAGCACCGAAGGCATCGTGTCGCAGGTCGGCACCAACCGCCTCGGCGGCCTGGTCGTGTGGGTCACCGGCCCCGGCGGCCAGCGCCATTACTATGCACACCTGGACCGCTACTCCGACGTCGAGGCCGGCATGCGCATCGAGGCGGGCCGCGTGCTGGGTTATGTCGGCAACACGGGCAACGCAAAAGGCACGCCGCCGCACCTACACTACGGCATCTACGAGATGGGCGGCGCGATCAACCCGTATCCGCTGCTGCGCGCCGAGCCGGCCGCGGTGACGGCGGCTAAGGAAGCACGGGAGCAGAGGCAGGATCAAGAGCGGGAGCAGAACCAGACTCGCCCGGCGGCGTCGGGGCGGGCGGCAACTGCCCGCTAGGCTCGGGCGGGGCTGGCGGCTCCTGCTGCGGCTCGATGACCTCGACCGCCTCTTCCCGCTGGATCGGCACCGGTTGCTGCAGGATATCCAGCTGATCCGCGCGTGAACCTGGCGCCAGCTCGATTGGCACCTCGTCGAAGATCTCTTCTTCCGGCGGCTCTTCTTCATAGCGGCGCGGCTCCGGACGCTTGCCGCCCGGCAGCAGGGCAGCCGCATCGAGGCGCTTGCCATCGAGCGCGCCACGGAAGAAGTCGCCCACCAGCAGCGCCGCGTTATGGCCACCCTGCCCCCAGTAGGTGCTGCGGATCGCCACGCGGTTGTCGTTGAAGCCCACCCAGGCGCCGGCCACCAGGTTCGGATGCATCATGATGAACCAGCCGTCGGCATTGTTCTGCGTGGTGCCGGTCTTGCCGGCGATGTCGCCATACAGGCCGAAGCGGCTGCGCACGCCGGCGCCGGTGCCGCGCGTGACCACGCCGCGCAGCATGTCGATCAGGCCCAGTGCCGAGGCCTGCGACATCGCCCGCTCGGGCGCGCTGCCGCCGAAGTCGGCAATGACGTTGCCGTCGCGGTCTTCGATGCGGCGCACGAAGATCGGCTTGCGGTATTCGCCCTGCGCCGCGATGGTGGCGTAGCTGCTGACCATTTCCAGCAGCGTCACCGGACTCGTGCCCAGCGCCAGCGCCGGCACGGCTTCGAGCTTGCTCTGGCGAATGCCGAGGCGCTGGGCCAGGTCGATGACCGGCTGCAGGCCCACTTCCTGGCTCACCTGCGCGGTGATGGTGTTCTTCGAGAAGATCAGGCCGTCGCGCATCGACATGGCCCGGCCCGTGTTGCCGCTCATGTCAGTCGGTTTCCATATGCTGCCGTTGGCGCCACGGAATTCCTGCACCACATCGCGGTACATCTGGTCTTGCGACATGCCGCGTTCGAGCGCGGCGCCGTACACGATCGGTTTGAAGGTCGAGCCTGGCTGACGCGCGGCCTGGGCCACGTGGTCGAACTGGTCGCGCTCAAAGTCGCGACTGCCGACCCAGGCTTTCACTTCGCCCGTGGCAGGGTCGATCGCGACGAAGCCCGCTTCCAGGCGCGACTTGGCGTTCTTCAGGTCGGCCATGAAGCTGCGGTCGGCCTTGATACGCTTGAGCGCATCCGCCGGCGCTTCGCCGCCCTCGACGGCATTGCGGTAGGCGCCCGTCTCGCGCACGAACGCATCGAGTTCGCGCCCGTGCGTGATCCAGTAGTACGAGAACGGGTCGACATTGCGCCGCATCGACGTGTACATGCTGCTCGACGTCGAACGCGGCACGTTCGGATTGGCCCACTCGACGTCGGCAATGGCTTGCAACGTATCGGCCTGGCGCTTGACGGCGCGCTCGGCGCCGGCCTGCAGTTCGCTGTCGAGCGTGGTGCGCACCACCAGCCCGTCAAGTTGCAGGTTGACGTCGTTCTCGTCGGCCCAGTCGAGCAGCCACTTGCGCACGTAGGCGCTGAAGTGGTTGTCCTTGCCGCTGCGGTCCGGCAAGCGCGCAAAGCGCAGGCGCAGCGGGCGTTTCACCAGCGCCGCATAGCGCCGTTCGTCAAATGCGCCGTGCTTGCGCATCTGGCCCAGCACGACATTGCGGCGCGCCAGCGAGCGCACCGGATTGCTCACCGGGTTGTAGTAATGGGTGCCCTTGAGCATGCCCACCAGCGTGGCCGACTCGAGAACGTCCAGTTTGAGCGCCGGCTTGTTGAAGTAGGTGCGCGCCGCCATCTCGATGCCGTAGGCGTTGTACAGGAATGGCACCGTGTTCAGGTACGCCTCGAGAATCTGCGTCTTGCTGTAGGTGTTCTCGATCTTGATCGCGGTGATCAGTTCCTTCATCTTGCGGTTGATGCTGCGCGCGCGCCCGATCTCTTGCGGGAACATATTGCGCGCCAGCTGCTGGGTGATGGTCGAGCCGCCCTGCGGATTGCCCTTCACGCTCGACCACAGCGCACCGGCCACGCGCCGGAAATCGATGCCGTGGTGGTCATAGAAGCGGTGGTCTTCCGTTGAAATCAAGGCCTTGACGACGTGCGGCGAAATCTGCGACAGCTTGACGCGCTCTTGCAGCCCCTGCTCGAACGTGCCGAGCGTCTTGCCGCCGGCGTCCAGGATGACTGTCGGGCGCGACTGGCTGGCCTGCTCCAGGTCATCGATGCCGGGCGTGAGCGGAATCAGGATCAGCAGCCACACCAGGATCGCCATCAGGCCGGCCGCCATCGACCACAGCGCGATCAGGGCCAGTTTCACCGGCAGCGGCCGTCCGTGCAGGCGCTCGCGTGCGCCGGATCCGAGCGCCCCGGCGCCGGCCCGGGCGCCGGCCGCCAGTCGCCGGGCGATACGCCGGACGCGTTGTTGCAACGTCGGCGCGGGCGCGCTGTCCGTGATGTCGTCGTTCTGCTGTTGGTCCACGCGCTATCCCTGCCTGCTGAATCTGTCAATTCGGCAAGTATAGCCGACCGATGGCGTGCGTTCGGCGCGCGATTGTCGTTTGTCTCACGCGGCGCTGGCGATCGGCTCCACGCGCCCGGCGCGCAGCAGTACCTCGATCCGCTCCACCGGCTGCGGGCGGCTGTAGACGTAGCCCTGCACCTCGTCGCAACCCGAACCGCGCAGGAAGTCGAGCTGTTCGATCGTCTCGACGCCTTCGGCGATCACGTTCATGCGCAGACCATGGGCCAGCGAAATGATGGCGTCCACCAGCGCCGCCCCATCGGCGCTGCCGACCATGTCTTGCACAAAAGAACGGTCAATCTTAAGCACATCGACCGGCAGGCGCTTCAGGTACTGCAGGCTCGAGTAGCCCGTGCCGAAGTCGTCGATCGACAGTTTCACACCCATGCGCTTGAGGCACTCCATGGTGTGGATCGCGGCCTCGACGTCGGCCATCATCATGCTTTCGGTCAGTTCGATCTCGAGCGAAGCGGGCGGCAGGCCCGTTTCGTCCAACACCCGCTCGACGGTGGCCAGCAGGTCGGGCTCGGCGAACTGGCGCGCCGACAGGTTCACGGCGATGCGCAGCGGGCCCAGTCCCGCGCGTTGCCAGTGCCGGTTCTGGCGGCACGCCGTCTGCAGCACCCAGGCGCCGATCGGCACGATCAGGCCGGTTTCTTCGGCCAGGGCAATGAAGCGATCGGGCCGCACGGTGCCCAGCAGCGGATGACGCCAGCGGATCAGCGCCTCGGTGCCCACCACGCGGCCCGTGGCCAGGTCGACCTGCGGTTGGAAGTGCAGCTCGAACTGCTGCTCTTGCAGCGCGTGGCGCAGCGCGCTTTCAAGGGCCAGCCGGTCGAATGCCTGCGCATTCATGTGCGGAGCGTAGAACTGCACGCCGTTGCGCCCGCCAGCCTTGGCGCGGTACATGGCGATCTCGGCGTTCTTGACCAGCGTATCGGCGTCGATACCGTCGGCCGGCCAGGCGGCCACCCCGGCGCTGCAACCGAGCACGAGGCCCTGGCCATTCAGTTGCATCGGCTCGGATACCGCCTCGCGCACCTGCCCCAGGCGCGTGGCGGCCTGGCGCTCGTCGTTGCAACCGCACAGCACCAGCACGAAATCGTCACCACCCACGCGCGCGGCCGTGTCGAGCGGGCGCAAGGCGCCCTTGATGCGCGTGGCCAGCAGACGCAGCGCCTCGTCGCCGGCGCGCCTGCCGAGCGTGTCGTTGATCAGCTTGAAATGGTCGAAGTCGAGCAGCACGACCCACACCGGCGTGGCGCCGGCGGCGGTAATCGCGCGCTCGATGCGATCGACCAGCAGCGCGCGGTTGGCCAGGCCCGTGAGCGTGTCGTAGTGTGCCTGGCGTTCGAGCTCGGCTTCGTAGCGCTTGGCGGTCGTCACGTCGTAGACGGTCACGACGAAATGGCTGACCTGGCCGTCCGCGCGGCGCACCGGCGCGATGTACACATCGCTGATCAGCTCGGCGCCATCGCGCGAGTGCACGCTAAGCAGCGCATGTTCTTCGCGCTGCTGGCGCAGTGCCAGGCGCAATTCTTGCATCGCCGGCTGGTCGGTGTCCAGGCCCGTGAGCAGCTTGAGCGGCTGACCGGCCAGTTCCTGCGGCGAGTAGCCAAAGATGCGCTCGCAGGCCGGATTGGCATAGCCGATCGGGTAGCCCGGCTCGAGCGCATCGACCAGCAGGATGGGATTGGCGCTCGATTCCATCGCCCGCTCGTAGATGCGCAACGAGCCGGTGGCGCGCTCGAGCGCGGCGGTGCGCTGATCGACCAGGGCCTCGATGCGACGGGTGCGCGCCACGCGCTGCTGCACCAGCGTGGCGGCGGCCAGGCTCAGGATCAGGCCCAGCGCCATTGCCACCAGCTCGGCCATGTGGCGCCCGAGCACCAGTGGCTTCTCCTCGACCACCATTTCCCAGTCGCTGCCGGCGATCTCGAAGGTTTCGACGCGGCGCAGCCTGAAGCCATCCAGCAGGTTCGGCAGCCAGCCCTCGGGTGGCGCCGCCTGCCCGAAGTGGTAGGCCGCCACCATGTGGCCAAGCGCATCCGGTCCGCGCAGCCGCAGTGCAAAGCCGTTGTCGTCGAGCAGGCGTACCGAATACAGCGAGCCGCCCACCAGCAGGGCCACGTCGATCACCACTTCGGTCTGGCCGATCACGGCCGCGCGACGGGCGAACACGTCGGATGGGCGTTCGCTGCTGCGGTAGACCGGCATGGTGATCAGGATCCCCGGGCGCGCGCCGCCGCCCTGGACCAGCGTGGTCAAGGGGCTGGCAACCGGCTCGCCGGAATCAATGGCGCTCTGGATATAGCTGCGCTGGGGTGGATACGACCACGCGTCATAGCCGAACGCGACGGAGTTGCCGAGGATGGGGGCGATGTAGTCGGTGACCAGGTACAGCGGGTGAGCGCCGCCGCGCACGAGCCCGGTCTGGCCGGGCGGCGCGCGCTCGCGAATCTGGAAATCGGGCCAGAACGCGGCGCGCTCGGCCTCGAACGCCGGCCGCTCGGCGGCGCTGACGAAGCGCTGGAACACGAGCGCCTTCAGATAGCCGTGACGGGCCACGAGGGGCAATGCGAAGGCGTCGAACTCGTCACGCGTGATGTCGCGCGAGGCGAGGAAGAACAGGTTGACCGCGCGCGCGGCGTCGACCGCTTCGGAAAAGGCGCGCGTGACGGCCGCCACGCGCACGCCGGCGCGCTGGGTGAATTCGGCCTGGGCGCGTTCGTATTCCATCTTGCGCACGACGCCGCACAAGCCGGCGGTCAGCGTGAGTCCGAGCATGCAGGTGACCACGGCGGCCTTTGACAGGCCGGCTCGGGTGGCTGACGAGCGGCGAACGGATGCATTGCGCATGCAGCAGATGCTAGCGCAGAACGCGCAACCCGGGCGCATCGCTTGCAAAGGGTGTCTGGAGAAGAATATGGTGTGCGCTGATGCGTTTTGACAACGGTTGCATTATCATCTCGCGCATGTCGTCCGAACCCCTGCCCAATCCCCTGCTGCTGCCGACCGATGCCCCGCCCCAGCGCGTGCTGCGGCAGTTTCGTATCGTTTTTAACGCCGTCAAGACCCATTTTCGCCAGCTCGAGCACGAGTCCGGGCTGGGAGGCGCCCAGGTCTGGGCACTGTCGGTGATCGACAGCCAGCCCGGGATCGGCGCCACCAGCCTCGGTCGGGCGCTCGACATCCACCAGTCCACCGCCAGCAACCTGGTGCGCGGCCTGGTCGAGCGTGGCTACGTGAGTGCAGCGCGCGAAGGCGCCGACCGGCGCAGCGTTGCCCTGCGCGTGCTGCCGGCCGGCCAGGAAGTCTTGCGTCGCGCCCCGGTGCCGCTGGCCGGGGTGCTTCCCAATGCGCTTGCCACGCTCGACGAGGCGACGCTGCTGCGACTGGAACAGGATCTGGGCAGCTTGATCTCCCAGCTCGATACCGACGAGGCGGCAGGCAAGATTCCGCTCGGCCAGTCGTAGTCGTCCGGGCCAGGCGCTGCAGGTGGCGGAAAAAAAACGTCCCCCGGCGAACACGGGGGACGAAAAGAAGCGGCGCTGACCGCCCCTTCGCTGATCGGGGCAAGCGGGTCGTACGACCCACGTGCCACATCCGCAGTTTGCCCGAAAAATATAATCAAGGCAACCTTATTTGTGCCAATGGACAAGCAAGTGACGCCACACGGCGCAACGCGACAGGAGTGGGCATGGAAGTAGCAGGCTGGTTACAGGCCGGATTCTGGGGGTTGTTGGCGGGCGGCGCCTTGCTGCTCGGCGCCGCGATCGGGGTGCGCTACAACGTGCCGCAGCGGTTCGTGGCCGCGATCATGGCGTTCGGCAGTGGCGTGCTGATCTCGGCGCTGTCGTTCGAACTGATGGATGAAGCCGTTGAGACGGGCGGGTTTGCCTCGACCGCGGCCGGTTTCGTCGTTGGCGCTTGTATCTATACGGGCGCCAACTGGCTGCTGGCGCGCAAGGGCGCCCGGCACCGCAAACGCTCCACGCCCCCGCAAGGTACCGACCCGAAGGCCAGGGGCAGCGGCACGGCGATCGCCGTCGGCGCACTTCTCGACGGCATTCCCGAATCGATCGTGATTGGCCTGTCGCTGCTGGGCGGCCAGGGCGTCAGCATGGCCATGGTGGCGGCAGTGTTCCTGTCGAACCTGCCGGAAGGCTTGTCGAGCGCGGCGGGAATGAAGCGCGCCGGCCATTCGACCCGGTACATTGTCAGCGTCTGGGCCGCGATTGCTGTCGCCTCGAGCCTGGCGGCGACGGCCGGCTTCACGTTGTTTCACCAGTTTCCGCCCGAGATGATCGCGGCGATCACGGCGGTGGCGGCCGGTGGCGTGCTGGCAATGGTGGTCGACACCATGATTCCGGAAGCGTTCGAAGAAACCCATGACTTCGCCGGACTGATCGTGGCCGCCGGCTTTCTCGCCGCCTTTGCACTGAGCAAGCTATCTCCCTGAACTTGTCGGGTGTAACTGTTTATAATCTTTTACCTGAGCGGACGTCACCCCTTCGACGTCGCCCCCTTACTGTATCCTGACCATGCAACCCCAGTTTTCCGGCGGCACCTGGCGTGACGGCGCGGCGCCGTTCGCGCTGCGTTACCTGTTCGCCACCTTCCTGTTCCTCGTGGCGCTGGCCGCCCGCTTCATGCTGGTCGACGTCTTGCCGGCGCGCGGCTTTCCGTTCCTGTCGTTCTTCCCTGCCGTGCTATTGGCAGCGTATGTGGCCGGCCTCGGCCCGGGCCTGTTCGTTGCCTTCCTGAGCACCTGGGCCGCGTGGGCGTTCTTCATGGGACCTCGTCTCGCGCCGACAGCCATGGCCCAGAGCGACCTGATCGCGCTGGTCTTTTTTGCGTCGATCCTGGTGGTCGACTGCCTGGTGATCGAACGCATGAACCTGGCCATGCGCAAGCTGCGCGCCACCGGCACGCGCCTGCGCGAGAGCGAGGATGCCCTGGTCGCGCGCCAGGCCGAGCTGAGCGAGGCGAACCGGCAAAAAGACGTGTTCATCGCGATGCTCGCGCATGAATTGCGCAATCCGCTGGCGCCGATCGTGTCCGCCGCCCAGTTGATCGCATTGCGCGCCGGGGCCGACGACGGCGTGGCGCGGGCAGCGGCCATCATCCGCCGCCAGGGCCTGCAATTGACGCGCCTGGTGGACGACCTGCTCGACGCATCGCGCATCCATTCCGACAAGCTGACGGTGCAGCGGGCGCCGGCCGACCTGCGCGACGTGATCGCCAGCGCGCTCGAGACGAGCGCGCCACTGATCGACGCCTCGGCCCACGCGTTCGACCTGGTGCTGCCGCCAGAACCGATCCCCGTGCTGGTCGACAGCACGCGGATTGCCCAGTGCGTGTCGAACCTGCTGCACAACGCGTTCAAGTTCACGCCAACGCCAGGCCGGATCAGCCTGCACGTGAGCTTGCAGCCAGGCCGCACGGTCAGCATGCGGGTCAGCGACACTGGCCGCGGCATCTCTCCCGCGATGCTACCGCGCCTGTTCGACATGTTCACGCAAGAAGGTCGCAGTGGCACCGACGGCAACAGCGGCCTGGGGATCGGCCTGGCGCTCACGCGCGACCTGGTGCAGCGCCATGGTGGCACGCTGGCCGCGCACAGCGACGGGCACGGCAAGGGCGCCAGCTTCGAGATCGTGTTGCCGTTGAGCGAAGAAATTGCCGCAGCGCCGGCGCCTGTGCCGACGCCGGCGCTGGCGCCGGACACTGACCCCGCAAGCGCCGCGCCCGCGAGCTTGCCTGCGATCCTCGTGGTCGACGACAACGAGGATGCCGCCAACCTGCTGCAGGCGCTGCTCGAGATGCACGGCTTCACGGTCGATCTGGCGCACACCGGCGCGGCCGCCCTGGCTGCCCTGGCGCGCCGCCCCTACCGCATGGTGCTGCTCGACATTGGTTTGCCGGATATGTCAGGCTACGACGTGGCCAGCGGTGCACGCCAGCAGGGTTTGCTGCGAAACGATGCGTACGTCGTCGCACTGACCGGCTGGAGCGACGCCGATTCGCGCCAGCGTTCCGCCGACGCCGGCATCGACCGGCATCTGAACAAACCGGTGCAGATGGAGGAACTGCTGGATGTGCTGCGTCATTCGCGATGACGGGGCTGCAGTGAAGTTCTGCTACCTTCGTGGCGGGGGCGCCGCCACGCCGTGCACGCGCAGATAGGCCACGATGTCCGCCGCCTGCTTCTCGCTCATGAAGCTCAGGAAGCGCATCTTGTTACCCGGCACCACCTTCTCGCTGTCGCGGATGAACGCCACCAGATTCTGTTCACTCCACACGAGACTCGAGGCCTTCAGCGCCGGGGAATAGGCATAGCCGGCCGCGCTGCCAGCCTTGCGTCCCACTACCGCATTGAGCTGCGGCCCGAAACCATTGCGCGCGCCCGGCCCGGTATCGTGACAGCCGGCGCAGCGCGCGAACAGGCGACGGCCCGAATCGACCTGGGCCTGGGAGGGCGCGGCCAGTGCCTGGTCGCCCAGCAGCAGCGCGGTGGCCATGATCAATGCGCGCATGCCTACTTGACCCGCTGCTTCTCGAGCTTGCGCGCCAGCGTGCGGCGATGCATGCCCAGCCGGCGCGCCGCTTCCGAAATATTGAAATCGGTCTCGGCCAGCACCGCGTGGATACGTTCCCACTCGAGCGTCTTGATCGACGTCGATCGATTGGTCACCTCGATCTCGGCGCTGCCGGCCACGTGCCCGAACGCCGCCTCGATATCGTCGGCGTCCGACGGCTTGGCCAGGTACTGCACGGCGCCGAGCTTGATTGCCTCGACGGCCGTGGCAATGCTGGCAAAGCCGGTCAGCACGACGATCAGCATGTCCGGATCGTGTTCGTGCAGCAGTTGCACGCAAGCCAAGCCAGACGTCTGGCCCTTGAGCTTCAGGTCGACCACGGCGTAGCCGGGATTGTGCTGCGCCAGCAGGGCCGCGGCCTCGTCATGGCCGGTTGCACCCAGCACGCGGTAGCCGCGCCGCTCGAACGAGCGGCTCAGGGTGCGGGCGAAGGCTTCGTCATCTTCGATGATGAGCAGCAGCGGCTCAGGGTTCGACATCGTGCAGTTCCTCTTCGAGTTCAATGGCCGACAGCGGAAGCCGCAGGATCACCACGGCGCCGCCCTCTTCCCGGTTCGTGGCCGTCACGGTGCCGCCCAGTTTGCGCACGACGTTCACGGCCAGGAACAGGCCCAGTCCACCGCCGGGCTTGCCCTTGGTGGACTGGTACGGTTTGCCGAATTGCGCGAGCATGCTCGGCGCGAAGCCCGGGCCGCGGTCGAGCACCGACAGTACCAGCGTGCGCTCGTCGATGTGCGCGTCGAGCCGCACCCAGTCGGGTGACGCTTCCAGCGCATTGTCGAGCAGGTTGTCGACCGTCTGGCGCAGGGCCGAGTCGCTCGCCACCGACAGGTCATCGGCAATCCGGTCATTGTACGTGAAGCCCCGCACCGGACGGCTGGCTTGCCAGCGCTCGACCAGCCCATCGAGAAAGCTGCGCAAGGTCGTGCGTTCGGCCGATTCGCCGCGCGCTTCGCCGGCCGAGAGCAGGATGCCGCTGACGATCGACTTGCAGCGTTTCAGCTGGGTCTGCATTTCGGTCAGCTCGCCCAGCAGCTCGGGATCGTCGCGAAACGCCGGCATGCGCTTCCAGTCGCCCAGGATCACCGAGACGGTCGACAGCGGCGTGCCCAGCTCGTGGGCGGCGCCGCTGGCGAGCAGGCCCATACGCACGATGTGTTCTTCTTCGGCCGCGCTCTGGCGCAGCGCCGCAAGTTGCGTTGCCTTGTCGCGCACATTGTCCGAGATTCTCGATACAAACAGCACCAGCAGCCCGGCATTGAGCGAAAAGCACACCAATAAACCCTGCACGTACAGGCTGCTAATGCCACGCTCATGGTCGAACGGCAACGCGAGCGGCTCGGCGAATGCAGCCAGGCCCGCCATGCAGGTAATCGTGATGACGACGATGCTCCAGGTCCAGAGCACGTCGAGCAGCACGGCCGAGACGATTACCTGCAACAGATAGAGAAAGGCAAAGGGATTGGTGGTGCCGCCGGACAGGTACAGCAGCACCGTCAGGCTCGAGACATCGACCAGGATGGCCATGAACATCTCGCCGTTCGAAACCGGGCGCCGCTCGTGCCAGCGCAGGTGGCTGGCCACGTTGAACGCGATCAGGCACGAGAGCACCTGCAGCATGTGCACCAGCGGCAGCTCGATCCCGAACAGCAGGATGGCGGCGGCGATGGTGGTCACCTGGCCGATGACGGCGATCCAGCGCAGCTCGATCAGCTGCAGCATGTTCTTGTGGCCGGCGGCGAATTCCACGTTCGCGGCCGCGGCCGACGGCGACGTGCGCGCCGCCCTGGCGAAGAAATCCAGCGGAGATTGCATCGAAACCCGTTAGTGTTCGTGCCCGGCGCCCGGCAGTCCGGGCAGAGCCAAGCTTAATCGTCGGCGTTGCGCGAACGCCTCGCCTCGTAGCGTGCCACCCACCACCAGGCTGCGGCCACCATGAGGGCGAGAGCATACCAAGTCAGCGCGTATACGAGGTGATTATTTGGGAACGAAATAACGGTCAGGCCACCGACGGCGCGCTCGGGCGCGCCTTGCGGATCCTGGTTCTTGCCGGCGTCGACGAAGAACGGCGCGGTGCTGGCGGGATCGAACCCGCGCGCGACGGTCAAGGCCGCAACGTCGCGCGAGTACCAGCGGTTGCCGACCGGGTCATTGTCGCGCAGGAAGCCGCCCTTGGGTTCGGCGATACGCAGCAAACCGGTCAGCCTGACCTGCTCGCCTTTTGAAGCGCAGAGATTGGCGCCGGCCGTGCGCGCCGGAAAGCGCGTGGCGATGTCGCCAGATGAAGGAATGAAGCCGCGGTTGACAAACACGATGTGGCCCTCGTCCGTGCAGAACGGCGTGAGCAGCCAGAAGCCCGCACCCAGCTCGGACAGAGCCTGGACCGGTGCAGTGAATTGGTAGAGATAGTGACCCGACAGGGCAACGGCCCGGTATTCGTCGGATTCTTTTGAAATCTGCGGCCACTGCGCTGCGGGAGGCAGCGCAGTGGGAGTCGCATGCACGCGTGCGTCGACGCGGTCGATCAGGTCCAGTTTCCATTGCAGGCGAACTACCTGCCAGGTCCCCAGACATGCAAACAGCACGAGCAGCAGCAGGGCCAGTACCGCCATCAGGCGCCGCACAAACGGCGAGCGCGCAGGATGGGGCTGGTCGTGCGCCGACGGGGTCGGCGTTTGCTGCTCGTGCATCACCACCATCAGGTCATGTCGGAGGTGTTTTCAGCACCCATGCCCGGCATCATGTTGGTGTTCATGTGGTGCATGACCCAGATCGAGCCCGACATCACGATGACCAGCAGCACGATGGTCAGCACCAGCGCCATCATGTTCCAGCCGCCTTCTGCCTTCGAATTCAAGTGCAGGAAGTAGACCATCTGGACCACCAGCTGGACCGCGGCGAAGCCGAGGACGACCCAGCGGGTCATGTCCGGCGCCAGCACGTTGCCCATCACCAGCCAGAATGGAATGGCGGTCAGGATCAGCGACAGGACGAAGCCGATCGCGTAATCCTTGCCACTGTAGTGGATCTGGTAGCTGTCATGACCATGATGACCATGGCCGTGCTCGTTGTGATGATCGCTCATGGCAGCACTCCCATCAGGTAGACAAAGGTAAACACGAAGATCCAGACCAGATCCAGGAAGTGCCAGAACAGCGACAGGCAGGCCAGGCGACGGAAGTTCTCAGGCGTCAGGCCATGCTTGGACAGCTGCACGAACAGGGTCACCAGCCACACGACGCCAAACAGCACGTGCAGGCCGTGGGTACCGACCAGCGAGAAGAACGCCGTCAGGAAGCCCGAACGCTGCGGACCGGCGCCCAGGTGGATCAGGTGCTGGAACTCATAGATTTCCAGCGACAGGAACGCCACGCCCAACAGGCCCGTGACGATCAGCCACAGCTTGGTCTTGCCCACGTTCTTGGCTTGCGCCGAGATCATGGCCATGCCGAACGTGATCGACGACACCAGCAGGAACGCGGTGTTCAGGGCGATCAGCGGCAGCTCGAACAGCTCGGCGCCGGTCGGGCCGCCTGCATAGTTGCGGCCCAGCACGGCGTAGGCCGCGAAGAGCGATGCAAACAGCAGGCAGTCGCTCATCAGGTAGAGCCAGAAGCCGAGCAGCGTGCCCTGCTCCGGGTGGTGCTCCCGCGCCATGTAGCGCGCGGTCACTTCGGCGGGTGTCATCCCGCCTGTCATGGTTGCTTTAATTTCAGACATGGCTTTCCAGCATACGAGTACGTGCGGTTTCGGTCTTCAGGACATCTTCTGCCGGAATGTAGAAATCGCGTTTGTAGTTGAAGGTATGGGCGATGATCGTGCCGAGCAGGACCACGAACGCCACCGCGACCAGGGCCCACATATGCCAGATGATGGCAAAGCCGACCACGCACGCCAGCGCCGAGATCACGAAACCGGCCCAGGTGTTCTTCGGCATGTGGATCGCGACGAAGTCTGCCAGCGGACGCTGATAACCGTTCTTCTTCATGTCGGCGAAGGTGTCGTTGTCGTGCACCACTGGCGTGAACGCGAAGTTGTAGTCTGGCGGTGGCGACGAGGTCGACCATTCCAACGTACGGCCATCCCACGGATCGCCCGTGAAATCGCGCAGACGTGCGGTGTTGCGGTCACGGAAGCTGACATACAGTTGCATCAGCAGCGCGCCGATACCACCGGCGATCATCAGGGTGCCCAGGAACGAGATCTGGAACAGCCATTGGACCGACATGTCATCGAAGTGACTCACGCGGCGGGTGTAGCCCATGAAGCCCAGGATGTACGGCGGGGTGAATGCAACCCAGAAGCCGATCGACCAGAGCCAGAACGAGACGGTGCCCCAGAACTTGTCGAGCTTGTAGCCGAACGCTTTCGGGAACCAGTAGTTCAGGCCGGCGAAGATACCGAACACCACGCCACCGATAATCACGTTGTGGAAGTGGGCGATCAGGAACAGCGAGTTGTGCAGCACGAAGTCGGCCGCAGGAATCGCCAGCATCACACCGGTCATGCCGCCGATGGTGAAGGTCAGCATGAACGAAATCGTCCACATCATTGGCAGCTCGAAGCGGATACGGCCGCGGTACATCGTAAACAGCCAGTTGAACAGCTTGGCCCCGGTCGGGATCGAGATGATCATCGTCGTGATGCCGAAGAACGCATTGACGCTGGCGCCCGAACCCATGGTGAAGAAGTGGTGCAGCCAGACCAGGTACGACAGCACCATGATGACGCAGGTCGCGTACACCATCGAGGTGTAGCCGAACAGGCGCTTGCCGCAGAAGGTCGAGACCACTTCGGAGAAGATACCGAAGGCTGGCAGGATCAGGATGTAGACCTCGGGGTGACCCCAGATCCAGATCAGGTTGACGTACATCATCGCGTTGCCGCCACGGTCGTTCGTGAAGAACGCGGTGTCGAACAGGCGGTCCATGCCCAGCATGGCCAGCACGGCGGTCAGGATCGGGAAGGTGACGACGATCAGGATGTTGGTGCACAGCGAGGTCCAGACGAAGACTGGCATCTTCATCAGGCCCATGCCCGGTGCACGCATCTTGATGATGGTGACGATCAGGTTCACGCCGGACAACAACGTACCTACCCCGGCGATCTGCAATGACCAGATGTAGTAGTCGACGCCCACACCCGGACTTGCCAGGATGCCCGACAGCGGCGGATACGCGAGCCAGCCGGTACGTGCGAACTCACCGACGAACAGCGATGCCATGATCAGCACGGCGCCCATCGTGGTCATCCAGAACGAGAAGTTGTTCAGGAACGGGAAGGCCACGTCGCGCGCACCGATCTGCAGTGGCACCACGTAGTTCATCAGGCCCGTCACGAACGGCATCGCCACGAAGAAGATCATGATCACGCCGTGGGCGGTGAACACCTGATCGTAGTGGTGCGGCGGGAGGAAACCGGCATTGTCGCCAAAGGCGAGCGCCTGCTGGGCGCGCATCATCAGTGCATCGGCAAAGCCGCGCAACAGCATGATCAGGCCCAGGATCATGTACATGATACCGATTTTCTTGTGGTCGATACTGGTGATCCAGTCGTTCCACAGGGAGCCCCACAGGCGGAAGTAGGAGATGATGCCAACGAGGGCAATACCGCCTACGATCACGCCCGCGAAGGTAGCAAGCAGAATCGGCTCATGGAAGGGAATCGCATCCCAGCCGAGCCGACCGAAGATAAACTTCGTCAAGTCGAAAGTGTCTTGCATGGTTACTTCTTCACAGTATTAAAAGGGGCGACGCACATTTCCAGCGCCTCTGCCAGCATGGACTTGCCATCCTTTGGCAGCTGACGGATGGCCGCGGCCATCTCGTTGCGCTTGTGATCCTCGTGCATTTGCTGATTCATGCACATCGTGCCTTCAGCAACGCAGCGGTTCAGGATGCGGTTGAACAGCGCAGGCTCGACCTGTGCATAGTGGCGCACCGGTTCCTTCGCGGTCGGCTTCTCGAGCACCATGTAGTCGGCGCGGTCGAGCACTTCGGTACCGGTCTTCATCTCTTTGACCCAGGTGTCGAAATCGGCCTGCGTCACGCCCTTGTAGGCAAACTTCATGTGCGAGAAACCGTCGCCGCTGAAGTTGGCCGACAGGCCGCGATAATCGCCGGTCTTGTTCAGCACCGCGTTCAGTTCCGTTTCCATGCCGGGCATCGCGTAGATCATGCCGGCCAGGGTCGGGATATAGAACGTGTTCATCACGGTCGACGAGGTGATCTTGAAGCGCACCGGCACGTCGATCGGGGTCACCAGGTGATTGACCGAAGCGATACCCTGTTCTGGATAAATGAACAGCCATTTCCAGTCCAACGCCACCACCTGCACTTCGAGTGGCTTGACCGACGCGGCGAGCGGACGGTTGGCATCGATGCGATCGAGCGGACGGTACGGGTCGAGCTTGTGGGTACTGACCCAGGTAATCAAGCCCAGCACGATGATGATCAGGAGCGGTGCGCCCCAGATGATCAGTTCGAGCTTGGTCGAGTGATCCCAGTCAGGTTCGTAGGTTGCGTTGGCACCCTTGCGGTAGCGCCAGGCGAACCAGACGACGAGGATCATCACCGGAACGATGATGATCAACATTAATAGGACCGATATGACAATCAGATCGGCCTGCTGCTTTGCAATATCGCCTGTTGGATTCATCACGACCGTGTTGCAGCCAGCGAGCGCTGCAAGCAGAAGTAATGGGAGTCCGCGGCGGACAATTTGTGGAATCATGCTAGGTATCTAACGTTACATGGAGGGAGAGCATGCTACTGTAATGCCAACGGTCGTCAAAGAACATTGGACAGTTTGTCCCACCCTTTGCCGTAATGCAATTTTAATAACAGTGTTATCCACAATAGTGGCGACCGCCGACACGACTTCTGGAGAATAAAACATGCACAGCACGACGTACGGCGGCGATGACGCCGCTCCAATCACCAGCCCTAACAGCGGCGCCCGTAATCTCAATGCCCGCGATGAACATATTTCTCCGGGCGATATCGCCGTCGGCGTCATTGTCGGTCGTTCGGCAGAATATTTCGAGTTCTTTGTATACGCCATCGCCTCGGTCCTCGTGTTCCCGTCGATCTTCTTCCCGTTCGCCGACCGCCTCGAAGGCACGCTGTACGCCTTCACCATCTTTGCGTTCGCGTTCATCGCGCGCCCGTTCGGCACCCTGCTCTTCATGTGGATCCAGAAGCGCTGGAGCCTCGACATCAAGTTGTTGATCGCCCTGTTCATGATGGGCACCTGCACCGTCGTCATCGCCCTGCTCCCGAGCTATAGCGAAATCGGCGGCGCCGCGATCGTCATGCTGGCCCTGCTGCGTATCGGCCAGGGCATTGCCCAGGGCGGTTCGTGGGATGGCCTGCCATCGCTGCTCGCGCTTTCCGCACCCGAAGGCAAGCGCGGATGGTACGCCATGCTCGGACAAATGAGCGCACCGCTTGGTTTCGTCATCGCCGCCGGCGTGTTCGCTTATCTGGTTGCCAACCTGTCGCAAGAAGACTTTCTGACCTGGGGCTGGCGCTTCCCGTTCTTCGTGGCCTTCGCCATCAACGTCGTCGGCCTGTTTGCCCGCCTGCGTCTGGTCTCGACCACCGAGTATTCGCGTCTGCTGGACAGCAACCACATGAATCCGGCGCCGGTCGGCGACCTGATGCGCAATCAGGGCACCAATATCGTCATCGGCGCCATGACCGCTCTGGCCAGCTACGCGCTGTTCCACCTGGTCACCGTATTCCCGCTGTCGTGGATCCAGTTGTACGATACCCGTCCGGTCGATGAGTTCCTGCTGGTGCAGATGTTCGGCGCCGGCCTGGCCGCTCTCGGCATCCTGGCCTCGGGCTACATCGCCGACAAGGTCGGCCGTCGCACCACGCTCGGTACCCTGGCTGCGCTGATCGCCCTGTTCTCGGCCTTCGTGCCAACCCTGATCGACGGCGGCACCATGGGCCAGAATGCCTTCATCCTGATCGGCTTCACGCTGCTGGGCCTGTCGTACGGCCAGGCAGCGGGCGCGACGACGTCGAACTTCCAGAAGCATTTCCGCTACACCGGTGCGGCGCTGACGTCGGATCTGGCATGGCTGGTCGGCGCGGCGTTCGCACCGCTCGTCGCCCTGGGCCTGTCGGCAAACTTCGGTCTCGGTTATGTCAGCCTGTATTTGCTGTCGGCAGCCGTCGCCACGCTGGCGGCGCTGAGCCTGAACCGCAAGCTGGAGATTCGTGACTGATCCTCTAGCTGCAATTTAGTAAAAACAATAACGGCCCTGAGCGTAATGCCGTTCAGTTAAGCGTAATTTTTTTTCCCTGACTCAAAACAACGTCATCCCCGCGAAGGCGGGGATCCAAGTTTTTAGCACGCCACAAGCAAATATCGAAGTGGCAGTGCAACGGACCTGGATCCCCGCGGGAATGACGGTTTTTTAGACTGACTGAACGACATTACGGCCCTGCGGGGCCGTTGTTGTTTTTGTCGACAGCAGAAGATTTATGGCGATAGGCAACTCAGCATTCCATCCAGCAATCTTTGCAAATGGTATGATCTTTACAGCACCAAGCGGTGCTCGCCTGTCTGCCGCGCTACATTGCGCACTCGCGCACCTTCCATTGCTGTTTACTTCGACCATCCCATGCATCTGCACTTGTCGCTTCTGGCTGGCGCCCTCTTCTTGTCGCAAGTGGCGCACGCCGCGCCACCGCCCTGCTACAGCTTTTCACCAGTCAACCAGTTCAATGTGCAGGTGTCGGCCAGCTTCTGGAATCCGATCATCAGCTACGTGTCGAGCAGGAGCAAGGTGTGCATGAAGCTCAAGCTTGGGCGCACGTCGGCGGACACGACCAGTTTCGTCCTCGCGCGTGAAGTCGACTTCGCCTTCACCAATCACCTGTTCAGTCCAGACCGCGAAAAAATGGGGTGGACGGTGTTCGGGCGCCGCAACTCGCCGCCCGTCCGTGCGCAGATCGTCGTGCCGGCCGACTCGCCCATCAGGGATCTGCGGGAGCTGGCCGGGACGGCGGTGAGCTTTCCCGGCGCAGAAGCGCTGGTCGCTTATAAAGTACCCTATGCTCAGTTGCTGCGCGCCGGCATCCCTGTGAACGTCGTATTTGCCGGCAACCAGGATGCCGCTTTCACACAATTGTTCGCGGGCATGGTCAGGGCCGTCGGCGCCAACTCCCAGCTGGTGGCCAACTGGAGCGGCCGCGAAGGCAATGCGTTTCGCGTGCTATGGAGTTCGGCACCATTCAACGATCTGGCGCTGATGGCTTCGCCACGGGTGCCGGCCGAGCAGGTGCGCGCCGTCGCCGCTGCATTCCTGACGATGCACAACGACGCGGAGGGCAAACGGGTGCTCGCCGAGTCGGCGGCGCTGATCCACGCACCGGTGCCACTCTCGTTTGTCGCGGCCAGCCATGCCGATTACGCCAGCTACCGGGCGTTCTACGCCGAAGCGCCAGCCAGCCTGCGTTGACATCTTTTGCCATGAGAATGTCCCCGCTACGCACGCTCAAGCGTGTATTCCTGCCGCGCACGCTGATGGGCCGTGTATTCGGCGTGTTTGCGGCCACGCTGCTGCTCTTGCTCGTGGCTGGCCTGGGCATGTTCTACCGCTACCAGTACCTGCAGCATATCGAAGAGACCCAGGACAATGCGCTGATGCTGGTCGAGGCAGTGATCCAGCCAATCGAAGAAAGCGTCGTGATCGGCGACTACGACACGGTCAAGCGCACGCTGGGCAAGATGCTCGTCAAATCGCCGTTTCAACGTGCCCAGTTCCTGGAATTGGGCGGCGGCGCGATCACCCTGGAGGCGCCGGACATTCGCCACAAGATCCCGCCCGCCTGGTTTACCGCACTGATCGACGAACGTTTCTACGATGTCAACCGAGTGATCACGGTCGGCGGCAAGGACTACGGGGTGCTGCGTCTGTCGTTCGATGTCACCAGACTGGCAGCGCAACTGTGGCAACTGATCATCGAGACGGCGGCGATGGCTTCCGTGCTGGCCTCGTCCAGTCTCTTGCTGATGCGCGTCTTGTTGCGCCGCTGGCTGGACCGGCTGGGTGGCCTGCGCACGTTCGAGCATGACCTGGCCGCAGGCCTGGTGACCGCCGAGGCGCCGTTGCACGAGGATGCGCCACTCGAGATCCAGGAAGCCATCCTGGCCGTCAATCGCGGCACCGCCAGCCTGCGCGTGCAGTACGGCGAACAGATCGAGCTGCTCATGAATTCGCTCGTGCAGCACAAGAGCGCGATGGACCAGGCCGCGATCGTGTCGGAGATCGATGTCGATGGACGCATCACCGTCGTCAACGCCCATTTCATCGCCAACAGCGGCCTGTCACGGGACGCCGTCGTCGGCCAGCCCCTGGCAAGCCTCACCCTGCCCGGCACGGCGCAGCCATGGGCGCCGTGCCAGCATGTCTGGCAGGGCGACGTCACGATCGCTGGCCGCGACCGCGCGCTCGAATGGCATCGCACGATCGTGCCCATGTTCGACGGCGGCGTCGTCGAGCGCTATATCTGCATCGACATCGACATTACCGAGCGCAAGGCGTTCGAGCGCACGATCGTGGCCAACGCCCGGCGCGAGAACCTGATTGCAGCGCTGGGACGCGCCGCCTTGGCGAGCACCGACCTGGACCACCTGTTCCAGGAGGCGACCGAGACTGCCGCCGCTGGCCTGGGCGTCCCGGGCGCCGCCCTGTTTGTTCTCGAGCCAGCCGGTGCCGAGCGTGCCCTGGTGCTCCGCGCCGGGAGCGGCGCGCTCGCAAACGCGGTCGGTTTCAGTGTTGCACTGCCTCGAGGCCAACTGCCCCGGCACGACGCGGCGGCGTTATTACTCCCCCTGTTGGCGCCGCTCGGCGCCGAGTATGGCGTGCGCAGCAGCCTCGACGAGTCCGTCATTTGCACCCAGGGCCCGTTCGGCATGCTCGCCGCTTTTGCCGAAGATGCGCGCTCGTTCGGCCCGGACGACCGCAATTTCTTGCGCAGCATCGCGCACATCCTGGCGACCACCATCGAGCGCCACTCGGCCCAGCAGCGCCTGACCTACCTGGCGCAGTACGACGCCCTGACCGACCTGCCCAACCGGCGCTTCCTGGCCGAGTCGCTCGACCGGGCCATCGACGCGGCAGCAGCCGGCACGCGCCGTACCGGCGTCATGTTCATCGACCTCGACCACTTCAAGAAAGTCAACGACATGCTCGGGCATGGTGTCGGCGACCAGCTCCTGGTCCTTGCCGCCAAGCGCCTGCAGGCTTGCGCCCGCCCCGGCGACCTGGTGGCGCGGCTCGGCGGCGACGAATTCGCGCTGATCTTGCCCGATATGGTGCAAGACGATGACATCGCCACGCTGTGCACCGCCATCATCGACGCGCTCGCCGCGCCGTTCGTGCTGCAGGGGCAGCAGTTGTTTGTCTCGGCCAGCATCGGCATTGCACGCTATCCGCAGGACGGCGTCGCTGCCGAGGCGCTGCTCAAGAACGCCGACACGGCCATGTATGCGGCCAAGAATAGTGGGCGCGGCAATTTCCAGTTTTTCAGCCCCGCCATGCATGACGCGATGGCCGAGCGCGTCAAGCTCGAAGCCGAATTGCACCAGGCGCTCGAACGGCGCGAATTTTTGCTGCACTACCAGCCCAAGCTCGACCTTGCCAGCGGCAAGACCAGCGGCTTCGAGGCGCTGTTGCGCTGGCAACACCCACAACGCGGACTCGTGCCGCCGGCCGACTTCATCGCGATCCTTGAAGACACGGGTCTCATCATTCCGGTGGGCGAATGGGTGGTGCAAGAAGTCTGTCGCCAGCTGGGTCAATGGCACGCGCTTGGATTCCCGATCGTGCCGGTGGCGATCAACCTGTCGGCCCGCCAGCTCGAACAAGGCGACCTGGCGGCAACGATCGAACGCATCGTGGTGGCGAGCGGCATCGCCCCGGCGCTGCTCGAATTCGAGCTCACCGAATCGATGCTGATGGTGAATCCGGACGCAGCGGTCGAGATTCTCGGTCGGATCAAGGCCATGGGCATGCGCCTGTCGATCGACGATTTCGGCACCGGCTACTCGAGTCTGGCCTACCTGAAGCGCTTCCCGCTCGACGCGCTCAAGATCGATCGCACGTTTGTCCGCGACCTGCCGCACGACAGCGACGACGCCGCAATCACCCGCGCCGTCATCAATCTGGCGCACAGCCTGAACCTGAAGGTGGTAGCGGAAGGTGTGGAAAACAGCGAGCAGCTGTGCGAGTTGAAACGCTTCGGGTGCGACGAAATCCAGGGGTATTACGTCGACCGGCCGCTGGCGGCCGACAGGTGTTTTACGTACGCACACGACGCCACGCAGCAGCCGATGACACAGCACACTGTGGCGCTGCTGGCGTGATCGACGGCGGTCGCGGAGCCGGCCAACGTCAGCTTCGCGCCGTTGTGCAAGGCGCTATCAGGCCAGCGCCGTATCAAGCACCGTCATCACGATGAAGCCGATCACCAGCGCGATGCTGGCCTGGGTGCCGTTGCCCGACTGGCGCGATTCGGGAATCACGTCGTTGACGATCACCAGCAGCATGGCGCCAGCGGCGGCGGCCAGCGCATACGGCAACAAGCCGCCCGCGATGCCGATGAGGGCAACACCGAACACGGCAGCGATCGGCTCGATCAGGCCGGATACGATGCC
The DNA here is from genome assembly GCF_040790145.1 of Massilia aurea. GTDB lineage: Bacteria > Pseudomonadota > Gammaproteobacteria > Burkholderiales > Burkholderiaceae_D > Telluria > Telluria aurea_C. The sequence continues at coordinate 471,723 of NZ_JBFMMP010000001.1, forward strand.
CATGCCGACCGCAGCCAGGCGGCTGTAACCGACGGCATGCAGCGCCAGCGCCACCACCAGGCCTTCCGGCACATCCTGGATCGACACGCCCGTGGCCAGCGACGTGGCTTTTTCGACGTCGATGCCGGCGAAGGCCACGCCGATCGCCAGGCCTTCGGGCAGGTTGTGCAGCGCGACCGCCCACACGAACAGCCAGGCGCGGCGCAGTGACACCTTGTCTGGGTCGGTCGAAAGAATGCTGTCGGTGTGCACCGCGCGGCTCATCAGGAGAATCGCGCCAGCGCCGGCCAGGATACCGGCCCCCACCATCAAGCTCGATTCCCAGTTGCCCGCGCCGGCCGATTTCGCCGCGCTCAGCGCCGGAATGACGAGCGAAAACGCCGTCGCGCCCAGCATCACGCCGGCACCGAAACCAAGGAAGGAATCGTAAGTACGTTTGGAGAAATTCTGTGCGAACAAGACGGGCAAGGTACCGAGCGCAGTTGCGGCCGCTGCCGTACCGCCACCGAGCAAGGCCCCCATCATCTTGGGATTGGCATTCATGATCTGCTCGATCATGCTGCCAACGAGGACGAAGAATCCGATGGCACAGATGCCAAAACCGATTGCAAGACGTGGCGTGAGCCAGCTTGGCAGGCCACGATGTGGTGGGGCTTTCTCGGTTTGACTATCCATGCGGCTTCCTGTAGCTGATTGCCGGCGCCGCATCTTCTGCGGCAGCCGGCGCGGTCTCGTTTAGTGCGACGCGTTTTGAACGTCAATCACGTCGCTTTCTTGATGCTGGCCTTCTTCTTTTTGGCAATGCCGGTGTCGTCAAGCGGCCCACCCCGGGAAGCGACGGTCGGCTCACCCATGGCGTTACCACTATTGCCACCTATCGTACCACCGGATGCCGATTGCATCATGCCCAATTCGGAACCCGTGCGCGGCATGGCCATCGGGTTGGACAACGTGCGCGCCGCCATCATCTCGAGCACGTCGATATCGTCGGTCGGGAGCGCCACCTCGGCGTCGCCCGCGCCGCCATCGACTGCCATCTGCTTGTCGCGGTCGCTGATGAAGTCCCAGTCGGCGCCCTGGTTCCAGGCGCCGCGCACCTCGCCTTCGCCCTGCGACATATTGTAGTAAACGCTCGCAAACGCGGGTACCACAGGCATTTTGCCGGGTGGGAAATTCGGCTCCATCGCGTACAACGCTTTTTCGAACGACTTCATGTGCGCCACCTCGCGCGTCATCAGGAAGCCCAGCGCTTCTTTTACGCCAGGGTCGTCGGTGAGCGAAATCAGGCGCTCGTAGACGATCTTGGCGCGCGCTTCGGCGGCGATGTTCGAGCGCAGGTCGGCGCTCGGCTCGGTGATGGAGTCGATATAGGCCGCAGTCCACGGCACGCCGGCCGAATTGGTCAGCGGCACGCCGGCGCCGTACAACACCTGCGTGATATGGCTGTCGTTGCCGGCGCCCGTGATGCTGCGATAGGTGTCGGCTTCCATGTCGACGCCCTCGGCCAGGCGGCCCTTGGCCCCCTTGTTGAGCATGGCGACGATATTGCCGATGACCTCGAGATGGCTCAGCTCTTCGGTGGCGATATCGAACAGCAGGTCTTTGCGGCCCGGATCGTCTTCGGCCACTGCCTGGGTAAAGTAACGCATGGCAGCGGCAAGCTCGCCCTGCGGGCCGCCGAACTGCTCCAGCATCAGGTTCGCCAGGCCGGGGTTCGGCCCGCTGACGCGTACGGTGTACTGCAAACGCTTGTTATGAGCAAACATGGAAAGTGTCCTCGAAAATGGTGTTCATCCTCGCGGCACGCGTCATGCGTGACCATCCAGGACGGGCCAGCGCCGGGTACGGCAGCCCAGGCACACATAATCGCATGACAACTAATGGTTTCTCGTCAGTTGTGATCTCGACTGCATGTAGGACAAATGTGACATGACCTTATTCCAGTTCAACATTTTTTCTAGGCAAGCGCAGATCGCCTGCTCGCGCTTCGTCTGGAAACTGGCTGACAACATGTCGGCACACGCACCTACATGATTTGACCGGCGTGTGGAACACCATATTATTTAAACAACCACACCCGGGGTTATGACCATGTTCAATCTCAAGCAGCTGAGCCCAACCATCACCGACATGATCCGATTCGATCATTCCCATGTCATGGTGACCTTCCACCAGTATTCCCCTGACAAGAGTCCGACCGTCAAGAAAGCACTGGCAGAGACGATCTGCGATGCGCTGGAAATCCATGCGACGCTGGAGGAAGAATTTTTCTATCCGGTGATGCGGCGTGAGGACGCCAATGAGCCTTTCATTCACAAAGCCGAACCCGAGCACGATGAAATGCGCCGGCTGATCGCGCAATTGCGCCGCACAGGCGGGGCCGACCCACGCCACGACGATCTGGTGATGGAATTGATGCGCGACGTGATGCACCACGTTGCGGATGAAGAAACGCGGCTGTTGCCGGACGCTGAGAAGCTGCTGGGCAAGGCGCGCCTGTCCGAGCTGGGCGCTGCAATGAACCGTCGCCGCCTCCCGCTGGTCGGCCCCAAGGCTGGCAAGCTGGCCAAGGAGCATCTCGTGGGCTTCTCCGGCAGCACGGCTGCGCTCGCCGTCGGCGTGGCCGGGGCACTGATCGCGGCAGTCGCACTGACGCCGAAAAAAACCTGGAAGGCCAAACCAGCCAGCGCGTGATGCCGGTTTGACTGGCGCCACAGCCACATTCGGCGCCGTTGTCAAGAATGATAACAGTGTTTTTACGATCTACAGATCGGCATAAAAAACAGGCATCGGGTCAAGTGTCGACTTGATCCCGATGTGGGCGCCCTGCTCCCTGAGCCACGCATCGGCCGAGGCCACCCCAAGGTCGTGAAGTGTTTGCAAGAAGGGCAGCTCGGCGCTGAACTTCGCGGAAATGCCGTGCTCGGCCAGATGCTCGTTGCCGCTGATTAGATGGAGGAACTTGGTCGCAGGCGTCGCGCCCGCACCCCGCGCTTCGTCCGTCGCACCGCCCAGGTACTGCAGCGCGCCGACTTCGCGCACAAAGCTGATATTGAACGCGATTTCATTGGCGCGGTTGGCAATGTCGGCCACCGTGCGTGGTATATCGCTGCGGGCGATAGGATTGTTCTGGATAATGACGATGTCCGACCCGTCGCCGTGTGCCATCAGTGGCGCCAGTGGCGGATTGGCAACATAACTGCCGTCCCAGTACATCTCGCCATCGACCTCGACTGCAGCAAACACGGTCGGCAGGCAGGCCGATGCCAGCAGGCGCTGGACATCCATTTCATGGCGCCTGAACAGCTTGCCGGTGCCGGTGCGCACATTGGTCGCAGCGACAAATAATTCCAGCTCGTCGCAGGCACGCACCCGCTCGAAGTCAATCGTCGCAGCCAGAAAATGGCGCAAGGGATTGCGTGTCAACGGCCCTTCGCGCGTCGGCCCAGCCATCGCGCCGGCCAGCTCCTGCGACGACGACGGCGCTGATTGCACCGGCGCTCGATCCGCTCAGTGCATCGATGTCCAGGCCCGGCTCTCGCAACAGCCGGTCGAGTACGCCCCAGCCGTAGGCGCCATAGCTGCCCCCACCCTGGATAGCAAGGCTGATCGTTGTATTCCGGGTCACGAGGCGCTCCATCAAACGTCGAAGTCGCCAATGTAATCGGCTTGACGATCGCGCGGCGCAGCATAGGGATCTATCCCATCCAGCCGATCACGAGCGGCACCAGCCATGGCGCCAGCAGCGCCGTCAGCGCGCCATTCAGGCCCATGGCCAATCCGGCAAAGGCGCCCATCTCGGCGCTGAGCTGGAATGCGCGCGCCGTACCGATCCCGTGCGCGGCCAGGCCCATCGCAAACCCGCGCGCAGCATCCGAGCGCACCCGCAGCAGATGAAACAGGAAAGTGGAAAACATTGCGCCGAAGATGCCGGTACCGATCACCAGCGCCGCCGTCAATGCCGGGATGCCGCCCAGCCGCTCGGCCACCGCCATTGCAATTGGCGACGTCACCGACTTGGGCGCCAGCGTCGCCAGCAGCTCGGGGGTAGCGCCTAGCAGCCGGGCCACCACGACGACAGACACGATCGCCGTCGCGCACCCGGCCAGCAACGCAGCGCTCAGAGGCAGCCAGTGCCGGCGCAGGCGTGGCAACTGGCGCACCAGCGGCACGGCCAGCGCCACCGTCGCCGGGCCGAGGAGAAAATGCACGAACTGGGCGCCGGCAAAATAGCGCTCGTACGACATGCCGGAAACGCTCAGGATGGCGACGACGATGGCGATCGCAATGGCCACTGGATTGGCCAGCGGCGCGCCCTTGCACCAAACGCCGATGCGCTGCGCGGCCAGGTAGGCGCACAGCGTCATGGTCAGGCCAAGCAAGGGCGAGGCAGCCAAGTAGACCCAGAACTGGCGCAGCTCGGCGAGCTCAAGCATCGCCGTCTTTCGTGGATCCACCTTTCAGGCCGCGCAGCAGCAGGCCGGTGACGGCCAGCGCCAGCAGCGTGCTGACGATCACCGACGCGACAATGGCCAGCCAGTGACCGCTGCCGCTGGCGGCCGCGACGACGATGCCCACGCCGGCCGGCACGAACAGCAGCGACAGATGCGCCAGCAGCGCATTGGCGGCTTGCTCGACCAGCAATTGCAGCCTGGGGAAGACGATCAGCGCGGCGACCAGAAACAGCATGCCGGCCACGGGGCCCGGCAGCGGCAGGCGCAGCAGAAACACGACGCCCTCCCCGAGGCATTGGAACAACAACAGGACCGCGAATGCCGCCAGCATGCTTTCTCCTTGCGAACAAAGGCGGCCACGGGGGCCGCCGAAAACATGCAGGATAGCAAATTCGAGATTAACTGGCAGTTGCGCCCGCAGTTGCACCCGCAATCGCGCCGCGCTTGACCTGGTCGCGCTCGATCGACTCGAACAGCGCCTTGAAATTGCCTTCGCCGAAGCCATCGTCGCCCTTGCGCTGGATAAATTCGAAGAACACCGGGCCCAGCTGCGCCACGCCGAAAATCTGCACCAGCAGGCGCGGCTTGCCGTCCGTGACCGCGCCATCGAGCAGCAGGCCGCGCATTTTGAGCTGCCCGGCGTCTTCGCCGTGGCCCGGGATGCGCTCTTCGAGCATCTCGTAATAGGTCTCGGGCGGCGCCGTCATCAGCGGCACCCCGGCCGCCCGCAGGCGGTCGACCGTGGCGAACAGGTCTTCGCTCAAGAGCGCGATGTGCTGGATGCCCTCGCCGTTGAACTGCATCAGAAATTCCTCGATCTGCCCGCCACCGGCCTTGCCTTCTTCGTTCAGCGGGATGCGGATCATGCCATCGGGCGCCGTCATCGCTTTCGAGGTCAGGCCCGTGTACTCGCCCTTGATGTCGAAGTAGCGGATTTCGCGGAAGTTGAAGAGCTTCTCGTAGAAGCCCGCCCAGTACGACATCCGGCCGCGATACACATTGTGGGTGAGGTGGTCGATGATCTTGAGGCCGTGGCCTTCAGGGTTGCGCGGCACGCCATCGATGAATTTGAAGTCGATGTCATAGATCGATTTGCCGATCGTCTCGCCTTCGTCGAAGCGGTCGATCAGGTACAGCGGCGCGCCGCCGATGCCCTTGATTGCCGGCAGGCGCAGCTCCATCGGGCCCGTCGGGATCTCGACCGCCTGGGCGCCGAGCTCGAGCGCGCGGGCATAGGCCTTGTGCGCATCGCGCACGCGAAACGCCATGCCGCACGCCGACGGGCCGTGTTCGGCGGCGAAGTACGCCGCGTAGCTTTTCGGCTCGTTGTTGATGATGAAGTTGATGCCGCCCTGGCGATACAGCGACACATCCTTCGAGCGGTGCACGGCCACCTTGGTAAAGCCCAGCGCCTCGAACACGGGTTCGAGCACGCCCGGCGTTGGCGATGCGAACTCGACGAACTCGAAGCCCATCAGGCCCATGGGATTGTCAAACAGGTCTGCCATTGTCTCTTCCTTTTATTACGGTGATGCGTTGACGATCATTCCGCGAACACGTCGGCCAGCAAACCGCGCAACCACACGTTGCCGGGATCCTGATTGAAGCGGCGGTGCCAAAAAATATTCGTTTGCAGCGGCGGCAGGTCGAGCGGCGGCGCGGCCCACTCGAGCGCGAACGGCGGGCCGGCCCGTTCCGCCAGTTTCTGCGGCACCGTCACCACCAGCTCGCTCGAGCTGACGATATACGGCACCGCCGTAAAATGCGGCACCCGAAAGCGCGTTGTCGACGCAATCCCGGCCCGCGCCAGGACGGCATTGACCCGATCGTACGGGCTGTCGGCGGCATCGACCAGCAAGTGCTCGGCGGCGGCGAAGCGCGCCAGCGTCAGCGCGCCCTTGCCCAGTGGATGGCCCTTGCGGAACATCGTCACGAACGGCTGGCGAAACAGGTGCCGCTGGTACAGCGCATCGGACACATCCTCGAACGGGCCCACCGCCAGGTCGACCCGCCCGCCTTCCATCTCTTCTTTCAGCTTCGACGCACCCACGCGCAGCGAACTGAGTTCGACATGCGGCGCCAGCTGCCGGCAGCGCTCGATCAGGGTCGGCATGAAGTACACCTCGCCCACATCGGTCATCGCCAGCCAGAACCGCCGGGTGCTGGTGGCCGGCTCGAAGCGACTGCGCTGGTTCAGCGCCAGCGCCACCTGCGCCATCGCCGCGCCGATCGGTTCGGCCATCTGCACCGCCAGCGGTGTCGGCTGCATGCCGCTGGCCGTGCGAACGAACAGCTCGTCGCCAAACGCGCGCCGCAGCCGCGCCAGCGCATTGCTCACCGCCGACTGGCTCAGGCCAAGGCGGCGGGCGGCGCTGGAAATCTGGCGCTCCCGGTACACTTCCTGGAAGACCGACAGCAGGTTCAGGTCAATGGCGTGCGGTTCGATCATGGTGCTTTACAGTTGGTGGCGCATTGTCTACGCGGGAGGACCGTGCCGAACAGCAGTATTCAGCAAATCAATAGTCTACATTTTTCTATTCATCTCGTAAAACTGTGCCGAGTATTCTAGAGTGGCGCCATGCAAACCTGTTTTCATTCTTCGCGGGAGACCAGCATGGCCCATCCGACCGGTTACCAGTCCGGTTTCGGCAACGAATTCGCCACCGAGGCCCTGCCCGGCGCGCTGCCGCAGCACCGCAATTCACCGCAGCAGGTGGCCTATGGCCTGTACGCCGAGCAGTTATCCGGCACGGCGTTCACCGCCCCGCGCAGCCACAACCGGCGCACGTGGCTGTACCGCATCCGGCCGGCGGCGGTGCATGGCAGCTTCGTGCCGCTCGATGCACCGCGCATGGTGGGCCGCTTCGATAATCCGGCGCCGCCGAACCAGTTGCGCTGGAATCCGCTGCCGATGCCGGACGCGCCGACCGATTTCATCGACGGCTGGGTGACCATGGCGGGCAATGGCTCGGCCGAGGCGATGACGGGCTGCGCCGTGCACTTGTATGCGGCCAACCGTTCGATGGCCGGCCGTTACTTCTATGACGCCGATGGCGAATTGCTGATCGTGCCGCAGCTGGGCCGCTTGCGCATCGCCACCGAGCTCGGCGTGCTCGACATCGCGCCGCAGGAAATTGCCGTGATCCCGCGCGGCGTGCGGTTCCAGGTGGCGCTGCCGGATGGCGAGGCGCGTGGCTACATCTGCGAGAACTTCGGCGCCCTGCTGCAACTGCCCGATATGGGACCGATCGGCTCGAACGGGCTGGCCAATCCGCGCGACTTCCTTACGCCGGTGGCGCAGTACGAGGATGTCGAGGGCGATTTCGAACTGGTGACCAAGTTTGGCGGGCGGCTATGGCGGGCGCCAATCGGGCACTCGCCGCTCGACGTGGTGGCGTGGCACGGCAACTATGCGCCATATAAATACGACCTGCGTCACTTCAATGCGATCGGCTCGATCAGTTACGACCATCCGGATCCATCGATCTTCCTCGTGCTGCAGGCGCCGTCGGATACGCCGGGCGTCGATACGCTCGACTTCGTGATTTTCCCGCCGCGCTGGCTGGTGGCCGAGGACACATTCCGCCCGCCCTGGTTCCACCGCAACGTGGCCAGCGAATTCATGGGGCTGATTCATGGGGCGTACGATGCCAAGGCGGACGGGTTCGTGCCGGGCGGCGCGAGCGTGCACAACTGCATGAGCGGGCATGGGCCGGATGCGGCGACATTCGAGAAGGCCAGCAATGCAGACACGACGCGGGCGCACAAGGTGAGCGACACGATGGCGTTCATGTTCGAGACGAGGAATGTGCTGGTGCCAACGGCGCAGGCGCTGGCGTCGCCGCAGTTGCAGCCCGATTATCAGCAGTGCTGGGCGGGGATTGCCAAGCGGTTCCGGGCGACGCCGTAGATCTTGGCGCACTGAAGGGCAGCCCTGGACTGCCCCGTATTTCCTTGGCGCACCGTTGTCGTCCCCCACGTTTTTGTCATTTATGCCATGATCCCCCCGTATGCCATGGTGGCGTACCCGGCCACGGCCCGGAATGCCCGGCCATAGGCCTACTGCTCGTCATGTCAGATATATTGATCATCCTCGTTCTGATCCTCCTGAACGGGGTGTTCGCGATGAGCGAACTCGCTCTCGTCTCCGCAAAACGCATGCGCCTCGAACGGCGCGCGCAAGAAGGCAGCCGCGGCGCGCGCAGCGCCATCAACCTTGCCGACAACCCGAGCCACTTTCTCTCGACAGTCCAGGTCGGCATCACGCTGATCGGCATCTTTACCGGCGCCTTCGGTGAAGCCTCGCTCGTCAAGCGCCTGCAGCCGCAGATCGAAGTCGTGGGCTTCCTCGCACCCTACGCTTACGAAATCGCCCTGTTCATCGTCGTGCTGGCCATCACCTTCGTCTCGATCGTGCTGGGCGAACTGGTGCCGAAACGCATCGCGATGCGCCACCCGGAAGCGATGGCGACGCTGATCGCCCCGCCGCTGTCGCTGCTCTCGACCATCATGTCGCCGTTCGTGAAGGTACTGTCCCTGACCACCGAAGCGATCGTGCGCCTGTTCGGCATCCACGACGCAAAAGAAGAAGCGCCGACCGAGGAAGACATCACCGGCATGTTCAAGGAAGGCACCGACGCCGGCCTGTTCGAGAAGACCGAGTACGACATCGTCTCGCGCGCGTTGCGCCTGGATGACCGGCACCTGAAAGCGCTGATGACGCCGCGCGTCGACCTGATCATGATCGACCTGGACGCCGACCGCCGCGACACGCTCGAACTCATCACGTGCCACACCTATAGCCGATTCCCGGTGTACCGCGGCGATCGCGCCCAGATCCTCGGCTTCGTCAAAGTGCGCGACCTGCTGGCCCAATCGGTGCGTCACGGCTCGCTCGAGGCAGTCAATATCGAGCACGCCGTACAGGACATGCTGTTCGTGCCGGAGACCGTCGGTGCGATGGTGCTGCTCGAGCTGTTCAAGAAAAACCGCGCCGAACTGGCGCTGATCGTCGACGAGTACGGCGACATCCAGGGCATGGTCACGCTGTCGGACGTGATGAGCGCGCTCGTGGGCGACGTCACCGTCAACGGCGAAGAGAGCGATCCCGACGCCGTCCAGCGCCAGGACGGCAGCTGGCTGCTCGATGGCGGCGTCGATCTCGAGCGTTTCCGCGACGTCTTCAACACGACCGAGCGCTTCCCGAACGAAGAACTTGGCGCGTACCACACGCTGGCCGGTTTCGTGCTGTACCAGTTCGGGTACATCCCCAAAGCATCCGAGTCATTCGACTGGAACGACTATCGCATCGAGGTGGTCGACATGGACGGCAACCGGATCGACAAGCTCCTGATCGAGAAGATCGTACGGCCCGAACCGGCGCCGCAAGACGACTAGCCGATCGCCCGGTGCTGCGAGCGCCGGCGCAGCATCGATCGCGGCACGGCGCTGTAGTGGACGATGATAGGTCGATGAGGGTGGTAAATCAGGCGGCCAGTGATGAATCGGTCACAGGCCGCAGCCTGTCACCGGACACGCGAATGTGGTACAACATCGGCGCTACCGAGGACACCACCATGCATTTGAACCCGATCCAGCTGTTCGACGCCGAGTCGTCCACCTTTACCTACATCCTGGCCGCCCCCGGCGCCGGCGACGCGGCGATCATCGACCCGGTCGACCGCCATTTCGCGCGCGATCTGGCGCACCTCGAGCGCCTTGGCCTGCGCCTGACCCACGTGTTTGAAACGCATGCCCACGCCGACCACGTCACGTCGGCCGGCCGCTTGCGCGCACACACGGGCGCCAGGGCCTGCGCCCCGAGCGGCTGCGGCATCGCGCCGGCCGAGATCCAGCTGCAGGACGGCGACCGGATCGGGTTCGCCGACGGCGAAGAAATCGCGGTCATCCACACGCCGGGGCACACGGCCGGCAGCATGTGCTATCTGTGGCGCGGCAACCTGTTCAGCGGCGACACGCTCCTGATCGACGGCTGCGGGCGCACCGATTTCCAGGGCGGCAGCGCTGGTGAACTGTACGACAGCGTCACGCGCAAGCTGTTTACGCTCGACCCGGCGACGCGGCTCTGGCCCGGGCATGACTACAAGGGCCAATCGGTATCGTCCATCGGCTGGGAACGCGCGCGCAACGCCCGCCTGGCCGGCCGCGAACGATCTGACTTCATCGCCCTGATGGCGGCCCTGGATTTGCCGCGTCCGGGCTTGATGGATGTTGCCGTGCCGGCCAATCGCAATCTGGGCATGGCGCACAGCGTGTGACTGGTGCGCCCATGAAAAAAGCGCGACCGAAGCCGCGCCCATCGAACCGCCACCTCAAGAGTGACAGTGGTTCGTACCGTCTCAATAGCGCCAGGTCTTCTTCGGCGCTACAGGCCGCTTCATCACCTTGGTTTGAAACTGTTTCCACAGCAGGCCAGCCAGGGCCATCATGATCATCTTGCGCATGCTTGTCTCCAGTGAGTGTCGGCGAATTGCCATCACCCCCAGCATAGCTTGCCAAACGAATATGTGTCGCCGGTTTGCCGCGCTCGGCCAATGCAGTAAAATCCCTGTCTTTATAGCAAGATCAAGAGACCGACGATGAACGACGGGCAGCACCAACTCAAGCGCGGGCTGAAGAATCGCCACATCCAGCTGATCGCGCTCGGCGGCGCCATCGGCACCGGCCTGTTCCTCGGCATCGCTTCCACCATCCAGATGGCCGGCCCCTCGGTGCTGCTCGGCTATGCCATTGCCGGCGCGGTCGCGTTCCTGATCCTGCGCCAGTTGGGCGAGATGATCGTCGCCGAGCCGGTCGCCGGCTCGTTCGCCCACTTCGCCGACAAGTACTGCGGCCGCCGGGCCGGCTTCATCTCGGGCTGGAACTACTGGGTGATGTACATCCTCGTCAGCCTGGCCGAACTGACAGCGCTTGGCATCTACATGCAGTACTGGTTCCCCGAACTGCCGACCTGGGTCTCGGCGCTGGGCTTTTTCGTGCTCGTCAATCTGCTCAGCTTGCTGAACGTGAAAGTGTTCGGCGAGCTGGAATTCTGGTTCGCCGTGGTCAAGGTGGTGGCCGTCGTCGGCATGATCGTGTTTGGCCTGTACCTGCTGATCGGCGGCGGCGCCGGGCCTGAGGCGGGCGTATCGAACCTGTGGCGCCACGGCGGCTTCTTCCCCAATGGCGTCGGCGGCCTGGCCATGGCCATGGCGGTGATCATGTTCTCGTTCGGCGGCCTGGAACTGATCGGCATCACCGCTGCCGAAGCGGACGACCCGGCACGCACCATCCCGAGCGCCACCAATAATGCGGTGTACCGCATCCTGATCTTCTACATCGGCGCCCTGGCCGTGCTGCTGATGCTGTTCCCGTGGCAGAAGGTCGTCACTGGCGGCAGCCCGTTCGTGCTGATCTTCGCCGCACTCGACAACGGCTGGGTCGCCAACGTGCTGAACCTGGTCGTGCTGACCGCCGCGCTGTCGGTCTACAACGGCTGCGTGTATGCGAACAGCCGCATGCTGTTCGGCCTGGCCGAACAAGGCAATGCGCCACGCGCCCTGATGCGCACCAATGCGCGCGGCGTGCCGCTCAACGCGCTGGCCGTGTCGGCCGTGGCCACCGGCTCGGCAGTCCTGATCAATTATTTCCTGCCGCGCGACGCGCTCGGCCTGGTCATGAGCCTGGCCGTGGCCGCGCTCGTGATCAACTGGGCGATGATTTCGTGGAGTCATCTGCGCTTCCGGCGGCACAACGACAGCGCCGGCGCAACGCCGCTGTTTCGCAGCCCGTGGTTCCCGATTTCCAACTACATCTGCCTGGCGTTCGTGGCGATCCTCCTGGTGATCATGGCGCTCACACCGGGGCTGCGCATCTCGGTGATCCTGATCCCGATCTGGCTGGCGTTGCTGGGGCTTGGCTTCTGGCTGCGCGAAAGGCGCGCCAGGATCACGCCGGCCCCAGGTCCCCGATAAGCATCAAGAGGTCGGTCACGCCGATATCGACGCCCGCCTGCGTCAACAGCGTGCTGGCCTGGCCGCGATGGTGGGTCTGGTGATTGAACAGGTGTAGCAGCAGGCTGCCGAAGGGCTTGCGAAACGCCATGCCGCGCGTGTTGCGGTACACGAGAACGTGCTCCAGGTCGTGCGGCGTCAGTTCGTCCGCCAGCGCCGTGATCGTCCGGTCAAGGCGCTCGCGCTGCGCCCGCAGAATTGGCAAACTGTCCCCGTACGACTGGCGCAGATCGCTCGGAACCGGCACGCCCCGTAGTAGATCGAGCGCCCGCAGCGCCCTGGCATGGCCGGCAAAGCGCATCAGCCAGATCGTGTCGCCGGCCACCAGATGATTCAGCGTTCCCAGTACCGAACCGAAAAACGCGCCACGCTCGGCCACGATTGCCTCGTGCGGCAGCGTTGCTGCGGCGTCGTAGACGTTGCGATTCATCGTCGCGTTATAGCGCGCCAACAGGATGATGTCGTCACAGGTCGGCATGCCACCTCCATTAGTCAGTCGAGAACGCTGATTCTCGCACCTCGGCGCGTTTCCTATTCAAAATAAAATGTTGCGCAGCACCGCTGCCGCAGCGACTTCGCGTGCGCCGTACGACACCGCGCAATCGGGCTTCTTCGTGCGCGCACGACGCCCTCGTATGGTGCAGAGCAATATGAAAATAGTTGCGCGCAGTTGACGTAAACGTCAATCAGCACGCTATGATCTTCGTGCTGCACACCACCTCACAAGGGAAAGCACATATGAGCCAGAGCAATCCTCTGTCGCTGCACGTACCGGAGCCTACCGGCCGCCCGGGCTGCAAGACCGATTTTACGTATCTCCAGTTGACACCTGCCGGCGCTGTCCGGCGCCCGCCCATCGATGTGGCCCCGCTCGAGACGAGCGACATGGCCCAGCAACTCATCCGCGTGCTCGACGAGCACGGCAACGCCGTTGGCCCCTGGGCCGAGGCGCCAGACCGCGACCTGCTGCGCTTTGGCCTGCGCACGATGATGAAGACCCGCATCTTCGATGCGCGCATGGTCATTGCCCAGCGCCAGAAGAAAATGTCCTTCTACATGATCAGCCTCGGCGAAGAAGCGATCGGTACCGCCCAGGCGCTCGCGCTGCAAGATGGCGACATGAATTTCCCGACCTACCGCCAGCAAAGCCTGCTGATGGCGCGCGAAGTGCCGCTGGTCGACATGATCTGCCAGTTGCTGTCGAACGAGCGCGATCCGCTCAAGGGCCGCCAGTTGCCGGTGATGTACTCGGTGCGCAATGCCGGCTTCTTCACGATTTCCGGCAACCTCGCCACCCAGTACCCGCAAGCGGTCGGCTGGGCCATGGCCTCGGCCATCAAGGGCGACACCAAGATCGCCTCGGCCTGGATCGGCGACGGCGCCACTGCCGAATCCGATTTCTCCACCGCCCTCACCTTTGCCCATGTGTACCGCGCCCCGGTCATCCTCAACGTGGTGAACAACCAGTGGGCGATCTCGAGCTTCCAGGCGATTGCCGGCGGCGAAAGCGTGACGTTCGCCACGCGGGGCATCGGCAGCGGCATCGCCTCGCTGCGCGTCGACGGCAATGATTTTCTCGCCGTGCTGGCCGCCTCGCGCTGGGCCGCCGAACGCGCGCGCAGCAACCTGGGCCCGACGCTGATCGAATGGGTCACCTACCGCGCCGGCCCGCACTCGACGTCGGACGATCCGGCGCGTTATCGCCCGGCCGACGACTACGCCCGCTTCCCGCTGGGCGACCCGATCGCCCGCCTGCGCCAGTACCTGACCAATCTGGGCTGGTGGTCGGACGCCGAGCACGAGGCCACGCACACGGAACTCGAAGCCGAGATCCTGGCGGCGCAAAAAGAAGCAGAGAGTTTCGGCATCCTGGGCGACGAGCGCGCACCGAGCGCCGCGACGATGTTCGAAGACGTTTATAAAGACATGCCGGAGCACCTGCGCCGTCAGCGTCAACAGCTGGGGGTGTGACCATGGCACGCGACGATTTACCGAAAGACTCGGCCACGGTGCCGATGACCATGATCCAGGCGCTGCGCTCGGCCATGGACGTGATGATGGAACGCGACGACAACGTGGTCGTCTATGGGCAGGACGTCGGCTACTTCGGCGGCGTGTTTCGCGTCACCGATGGATTGCAAGCGAAATACGGCAAGTCGCGCGCGTTCGACGCGCCGATTTCCGAAGGCGGCATCGTCGGCACCGCCGTCGGCATGGCCGCGTACGGCCTGCGGCCGGTGGTCGAGATCCAGTTCGCCGACTATTTTTATCCGGCGACCGACCAGATCGTGTCCGAAGCGGCGCGCCTGCGCTACCGCTCGGCCGGCGAATTCACGGCCTCGATGGTGATCCGCATGCCTTGCGGCGGCGGCATCTACGGCGGCCAGACCCACAGCCAGAGCCCGGAAGCGTTTTTCACCCACGTGTGCGGCCTGCGCACCGTGATGCCGTCGAACCCGTACGACGCCAAGGGTTTGCTCATCGCGTCGATCGAGAACGACGACCCGGTGATCTTCCTCGAACCGAAACGCCTGTACAACGGACCGTTCGACGGTCACCACGACCGCCCGGTCGTCCCGTGGTCGGGCCACCCGAAAGGCGACGTACCTACCGGCTACTACACGGTGGAACTGGACAAGGCGGCCATCGTCCGCCCCGGCAACGACGTCACCGTGATCGCCTACGGCACCATGGTCTGGGTCGCCGAGGCGGCGGCGCGTGAGTCGGGCATCGATGCCGAGGTGATCGACCTGCGCAGCATCTGGCCGCTCGACCTCGACACCATCGTCAAATCGGTCCATAAAACGGGCCGCTGCGTGATCGTGCACGAGGCAACCCAGACGAGCGGCTTCGGCGCCGAACTGGCCGCGCTCGTGCAGGAGCACTGCTTCTACCAGCTGGAGGCGCCGATCGGGCGCGTGGCCGGCTGGGACACCCCGTATCCGCATGCGCAGGAATGGGCTTACTTCCCGGGGCCCGACCGCGTCGGCGCGGCCTTGACCCGCGCGATGGAGGGTTGATCATGGGTATTCACGTCATCAAGATGCCGGATCTCGGCGAAGGCATCGCCGAAGTCGAAGTCGTGGCCTGGCATGTGCAGCCGGGCGACACCGTCCGTGAAGACCAGGTGCTGGCCGACGTCATGACCGACAAGGCGACGGTGGAAATTCCCTCGCCGGTGGCCGGCACCATCACCAGCCTGGGCGGCGCCATCGGTCAGGCGCTGGCCGTGGGCGCCGAGTTGATCCGCCTCGAGGTTGCTGGCAACGGCAACGTCAACCCGGACAAGGCGCGGCGCGAGCCCGTGCAATCGGGCGCGGCCACGGCGCCGGCCGAGGAAGTGGCCGAGCCGCAGCTGGAAGCCGTGGCGGCGCACGCAGCGCCGATGCCAGCGTCAGTGAGCACGCCAGCCAACGTGCCAGCGAAGGCGCCAGTGAAGGCGACGCCGCCGGCACGCGCCACGCCAGGCGCACCAGGATCACCACTGCGCGCCGACGGCGAAAAGCCGCTGGCGCCGCCGGCCGTGCGCCAGCGCGCCTGGGATCTCGGCGTCGAACTCCAGTTCGTGCCCGGCAGCGGCCCCGCCGGCCGCATCACGCATGCCGACCTCGACGCCCACGTGGCCGGGCGCCGTGGCGGCGTAGCCAATGGCGGCATGGACGAACGCTACGCCGAGCAGCACGGCGAGCACGCCACGCAGATCATCGGCCTGCGCCGCAAGATCGCCGAGAAGATGCAGGAAGCCAAGCGCAACATCCCGCACTTCACCTATGTCGAAGAAGTCGACGTGACCGAGCTCGAAGCCCTGCGCCTGCAGCTCAATGCGCGCTATGGCGATGAACGCGGCAAGCTCACGCTGCTGCCGCTGCTGATGCGCGCCGTGGTCCTGGCCCTTCGCAGTTTTCCGTCAATGAGCGCGCGCTACGACGACCAGGCCAATACCCTGACCACGTTCGACGCGGCCCACATCGGCATCGCAGCGCAGACCGAATCGGGCCTGATGGTGCCGGTCGTGCGCCACGCCGAGTCGCGCGATCCGTGGTCGAACGCCGCCGAAATCGCGCGCCTGGCCGAAGCGGCCCGCAGCGGCAAGGCCACGCGCGACGAGCTCACCGGTTCGACGATCACGATCACGAGCCTGGGCGCGCTGGGCGGCATCGTCACCACGCCGGTCATCAATCGCCCGGAAGTGGCCATCGTGGGCGTGAACCGCATCGTCGACCGCCCCGTGATCCGCGATGGCGCGATGGTCGCGCGCAAGATGATGAACCTGTCGTCGTCGTTCGACCACCGCGTGATCGACGGCATGGTCGCGGCCCAGTTCGTCCAGTCGATTCGGGGCTACCTCGAGTTTCCTGCCACCCTGTTCGTGGAGTAAGCGATGGAGACGATCAACACGACACTCCTGATCATCGGCGGCGGACCAGCAGGCTATGTCGCGGGCATCCGCGCCGGCCAGCTCGGGGTCGCCGCCATCGTGGTCGAAGGCGCGCAGCCGGGCGGCACCTGCCTGAACATCGGCTGCATTCCCTCGAAGGCGCTGATCCACGCGGCCGACGAATACGCCAAGACCGTGCACTACGCGGCGCAAACGTCGCCGCTCGGGATCAAGGTGGAGGCGCCCAGTATCGACCTCGAACGCACGGTGGCCTGGAAGGATGGCATCGTCAAGCGCCTGACCGGCGGCGTCGGCGCGCTCCTGAAAAAACAGGGCGTGCGCGTGGTGCGCGGCTGGGCGCGCATCCTCGACGGCAAGACGGTCGAGGTGCAGCCGCATGAAGGCAGCGGGCAAGAGCCGGTGCGCATCCGCTGCGAACACCTGCTGCTGGCCAGCGGCTCGCACGCGGTCGAACTGCCGTTCATGCCGTTTGGCGGGTCTGTCATTTCCTCGACCGAAGCGCTGTCTTTGAGCACGGCGCCGCGCCGCCTGGTGGTGGTCGGCGCCGGCTATATCGGCCTCGAGCTGGGCACGGCGTTCCGAAAATTGGGTAGCCAGGTCACCGTGGTCGAGGCGGCCGAGCGCATCCTGCCGGCCTACGATGCCGACCTGGTCAAACCGGTGACGGCGTCGCTCGAACGCCTCGGGGTCGAGGTGCGCCTGGCCACATCGGTGCTCGGCATGGAGGGTGACCAGGTCAAGGTGCGCGACGCATCCGGCGTAGAAGCTTACCTGGAGGCCGACCGCGTGCTGGTGGCCGTCGGCCGCAAGCCGGCGACGACCGGGTGGGGCCTCGAACACCTGATGCTCGACATGCACGGGCGCGCCGTCAAGATCGACGAGCAATGCCGCACGTCGATGCGCAATGTGTGGGCGATCGGGGACCTGACCGGCGAACCGATGCTGGCCCACCGCGCGATGGCACAGGGCGAAATGGTCGCCGAGATCATCGCCGGCAAGCGGCGCTGGTTCCAGCCGGCGGCCATGCCAGCCGTGTGCTACACCGACCCGGAAATCGTCGTGGCCGGGATGTCGCCGGCCGAGGCGGCCGCGGCCGGCATCGACGCCATCAGCGCGAGCTTCCCGTTCAGCGCCAACGGCCGGGCGATGACGATCGAGAGCGCCGATGGTTTCGTGCGCGTCGTGGCGCGCAAGGACAATCACCTGATTCTGGGCTGGCAGGCGGTGGGTGTCGGGGTAGCCGAACTGGCGGCTGGCTTCACGCAATCAATCGAACTGGGCGCGCAGCTGGAAGACGTGGCGCGCACCATCCACGCCCATCCGACCCTTGGTGAAGCAGTGCAGGAAACCGCGCTGCGCGCGCTGGGACACGCCCTGCATATCTGAAGGCGCTGTTATCGTTAAATAGTGATGAGATCTGAACCGATGAGCTGCCGCGCAGTCCAACCCCTGTTGCCATCGACAGGAGCGGTCCATGAAAGCGCCCCGTTTCACGAGTTGGTTCGGCAAGCTGCGCTTGTTGAACCAGCCACAGCGCCTGCGGGTGCTCGATGCATTGCACCCGGCAGCCGGCCTCGAGCAGGTCATCGCGTTGATCGGCCAGATCCGGGAGGCTGGGCGCTGTTGTCCACGTTGCAGCAGTCGTTGCTGGTACCGGCACGGCCATGCCAACGATCTGCAGCGCTTTCGCTGCCGCGACTGCGGGCGCACTTTCAACGACTTGAGCGGCACGCCGCTGGCGCGCCTTCGGCTGCGCGGCAAATGGCTCGATTATCTGCAAACCCTGCTCGACGCGACGAGCGTGCGGCGCGCCGCCAGCCGCGTCGGCGTGCACCGCAACACGGCTTTTCGCTGGCGTCACCGGTTTCTGCACTGGGTCAAGCTGGATCGCCCGGCGCAACTGGGCGGCATCGTCGAATGCGACGAAATGTTCTTGCTCGAATCGCAGAAAGGGGCGCGCACGCTCAACCGGCCGCCGCGCAAGCGAGGTGGCGCTGCCAGCAAGCGCGGCATTTCCAACGAACTCGATTGTATTCTGATAGCGCGTGATCGCAGCGGAGCGACGATCGACGCCGTCGTCGGTCGTGGCGCATTGAAGGCGGCGCAGCTCGAGCAACACCTGCTCCCCAAACTCGACCGGCAAGCGCTGCTGGTCACCGATGCCAATGCCGCCTACCGTTCTTTTTCTCGCCGGCACGGTATCGCGCACGAGTGTGTCAATCTACGCGCTGGCGTGAGGGTGCGCCATGCCAGGCAGAGCGCGATCCACGTTCAGAACGTCAATGGTTATCACAGCCGGTTTCGCACCTGGCTGGCACGGTTCAATGGCGTGGCGTCGCGCTACCTTCCGAACTATCTGGGTTGGCGTTGGGCACATGATGGCGGCCGGATAACGACCAGGGAACAATTGCTGCGTATCGCAGTCAGCGTCATCTACAGCTAACTGTGACAGCGCCTATCTGAAAAAAAGGCGCCGTCCCTCGCGGTGACGGCGCCTTGCCTGTTCGGGCCGACTATGCCACGCTGCGCGGCGCGATCCGGCGCGAATTCGCCAACACCGTGCCCAGGCGCAGCGCCGTGGCAACTGCCTTGTCGATCGGCGGCTCGTAGCCGCACGCGATCCAGCGCATGGCGATGTGGATCACGCCGCCGATGACGCCCGCCTGCAGCAACTCGTCGTCCAGCGCTTCCGGCGCCAGCAAACGCGCCACGGCGGCACCGAATTCGCGCAACGAATCGTCGAAAGTACGATCCACGGCGGCGCTGACACCACGGATCTCAACCAGGAACACGCGCGCCGAACGCGGGTCGCGCTGGAGCGAGGAGAAATAAGCGTGGAGCATGGCTCGGGAGCGCGCGACCTTGCCACCACGCGCCGTCTCACCGGCGTGCAGGATTTTTTCCAGGACCGAACCGGTCACGAAATTGTAACAATCGATCAACAATGCTTCACTGTTTGCGAACGATTCGTAAAAGTAGCGTTCGGTGAGCCCGGCCGCATCGCAAACGGCTTTGACGGTCGCGTTGTGATAGCCCCGTTCACCGTACACGGCGATGGCGCCCGCAATCAGCCGGCTGCGCCGGTCAGCGCGGCGCTGCTCGGGAGTCTGTCCGCGATAGGAGCGGGTGTTTGATAGCTCTTGAGTCATCGCAACATTCTGACACACTATCACTAATAGTGATGACAATCTGTCATGTCAATGATGCCTGTTATGCAAAATGGTTACACATCGGTGCAAGCACTGCTGACCACTGCCGGAAGCGCGCAGCAGGCCGACGTTCCAGATCTTGAGCTGTGGCACGGCGATGCCTGCATTCCGACAGCATAACGCACATATAATCCGGCAGTTCCGAAACTTTGTGTTCTGACCTTTGCTCGGGCAATTTATCCTTGGCGATCGAACAAGTTCAGCGTCTTCATCCTGGCCAGGTCATATGCCTGCGCTTTCGGCCGCAGTGCTGTCCATCCTCACCTTTGGCGCAATGCCATCCCGTTCGACCGGACGGCGCGCATGCTCGATGCGTTTTTGCTTCGACGCAACATATGTTTCTTTTTTGAACTATAATGCGCGCCGTCATGCGCTCTCGCGCATCCCTCGTTATCCGGCCACATGCCGACGTCGAACATTCGCAGCGTGCGCCAATTTCGCGCGCTGGCTCCACAGGATCATTTACCAATGAAGAATCTGTCATTAGGCGCCCGTCTCGGGCTAGGCTTTGCCGTTGTACTCGCACTACTGGTTGCCCTTGCCGCAACTTCGCTCACCCGCATGCAAAGCGCAGGCGACCTGACCTATCGCCTGGTCAACACCAGCATGAAGAACCAGCGTGACATCGCCGAATGGCGCCGGCATATCGAAGTCAATACCGCCATCGACGACGCCGTGTATCACGGCGCTGATGCGTCGGTCCTCGACAACAACGACAAGCGCCGCCAAGCCATCACCGAGCGGCTGGACGTGCTGCAGCGCGAAATCGATGCCGCCTTGAAGAATCCGGGTGTGCGCGAGCAGTTCGGCGTGGTCAAGCAGGAACGCGCGGCGTACCTGACCGCGCGTGCAGCGATGTTCAATGCCAAGCGCAGCGGCGATCAAGCCCAGCTCGACGCGGCATATCGCAACAACCTGACGCCCCATACGGCAACCTATGTGGCTGCGGTCGAGAAGTTCGCGGGCATGCAGATCAAGGCGACCAGCGCCATCGCCACCAATATCCTCGATGCGTACGCCAGCACCCGCGTGATCCTGCTGACGCTGGGCGCGGTCGCCCTGATCCTGGGCGCGGCCTGCGCCTGGGTCATCACCCGCTCGATCACGGTGCCGCTGCGGGGCGCCGTGGACGTGGCCGAACGTGTGGCTGGCGGCGACCTCACCAGCCGCATCAGGGCCGACCGCAACGACGAAGTCGGCCAGTTGATGGCTGCGCTGGGGCGCATGAACACGAGCCTGGCGGGCATCGTCGGCCAGGTCCGCGACGGTACTGCGACCATCGCACAGGCCTCTGGCGAAATTGCCAGCGGCAACCAGGATCTGTCGGCCCGCACCGAGCAGCAAGCCAGCTCGCTCGAAGAAACCGCCGCCTCGATGGAAGAACTGACCTCGACCGTGCGCCAGAATACCGAGCATGCGCGGCGCGCCAATGTTCTCGCGCAGGACGCCGCCGGCGTGGCCGCCGACGGTGGCCGCATGGTGGCAGACGTGGTCGGCACCATGGGCCGGATCGACGCGTCGTCGCAGCGCATCGTCGACATCATCGGCGTCATCGACGGCATCGCTTTCCAGACAAATATCCTGGCCCTGAATGCCGCGGTGGAAGCAGCCCGCGCGGGAGAACAAGGTCGCGGGTTCGCGGTCGTGGCCGGTGAAGTACGCACGCTGGCGCACCGTTCGGCGGCCGCGGCCAAGGAAATCAAGGATCTGATCGACGACTCCGTCAATCAGGTGCGCGAGGGTACGCAGCAGGTCGACCGCGCCGGCGCCACGATGCAGCAAATTGTCGAGCGCATCGGCCATGTCACGGTGATCATGGGTGAGATCGCTGCCGCCAGCGAAGAGCAAAGCGCGGGCATCGAGCAGGTCAATACTGCCATCGTCGAAATGGACCGGGTGACACAGCAGAACGCCGCGCTGGTTGAAGAAGCGGCGGCAGCAGCCGACGCCATGCGCGAACAGGCCGGTGAACTGGCGGCCGTGGTCGGCACGTTCCGCACCGAAGGTAGCCAGCCGCAACTGGCCGCCAAGCGCAATCCTGCGCCTACGCCGCGTGTCGGACGCACTGCACTTTCGGCTTAACGAGAGACGCCGGACGTGCACCATACGGCGCACGTTTACCCTATTACTTGTTACCCTGGCGATTTCCAGTTCCGGCCGCCGCCTGGCTGCCTTGACGATCCAAGCCGTCAGTCTTGCCCTGGAAACCCGCATCGCCCTGCTCTTCGCTGGAACCGCCCGCCAGCAGATCATCGGTACGCCCGGCCTGCTGATCGGCTTTTTGCTGCGCACCGCCTCCAGTCAACGACTGCTTGCTGCCGCTGCCGGCAATATCGCCGGTCGAACCCGCGCCCATCGTCGCCGCGCTTGTCGTGCCGCTCGTGAGCTGATCCCAGTTGCGGCCCTTGCTATCCGGATTCTTGGTGTCGTTGTTCATTGCCATGATTGTCTCCTGACTAATATCTATTCAATCATCTTAGGCCGTTTTCCAACCGCTGCCATAGGCGCTTCACTCCGCTCGATGTAGGACTGGGAGCGCATGGGATGCATCATCCGCCTGGCATCACAATCAGCACCACTACTGAGTTGCGATTTTGCCGCATTGCAACTTTTAGGCATGGTACGACGCTATACTGCCCGTGAACCGCGCTTCCTGGCGCACCGCCTGCCTGGGCGATACAAGCGTTCCGCCACCTGCAGCCTGGCCGTCAAGCGCTGCACTTTCGACCCTTAGGACCATTCCAATGAAGAATCTGAAGTTAGGCGCCCGTCTCGGGCTGGGCTTTGCAATCGTGCTGGCGCTGCTGGTCGCGCTGAGCGCCACCTCGCTCACGCGCATGGAAAAAGCAGGCAGCATGACCGAACGCCTCGTCAAGACCAGCATGAAGAACCAGCGCGATATCGCCGAGTGGCGCCGCAACATCGAGGTCAACACAGCGATCAACGAGACCGTGTATTACGGCCCCGACGCGTCGATCCTGGACGTGGTCGCCGCGCGCCGCGCCGCCATCACCGCGCGCTCGAACGTGCTGCAAAAGGAAATCGACGCAGCGCTGGTCAATCCGGCCGTGCGCGAGCAACTCAAGGTGGTCAAGGAAGAGCGCGTGGCGTATATGGCGGCGCGCGACGCGCTGTTTGCCGCCAAGCGCGCCGGCGACCAGGCCCAGCTCGATGAAATCTACCGTGCCCGCATGGTGCCGCAAACCACCTCTTACCTGGCCGTGGTACAGAAGTTCGCCGACATGCAGATCGCCGCCACCAGCGTCATCGCAACCACGATCCTCGATTCGTACGCCAGCACCAAGGTGATCCTGTTCACGCTGGCTGGGGTGGCGCTGCTGCTGGGCATTGCCTGCGCGTGGTTCATCACCCGATCGATCACGCTGCCGCTGCGCACCGCGGTCGAGGTCGCCGAACGCGTCGCCGGGGGCGACCTCACCAGCCGCTTCGAGACGGGCCGGCGCGATGAAGTCGGCCAGCTGATGGATGCGCTGGGCCGCATGAACACGAGCCTGGCCGGCATCGTCGGCCAGGTGCGCGACGGCACCGCCACCATCTCGCAGGTCTCGGGCGAAATCGCCAGCGGTAACCAGGACCTGTCGGCCCGCACCGAACAGCAGGCCAGCGCATTGGAAGAAACCGCCGCCTCGATGGAAGAACTGACCTCGACCGTCCGCCAGAACACCGAGCACGCGCACCGCGCCAACAGCCTGGCCGCCACCGCCGCCGGCGTGGCCGGTGAAGGCGGCCGCATGGTTGCCGACGTCGTCGGGACAATGGGTCGCATCGATGCTTCTTCTCAGCGCATCGTCGACATCATCGGCGTGATCGACGGCATCGCCTTCCAGACGAATATCCTGGCCCTGAATGCAGCGGTGGAAGCGGCCCGCGCCGGAGAACAAGGTCGCGGTTTCGCGGTCGTGGCCGGCGAGGTGCGCACGCTGGCCCACCGTTCGGCGGCGGCGGCCAAGGAAATCAAGGGCCTGATCGACGACTCGGTGGCGCAAGTGCGCGAAGGCACGCGCCAGGTTGACCTGGCCGGCACGACCATGCAGCAGATCGTGCACAGCATCGGCCAGGTCACGGTGATCATGAACGAGATCACCGCCGCCAGCGAAGAGCAGAGCGCCGGCATCGAGCAGGTCAACACGGCGATTGTCGAGATGGACCGTGTCACGCAGCAAAACGCCGCACTGGTCGAAGAAGCGGCCGCGGCCGCTGACGCGATGCGCGAACAGGCCGGCCAGCTCGAATCCGTGGTGGCCACGTTCCGCCTCGAGAACGGCCAGGCCCGTGGCGCGCGCGTGATGCCGCCGGCCTCCCGCATCGCCCTGGCGGCTTGAGCTACAATTCCCCGCTGACGGTCTCGACCGAAACAAACACGAACAAACAGGTAGCAACAGAAAGAGCGGCGGATGGGGATCGGTGTCTTGTGCGGCCTGCTGGCCGGCGCCATGTGGGGCATGGTGTTCATCGCGCCGGCTTACCTGGCCGCATTTACGCCGCTGCAGCTGGCGGCTGGCCGCTACCTGGCCTACGGCGCCATCGCCCTCGTCCTCATGGGCCCGCGCCTGTCCGCCCTGCTTGCCCGCCTGACGCGCGCCGACCTGTTCGCACTGGCGCGCCATGCGCTGGCCGGCAACCTCGTGTATTACGTGCTGCTCGCCTACGGCGTGCAATATGCGGGCGTCGCACCCACTTCTCTGATCGTCGGCATGGTGCCACTGGTCGTCACGCTGCTCGGGCGCAACGACCACGGCGCCGTTCCACTGCGGCGCATGCTGGCCCCGCTGCTGCTGGTGGCCATCGGCATCGCCTGCATCAACATCGACACCTTTGCCCACGCACCGGTCGACGCGTCCGGCGTCGCCGTTGCCGGCGGCGTGCTGTGCGCCGCCGGCGCGTTGCTGTGCTGGAGCTGGTATGCGCTCGACAATGCGCGCTACCTGAAAAACAATCTCCATTTCGGCAGCGGCGAATGGTCGGCGCTGTACGGCCTGGCCACCGGCGTGCTGTCACTGATCCTGGCGCCGCTTGCCTTCTGGGGCGCTGGCGAGCCGCAAGCGGGCGCGCGCGACTGGACCGTGTTCTGGGCCTGCAACGCGCTGCTGGCGCTGGGCGCGTCAGTGATCGGCAACCACTTCTGGAACGTGGCCAGCCGCCGCGTGCCGGTCACGCTCACCGGCCAGCTGATCCTGTTTGAAACGCTGTTCGCCCTGTTGTATGGATTCGTCTACCGGGGCGCCGGTCCACGGCCACTTGAAATGACGGCCATCGGCCTGTTGATTGCTGGCGTGGCCTGGTCGGTGCGGCTGCACAGTGCCGGCGATCGTACCCTGCCGGCCACGCTGGAACACTAGAGCGGTAGCCATCCCGGCCAGCGCGGTCCAGACACCGTTGCGTGTAAGTATCAATTTCGTTCAATTAACTTACTGGGACTTTTTCCCGTAGTAATGAACTGCTAGACTCTCGGGCGTGGCATTGCCTGGCGCAATGATTTTTGCCACCAAGAACAACAAAGATCATGCATCGCCCAGGACGGGTCAGCATCGGTCTTATCAGGGAGTCGTATACATGAAAGCAACCCCAGTCCGCCCAGCCCTGAAGCTGCTGGTCGCGGCAGTCTCGGCGATCGTCTGCGGTGTCGCCGCGGCGCAAACCGCCCAAACCGCCACCACCCTGGACAGCGACGGCACCGTCCCGGAAGTCGTCGTCACCGCCCAGCGCACCGAATCGCTGGCCTCGCGCACTCCACTCGCCATGAGCGTTCTCTCCGGCGAACAGCTGCGCGACCTTGGCGCCGACAGCGCCGGCGCCCTCGGCCCACGCCTGCCCAATGTCTACATCGACCAGGCCTTCTCGGGCCTGCGCCTGACGATCCGCGGCATCAGCAACAGCGACAGCACCGACAAGGGCGACCCGTCGGCCGCCTTCATGCAGGACGGCGTGTACATCGCCCGGCCTGCCGGCCAGAGCGGCAACTTCCTCGACATCGACCGCATCGAAGTCCTGCGCGGCCCGCAAGGTACCTTGTACGGCCGCAATACCACCGCCGGCCTGGTCAACGTCATCTCGAACGTCCCCACCGACCACTTCGAGGGCGCCCTGGGATTGGAAGCCGGCACCTACAACCGGCGCAAGGTCGACGGCATGATCAACGTGCCGGTGAACGACATGCTGTCGCTGCGCGCCGCCGTGAGCAAGTTGCAGCACGACCCTTACCTGAACAATGGCCAGGGCACGCAGCTGCGTCCGGGCATGGACCAGGACGACCGCGACGCACGCCTGAGCGCCAGAATCAAGCTGGGCAGCGATGCCAGCCTGGTGCTGCGCTACGACT
Organism: Massilia aurea; assembly: GCF_040790145.1. Lineage (GTDB taxonomy): Bacteria > Pseudomonadota > Gammaproteobacteria > Burkholderiales > Burkholderiaceae_D > Telluria > Telluria aurea_C. Next base: position 498,137 of record NZ_JBFMMP010000001.1, read on the forward strand.
ACGGGAAGGCCGAAGGTAACAACGACCGCTTCGTGCCGGACACGAACTTCTTCACCGGCGTGGCCAGCGGCAAGCCCGTGTACCGCGACAGTACGACTGACGAACGCCTGACCAACAGCTTCCGCCCGCCGAACATGACGCCGGTGCAGGGCTGGCAAGACCGCGTGGCGCAGGGCGTCTCGGCAGACCTGAGCTGGAAGCTCGGCCCGGCCACGCTGTACTACCTGGGCTCGCACCGCAAGCTGGACCAGGAAATCCGCCAGAATTATTACTACCGTGTGGCCCCGACCGTTGCCCTTGGCGTGATCAACAACTACGACGGCCATAACGAGCAGGATTCGCACGAGCTGCGCCTGGCCACGAACGGCGCCGGCCCGATCAGCGCCCAGGGCGGCCTGTATTATTTCAGCGAGACGAGCAACACGTCGTACTCGTTCCAGGGCCTGCAGCCGGTCGGCTTGCCGCCCTACTATGCCTTCCCGCTGGTGACCGACGCGCGCAGCCGCGCCGTGTTCGGCCAGCTGACCTGGCGCGTGGCCGACGACCTGCGCCTGACCGCTGGCGCCCGCCGCACGGAGGACGACAAGGACCGCGTCGGTTCGACCGACTTCCAGCAAGGCCCCGTGTTCAATCCGGCCACCGACCGCCGCCTCCTCAATGCCGCCGAGCTGGACACCGCGCGCACGACCTGGCGCCTGGGCGCCGAATATGACCTGCTGCCCACGACCCTGCTGTACGGGAGCCTGGCCACTGGCTACAAGGCCGGCGGCTTCAACGACGGCTGCATCGCCGGCACGACCGCGCTGGGTATTTCGTGCCCGGCCGCGGCGGCTGTTTCGGAAAGCGCGCTGTACTACCAGCCGGAAGAACTGCGCGCCTGGGAAGCCGGCGTGAAGTCGCGCCTCTGGGGCGGTCGCGTCACCGTCAACGCCGCCGCCTTCGTGTACGACTACACCAATCTGCAGCTGAGCGGCACCGCCATCGTCTCGGGCGCACCGCGCATCCTGACCGGCAATGCCGGCGTGGCCCGTTCGCGCGGCCTGGAGCTCGACGGCGAAATCCGCGTCGGCAGCAACGGCCGCCTGAGCTACGGCGCCACCGTGCTCGACGCCCACTACGTGACTTACAACCCGACCGCCGCCGTGTCGTGGGCCGGGCGGAAGCTCGATCGCGCGCCGAGCCATGTGTATACGCTCGGCTATGAACACCGCTTCGCCGTGTTTGGCGGCCAGCTGCATGCCGGTGTGTTCTCGCGCCGGAGCAGCGACTACGTGATCACGATCCCGAGCCAGCTGCTCGAGTACCGGATTCCCGCGCACACGACCACCGACGCCACGCTGCGCTACGCCCCAACCGGCAGCGCCTGGAGCCTGCTGGCGCGCGTGCGCAACCTGGAAAACTCGGTGCGGCCATCGATCATCGACAGCTTCGGCATGACCACGCCGACGGCCCCGCGCACGGCCGACCTGCGCCTGGATCTGCGCTTCTGATCCGGGTCTGAAGACGGGGCGTCGACCGGCGCCCCTCTGCCACTCACGCCACAAGGAAGCCCATGGAGCGCATCGTACCGGCATCGCTTTCTCCCTCGCTGCGGGCCGACCCGCCGGCCGACGACACGGTCGCGCGGATGCTGGCCGGCGCCGATGGGCCGGCCGAGATCGCGGCGCGCATCGCCGCCATCAACCGCGAGCTGGCGCGCTGGCAAACCAATGGCGGCCTGGCCAGCTGGCGCCCGGGGCCTGACCTCGACCCGCGCGCGGCCGAGGCACTGCTCGATTACCTGGCGGCGTGCCTGCACTTGCCGGAGTGGGCCGACCCGGCCGCCATCGCGCGCGCCGAAACGCTGTTCATGGACATGAGCATGCTCTCGTGCACGCTGCTGTTCTGCGCCAGCCTGCCCGAATGCTACGTGCTGCCCGATCTGTCGGCCGTGCTGCATGCGGCCGGGCAGCTCGAGGCGCACACCGATTACCGCGTGCGCTCCACCGCCGCGATGATCTTCCCGGTCATGCTCGCCGGCGGCCTGACTTCACCCGAAGGCGGCGGCGTGGCCCAGGCGCTCAAGGTACGCCTGATTCACGCCACCATTCGCTACCTGATCCTGCGCGGCCCGCCCACCGCTGCGCTGGGCGCCGCGCCCCTGCCGCCGCTGGCGCCGGCCGGCGGCGGCATGTTCCACACGCTGTATGCGCACGGATGGGACACGTCCGTCAACGGCTTGCCGTGCAACCAGGAAGAACTGGCCTATACCCTGCTCACCTTCAGCTATGTGTTCGTGCGCGGCCTGCGCACGCTGCGCCTTGGCCTCGCGCCGCACGATGAGGCGGCGTACCTGCATGCCTGGAATGTGCTGGGCCACGTGCTCGGCATCGAGCGCGGCCTGATGGCGACGACGATGGAACAGGCCAGGCACGACTTCGAGTCCATGCAGGCGCGCGGGCGGCGCCTGGTGCGCACGCCCGATCCGCGCCCGCGCCTGGCGGCGGATCTGATGAAGGCCATGGAAAACGAGATCCCGATCCGATTCCTGAAACCCGTCCCGACGCTGCTCACGCGCCTGCTGTGCAAGGGCGACGCGACGCGGGACCTGGGCCTGAACGCGCGCGCGCCGCTGCTCGCGCGGGCGTTGTTTGCAATCGGCCTGGTGCTGGTGCGCAGCGTCGATGCCGTGGTGCGTGTGTTTCGGCCCGGCTTTTCGATCAGCCGCATGCTCACGCGCGCGCTGGGCCAGCGCCTGGTGACGCATTTCCTGCTGGACCAGACACGCCCGCTGCGCCTGCCCGACGCGCTGCTGAACGAGGTCAATGACGCCACCGCCGCCTGGCGCACCGACCCAAAGGCGCCGCGCTGGATGCATCGCATTGAAGCGCGCCTCGCCGGACGGGCGCCGGCCCGATGACCGGCCTGCGCGGCCTCGCATCGGTACTGCTGGCAGTGGTGCTGGCCTTGCTGGCAGCAACGACGTGGGCGGCGCCGCCGACGGTGACACTGGCGGCGACACTGACGCGTACAGCAAACGCCGTCGAAGCCTGGCCGGTGGCCACCGTGCTGCGCGACGCGACTGGCGCGCTCGATGCACCGGGCGCGGTCGCAGCGCAGGCACGGTTCGCCCCATCGACGCTTGCCTACGCCACCCTCGGCGTGGCGCCGGCGCCGAGCTGGGTGCGGGTGCCGTTTCGCGTGGCCCCGGACGCCCCGCAAGACTGGGTGGTGCAGTTCGACTTTGCCCTGATCGACTATCTCGACGTCTACCTGATCGAGGACGGCGCCATCCGCAAGCTGGCCGCCGCCGGCCGGCGCCAGGACGGGCAAGGCACGCTCGGTGGCCGCGTGCCGGCCGTGGCGCTCGAACTGGCGCCGGGCCGGGACTACACACTGCTGGTGCGGGTCGCGGCGAGCGGGCCCAAGGTGCTGCCGCTGCGCTTCATGCAGCCGCAGGCATTCCATCACGCCTCGCTGCAAGAGCAGATGCTGCAAGGGCTGCTGTTCGGCCTGGGCGTGTGCCTGCTGCTCTACAGCCTGGCCCAGTGCATCACGCTGCGCGAGCCTTTGTACGGCAAGTACGCGATGTTCGTCGGTGGCATGCTGATCTACCAGGCGGTGTGGTTCGGCGTGGCCGCGCAGTTCATCTGGGGCGACAACCTGTACCTGGCCACGCACATGATGGGCATCGGCACCTGCATCGCCACCACCGGCTGCTACCTGTTCGTCGAGCAGAGCCTGCGCCGCCCGGGCCTGGACCGCAACTTCAGCCGCATGATGCGCAGCGGCGCCGCAATCTGCGCCGGCAGCGGCGCGTTGTGGGCGCTCGGCGCGCTCGATCATCGCGTGTTCATGATGATCGTCGCCACGGTAGGCAATGCGCCCCTGCTGCTCGGGATGCCCGGCGCCGTGCGCCGCATGCGCGCGGGCGACGCGATCGGCGCGTATTTCGTGATCGGCTGGGCTGCCAGCCTGACCGGCGCGCTGATCCAGACGCTGGTCATCGCCGGCAAGCTGCCGGTCAATTTCTGGACCATGCACTCACTGCAGTTCGGCGTCACGCTCGACATGCTCGTGTTCATGCGGATCCTTGGCTTGCGCACCAAGGCCATGCAACGCGCCTTGCTGCGCGCCGAAGCCGAAGCGCGCATGAAGTCGGCGTTCCTGGCCAATATGAGCCACGAAATCCGCACCCCGATGAACGCCATCCTCGGCATGAGCAGGCTGGCCCTGATGGCCGGGCCCACGCCGCGGCTGCACAATTACCTCATCAAGATCCTGGGCGCGGGCGAACACCTGCTGGCCATCATCAACGACATTCTCGACCATGCCAAGATCGAAGCGGGCAAGCTGACTGTCGAGCAGGTGCCGTTTCACCTCGACGCGCTGATCGACCACGTGGCCAGCATGGGCGCCGTGAAGACCGACGCGCGGGGCGTCGCGCTGGTGTTCCGGGTCGCGCCGGACGTCCCGCAACACCTGGTGGGTGACCCGCTGCGCCTGGGCCAGGTGCTGATCAACCTGGTCGACAACGCCGTCAAGTTCACCGAGCGTGGCCAGATCGTCGTCGCCGTCGAAGCGCTGGCCGGTGCGAACGACGATGACAGCATCACGCTGTCCTTTTCGGTCAGCGACACCGGCATCGGCATGGACGCGCAGCAGGTGGCCGGCCTGTTCCAGTCGTTCAGCCAGGCCGACACCTCGACCACCCGCAAGTATGGCGGCACCGGCCTGGGCCTGTCGATCTCGCGCCAGCTGGTCGAGCTGATGGGCGGAGGCATCAGCGCCCGAAGCACCCCCGGCCAGGGCAGCTGCTTTACCTTCACGGCGGCGCTCGCAATTGCCCGCGACCTGGCGCCGCCCGGTCACGCCAGCACATCGGCACAGTCGGCACAGTCAGCACATTCGGCCATGCCGGCCGACCTGCCGCGCCTGGACGGCGCGCGCATCCTGCTGGCCGAAGACAATGCCAACAACCGTGAAGTCGCGCTCGACTTCATGGCGGCCGCCCGCATGCAGGTCGATATCGCCGTCAACGGGCTGGAGGCAGTGCGCATGGCGCAGACCGGGAATTACGACCTGGTGCTGATGGACGTCCAGATGCCCGAACTGGACGGCCTTGGCGCAGCGCGCGCAATCCGGGCCGACACACGCTTGCAGGCGCTGCCGATCGTGGCCATGACGGCGCATGCCATGTCCAGCGACCGCGCGCTGAGCCGCGAGGCCGGCATGAACGACCACGTCACCAAGCCGATCGATCCCGACCTGCTGTTTTTCACCTTGCTCAAGTGGATCGATCCGGCGCGGCTGGCGGGCCGCGCGCTTCCTGACCGTCCCAACCTGCCCCAGCCAGCCGCACCTTCCGCGCCGGCCGGTACGCTGCCGGCGGCGCCCGGCATCGACTGGGACGTCGCGCTGGCCAATGTCGACGGCCAGCGCAGCCGGCTGGAAAAGCGCGCCGGCAGCTTCGTGCGCGAATATGGCGCCGCCCCAGGCATCCTGCGCGATGCGCTGGCGGCGGGCGACGTCGCGCGTCTGCAATCGCTGGCGCACAACCTCAAGTCGAGCGCGGCTTACGTCGGCGCGCTGGCGCTGGCGACCGCCGCCGGTGATCTCGAACACGACTTGCGCGCCGGCCGGCGCGACCGGCTCGAAACCCGCGTCGCGGCGCTGATCGACGCCGCCGCCATGGCGCTGGCCGGATTGGACCTGCTGACGGGCGCCGCATTGCCTAGCGCGGCCGATCCCGAAGCGCTGGCGCCCGTGATCGCGCGGCTGTGCGCTTACCTGCAGGCCGACGACGCGCGCGCAGAAGATGCATTCGCTCAACTTGACAAACTGCTGGCCGGGATGATCGACGACGAAGCGCTCGCGGGGGTGCGCGACGCAATCGCGGACATCGAATATCACGCCGCTCTGGCCCCACTTGCGCGGCTGGCCGCCCAGCTTGGCTTCACGCAGGAACTTACAGTAAACCTATCTTAAGTACTTAGTAGCAATACTTCGTGCATACAAAAGTGTTACAAAGAAGCATCATGACCCTGTTGCACATAGGGACTACCTGCTAGACTGGCAACACTGCAGCACCCAGCTGCCGGCCAGCATCTGCGCCGGACATTACCACTCACAAAATCTCGCGCCACGCACCAAGGAACCAGAAGATGACGCTCACGCCAACTGCCCTGTCGCGCCTCGCTGCAGGCCTCGGCGCAGCCGCCCTGCTGGCGTTGCTGCTGCGCGGCTGGAACGCCGAGACACAGTTGCTCGTGATCAGTTCAGTGCTGATGTTCCTGGCGTGCTGCGCCAGCGCAGCACGCGTGCTCGGGCCCCGACCGGCGCTGCACCTGGTGCTGATCGCGCTGCCGGTCGGCTGGTTCGCCGAAGAAATGGGCGCGAACTATGGCTGGTTCTTCGGTAGTTACGATTACACGCCGGTCCTTGGCCCGCAATTGGGCAGCGTACCGCTCGTCATCCCGCTCATGTGGTTTGCACTGTCGTACACCGGTTACGTGATGGCCAACCTGATCGTCTGGCAAATCCCCGCCGACGGCGCCACGTCGATCCGGCGCAGCGTCGTCATGGCCGTGCTCGCCGCGCTGATCGTCACCGCCTATGACCTGGGTGTGGACCCGTATATGGTCTACAAGCTCAAGGCCTGGATCATGATGGAGAAGGATGGCTGGTGGTTCGGCGAGACGTTGCAGGGCTTTTTCGGCTGGATGCTGGTGGCATTCGCCATCGTGCTGGCGTTTCGCCTGACCTTGCGCCGCGCGCAGGGGGTGACACCGGCAGCGCCGGCGCCGCGCGTGCGCGACATCCTGGTTCCGCTCGGCCTGTACGGCGCCCTGATGGTGTTCGAGGTGACCCAGGGCGTGCCGGTCGAGACCCGCACCATCGCCCTGTTCGTGATGGGCATGCCGCTGTTCTGCGCCGCCTGCGGCCTGTACCGCTGGCAGCTCGCCCCGGGCGCAACCGTCAGGGCAGCAGCATGAGTCACGCAATGCTTCACGGCGCGTCCGGGCGCCGTGCGCTACTCCGCACGAGTCCAGCCTACTTATCGTTCATGTTCCACGTGCGCCTCCTGGCGCTGTTGGTTCTGGCCTGGCTGGCCGTACTGCCGGCCCAGGCCCAGACCTTGCAACTCACGCGCGACGCCAGCACCGTCGACGCCTGGCCGGCCGTGACGATCCTGGCCGACCCCGGCGAGCGGCTCGACGCCACCGCCGCGCTGGCCGCCGGCGAGCGCTTCGTGCGGCCGACCACCGCCGACGCCAGCATGGGCATGCAGCCAGGTGCGACCTGGGTCCGGATGCCGATCGCGGTGGCCGGCAACGCCACCAATGGCTGGGTGATGCAGATCGATTTCGCGCTGCTCGACGAGCTGGACGTTTGGGTACGATATCCGGACGGCTTGCGCAAGGTCGCGAGCGTCGGCCGCATGCAGCAGCAGTCGGGCGGCGCCCTCAAGGGCCGGGTGCCCGGCGTGGTGCTGCGCCTGGTCCCCGGCACGGCGTACACCGTGCTGCTGCGCGTGAAGACCGTCGGCCCGAAGATCCTGCCGATCAGCTTCATGCAGCCCGACGCCGTGCTGTCGGCCGAGCTGGACGAACAGCTGCTGCAAGGCCTGCTGCTGGGGCTGCGCTTCACGCTGATCCTGTACGCGCTGGGCCAGTGGTACACCCTGCGCGAGCCCCTGTTCGGCAAGTACGCGCTGCAGGCCACCGGCGTCACGCTGTACTCGGCCGCCTGGTTCGGCACCGCCGGCCAGTATTTGTATCCCGGCAACGCATGGCTGCTCGAACACGGGGCCGGCCTGTTCTCGATCATGGCGTCGTGCGGCGCCTACCTGTTTGTCGAACAGTCGCTCGCGCGGCCCGGCCGGGACCGTATCTTCAGCCGCCTGATGAAGACCCTTGCCGCGCTGTGCCTGGTCACCGCGATCGGGTTCGCCGCCGGCGTCATCAACCACAAATACCTGGTCCTGATCGTCGGCACGCTCGGCATCATGCCGATGCTGCTCGGCCTGCCCGGCGCCTATCGCCGCGCCCGTGCCGGCGACGCCGTCGGCATCTATTTCCTGCTCGGCTGGGCGGTGGCGTTCGCGGCCGCGTTTACCACTGCGCAGCTCATCAACGGCAAGCTGCCGGCGAACTTCTGGACCATGCACGCGCTGGTTTTCGGCAGCACCTTCGACATGCTCGTGTTCATGCGCATCCTGGCGCTGCGTACCGAGGCGATGCAGAAGGCGATGCTGCGCGCCGAAGCCAGCACCCGCATGAAGTCGGAATTCTTGGCCAATATGAGCCACGAGATCCGCACCCCGATGAACGCCATCATCGGCATGAGTCGCCTGGCCCTGATGAGCGAGCCGGCGCCCACGCTGCGCAACTACCTGAGCAAGATCCTCGGCGCGAGCGAACACCTGATGGGCATCATCAACGATATCCTCGACTTCTCGCGCATCGAAGCGGGCAAGCTGCAGGTGGAAGCGGTGCCGTTCGACCTCGACGAAATGCTCGAGCACCTGTCGAGCCTGACCGGCGTGAAGACCGACGCCAAGGGCATCGAACTGATCTTCCGGGTCGGGCCCGGCGTGCCACAACGCCTGATCGGCGACCCGCTGCGCCTGGGCCAGATCCTGATCAACCTGACCGGCAACGCCGTCAAGTTCACCGAGCGCGGCGAGATCGTCGTGGCCGTCGAAGCGCAGCACAGCGAAGACGGCAAGATCCTGCTCGCCTTCAGCGTCAGCGACACCGGCATCGGCATGACGCCCGAGCAACTCTCGCGCCTGTTCGTCTCGTTCAGCCAGGCCGACAGCTCGACCACCCGCAAGTATGGCGGCACCGGCCTGGGCCTGTCGATCTCGCGCCAGCTGGTCGAACTGATGGGCGGCGAGATTTCAGCGCGCAGCACCCCTGGCGTCGGCAGCAGCTTTACCTTCACCGTGCAACTGGGCGTCGCCGAAGGCCACGCCACCGCCAGCGCCGTGCGCAAGGCGCTCTTGCTGGACGTGCGCGCGCTGGTGGTCGACGACAGCGCCACCGCGCGCGGCGCGCTGGCCGAGATGCTCGGCGGGCTGGGCGTGCACGCCGACACCGCGGCCTCGGGCGAAGAATGCCTGTCGCTGCTGGCCCAGGCGGTGCACGATGAAAAACCGTACCAGATCGTGCTGATGGATTATCTGATGCCGGGAATGGATGGCATGCAGACCATCAACCGCATCCGCCAGCATGCACGCGAACAGGGCCACCCGACACCCCCGCCGGCGATCCTGATGATCTCGGCCTGCACGCGCGAGACCGTCATGGAAGAGCAAGGCCAGGGCGAGCTGCCGATCGACGCGTTCCTGCACAAGCCGGTCGGCCCGGCGCTGCTGTATCACAGCCTGCTGCAGGTGCTCCATCCGCAGCTTGGCCCCATCGAAACGATCGACAACTATCTGCCGGCCCTGGCCGACCTGCCGCGCCTGGACGGCGCGCGCATCCTGCTGGCCGAAGACAATGACAATAACCGCGAGGTGGCCCTCGACTTCATGGCCGCAGCGCGCATGCAAGTCGACGTCGCCTTCAACGGCGTCGAGGCGGTGCGCATGGCCCTGGCGGGCGACTACGACCTGGTGCTGATGGACATCCAGATGCCCGAGATGGACGGCTTGACGGCAACGCGCGAGATCCGGCTTGACCCGCGCCTGCGCGAATTGCCGGTCGTGGCCATGACGGCGCACGCGCTGGCCAGCGACCGCGCCCTGAGCCGCCTGGCCGGCATGAACGACCACGTCACCAAGCCGATCGATCCCGACCTGCTGTTTTGCACGCTGCTCAAGTGGATCGATCCGGCGCGCCTGAAGGGCCGGCCGGTGCCGGCGGCCATCCGGCCCGCCCCGAGCGCGATCGGGCGTACGGCCGGCGGCCCGCTGCCGGCCGTGCCGGGCATCGACTGGCGCATGGCGCTGGAAAACGTCGACGGCCAGCGCAGCCGCCTGGAAAAGCGCGCCGGCAGCTTCGTGCGCGAATACGCGGGTGCGCCAAGTATTTTGCGCGAGGCGCTGCAGGCGGGCGACCACCCGCGCCTGCAAGCGCTGGCGCACAACCTCAAGTCGAGCGCCGCGTACGTGGGCGCGTTCGAGCTGAGCAGCGCCGCCGCACGCCTGGAACAAGACCTGCGCGCCGGCCAGTTCGAGCGCGTCGGCATCCAGGTGCCAGCCCTGGTGAGCGCTTCCGAAACGGTGCTCTCGGGCCTGGCCCAGATGGCGGCGCTGGCGTTGCCGAAAGCGGTCGACCCGGAAACGCTGGCCCTGGTGATCGCACGCCTGGAAGGCTATCTGCGTACTGACGATGCGCGCGCCGAGGATGCGCTTGCGCAGTTAGAGTTGCTGCTGGGCGCCGGGGCGCACGTCGATGCGGTGGAAGCTGCGCTGGGCGCCGTGCGGCGCGCCGTCGCCGAGATCGAGTATGCCGCGGCGCTGGAGCCACTTGCCGTCCTGGGCGCGCAGCTCGATCTGAGTCTGGAAGGGAGTCAATGAATATAGTTCAGTCGCAGAAAGTCCTGGTAGCCGACGACGACGCCATCAACCGCGAAGTGCTGGGCGAACTGCTCAAGCCCGAATACACGGTGCTGCTGGCCCGCAACGGCGCCCAGACCCTCGAGCGCGCCGCGCGCCACCTGCCCGACCTGATCCTGCTCGACGTGATGATGCCGGACATGGACGGCTACGAAGTGCTGCGCCGGCTGCGCGCCGACGCACAGACGGCGCATATCGCGATCATCTTCATTTCGGGCCTGGACCGGCCCGAGGACGAGGCCAATGGCCTCAAGATGGGCGCATCCGACTACATCGTCAAGCCATTCAACCAGACGGTGGTGATGGCGCGCGTGGCGCTGCACCTGCAGGTCGTGCGCCAGCGCCGCATGCTCGAACGCCTGGCGAATATCGACGGCCTGACCGAGCTGGCCAACCGGCGCCGCTTCGACGAAGTGTACGACCAGGAATGGCAGCGCGCCCGCCAGAGCGGCCAGCCGTTGTCGCTGGCCCTGCTCGACATCGACGCCTTCAAGCAGTTCAACGACCGCTATGGCCATCCGGCCGGCGACCGCGCCCTGCGCTCGGTGGCGCGCGCGGCCGGCGCGGCCATGCGCCGGCCTGGCGAGCTGGCCGCGCGCTACGGTGGCGAAGAGCTGCTGCTGTTGATGCCCGAAACCGATGCCCAGGCCGCGCACGCGGTGGCCGAGGCGCTGCGCGACGCCATCGCCGGGCTGGGGATCCCGCACGAAGCATCGAATGTCGCGCCGATGCTCACTGTCAGCGTCGGCGGCGCCACGTTCGACCCGACCGGCGCCGAAGCGCAGTTCGAATTGTTCGAAGCAGCCGACGCCCAGCTGTATCGCGCCAAGCAGGCTGGCCGCAACCAGGTGTGGTGGCGCGTCGGCGCCTGAACACCCGGACGGTACCGTGCCGCTGGCGAGGGGTTGTGCTTGCCCTTGCCACCGGCTTTGCCAGATTTTATGTCAGCACCGACGCACGCCGCGCCGCCTGCACGGCGAGGTCCAGCGTGTGCTCGACCAGGCCGATCACGACGTCGTCGAGATTCGTCAGGGTTCGATTCAGGTTCCTGGACGTGCGCGACTCGGCAGCCAATGCCTGGCTTCGCTGGCGCCACGGGTCGAGCATGGCCTTGCGTTGCCGCGCGAGTCGCATCCGGGTCAACAGGGACGAGCCGGCGTCCCGCTCGCTGCGCAGCAAGCTGGTGGCGAACAGGATGCGTTGCCGCAGGTGGGCGCGCATCACGCCACCATGCAATTTGGTGTAGCACTGCAACAGCATCGGCAACGCGTGGCGCCATGGCTGACGTTGCCCTTCGGGGATGCGCGGATCCGACAGGCGCTGATGTTCACTGGCGATCGCAGCGAGCAGGTGCGATAGTGCATGCGCCCTCAGCGCGAGCAGCTGGCACCGCATGGCCCTGCAGCCTAGCCGGCGGCGTTCATACAGCAACGCGGCACTCTTGAGCTCGCTTTCAAGCGATGTCTGCATGGCGCGCATGTGGGCCAGGCCTGCCCGCATTTGTTCAACACCGGGCAAATCCGGCGTGCCGGGCAGAGCGCAGCGCGGCAGTTCCAGTTCAGCCAGGTAAAGCGCGATGACTTCCAGGCCGGACGCGCCGCTGCAGGGCCCCGGGGATGTCGCACCATCGATCAGTTGCCCCAGCTTGCCGGCGACCGGGCCCAGTCGGTCGAGCAAGGCTTGCGCGTCGTGCCTTGTTGCGTTCATGCGATGCCCCCGGTGATCGACCAACGATTGGCGGACATCTCGATCGGGCAACGCTTCTGGCCATGCGCTGCAGAGGCCGTCGCCGCACGGTCAGTGTAAGCGTGCAGCGCAGCAGGGACAACCTGTCGGTTCTGTCAGGTTATTCGCGCTCTCTCAGGCCTTGCCGCCCGACTTGAACGTGACGACGCGATACAGATACCAGCCCAGCAGGCCGATCAGGATGGCCTTCGACACCGGGTCGACGTACTGCGCCACGCGCTCGTACTGGCTCTCGAGCGCGTAACCGGCGCCGGTCAGGATGCCGGTCCAGATCAGTGAACCGATCGTCGAATACAGCAAGAACTGCCCCATCGACATTTTGGCCAGCCCGGCCGGTACCGAGATCAGGGTACGGATCGCCGGGATCAACCGGCCCAGCAGCACCACCTTCTTGCCATGCTTTTCAAAGGTCTCCATTGCATGCTCGATGTCGCCGTGCGTCACCGTCATCCAGCGGGCGTGCTTGTCGGCGAATGCTTCGAGCCGCTCCTTGCCATACACCTTGCCCGCGTAATACCACGGCAGCGCGCCGGCCACCGAACCGGCAGTGCCGGCCAGCAGCACGCCGACCACGTTGAGGTCCCCGCGCGCGGCAACGAAACCGGCGAACGGCATGATCAGCTCGGACGGAATCGGCGGAAAGATGTTTTCCAGCGCCATCAGCGCGAAGACGCCGAAATAACCACTCTTTTGCATGAACTCGGTGATGAACTCGAACACGGGAGGCACTCCATATCATTAGACAGCCTCTACGATACCAACTTTCATAAAAGACATCTGTTCCGCTGCGCACGCATGACGGCAGCGCCAGACGTGCGGTGACAGCTTGAAGACATCGTGGAACGTGCGGGTGAAATGCGACTGGTCGCAGAAACCGTGCGCGTGGGCGATGGTGGTCAAGGGCGTGCTGGACGTGGCCATCGCCTCGCAGGCGGCGGCCAGCCGGCGCCGGATCACATACACGCGCGGCGGCACGCCGACGCTGTGCTTGAAGGCGCGCGTGAAATGGCTCACGCTCAAGCCCAGGGTGGCGGCCAGGCGTTCGGTGCGCAGCGTGGCGCCAAGGTTGGCGTCGATATAGTCGGTGACGCGCTGGATTTGCCAGCGCGGCAGGCCGCCGTGGGCGGCGCGGCGACCGGTGGGCACGACGGAAGGCGGGGTCAGCGGGGTCAAGGCTGTGTGCATGCTGTTCTCCAGATTGGCGCACAAAGGCGAACCGGGGAATGTTGCAGTGCATCGCCGTAGCTGCACAGACAAGATCGGGGCGACGTCACCCCCCACGAAAGTGGGGGGCACGCTCGTTCGCTAGTCCGCGAGCGCGCACCATAGCGGTCGCGTCGATCTCGTCACTGATATGGTCACTGAGGTGCTCACTGAGCGGCGAATGCGCAGCCCGCTCAAATCAGGGACGGCCCCGCCGTTGCCAGAACGGCGCCTGCGGCCAGCGCTGCTCTGCGGCGTAGTAGTTGCGCCGCATGTTCAGATACGCTGCGAAGCTGTCGAACAATGTGCGGTGGTAACGGCGGGCCATGCCGGCGTCGCCGAGCAGGCAGGCTTCGGCCACGCGCGCGGCGTGGATCCCTGAACTGACGGCGTGGCCGATGCCCATCGCCGCCATCGGATCGAAGCACATTGCCGCGTCGCCGGCGGCGGTCCAGTTCGCGTTGTCCGGCAGCGATGCCACGCGACTGTGGATCGCATAATGGCGCATGGCGGCCACGGCCGGGAGTTGCGCCATGATCTTGCGCACGTGGACAGTTCCCGAAGCCAGCGCGCGCCAATTGGCGTCCAGGTTGAGGTCAAGGCGCTTGAGAATATCGGCATCCGTGATGAACGCAACCGCGACCAGCTTGCCCGGCAGTGGCGAGACGTAGTACCAGCCATGCTCGGTGGTTTCCACCAGGGTCTGCTGCGGCAAGTCGGTGCCTGCACCCAGGTCATAGTACCCATACAACGCCACCAGCGCGTCCTCGCTATGCATCGCACGGCCCTGCTTCTTCACTATCAGCGCACTCTTCCCGCTGCAATCGATCAGGTAGCGCGCCCCGATGTCGCACTCGCTGCCGTCAAGCGCCAGGCGCAGGCGCCACGGTAGGCCATCCGGTTCGTGCGCGATCTGCACGATGTCGGCGGGCCGGTACAGCGCCACGCCGGCACCGGCCACCTGTTCGAGCAGGATCGAGTCGTACTGCCTGCGATCGAGCTGCAAGGCGTCACCCTGGCTGCTGAAGATGGTGTTGCGCATCACCAGCGCGTCGCTTCCCCACGCGGCCGCATGCGAATACGTCGGCAATTGCGCGCCCGCCACCGCAGCGCGGCTGACACCGAGAAAATCGAGCAGGGACAGCAGCGAGCTCGAGACCGACTCTCCCGCCCGGAAGTCCTCGAACCGGCGCCGCTCGATTAGCGCCACCCGCAAACAGGTATAGCGCGCCAGCGCGAGTGCGGCGGCGGTGCCGGCGGCGGCGCCGCCGATCACCACCACGTCGTATTCGGACGCCGCCACTGTCGAACCTGTCCCTGCAGGCAGAACTCGCTCCTGCCGGGACAGGCTCTCAGTGCGAGAAACGGCGCCGGCCAGCGGGCTCGATCTTCTTGGGCACATCGTGGTGCGAGGCCTGCGCGCCGCTTGAAGCGCCCTGCAGCGCGTCCGAACTCGCCTCGCGTGGCGCAGGCGGGTCCTCGTCCTTGAGGAACCAGGCGGGTAGATAGTTCGAGTCGTCCCCGGTGATGAAGCTGCTGGCATTGCCCACGCCGACACTGGCCACGACGAACTTGTCATGGTTACGCTCCTTTTCGACGAAGTACGGGTATTGGCGGCCGTATTGCGCATCCTTGTTCTGGTTGACCACGAAGCCCAGGTATTGCCATGAACTGATCATCTGCGAAAAACTGTTCATGCCACGGCTGTACATCACCTGCATGCCGGCTGGAACGCCAGCCAGCAGTTGCTCGGCTTTGCTGGTGGCGCCGCTGATGACGTTCCACGGGCTCTGCGGCGGCCACCAGTAGGCGTAGTAAGTTGGCGCCACTGGAATCAGTGTGTCAGGATTTTTCACCAGGTTCACATCGTCAAAATTGATCATTTGCACCGAGCAATCGTAGAAGTCGGCTTGCCACGGAATCGCCATGCGCTTGGTGAGGTCGCCCGGCTCGCAGCCGCCGCCTACCGTCGGGTCGCGCCAGTCGAGCGGTTCGCATTCGTCGCGGCCCGGCGAGAGACCGCTCTTCTGGTAATTGGCGAGCGCCCGGTGCCGGATCACGTACGGGCGTTCGTAGATGGCGGGATTGCGCACGCTCCAGGTCACTTCTATCCCCGGGCACATCGGCTCACCGACACAATTGCTGATGGCCGCGCGATCGAGCGGGGCAATGCCGGGAAGCGCCAGACCGGGCGACGTTGAAGAGAACTTGCCAGCTGACCATTGCTGGAGTGCGAAAAACTGGGTGTCGGTGAGCACCGAGAACTTGCTGATGATGTTGTTGCGGACCGAGTTGGTGCCCGAGTTGACTGGCATCAGGGGGATCCCGGCTGCCGGTTCCGCCGGCGTGTAGCCGCTGAACAGCTGGTTGTCCTGTCCGCCCGAAAAGCCCGGTGGCTCCAGCTCGGTCGCCAGCTTGATTTTCGACGGTCGTCGGAAATAACTGAAAAAGTTCTCGCGATTGGCGCGATTGTCCTCCGATGCATCGGCCACATCGAATGACGGACGGATGAACGCGGTCATTGAAGGCACCGTGGCCACCCACTGGTAATCGCCCATGCGCTCCAGGAAAGGCCGGATGTCCTGCTCAAAATTGACGACATACGCCGGGTTCCAGCCGTCGGTATCGGCCCACCTCAAGCTGTCGTAGGCGTCGGGCAGCGCCCCCTTGAACTTGATCGACATGTCGGCGACGACGTCGTCCCAGGTCGAGATATTGACCAGTTCTGGCGCGAACTTCGGTGAGCCGATCAGCACCCAGGCCTGGAGTTCGACCGGCGCGCTGCCGTCGTTGAAGTGGATGATGGCGCCGACGGGGCCGTCGGCGACGTCATCGTTCCAGGTGTCGCCGCCACCGAAACCGGTGATGCTTTGGTTGCCGCCGGCGCGCCCGTAGGCGCCGATCACCAGCAGGTTGCCGTGGCTGTCAGTACGCATCTCGCCCAGCGTACGCACCGGCAATCCCTGCGTCACGGCTCCCGGGAACGAAACCCAGGGATAGTCGCCGGCGCTGGCCTGGTCGAACTGGGCGCGTTGCAGCGCCGCGTCCAGCGTGCGTGGTCCAGGATCGACGATCAGCTTGCGCCGCTCGGCATCCGTGGTGGCAACGGCATTGCGCAGATTGGTCCACGAGCGCGTCGACAAACCCCATGCCGATGGTGTGTCGGTCCACGTCTGATAACTGTTATACGGACCGAACATCAGATCGCCCAGCAGCGGAATGTAGTTCCACCAGGCAGCCTTCTTGTTGGCGACATGAACGGTCCATTCGATCCTGGCGATGGCCGGATCGTCCAGCGTGATCGCGACTGGCGCCTGGCCGGGCACGCTGCGGAATATCTGGAACCGGGCCGCCTGGCGGCGCACGCGGCCGCTGCCATCCTTGAAGCTGGTGACGCCCACCGGTCGCTGGTCGACCATAAGGGGATTGCCGTCCTGGTCCGGCTCGAACGGCAGGCCGCCGGTGGTGTCCGGCGCCAGGTAAAACGAATCGGGGCTGTTGCCGACGCGGCCGATACCGATGGCCGGGTGGATCGAATACTGTTCATTGGCGCGCACTGGTTTTCCTTTCGATGCAGGAATGCTAGAGGCAGAATGTTTTTGTTCAGAACTCGGGTGTCACCGGCACGACCATACAGAGAAAAATCAATGGCATTTACACGCATTGTCACAGAGTGCGAAAGTCACTCTCGCGGCATAAGTGCAAGCGCGGCAGGACCATGCAATCACGATGGAGCGCCTCCGACCGGGCCGGAATGCCTGACCGAACAGGCGTCACGACTCAGATTTCGAGGAAACCGCGCTCGATGCCGATTGTCACCGCATGCGTGCGGTTGTTCGCGCCGAGCTTTTCCATGATGCTGCGCAGGTGGCCCTTGACCGTGTCTTCCGACAGCGTGAGCAGCCGGCCGATTTCCTTGTTGCCGTTGCCGCGCGCGGTCAGCTCGAGCACCTGCAGCTCGCGCACGGTCAAGGTTTCCTGCCCGAGATGGCGCGCCAGCTCGCCCGCGATCTCGGCCGGAATATACCGGTGGCCGGCAGCCAGTACGCGGATCGCGTCGACCAGTTCCTTGCGCAGCGAACTCTTGAGCAGGTAGCCCTGGGCCCCGCCCTTGATCGCCTGCATCGCGCGCGCATCGCCCCGGAACGTGGTCAGGATCGCCAGGCACGCCTGCGGAAATTCGGCGCGGATCGTGGCGATGGCGTCCATGCCGTTCAGGTGCGGCATCTGCAGGTCGATCAGCGTTACGTCAGGCCGCAGCGCGCGGTACAGCGCGACGGCCTCGTTGCCATCGGCCGCCTCGCCCACCACGTGCATGTCGGACTGGCTCCCGATCACGGCGGCGATCCCCTCGCGCATGAGCGGGTGATCGTCGGCGATCAGGATGGTGATCGGATTGGTTCGTTGATGCACGGAGGTCCTCTTCTTGTAGTCGGGCCGACTGCGCATGATGCCAGCGCCCCGCGAGTGCGTCCAGTCACGGGTAGAGCGCTGGCGTGCGTTCCGGCACCAGCCACAGCACGGCCAGCACCACATGGATCACGGCCCCGAGGGGCGGATACCACAGCGAGAGCACGATCGCGAGCGCGTACAGGCCCACCGACAACTGGTTCTTCCCGTTCTGCCAGGTATGCGCATGGTTCTTGCCTTCGAGCGCGCCGAGCCGCCACGACAGCAGCAGGAACGAGATCGAGCACAGCAGCAGCACCGCGCCGTACAGCGCGACCGGCGCCGGGGCCATCGGGTTCTCGCCGGCCCAGGCGGTGACGAACGGGATCAGCGACATCCAGAACAGCAGGTGCAGATTGGCCCACAACACGGCCCAGTCCACGCGCTCGACCCGCTCCAGCAGCGCGTGGTGGTTCACCCAGTAGATCCCCACGTACACGAAGCTCAACCCATAGCGCAGCCAGCCCGGCGCGACGGCGCCAACATCCGCCAGCGTCGTGCCATGCGGCGGCTTGAGTTCGAGCACCATGATGGTGAGGATCACCGCGATGACGCCGTCACTGAACGCCTCTAACCGCGTTTTATTCATGCCGCGCTCATGCAGCTGACTCGAGCGAGGGCATGCACAGGTGCAGCACCAGTAGCGCCAGCGGCACGAGCAGCGCGACGAAGCCGAACGCCAGGTACAGCCATGCGCCCCCGGCGCAGCCCAGTGCGAAGCCGAACAACGGCCAGAAGAACTTGCTGCAGCGGGCGGCAGTGGCGGCGTCGCCGGCGCCGCGCAGACGGTCGACCGTGTCGATTACCAGTTGCGTGACGTTGCCCGTCATCATCGACGTGGGCGCCAGGTGCGCCAGCAGCAGCTTGCTCGCGGCGCTGTGCGCGCCCATGGCCGCCGCGCCAAACAGCCCGGCCGCCATGGCCAGCGCCGACATGTCGCGCGCCACCGGTTCGGCCAGCACACCGCACACCATGAAGCCGGTCAACAGCGCCAGTTGCAGCAGGTACGATGGCCGGTGCGCCCCGGCGCCGCGCCGCTCGCACGCCGCGACGAGCAGGCGCGCGCAAGCGATGCCGAAGATGAAAGCCGGGAACGCCAGGATCTTCAGCAGGGACGGAATATGTCCCGGATCCGCGAGCGACGCGCCCAGCAGCACGAAGTTGCCGGTGACGTGGGCGGTGAACAGCCCGAACAGCGCGATGAAGCCGAGCGTGTCGACGTAACCTGCGAAAAAGCCCATATTGAAGCCATGCAGGCGGGAGGGAAGCGGCGTACCCATCGTCAGAACGCGAAGCAGCTGCAACCGAGCGCGCCCCAGAAGCCGCTGTAGTCCGACACCGGCATGCTGGACTTGCGCGCCCTGTCATGGCTGTGCGCGTGCACGCCGCATGGCCCGCTGCACTGGTGCGGCAACGCCAGTTGCGCTGCCGGCTGTGGCGCAGCTTTGCGCCAGTGGCCCGGCACCCTGGTCACGGGCGACCAGTCGGGCAGCACGGGAATCGGCGGCAAGCCCAGATCGGTAAATTCCGCCGCGCCGTACACGATGCGCCCGCCGACGACCGTCATCACCGATTCGATGGCCTTGATCTCTTCGGCATCGACGGTGAAGAAGTCTTTCGACAGCACCGCCAGGTCGGCGAACATGCCCTCCTTGATGCGCCCCTTGCCATCCTGCTCGTTGGAGAACCACGCGCTGCCGGCGGTCCAGAGTTCCAGCGCGACCTGGCGCGGCAGGTGGCCGGCGCTGCCGTACAGGGCCAGGCCGCCGACGGTGCGACCGGTCACGAGCCAGTACAGCGCCGTCCACGGGTTGTAGCTGGCCACGCGGGTAGCGTCGGTGCCGGCGCCGACCGGTACGCCGGTTTCCAGCATCTGCTTGATGGGCGGCGTGGCACGCGCTGCGTCGCTGCCGTAGCGGTCGACGAAATACTCGCCCTGGAACGCCATGCGGTGCTGGATGGCGATGCCGCCGCCCAGCGCCGCGACGCGGTCGATGTTACGCTGGGTGATCGTCTCGCAATGGTCGAACATCCAGTGCAGGCCGTCGAACGGGATGTCGCGATTCACTTTTTCGAACACGTCGAGCATGCGCGAAATCGATTCGTCATAGGTCGCGTGCAGACGGAACGGCCAGCGCTGCGCCACCAGGTGGCGCACCACGCGTTCGAGTTCGCCTTCCATGCCGGGATCCAGGTCGGGCCGCGGCTCAAGAAAGTCTTCGAAGTCGGCCGCCGAAAACACCAGCATTTCGCCGGCGCCGTTGTGGCGGTAGTAGTCGCTGCCCTGCCCCGGCGTGACCATATCGGTCCAGCGCTGGAAGTCTTCCAGTTCCTGCCCCTTGTTCTGCGTGAACAGGTTGTAGGCGATGCGGATCGTGAGCTGTTCGGCCGCATCGAGCTGCTCGATGACGGCGTAATCGTCGGGATAATTCTGGAAACCCCCGCCGGCGTCGATCGCACTCGTGATGCCGAGGCGATTGAGTTCGCGCATGAACTGGCGGGTGGAATTCACTTGCAGGTCGTACGGCAGCTTCGGGCCTTTGGCCAGCGTGGCGTACAGGATCATCGCGTTCGGGCGCGCAATCAGCATCCCGGTCGGATTGCCGGCGCCGTCGCGCACGATCTCGCCGCCGGGCGGATTGGGCGTGTCCTTGGTGTACCCGACGGCGCGCAGGGCCGCGCGATTGAGCAGCGCGCGGTCGTACTGGTGCAGGATGAACACCGGCGTGTCGGGTGCGGCAGCGTTGATTTCGTCGAGCGTGGGCATGCGGCGCTCGGCAAACTGGAATTCGGTCCAGCCGCCCACCACGCGCACCCACTGCGGGTTGGGCGTGCGGTCGGCCTGCTCCTTGAGCATGCGCAGCGCATCGAACAGCGACGGCACGCCTTCCCAGCGCAACTCCAGGTTGTAGTTCAGGCCACCGCGAATCAGGTGCAGGTGCGAATCGTTCAGGCCCGGCACCACGGTGCGGCCGTTCAGGTCGATCACCTGGCTTCCTTCTTCGCGCTGGCGCATCACGTAGTCGATGTCGCCCACGGCGACGAAACGCCCGTCGCGGATGGCGACGGCGGAGGCTTGCGGCTGTTCACGGTCGACGGTATGGAAGCAGCCGTTGATGAGGATGAGGGCCGGCGTTGCAGCGCGTGGGGCGACCATGGCGTTACGCCTTCGAGGTTGCCGACACCGGCGCCAGCACTTCGTGCGTGCCGACAGCGCGCGCCGGGGCCTTGTGCACCATCGTGTAGGCGTAGTCCACGCCCATGCCGTAGGCGCCCGAATGCTCGGTGACGATCTTCATGACGTCGTTGTAGGTGTCGCGGTGCGCCCAGTCGCGCTGCCACTCGAGCAGCACCTGCTGCCAGGTCACGGGCACCACGCCGGCCTGCACCATGCGCAGCATCGCCATGTCGTGGGCTTCCTTGCTGGTGCCGCCCGAGGCGTCCGAGACCATGTAGATTTCGTACTCGCCTTCGAGCATCGCGCACAGGGCGAAGGTGGTGTTGCACACTTCGGTCCACAGGCCGGCGACGATGACCTTCTTGCGGCCATTGGTTTTGAGTGAATTACGCACCTTCTGGTCATCCCACGAATTCATCGAGGTGCGCTCGAGGATGGCCTGGCCCGGGAACACATCCAGCAGTTCCGGGTAGGTGTGGCCCGAGAACGATTCGGTTTCCACCGTCGTGATCGTGGTCGGGATATTGAAGACCTTGGCTGCCTTGGCCAGGCCGACGACGTTGTTCTTCAGGGTCTGGCGATCGATCGACTGCACGCCAAAGGCCATCTGCGGCTGATGATCGATGAAGATCAGCTGCGAATTTTGCGGGGTCAGGACGTCGAGTTTTGGATTGGTCATATTGTTCTCCTTGGTAGAAATCGGCCACGGCGCGGCCAGGTAAAAAAATCGGTCAGGCCTGCGGCGTGTCGTCACCGGCCGGCTTGACGGCGGCAACGCCCGTGATCTTCGGCTTGCATTCGCTGGCGAACCAGCTGGCGGTAATCGGCGCGCCATCGAGCAGGCGCTTGGCGACCGGCACGATCTGCTCGCCGACCAGCATGCCCAGCAAGCCGATCAGCGCGATGGCCGGCGGCGCCGGCGAGCGCACATTGATCAGGCCATACAGCAAGCCGGCCAGGATGCCGGCGCCCAGTGAAATCAGGTACATGCACTGCTCCTCATGCGGATGGCGCCGGAGCGGCGCCTGACCCATCGAAGTATCGCCAGCGGCCAGCAGTGGCGATAGAATCAGAATGCTATTTTCGCGCCCGGGGGCTTGGTGCCGGGGAAGCTTGCCGCTACCATGGCTGGACCTTGCCCCACCAGGATTGCTACTTGCTCAAACTTAGCCTCGACGCCCTCCAGATCATCGACACCATCGCCCGCCGCGGCTCGTTCGCCGGCGCGGCCAAGGAACTCTTTCGCGTACCGTCGACCATCTCGTACACCGTTTCCAAGCTCGAGGACGACCTGGGCGTGCGCCTGTTCGACCGCTTCGGGCCCAGGGTCACGCTCACGCCGGCCGGCCACGAACTGCTGAAAGAAGGCCGCTACCTGCTGCGCGCCGCCGGCGACCTCGAGTCGCGTGTGCGGCGCGTGGCCTCCGGCTGGGAAACCGACTTCGCCATCGGCATGGATTCGGTGCTGGCCGCCGGCAGCCTGCAACCCGATATCGAAGCCTTCTACAAGGTCGCCGACCACACGCGCCTGCGCATCGTGCGCGAGTCGCTGGGCGGCACCTGGGACGCCCTGCTCGACCGCCGCGTCGACCTGCTGGTGGGCGCCGCCGGCGACGGGCCATCGGGCGGCGGCTACACGGCCGAACCGATCGGCGCCAGCAGCTTCGTGTTCGCCGTCGCCCCGCACCATCCGCTGGCGGGGGTAAAACACCCGCTTGACAAGGCCGACCTGCTGCCGTACCGGGCGATCACGGTGTCCGATTCGGCGCGCGTGCTCGGCGCGCGCACCGTGGGCATCCTGTTCGGGCAAGACACGCTGGCCGTGC
This sequence comes from Massilia aurea, assembly GCF_040790145.1. GTDB lineage: Bacteria > Pseudomonadota > Gammaproteobacteria > Burkholderiales > Burkholderiaceae_D > Telluria > Telluria aurea_C. The sequence goes on from NZ_JBFMMP010000001.1 coordinate 521,085, forward strand.
CCGACATGCGCACCAAGTACGAATTCCAGGTGCAGGGCCTGGGCTTCGGCTTCCTGCCCCAGGCCTGGGCCAGGCCCGCCATCGCGCGCGGCCAGCTGGTCGAAAAGAACGTGGTGGAACCCAAGCCCGATGAAACCTTCTACCTGGCCTGGCGCAGCACCGAGGATGGCGCGGCGCTCAAATGGTGGATCGACAGAATGCGCACAAGTTCACCGTTCGCGCGCATGGTCGTTGATCCTTGTCCGGCCGTGTGAGCCGGATGCCGCCCCCGTTGCAGGGGCGGCAGACATGCCTTACTGTGGCAGGTCGAATACCAGCACTTCGGCCGCTTCGGCCTGGCCAAGGGTCACGGCGTCTTCGCCGGTGATCTTGAGCGCGTCGCCGCCGCTCAATGCCACGCCGTTGACGGTGATCTGGCCACGAATCACGTGCACGTACGCCTGGCGACCGGCTGCCAGCGCGTGGCTCACGCCATCGGCGCCGTTGAAGATGCCGGCATAGATCGAGGCGTCCTGACGGACGGAGACCGAGCCTTCGCGGCCATCGGGTGACGCCACCACGCGCAACTTGCCGGTTTTCGACGCCGTGTCGAAGTGCTTTTCTTCGTAGCGCGGCTCGGCGCCGGTCACGTTCGGCTCGATCCAGATCTGCAGGAAGTGTACGCCTTCGGTTTTCGAGCCGTTGAATTCGCTGTGCACGACGCCCGAACCGGCGCTCATGATCTGCACGTCGCCGTAGCGCAGCACCGAACCGTTGCCCATGCTGTCCTTGTGCTCCAGCGCGCCCTCGAGCACGTACGAGATGATTTCCATATTGCGGTGACCGTGCGAATCGAAGCCGCGGCCGGGCTGCACATGGTCTTCATTGATGACGCGCAGCGGACCGAAGCCCATGTGTTTCGGATCGTGGTAATGACCGAACGAGAACGTGTGCTGCGAATTCAGCCAACCAAAACTTGCGCCACCGCGTTCATTGCTTTTACGGACGTTCAACATAATGTGCTCCTTTTCAAGGTGATGGGATCATCGAGCCACTCGATCAGCCGGTATTCTGCGCTGCTGAGTAGTATCTCGAAGCGATGGAGTCATTATGCGCGGGTCGCGCCGCGAACAAAAACGGGTAATTTCTGCTGCTATCATCGAAATCTTCGAACATAAAAAAAGGGGCGACCTGCAGGCCGCCCCTTTTCGCTGATTCACTTCAGCCCGATCAGAACTTCAGACCGGCGCGCGCATAGTAATACCCGCCATTGATGCCATACGGCGAGAATCCCGGATAGATCGTCACCGCGCCGTTGTCCAGGTTGGCGCGCTGCTCGGCCAGGATCAGTGGATTGATCTTGTTCGGGTACTCGTTGAACAGGTTGTTCGCGCCCAGCGACAGGCTCCAGGCCTTGCTGATCTGGTAGCTCACTTCCAGGTCGGTCAGCAGCTTGGCCTTGATCCGGTTTTCGCGGAACACCGCGCCGTCGGTCGAGAACTGTTCGGACGACTTGCCGAAGTAGTTCTCGCGCAGGTTCACGGTCCAGTCGCCCATGCGCCATAGGGCGCCCAGGTTCACGCGCACTTTGGGCGAGGCCGTTTCCAGGTGCGAGATCGCGGTGGCGTCCAGCAGCGTCTGCGCACCCAGTTGGGTCGGCGCCTGGTTGATCTTGATGACCTCGACCTTGTTGTAGTTGGCCGCTGCCGACCAGTCCACGCGGCCGTAAGTGCCGTAGTTACTGCTCAGGGTCGCCACCACTTCGGCGCCGCGGCTGCGGGTATTGACGGCATTGGTGAAGATGTTGATGCCGGTTTGCACCACGGTCGGGTCGAGCACATTGCCGTTGGCCAGGATCGCCGCCGTGACGGCCGGCGAATTGATGGCGCCGCCCGAACCGTACAGCGAGCCGCTGCCGACGATGCGGTCGCGGATCGTGATCTGGTAGGCATCGAACGTGACAGCCACGCCAGCGGCCGGGTTGAGCACCAGACCGGCGCTGATATTGGTCGACGCCTCGGGTTTCAGGCCGTCGATGCCCACCAGGCGCGCGCCCGGCGAATTCGGCGCCAGTTGCACGAAGGCGCTGCGCGGCGAGACGTTGGTGGCCGAGTAGAACGACTCGGCCAGCGTCGGCGCGCGGAAGCCATTGCTGTAGGTGGCGCGCACGGCCACGTCCGGCGTGAAGTCGTAGCGGCTCGTCAGTTTGCCGACCTTGGCGTTGCCGAAGTCGCTGAAGTCCTCGAAGCGCCCGGCAAGGTCGACCGTCCAGCCGGCGACCGGCTGCACCGCAATATTCACGTAGGCTGCCTTGTTGTCACGGCTGTGCCCACCCGCATCGGTGAGCGAAAAGCCCGGATACGATTGCGAACCTTCCTTGTAGCGCGAGGCGGCGTCGCCGGCGACGATGGTGTAGGTGTCGCGGCGGTGCTCGAGGCCCAGCGCCAGCGTCAGCGGCGTGGCCATGCCCACGTCGAATTCGCGGTTCAGGTCGAAATTATTGGCCCACTGGCTGGCCTGGAATTCGCCGGCCCTGAATTCGTACGGGGTCGAGCCGGTGTCGGTAAACAGCGAGATATTGGCCGAATTGGCCACGCCCAGCTTGGCGACATCCTTGCCGTAGGTGCTCGACAGATCCCAGTTCCAGTCGCCGAAGACCTTGCCCTTGATGCCGAGCGTGAATGCGTAGTCTTCTTCATCGAACGTCTCTTGCGGGCTGAAACCGAACGGATAAATGGTTGGCAGGCGGTTGGGCATGCGGTAGTTCTCGAACGCGCGCGCCTCCTTCTTGCCATAGGTACCGAAGCTGTACAGTTCGGTGCCGCCGCCCAGGTCGACCCCGAAGTTGGCGGCGAAGATGTGCTGGCGGTACTGGGCGTCACCCTGGATCTTGTTCAGGTAGGGGTAACCGGGCGCATTCACGAGCGACGGCATCTCGGCCATCGTGGCCGGGTCGACCACGCGCGGATCGATGCCGCCGCGCTCCGAGAAGCCGTGGTATTTTGTTTCGGCTGTCAGCGACAGGTAGGCATTGGTGAACGGGGTCAAACCGATATTGGCCATGCCGTCGCCCGTGTGGCCGCCGCCGTCCATGTAGGCGCCGCCATTGACGTTGGCGCTGCCGCCGCGGTTGTTGGACTTGAGGATGATGTTGATGACGCCGGCAATCGCGTCGGTGCCGTACTGCGCGGCCGCGCCATCCTGCAGCACTTCGACGCGGTCGATCGCTGCCACCGGGATAAAGTTCAGGTCGGCTGCGGCGCCGCCCTGGAACGCGCCGGCCAGCACGGCCAGGTTGGCGGTGCCGTGACGGCGCTTGCCGTTGACCAGCACCAGCGTGTTGTTCGGGGACAGGCCGCGCAGTCGCGCCGACAGCGTCATCGCCGCCATGTCGCTGCCGAAGGCCTGGGCGTTGAGCGACGGCAGGTTCTGGGCCAGCGCCTGGATCAGGTCCGGCTGGCCGGTGCGGGCCAGCGACGAGGCGTCGAGCACCTGGATCGGCGAGGCGCTGTCTTCGACCGTCAGGCCGGCGGCGCGCGTACCGGTGACGATCACGATGCCGGTGCCGGCCACTGGCGGCGCATCGGGCACAACAACGCCGGCCGGGGCCTCGGCGACCGCTTCGGCCGGTTGGCCGGCGGCGTGGGCAGCCATGCCCCAGGACAGCAGAGCGGCAGCGACACTGGTATGAATGATGGTCTTGTACATGGTTGTTCCCTAGTTTGAGTTATTGGTCAGGCACCGCACCGCTTACTTCTTTGCTGCTACCACTTCGATTTCCACGAGCCAGCCGGGATTGCTCAGGCCCGCCACCTGCATCACAGCGCGCGCCGGCAGATTGGGCTGGGCGCCGCCAAAGAACTGGGTGTAGCCGGCCATGAAGCCGGTCACGTCGGCGCGCCCCTTGTGCGCCGGATCGCCCACCAAAAACACCTGCATCTTGACCGCGTCGCCCATGCCGAGGCCCATGCCAGCGAGGATTTCCTTGATCTTCTGCAGCACGCCGACCGTCTGCGTTTTGGTGTCGCCAAAGGCCGCGATGGCATTCGGATCGGCTGCCTTGTCGACGATCGGCGGCACCTGGCCGCTGATGAAGTGGATGGTTGCGCTCGGTGGAATCGAGACGGCCAGGGCGATCGGGAAATCCGAGTTCGGGATCTTGTGGCGCACGATGTCCTGGGCATGTGCAAGCGCGGGCGCCAGCAGCAGTGCTGCGGCCAGGGCGGAGGCGGAACGCAGGGCAGTAAGAGTCATCAAATAGTCTTTCATTGGCGTGGGAAGAAAAAGGGAATCAGTGCTTGTTGCCGAAGCGGCTGCGGCTGGCCGGCGCGACCTGCAGCGCGGTGCGCCGCGCTTCGATCTCGGCGCCTGCAATGGGCGGCGCCTTGTTGCCCCAGCTGGTGCGCGCGTAGGTGAGCACGGCGGCGATGTCAGCGTCATCCAGGCTGCCGCTGAAGTCGGGCATGCCGCCGCGGCCCTTGAGCAACACTTCGGCTACCTCGTCCAGCGGGCCGATCGCGATCGGGCTGGCGACGAGCGCCGGGAACGCACCGGCAATGCCGCGGCCATTGGCCTGGTGGCAGGCTGCGCAATTCTTGGCGTACAAGGTCTTGCCGTCCGCCGGTGCCGGCGCCGGTGCCTGCGCCCGTGCGGCGCCGGCGCACAGGCAGGCGATCGCCAGTGCATAGGAGACTGCCTTCATACGCTGGCCCTCCGGTGCAGCTGCTCGACCTGCTGCCACGCCGATTCGATGGCGCCGGCTTGCCATCCAGTGAGGTAACTCAGGTGTTCGCCAGCAAGCAGCACACGGCGCTCGCCTTCGAGCAAGACCGGATAGGCGCTCTTGCGCGCGGCGTCGTTCCATTCGGCCCAGCCGCCCAGGCTGTATTGCACGCGATGCCAGGCCACCGAGAAGCTGTTCTCGTAGGTTGAACGGTAGGCCGGGAAGATCTTCTCGCCGGCCGCCAGCGCGAACTCGGCGCGTTCCGCTGGCGTCATCCCGCTGACCTCGATCGCGTCGAGCGCGTAGTTGTAGTAGCCGAGCACCACGCCCTTCTTTTGCTGCCAGCCGCCGGATGGCAGCGAGATCGTGTTGATGCCTTTCAGGTCGGTGAGCACGTGGCCACCGTAGATATGGTCGTCTTCTTCCCAGAAGCGGCGCCCCATCTGCAGGCCGATCTTGCCGACCGGCGCGTACGGGACGGCCTTGATCGCGGCCTTGAAACCGTCGGAGAAATCGGTGTCGATCATGCGCAGCACCGACAGCGGCACCGTGCACAGGCAATAGTCGGCCTTCACGCTCGAAAGCTTGCCGCTGACGGTGTCGCGCACGTCGATCGTGACTTCGCCCTCGCCCTGGCGGATGCGCTGGACCTCGGCGTTGTAGCGAATGTCCTTGCCGAGCCGCCTGGCGAACGCGCGTGGAATCGCGTCCATGCCGCCGACAGGCTGGAACATCGTGGCGTGCATCGGGAATTCCTGCACCGCGCTGTACACCTTGCCGACCTTTGCCGCCAGCAGGTCGCGAAACGCGAGCGGATCGGATGGCGTGCCGGCGCCCGGCACCAGACCGGCGCCAGGGTTGGTGGCAAAGCCGCGGCCACTGCGGCCCTTGTAGGCCAGGTCGCCCACGTCCAGTGCACCTTCGCGCTTGAGGTAATCGAGCAGCAGGCGCTGGTCATCGCCTGTCAGTTGCGTATCGAGATGGTGGCCGGTGACCGACTTGGCCAGCAGCTCGGCGACGTGGCCGCGCATGTCGGCCTTGATCTGGGCGCCGCGAAGGCGCTGCTTCGACAGCGGTCCGCCATCTTCAAGGTACACGTAGGCGTGGTCGTTCTCGTTGACCATCACTTCGAGCGGCACCTTGAACTGGCGCGCGTAGTACAGCGTGGACTGGTGGTCGAGCGGAATGCGCCATGGGCCGTGGTTGATATACTGGCCTTCGTCGAAGCGGCACGCCTGGGCTTCGCCACCGAGTTCCTGCAATTTGAAACCCTTGCGCGCCGTCTGGCAGCGCCCGCCCGCATAGGGCCGCGCCTCGAGCACCTGGACCTGGTAGCCCAGCTTGCCCAATTCATAGGCGGCCGTCAGGCCGGCCAGGCCGGCGCCGAGCACCACGACTTTCTTGCCCTTGCCACTGCCGGTCAGCACCGGCGGGGTGGTCACCTTGGACGCGATGCCCATGCCCCAGGCGTTCATCGAACGCATCAACAGCGCCGAACCGCCAACGGCGGCGGCGCGGTACAGAAACTCACGTCGGGTGAGCGACGGTGTCAGACGATCCATTCATACCTCCACTTAGCGTTACTGGAAAGACCTTGAAACTAATGGCCTATCAGCAATACCTGTGCCAAGCGGGTAGAAAAAATGAACGTCCCAACACTATTAAAATAAAGTTTATCTAAACTTTCTCCGAATGTAAGTCCGGTGTAAGCCACTTTATGCAGACGGAATTCTGTTTCGCTCGACCCCCATTCGTATTTACGCAATCCGGGTTGCAGACCGCAACCCGTTGTGAATCCGGCGTGCAGACTCTATTAAAATCAACGGTGAAATTTGACCGGCGGTACCGATTCAGCGGTGCGCACGTGTCAGGGGCATGACATGTCAATACTGCACTGTTGTGGCGTAAATACGCACCCGGATGGATGTGGTCCAGGGCGCTTATTTCGAAGCTGGCGCGCCGTCGCGCTCGAGCCAATAGTTGAACTGGCCGTAGCTGGGGATAGCGCCGGGCGCGCAATCGGCGAAGTGATCGCGCAGCATCTGGCGATAGGCGGCGGTGCGTGAGAACTGGGGATGCGTGGCGGCGTAGTGTGCCGCCGCAGCCACGAACAAGGCGCGCAGCGCGGCGTCGGTATTGGTGCCGGCGTTGGCGCCGCTCGTCGCATCCTTGCGCGGGCGCCCGCGCTTGACGCCGGCGCTGGCCGCCCGCGTCTTGCCGCGCGCGCCAGAGTTGGCATAGTCGGGCAGCAGCGCATCGATCGTCTGGCCCCGCTCCCAGTAGCGGCGCAGGTAGCGCATGACGCTCGCACCCGAGAGAGCATGTTCGGCGCTGTAGGCGATGAGCATGGCCGCGCGCGGGCGCGGCAGATACACCTGTGGCAAGTCGCGATGCAGTGCACTCACGGCGTGCCATGCCTTCATCTGCAGGCGGCGGTGCTTGTCGGATGGGGGCGCAAGCCGCGCCGCACGATAAGGATCGGTCAGCAGAAGGCGGGCCCGGCGCGCAGTCACGTCCGCCACCAGCACGCGCAGCGGCGTCGCGCGCGGCGTGGCGCTCACCCGCCGCAGCGCGAAGGTATAGGCCATGCACTGCACCTCGTCGATCCAGAGAATCCGCAGCACCTGGCCCGGGGGATCGAGGTATTCGATGACATCGTTTTGCAAGAACATGGCCCGCTCCTGGCGTTCAGTTCCTTGCATATATGCAAAGAACGCGCCAAGTGGCCAGGCCGGGGTCAGGCAGACGCCGCCGGGCGACGCCGCCGACAGGTCATTTCTGCGCCAGGATCCATTTCGCCAGCACCTTGGCGTCGGCTTCGCTCACTTGCGGATTGGACGGCATCGGGATCGGGCCCCAGGTGCCGCTGCTGCCCTTCAGGATCTTCTGGACCAGGCGCGCTTCGGCGCCGCCATCCTTGGCGTACTTGGCAGCGACATCCTTGTAGGACGGGCCGACCAGCTTGGCGCCAACGGCATGGCACGCCATGCAGGCCTTGGCCTTGGCCAGGTCGGCGTTGGCCTGGGCGGCGGGCACGGCGGCAACGGCAAGCGTTGCAGCCAGGGTCAGGCTCAGGGTCAGGCTCAGTGTCAAATTCGGGGACTTCGTCATGGGGCTCCAGTGGGCTGGTTGGTCATAGGGCGTCGCACCCTGTGCGGGTACGACCCGACATGATAGCTGGAAACACCACGGAACGGGCCGCACCAGGCGCCGACGCCCGCCGTGAAACAAGGAGCCAAAAAATAGCAATGGGAATGATTCGCATTAGCGTTTAGAATGGCGTCGTTCTGCGATCTTTACATTTCTTTACGTATGTACGCGGAACATTATTTCTAACTATAAAACGGACGCCTGATAATGACCCACCTTCTGCCTGCCCCGCGGCTTGCCCGCACCTTCCTGAGCCTTGCCATCGGCGCCCTGCCGCTGGCCACGTTCGCCAATGCGCTGCCGGCCACCATGCCGACCGTGGTCGTGACCGCGTCCGGCTTCGAGCAGACCATCCGCGAAGCGCCGGCCTCGATCACGGTGCTGACCCGCGAGCAGCTCGAGAAGGAACGCTTCGGCAGCCTGGCGCAGGCGCTCGAGAGCGTGGAGGGCATCGACGTCGGCGCCGGCGGCGACAAGACCGGCGGCATGAGCATCAGCATCCGCGGCATGCCCAGCGACTACACGCTGATTCTGATCGACGGGCGGCGCCAGAACGCGGCCGGCAATGTCACGCCGAACGGTTTCGGCGGCACCTCGACCAGCTTCATGCCGCCGGTCGGCGCCATCGAGCGCATCGAGATCATCCGCGGGCCGATGTCGACGCTGTACGGCTCGGACGCGATGGGCGGCGTGATCAACATCATCACGCGCAAGGTCGGCAAGACCTGGGCCGGTTCGGTCGCCGCCGATTACACGCTGCAAGAAGAATCGTCGTTCGGCGATGTCAAGGGCGCCAAGTTCTACCTGAACGGCCCGATCGCGGCCGACGTGCTGGGCTTGTCCGTACGTGGCAGCACCCTGCGCCGCGACGAGGCCGCCATTTCGTACAACGAGATCAATCCGGCCCGCCCGCTGACCCAGAACGCCAACCCGGTCAAGCAGCAGGTCGACAACCTGGGCGCGCGCCTGGCGTTCACGCCAAGCCGCAACCACGAATTCATGCTTGACGCCGACAAGACGCGCCAGACCTACGACAACACGCGCGGCCAGCTCGGCACACTGGGTACTGGCGGTTACGGCCCCGAGCAGAAGTACAACCGCGAGCAGTACACGCTGTCGTACAAAGCGCGCCTGCCGTTCGGCACCTGGGACAGCAGCTATATGGTGAATAACACGGAAACCATCGGCCGCACGATCCCGCCCGGCACGCCCGGCGCCGTGGCGGGCACTGCGCGCGCGCTGGAAGTCGAAAGCAAGGTGTTCGACACCAAGCTCCTGGTGCCGTGGGGGAACCACCTGACCACCATCGGCGCCCAGCACTGGGATGCCGAGATGGTCGACGGCGTGGCGCCGCAGGCGTTCGCCTTCACGCAAAAAGCGCTGTTCGTCGAAGACGAGTGGCGCCTGCACGAACGCGTCTCGCTGACGCTCGGCGCGCGCTATGACGACCACAGCATCTTCGGCGGCCAGACAAGCCCGCGCGGCTACCTGGTCTGGAGTGCCTCGCCCCAGTGGACCTTCAAGGGCGGCGTGAGCAAGGGTTATAAAACCCCGCGTGTCGAGCAACTCACGCCCGGCATCAACGGCTTCGGCGGCCAGGGCACGATCCCGCTCGTGGGCAGCCCGAGCCTGCAGCCGGAAACCAGCGTGACGACCGAACTGGGCGCCTACTTCGACAACGGCGCCGGCTTGACCGCGAACGCCACCGTCTTCAACAACGACTTCAAGGACAAGATCACCAGCGGCACCGGCCTGATCAACTGTACCCACCGTCTTGCGCCGAACCGCCCGGGCTGCGTCAGCTTCGGCAACTGGCCGAACGTCGATGCCTTCGGCCAGTCGATCAACGTCGACGAAGCCGTCACGCGCGGCGTCGAGCTTGCCACTCGCTTCCCCATCGCCGCCGGCTGGGCCGCCAGCGCCAACTACACCTATACCGACAGCGAGCAGGAAAGCGGCGACAGTGCCGGCAAGCCGCTGTCCGACACGCCCAGGCACGCGGTCAATGCCCGCCTGACCTGGGACATCTCGCCAAGCTGGAATTCGTGGCTGCGCGCCGAGCACCGCAGCGAACGGTTCCGCGATCCGGGCACCTCGGCGGCCACCCGCGCGACCAAGGAAGCGCTGGGCGACTTCAAGGGCTATACGATGCTGCACCTTGGCACCAGCTACCAGTTCACACCGGCCATCACCTTCAATGCCGCGATCTACAATCTGCTGAACAAGGACTTCGTCGACTACCGCCCATACCGCACCACGCCGACGGCCGCGCCGACCTATACCAGCGTGTACGTCAACAATATCGACGGGCGCCGCCTGTGGCTGTCGATGAACGTCGACTTTTAAGGCTCAGGTGAACGGCGCCGGGCCGCACAGCGCCTGGGTTGGCCCGGCATGTTGACTGCGCCGGATCGTGACCGTGCCGCTGCGTGCGCGGCGATCGCTTGTGAGCGCTCAGTCGTGCGCCAGGCGCAGGTCGGGATCGGCCGCGAACACGCCGGCCAGCCAGGTGGCAAATGCCTGCAGACGCGGATTGGCGATGCGCCCGCGCGGGTACAGCAGAGACACCGGCATCGCCGTCGGGCACATGTCGGGCATCACCACGGTCAGTGCGCCCTGCGCCACGTGCTCGCGCACCTGGTAGCGCGCCAGTTGCGCCAGGCCCAGTCCCTGCAATGCGCATAGCAGGTTCGCCTCGGCGTCGTTGACGGCGATGCCGCCGTGCATCGGCACTTGCGCCGCGCCGCCCGCACCTTCTCCCTCCCCTGCCAGCGTCCACTCGAATGCGCGGCCGGTGCGCCCCGAGAAATGCACGACCGCGTCGTGCTGGCCCAGTGCGTCGACCGTGGCCGGCACCCCGCGCCGCGCCAGGTAGCCGGGCGTGGCGGCGATCACGAAGCGCATCAGGCCGATCCGGCGCGCGACCAGGCTCGAATCGGGCAAGTCGCCCACGCGCAAGGCGCAATCGATGCCTTCGGCGGTCAGGTCGACCAGGCGGTCGCCCAGGCTGATGGTGAGATCCAGCGCCGGATACGCCTGGCGGAATTCGCCGATGCGCGGCAGCACCACGGCGCGCCCGAGTGCGCCCGGCAAGTCGATGCGCAGCCGGCCCGCCATGCGCCCGGCCTGGTCGCCGAGAAAATTGGATTCGGCGCTGTCGATCGCGGCCAGGATGGCGCTGCAGTGGGCATAGTAACGCTCACCCTCGGGCGTGAGCGACAGCCGGCGCGTGGTGCGCTGGATGAGTTGCGCGCCAAGGTAGCGCTCGAGGTTCTGCAGCGTGGCCGTCAGCGAGGCGCGTGGCAGGTCGAGCGACGCGGCGGCCCGGGTAAAGCTGTTTGCCTCGACGATGCGCACGAACGTCTGCATCGCTTTCACCTTGTCCATGATTGTTCATATTAAGTGAATTGTATAAGCGCATTATGCCCTGATTATCTGCGCGCTCGAACTGCCTAGAATGGATGCATCACCTCATCCAACCCACGGAGCTCCCAATGAACGCACCCAGGTCACCAACGTTGTCGTCCGGCATGATCATGCTGCTGGCCGCCGCAGCCGGCATCATCGTCGCCAACCTCTATTACGCGCAGCCGCTCGTCGGCCCGATCGGCGCCGCGCTGGGCTTGCCGCCCGCGGCAGCCGGACTGATCGTGACGCTGACGCAGATCGGCTACACGCTGGGCTTGCTGTTCATCGTCCCGCTCGGCGATCTTCTGGAAAACCGGCGCCTGATCGTCACCGGCTTGCTGGTGACGAGCGGCGCCCTGCTGGTGGCGGCCACCGCGACGGCGGCCTGGGCCTTCTTGCTCGCGGCCTTGACCATCGGCCTGGGCGCCGTGGTGGCCCAGGTGCTGGTGCCGTTCGCCGCGCACCTGGCGCCGGAAGCGACGCGTGGCCAGACCGTTGGCAAGGTGGTCAGCGGCTTGCTGCTCGGGATCATGGTGGCGCGGCCAGTTGCGAGCGTGCTTGCCGGGCTTGGCGGCTGGCAGACCGTGTTCGGCATCGCCGCCGCACTGGTTGCCCTGCTGGCCGTGGTGCTGCACATCAAATTGCCCCGGCGCCAGCCGACCGCAACGCAACCGTACGGGCGCCTGATCGGTTCCTTGTGGCCGCTGCTGGCCACGACCGTGGTACTGCGCCGCCGCGCGCTGTACCACGCCGGCCTGTTCGGGGCGTTCAGCCTGTTCTGGACGGTGGCGCCACAGGCGCTGGCCGGCCCGGCGTTCGGCCTGTCCCAGAACGGCATCGCGCTGTTCGCCCTGGTCGGCATGGCCGGCGCCGTGGCCTCGCCGGTGGCAGGTCGCCTGGCCGACGCCGGCCATACGCTGGGCGCCACCGCCATCGCGCTGCTGGTCGGCGCACTGAGCTTCGTGCTGCCGTTCTTCGCGCCGGCCGCCAAGCCGGTCGCGCTGGGCTTGCTGGCCGTGGCCGCGATTGCGCTGGACGCCGCCGTCGCCGCCAACCTGGTGCTGGGCCAGCGCGCGCTGTTCGCACTGGGCGCCGACATGCGCAGCCGCCTGAATGGCCTGTACTTCGCGCTGTTCTTTGCCGGTGGCGCCTTGGGTTCGGCGCTGGGCGGCTGGGTGTATGCCGAACACGGCTGGCACGCGGCGCTGGCGGTCGGGATGCTGCTGCCTGCGCTGGCCTTGCCGGCCTGGATCATGGAAGCGGCCGAACATGCCGCCGCACGCCAGCGCGCGTAGCTCACGCCTGCGATTAAGATATGTTTTAATCAATCTTTATCCCAGAATCTGGAGCACCCGATGCACACGAACGACCACGGCGCGATTCCGACCCCAACGCCGACGCCAACGCCGACGCAGGCCGAGCTGGACGACGCCGCGCTGAACATGGCCCGCAATATGTTCCAGTACGCGCGCTCGGGCGACGCCGACCACTTGGACGCCTTCCTGTCGCGCGGCCTGCCGCCGAACCTGCGCAACGAGAAAGGCGACAGCCTGCTGATGCTGGCCAGCTACCACGGCCATCTCGACGCCACGCGGGTCTTGCTGGAATACGGCGCGGACCCGCACCTGATCAACGATGCGGGGCAAACGCCGTTGCACGGCGCCGCGTTCAAGGGAGATTTGCCGGTGACGACCCTGTTGCTCGACAAGGGCGCGCGGCCGGACTTCGCCGGCCCGTCGGGCCGCACGGCGCTGATGTTCGCCGCGATGTTCAACCGGGTCGCCATCGCGCAGTTGCTGATCGAGCGCGGCGCCGACCCGGCGGCGCGTGACGCCGCCGGCGTGACCGCCCACGATGCGGCGCTGCGCATGGGGGCCGCCGACACCGCCGCCCTGCTGGCGCCGGCAGGCTGATCCATCCGCCGTCACGCGCCGCCACGCACCTGCCGCTCGAGTGCGCCACTATAATCATGGGCGCTCCCAAGCATGGGACGTGAATCCACTTACCCGAAGGACCCCGATGAAAGCCCTGCCCCTGCACATTCCCCTGATCGTCCTGCTGCTGGCCAGCAGCACTGCGCTCGCCAACGACGCTGCGCTGCTTACATGCCGCGCCCTGACTGACACCCCCTCGCGCGTCGCCTGCTACGACGCGATTCCAGTGGGCGTCGCTGCACCTGCTGCTGCCCCGGCGCGTACGCCTGAGCAGAACTTCGGCATGGAAGCGGTCAAGCAGCGCGAAGCGCAGCCGGCGTCGATCCGCAGCACGGTCATGGGCGACTTCGACGGCTGGGGCCCCGGCTCGCAGATCCGCCTGGCCAATGGTCAGGTATGGCGCATCATCGACGGCAGCGACGCCGTCCTGCCGCGTACGAAGGATGCGCCGGTCACCATCGAGCGCAATGTGTTCGGCACGCTGTTCCTGAAGGTTGACGGCGGCAACAGCTCGGCCAAGGTGCGCCGGGTGCAGTAAGCCTAGGCCGGTGTGCGCACCATGTACACCGCGCCGGGCGGATAGGTGTGCAGGCCGGCGTCGCGCGTCGACGTGATGCGGTAGCCCAGCGCGTGCCAGAAGCGTGTGCTGTCCTGCACTGACACCAGTGCTGAATGGCCCAGGCCCATCGTGCCGGCCAGGCACAAGGCTTCGGCCATCAGCGCGCGCGCAATGCCGCGCCCCTGCGCGCGTGGGTCGAGCGCCAGGTCGTGGAGGTACAGCGTGTCCGCGTCCTGGGCCGGGCTGAATGGGGCGCCGAGATCCGTCACCAGTCCAAGCCGTGACGGATAGGCAAACAGGTAGCCGCAGAGGCCATCGTCGTCGCAACCCGCCAGGCACGTTCCGCACGCCGCTGCCATGCGGGACAGCACGATCGCGGCCGGCTCCTGCATCGCCGGGGGATAGCAGGCCGCCTGGATGCGCAACACGGCATCGAGATCGGAGGGCAGCAGCAGGCGCGTGGTGACGGGCATGGCGGGAAAAAAGCGGGCATCGTAGCATGCTCTTGACGCCCGCCGCAGCATCGCGCATTCTAGCTGTCTTGACAATATCGCCTCAGATCACCATGCCAAGTCGTCCCGAATACATCCTCCACGCCAGCTGCCCGGCCGGCATCGGCATCGTCGCCGCCGTCGCGACCTTTCTGGCCGAGCGCGATTGCTATATCTGCGCGCTGGAACAGTTCGACGACGATTCGACCGAGCGCTTCTTCATGCGCGCCGTGTTTCGCCAACAAGACAAGTCGCCGTCGATCGACGCCATCCGCGACGAATTCGACCTCACGGTCGCCAGGCGCCTGGACATGGGCTGGAAAATCTTCGACCCGCTCGACCCGGTGCGCACGGTGATCATGGTCTCGAAGACCGATCACTGCCTTGACGATCTGCTGTACCGCCGCCGCACGGGCGAACTCAATCTGCAGATCACGGCCGTGGTGTCGAACCACCTCGACCTGCGCCCGATGGTCGAACGCGAAGGCATCCGCTTCATCTTCCTGCCGGTGACCAAAGAAAACAAGGCGCAGCAAGAGGCGCGGCTGCTGGAAATCGTCGACGAGACCGACTCGGAACTCGTGATCCTGGCGCGCTACATGCAGATTTTGTCCGATGGCCTGGCGCGCCGCCTGGCCGGCAAGTGCATCAATATCCACCACTCGTTCCTGCCCGGCTTCAAGGGCGCCAAGCCGTACCAGCAGGCATTCGACCGGGGCGTGAAACTCATTGGCGCAACCGCGCACTACGCCACGCCCGACCTCGACGAAGGGCCGATCATCGAACAGGTGCTCACGCGCGTGGACCACAACTACCGGGTCGACCAGCTCACCCGCGTGGGGCGCGACAACGAATGCCTGGCGCTGGCCACGGCCGTCAAGTTTCACATCGAGCGGCGCGTGTTCGTCGACGGCAACAAGACCGTCGTCTTCCGCGGCCCGTGACAACGCTGCGCCAAAAGGTTGACCAAAACCTAATGTAAGTGCGTCATCTAACCGTGGCAAATGTGACACGACGTTATGTTCATGACTTCTCACAGAGGGGAAGACCATGGAACATCAACAGCAGCATCCGGTGCGCCTGCGCATCAATGGGCAAGACCGCGAATTTCACGTCGAATCCTGGGTAACCCTGCTTGACCTGCTGCGCGAACGCGCCGGCATGACAGGCACCAAGAAAGGCTGCGACCAGGGCCAGTGCGGCGCCTGCACCGTGCTGGTGGACGGCAAACGCATCAACTCGTGCCTGACGCTGGCCGTCATGCAGGACGGGCGCGACATCACCACCGTCGAGGGCCTGGCCAGCGGCGACAAACTGCATCCGCTGCAGCAGGCCTTCATCGACTGCGACGCCTTCCAGTGCGGCTACTGCACGCCTGGCCAACTGTGTTCGGCCGTGGGCCTGATCAACGAGGGCCAGGCCACCACGCGCGACGACGTGCGTGAACTCATGAGCGGCAACCTGTGTCGCTGCGGGGCCTACCCGCAAATCGCCGACGCCGTGGTGCAGATGCTCGACATGCGCGAATCCAACAAGACGGTCGACGGCTTCACGACCGGGGCGGTGCTCGCATGAACCCGTTCGCCTTTACCCCAGCCACGCACATCGACGCGGCCCTGGCCGCCCTGCTCGATCCCGACACCCGCCCGATCGCCGGCGGCACCAACCTGCTCGACCTGATGAAGGAAGGCGTGATGAAGCCGTCAGGCCTGGTCGACATCAACCACCTGGGCCTGGACCAGGTGGAGCAGCGCGACGGCGGCCTGCTGCTTGGCGCCCTGGCCCGCAATGCCGATACGGCCTACCACCCACTGGTGCGCGAGCGCTATCCGCTGCTGTCGTCGGCCATCCTGGCCGGCGCCTCGCCACAGCTGCGCAATATGGCGTCCAACGGCGGCAACCTGATGCAGCGTACCCGCTGCGTGTACTTCTACGACGTCGGCACCGCCTGCAACAAGCGCGAGCCCGGCACCGGCTGCCCGGCCGTCGAGGGCCTGAACCGCCAGCACGCGATCCTGGGCGCCAGCCCAAGCTGCATCGCCACCCACCCGTCGGACATGTGCGTGGCCCTGCGCGCGCTCGACGCCACCGTGCACGTGCGCTCGATGAGCGGCGAGCGCGCGATCCCGTTCGCCGACTTCCATCGCCTGCCGGGCGATACGCCCGAGATCGACAACACGCTGCAGCCGGGCGAGATGATCACCCACATCACCGTACCCGATGCCGACCGCTTCATCGACCATAGCGCCTACATCAAGGTGCGCGACCGCCTGTCGTATGCGTTCGCGCTGGTGTCGGTGGCTGCGGCGCTCGACCTGGATGCCGACGGCACGATCTGCGCCGCGCGCATTGCGCTCGGCGGCGTGGCCCACAAGCCGTGGCGCGTCGAAGCGGCCGAAGATGCCCTGATCGGCAAGCGCGCCGATGAAGCGGCATTCGAGCTCGCCGCCCGGACCATCCTGCAAGGCGCGCAAGGCTTCGGCCACAACGACTTCAAGCTGCCGCTGGCGCACAACGCCATCGTGCAAGCCTTGACCACCGCCACGCGCGGCACCGACCATGCGCGCGGCCTCGATGCCGGCACCAAAGGAGAACCAGCATGACCGACCTGATTCCAGAATTGCGCGCCCCGAGCGCGCCGGCCGGTACCGGCCGCGTGAAAAGCGGCATGCCCGTCTCGCGCATCGATGGCCGCGCCAAGGTGACGGGCGAGGCCCAGTATGCCGCCGAATACTTCGCGCCCGACCTCTGCTACGGCGTGGTGGTGAGCGGCACCGTGGCCAAGGGCCGCATTACCAGCATCGATGCCACCGAAGCGCTGGCCGTGGCTGGCGTCATCTCGGTCATGACGCACGAGAACCGGCCCAAGATGCGCTCGTTCGACCTGGCCTGGAAAGACATGACGGCGCCGGCCGGCTCGCCGTTCCGGCCGCTGTTCTCGGACGAGATCTTCTACAGCGGCCAGCCGGTGGCGCTGGTGCTGGCCGAGACGTTCGAGGCGGCGCGCTACGCGGCCTCGCTCGTGCGCGTGCACTACGACGTCGAGGCGCATGAAACGCACCTGCTGCACAGCCTCGACCAAGCCTACGAGCCGCGCAAGATGAAGGCTGGCTTCGTGCCGCCAAGCTCGATCGGCGATGGCGAAAAAGCGTTCGCCGCCGCCGAGGTGCGGATCGACTCGCAGTACTACAACGGCGTCGAGCACCACAATCCGATGGAGATGTTCGCCTCGACCGTGATTCGCGGCGCAGACGGCCACCTGACCATCTACGACAAGACGCAAAGCTCGCAGAACAGCCGCTGGTATGTCTCGCACGGCTTCGGCCTGTCGAGCGACGAGGTCACGGTGCGCAACCCGTACGTGGGCGGCGCTTTCGGTTCCGGCCTGCGCCCGCAATACCAGTTGCCGCTGGCCGTGATGGGCGCGTTGCAGCTCGAACGTTCGGTGCGCGTGGTGCTGACGCGCCAGCAGATGTTCAGCTTCGGCCATCGCCCTGAAACCTGGCACCGCATCCGCCTGGGCGCGGCGCCGGACGGCACGCTCAAGGCGATCTGGCACGAAGCGATCCAGGAAACCTCGCGCCTCGAGGATTACGTCGAGGTGATCGTCAACTGGTCGGGCCAGCTGTACGCCTGCACCGACATCAAGCTTGGCTACCAGGTGGTCGCGCACGACCGCTTCACGCCGCTGGACATGCGCGCCCCGGGCGCCGCCCACGGCGTGCACGCGCTGGAAGTGGCGATGGACGAACTGGCGTACGAACTCAAGATGGATCCGCTGGCGCTGCGCCTGAAGAACTACACCGACATTGCGCCGGTCGAGGACAAGCCATTCTCGAGCAAGGAACTGCGCGAATGCTACCGCCAGGGCGCCGAGCGCTTCGGCTGGGACCAGCGTCCGATCGAGCCGCGCTCGATGGTCGATGGCGATGAGCTGGTCGGCTGGGGCATGGCCACCGGCATCTGGGATGCGATGGTGATGGTGGCGCGCGTGAGCGCGGTCTTGCACAGCAATGGCCGCCTGGTCGTGAGCAGCGCGGCGACCGATATCGGCACCGGCACCTACACCGTGATGTCGATGATCGCGGCCGAAGCCATGGGCTTGCCGATGGAACGCGTCACGTTCCAGCTGGGCGACTCCACCCTGCCGATGGCGCCGATCGAAGGCGGTTCGTCGCACGTGACCACGGTGGGCTCGGGCGTCTTCAGCGCCTGCGAAAAGCTCAAGAAGTCGCTGCTCAAGATGGCAGTGCGCATGGACAATTCGCCGCTGGCCAAGGCGCGCATGCGCGACGTCGAATTCGGCGATGGCGCCGTATTCCTGAAGACCGATCCGTCACGCCGCGTGGAACTGACGCAGGTGCTGGCCAACGCGGGCGTCGACCAGGTGGAAGAAAAATACTTCATGACGCCGCAGATGCTCAAGCAGCGCAAGTACGCGCGCGCCGTGCACTCGGCCGTGTTCTGCGAGGTCCGCGTGAACGAAAAGCTCGGCATGGTGCGCGTCACGCGCGTGGTCAGCGCGATTGCGGCCGGGCGCATCATCAGCGCCAAGACGGCGGCCAGCCAGATCAGCGGCGCGGTCGTGTGGGGCATCAGCCAGGCCCTGCATGAAGAGACCCATACCGATCACAAGTACGGGCGCTTCATGAACCACAATTTCTCGGAGTATCACGTGGCGGTCAATGCCGACATCCACGATATCGACGTGATCTTCGTTGAAGAGGACGACCGCATCGTGAGCAAGCAACTCGGCGCCAAGGGCGTTGGCGAGATCGGCATCGTGGGCGTGGCGGCGGCCGTCTCGAACGCGATCTTCCACGCTACCGGCACGCGCCTGCGCACCACGCCGATGACGCCGGCCAAACTGCTGCTGGGCGACCGGGAACTGCCTGTGCAGCCGCCGGTCTGACACAGCGGCGCGGCAGCAAAAACGAACGCACGACGCCATCTTCGGATGGCGTTTTTTACGCGTGTATCTGCGTTTTTTTTCGCTCCGATTCTACCGAAAAGGCGTCCCGCACAAGCCACATACGTAGTTCCACGTAGTTGCATAACAATATGTTTACTGGTACAACCTCTGGTGCGTAAGACAACGCCAGACGGCAGCACCACACAGAAATAGTGCGGGCTGCCAAATCAAACCAAGAACGAGATACGAGGACGACACCATGAAGCTCAAGATGCTGTGCGCAGCTGCCTGCCTGACCGCCTTTGGCACGGGCCTGGCCCATGCCCAGGCTTACCCGACCAAGACCATCACCATGATCGTGCCGTTCGCGGCCGGCGGCCCGACCGACACCGTGGCGCGCCTCGTCGCGCAGTCGATGGGTACCACGCTCAAGCAGCAGATCATCATCGAAAACGTCGGCGGCGCCGGCGGGACCATCGGCGCCGCGCGCGCCGCCAAGGCCGCGCCCGACGGCTACACGCTGTTCCTGCACCACATCGGCCAGTCGACCGCGCCGGCCCTGTACCGCAAGCTGCCATACGACGCCATCACGAGCTTCGAACCGATCGGCCTGATCACCGACGTGCCAATGACCGTCGTTGCCCGCGGCAACTTCCCGGCCAAGGACATGAAAGAGCTGATCACCTACGTCAAGGCCAACAAGGACAAGGTCACCTACGCCCACGCCGGCCTGGGTTCGGCCTCGCACCTGTGCGGCATGCTGCTGCAGACCGCGATGGGCGTCGAGCTGACCACCGTGCCCTACAAAGGCACCGGTCCGGCCATGAACGACCTGCTCGGCGGCCAGGTCGACTTCATGTGCGACCAGACTACCAACACCACCAGCCAGATCAAGAGCGGCAAGATCAAGGCCTACGGCGTGACCACCAAGACCCCGGTCGCTTCGCTGCCAAACCTGCCAGTGCTGGACAAGGCCGGCCTGCCGGGCTTCGAGGTGGGCGTCTGGCACGGCCTGTACGCACCGAAAGGCACGCCGAAGCCGGTCGTCGATGCGCTGGCCAACGCCTTGCGCGCGTCGCTGCGCGACCCGAACGTGGTCAAGCGCTTTGCCGACCTCGGCACCGAGCCGGTGCCGTCCAATCAAGCCACCCCGGAAGCCCTGCGCGCACACCTGAAGCAGCAGATCGACCTGTGGGGCCCGATCATCAAGAAAGCCGGCGCCTTCGCCGACTGATGCCGCGCTGAATAACGTCGCGCCGCGCCGGCCTGTCCGGTCGCGGTGCGGCGTTGTCGTACCTGCAGCCTGATCGTCGCACCTGCTTCACCTCCGGCATCACCGTTGCACCAACGTTCTTGAACCACTGCATCTGCATCACCGCATCTGCAACACAATACAAGGGGACCACCACCGTGCCAGCATTTATCCGCCATCCGAAAGACTTTTGGAGCGGCATTGTCTTTCTATTCTTCGGCCTGAGCGCCATCGTCATCGGCCAGGATTACGAATTGGGCAGTGCCGGCCGTATGGGTCCGGCCTACTTCCCAATGGCGCTGGGCATCCTGCTCTCGCTGGTCGGCGCCGCATCGCTCGTGCGCTCGTTCTTCCGTCCGGGCGAGCCGATCGGCCGCATCTACTATCGCGAACTGGCGATCGTGCTCGTCGCCGTGCTGATATTTGGCTTCCTGGTGCGCAATGCCGGCCTGGTGCCCGCTGCGTTCCTGCTGATCCTGATCAGCGCCTATGCCAGCGACAAGTTTGACCTGAAGAAGTCGCTTGCGCTGGCCGTGGGCATGACGTTGTTCGCAATTGGTCTGTTCGTCAAGCTGCTTGGCTTGCCGATGCCGATCATCGGCCCTTGGCTTGGTGGGAATTAAAAAATATGGAAATTTTCAGCAATCTCGCATTGGGCCTTGAGACAGCCCTGTCCATGCAAAACCTGTTCTACTGCCTGGTCGGCGTATTCGTCGGCACCGCAGTGGGCGTCCTGCCGGGCCTGGGCCCGATCGCCACCATCGCCATGCTGCTGCCGGCTACCTTCGGCCTGCCACCAGAATCGGCGCTGATCATGCTGGCCGGCATTTACTACGGTGCGCAATACGGCGGCTCGACTACCGCCATCCTGGTCAACCTGCCCGGTGAATCATCTTCGGTGGTGACGGCGCTGGACGGCTACCAGATGGCCCGCAACGGCCAGGCCGGCAAGGCGCTGGCCACCGCGGCGATCTCGTCGTTCTTCGCCGGCACCGTCGCCACGGTGCTGCTGGCCGTAGCCGCCCCGCCGCTGGCCGACATGGCCCTCGAATTCGGCCCGGCCGAATACTTCTCGCTGATGGTGCTCGGCCTGGTGGCATCGGTCGTACTGGCCAGCGGCTCGCTGCTCAAGGCCATCGGCATGGTGCTGCTCGGCCTGCTGCTCGGCGTGGTCGGTACCGACGTCAATTCGGGTTCGGCGCGCTACACCTTCGACTTGCCGGAACTGGCTGACGGCATCAACTTCGTCATCGTGGCGATGGGCATGTTCGGTATCGGCGAGATCATCCGCAACCTCGAGCACAACGAAGACCGCAACCTGGTGATGAAGAAGGTCACCGGGCTGATGCTCAACAAGGAAGACTTCAAGCGCATCATGTGGCCGGTTCTGCGCGGCACGGGCCTCGGCTCGCTGCTGGGCATCCTGCCGGGCGGCGGTGCGATGCTCGCGTCGTTCGCGTCCTACTCGCTCGAAAAGAAAGTGTCGAAAAATTCGGCCAACTTCGGCAAGGGCGCCATCGAAGGCGTCGCGGCGCCGGAAGCGGCGAACAACGCCGGCGCGCAGACCTCGTTCATCCCGATGCTCACGCTGGGCATCCCGTCGAACCCGGTGATGGCGCTGATGATCGGCGCGATGATCATCCAGGGTATCCAGCCTGGCCCTGCCGTCATGACCGAACAGCCTGGCTTGTTCTGGGGCCTGATCGTGTCGATGTGGATCGGTAACCTGTTCCTTGTCGTGCTGAACCTGCCGATGATCGGCATCTGGGTGCGCATGATCATGGTGCCGTACCAGATGCTGTACCCGGCGATCCTGATGTTCTGCGCGATCGGCGTGTTTAGCCTGAACAACAGCACCTTCGACGTCTACCTGATGGCCTTGTTCGGCCTGCTCGGCTACCTGTGCGCCAAGCTCGAACTGGAACCCGCGCCGATGCTGCTCGGCTTCATCATCGGCCCGATGATGGAAGAGTACCTGCGCCGCGCTCTGCTGCTCTCGCGCAGCGACCCGATGGTGTTCATCGAGCGTCCGATCTCGGGCGTGATGCTGGGCCTCGCCGCTGCCGCGATGATCGTCGTGCTGCTGCCATCGCTTCGCAAGAAACGCGAAGAAGCGTTCCAGGAAGACTGACGCACCAAGCTGACGTCCCCGCGCCGCCCGGCGCCGGCCCGAAACGGCCGGCCCGGGCGGCTTCCGTTTACCCGCCACCTTCCCCGCCTCCCCACCACCTACTGAACAAATAGGGTCAGTGTAGAATTAATTAGCAATATCCGCTCATCAAGCCAGAGAATGTTTCATCGATAGCGGATTCGAGCCAATTGCGCTCGGCGAAGCTTTAATTGGGGTCGGAGTCGAATTAATTTTCAATTTATTTTCAAAAATTGACAAACAATTCGACTCCGACCCTATTTGTTTTTCATGCACATACACGCGCTTGCAGCGAGATTAATTTCTCTATCTTATTTAATTTTACTGAGGCATCTATTTACGCTAGATCACTCGTCAAAAAAATGAGGGTCGGAGTCGACTTAATAAGAAATTATTTAAAATCGTCAACAATGCAGTACCCACACCGAGCTCATCAGAAGTTATTGCACATCAATTAGGGTCGGAGTGGACTTGATAAGCAATTGATTGACTGAAGTTGTCAAACAATTCGACTCCGACCCTAATTGTGGGTGGAGAGTGCGGGGGGAATTTATTCGCGGCGTTCTGTGTGCAGTGGCAGGAGCACAGTGAATGTGCTGCCCTGGCTGTCGCCGGCGCTGTGTGCGGTCACGGTGCCGTCATGCGCTTCGACCAGGTTTTTTACCAGCGCCAGGCCAAGGCCAAGGCCGCCGCCGGTGCGGTCGGTCGAACGCTCGGCCTGGA
This sequence comes from Massilia aurea, assembly GCF_040790145.1. Taxonomy (GTDB): domain Bacteria; phylum Pseudomonadota; class Gammaproteobacteria; order Burkholderiales; family Burkholderiaceae_D; genus Telluria; species Telluria aurea_C. The sequence goes on from NZ_JBFMMP010000001.1 coordinate 544,365, forward strand.
CGTAGAGATCGAACAGGCGCGGCATCAGTTCGGGCGCGATGCCCATGCCATTGTCCGATACCCGCAGCACCGCCGTCGCTCCCCGTTTTTCGAGTCCGATACGAATGGTGCCGCCGCTGTCTGTATAACGAATCGCGTTGCTGAGCAAATTGCTTACGACCTGGATCAGGCGGGTGCGATCGCCCAGCACCAGCAAACTCGTCTTGCACAGATCCTGTTCGATGCAATGATGTTTCTGGCTTGCCGCCGCATGCACCTGCTCCACCGCTGCCGCGACCACGTCCGCCAACTCCACCGGCGCCTTCTCGAGCTGCACCAGGCCCCGACTCACGCGCGATACATCCAGCAGATCCTCGACCAGCCGGCTCATGTGCGAGACCTGGCGCTTGATCAATTCGCCCATCTGGTTGGCGCGCAGCGGCGTCACATCGGTTGGCAGCAGCAGCGTCGCGGCCATGCCGGCGGCCGACAGCGGTCCGCGCAACTCGTGGCTGAGCGTGGCCAGGAATTCGTCCTTGCTACGATCGGCTTTTTGCAAAGCGACGGCCTTGTCGTCCAGCAGATCGTTGAGTGCTTCGATATTGCGGTTGCGCTCTTCCAATCGTGTCGACACTAGCTGCAATTCCTCTTGCCGCGCCTGCAGGGCGCCGAGGGCATCGGCCAGTTCGCGGTTCTGGTGCCGCGCCTCGGACAGCGCCGCATGATTGGGCAGCGTTTCGAACTGCGCCACGAGCGGCGCAAAACTATCCGCGCTGATGAAGGCGACGTTGAGCGGAAAGCGCTTGCCGACCGTGATGCAGGTGCCCACGGTGTCACTGGCGATGTCGAAGCGGTCCATCAGGCGCCGCGCCGACAAAATCCCCAGGCCCATCCCCGACGGCGAGCGATAGCGACCGGACAACACATGGCCAATATCGGCGATGCCCGGGCCGTGGTCTTTGAATGTGATTTGCAGATGCTGGGGCGCTTCGGCGCCCTCGGCCACGAACGACACCGAGCCGGCGCCGGCGTAATTGAAGATGTTACGCGCCAGCTCGGACACGACAGTGCCGATGCGCGCCTGGTCGACCGAACCGAAGCCGCAGGCGCCCGCGATCTGGCGCGCACGCTGGCGCGCCGCGATCACGTCGAATTCGGTGCCGACACTGAGCGTCAGGATAGCCTGCGTCATGCGCACTTCTGGAAAATCATGGATGTCGCTCTACAAGGAAGTGCGGCATCTGAAGAACACAGAAGCCAGTGGGCGGGGCCAGATTATACCCCGCCACGACGGCGTGTTGTCCTACAAATTGTTACAGCCGATCCCGCCGTAGCGCGACACCATGCTTTACACGCCGACCATCGAGACCGCCTTCGTGTTGAGGTAGGATTCCAGCGCCTCCGGCCCGCCTTCCGAGCCGTAACCGGAATCCTTGATCCCGCCAAACGGCAGTTCGGCGCTCGGCGTGGCCGGCTGGTTAATCCACAGCATGCCCACTTCGACGCGGTTCATCAGCAGGTGCGCGTTCTTGATTGAGCGCGTAAACGCGTACCCGGCCAGGCCATATGGCAGGCGATTGGCTTCGGCGATCATGTCGTCCAGGCTGTCGAACCCGCGAATGCCCGCAATCGGCCCGAACGGCTCGTCGTTGAACATGCTCGCGTCCAGCGGCACGTCGGCCAGGATCGTCGGCGCGAAGAAGTTGCCGCTGTCGCCCACGCGCTCGCCGCCGGTGGCCACCACGGCGCCCCGTGCCCGCGCATCGTCGACCACTTTCGCCATGGCGTCCAGGCGCCGTGCATTGGCCAACGGCCCAAGCGTGGTGCCGTCCGCCATACCATCCCCCAGCTTGAGACTTTCGGCGTGCTGCACCAGCGCCCGCGTAAATTCAGCCTTGACCGCGTTATGCACCAGGAAGCGCGTTGGCGAGATGCATACCTGGCCCGCATTGCGGAACTTGGCCGCGCCGGCGGCCTTGACGGCCAGCGCCACGTCGGCGTCCTCGGCGATGATCACCGGTGCATGGCCGCCGAGCTCCATCGTCACGCGCTTCATGTGGGCGCCGGCCAGCGCCGCCAGCTGCTTGCCCACGGGCGTCGAGCCGGTGAACGTGACCTTGCGGATGATCGGGCTGGGAATCAGGTAGCCCGAAATCTCGGCCGGATCGCCAAACACCAGGCCGACCACGCCCGGCGGCAGGCCGGCATCGACGAAGCATTGCAGCAGCGCCGCCGGCGAGGCCGGGGTTTCTTCCGGCGCCTTGCACAGGAACGAACAACCGGTGGTGAGCGCCGCGGCGAGCTTGCGCACGATCTGGTTGATCGGGAAGTTCCACGGCGTGAACGCTGCCACCGGTCCGACCGGCTCCTTCAGTACCAGTTGCTGCGCGGCCGGATTGCGCGACGGGACGATGCGGCCATATACGCGCATGCCTTCGGCGGCGAACCAGTCGATGATCTCGGCGCCGGCCAGGGCTTCGCCCTTGGCTTCGGCCAGCGGCTTGCCCTGCTCTTGCGTCAGCAGGCGCGCGATGTCGCCGGCGCGCTCGCGCAAGAGCGTCGCGGCGCGGCGCATGATCGCGGCGCGTTCGGCCGCCGGCACGGCGCGCCAGGTCTCGAAGCCCTTCTGGGCGGCGGCCAGCGCACGATCGAGGTCGGCGATGCTGGCATGGGCGACCTTGCCGATCGGCTGGCCGGTGGCCGGGTTGATCACGGGGATGGTCTTGCCGCCACTGGCGTCAAACCATTCGTTGGCGATGAGCAGACGGGTATCGGGGTAGTTGGAAGTCGTCATGGTGTAGGTGTCCTGTCGTGAGGACGACAATCTTACCGTGGATGGCGACTTGCTGCAGGCGGCACCGCCGCGTCGGCTGCGCCGGCCTCGGCCATCGAACGGATACGCTCGGCCATCGCGTCCATCGAAAACGGTTTCGTGAGCACCGCCATCCCCGGGTCGAGGTAACCATTGTTCAGAACCGCATTCTCTGCATAGCCGGTAATGAACAATACCTGCAGCCCGGGCCGGATCACGCGCCCGGCATCGGCCATCTGGCGTCCGTTCATGCCGCCGGGCAGCCCCACATCCGTCACCAGCAGATCGATCCGCGCATCCGATTGCAGTATCTTGAGTCCCGTCGCGCTGTCGCCCGCCTCGATCCATCCAAAGCCGAGGTCTTGCAGGATGTCGATGACCAGCATGCGCACGGTCGGCTCATCGTCGACAACCAGCACCGTGGCGACGCGCCCTGCCTGGGCCAGCGACGTGGCGGCAACGACGTCCGGCTCAATGTCCGCGATGCCATCGCCATAGTGGCGCGGCAGATAGATGCAGACGGTCGTGCCCTGGCCTACTTCGGAATAGATCCGGACCTGCCCGCCCGACTGCTGCGCGAATCCATAAATCATCGACAGCCCGAGTCCCGTGCCCTGCCCAATGGGCTTCGTGGTGAAGAATGGCTCGAACGCACGCGCCACGACGTCCGGCGACATACCGACACCGGTGTCGCTGACACACAGCGCAAGGTATTGGCCCGGTTCCATGTTCTGCTGGCGGGCAAACCGCTCGTCGATCCACTTGTTGGCCGTTTCGACGGTGATCTTGCCGCCGTCGGGCATCGCATCGCGCGCATTGATGCAAAGATTCAACAGCGCGTTCTCGAGCTGCGACGCATCGACCAGCGCCGGCCAGGCATCGGCCACGCACACCACCTCGATCCGCACCGCGGGCCCCACCGTGCGCTGGACCAGCTCTTGCATGTCGGCGACGAGCCGGTTCACGCTGGTCGGCTTCGGCGTGAGCGTCTGCTGGCGCGAGAACGCGAGCAGACGATGCGTCAGTGCCGCGGCCCGCTTCGAGGCCCCCAGCGCCGTGGCGATGTACCTGTCGAACTCGTTGAAGCGCCCCTGCTGCAGGCGCATCTGCATCAGTTGCAGGGCGCCGGAAATACCGGCAAGCAGGTTGTTGAAATCGTGCGCCAGGCCGCCGGTGAGCTGCCCCACCGCCTCCATCTTCTGGCTCTGGCGCAACGCATTCTGCATCGCCTCGAGTTCGGCCTTTTGCTCTTCGTCGCGCGTGATATCGCGGCCCACCGCATTGATCAGCTGATCGTGCGGGCGCGTCGACCACGAGATCCAGCGATAACTGCCGTCGCGATGGCGGTACCGGTTGTCGAAGCGCTGATGACCGATCCCACGCGACAACTCCTGCGCCCCGACGGCCGTATGCGCCTTGTCGTCTGGATGAATCAGGTCAAACAGGTTCGATCCGGCCAACTCGTGTTCGCGCCAGCCAAGCACCGCAGACCACGCCGGATTGGTCGCCGTGATCACCCCATCGAAGGTGCAGCGCAGCATGATGTCGGACGACAGGGTCCACAGCGCGTTGCGATCCTGCGCCCGCTCCGCCACCTGGCGCTCGAGATCGATCATTACCCGCTTGCGCTGGTCGATGTCGTCGAGCACCAGGATGATGCCGCCCTGCGCGCCGGTGCTGTCGACCAGCGGAACGGCGCTGATGGCAACCCACACCTCGGTGCCATCGCTTCTGAGATAGAGAAATTCTTCACCGGGCGTGACGAGCTCGCCGCGGAAAGCGCGCGCGCTCGGATAATTCCCGGGCGAGAGCAATTGGCCCTGCGCGTCGTAGCCGCGCCAGTTTTCCCATGTCCCGTGGAGGAAATGCGCAGGCGACGAAAAGTCCGGCACAAACCTCCTGAAAACCGGATTATTCAGGATGACCTTCCCATTGGCATCCACCAGGCAAATACCCACCGGAAGATGCTCGATCACCTTAGCCAGGCGGCTGGCGGCATCCCTGCGCGCGACAACTTCCTGTTCCAGCGCGATATTGCGGTTGATGAGCTGGAGCTGTACGGCATCGCGCTCCCTCGCGGCAATCACGCCGGCGGTCGTTTCGTTCGCGATATTCAGAATGCCGACGACGCTGCCCTCGTCGCGCAGCGGGCTGTAGGCGAACGACCACCACGTCTCTTCTTCATAGCCGTTGCGCGTCATGATCAGCGGCATGTCCGAGAAACTCACCGCTTCGCCAGCCAGCACCCGGGCAACCAGCGGACCGATGTCATCCCATATCTCCGACCAGACGTCAGGCAATGGCTGGCCGAGAGCGGCCGGATGGCGTTTTGCCAGAAATGGCACGTACGCCGCGTTGTATAGCAGCGTTTGCTCAGGCCCCCAGGTGGCGCACATGGCCACTGGCGTCGCCAGCATCATGCCGAACATCGCTTCGAGCGACGCAGGCCACAGCGCGCGCGTACCCAACGGGGTCGTGCCCCAATCGAATGCCTCGATGGCGGCCAGCGCCGCGTTCACGCGCTCCCCTCGGGAAGACAGGCAGCGATGCTGGCTGGAAGTGGATAAAAGGGAACGGCGACGTTCTTGCGTTGGCACATGTAAATAAGTATGTGTAGGACGACATCAATCAATCGCGAGATTCTGGCACAAATTCGCCGGCCTTGTCGTACGGCCAACATCGCGCGCACCGCCGGTGCAGCGGCGCCACGTGCCAGCGCACGCATCGTTTTGTTAATCATGCGACAATCCGCCACCGCCTTTCCCGGCTGTATGTACTGTCTGCGTACCGCGCTATCCTTCCAAGAAAGTTCCTCACATGTCACCACCCAAGCCGCGTCACGGCTCCCCCTTGCTACTGGTCCCGATCGCCCTGATCGTCATCGCACTGGCCGTGCTGTTCGCCTGGATCGGCGGCTGGTTCGGCAATGCCAACGTTACGCCGCAGACCATGGTCAACACGGCCGAAGCCTCGGGCTCGCAGCAGCCGGGCGTGCGCCGCGCTCACGCCAAGGGCATCTGCATCGTGGGTACGTTCGCGCCCACGCCCGCAGCCGCGCAATTGTCTATCGCACGCGTGTTTTCGCAACCGTCGACACCGGTGCTGGGTCGCTTCTCCAGCCCCGGCAACGATCCGCACTCGCCCGACAACAAGGCCGCCGTGCGCGGCATGGCGCTGCAGCTGAAGACCGACGACGGCCAGGAATGGCGCATGGCAATGAACAGCTTCCCGTTCTTCGCCGCGTCCACGCCGGAAGCCTTCCAGGCGCTGAACGCCGCCCGCCTGCCCGACCCGGCGACCGGCAAGCCCGATCCGGCCAAAATGGAAGCGGTGCTGGCGAGTCACCCCGAGATCAAGAACTTCATGGCCTGGTCGAAGAGCGCGCCAACACCCGACAGCCTGGCCAACACGCGCTTCAATGGCGTCAATGCGTTTCGGGTCACGAATGCCGACGGCGCGACGCGCGCCGTGCGCTGGTCGATGCGTCCGCACACGCCGTTCGTGGCCGCCGACCCGGAGCAACTGAAAACCGCCGACCGTGACTTTTTGGCGGCCGACCTCGATCGCCGCCTGGCCGCCGGCCAGCTGAAATGGGACATGGTGATGCAGTTCGCCGCAGCGGGCGACTCGATCGAAGACCCATCCAAGGCCTGGCCGGACACGCGGCCAGAGACGATCGCCGGCACGCTCACGCTCGTGCGCGCCGAGCCGCAAGTTGCCGGCCCGTGCCTGGATCTGAACTTCGATCCCCTGATCCTGCCGAAAGGGATCGCCGGCACGGACGATCCGGTCCTGCACGCGCGCTCGTCGGTGTATTCGGTGTCGTTCAACCGCCGCGAACGCGAAATCAGCCAGGGCGCAGCCCAGACCGGGAGCGCACGATGAACCGACCACGTCATTTCAATTTGCTGGCCCGCGTGCTGCACTGGTCGATGGCCGTCGCGATCCTGGCGATGCTGTTCGTCGGCGCCGCCATGGTGGTGTCGCTGCGTCACCGCGAATGGTTGATCGACCTGCACCGTCCCCTGGGCCTGGCGATCCTGCTGCTCGCCATCGTGCGGCTGGCCAATCGCCTGCGCAACCCGCCGCCACCGCTACCGGCCGACCTGCCGCGCATCCAGGTGTGGGCCGCCACTGCATCGCACTGGGCGCTGTACGCGCTGATGCTGGCGATGCCGCTCATCGGCTGGGCCATGCTGTCGGCGGGCGCCTATCCGATCGTCCTGTTCGACGGCGTGAACCTGCCGGCGATCCTGCCGCACAGCCCGGCCATGTACGGCTTCCTGCGCCCGCTGCACGGCGTGCTGGCGTACGTGCTGTTCTTCACGATCCTGGCGCACCTGGGCGCAGCGTTGTACCACGCGTGGGTACGACGCGATGACGTATTCGGGCAGATGGCCAGGGGCGACTGAGCCATCGGTGCAGCACCGCACCGAGGTCGCCCTGCCACCCACGTATTGTCCTGATTCCATCTCTGAAAGGCGGGACGTTCATGCAAAAATACACAGCAGCCATCGTGGGTGGCCTGATCGCCGGCGTGGTGACCACGGCCGTCATGGTCGCCGGCCGCAAGACCGGCGTTCTGACCAAGACGCTCGATCGCGACGCCGTCGACTGGATCGATGACGTCACGAATTCACGCGCCGTCATTGGCGACGCGGGCACCAGCGCCGTCGAATTCGTCAATCACCTGGGCGCCTCGGCGGCATTCGCCGCCGCCGTACCCAAGCTGCGCGAACTGGCTCCTGGCCTGTCGCCCGTTGCCCTGGGCACGCTGTACGGCACGGCGCTGTACGCCGTCAATATCGGCGCCATCGCCCCGGTCCTGGGCATCACCGAGGGCGAGGTCAAGGCGGGCCCGCGCAAGGCGACCGAACGCTGGGCGATCCACGTGTTGCAGGCCGTCGTCACCGCCGTCGTTGCAAGGCGCCTGACGTCGCCGTCGCGCTTCGACTGAACGCGCCGTCAGTCAAACCGGCGCTGCAACGCCAGCAGCGCCGCGCCGGCCAGCCCCACCCACATCACGATCCAGAACAGATCCTGTCCCGCCAGCAGCCCAGCCTGGCGCGTCAGCTCGGCGCCACCGTCCAGCAGCGGCGCTGATTTTTCGGCCAGGCGCGACGCATGCAGCGCCGTGCGTTCCTGCAGACCGATATTGGTCATGCCCACGCCCAGCGCAAGCCCGGCCTGCCCCAGCATGTTCTTCAATTGCTGCGCGTTCGAGAACACCACGTTATCGGCCTGCAGCTCCTTGAACGAGTGAATCGCCGTCGTCGCCATGCCCAGCGTCAAAAAGGCGCCGAACAGCCCAAGCCAGAAGATCACCGCCTCCCACGCATAGGCACGCGGGTCGAGCGTCGCGAAGCGCCAGCCGAGCAAGGCCAGCATCAGGAATCCCGTCACGAAGAACTTGGTCGGATGCGGGCGGCGCTTGACCAGTTCGAGCATCACGATGAACGCGATGATGGTCGCCAGCAGCCCGATCCCCTGCAACTCGCCCGCCTGTTCCAGCCCCACGCCCAGGCCCTTCTGCACGACCTGCGGCAGCAAGGTATTGACCATGCCGAGCATCGCGTAGCAGACGCTGAAGATCACCAGGCCCAACCGATAGCGCGGACTGCGCACGACGGCCAGGTGCAGGAACGGCGCGCGGCGACGGGCATGCAGCAGCGCGAATGCCGCCAGCAGACCAACCCCCAGCAGTAAATGGCCCATCAACCGCGCGCGTTCGCCATGCCAGTCATACGTCAGGTGCTGCAGCGCGTACAGCGTGACTGCCGCGCCGGCGCCGAGCAGCATCGCGTCGAAGAGATGCATGCGGGTAGGCGTGCCATCGAGCGTGACGGCGTCGTGCGGCATCCAGCGCGCCGCGACCAGCGCGCCGACCGTCGCCAGCGCGGCCAGCACCAAAAACATCCCACCCCATGCCTCGTGGCACAGCATCTTCGCGGCGACCCAGGGCCCCAGCGCGAGCCCGCCCGACAGCGCAGCGCCGTAGGCGGCGATGCCCTGCAGGCGCTGCGGCGACGGCGGGATCAGGTTGACCATCATGCGCGAGACGGTCATGAACACGCCGCCGCCCATCGCCATCAACAGGCGGCCGCCGGCAAACATGGCCACGCTGCCACCGCCGTTGCCACTGCTTGCGCAGACCCACGCCCCCAGCATGTAGAACAGCACCGCACCAAGCAGGTAGTTGCGCCAGCCGAGGCGCTGCAGCAGCACCGTCATCTGCGAGATCGCCAGCACCGCCACCGCCGCGTACAGCGCCGAGACGGTCGCGTACTCCTCGGGCGAGGCGCCGATATGGCCCATGATCGCGGGCGCGGCGAACACCGTCATCCCGGTCGACAGGAACTCGATGAAGTTGAAGACGAAGATCGCGCCCAGCAAGGCCGGACGCGGCATCGTGACGGCGCCTGCGCTCAACGCGACACCATCGCCGCCGGTGCGCCGAGCGCGCGCCGGATCGCCTCGTCGCCGCCGTGCGTTTCGGTCTCGAACACGACGGTCTTGTATTCCTGGCGCACGGCGCCGGCCGCCATCAGGCTCGGACCATCTGCCTTGCTGGTGTCGATCGCCACCTTCATCGACAGGCCGAGGCGCAGCGGATGGCGCGCCAGCTCCTTCGCGTCGAGCGCGATGCGCACCGGCACGCGCTGCACCACCTTGATCCAGTTGCCGGTCGCATTCTGCGCCGGCACGGCGGCAAAGGCACTGCCGGTGCCGGCTTCCTGGCCCACCACGTGGCCGTGGAACACGACATCGGCGCCATACACGTCGGACCTCACCGCCACCGGCTGGCCGATGCGCACGTCCTTCAGCTGCGTTTCCTTCAGGTTGGCCGTGACCCACATCTGGTCGAGCGGCACGATCGCCATCAACGGCGCGCCTTGCGCCACGCGCTGGCCGATCTGCACATTGCGCCGCGCGACGATGCCGCCGACCGGCGCCGCAAGCGTCGTGCGGGCCAGGCCGAGCGACGCATCGCGCACCTGGGCGATCGACGACAGCACGTCCGGGTGGTTCTCGATCGTCGTGCCATCGACCAGCGCATGGGCCGCATCGACCTGCTGGCGCGCGGCGGTCAAGGCGGCGCGGGCCACGCCCACGGCGTCTTCGGCATGGCGGATATCTTCGCCCGAGACGGCGCCCGTATCGGCCAGCTGGCGCCGGCGTTGCAGATCGCTGGTGGCCTTGGCCAGTTCGGACTCGCGCTGCACGACGGTGGCGCGCAGTTGCCCGACGCCGGCGAACTGCGAGCGCACCTGGCGCGCCGACTTGGCCAGTGCCGCTTCGGCGCGGTCCAGCGCCAGGCGGGCGTCGACTTCATTGAGCTGGACTAGCACCTCGCCCGGGCGCACGAAATCGGTATTGTCGGCCGCAATGCGCGTGACGGTGCCCGCAACCTGTGGCGTGACCTGCACCAGGTTCCCCTCGACGTAGGCGTCTTCGGTGTGCTGGCTGTTCCAGCCGATGCCCAGTATCTCGGGCGAGGACCATGCGATGCCGGCGGCGGCCGCCAGTACGGCGGCGGTGAGGCCAAGCGCCAGCTTGCGGCGGCTCTGTGCTGCGTTAGTGGTTTGATTGGTCATAGCGTTGTTCCGAAAATACTTGATTGACCGCGGCCCGGTAGCCCCCGCCCAGTGCACGCACGAGGTTCACGTCCAGTGCGTAAGCGCGGGCCGCAAGGTCGGCTTGGCCGCGGCGCTGCGCAACCACCTGGGTCTCGGCGATCAGCACCTGCACGAAGTTGCCCAGGCCCGCGCGGTAGCGCTGCTCGGCCAATGCATAGGCTTCCTCGGCCGCAGCGAGCGCCGCATCCTGCTCGCGCACGCGCTCGGTCAGCCAGCGCAGCGACGTCAGTTGCGCCGCCACGTCGCGCAGCGCCTCGAGCACGGCGCCGTTGTACTGCGCCACCGCGAGGTCGTATTCCGCACTCCGCGCGGCCAGATTGCTGCGCAGGCGCCCGCCGTCGAGCAGCGGCAGCGTTACCAGCGGCCCGGCGGCGAACGTGCGGCTGCCGCCCTGCACCAGCCGGTCAAAGCCCAAACTGGCCAGGCCCGCCGAGACGCTCAGGTTCACCGTCGGATAGAACTGGGCCCTGGCGACATCGATCTCGCCGCTGGCCGCTTCGACCTGCCAGCGCAGTGCCACCAGCTCTGGGCGGCGACCGAGCAGCGCGGCGGGAAGATCCGCCGGCACGCCAGGCGGCCGGGCCAGCGCGACACGTGGCCTGACGATGGCTTCGCCCGCATCCTGTCCCTGTCCGCTCAGGGCCGCGAGCTGGCCGCGCGTCAGCGCCAGCGCCTCGTCCAGCGCGGCGATCTGGCCGCGCGCGGCCGGCACGCCGATCTCGGCCTGCTTCAGTTCCGCCTGGCTGTCGAGTTGCGCCGCCACGCGCTGGCGCACCAGGTCGACGATGCGGGTGCGCTGGTGCAGTTCCTGTTCGGCCAGGTCGCGCTGGGCGTACAGGTAGTCCAGCTGCAGATAGGCTTGCACCACGGCGCTCGATACCGCCAGGCGCGCTGCCTGCGCTTCGGCCTGGCGTGCATTCACACGGCCGACGGCGGCGGCCACGGCGGCCGCATTCTTGCCCCAGAAGTCCACCTCATAGCCCAGGTTCACGCCCAGGTCGTTCGCCCATTGCCAACTGCCCGCCAGGGGTTTCGGGACGCTGCTGTTTTCGCTGTAGAGCTGGCGCGCCGCACGCGCCGTGGCGCCGGCCTGCGGCGACAGAGCCGCCGCAGCCAGGCCTTCAAGGGCTGCCGCCTGGCGCACACGGGCCAGCGCGGCGGCGATCGTCGGACTGGCGGCGCCCGCACGCTCGACCAGGCGGTCGAGCTGCGGGTCGCCATACGCGCGCCACCAATCCTGCGCCGGCCAGGCGACGGGCGCTGCGCGGGACGACAGCGCGCGGGTGGAATTGGCTGCCGCATCAGGATTCAGGCTGGCGGGAACCGGCTGCGGCCCCACGGAGACGCAGCCAGTCAGGAACAGGATCGCAGCGCCAGCGGCCAGGCGGGGTAGCCCCCGGCCTGGCACTGGTATCGAAGGAAGCATGGTGTGCCTCGGCAAAAATTCGGAGAGGCCGAAGCTTACGTGGTCTGGACTATTGAAGCCATGCCGTAACCGGCATGCAGGTCATGCGGATTCTGCATGACCTGCATGCGGCTTGGCGTCCGAGGCCAGCAACGTGGCATGCGCGAACTCGCGCAGCCACTGGTTCGCCGGATCGCGGTGGCTGCGCTCGTGCCAGTACAACGCCAGTTGCAGCGGCGGCAGCTCGATCGGCAGGCGCGCCAGCACCAGGCCCAGGTCGCGCGCCAGCGGCTGGGCCAGTCGCAGCGGAATGGTGGCGATGGCGTCGGTATGCAGTGCAATGTGGGCCGCCGACGTAAAACTCGGCACATGGCACAGGATGCGCGCCGGTTCGAGCAGGCTTTCGAGCTTGCGCGTGACGGCGCCGTTGTGGTGACTGGTGTGTTCCATCTCGATCAGCACATGGCGGTGCGTCAGGTAGCCATCGAGATCGAGGTTGCCCGCGCACGGATGGCCAGGCCGCATGACGCACGCGTACTCGTCGTCCCACAGCTTGCGCCGGCGGATATTGTTGACCAGTTGTGGAAAGCGGCCGATGGCCAGGTCGATGTGACCGCGTTCAAGCTGCGCCTCGATCGAGCCGGGATCGATGTGCACGCAGCGCAGTTGCAGGCCGCTGGCGCCATTGTCCAGGCGCGCCAGGCCACCGAGCAGCTGCGGCAGGATATTCACGACGGCGCCATCGACCATGTACAGGCCGAACGAGCGGTTGGCGGTGAGCGGATCGAAGACGGCCGGGCCGCCCTCGAGCTGGCGCGCCGCGTCGAGCACGGCGGCGATCGGCGCGGCCAGCGCCAGGGCGCGCGTGGTGGCCACCATGCGCTGGCCGGTGCGCACGAACAGCGGGTCGCCGAAGTGGATGCGCAACCTGGCCAGCGCGCGGCTGACTGTGGGCTGGCTCATGCCGAGCAGTTCGGCGGTGCGGGTCAGGCTGCCCTCGCGCAGCAGGCTGTCGAGGATCAGCAATTGGGACAGGTCGGGAATCACGGCCGCATCATAGCATCGGGCCGCGTGCGGCGTGACTCCCCGGGGGCTGGCTTAACCGCCCAGCACCTTGCGCAGGGTGCGCGACAGGTCTTCGGCCGAGAACTTGGCCACATACGCGTCGGCCCGCACGTTCTTGACGTGTTCTTCGTTCGTGGTGCCCGACAGCGACGAGTGGATCACCACCGGCAGGTTGCCGAAACGCTGGCTCGACTTGATGTTGCGGGTCAGCGTGAAGCCGTCCATCTCGGGCATCTCGAGGTCGGTCAGCACCATCGCGACGCGGTCGTACACCGTGCGGCCTTCGGCTTCGGCGGCGGCGGCGATCGCGCCCAGCTGGTCCCAGGCTTCCTTGCCGCTCTTGGTCATGATGTACGGCAGGCCCATGGCGTCCAGGCCCTGCTCGATCAGCGCGCGCGCGACGACCGAATCGTCGGCCGCCAGGATGATGGTGCCCGGCTTGATCGTGATCTTGCTGCCCACGGCCTGCGACAGGTCCTGGCGGTCTTGCTCGGGGTTCAGGCGGCGCAGGATGGTCTCCACGTCGAGCACCTGGGCCAGGCGGGCCGGCTGGCCGTCGGCTTCCGGCAGGCGCGCGATACTGGTGACCATGCCGGTGCCCGCAGTGTTCTCGGCCGTCATGACCTGGCTCCAGTCGAGGCGGACGATCTCTTCGACGCTCTCGACGGCAAACGCCTGCGTGGTGCGCGCGAATTCGGTGACCAGCATGATGTTCAGGCCCGTCTTGGGCGTGACGCCGGTGATGCCCGGCAGGTCGAGCACCTGGATGATCTGGCCGCGCAGATTGACCACGCCCAGCACGTGCTGCGGCGCGCCGGCCACGGCGGTGATCTCGGGCATCGCGACGATTTCGCGAATCTTGAAGACGTTGATGCCGAACAGCTCGTTGTGATTGCCCTGCGCGTCGCCACCGAGGCGGAACAGCAGCAATTCAAACTTGTTCGTCCCCGTCAGGTTGCTGCGCTCATCGACTTCTTGTTGTACCGATTTCATGACCTATCCTGTAAATATAATGCTGTCCGGAAACCATTGTAGAACGGCCGCCGGCGCTTGGGTCAGTACAGGCCGCAAGCGCAGCCGATTTAGTGCGGGTCAGTGCGAAAAAACCACGGATTGTCACGCCCGGCCGCAATCGCTGCCATACAGTCAACGTGCCATTCTTCGTTCTCATGACAAGAATACACCCGCCCCTGCGGCTACACCACACCGAACGCGTAGCGGACGCCGATGATGAAGAACACCGCCAGCGTCTTGGCAAGGGTGGCAAGGACGATCAGATCGGTATAAGGAGTGCCGGCGGTTTGTGATGGTGTAACAGCCAGCTTGTGCCGGCAACATCGACCTACCCTCGTCGTTCCCGCGGAGGCGGGAACCCAAGTAGCTTGCGCAGCCACAGCGCTGGCAAGCTTGGGTTCCAGCCTGCGCTGGAACGACGGCTTTACCGCTGGCAATGGAACCGTTGGTGCGGGGTGCTCAAGCCACGTTATCCTCGACGCGCGGCAAATTCGACCCTGCCGCCACCGTGATCCGCGTCCGCTTGGCCAGCGGCGCCGTAGGCGCCGCGCCATTCGCCTCGAGCGGTTTTACCTTGTTGAACATGACCGTAAACGACGTCGCCGTGACGGTCGCCACTGCATAGCCCTGAGCATCGTGATCGGCATACGCAAAGGCCGGATTGTTCGCCCGCAGCACCCCATCGAACCCCTGCGGCGTGGCCACCAGCGGCGCCAGCGGCGTGCTGCCCGCCCCCGCGCGCAGGTACTGGTAGAACGACGAACTCGAAATCCCGGCGCTGACGAAGTCCACCGCCACCGCGCGGCCCGTGGCCGGATCGTTGTTGTCGTAGATGGTGCCGGCCTGGAACGCGTGCAGGTCGCCCGTGATCGCCACCACGTTTTTCACGTCGTTCGTGCGCAGATGGCCCAGCAGCTCGGCGCGGTATGACGGGAAACCATCCCAGCCATCGGCATTGACGATGTACAGATTGTTGTATGGCGCCGGCGCCAGCGCGCGCATGTCGAGCCACATGCGGTTGAGCGTGACCTCGTTGCCCCACACTTTCCAGGTCGCGGTCGATGCCCTCATGGTGTCTTTCCACCACTGCGTCTGCGTTGGCCCGAGCAGGCCGGGATTGCGCCCCAGCGCGGCCCTGGCGCCGGCTTCGAACTGCGCCAGCAGTGGTTGCGGCACGAAGTAGCGCGAGCCGATCGAATTTTCGCCATTCACCGGATCGCCCTGCAGCAGCTGGGCGTAGGCCGCTTCGCTGACCACGTGATCGTCCCGGTACAGGCGCTGGTCGGTCATCACCAGGTGCATCAGCGTACCGAAGCGGAAGTCGCGGTAGATGCGGATATTGTCGTAGCCTGCCTTGTTCAGGTCGAACGACACGTCGCCCCAGTCGACCGGCATGTACTCGGCCCAGGCCTGCGTCGCATTGCGGCGGCGCGACGTTTCCTGCACATTGGCGTTGCTGTAGGTTTGGTGGTCTTGCCAGCAGTCGTCCGAGAATTCGTGGTCGTCCCAGATCACGATCATCGGGCACTTGGCGTGCAGCGCCTGCAGGCGCGCATCGCCCCGGTAGGTGCGGTACAGCGTGCGGTAATCAAGCAGCGTATTGGCGTAACGCGCGCCGCCAGCCATCGTGATCCCGTCCGGCAGCCGGATCGCCCCGTGGCCCGGCTCGGCGCGCCCGCTCTGGAACGCCGCGCCGACGGTCTCGTAGACGTAGTCGCCCAGGTGCACGATGAAGTCCAGTTCCTCGCCCGCCATCATCCCCATCGCGGCCCAGTGGTTCACGCTCCAGTCCTGGCACGTCATCCAGGCGAAGCGCAGTTGCGCCGGCGTGCTGTTCGCGGCAGGCGCCGTGCGCGCCTGGCCGACCGGGCTGATGTCGGCGCCGACCCGAAAGCGATAGTGGTAGCGCGTGGCCGGCGCCAGGTTCGTGAGCTTGGCGCGCACCGTGTGGTCGTAGTCTGGCAGCGCGCGCAGGTCGACGATGCCGGCGATCTGGGTAAAGCCCGCGTCGAGCGCGACCTCAAGGCGCAGGTCCACCGGCGCGTTGCCGGCCTTGGGAACGCAGCGCGTCCAGAACACGATGCTGCCTTCTTTCGGGTCGCCGCTGGCCACGCCGAGCGGGAACGTGAAGCTGCCTTGCGGCGCATCGTCGCCCGAACCGCCACAGGCGGCGAGCAGGCCGTTGGCGCTGGCGACGGTAAAGTAGGCGCTACTGCGTAAAAAACTGCGACGGTCCACGGTGATCCCCTGATGTTGTTGTACCGACAGTCTAGCCAGGCGATATGTCGGCGCAGTGACATGGGTAGCGGCATGGGCAGCAGCGGGCTAGAACAAGGCGCCCTGGGGGCTGGTGAGATGCCGGGTGAGGTTTGCAAAGCTGTCGCCCAAAAACGGCAGGATGGCGTCGGCGATGGGTTCGAGCTGGCGCGTCAGGTAATGGTCGTAGTCGATCGGCGCGCGCCGCACCTCCATCGGTTCGGGGCCGGCGAGCGTCATCACGTAACGGATCCAGCCGCCCTTGCGGTACAGCGCGTGGCGGCCGTTGCGCACGTGGTGTTCGTCGGCCATGCGCGCGGCGCGCACGTGCGGCGGCACGTTGCGCTCGTAGTCGTCGAGCGCGCGGCGCAGGCGCTTGCGGTAGACCAAGTCGTCGTCGCACTCGCCACGCAGCATGCGCGCCACCAGCTCGCGCACGAACGCTTCGTACGGCTCGCCCTTGAAGATGCGTTCGTACAGGCCCTGCTGGAACTGCTGCGCCAGCGGGGTCCAGTCGCTGCGCACCGTCTCCAGGCCCTTGTAGACCATCTCTTCACCGCCATCGATCGTGGCGGCGAGGCCGGCGTAGCGCTTCTTGCTGCCCTCGTCCGAACCGCGCACGGTCGGCATCAGGAAACGCCGGAAGTGCACGTCGTATTCAAGCTCCAGCGCGCTGTCGATGCCCAGCTCTGTGCGCAGGTGCTCGCGCCACCAGCCGTTCACGTGATCCACCAATGTGCGCCCGATGCGCCGCGCATCCTCTTCCGCATGCGCACTGCCGAGCCAGACGAAGGTCGAATCGGTGTCGCCATAGATCACCTGGTAGCCCTGGGCCTCGATCAGCGCGCGTGTGCGGTGCATGATGTCGTGGCCGCGCATCGTGATCGATGACGCCAGGCGCGGGTCGAAAAAGCGGCAGCCGGTCGTGCCCAGCACGCCGTAGAATGCGTTCATGATGATTTTCAGGGCCTGCGACAGCGGCGCGTTCTGCGCTTTCTTGGCTGCTTCCCGGCCCACCCAGACTTGCGTGACGATGTTGGGCAGGCAGTGGCGGGTGCGTGAAAAACGCCCGCCCCGGTAGCCGGGCACGGTGGTGTCTTCGGGTTCGCGCAGACCCTCGATCAGGCCCAGCGGATCGATCAGGAAGGTGCGGATAATGGACGGGTACAGGCTTTTGTAGTCCAGCACCAGCACCGAGTCGTACAGGCCCGAACGCGAATCCATCACGAAACCGCCCGGGCTGTCGGCGCCTTCGACATCGCCGATATTCGGCGCCACCCGGCCCTGGCGGTGCAGCAGCGGCATGTACAGGTGCTCGAACGCGGCCACCGAGCCGCCGCTGCGATCGGCCGCCAGCCCCGTCACGCTGGCCCTCTCGAGCAGGAACGCCAGCAGCTTCGTCTTGTCGAAAATGCGGGTCACCAGCTCGCAATCCTTCACGTTGTAGTAGGCCAGCGCCGGCTTGTCCTCGTTGAACATGCGGTCGATCTCGGCCATGCGGTCGTGCGGGTTGTCGATCGCCTTGCCTTCGCCCAGCAGCGTGCGCGAGACATTCTCGAGACTGAACGACGGAAAAGTCCAGGTGGCCGAGTGCAGCGCGTCGATGCCGTCGATGACCAGGCGCCCGGCGATGCAGATGAAGTAGTGCTCCTGACCGCCGCCGCGGTTTCCGCCGCGATTTCCGCCAACTTCGCGCCATTCGATCGCGCTGCCATCGCGCCCCAGGCACAGCGGGCGCTTCATGCCCTCGGCATGCCGCTGCAGCACGCGCATGTCGAATTGAATCACGTTCCAGCCGATGATCGCGTCCGGGTCGTGCTCGATGAACCAGGCCTCCATGCGGTCGAGCAGCTCGCGCCGCGTACTGCAGTATTCGAGATCGAAATCGCGCGCGCCATCGACGCCATTGGGCGGGCCGAGCATGTACACCTGGCGCTGCCCGCAGCCTTCCAGCGCGATCGAGCGCAGTTCGCCCTGGAAGGTGGTCTCGATATCGAGCGACACGGTGCGGATCGTCGGCCGGTAGCCGGGCGCCGGCTTCATCACGCCGTCGACCAGCAGCAGCGGATTGCCCTCGACTGCACGGCCGGCAAACGTCACGGGCGCGGTGACGAAGCGCTCCATCAGGTAGCGTTCGGGCGGGCGCACGTCGGCCTCGAAGACGTCCAGGCCATGCTGGCGCAGGCGCTTTTCAATGCGCATCAGCTGGCGATACTTGCGGCAGTACAGGCCCGCCACGGGCCGGTGCTGGAAGTCGAGCAGCTCGAGCGGCCGTAACTCCCAGCCGCGTTCATCCTGCAGCAGTGTTTCGACGGTCGCGCGTTGCTCTTCCGGGATGAACGCGACCGGCGTTTGCACCGGAATCCGCACGCAGCGCGGGCCGGCATCGGTGGCGAGCCAGAATTCGACTTCACAGCCAGCAGCCGTGTCGCGCCAGTGGCGCGTCAACAGGAAGCCGCTGCCCTCCGGCGCAACCGTGTCCATATCAGCGATAACGTGCCAGCTCGGCCTCGGAAAAGCCCGCCGCGCGCCGCCCTTCGATATTAAATGGGCCCTTCAGTACGGGCGCCTTGTAACGCACCGTCAGCTCGTCGTAGGTCGCGATCGGCTCGAGGCCGCGCGCCAGGCACAGGTCGAGGTACCAGCGGTTGCCGATCTCGACGTGCCCCACTTCGTCGACCAGCAGGCGGTCGAGGATCAGCGCCGCCGCCAGGTCGCCGGCCTGCGCGATCTTCTTGCGCAGCGGCGGAATCGCATCCAGCCCCCGCGCCTCGAGCGTGCGCGGCACCAGCGCCATGCGCGCCAGCACGTCGTCGCTCGTCTTGGCGACCATCTCCCACAGGCTGTCGTGACCAGGAAAATCGCCGTAGGCGTAACCGAGCGTGCCCAGATGATCGCTGAGCATCGTGAAATGCAGCGCCTCTTCGTCGGCCACGAGCAACCAGTCGCGATAATACTGGCCTGGCATGCCGTCGAAGCGCCACAGCGCGTCCAGCGCGAGATTGACGGCGTTGAATTCGATGTGCGCCAGCGCGTGCACCAGCATCGCGCGGCCCTCCGGCGTGCCCATCGAGCGGCGCCCCACTTGCAGCGGCGGCACCAGTTCGGGCCGCGCCGGCCGGCCCGGGATACCGGCCGGCGCCGCCATCACGGCGTGGGTATCGATGCGGACCTTGCCGTCTTTGGATGCGGCAGACAGCGCGGCGACTGCCCTGGCTTTGGCGGCGGGGTCGGTTTCGAGCAGTGCGTGCAGCGCGGCGGCGCGGAGTTCCATGGTGTGACCTGTTGAAGCGAGAGCCGCATTTTACTCAATCTGCCATCGTTGATGGTTACCAACCCGTTTTCAAGCACCACATGTCAGACTCGGGCGTTCACAATCGTCCCCGACCCATGACGCGCCTCCATTCACTCCCCTTTTTGGCAGCTGCCTTGTTCGCTGGATGCGGACAATCGGTTGGTGACCAGGCCCGCAAACTGGGCAATCGTGCGTTCACGCCACAGGCATGGGCCGCTGCGACCGATGTGCAACGCGGCGCCATGACCGCGTCGCTGTTAAAGACACAGGCGATGACGCACTTACATCGGAAGGACGTCGAATCATTGCTGGGCCGCCCGACGGGCTACTATAATTACGACACCAATCCCGCCTATGTCGTCGGTCCGGCCACTGTGGAGAGCATCTACGCACACGGCTATTTACTGGTACTCGAGACAAGCAAGAATGATGGCAAGGTCAAGCGCGTATTCTTCGTACCCGAAGTCCAGTGACGATGTTTCGCCCTACATCTGCCTGAACAAATGCGCATACACCGGACTGACACGCGGCTTTTCCGGCCGGCCGCGCAGCGTGAGCATCACCTTGCCCAGGTCATCCCGCCCCGCGCTCGTCACGCAGGCCATGTTCACCACCGTGCTGCGGCTCACCTGGCGAAATAGCGTCCCGTCGATCTGCGGCAGCAGTTCCTTCAGCGGCACCCGGATCAGCGCTTCGGCGTCGGCCGTGACGACATTCACATACTTGTCGATCGCCTGGAAGAACACGACATCGGTCACCGGAATCATGCGCACCGCGTTGCCCACCGCCGCCCGTATCGTGCTCAAGCGTTCGACCGGTGCGGCCGCCGGGGCCAGCGCCTGCAATTGCCCCAACAGCCGCGCCAACGCGTCCGGCGCCAGCGCATTTGGCGCCGATACTGCGCGCGCCTCGAACACCCCGCGCAGGCGCTCGACCGTCTTGCCCAGCCGTGCGCTGCTGACCGGCTTGAGCACATAGTCGAACGCCGCATGCTCGAACGCCTGCACCGCGTAATCGTCGAAGGCCGTCACGAAGACGATGTGCGGAAACGGCGCCGGCCCTTCCCAGCGTTCGGCCAGCTCTTCGGCCGCTTCGAGGCCCGTCTGGCCTGGCATGCGGATGTCCAGGAACAGCACGTCCGGCCGGAGCAGCAAGGTCTGTTCGACAGCGGCCAGGCCATTCGGCGCAGTGGCGACAATGTCGAGGTCGGGCCACAGCCCTTGCAGTGTCCTGGCCAGGGTGGCAGCGAGGATCGGTTCATCTTCGGCGATCAGGGCGCGTGTCATTGTTCGAACTCCAATGGAAGGGTCAATCGGGCCAGCGTACCGTGCGGATGCGCCGCGTTCAAGGCAAGCGCGGCGCGCTCGCCATACAGCGCGTCGAGGCGTTCACGCGTGGTCGTCACGCCGACACCGCCACCGCCACCGCCGCCAACTGGCGCACGGACCTGGTCGAGACCCAGGCCGGTGTCGCGTACCTCGATCGCCAAAGTTTCGCCGTCGAGCGCCGCGCTGATGGTGATGTCGCCGCCTTCGACCTTCGGCTCCACGCCGTGCACGATCGCATTCTCGACCAGCGGCTGCAACAGCATCGTGGGCAGGCGCGCCTTGCGCAATGCCGGCGGCAGGTCGAGACGATAGCGCAGGCGCTCGCCCATGCGCACGCCCATCAGCCCCAGATAGGCCTGCATGGCGGCGAACTCCTGTTCCAGCGTCGTCGATTCGCTGCGCGAGACACTCAGCGTGGCGCGCAGATACTGGATCAGCTGGTCGAGCATGTCGCTGGCCCGCGCCGGATCGAGCGCAATCAGGCCTTGCAGATTGGCCAGCGTATTGAACAGCATGTGCGGCTCGATCTGCGCTTGCAGCAAGCGCAGTTGCGCCTGCAGCGCCTGGCGTTCGATGACCTCGGCGCGCAGCTGCGAGGCGGCCTGCTCCTCTTGTGCGCGCCGTACGCGTTCGCGGTTCATGATCAGCACGACCATCAGCGTCGTGCCAAGGAAGGTGAAGACGATCATGCTGATGCGGTCGGCCGACGGATACTCGGCCAGCGTGGGCGTGCGAATGCCGAGGATCAGTCCGGCCGTGTACAGCCCGGTGAAATGGGCAATCGGCGCGGCCAGCACCGCCAGTGCGCCAAACGCGGCCCATTCGCGCAACCGCCACCCCGCACGCTCGGGAAGCAGTTGGCGACCGCCAAACACGATGGCGAAAGCCACGATGCCGATCAGGACCGACACCAGCAGGTTCTCGAGGAAGCGCCCGGTGACCAGGCTGATGAAGCCTGCCAGCAGTGCGCTGATGCCGATCGACAGCGGCAATTCGGTCAGCAAGCGGCGCAGGCGCGAGCGCGGTGCGCTCTGGATCGGTTGGATGATGCTGGCCATGCTGACTCACCTCCCTGTCATGACAATCACGAACACCATTGTGCCGAGCAGCCCCGCCGGCGGCAAGCGCCGGTGCGACGAAATGGAGAATGATGGGCGTGAACCCGGCCTTGTGGCCCGCCATCATGCCGTCTTGAGCGTCAGCTTGCGCGTCGTGCGCCGTACGCCGGGCAAGGCTGACCTGTGAGTGGCTTCATCAAAAACCAGGTTCAGGTTCATCAGCACGGGCGCATTCAGTTCGGCGGGCAGCGCCGCCACATCGCGCTTGCCGTCAATGATGTTGATCGCCGCGCATATCCAGGTTGACCCGGTTCGCCCCGCCATGTCATATTGCCATTTTTGCCAATCCAGGAAAGTCTTCGCATGCGTCACCTTGCCTCCGCGCTGTCCATTTCCATCGCTCTCGCCCTGACCGGGTGCGCAACATCCGCCCAGGCGCCCACCGATGCGCTGACGGCGCGCATCTCGGCCGATTCGCTGCGCGGCCACCTGTCGTTCCTGTCATCCGACCTGCTCGAAGGCCGCGGCACGCCATCGCGCGGCGTCGACCTGGCGGCCGAGTACATCGCGGCGCAGTTCCGCCGCGCGGGGCTCGAAGCGGCGGGCGACGACGGCTACTTCCAGACCGCGAACTGGCAGTATGCCAGGCGCAGCGAGCAAGATATCGCCTTGACCATCACGGCGGGCGGCAAGTCCATGAACATCACCGGCACGGGTGCCTCGGCCAACTTCGTCGACCCGGTCACGCTGGCCAGGACGCCTGCCGTCTACATGACCTGGCAGGCGGCGCTGGACGACCCGGGCGCGGCCAATGGCAAGGTGCTGGTGGTGCCGGCGGCCGCGATTCCCGGCGCAGGTGCCGCGCTGCAGGCCAAGCTGAAAAGCAAGCCGGCGCTGATCGTGCTGATCGACCGCGAACGGCGCCAGGCCCGCACGCAAGGCGGCTGGCTGATCGACCCGAGCGTCCCGGTTGTCAAATCAGGCGCGCCGGTTGTTTTGCTGCACGCGCCCGATGCCGCTGCGGCGCTGGAACAAGGCGGCGCCAGCGTGGTCGCGAAGATCGTCGCGCCAGAGATCGCGCCGACCAAATTGCGTAACGTGATCGGCGTGCTGCGTGGCTCGGACCCGGCGCTCAAAAGCACTTACGTGATGCTCAGCGCGCATTACGACCACCTGGGCATCCGCGATGGCGAGATTTTCAACGGCGCCAATGACGACGGCAGCGGCACGGTGTCAGTGATCGAGATCGCCGCCAGCATGGCGGCGCAGAAGGAACGGCCGCGCCGCAGCATCGTGTTCGTCGCGCTGTTCGGCGAAGAACTGGGCCTGCTCGGTTCGCGCTATTACGCGAAACATCCCGTGTTCCCGTTGAAGGACACCGTGATGAACCTGAACCTCGAGCAGCTTGGCCGCACCGATGACAGCGAAGGCCCGCAGGTCAGTTCGGCGACCATGACCGGCTTTGACTATTCGACCGTCGGCACGACGCTGCAACGCGCGGGCGAGCGCACCGGCATCCGCTTCTGGAAGCATCCGACCAATAGCGACCGTTACTTTGCACGCAGCGACAACCAGGCGCTGGCCGATGCCGGCGTGCCGGCCCACACGCTGTGCGTGGCGTTCGGCTTCCCGGATTACCATGGCAAGGACGACACCTGGGACAAGATCGACTACGACAACCTGGCGCGCGTGAACCGCATGATCGCCGTGGCGCTGCAGGACATCGCCAACGATCCGGTCAAGCCGGCGTGGACGAATGTGCCCAACGCCGCCAAGTACCGCGAGGCGGCGGCGGCGCTGCAAGCGGCAAAATAGTGATTGCCGGCCTGTCGATCCGGCCGGCCGGCACGAGCGCGCCGCAGGCGGTCGACCGGCTGACGCTCGTTGCCGGCGAAGGGATCGATGGCGATCGCCACCGCGATCCGGTCTCGCCGCGCCAACTGCTACTGGCGAGCCAGGCCACCTACGCCGACCTCGCACTGGCGCCGCACGCGCTGCGCGAGAACATCCTGTTCGACATGCCCATCGACGATCTGCCGTCCGGCACCGTGCTGCAGATCGGCGCCGAGGCGCAGGTGCGGCTGATGTTCGTGTGTGAAGCCTGCGGCCGGCTCGACCTGCATGGCGCGCGCCTGGGGGCCCGCATCGGCGCGCGGCGCGGCGTGCTGGCGCGCGTCGTGCGAGGTGGCGTGATCCGGATTGGCGATACAGTGCGTGGCATTGGCCAGTTGCTGCCCGCCTGGTCGATCGACTGGCATGAGCGCGTCAGGCAGGTCATCGATGCGATGCCGCTCGAGACCGTGATCGACTACGCGCTGCTGGCGCGCCTGGCCGGTATACAGACGACCTATTGCCGCGCCTTCCCTCGCCTGCTTGCCTCGCTCGGTCCGGCCTACGCGGCCAGGGCGATCGCGGCGCGGGCCATCTCGCCCCTGCCCCGCTGGGATGGCTGCGGCCTGTTCGACGCTGTCACACCGATGCCGACACCGGCTTGCGCGCCACCGGCAGTACCGCCGGTGGGTTCGGCTTGAGCCGCGTTACCCCCAGGATCACCAGCGCCAGTCCGCCCAGTTGGAACACCGACAGCGGCTCGTCCAGCAGCAGCCACGAAGCGAACACCGTCAAGACCGGGCCGAGGTTCCCCAGCGCCGCCGTCTGCGATGCGCCCAATCGTGCAATCGCCAGCGACAGCCAGTAGATCGGCACCACGGTCGATACCACGGCCATCAGACCGCCATTGAGCCAGACCGCAGGCGGCAGCGTCGCCAGGGCAGCGGGATTGCCGGCCAGTGCGTAATGCAGCAATACGAAAAAGCAGGATGCGCTGCCCGCCAGCCCTGCCATGCGCATCGAACCGATCCGCCCGACGACGGCGCCAGTGCCGACGAAGTACAGCGCGTAGGCCACGGCGCTGGCAAACACCCACGCCGCACCGGTCAGGAGTGCGCCGCTCATGCCGGTAACCTGCAGGTCGTGCACGAAGCCGACGCCGAGGCCCAGATAGCAGATGCCCAGCGCCTGCAAGGTGCGGTTGGACGGGCGCTGTCTGGTCAGGCAGACCTGGAACAGCAGCACCAGCGTCGGATACAGGTACAGGATCAGGCGTTCCAGCCCGGCCGTGATGGTTTCAAGTCCGTAGAAGTCGAACAGGCTGGCCAGGTAATAGCCGAAGAACCCCAGCGTGGCAATGTGCAGCCAGTCCTTCGCCGTCAAGGCTGTCGCCTTCGGATCGCGCGCCAGCCAGGCCAGGCCGAGGAACAGCGGCAGCGCGAAACCCATGCGCAGCGCCAGCATTGTCAGTGCGTCGACCGGCGCGGCCGCATACCCCAGCTTGACGAAGACCGCTTTCATGCTCATGCCTGTCGCGGCAAGAATTGCATACAGCCGCCCGTCGCGCGCCCAGCGGCGCAGCCATGTCACATCGCTCATCACAGTCACACCGTTGTCGCCCCGTCGAAAAGACCTTATTCTGCCGCGAAACCGGAAGCGCTAGAATGCGTCATTACTGGACTCCCCCTTCGCGTACCGAGAAACCCATGCACTTCGACCTGACCGACCTTCGCCTGTTGCTGGCAATCGAGGCCGCCGGTAGCCTGAGCAAGGCTGCCGAACGCTTTCCCATCGCGCTGTCGGCGGCGAGTAACCGCCTGCGCGGCTTCGAGCAGGACACCGGCATCGCCGTATTCACCCGCTCGGCGGCCGGCATGACGCCCACGCCGTCGGGGCGTTTCATCCTCGAGCGGGCCGCGCGCATCGTCAATGAGATGGAACAGCTGCGCGACACCGTGCGCGAGTTGCGCGGCCAGCGCCGCACGTCGGTGCACCTGGCTGGCACCACGGTGGCGATCAGCACGTTCTTGCCGGCTGCGCTGGGTGAATTTCTGGCGGACTATCCCGAAGTCGATCTGCAGCTGGACGAGCGCACGAGCCGCGATATCGTGCAGGCCGTACGCGCCGGCGAGATCGAACTGGGGATTTTCGATGGCAACGTGGCCACCGGCGAGATGATCTCGCTGCCGTTTCGCAGCGACCGCCTGGTGATGCTGGTACCGGCGACGCATCCGCTGGCCGCGCGTGCGGCCATGAAAATGCGCGACGCATTCGAGTATGCCTTCGTGTGCCTGCCGCCAGAACGGCCGATGCAGCACTTTATCGAAGCGTGGGCCATCAAGAGTGGCCGGCCATTGAAGGTGCGGGTGCGGGCGCCGGGCTTCGACGCCATCGCCCAGCTGGTGGCGCAGGATGCGGGCATCGCGTTGCTACCCGAGGTGGCGGCCAGCCGCTTCGCCCGCGACCTGTCGGTTGTCATCGTGGCGCTGAAAGATGCCTGGGCTAATCGAGAACTGCGTGTCTGCATCGCCGATCCCGGATTGTTGTCGCCACACGCTGAATTGTTATTAAGTTATCTAGCGCACAGCCGATGAATTACGGAAATGTTGTAATGCCCTTGTCGCGCACGATTGCGGTCGTGGCGTGAGTCAAA
This sequence comes from Massilia aurea, assembly GCF_040790145.1. GTDB lineage: Bacteria > Pseudomonadota > Gammaproteobacteria > Burkholderiales > Burkholderiaceae_D > Telluria > Telluria aurea_C. Next base: position 570,697 of record NZ_JBFMMP010000001.1, read on the forward strand.
GAATTAGCAACAGGTGTAAGCTAAACGACAACATTTAATTTTAAGGAGCACACCATGAAAACCACGATGACCATTTCCGCCCTGATGCTGAGCGTCGCGATGCTGGCTGGCTGCAACAAGAACGACAATATGGGCCCGGCGCAAGAAGCCGGCGCTGCCGTCGATAACGCAGGCGCAACCGTCGCCCAGGAATCGAAAGAAGCCGTCGCCGCTGCCGATGCAGCTGCCGAGCGCGCTGGCGACAAGATGGAAGTTGCAGCTGACAAAGCCGAAGCCAATATGGACGCCGCTGGTGCACGTATCGACGCGGCAACTGACCGTGCCGGTGCACGTATCGACGCGGCCGGCGCCGAAGTGCGTCAAGAAAGCCGCGAAGCCGCTGCTGCCGCCAAGGAAGCCACCAGCGATGCAACCGCTGCTGCTGGCCGTAGCGTCGAGCGCGCTGGCGAAAAGATGCAAGACGCGTCGAAATAATTCACACGAATTCATTTCAACAGCAGTAGTGTAATGCGCAAGCCGCGACCCGGGTAACCGGTGTCGCGGCTTGTTCACGTCTGCTCGTTCAAGCGGCAAATGGCGTCTCTGCCATGCCCTGCACGCCCGGTCGCAACATCACGACCGAACCGGCATCGCCGCCGGGATTGCCCGCCCCGGCCGGGTCGATCGACGTCACGAGCAGCACATCCAGCGCTGGTCCACCAAAAGCGCACATCGACGGCTTGGCCATCGGCAGCGCCAGTTCCCGATCGAGTGTGCCCGCAGGTGTAAAACGCTGCACCACGCCGCCATCGTTGGCGCACGTCCAGTAACAGCCATCGGCGTCGACCGCCGCGCCATCGGGCCGGCCCTTCTGCCCGGTCAGGTCAAGAAACACACGCTCGCCATGCGGCAGGCCGGCATCGATATCGTAGTCATATGCCCAGACGATGCGCCGCTGCGGATGCGAGTCGGACAGGTACATCGTATGGCCATCCGGTGACCAGGCCAGGCCGTTCTGGGTCAGCAGATTGCCGATCACCGGCCCGTGCAGGCCGCCGGCGGCGCTATAGCGATACAGGCCACCGATCGCGCGCGCGGCGCCCATGTCCATGAACATGGTGCCGCTCCAGAACCGGCCCTGGCGATCGCAGCGTCCGTCATTGAAACGCATGCCCTCGCCCAGTTCCACCGGCGCCGGCGCGCCAAGGCGGCGGGCGTCGAGCGTGCCATCCTCGCCCGGCACCAGGTGGAATATACCAGTCTCCATCCCGGCGATCAGGCTGCCGTTGCTGCTGGCGGCAATGCACGCCACCATCTCGGGCGCCGTCCAGTACCGCAGCGCGCTGCTGGCGTGGTCCATGCGCCAGATGCGGCGCGCGGGGATGTCGACCCAGTACCAGGCCGCCTCCCCCGCGTGCCACAGCGGGCTTTCACCGGTGGCGCAATGCACGCCCGAGATACGTTCGACTGCCACGGACATCGATTACAACCCCTTGATCTCGCGGTGCTGCGGCACCAGCATTTTCATGACGGTCCACGCCACCAGGTAAGCCACGGCGCAGATCGAGAACATGATCATATACCCGGTCTGCAACTGGCCCAGTGCGCCGTAGTGGTCGAACAGCGCGCCACCGAGCTTGGTGAGCAGCACGCCGCCCAGGCCGCCGGCCATGCCGCCAATGCCGACGACCGAGCCGACGCTGTGTTTCGGGAACATGTCGGACACCGTCGTGAACAGGTTCGCCGACCAGGCCTGGTGCGCCGAGGCGCCGATGCCGATCAGGATCACCGGCACCCAGAAGCCGAGGTAACCGAGCGGCTGCGCCAGCAGCACCACCAGCGGGCACAGGGCGATGATCAGCATTGCCTTCATGCGGCCGTGGTAGATGTCGGCGCCGCGGTTCAGGAACCAGGTCGGCAGCCAGCCGCCACCGATACTGCCCACCATCGTCATGCTGTACAGGACCGCGAGCGGGATGATCATGTCGGTGGCCGACATGCCGTACTGCGCCGACATGTATTTGGGCAGCCAGAACAGGAAGAACCACCAGACACCATCAGTCATGAATTTGCCGAAGGCGAAGGCCCAGGTCTGGCGGTAGCCGAGCAGCTTGAACCACGAGCCTTTCACCGGCGTGCCCGTTGGTGCGGCCACGACACCGGCGTCGCTGTTGATGTAGGCAAGTTCGGCCGCCTTCAGGCGCGGCTGGCGTTCCGGCGCGTCGTACAGCCAGATCCAGAGACCCATCCACAGAAAACCGATGCCGCCGATGACGATGAAGGCCGATTGCCAGCCCCAGTGCTTGGCGATCAGCGGTACGGTCAACGGCGCCAGGATTGCGCCGACGTTGGCGCCCGAGTTGAAGATCCCGGTGGCGAACGAGCGCTCGCGCTTCGGAAAATATTCGGCGGTGGCCTTGATCGCGGCCGGGAAGTTACCGGCTTCGCCGATGGCCAGCACCGCGCGGCCGATCATGAAGCCGGCCACCGACACCGGCACCACCGCCAGGCCGATACTGGTAAACACCGTGTTGACCGCTTCGCCGATGCTGATCGCGTAGGCGTGGCCGATGGCGCCGAGCGACCAGACCACGATCGCCAGCACGTAGGCGCGCTTGGTGCCCATCCGGTCGATCACGCGGCCAGCGAACAGCATCGAGATCGCGTACACGAACTGGAAAGTGGCGGTGATGTTGGCGTAGTCGGTGTTCGACCACTTGAACTCTTCGGTCAGGACCGGTGCGAGCAGGCTCAGGACCTGGCGGTCGAGGTAGTTGATGGTGGTGGCGAAGAACAGCAGCGCGCAGATCGTCCAGCGATACCTGCCCACCACCGACTGCGCCGGTGTTACGTCGATGACTTGCTGATTCATGGTGATCAGTTCTTTTCAAGTTGAGTGACAGCCGGTGTCTCCCCCGGCTGGTAATGCGGCTAATCGATCGGCGTTACTTGTCCCGTTACTTGCTGCCTCCAGCTTGCAACGAACCGTCCTGCAGGCGCGCGAGGCCCAGCGGATTGGCGTCGCGCAGCGCATCGGGCAGCAGGCTGTCCGGCACGTTCTGGTAGCACACCGGGCGCAGGAAGCGGTCGATGGCGCTGGCGCCGACCGACGTCGTGCGGCTGTCGCTCGTGGCCGGGAACGGGCCGCCGTGCACCATCGCGTGCGCCACTTCGACGCCGGTCGGGAAGCCATTGAACAGCACCCGGCCCGCCTTGCGCTCGACGATCGGCAGCAGCGCTGCAGCCAGCGCCTGATCCAGTTCGCGTGCATGCACGGTGACGGTCAGCTGGCCGTGCAGGTGTTCAGCGGCTTGCAGCAACTGGTCGGCATCGGTGAAGCGCACCAGCACCGCGCACGGGCCGAACACTTCATCTTCGAGCGCCGGATTGCCGAGATACGTGGCGGCGTCACATACGTACAGCGCAGCCTGCGCGGCGCAGCCATTGCCTTTTTCAGCGCCCTGCGCGACCAGTTGCAGGCCGTCGACGGCGTTGAATGCGGTGACGCCCTTGGTGTAGGCGTCGTGAATGCCGGCGGTGAGCATCGTGCCCGCGCCCTTGGCACCCAGCGCATCGGCGCTGGCCGCCACGAAGGCATCGAGGTCGGGGCCGGCAAGGGCAAACACCAGGCCCGGATTGGTGCAGAACTGGCCGACGCCGAGCGTGAGCGAATCGACGAAGCCCTGGGCCAGCGCCGCGCCACCAGCCTGCAAGGCGCCGGGCAGCAGGAATACCGGGTTCACGCTGCTCATTTCGGCGTACACGGGAATCGGTTCGGCGCGCGCGGCGGCGGTGCGCAGCAGCGCCAGGCCGCCCTGGCGCGAACCGGTGAAGCCCACGGCCTTGACCGCCGGATGCGACACCAGTTGCTGGCCAACGGTGCGGCCGTCGCCGAACAGCATCGAGAACACGCCTTCCGGCAAGCCGCAGGCTTTCACGGCGCGCTGCACGGCGCGCCCGACCAGTTCGGACGTGCCGGGATGGGCGCCGTGCGCTTTCACGACGACGGGGCAACCGGCGGCCAGGGCCGATGCGGTATCGCCGCCGGCGACCGAGAACGCGAGCGGGAAGTTACTGGCGCCGAAGACGACGACCGGGCCAAGGCCGATCTTGCGCAGCCGCAGATCGGGCCGTGGCGGTGCACGCTCTGGCATCGCGCTGTCGATCGTCGCATCCAGAAAGTAACCGTCGCGGACCACCCGGGCGAACAGGCGCAGCTGGGTCACGGTGCGCATCCGCTCGCCTTCCAGGCGCGCTTGCGGCAAGCCGGTTTCCAGCTGGGCGCGGTCGATCAGCTCGGCGCCGATCGCGAGGATTTCTTCGGCCACCGCCTCGAGAAACGCGGCGCGTTGTTCCAGTGGCAGCGCGCGGTACGGGTCGAACGCCTGCGCAGCCAGCGTGCAGGCGCGCTCGACGTCATCCTTTGTGGCCTGGCCAAAGGCCGGCTCCAGGTTCGTGCGCGTGGCCGGATTGAAGCCGAAGACGTCACCACCGGTACCGCGCAGGCCTGCCTGGCCAATGATCATTTCACCGAGGATGGTCATGATCAGATGGCTCCCTGCTTCTGGATCAGCGCCAGCAGCATCGCGTCTTCTTCGGCGGTCAGGTCGGTCAGCGGTGGGCGCACAGGGCCGGCGCCATGGCCGACCAGGCGCGCGCCAGCCTTGATGATCGAGACGGCGTAGCCGGCCTTGCGGTTGCGGATCTCCAGGTATGGCAGGAAGAATTCGTCGATCAGGCGGTTGGTGGTGGCGGTGTCGCCGGCGGCGGTGGCGTGGTAGAAGTCCATCGCCAGTTGCGGCACGAAGTTGAACACGGCCGACGAGTACACCGGGGTGCCCAGTGCTTTATAGGCGCCGGCATACACTTCGGCGGTTGGCAGGCCGCCCAGGTAGCTGAAGCGGTCGCCCATGCGGCGCCAGATCGCGACCATCAGTTCGATGTCGCCGATGCCGTCCTTGAAGCCGATCAGGTTCGGGCAGCGGTCGGCCAGCTTTGCCAGCGAATCAGGGGTCAGGCGGCAGGCCGCGCGGTTGTAGACGACGACGCCGATATTCACCGAGCGGCACACCGCTTCGACGTGGGCGACCAGGCCATCCTGGCTCGCTTCGGTCAGGTAGTGCGGCAGCAGCAACAAGCCTTTGGCGCCCTGGCGCTCGGCTTCCTGTGCGTGGGCGATGGCAGTGCGGGTCGGGCCGCCCGCGCCGGCCAGGATCGGCACGACGCCAGCGCAGGTATCGACGGCGGTCTTGATGATCTGGCCGTATTCTTCGCCATTGAGCGAGAAGTATTCACCAGTGCCGCCGGCAGCGAACAGCGCAGTGGCGCCGAACGGCGCGAGCCACTCGAGGCGCGCGGCGTAGCCGGCAGGGTTGAAATCGCCTTGGGCGTCGAAATCGGTGATCGGGAAAGAAAGCAGGCCGTGCGACAGGGTTTGCTTGAGTTCCAGGGGATGCATGCGAAAGTCTCCGTTCAGTTGTTTGTATGACGACAGGTTGTAAGTCATCGTACAACTGAAACGGTTTAGGTTGCAAGCAAAATATTGCGCGTTTAGTGCGTTGCGCCTTCCAGCCGGCGTTGCGCCTGCACCAGCCGCTCACGGCTGTTGGACAAGTGCGTGCGCATCGCGGCACGCGCCGCCTCGGGGTCGCGCCGCTCGATGGCGCGGAAGATATCGTCGTGTTCGCGGCTGACGCGCTCGAGGAAATCGGCCGGTTTGTCCTGCTCGAGCACGGGCGTGTTCAGGCGTGCGCGCGGGATAATGGCGTTGCCCAATTGGGCCAGGATATCGACGAAATAACGGTTGCCGGTCGCTTGCGCGATCAAGAGATGAAAGCGCTTGTCGGGCTCCACCGCCGCGATGCCTGCGGCCATCGCCTGCTGCATTTCGGCCAGCGCGCCGGCCAGCTCGCGCACCTGTTCTTCACTGCGGCGCGCCGCTGCGAGGCCTGCCGTTTCGGTCTCGACGCCGATGCGCAATTCGAGGATCGCCAGCACGTCGCGCAGGGTCAATATATTCTCGGCATCCAGCCCCAGGCCGGTCTGCGGCCGGTCGAGCACGAAGGTGCCGATGCCATGGCGCGTCTGCACCAGCCCGGACGCCTGCAGGTGCGAAATCGCCTCGCGCACCACGGTGCGGCTGACGCCATGCTGCGTCATCAGGGACGACTCGGTCGGCAGCTTGTCGCCCGGTTTCAGGATGCCCTGCTTGACCGACGCGCCAATCTGTTCGATGACGCCCTGCGCGAGATTGCGCTGCCTGCGCTGTGTGGGAACCATGATGCCTGCCTGATGAATAGGATGAGATAAGTCATTATACCAACATCATAAGATGTCAGACATCTTATGACCTGTTATTCTTTATTCTTGGTATTGGTAGGTCCGCCTTGCGGGATTGGTCTGGCCAAATTAGAATCGTCAGACGATTCCCTACACCCGGCCGCAATGTCGGGAGTGCCAGCCTCACATGAAAAAATCACCCGCAGCCCCTGAACCGAATCAGCCCGAACCGCGCCTGTACCGCGTGGTTGCCGCCCGCATCCAGGACCTGATTCGCGACGACAAGATCCAGCCCGGCACGCGGCTGCCGGCCGAGCGCGAACTGGCGGCCAAGCTGGAAGTAAGCCGCGCGTCGCTGCGCGAGGCGCTGATCGTGCTGGAACTGTCGGGCATCGTGGAGGTGCGTGGCGGCTCGGGCGTGTATGTCAGTGAAAAGGCGGTGGCGCCGGCCGAGGTGCCCGAAGAAGGCCCGGGCCCGTTCGAGGTGCTCGCGGCGCGCCGCATGATCGAATCCGAGATCGCCGCCCTCGCCGCCAAGAACGCCACCGACCGCGACATCGACGCGATCCTCAAGGCCGTCGAAGAGATGGAGCGCCAGCACGACGACCGCGCCAGCAACGAACTCGCCGACCGCAACTTCCACCTGGCGCTGGCCCGGGCCACCGGCAATACCGCGATGGTTGGCGTGATCGAATACCTGTGGGCCCAGCGCGGCAGCCTGTGGCACAAGCTGAAGGAACATTTCCAGACCGAAGAGCTGCGCAAGCAGACGCTGCTCGACCATCGCAATATCCTGGCCGCGATCGCGTCGCACGACGCCAGCGGCGCCCGCTCGGCGATGCGTGCGCACCTCGAGCGCGTCACGCGCACGTTCTCGCGCGGCTGACCAGGAATAAATGGCCTGACCGCTTGCTTAATTGGTCAGGCCAAAATAGAATCGGCAAACCCTGTGGAGTTTGCCCATGCCCCGTCGTTGCGCCCTTCCCTGCCTGCTTGCCTGTACCGTCTCCATCGCCAGCGCCGCACCAGCACTGCCGCTGCGCATTATCCTCGTCGGTGATTCCACCATGGCCAGCAGCACCGGCTACGGCGACGCGCTGTGCGCCCGCTTCTCGCCCGAGACCGCGTGCATCAACCTGGCGCGTGGCGGACGCAGCTCGGGCAGCTTTCGGGCGGAGGGCCGTTGGGACGAGGTGCAGGCGCTGCTACGGGATTCCCCGGGCTTCGGCGCCACCTACGTCCTGATCCAGTTCGGCCACAACGACCAGCCGGGCAAGCCCGGACGCTCGACCGATCTCGTGCACGAATTCCCGGCCAATCTGGCGCGCTATGTGAGCGACGCACGGGCGCTCGGCGCCGTGCCGGTGCTGGTGACGCCGCTCACGCGCCGCAGTTTTCGCGGCGCCTGGGTGCACGACGACCTGGCGCCATGGTCGGCAGCCGTGCGCCGTGTTGCGCACGACACGGGTGCGCCGCTGGTCGACCTGAACAGGCTGTCGCTGGCCGATGTCCAGGCCATCGGGCCGGCGCGCGCAGATGCCTTTGCCCGGGCCGGGGCCAACTTCGACCACACGCACGTGGGGCCGGCGGGCGCCGCGCATTACGCGGCCATGATGACGGGCGCGCTGCTGCGGGCCGTGCCGCCAATGGCCCGCGCCGTGCGGAGCGCACGATGAGCGCCGCTCTCGCTGCGCTTGCCTTCACGCTGGCCGGCGCTGTCACTGCTCCTGTGCCCATTACCGAGCGCCAGCATGCGCCTGGCGACGGCTGGGCCGCGCAGGACGGCGGCACCCGTGGCGGCGCACTGGCCGCGCCGGCCAATGTCTACACCGTGCGCACCGCAGCTGAACTGCGCCAGGCCTTGACTGCACCGGCGCCCGCACGCATCGTGCGTGTGGCGGCATCGATCGACATGCGTGAAGACCGGCCTTACGCCGACAGCCAGGATCAGGCGCGCCGCAGCATCGTGCGCATCCCGGCCAACACCACGCTGCTGGGTGTTGCGCCCGGCGCTGGCTTGGTCAACGCCAGCCTGGCGGTATCCGGCGTGTCCCAGGTCATCGTGCGGAACCTGGCGCTGCGCAATCCCTGCGACATCGCCCCGCGCTGGGATCCCAAGGATGGCGCCAAGGGTAACTGGAACTCGCAGTACGACGCCATCAGCGTGTCGAACGCGACCCACGTATGGATCGACCATAACAGCTTCACCGATGCGCCGGTGACGGACGATACGCAGCCGATCGAGAACGGCATGCCGAAGCAGTGTCACGACGGCGCGCTCGACATCACGAGTGCATCAAGCTTCGTCAGCGTCACCTACAACCACTTCGCGCTGCACGAAAAAAACACGCTCGTCGGCGGCGCCGATCGGGCGACAGGCGACCGCACCCACCTGCGCGTGACGTTCAAGGGGAACCTGTTCGCCAATGTCAGCGAGCGCGCCCCGCGTGTGCGCTACGGCCAGGTGCACCTGCTGAACAACTATCACGTGGGCGACCGCAAGCATCCGGCGTACCCGCATGGCTACAGCGTGGGCGTCGCGCATGAGGCGCATGTGATCTCGCATGCCAATGCCTACGACATCGCCGGCGCCAGCAAGTGCGCGCATATCGTGCGCGATCCGGGCGGCAGTCCGGGCGTGTATGCCGACACCGGCTCGCTGTTGAACGGGCAGCCGCTGACGGGCTGCGGCTTCGCGGGCGACGTGGGCTGGCACATACCTTACGCGTTCGCGCCGCTGCCGGCTGGCGAGGTGGCGCAGCATGTACGTGACAATGCAGGGCCGCGCGCCGTCGACGCTGCCGATGGCTTCGTCGAAGCACGATTGATCGTGAAGGCAGGCGATGCGCCGTTCGTGCTCAAGGCACGGCAGGCCGAAGACGGCCACTGGCAAGGCGCCAGCATCCGCGCGATCGACGCCGGCGCGGCGCTCGAGATCGCATTGCTGGAAGCGCAAGGCGCTGCGCCGGTGCGCCTGAAGCAAGTACGGCGGCGCGCACCGTTGGCCAACCAGCCCGTCGTACTGCGCTTTGCCAGCCAGGCCGGCGAGCTGTCGGTGTGGCTCGATGGCGAGCGTGTGACGTCGGCACGGGTCGCGCCGGTGGTGGCCGGGCGCCCGGCAGCGTGGGACGCTGCGCAACATACGGTGCTCGATGTGCGGGACGGCCCGGCGGACGTGCCTGCGGCTGGCATCAAGCTGGCACTGGCCACCACCACGCTGTCTCTGCAGGCGGGCGATCCGGCCGAACGAATCGCTGTCGCCGGACTGGGCTTGCACGCCTCGTCGTCGGATGAACGCGTCGCCACGGTTGACGTGCGCGATGGCGCGCTACACGTCAACGCTGCCCTGCCGGGGAGTTCGGTCATCACCGTGACAGGTGCCGGGTGGGAGCAATCGGCATTCGTGGTCAACGTCGCCGCACCATTCGTCGCACCGGCGCACACGCTTGTGCTACAGACAGCGCCGCATCCGACGCATGCCGAGCGTGGCGTGCCGCCGGATACGCCCTTGCTGATGACATTCAGGCAGGCGCCGGTGCTCAGTGGCGCCGGCAGCGTACGCGTCGTGCGCCGGCATGACGGCGCGCTGGCGGCGTTGATACGGCCAGGTGAAACCGTGATCGCGCTCGGTCCTGCAGGCCGACAGCGCATCGTGCGGCATCATGCCATTGACGTCGACGGCAACACGCTGCACATGCGCCTGCCCCACCTGCTCGATCTCGATACCGAGTACGACGTGCTGGTCGACGCGGCGCTGCTGCAGGGTCAACGTTTCAAGGGCGCGCGCTGGACATTTCGCACCACGCCATATCGCCCGGTCGGCGACAGCGTAACGGTCGATGACGACGGCCGCGCCGATTTTCGCACGGTGCAGGGTGCACTCGATCACGCGATGACGCTGCCCCGCGCGAAGCCGGTGACCGTCAACGTGCGCGATGGCGTGTATCCCGAACTGCTGTATTTGCGCGACAAGGACGGCGTGATGCTGCGCGGGCAAAGCCGCGAAGCGACGATCATCCGCGCGGCCAACAGCGATGCGCGCAACCCCGGTTCCGGCGCCGGGCAGGATGCGGGCAGCGCCGGGATCAATGGCGGCCGCGCCCTCTTTCTGGCGCAGGACAGCGACCTGCTGGAACTGCGCGACATCGCCCTGCACAACACGGCGCGCCGCAGCGACGGCCCATCGGCGCAGGCCGAGACGCTCTTTTTCAGCAACGACAAGGGCCGGCTCATCGTGCGCAACGCGCACCTGACCAGCGAGCAGGATACCTTGCAACTGACCGGCTACGCGTGGGTCTACCGGACGCTCATCGAGGGCAACGTCGACTTCATCTGGGGGCACAACCGGGCGGCGCTGTTCGAAGACAGCGAACTTCGCAGCATCGGCGACAGCGCATCGCCGGCGAACGGCGGCTATCTGGTGCAGGCGCGCACCGTGACGCAGGGCGATCCCGGCTTCGTGTTCCTGCGCTCGCGCCTGACGCACGGGGCCGGGCCGGCGGGCAACCTGCCCCCGGCCGGCAGCGTCTACCTGGCCCGTTCGCCGGGCACCGCGCACACCTGGGACAATGTGGCGTTCATCGGCTGCACGATCGGCCCGCATATCGCCCGCAGTGGATGGCTGCGCGCGCCGGCGCCGAATCCGGCCCAGGGCGATGCGCGCGCCGGCTGGCGCGAATCGGGCAACGTCGATGCGGCCGGCGAAGCGGCCGAGCTTGGTGGATACCAGATGGATGAGCACGAGGCGCGCCAACTGGCCAGCCGCGGTGCGGTGTTCGCCGGCTTCAACGATGGCCAGGGGTGGTTTCCACAACCCTGACGCAGCACAGGAACATCAAGTCGTCAGCACCACCGTCGTCCCCACCCCGACCGTGGAGTCGATGCGCAGCCTGCAACCGGCCTCGGCGGCTCGCTCGCGCATGCCGGCGAGACCCCAGTGGCCCGCGCAGCCGACATGGAGAATCTGCGCGTCGATACCGCGACCGTCGTCGGCGATGCGCAGTTCCAGCCCCGCGTCGCCGTAGGCCAGCCGCACGTCGATGTTGCTGGCCTGTGCGTGGCGGCAGGCATTGCGGACGGCCTCGATCGCGATGCCGATGCACGCCTCGGTCGTTTCCTGCGGCAGCGCCCGTGGCACGCCGACATGCATGAAGTGGCAGCGTGGCGCGCCTTGCTCGTCACAGACTTGCGCCAGCGCCGCCGCCAGCTGCGAGGGCAGATCGTCTGCGATGGGCGGGCTGCGCCGCAATCCCTGGACACGGTCCCGCGCCTCGACCAGCACCGCGTCGGCCTGCTCGAGGGTCGCCGTCAGCGATGCGCGCAGCGGGTCGGCCGCCGGCATGCGCACGGTCGTCGCGGATACCCTCAGGACCAGGCCCTGCACGCTTTGCAGCAGGGTATCGTGCAACTCGCGCGCAATGCGCTCGCGCTCCGCGTGCCGCGTTCGTTCCACCGCAAGCAAGCGGCGCGCATGAAGGCGCAGGCGGTAGCGATAGACGCCCCACAGCGCCCACAAGGCCAGTGCTGCGCAGGCCAGCTTGAACCAGACCGTCTGCACCGCCGTCGGGGGAACATGCAACTGGAAAGGCTGGCTCACCGGGCTGGCAACGCCGGCGCCGTTCAACGCCTGCACGACAAATCGGAAGTCACCTGGCGGCAGCCCGGTATAGGCCACGTCGATGGCTTGACCGGCCTGCTGCCAGGTGCGGTCATAGCCTTCCAGGCGATACTGGTAGCGGATACGCGGCGCCATATCGGTCGACGGCGTGGCGAACCGGAAAGCGACCCGCTCCGGATTTGGTGGCAGGGTGGCCGGCGCCGTGGCGCTGTAATCGCGGCCGTCGGCAGTCACCTGCAGCAGCGTCGGCGCTGCCGGCACAGGTTCAGGCCGTACCGTGGCGGGATCGAGCCAGAATAGCCGGCGCTTGGTGGAAACCCAGATCCTGCCATCCGTCGCGCGCACGATCGAATTGTTGAACAGTGGCCGCGCCCGCCCCGCGATGCCTTCGGCGTCGTCAAAGACGCGGGCCGGCACCGGGCTGCTGCCCTGCAGCCCGGCGCCCGGCAGCAGCACCAGGCCGGCGGCGCCGTTCAGCCAGATGCCGTCCGGCGCGCTCACGGCCCCCGCCAGACCTCTCAAGGCATCGCCCGGCGCCGTTCGCACGGGAACAAAGCGTGTACCCGTCAGTCTGGCCAAACCATCGGTGCCGCCAGCCCAGATCGACCCGCCATGTTCGAGCAGCACGCTGACCTTGCCGACCGAGAGCCCGTGCGCAGCACCGAACAGGGACACCTTGTCGCCCTCGACCAGGGCAATCTGGTTGTCTTCGTAGCCGATCCAGACGCGGCCCTGGGCATCTTCGAGCATGGCGATCGGCGTCTTGCGCCCGCCGTCGGGCAGCGCCGGATTGCGCTGCCACGATCCGTTTGCATGGCGCAGCACCCCACGCCCGCTGGCGACGACCCAGACGGCGCCGCCACGCCCGGCGAGCACCGATCGGATATTCTCCGCCGGGGCCACGTCGGCCGGATACGGGACGCTGGCGAGCAGCCGCTCGCCGTCGGACGTCAGGCGCCGCAGGGCATGCGCCGTCGCCTGCCAGATGGCGCCGTCGGGCGCCGTGGTCAGCGCCATCGCGCCGGCGCCGGCCGGCAGCGCACGCAACGCACCGCCAGCGCCCAGCCGCGAGGTCAGATTGCCGTCGCTGACGAAGACATCGCCGCCAGGACCCGCCAGCAGGCGCACGCGGTAAGGTGTCGCCAGCTTGACTTCGGTGGCATTGGCCGCACGGAAGCGGTCCAGGCCGCCACTGGTCGCAACCCAGATATTGCCCTGCGCGTCTTCGAGCATGCAATGCACGATCTTGCCTGTGAGCCCGTCCGCAACCGTGAACAGTTCGGCGCCTGGCGCGTATCCGCCGCCGGGCCGATCGTCTGCGTGCAGCGGATCGGGGTGCCGCAGCAACCCCGCCTCGTCATCGAACCACAGCGCACCGTGACTGTCAGCCAGCAGGCTGCCGCTGACGGGTGCCCGCTGCCAATAAACCCAGCGGCTGGCGCGGCCATACCCGGCCAGGCTATCGAGGGCCCGGACGCCACGCTGTTCCAAGTACCAGACCGGGCCGTTGCGATACTGGGAGGGCGGCTGCCGCGTGCCCGGCCCGGCGATGGGCGACTCGAAGCGCAGCGCCCCGGGCGGGCGCAGGAACAGGCCCTGTTCGGTGAATGCGGCCACCGTACCGTCGGCATCCACGAACACCGAATCGAGCTTGCGCGCGGTAAAGCCCTGCTCCGGGCCCATGCGCTGCCAGCGATTGCCGTCGAACAGCGCCAGGCCGCCGATCCCGCCCGCCCACAGTCGCTTGCCCTGCGCCGCAAATGACCAGATGGCCCCGGCTGGCAAGCCATCGGCCGTGCTCCAGTTACGGGTTTTGCCCGCATGAAAATAGCTGACGCCGCCGAACATCCAGCCGATCCACAGCCCACCTGTTGCATCGGCGCGCAGCGTGTAGACCGCTTGATCCGGGAAGCCCACGGCACCCTCGGGTTTCGCACCCGTGAAGCGCAGACCGTCGAAGCGCCACACTCCCTCGGACGTGCCCAGCCACAGCCAGCCGTCGACAGTCTGCGCCATGGCGGTGATGTTGTCGGGCACCCCGTCACGCTGGGTCCACGTCGCGTGGTCGAACTGGCCAAGAGTACGCGCCGGCGCAGCAAGCAGCCCCGATGGCAGCAGGCTGCCTGCCACGTACAGGCATACCAGTAGTAAACGACGCAAGTGCGGTCGCCGACCGCTGCAATGAAAGAACACGCAAAGACTCAGCAGATGCAGGGGCGTTTATTGCTTGCCGGGTGTCAGGCTGATTTCCTGCACCTTGGGGTCGCGCTCGGGCGTGAGCGTGAAATACACGTTCACCACGCCGCGCTCGCCGATCAGCGCGAACGTGCCGCGCAAGCTGTTGTCGGCCTTGATCGGGCCGACCGATGTCACCTTGCCGATCGGGCCCAGCTTCTCGCGCGCGTAGCCGATCCAGTCTTCGCGCGAGCGGTCAAGGAAGAGGTTCTCGGCGGCGATCGCGCGGCCCAGGCCCTCGTCCCATGATTGCACCAGTTGGGCCACTTGCGTGTGGCGCGTGGAGAGAATGGGCGATACCGCCACCGGTTGCGACCCCAGATCGGCGCGCTCGATCAGCGTGGCCAGTGCCTTGCCCGTAGGTCGATATACCGGGCCGTAGCGCAGGTTGGTGAAGGCAAAGATACCAACCTTGTGATCCGGCGCGAAATAGTACTGGCTGCCAAAGCCGGGCAACCCGCCCGAGTGGCCGGTGATCACCACGTCGCGGCTGTCACGCCGCGTGGTCAAGCCATAGCCATAGAAACTGACGCTCGGATTGAGCGTCTTGCCATCGGCCAGCGTCGACTTGGCGGACAGCCCGGCAAACACATGGGGCTGCTGCATTTCGCGCACCGATGCACGGCGCAGCGGCCCACGCTCGGGATCGTTGCGCGCCGGCCAGGCATCGAGGTGGAAGGCCACATAGCGCGCGAAATCATCGGCCGTCGTGATCAGCCCGCCCATCGCGGCGCCGTCGCCATCGGCCAGGATCGGTTCCGGCACCCATTGCTTGCGATCCCATTGGTAGCCCAGCGCGAGCTTGCCCGGCGCTGCCTGCGTGTATTCCCAGCGGGTATTGGTCATCCCCAGCGGTTGCAGGATCTCGCGCGTGACGTACTCCTGGAAGCGCATGCCGGACGCCTTGCTGACCACCTTGCCCAGCATGATGTAGCCGAGGTTGCTGTATTCGAAGCCCTGGCCGGGCGTGGTCGAAAACGACAGGCCCGCGCCGACGATCTGCTCCAGCCTGGCGTTATCGACCGCCATCTGGCGATCGCCCCAGGGATTGTCTTCGGGCAGCCCGGTGGTCATGGTCATCAGTTGCCGAATCGTGATCGCCGGCGAGTCGGTCGTCGGCAGCGTCACGGCGCGCAGTTCGGGCAGGTAATCGGCCACCGGGTCGTCGAGACGCAGCTTGCCCGCATCACGCAGTTTCAAAGCCGCCATCGCCACGAAGCTCTTGGTCATCGAGGCGATGCGAAACTCGGTCGAACTGCTCGCCGGGATCTTGCGCCCGACATCGGCCAGGCCAAGCGCGCGGACATGCACCAGCTTGCCGTCCAGGATCACGCCGTAGACCAGGCCGGGCAAGTGCTCGCTGCTGGCGAGATCCGCGTACATCCGATCGAGCTCGGGGAGCAGCGCAGCGACCCGATCGACGCGGCCCGGGGCTGGCGACTGCGCGTGGCCCTGCGTCATGGCGAACGTGCCGACAGCGAATACCAGGATGGATAACGTATGGCGGAATGGTCGGTGCATGCTGGTCTCGTCTCGAATGGGTGCGAATTGGAAAGAGAATTATGCCTTCATTCTCATGCCAACAAGCAAACAATCAGAAAATGCCGTTTTGTACTCAAGGCTGTACCCGCAGGTACTCGATATCGGCATGCGATCCTGGCGCGCCGGTCGCAAACAGCGCCAGTTGCGCACCGACCCAGCGGCCCATGCGCGCATCGAACGGTGCGCCAAGCGGCACGAAGCTTCGATCGTCAACGCTGTAAGAAAATGCCACGCGGGCGCCATCCGTGACATCGATGCGCAAGCGGGCCGCGAAACCAGGCAAGGTCGCACCCAGCGCCTCGGTGCATGGCCCGCCCTCCCCGCAGCGAACCAGCACGACGCGCGCCGCGCCATCGACACGCCGCACGCCGATCCAGTTGTCGCCGATGGCGGCAATGCCGAAGCCGACCTGGTCGCCATCGCGGGTTGCGCCGAGGGACACGCGAGCCGTCGCGCTGAAGGTGGGCGCCACGAATTTATGGGTCAGCACCGACGGCAAGTCGCGCACCGGCGCGGTCGGCTGCGCCATCAGCCGCAGGCGCCCATCCCCGAGCGCGTACCAGTTCGACGCCCAGTTGCCCGCCCACTGCCACTGCGGCCCCAACGTCGATCCGTCGAATTCATCGCCCACGACCGGCTCGCGGCGCGCAACAACACCGGGTACCGGCTTGGCATGCTCCAGCACCGGCTGCCCGACGCCCGGGGCGTTTGATGGCTCGCCGATCAATGGCCAGCCATCCTGCCAGCGCATCGGCTGCAGATGCACGACGCGGCCATAGGCGCGCTTGTCCTGGAAGTGGAAGAACCAGTCGGCACCCTGCGGCGTCGTCACCCACGCGCCCTGGTGCGGGCCGTTGATGGCCGTTTCCCCCTGCGCCATCACGATGCGATCTTCATAGGGCCCTGCAATCGACCGTGAGCGAAACACCGATTGCCAGCCATGTTCGACGCCGCCGGCCGGCGCGAACACGTAGTACCAGCCGTCGCGTTGGTACAGCTTCGGTCCTTCCAGCGTGCGGTAAGCCGGCAGCCGGTTGCCGTCGATGACGATCTTGCCCGCCTGGTCGAGCAGGCTGCGGCCGTCCGGCGCCATCCGGCGCAGCGTCAGCACATTGTTGAAGCCTGCGCGGCTCCTGGCCCATGCGTGCATCAGCCACGCGCTGCCGTCGTCGTCCCACAGCGGTGTCGGGTCGATGATGCCCTTGCCCGGCAAGAGCAGGTGCGGCGTGCTCCACGGGCCGTCGAAACTGGTGGCCGTGGTGACGTACACGCCCTGATCAGGGTCCGGGTAAAAGATCCAGAAGCGGCCGTCGTGGTAGCGCAGGCATGGCGCCCAGACACCCTTGCCATGCTGCGGCGTCTTGAACCGCGCGTCCGGCACCAATTGCGGCAGCGCGTGGCCTTGCAGCGTCCAGTTCACCATGTCGCGCGATGTCAGGAGCGGCAGGCCGGGCGCGTTGGCAAAGCTCGACGCGACCATATAGTAAGTCTCGCCCACCCGGATCACGTCGGGGTCGGAATAATCGGCGTGCAGGATCGGATTGCGATAGCGGCCATCGCCCAGGTCGGGCGACCACGGCGCACGCGGGGCCACCGCGCCGAACACGCGGCCAAGAAAGCCGGTCATCGCGTCGACGGTCGGCGTCACCCACGGATCGAACAGCCAGAACGAATGCGGCGTGCCTGGCAGCGCGACGGTGTCGGCGCCGATGCCGTGCTCATGCAGCCGGGCGGTCATCGCTTCGCGGCCCACCGAAAAGCGCGGCACGCCGCTCACGATGAACAGCACCGGCGGACTGGTCTTGCTGACATGGTTGATCGGTGACGCCGCCTGCCACAGTGCCTTCTGCTCGGCGTAGCGCCCGCCGAACCAGGCGCCGGCGGCGGATGGATTCTTGGCCGGGTCGTCTTCATGGCGCCGCGCCTCCTCGCTCGTGAAGTCCGACAACCCGTCGATATTGATCACGGCCTGCACGGCGCCGGGCGCTGTCATGCCGACCAGCGCCGCGATCTGCCCACCGGCCGACCCGCCCGCAATCGCCATCCGCCCAATGTCGGCGCCATGGACACCGGGATGCTCGCGCAACCAGCGCAGCGCTTCCTTGACGTCGTCGATCGCCGCCGGATAACGCGCCTGGCCCGACAGGCGATAGCTGACCGTGGCCGCCGCATAGCTATGCGCGGCCAGCCTTGCCGCCAGCGGCGCCATCTCGGTACGGTCACCGCTGCGCCAGCCGCCGCCATGCACCAGCACGACCAGCGGCGCCGGCTTGTCGCCCGGTGCCGGCAAGTACAGGTCAAGCGCCAAAGGCAGATCGCCACGGCGGGTGTAGACGATGTCCTTGCGCGCCCGCACCGGCGCCGGCGCGGTGCTGCTGGCAATGCGGATATCCGGATAATCCTTGACGAGCTTCTGGTAGGTGGTCTCGGCGTTGTACGGCTGGCCGCTGGCGCCGGCAACCGGCAACAGCAGCCAGAACGCCAGTGCCCAGCGCGTCACAACGACGCGCCCCGGAACACCACCGAACGAGACACACTGGCGCCAGGCGCCAGCACCGTCAAGCCGGGATAGCCCGGCATATTATGGGCATTGATCGGATGGTCGACCGGCTCGAAGCAAAAGAAGTCGCGGCCAGGGGGCGCATACAGGATGTAGTAATCCATGGCCGCATCGATGCTCAAAGCTACGCCGCGCGCCGGCCAGCGCACACGCGCGACGCCATCCCAGCCGGCGAAGACATTGTCGACGGCTTCTTTCGGCATGGGCGCGAACGTGCGGTAATCCCAGTGCGGCGGCACATCGCGGCGCTGTGACGGCAGTTTGTCCGGCCCGGACAACCAGACCGCATCGGCCCGCGCCTGCAGCTGCGCACCGCCCGGATCCGGCAGCCAGGGATGCAGCCCGAGGCCGAACGGCAAGGCCACGCTGCCGGCATTGCGCACCGCCAGTTCCACGATGAGCGCGTCGTCGTCGAGCGTGTAGCGCAAGGTGGCGTCATAGGCCAGTGGCGCGAACTGATGTCGCGTCAGGCGCAGCAGGATCGAATCGAACGTCAGCGATTGCACGTCCCACGCCTGCTGCCAGCCATCGCCGTGGATGGCGGCCGGCTCGCCCGGGCGGTTCGGCGACGGCACGTAGCGCTGGTCGTCGAACATGAAGCCCGACGGCGCAATCCGGTTCGACCAGGGCACCAGTGGAAAGCACGCCAGTTGGCCCGGCTGCGGCGTGCCGACAAAGTCGGATGGCAACCCACGCAGCAGCGGCGTCGGTTGCGCGCCACGCAGCCAGTCGAGGCGCGCCAGGCCGCCGCCGATCTGCGGCACGATCTCGGCCGCCAGGCTTTGGTTGCGCAGTACGAGGCGTTGCAACACGGCCTGGCCGCCTGCGTCAGTACTGCGGGCCATCGAGCAGGAACTTGCCGCCCTGGTAGATCGTCGTCACGTCATCCGGCGCCGGGTATTCGGCCGTATCCGGGAACAGGTGCGCGAACTTTCGCGAGCTGTCCTTCGGCTTGAAGCCCAGGTGCGCGACCAGGCGGTTGTCCCACCAGACGCTGTCGTTGTCCGACATGCCATACACGATCGTGTGGCCCACGCGCGGCGCAAACAGCGCGCAGCGCAGCAGTTCTGTCAGGTCGTCATACGACAGATAGGTGCTCATCATGCGCTTGTTGGCCGGCTCGGGGAAGCTCGAGCCAATGCGCACGCACACGGTCTCGATGCCGAAGCGGTCATGGTAATAGCGCGACATCTGCTCGCCGAACACCTTCGACAGGCCGTAGTAGCTGTCCGGGCGCGTCGGCGAATTCGCATCGAGCACCTCGGTCGTGCGGTGGTAGCCAATCGCGTGGTTCGAGCTGGCGAAGATCACGCGCTTCGTGCCGGCCTTGTGCAGCGCCTCGTACAGATTGGCCACGCCCAGGATATTGGCCTGCATGATCGGCTCGAACGCCTTTTCGGTGGAGATGCCGCCGAAGTGCAGCACCGCATCGACGCCTTCGAGCAGCTTGATCACCGCTTCCTTGTCGGCCAGGTCGCACTGGACGATCTCTTCACCCTCGCGTGCCTCGCCCATGTCGACGACATCCGACAGCCGCACCACATCGGCCCATGGCTTGATGCGCTCGCGCAGCACCTTGCCCAGCCCGCCGGCGGCGCCGGTCAGCAGGATGCGTTTGAATGGTTTGCCCACTTTGTTCTCAACTTCGGCCATGCACGGTCTCCTGTAGTTGTCTCTTTGTAGATTACGTCACTGGCGCCGGATTGAACAGCGCAAGCGAATTATGCAACTTCCACTGTTCGGCCCAGGTCTGGCGGCCGCTGGCCACGTCGAGGATCAGGCGGAACAGCTCCCAGCCCACGTCTTCGATGGTGGCTTCGCCGCTGGCGATACGCCCGGCGTCGACGTCCATCAGGTCGTGCCAGCGGCGCGCCAGTTCGGAGCGCGTCGCCATCTTGATCACCGGGACGGCGGCCAGGCCATACGGCGTGCCGCGTCCGGTCGTAAATACGTGGACGTTCATCCCGGCGGCCATCTGCAGCGTACCGCAAATGAAGTCGCTCGCCGGCGTGGCCGCGTAGATCAGGCCCTTCTGCCTGAGCTTGTCGCCGGGCGAGAGCACGCCGGTGATCGCCGTGCTGCCCGACTTGACGATCGAGCCCATCGCCTTTTCGACGATGTTCGACAGCCCGCCCTTCTTGTTGCCGGGCGTGGTATTGGCGCTGCGATCGACGCCGCCGCGCACCAGGTAATCGTCATACCACTGCATCTCGCGCACCATCGCCGCGGCCACTTCGGGCGTGGCGGCGCGCGCCGTCAACTGGTCGATCCCGTCGCGCACCTCGGTCACTTCCGAGAACATGACGGCGGCGCCGGCGCGCACCAGCAAGTCGGTCGCATAGCCGACGGCCGGATTGGCGGTCACGCCGGAGAATGCATCGCTGCCGCCGCACTGCACGCCCACCACCAGTTCGGACGCCGGACAGGTTTCGCGCTGGCGCGCATTGAGCGCCTCGAGATGGCGCTGCGCGGTGGCCATCAGGTTGTCGATCATCGACATGAAGCCCACGTGCTGCTGGTCTTGCAGGCAGACGACGGCCGGTTCGGCTGCGCCAATGGGGATCGAGCCGGACGGGAACAGCCGCGTTGGCGGCAGCTTCTCGCAGCCGAGGCTCACGACCATCACGTTGTCGCCGAAATTCGGGTTCTTCGACAGATTGCGCAGCGTGCGGATCGGAATCTCGGCGCCGGGCGCGTCAATGGCCACGCCGCAACCGTAGTTGTGCTCGAGCGAGACGATATCGTCGACATTCGGATAACGCGGCAGCAGCTCGGCCCTGATGCGCTTGACGGCATGCTCGATCACGCCCGACACGCATTGCACGGTGCTGGTCACGGCCAGCACATTGCGCGTGCCGACCGAGCCATCGCGATTGCGAAAGCCCTCGAACGTATAGCCTTCGAGCGGCGGAAACGCGGCCACGGCGTGGGTGCCGACCGGCAGGTCGTCGAGCGAGCGCGCCGCTGGCATGTGCAGCACTTTTTCGGAGATCCAGCTGCCGCGCGGGATGGCGCCATTGGCGTACCCGATCGTGACGCCATAACGGATCACGGCGTCGCCGTCGAGCAGGTCGACGAGCGCGACCTTGTGCCCCTGCGGCACGCCCTCGACCAGCACCAGCCCGTCCGCAAGGACGGTGCCGGCCGGCAGGCCACCATCGTTGGCGACAATCGCCACGTTGTCGCTGGCCTGCATGCGGATAGTACGGGGAACGAGCTGGTTCATTGGTCTGCCTTGTCTGGAAGTTCGACGAAAGTATGCCATACAAAATCAGAAAGTGGCTAGTCCACCTTGCGATTTTGGTCTGACCAAATTAGAATGGTCTGACCAAAAGAGCGATACCTGCATTTAAGCAACATGGGTAAATCACAGTGAACATCACGATGCCGATTGGAGACAAATGAAACTGCACCTTGCTGTACCCCTGGTTGCGGCCCTGCTGGGCTGCGCGCTCGCAACCTCACCTGCGCTGGCCGAGGGCCCTTACCGCAATCCCGACAACACCAATCTGGGCGATGCCGGCGAAGGCACCTACCCGATCCCGTATAAAAAGCCGGTGGTGGCCGAAGTCACCGCCCAGTTGCAGGCGATCCGCGCCTTCATGGACCGCGCCACGCCCACGCGCATCGTCAGCAAGCGCACCGGCCAGCCGGTCACGGACCTGAAAACGCCGAATGCCGACGCGATCTTCGAGCGCAGCGCTGGCGACTACGGCATCCAGGTCTACGAGATGGGCGTCGTGCATTCGGGTCTGCTCAAGGCGGCGGAAGTGACGAAAGACCCGGGCTTTACCAGCATGACGAAGCGTCACTTGGCCTTCTTCGCCGAAACGCTTCCGTACTTCCGCGCGCAGGAACAACAGTTCAAGCTCGAACGCGCCAACAGCTTCTCGCGCTTCCTCGATCCGCGCTCGCTCGACGACGCCGGCTCGATGTGCGCGGCGCTGATGCGCGCCCGCGCCGCGAAGGTGGGGCCGGACCTGAAAACCATGATCGACACCTGCAGCGACTGGGTCGCCAAGCGCCAGTTCCGGCTCGACGACGGCACGATGGCGCGCAAGCGCCCGCAGGAAGTCTCGCTGTGGGCCGACGATATGTACATGAGCATCCCGGCGCTGGCCGAGATGGGTCGCCTGACCGGCAAGCGCGAACATTTCGACGACGCGGTGAATAACGTCATCGGCATGTCGAGCCGCATGTTCAATCCGCAGCTCGGCCTGTATACGCACGGCTGGCATGCCAACCATCCTGACGCGCCGCGCTTCTACTGGGCACGCGCCAATGGCTGGGCGGTGCTGGCGATGTCCGACCTGCTCGACGTGTTGCCGAAAGACCATCCGGGTTATCCAAAAGTGCTGGCGCAGCTGCGCGCGTCGCTCAAAGGCATCGCCGAACTGCAAAGCGGCAGCGGCCTGTGGCACCAGATGATCGACCGTAACGACTCGTATCTGGAGACGTCGGCCAGCGCGATCTTCACCTATGTGTTTGCGCACGCCGTCAACGAGGGCTGGGTCAGCCCGACAACCTACGGCTCGATCGCACAGACAGGCTGGAACGCACTCTCTACCCGCATCACGGCGCTCGGCCAGGTCGAGGGTACCTGCGTGGGCACGACGCTGGCCGGCGACATGGTCTATTACTACAACCGCCCGACCAGCGTCGACGCCCTGCACGGGTATGGCCCGATGCTGCTGGCCGGGGCCGAGATCATTCGCCTGGTGACGAACCCCGCGTTCGAGGTGCAGCACAAGGTGCGCACCTACCACTACATGCCCAAGGGCGGGCAGACCGACTACCGCGAACACCACTGACCCCGGAGTGACCAACATGAAGAAACTCGTTTTCGCAGCCGTCCTGGCCGCGCCGCTGGCGCACGCCCATGCAGACGGCATCGCCGTCACCGTCCAGCAAGACCTGTCCATCGCCCGCCCTTCGGAAACCATCGCGATCCCGTGGAAGGATGTCAACGCCGCCCTGCCCGGCGCGATGGTGCAGAAGATCGCGGTGAAGGATGCCCGTGGCCGCGTGCTGCCGCACCAGGTGACGAATATCGCGCCGCAGGCGAAAGACCCGAAGAACGAAGGCGTGGCCTACGGCGAACTGCTGTTCCAGCACAGCTTTGCCGCTGGCGAACAAAGCGCAAGCTTCACCGTCGAGCGCATCGACGGCGTCGCGCCGCCCTTCCCGATCAAGACCTTCGCGCGGCAGGTGCCCGAGCGCCTGGACGACTTCGCGTGGGAGAACGACAAGATCGCCCACCGCACCTACGGCCCGGCCCTGGCTGCGCCGGCGCCGGCCGGCGTGGTCAAGGAAGTGCTGGTGACCAGCGGCCTGGATATCTGGTTCAAGCGCGTCGACTATCCGATCGTCGACCGCTGGTACAACAAGGGCCACGATCATTATCACAAGGATCAGGGCGAAGGCATGGACATGTACAACGTCGGCAAGTCGCGCGGCGCCGGCGGCAGCGGCGTCTGGAGCGGCGAGACCTTGTACCCGGGCGTGAACTACGCGAGCTACAAGATCCTCGCCAACGGCCCGATCCGCACCGTGTTCGAGCTGCACTACGCGCCATGGGACGCCGCCGGCCGCCAGGTCAGCGAAGTCAAGCGCTTCACGGTCGATGCCGGCCACTGGTTCGACCGCATCGACAGCACGTTCACCGCCAGCGGCGACGGGCCGTTGACGGTGGCCGTGGGCCTGAACAAGACGCCGGGCGACAAGGGCCAGGACCCGAAGGTCATGACAAGCCGCGACGGCAAGGTACTGCTGCAATGGGTCGAGCAGACCAGCAATGACGCGTTCGGCACGGCGGTGGTGCTGCCATCGGCCGAAGGTTTCGCCCAGGATGCGCTCAATGAACTGATCGTGGCGAAGGCCACGCCCGGCAAGCCGCTCCGATACTACGCCGGCGGCGCGTGGCGCCGGGCCGGCGAGATCACCAGTCGCGAACAGTGGCAACGCCAGGCCGCCGACATCGCCGCACGCGACGCCAGCCCGGTGCGCGTGACCATCAAGCCGGTCAAATAAGGATGACGATGCCATTTCACCCCAAACGCCGCGCGCTGCTGCGCACCGTACCTGCGGCCTCGCTGATGCTGTCAGGCGTGAAAAGCGCCGCCGCTGCCGTCGCTGCCGCCGCCGACCCGTGGCAGCGCGCCACCGACATCATCGCCCGCTTCGCCACGCCGCTGGTGTTTCGCAAACAGGATTTCGACGTCACCGCGTACGGCGCCAGGTCGGCCACGCTGGTGAAGGTGCAGGGCCAGGTTGCCTCGCTGGTCGACGGTGTGCTCGACACGCCGGCGCACGGCTCGCCCGACTGCTACCCGGCGATTGCCGCCGCCATCGCGGCCTGCCACGCCAAGGGTGGCGGGCGGGTCGTGATCCCGAAAGGCGAATGGTACTGCGCCGGACCGATCGTGCTGCGCTCGAACGTGCACGTGCACCTGGCGGCCGGCGCGCGCGTGCACTTTTCGGCCAATCCCGACCACTATGCGCGCCACGGCGAGCATGACTGCGGCGCCAACGGCAAGCTGGTGCTGTCGCGCTGGCAGGGCAACGACTGCCTGAACTATTCGCCGATGGTGTACGCGATCAACCAGCACAATATCGCCCTCACCGGCGAAGACTGGACCAGCATCCTCAATGGCCAGGGCGGCGTGCCGTTCGAAGCCGAATTCGGGCAGCGCAGCGAATGCTGGTGGGACTGGAAGGGCCGCGGCAAGCCGGTGCGCAGCCGCACCGAAGTGGCCGCCAATCCGAACAACCCCGCGCTCGACCAGGTCGTCCCCGGCATCGACGCGCGCCTGCAGGCGGGCATCCAGGGCGACGGCGAGCGCTGGCAGACCGACTCGCGCTACCTGCCCGCGTTGTCCGAGGCCGGCGTGCCGGCCGCGCGGCGGGTGTTCGGCCACGGCCACTTTTTGCGCCCTTGCATGATCGAGCTGATTGGCTGCAGCAAGGTGCTGCTGCAGGGTTACCAGGTCAATGCCGCGCCGTTCTGGCTGCACCATCCGGTCAATTGCAAGGATTTGTTGATCCGCCGCGTGAACATGGAAAGCCTGGGCCCGAACAGCGACGGGTTCGACCCGGAAGCCTGCGACGGCGTGCTGGTCGACGAGTGCCACTTCAACAACGGCGACGACTGCATCGCCATCAAGGCCGGCAAGAACCGCGATACGCAGCATGGCCCGACGCGCAACATCGTCATCCAGCGCTGCGTGATGAACAGCGGCCACGGCGGGGTCACGCTCGGCAGCGAAATGGCGGGCGGGATCGAACACGTCTACGCGCAGCAGCTCGAGTTTCGCAACACACACTGGAAAGACGATCCGCTGAACACGGCGATCCGGCTCAAGACGAACATGAACCGGGGCGGTTTCTTGCGCCACCTGTACGTGCGCGACGTGACCTTGCCCAATGGCGTGGCGACCGAACCGATGATGTACAAGCCGCTCGCCGGCGCGCGTGAACTGACGCAGCCGGTGGCCTCGAGCGCCGGCGCCATCGTCACCATCGACTGCGATTACGTGCCCGGCGACGACACGATGCGCAATCGGCCGCCGCAGGTATCGGACATCGACATCCGCAACGTGCGCGCCAGGAATGTCGATACCGGCAAGGGCAGCTTCTCGTGCTACCAGGCCTTTGTGCTGCTGGGGCCCGTCGCGTCGAGCTTCAACGGCAAGCCCGGCACGGCCATCCCGCCGATCGCCCGCGTGCGCATCAGCGATTCCGATTTCGGCACGCCGGTCAATACCGCCCAGCCGTGGTTCCTGCACAACGCCGTCGACATCACGCTGGACAACGTCACCATTGGTGGCAAGCGCTACAAGCAGGTCTTGAACACGAAGACCTGACTCGCAACAGGTCAGGCCACCTGAAAAATATTTTTTAATTGGCCTGACCAAAACTGCAAGATGTGACATAGAATTCAAAAACTGGCCTGACCAGATAAGCAAATGCAGCGCCGGTGGACCACACGATGTCCACCTCGATAAAAACGCATGGAGACAGCATGAACCAACATCCGCACCGCGCATCGCTGCGCAAACTCACCCTATGCCTGCTGGGCACCGCTTCGGTGTCCGCCATGTCGCTGGGCCCCGCCTTTGCCCAGGAGGTTGCAGCCACCCCGGCGGGCACCGGCGCAGCGCAAACGGTGGTCGTCACCGGCCTGCGCGCCTCGCTCGAATCTGCCCTGAATGCCAAGCGCCAGGACAGCGGCATCGTCGACGTCATCAAGTCGGAAGACATGGGCAAGTTCCCCGATACGAACCTGGCCGAGTCGCTGCAGCGCGTGCCGGGCGTGGTCATCGACCGCGACGCCGGCGAAGGCCGTTCGATCACGGTGCGCGGCCTCGGCCAGGACTTTACCCGCGTGCGCATCAACGGTATCGAAGGCCTGGCCACCACCGGCGGCACCGACAGCTCGGGCGGCACGAATCGCGGCCGCGGCTTCGACTTCAATGTGTTCGCCTCGGAACTGTTCAGCGCCCTCACGGTGCGCAAGAGCTCCTCGGCCGACGTCGATGAAGGCTCGCTCGGCGCCACCGTCGACCTGCAGACCCTGCGCCCGTTCGACCTGCGCGGCTTCAATGCCACCGTGGCGCTCAAGGGCAAGTACAACGACGGCTCGGAGAAAACCGATCCGCGCGGCGCATTCATGATTTCGAATACCTTCTTCGACCGCAAGGTTGGCGTACTGGTATCGGGCGCTTACTCCAAACGCCGCGTGCTCGAAGATGGCTTCAGCTCGGTGCGCTGGGATAACGGCCCATCGTCGGGCGGCTGGTGCGCACCGCAAGGCATGGCCGCCAACCCGGCCAACTCCACGGCGACCACCTGCGGCCCGGCCGCGCAGGGCGCCGAACGGCTGCCGAACACGCCGGCCAATATCGCCGCCTACAATGCCGCCAGCGATCCGAACAACTTCCATCCGCGCCTGCCGCGCTATGGCCGCCTGACCCACGACCAGGACCGCCTGGGCCTGACCGGTTCGGTGCAATGGCGTCCGCAGCAAGGCACCCTGCTGACCTTCGACATGCTGTACTCGAAGCTCGACGCCACGCGCCAGGAAGACTTCTTGCAGGCGACATCGTTCAGCCGCAGCGCCAGCCAGGGCGGCAAGCCGCAGGTCGGCGTGCTCGAAGCCGAATACGACCAGAACGGCTCGCTGCTGTACGGCCGCTACAACAACGTCGATATCCGTTCCGAGCAGCGCTACGATGAACTGAAAACCACGTTCACCCAGCCAACGCTGACCCTCGAACACAAGCTCAGCGACACGCTGAGCATGAGCGCCAAGTATGGCCGCGCCGAGTCGAAGTTCCGCAATCCGGTCCAGACCACGGTCACGCTCGACGCGCTCAATGTCGACAATTACAGCATCGACTTCCGCAACGACAGCCGCCGTCCGGTGATCAGCTATCCGTTCGATGTGAATGGCGGCACGCTCGGCCTGATCGGTGTGCCACAAGTGGCCAGCGGCACCCAGCCGACCACGGTGCCTAACACCACGACCAGCGAGATCCGGATTCGGCCGCAGGGCACCGACAACGTCAACAACGTCGCCCAGTTCGACCTGGCCTGGGAAGCGAGCGATATCTTCAGCTTCAAGGGCGGCGTCAACAGCAAGAAGTATTCGTCGGATACCTATGAATTTCGCCGCGTCAACCAGAACGACACGATCTTCGCGCCGCCCGCAGGCGCCACCGGCCTGACGAGCAATATCAGCGGCTTCGGCAGCAACTTCGGCATGCCGGCCGGCAGCCCGACCGGCTGGGTGATCCCGAACCTGCAAGCCATCGCCGCCGCCTACGACATCTACTGCAACTGCATCAAGAGCGGCCCTGCCGGCGGCCCGGGCGACTTCACCCTGTCGTCCATTGAAAACGGCAATGCACGCGGCAACAACCGCTCGGTCACCGAGAAGAGCGACGGCCTGTATCTGATGGGCGAGTTCCGCTACGACCTGTGGAACATCCCGCTGCGCGGCAATTTCGGCGTGCGCCACGTGAAGACCGAACTCGAAACGCTCGGCTACCAGGCCGCCGGCGGCGGCACCGCAGTCAAGGTCGAGCACGACTACAAGGACACGCTGCCATCGTTCAACCTGACCGCGAACCTGACCGATGAATTCATCGTACGCGTCGGCGCCGCCAAGGTGATGACCCGGCCGCAACTGGGCTTCTTGTCACCGGGCGGCAGCATCGCCACCACCGGCAACCTGTCGATCAACACCGGCAACCCGTTCCTCAAGCCGTTCCGCGCGAAGACGTTCGACACCAGCTTCGAGTACTACTTCAAGAACAAGGCGTTCGTGGGCCTGGGCCTGTTCCAGAAAAACATCGACACCTATATCCAGAGCTTGCGCACCAACGTGGCGTTCAGGGATTCAGGCCTGCCGCTCTCGCTCCTGCCGGCCAACTTCACCGGTGAAGAAGTGTTCCAGCTGACGGCGCCGGTGAATACCGACGGCGGCAAGCTGAAAGGCTTCGAGATCAGCTACCAGCAGCCGTTCACGTTCCTGCCCGGCTGGGGCAAGAACTTCGGCACGCTGCTGAACTACACCAAGGTGAGTTCGAAGATCGAGTACCTGGTCTCGCCGACCAGCGACGCGAAGATCATCGACGACTTGCTGAACCTGTCGCCAAAAGCCTGGAACGCCACCTTCTTCTACGACGACGGCAAGTTCAGTGCACGCGTCTCGGGCGCCAAGCGCTCGGGCTTCGTCACCCGCGTGCCGGGCCAGAACAACAACGACGTCGAGGGCAAGAACGAAACGTTCAACGTCGACCTGTCGGTGTCGTACAAGGTCAACGAGAACCTCGAGTTCACGCTCGAAGGCGTCAACCTGACCAACGAAGAAAGCGACCAGTTCATCAGCCGGACGCGCAACAGCGTGGTGGTCAACAATGTCACCGGCCGCGAGTATCTGTTCGGGCTGCGTTACAAGTTCTGACCGACCGCTTTCCAGCGTCCTTGGGCCCGCGCTTGCGCGGGTTTTTCTTTCGCAGGTACGAGCCCGCCGCCACGTCATTCCCGCGGAGGCGGGAATCCAAGTCGGGCGTCAGTTACGCTACAATCTCAAGACCTACGGCGCACGCGCTCCCGACAACCTGCCAGCGAAAGACCCATGAGCACTTCGACCGAGATTGACAACGGCCTCCCCCTCGACATGACCATCTTCGGCGGCATGGGCGACCTAGCCATGCGCAAGCTGCTGCCTGCGCTGTACATGGCTTACCTGCACGGCAATCTGCCGCCATCGACGCGCATCCTGTCGACCGGCCGCCAGGACTATGACCGCGCGGCCTATCTCGCCTTTATCGAAGAGCATTCGCGCTCGTTCATCACCGCCGAAAATTTTAACGAAAAGAGCTGGACGGGCTTCCTCGATCTGCTGGTCTACGTGAAAGTCGACGTGGCCGCGGCGCCGATCTTCGACACCTTGCGCGACGCCTCCCGCGACGGCGCCCAGCGCGTGTTCTATCTTGCGACCGCGCCATCGCTGTTTACCACCATCTGCGACAAGCTCGCCGCCACCGGCCTGGTCGACGCCAACGCCCGCGTGGTGCTCGAGAAACCGCTGGGCCGCGACCTGGCGTCGGCCGTGGAGATCAACGAGGCGGTCGGCAAGCATTTCGCCGAGTCGCAGATCTACCGCATCGACCATTACCTGGGTAAAGAGACGGTGCAGAACCTGATGGTGCTGCGCTTCGGGAACTCGATCCTGGAGCCGCTGTGGCGCGCGCCGAACATCGCCAGCGTGCAGATCACGGTGGCCGAAGAAGTGGGCGTGGGCAGCCGCGCAGGCTTCTACGACAGCGCCGGCGCCATGCGCGACATGGTGCAGAACCATCTGATGCAATTGCTGTGCATCGTGGCAATGGAGCCGCCAACGTCGCTCTCGCCGGACGCTGTGCGCGACGAAAAGCTCAAGGTGCTGCGCTCGCTGCGCCGCATGGGCCTGGCCGACATCGCGCGCGACACCGTGCGCGGGCAGTATGCGCATGGCGTGAGCGGCAACCAAGAGGCGAAGGGTTACCACGAAGAGAGCAACGTGCCGGCCAACAGCCACACCGAGACCTTCGTCGCCCTGCGCGCGCACATCGATACCTGGCGCTGGTCGAAGGTGCCGTTCTATCTTCGTACCGGCAAGCGCATGGCGCGTCGTTCCTCGAAAATCGTGATCGAGTTCGCCAATCCGCCGTTCCCGCTTTTCCCCGAGACCCCGGGCGGCGTCGCCAATCGGCTCGTCATCGAGCTGCAACCCGAAGAAGCGATCAAGCTGCAGATCTTTGCCAAGCAGCCGGGCAGCGGGATGCAGATGCAGCAGGTCGCGCTGAACCTCGATTTGCAGTCGGCGTTCGAGCAGCGCCGCGCCGAAGCGTATGAGCGTTTGCTGATCGACGTCGTGCGCGGGCGCCTGACGCACTTCATGCGCCGCGATGAACTCGAGGCGGCGTGGGAATGGGTCGAGCCGATCATCAACGGCTGGGAGACGCTGGGCGAGAAGCCGCATGCGTACGCGGCCGGTTCGTGGGGGCCGCCGGAATCGTTCGCGCTCTTGGCGCGCGACGGGTTTGGCTGGGTGGAGTAATCGCGGCGCGTTGGCGGCCATTGGTCGCTGGACGATCTTGCCGCTAACTATCGACCGCTGACTATCGGCGCGTCGGCGGCGCAGCCGCCAACGCTGTTAGGTCAACGCGTCTTTGGCGCCGCCAACCCCACCAGGTTTTCCCGTACTCGCGCCAGCAACGCCATGAGCTGGGCCTGCTCTTCCCGGGCCAGCCCGGCCAGGGCCACCGCCCCCAATTCGCCGCTCTGGCGCTGCAACTCCCCCACCACCGCCTGCCCCGCACTGCTCAGCGCCAGCCGTGTGCTGCGCCGGTCCGCTTCATCGGCAGTCGCGTCGAGCATGCCCGCATCGCGCAAACCCTTGATCAGGCGCGCCACCTGCGCCTTGTCGCGCCCTGAATGCGCGACGAGGTCGCTCTGCGTCGCACCCGGATGGCGGCCGAAAAACCGCAGCACCTTGATGTCCATGTGCGCCAGTTCTTGCGAACCCGCTTGCGGGCCGGCGCGCAGGCCGCGCATCTGCTGCGAGCGGTACAGGTGCACGATCGCGTGCATCACCTCGAGCGCATCTTCGCCGCTTTTTTGGTTGACTCTATCAACTTCTTTTTGCATAATGGTGGACGTTATCAACTAATTCCCGGAGTGTAGCATGATTGAATCTCTTGTTCCCACGATCGAACGCGTGCGCCACGACCTGAAAATGCGCGACGTCACCGTCGTCCGCATCAACCACGTGAGCCCGGGCTTTGCTAGCATCACCTTCCACGGCGAGGCGCTGGCTGACTTCACCTCGCTGTCGTTCGACGACCATGTCAAGTTCATGTTCAACGATGCCAATGGCGAGCAGGTGCGGCGCGACTACACGCCCCGCCGTTTTGACCGCGACGCGCGCGAACTCGACATCGAGTTCGCCCTGCACGGCCACGGCGGCGCAGCCGAGTGGGCGCGCAATGCGACTGTCGGCCAGAGCGCCATCATCGGCGGGCCGCGCGGCTCGATGATCCTGCCGCTGCAGATGGATTGGCACCTGCTGATCGGCGACGACAGCGCGCTGCCGGCCGTGACGCGCCGGCTCGAAGAATTGCCGGCCGCTGCACGCGTGCAGGCAGTGTTGCTGGTCGATACGCCGGACCGCCGCACGTTCGCCACCCAGGCGCATGCCGATATCCACTGGGTCGCAAGTGAAGACGAACTGCTGCAGGTGCTGACAGACTTGCCGCTGCAGCCTGGGGCCGGGCTGGCCTGGGGCGGTGGCGAAGCGGCGCTGATGGCGCGCGTGCGCGAACTCTTGATCGCCAAGGGCATGCCGCGCCAGGCGGCCAAGGTGTCGGCCTACTGGAAGCGCGGCGTGGCCGACCATCACGAGCGGCTGGACTGATCCGGCAGCCGCTCAGCGTGGATAGGTAAATCCGGTGGCGATATCCATCGGCACCGGGCGTTTGCCGTCGCGCACCATCAGGCGGTCAGGCGGTTCGTCGCCGGCCAGCGCGCCCGGCGTATTCGACAACCCTTCGCCCTGCCGCACCAGCGGGTCGCTGCGTTCGTAGACGTTGCGGCAGCCGGTGGCCTTGAGCAGCGCCTGCACGACCGGCACCTTCCACATGTCGACGCCGGCGGCGTTGAACTGGCAGATCAGATACCCATCCGCGCCACCATACCCGTGCACCTGCAGACCCGGCAAACCATCTTTTTCACCATCGATCAGCTGGACGAGCGCCTGCGGATCGGCGACGCGCAGCACGGCGGCGCGCTTGTCGATGGCCGCTTGCACGCGGCGCTTGATCATTGCGTGGTCGACCGGTTCGTCCTCGCGCAGGGACCACATGCGCCCGACGATCTGCGACTTGGCGTTGTAGGCGGCGCGGCCGATGAACTGGCGCGTGGACGTTTGCACGATGGCGGTGATGCCCGGCTTGTTGCGCTCGTGGCCCTTGCCGTCGACTTTTTCGACGGCCGACAGGTAAATCCACGGGTCGCCGGCGAGCAGGGCTTTTTCCTTGCCCTGCTTGATGGTGATGATGAGCATGTGAGACTTTCGTTTTCAGGACGGGGATGATACAGCAATCGCCGGCCAGCCCCGCCGCTCATTGGCCGCCTCAGCCCACCGGCGTCGGCAGCGGCTTGCCGGCAAAGTGCGCCCGCAGATTGTCGACCGCCAGCTGGCCCATCGCCCGCCGCGCCTCGAAGGTGAAGCTGCCCACGTGCGGCGTGAGCACCACGTTGTCCAGCGCCAGCAGCGCGTCAGGCACCTGCGGCTCGTGTTCGAACACGTCCAGGCCCGCAGCGCCCAGACGCCCATCCTGCAGCGCCGTGACCAGGGCCGCCTCGTCGACCACGGTGCCGCGCGCGATGTTGATCAAGGTGCCCTCCGGCCCCAGCGCCTCGATGATCGCCTGGTCGATCATGCCCTCGGTGTCGGCGCCGCCCGGCATGCACAGCACCAGCATATCGCTCTCTTGCGCCAGCGCCAGCAGCGAATCGCTACGCTGCTCCGGCGCCGGGCCGGGGCTGCGCTGGTAGTAACGGATCTGCAATCCGAAACCTTGCAGGCGCCCGGCGACGGCTTGCCCGATGCGCCCGAACCCGACGATGCCGGCGACCTTGCCCTTCAAAGCGCGTGCCTGCATGTGCGCCATCGGCGCCTTGGCCGCCCAACCACCGGTGCGCACGTGGCGATCGAGCAGCGGCAGGCGGCGCACGGTGGACAGCAAGAGGGTGACGGCGAAATCGGCCACGTCGTCGGTCAGCACATCCGGCGTGTTGGTCACGTGGATGCCCTTTTCGGCCAGCAGCGCCAGCGGCACCGCGTCAACGCCGACGCCATGCACCGTGACGATGTCAAGCGCCGGCAGGCTGGCCACCAGCGCTGGCGTCACGCCCACCGTGCCGGTGGTGAGGACGCCGCGAATGCCGTGGGCGATCGCGTCGAACGCCGGCTCGCCCGCCTGCGGGATGGCGGCCATGAAGTGACAGTCGAAGGCCTGCGTGATCTGTTCGCGCACGTCGTTCGACCACACGCTGCCCAATAC
This sequence comes from Massilia aurea, assembly GCF_040790145.1. Classification (GTDB taxonomy): domain Bacteria; phylum Pseudomonadota; class Gammaproteobacteria; order Burkholderiales; family Burkholderiaceae_D; genus Telluria; species Telluria aurea_C. Next base: position 604,523 of record NZ_JBFMMP010000001.1, read on the forward strand.
AAGAATGCTCGGTTTCATCGGTAAATATCCTGCCCTTTCGTCGTGGATGATCAGCCAAGTATGCCAGAGGCGGGACTTGCCGGTGACAGCGCACGGTACAATGCCGGGTTCTGTAACAGGAATGAAGCCAGTGAAAATCCCAAGCCAACGCATCGCCTCGATTGACGTCGTGCGCGGTCTCGTCATGCTGATCATGACGATCGACCACGTCCGCGAAACCTTCTATCTGCAGCACCAGGTCAGCGACCCGATGGATGCCGCGACCACCGACCCGGCCCTGTTCTTCTCGCGCCTGGCCGCGCATTTCTGCGCGCCGATGTTCGTGTTCCTCACCGGCCTGTCGGCCTGGCTGTACGCCAATCCGGCGAGCGGTGCGCGCAGCGCGACGGGCTTCCTGGCCAAGCGCGGCATATTTTTGATCCTGCTCGAGATCGTGGTCATCAACTTTGCCTGGACCGGCACCTTCACGCCGCAAACCGTGTATCTGCAGGTGATGTGGGCGATCGGCCTGTCGATGCTGGCCCTGGCCTTGCTGCACCGCTTGCCCCTGATGCTGCTGGCGACCGTCGGCGCGGCGATCGTGTTCGGCCACAACGCATTGTCTGGCGTGTCGTTCGCGCCCGATACCTGGGCCGCCAGCGCCTGGACCATCCTCGAGCAGCGCGGCTATCTGATACAAGACCCGGTGCGCGTGCGCATCAGCTATCCGCTGCTGGCCTGGATCGGCGTGATCCTGCTTGGTTACGCCTGCGGCCCGCTGTATGCGCGCGCCATGCTGCCTGCACAGCGCCGGCGCTGGCTGGTGATTGCCGGCGTGGCCAGCCTGCTGCTGCTCGCGGTGCTGCGCACCTGGAACATCTACGGCGAGACGCTGCCATGGGCGCCGCACGACACGCTGCTGCGCAGCGCGATGTCGTGGCTGAATTTCACCAAGTATCCGCCGTCGCTGGACTTTTTGCTGCTGACCCTTGGCGTGGGCGTGCTGGTGCTGGCCTGGATCGAGCGGATCGATGCCGGCTGGGTACGCGTGTGCGCGGTGTTCGGCGGCGCGCCGCTGTTCTTCTACATCGCGCACCTGTACCTGCTGCTGGCCGCGCAGCGCGCCGCCGCGTTTGTGCTTGGCGTGCCGCGCGCCGACATCGATCATGTGTGGCAGGTGTGGCTCGGCTCGGTCTTGCTGGCGGTGCTGCTGTACTGGCCGACCAGACGGTTTGGGCAATACAAGCGCGACAGCGGGAAGGCGTGGGTCAGGTACTTGTAGTATTGGCGCAGCGCGTCAATGGGCGTACAGTTCCATGGTCGCCAATTCGATGGGATCGCCATGTACGCCAGCAACTGGACTACCTTGGGGCCGCAACAGGTACAAGCTCTCAAGAATATGGATCGCAGCCGCCAGGAACGTGGCCGGCAGCTTGAGCGCGCCGGCCACGGCCCGCAAGAAACGCCGTTCACGGTCGTCCTGACCGAAACAGGTGTCAACTTGCGCCGCTACGATCCCGTCGCCGCCAGCGGGCCGGCGGTGCTGCTGGTGCCCGCGCCCATCAAGCGCGCCTATATCTGGGACCTCGCGCCCGAGATCAGCGTCGTGCAGCGCTGGCAAGAGCGCGGCTACCGCGTGTACCTGGCCGAATGGTTGCCGATGCCGGATGGCGACCCGGCAGTCGGCCTGGCCGACTATGGCGACCGCATGCTCACGCGCTGCCAACGCGCCATCCAGGCCGACAGCGGCGCAGCAACGCTGACGATCGTCGGCCACTCGCTCGGCGGCATCCTCGCGGCGATCTACAGCGCCTTGCATCCCGAGCGCGTCGCGGCAACCGTGCTGCTCGAATCGCCCCTGCGCTTCGAGCCGAGCGCCTGCTGCTTCGCGCCGCTGGTCAAAGCCACGCCCGACGCACGCCGCATCGCCGACAAGTTTACGCACGTGCCGGGCGCGTTTCTCAACATGATGAGCGCACTGGCCGAGCCGCAGGCGTTCGGCTGGGAGCGCGCCACCGACCGCTGGCTGTCGCTGTTCGACCCGAAAGCGCTGGCCACGCACATGCAGGTCGAGCGCTGGAGCCATGATGAATTCCCGCTGCCCGGCAAGCTGTTCGTCGACATCGTCGAGTCGCTGTACCGCAACGACGCGTTCATGGCGGGCCAGCTGGCGATCAACGGCCGCACCATCGGTCCGGCCGACCTGCATTCGCCCCTGATCAGCGTCGTCGATTTTCGCAGCAAGGTGATTCCGCCGGCCGCTGTCGTGCCCTTCCACGAGGCGACGTCGAGCGAGCGCAAGCAGGTGCTTCAGTATCGCGGCGACATTGGCGTGAACCTGCAACACGTTGGCGTGCTGGTCGGCCGTAGCGCACATGCGACACTCTGGCCGGCCATCTTCGACTGGCTCGGCGCGCCGGCTGCGACACGCCCATGACATCGCAGTGACGGCGACGCACCCCGCGCCGCCGTCCGCTTCGTGCAGCCATCTTCCGGCATCTCCCTTGCATCATCACCGTATTGACACGAGCCACGCGGCAATCGCGCGCCACGCTCGCACCGGTGTCGATAACATTCTTTTATGAACAGCGGGTGCGCGGCCACATGCCGGCAGCACGTCGCATGACCAACCACGCACGGCGCTTCCCTGAGGCATCGGGCAAATCCTGACATGTCCACCATGGATGCCATCGAAGCTGAACGCGCTGTTGCATCGCCTGCCGACACCCGTCCGCGCCCGACCATCGGTCTGCGCGAGGCGGTCGCCGTCATCGTGGGCGTCGTCATCGGCGCCGGCATTTTCAAGGCGCCATCGCTCGTCGCCAGCCTCAGCGGCGGCGCCACGCAGATGTTTACGCTGTGGGCGCTCGGCGGCTTGATGTCCCTGATCGGCGCGCTCTGCTATGCCGAGCTGACCACCACCTATCCCCACCAGGGGGGCGACTACCACTACCTGCATCGCGCCTTCGGCCGTTCGGTCGCCTTCCTCTTCGGCTGGGCCCGGTTTTCCGTCATCACCACCGGCTCGATCGCCCTCCTTGCCTTTGTCTTCGGCGACTACATGCAGCAGGCGGTGCCACTGACATTCCTGCCGGGCGACTGGGGCAGCACGAGTTACGCGGTGGCCGTCATCGTCGGCCTGTCCGCACTGAACCTGCGCGGCATCCGCACCGGCACCGGCGCCCAGACCTTGCTGACGGTCACCGAGATTCTAGGCCTGCTCGTCATCGTCGGCGCCGCCGCGCTGTTTTCCGATCCCGCACCGGCCAGCGCCACCGCAGCGACCACGTCGGCGGCGCCCGAAGTCGCGGCGCTCGGCATGGCGATGGTGTTTGTTTTGCTCACCTACGGTGGCTGGAACGAGGCCGCCTATATCAGTGCCGAGATGCGCGGCGGTCCGCGCAAGATGGTGCTCGCGCTGATTGCGGCCATCGTGATCATCACGGCCCTGTATCTGCTGGTGACGTGGGCCTACTGGAAAGTGCTCGGCATGGAGGGCATGGCGGCGTCCGAAGCGGTGGCGGCCGACGTCATGCAAACCGTGTTTGGCGCGCCGGGCGAGAAAATCATCTCGGTGCTGGTCGCCGTGTCCGCCCTCACCTCGATCAACGCCACGATGATCGTCGGCGCGCGCACCAGCTACGCCATTGGCCTCGACTGGAAAAAACTGGGCCGCCTGGCCGCATGGGACCGCGAACGCGGCACGCCCACCGTGGCCATGACGGTCCAGTGCGTCGCCGCGCTGGCGCTTGTTGCGGTAGGCGCCGCATTGGGTAGCGGTTTCAAGGCGATGGTCGAGTTCACCGCGCCCGTGTTCTGGCTGTTCTTCCTGCTCACCGGCCTGTCGCTGTTCGTGCTGCGCCAGCGCGAGCCGCACATCCCGCGCCCGTTCAGGGTGCCGCTGTATCCCGTGCTGCCGCTGCTGTTCTGCGCCAGTTGCGCCTATATGCTCTGGTCGAGCCTGTCGTACGTGTACAGCCAGTCGCTCGGCGGCCTGAATGCAGCGTGGATCGGCGTGGCAGTGCTGGCTTGCGGCGCCGTGCTGCTGCTCGTGCTGCGCTCGCAACAAGATCAATGAGTACCGTCACCAATCCCACCTGACCATAGGAGATGTCCCGATGACCCCGCCCCCCCGCCGTCGCTCGATCCTGCTGTCCGCCGTTGCCGCCACCGGCACGCTGATGTTCCCCATCGGGCGCGCACTGGCCATGCCGGGTGTCCTGACACCACGCCTCGATGTGCCGTATGTACCGACGCCGCAGGAAGTCGTCGACAAGATGCTCGACCTGGCCAAGGTGGGCAAGAATGACACGCTGTTCGACCTGGGGTGCGGCGACGGGCGCATCGTCGTCACGGCTGCCAAGGCGCGCGGCGCGCGCGGAACGGGCATCGACATCGATCCGGCCCGCATCGCCGAAGCGACCGAGAACGCGAAAAAGGCCGGCGTGTCCGAGCGCGCCAAGTTCCGCGTGGGCGACTTGTTCAAGACCGATTTCTCGAGCGCCACCGTAGTGACGCTGTACCTGCTGCCGAATATCAACGCGAAACTGCGCCCCCAGCTGTGGAAGCAATTGAAGGTGGGTACGCGTGTGGTGTCGCATGCGTTCGACATGGGGGCGGAATGGCCGGCCGAAAAAACCGTCGACGTCGATGGCCGGACAATCTATTACTGGACCATCACCGAGGCGAACAAGCGCGAAGCGGCCTGATCCGACATTGCCTGCCTGATTCCTGCGCACTGCGCCGATTGTCGACCAGGTAAATATTTTTCAAGACCGTGCGTGACTATCCAGGTTGATGGATAATCCAACTTTCTTGACGCGATACCGTCGCTGCGCCCATGAACCAACTGCTGGCAATGCGCGCCTTTGTGCGCGTCGTCGATACCGGCTCGTTCAGCCGCGCAGCGAACGGGCTGGACTTGCCCCGTTCCAGCGTCAGCAAGCTGGTCGGCGATCTGGAAGCGCACCTGGGCAACAAGCTGCTGCACCGCACGACGCGCACGGTGGCTGCCACCGCGGACGGCCTGGAATATCACCAGCACGCCACACGCCTGCTGGCCGAGCTCGACGCAATGGACCACGCGATGGGCGGCGGGCGGCGCAAGCCGCGTGGCCACCTGCGGATCGACGCCCCAGCGGCGTTCGCCACGGCGCTGTTGATTCCTGCCCTGGCCGACTTCCGGCGCGCCTACCCCGACATCACGATCGCCCTGGGCATCAGCGACCGGCCGGTCAATATCGTCGGCGAAGGCGTCGATTGCGTGATTCGCGCCGGCGCGATCGACGAGCTGTCGATGGTCGGGCGCAAGCTGCTCGACCTGCCGTATGTCACCTGCGCCGCGCCGTCCTACCTGGCGCGCATGGGCACGCCAGCCTCGCCTGCCGAACTGGCTAATCATGTGTGCCTGGGCTATTTCTTCACCGCGAACAGCAAACCGAATCCCCTCGTGTTCGAGGCGGGCGATACGCGCATCGACATCGATGCAGGCGCCCTGTCGACCAACGACAGTAATGGCTTGCTGGCCTTGCTGCGCGCGGGCATGGGCGTCGGCCAGCATTTCGCGCGCGTGGCGCACCCGTATATCGCGCGCGGCGAGCTGGTGCGGCTGCTGCCGGAATGGGACCAGCCGTCGATGCCCTTCCACATCCTGTATCCGACCAGCCGCCACCAGAGCGCCCGGCTGCAGGTGTTCGTCGACTGGCTGATCGCGACCTTCAGGCCCGATTAGCCGACTTGTCCAGCGTCAGGCAATGATGGCCGTGACACGGATCTCCACGCGCATATGGGGGTTGCCCAGCGCCGTGACGCCCGTTTCGGTCCAGATCGGCTTGTTCTGCGGCATGTACTGGCGGAACAGCCTGACCATCGTCTCATTGGTTTCAGGCGGGAAGCCGATGTGATACGAGTTCACGTGCACGACATCCTGCCAGCTCGCACCCGCCGTCGCCAGCGTGCGCTCGACGTTCGCGAACGCCTGCGCGATTTCGTCTTCGAGCCGCTCGGGGAAGGCGAAGTCATTGTCCCAGCCGCCCTGGCCGGATATCTCGACGCGGTTGCCGATCTTGACGGCCTGCGAGTAATGCATCGTCTCGCGCATCGTGTCACCGTAGCCCGGCGTGGCGAAGAATGCTGGTTGGTCCATCGCGAATCCTTGTGATGTGTTGTTTGGAACACCGAGGATAGCCAACCCGCTGGCTGTCAAACAGCACTTCCACTGTCATCATTATCCATACACGTGCACAATTAAAGGCTCGGCAGCGATGGGTAACGCTTCTGCTCGTCAACACACAGGTTGACACAATCAGATGAGAATAGTTATCATTACCGGCTCATAGCGATATGACCCAGGCTGGCCCTAGACAAACTGAGCGCTGGCCTTCCGTAACAACGACACGAACAACAGGAAAAACGATGGATAAGCTGGTCAGCCCTGCCGGGCGTCTTAACTTGAAACAACTGACGGTTTGCGTGAGCCTTGCGCTCCCGTTGGTCGCCCAGGCCCAGTCCACCGATGCCGGCACGACGTCAATGCCGCAGGTGCAAGTGCAGGCGCAAAAACTCGGCGACGCCGTCGGCTCGTACACCATCGGCCGCACCCGCACCGCCACGCCACTGGACATGTCGCTGCGCGACACGCCGCAGTCGGTCTCGGTCATCACCCAGCAGCGCATCGAAGACCAGGGCCTGCTCACCATCACCGACGTGGCCAACAACGTCACCGGCGTCTCGGTCAACCAGTATGAAACCCACCGCGCCAGCTTCACCGCGCGTGGTTTCGAAGTGACCAATCTGCAGATCGACAATATCCCGACCACCTGGGACGCCGCCTGGAGCGCCGGTGAAGTGCTGGGCAGCCTGGCCCTGTACGACCGCGTCGAAGTCGTGCGCGGCGCCACCGGCCTGATGACTGGCGCCGGCACCCCGTCGGCCGCGCTGAACCTGGTGCGCAAGCGCGCCTTCAGCAAGAAACTCGACGCCACCGTCGAAGCCACCGTCGGCCGCTGGGACAAGCGCCGCATCATGGCCGACGTCTCGACGCCGCTGAACGAGTCAGGCAGCATCCGCGGCCGCGCCGTGGCCGAATACAGCGCCGGCGACAGCTGGGTGCAATACCTCGAAAACAAGGACCGCACCGTGTACGCCACCGTCGAAGCCGACATCGGCCGCGACGGCACCTTCTCGACCGGCTTCTCGCGCCAGAAAATGAGCCCGCGCGGCTCGATGTGGGGCGGCCTTCCATACCGCTATACCGACGGTTCGATCATTAATTATGATCGCTCGAAAACCACCGCCACCCCATGGGCCGGCTACGAAAACCAGTACGACAATTTCTTCGCCGACTACGAACACCGCTTCGCCAACGGCTGGAACCTGCGCCTGACCTACACCGACGCCACCCGCGACGGCGACTCGCGCCTGCTGTACCTGTCGGGTGTGCCTGATCGCGTGACCGGTGCCGGCCTGGGCGCCTTCACGGGTTCGTACGTGATCCAGACCAAACAGAAGGACTTTGGCGTGCACACCAGCGGCAAGTTCACGCTGGGTGATCGCCAGCACGAAGCCGCCTTCGGCTACCTGCACGCCAAGACCGATTTCAATTCGAACAATCGTTCAGCAGACTACGGGACTGCTGATACGACCGTGGCCGACTTCAACAATTGGAACCCGGCGTCGTACCCGACCCCGACGTTCGGCCCGCAAGCGTTCTATGAAGGCAGCGAAACCACCCAGCAAGGCCTGTACGGCATGGCCCGCTTCTCGCTGACCGACCGCCTCAAGGCGGTCGTCGGCGCGCGCGTGACCAAGTACGAGAAAGAAGGCGGCGGCCTGTACACAGCGGCATATTCGCTCAAGTACGACAATGAAATCACGCCGTACGCTGGTCTGGTGTTCGACCTGAACGACACCTATTCGCTGTACGCCAGCCACACCAGCATCTTCCAGCCACAAAACCTGAAAGACCTGGCGGGCAACCTGCTCGATCCGATCGAGGGCAAGGCCAATGAAGCCGGTATCAAGGGCGAATTCTTCGACCGCCGCGTGAACGCGTCGCTGGCCGTGTTCCACCTGAAGCAGGACAACCTGGGCCAGGCCGCCGGCCGCATCGACCGCGACGGTGCCGGTCCGCTGCTCGAAGAAAGCTACTACCGCGCCGCCCAGGGCGCGACCAGCAAGGGTATTGAACTGGACGTCTCGGGCGAAATCATCTCTGGCCTGAACGCCAGCGTCGGCTACTCGATCTTCCGCGCCAAGGATGCAACCGGCGTCGATTTCAACTCGATCTACCCACGCAAGACGCTGCGCGCCTTTGCCAGCTACCGCCTGCCGGGCGACTGGAACAAGCTGACCGTCGGCGGCGGCGTCAACTGGGAAGGCAGTACCTACACGGTCGATGCGACCGTGGCCCCGGGTATCGACGGCCGCATGGAACAGGAATCGTACGCGCTGGTCAACCTGATGGCGCGCTACGAGTTCACCAAGCAGTGGTCGGCCCAGCTGAATGTCAACAACGCCACCGACAAGAAAACGTTCGCGATGTTCGCCGCCTACAACCAGTTCACCTACGGCGCGCCACGCAACACGTCGCTGACGCTGCGCTACCGCTTCTGATGATTTGATGCGGTAAAAAATGAAAGGGGCGCTGCAGCGATGCAGCGCCCCTTTTTTTATGGCGCAGTCAACGTTAAACAGGGGCGAGCTCTGAATTGCGTTCCGAGCCAGCCGACGGCCATCAGCCACGCATGTCAATCGTGCGCAGTAGAATGGACGACAATCGTCAACTCAGGAGTCAAACCATGAAACGAACCGCACTCGTCGTCGGCGTCACCGGCATTGGCGGCAACCACGCCGCCCGCGAACTGCTGGCGCAAGGCTGGGATGTCGTTGGCCTGTCGCGCCGCGCGCCGCGCGATCTGCCACAAGTGCGCCATATCGCCGCCGACCTGCTCGATGCGGCCGCGCTGAACGCCGCATTGAAAGGCGTCGCCCCGACCCACGTGTTCATCACCACCTGGATGCGCCAGGATACCGAAAGCGACAACATTCGCGTCAACGCCGCGCTCGTGCGCAACCTGCTGGACGCCCTGGCACCGCAAAAGAGCGTGCGCCATGTGGCGCTGGTGACGGGCCTGAAGCATTACCTGGGCCCGTTCGAGGCGTACGCCAGCTCGGGCACGCTACCCGACACGCCGCTGCGCGAATCGCAACCGCGCCTGCCGCTCGAGAATTTCTATTACGCGCAAGAGGATGAGGTCTACGCTGCCGCCGAGCGCGACCGGTTCACCTGGACGATCCACCGCCCGCACACCGTCATCGGCCAGGCCGTCGGCAATGCGATGAACCTGGGCACCACGCTGGCCGTGTACGCGACGATCTGCAAGGAGACGGGCCGCCCGTTCCAGTTCCCCGGTTCCAGCGCGCAGTGGAACGGCTTGTCGGACGTGACCGACGCACGCATGCTGGCCAGACAGCTGGTGTGGGCCGCCGACACCGACGCGGCGCGCAACGAAGCCTTCAACATCGTCAATGGCGACGTGTTCCGCTGGAGCTGGTTGTGGCCGAGACTGGCCGAATTCTTCGGCGTGCAGGCAGCCGGTTTCAACGGCACGGTGCAGCCGCTGGAAGCAGCGATGGCAGACGATGCCCCGCTGTGGCGCGAGATCGCGGCCCGCCACGGCCTGGTCGAAGCCGACCTCGATCGCCTGGCCTCGGCCTGGCATACCGACCTCGATCTGGGCCGGCCGCTGGAAGTCATGACCGACATGGCCAACAGCCGCCGCCTGGGCTTCACGGCTTTCCAGGCGACGGACGCGTCGTTCTTCGACCTGTTCACGCGCCTGCGGGCCGAACGCCTGATCCCGTAGCTCGATAAACGTCATCCCCGCGCAGGCGGGGATCCAAGTTTTAAGCACTCCTCAAGAGCGTATCGCGGTGGCAGTGCAACTGACTTGGATCCCCGCCTACGCGGGGATGACGGTTCTTAGACTAACTGAACGGCCTTGACCGATGCCGGCATTTTATCGTGCCCCGGCCGCGCAGGCCGGCGCGCCGCCAGCGACCTGGCTGCGCACACCGGCAGCAATCGCCGTGGCCAATTTGGCCAGCGCGGCCCGGTGCCCAGCCACCAGCGCCTCGTAACCCGGCCCCACCTTTTCCTGGAACACGCTGCGGCAGGTCTGCACCGAGCCGCCATCGACCTTGCGCACGTTCCACACCGCGTCGATCAGGGCATAGTCGCCCTCTTTCGACTCGAAGCGCTGGATGTTCGCGCCGATGCGATACAGCGCGCTGCCGGCCGGCGCCGGGTTGCGGTAGACGTCCACGCCACCCAGGTCCGCCGCGATCCCGAGCGACAGCCCGGTGGTGATTTCATCGGCCAGCGGTCCCGCCCAGCGATGGTGTTCGCGCATCTCGATCGTGCCCGCCTCGCCCGCCACCATCAGTTGCGGACGACGCACCGAGGCCGGGATTGTCACCGGCCGCATCTCGAAGAACAGTGGCGCGCTTGCCGCTGCCGGCGGCACCACGGTCGCCGCGCCGCCGCTCAGGGTATAGAACTGGTCGGTCGGCGTGCTGGCGCACCCGGCCAGCAGCAGCGGGACCGCCAGCGCCGCGCCCGTCAATGCGCGGCGCACATGGATAAACAGCGTCATTCCTTTTTCTCCTGGGGTTTGCCGCGAATGAGCGACTGCGGATTGCGTTCGAGATAATCGGCCAGTGCCTCGACCTTGGCCATCGTGTCGGTCACCGATTGCAGCGCCCGGCGCAGATCGGACTGCAGCGGTGCATCCTGCGCCAGCACGCTTTCGGCGTTGGCGAAGGTGGCCTTGGCGGCAGTGAGTGTCTCTTGCATTTCGGGCAGCACCTTGCCATCGATGCGCGCGAGCGTGGCGTTGGCCTGCACCAGCGTGCGGTTCAGGTTCACGCCGATTTCATCGAACGGGATCTTGTCGAGTTTGCCGGCAATGCGCGAGATCTGGCTTTGCAGCTCGTCGAGCTGACCCGGGATGGTTGGCAACACCAGCAGCTCGCCCTGCGCTGCGACCGTCGCCTTGCGCGCGTTCGGGAAGAAGTCGAGTGCGATATACAGCTGGCCGGTCAAGAGGTTACCGTTGCGCAGCTGCGCGCGCAGCCCGCGGCCCACCATCGCGGTGAGCGCGCGCTGGCCGCCGTCTTCGCGCTCCATCGCCGCCATGAAGCCTTTGCCCAGCCGTCCCGGATACAGGTCAACAGTGATCGGCATCGTGAATTTTTGACGTTCGCGATCGAACTCGATGCCGACGGCGCGCACTTCACCCAGTGCCACGCCACGGAAGTCGACCACCGCGCCCGGCGACAGGCCACGCAGCGACTGGTCAAAGTACAGCACGGCCGTCACCGCCGGTCCGTCGGGCGGACGCAGCGCCTCGGCGCGATCTTCGGACAGCACGAAGCGCGTGCCGACCGGCGCCGGGGTCACGGGCTTGCGCCCATCGACCGATTCAAAGGCGATGCCGCCGGTGGCCAGCGCCGCCAGCGACTGGGTATTGAGTTTCAGGCCGCTGGCGTCGAGCCGCAGATCGACGCCGCTGGCATGCCACCAGCGCGTGTCCGGTCCGACCAGGCCAGTATACGGCTGCTCGACGAACACTGACATGTCGATGCCCTGACCGGCCTTGTCCAGCGCGACCGACGCCACCTGGCCCACGCGCACGCGCTTGAAGTACACGGGCGACCCGGGCGCCACCGAGCCAAGCGTCTCGGCGTGCAGCTTGTATTCGCGGCCCTTCAGGCCGATCGGGATCGGCGGCGCCGTTTCCAGGCCGGTAAAGCTGTTGGTGGTTTCTTCCTTGGCGCCGGGCGCCGCGCCGATGTAGGGGCCCGACAGCAGCGTGCCCAGGCCCGAGACGCCGCTGGCGCCGATCTGCGGTCGCACGACCCAGAAGCGCGAGTCGACGGCCGTGAAGCGGTCGGCTTCTTTCGCCATCTCGATCTTGGCGACGACGCGGTTACCGTCTTCGCCGAGCGTGACCGAGACCACGCGGCCGATGTCGACGTCCTTGTATTTGACCCTGGTCTGGCCCGCCTCGAGCCCTTCGCCGCTGGCGAAATACACGTAGACAGTCGCGCCTTTGTTGGTAACCCAGCTGACGACCTGCCAGGCGCCGATCAGGGCGGCCAGCACGGGGATCATCCAGATCAGCGATGGCAGCCAGCGGCTGGGGCGGTCGACCGAGGGCGAGGCAGCGAGGGGCGCCGTTGGGCCCACGGGTGGTTCCGGCGGTCTTGCGCCGTCCTGTTCAGACATGTTGCTCTCCGTTCGATTCAATAGGGTCCCAGATCAGGCGCGGGTCGAACTGGTGGGACGCGACCATCGTCACGATCACCACGCAGCCAAACGCGATCGCGCCCGGCCCTGCCGTGATCACCACCAGCGCGTCGAAGCGCACCAGCGCCACGGTCAGGGCAACCACGAAAATATCCAGCATCGACCAGCGGCCGACGAATTCAATGGCGCGATACGCGCGCGTACGCGCCATCGGCGCCGCGTGCGAGCGCGCCTGCGCGGTAGCATTGAGCCACGCCAGCGCGGCCAGTTTCGACACCGGCACCACGATGCTGGCCACGAAAATGATGATGGCCAGGCCTTTCGAGCCGGTGTTCCAGAACAGCACGACGCCGCTCATGATGGTGTCGCCCTCGGTGCCGCCGATCGAACGGGTGTACATCACGGGCAGCATATTGGCGGGAATGTAGAGCAGCGTGGCGGCCAGCAGCATGGCCCAGGTCCAGCCAACGCTGTGGGGAATCCGGCGATGCAGCGCCGCGCTGCAGCGGGCGCAGCGATCGGTGCCGTCGCGTGACGGGCAGGTGTGATTGACCAGGCCGCAGGCGGTGCACGAGACCAGTACAGAGTCGGCCTCGGCAATGGTAGTCGTTTGCCGCGCAGGATCCGACTTGCGCAGCGGCGCCAGTCGATCGGCCAGCGCCCACAACGCTTTCGGCTCATAGCGCATGACCAGCGCGCACAGGATCGTGAGCACGCCGAACGCGAACAGCGCAGGATGCGGCTCGACGCGCGCCAGGCTGGTCATCTTGATCACGGTGATGAGGATGCCGATCATGAGCACTTCGGTCATCGCCCAATGGCGCGCGCCCTGCACGGTGCGCAGTACCAGATTAAAGCCAGGCACGCGCATGCCCCGGGTCAGGCCCAGGGCGACATACAACAGCGAGCCCAGTTCGATACCGGGGAAAACGATGGCGCAAAAAAAGACCATGGCCGCGATGACCTGGTCTCCCGCGCCCCACAGCACGCCAACCGCCTGGTACAGCGTGGCGCCAGAGAGCATGCCGCCCATCTCGAGCGTGACAATGGGGAACCACTGCGCCAGCAAAAAGACCAATACGGCGCCCAGCGTCAGTGCGGCAAGCACCTCGGCCTGGCGCGCCGGGCTGCCTTTGTGCCAGCGGTACAACTCGTGCTGGCAACGGGTGCAGCTGGCGCGCTCACAGGCGGCCAGCGGTCGCCAGTGGTACAGGCTGCCACAGTCATGACACGCGATCAGTTGATCCGTTTTCACCCACTCCCCTTACACCAGTGCTTTTACACTATGTATTATGACCGAGAGCAACGGACCGCGTCGTTCAATCGTGAACGCAGGGGGATCAGAAGCGAACCTTGAGGTAAGCCGATGGGCCGGTTAGTTTCAGGTCAAGGTCGGCAGTGCGTTCGCCATTGCGGTGCAGGTCGATTTTCTGGATGCCGTAATCGAGCACCAGGCCGACATTCTTGAGCGGGAAGTATTCGACGCCAACGGCGCCGTTATAGATATGGCCTTCGATATTGCCGCCGTTCTTCTTCACGCCAGCCGCTTCTGCGTACAGCCGAACCTGGTCGTTCAGCGCGTGGCGCCATGCCAGTTCGACCGTTGGCGCCCACACGGCTTCGCTGGCCGATGCCGAACCGCTCCACGAGTAGCTCTCGACCGGCGCCGTGCTGCTGACATTGGCCGAAGCCGAACCGGAAATCTTGGCGCGCAGGTGCGCCGCACCCAGGCCGACGCCGAAGGCATTTTTCTCTTTGCCGAACCACAGCTTGTACGACAGGCGCGCCAATTCGAGGCGCAGCTTGGCGTCGGCACGCAGCGAACCGCTGACCGGACGGCCTTCATACACGGTGTCGCCAGCGAGGTCGGTACCGTAGCCTTTGCTGAATCGGAAATAATCGAACGACAGGCCGTGGCTGTCGCCGATCAGCACTTCGGCCTTCACGCGCGGCAGGGTGGCGTGGTCGAGGTCTGCGTCCGGCGTATCGACACGGCCATAGCGGGTGTCGCCGCCCAGGTGGATTTCAGGCTCTGTGTAGAACGCACCGGCCGACACGCTCACGCGGTCAAGCGCTGGCGACTGCTGCGCCTGTGCCATGCCGGCTGCTGCCGCGCCAATCAGGATCGCGCCTTTGAGCGCGCGGGCGACGGTGATGTTCAGGGAAGGCGTGGCGGTGCATGGGGCATTACGGGACATGATTTCTCCGGGTAGATAAGTAAAGGCAGTGCCCGCCAGACTGTGTCTCGACGTGGCAACCCGGGCATTATCGCAAGATGCCAGTTTGCCAACGCGCACAATTGAAATGACTTTGTGGTCAGTTAGCCACAGATGGGCCAACGGCGACATTGCCAGCTATTCCAGACGCGGCGCACAGACATCGGTCGTGCGCGCGGGGGTGTGTTGACGCTCTTGGCGTATCATCGAGCAACATTAACCTTTTCATATGCGCATTCAATGAAGCAATTTACCCTCCCGCAGAATTCATTCCTGCTCCTGCTGACGCTTGTCACGATTGCGTTCTTCTGGATCCTGCTACCGTATTCGGGCGCCGTGTTCTGGGGCGTCGTGTTCGCCATCATCTTCGCGCCGCTGCAGTCGAAGCTGCTGCGCGTGACCAAGGGCAAGCCGACGGTCGCCGCCCTGCTCTCGCTGCTGATCATCGTGCTGATGGTGCTGCTGCCCCTGGCACTGATCACGGCGTCGCTGGTCGACCAGGTCGCCGGCATTTATACGATGGTCAGCAGCGGCCAGATCGATTTCGCGGGCTATTTCCAGATCGTGATGCGCGCCTTGCCGGACTGGGCGATTTCGATCCTTGAACGCAATGAACTGACCAACCTGGCGTCGCTGCAGACCAAGATCACCGAATTCGCAGCCCAGATCAGCCAGGCCGCGGCCACGTACGCCCTGAATATCGGCCGCAATACGCTCGACTTCGTGGTCAGCATGACGATCATGCTGTACCTGCTGTTCTTCCTGCTGCGCGACGGGCGCATCCTGGCCGCCCGCATCCAGCGCGCCGTGCCACTGAGCATCGAGTACAAGGGTCGCTTGTTCCAGAACTTCACGACCGTGATCCGCGCCACCGTCAAAGGCAATGTGCTGGTGGCGATTGCGCAAGGCGCACTGGGCGGCTTCATCTTCTGGCTGCTGGACGTGTCCGGCCCGCTGCTGTGGGGCGTGGTGATGGCATTCCTGTCGCTGCTGCCGGCCATCGGCGCGGCGCTCGTGTGGGCGCCGGTGGCGATCTATTTCCTGGTAACGGGCGATATCTGGCAAGGCGTGGTGCTGGCCGCGTACGGCGTGCTGGTCATTGGCCTGGTCGACAATATCCTGCGCCCGATCCTGGTGGGCAAGGATACCAAGCTGCCTGACTACGTGATCCTGCTGTCGACGCTGGGCGGCATGGCGCTGTTCGGCCTGAACGGGTTCGTGATCGGGCCGGTGATTGCCGCCCTGTTCATTGCAGCCTGGGATCTGTTCTGCCGCTCGGACGAGTTCCAGGAAGAGTAACAGCCGGTGTCACAGCCGGTGTCAGGTCTGACATTCGGACACGACCTGATCCGCTGACCATCACTGACAGTGATTGACAGTCACTGACAATCAGCCTCGACCGTCAGCCGCCATCCACACCAGGTTCCACAGGTGGCCGTCCAGATCTTCGAAGCCCTGGTCAAGCATGAAGCCGTGGTCCTCGGGCGGATGGGGAATGCGGGCGCCGGCGGCCGACGCCTTGGCGATCAGGCCGTGAAGTTCCTCGCGGCTCTCGCAGGACAGGCACAGCACCAGTTCGTTGGCCTGCCTGGCCGACATCATCGGCTTGTCGATCAGCGATTGAAAGAAGCGCTCGGTGGTCAGCATGACGTGGATGCGGTCCTGCGCAATAATGACCATTGCCACGTCCTCGCTGCTCACTTGCGAATCCAGGCCGTAGCCGAGCGACGTGAAGAAGCCTTTCGATTTTTCCAGGTTCTGGACGGGCAAATTGATGATGATTTGCTGATTCACGGTATCTCCAGTTCAAACGTGGTGTGGATGGACCTTACCATTCTGACGACGAACCAGGTTGGCCAACATCGACATCCGCCGCTCACTCATCCGTGCTGAGGCTTACAATGGCGGACCTGTCCCCGATGTTCATGGAAAATAACGATATGCTCACGACCCTGCTCGACTGGTTCCTCCACCTTGATCGCCACCTCGCCGTACTGGCGGCCGAATATCAGTTACTTGTCTACGTGCTGCTGTTCGCGGTGATCTTCGTTGAAACGGGGGTGGTCGTGATGCCGTTCCTGCCGGGCGATTCGCTCCTGTTCGTCACCGGCGCCCTTGCCGCGAAAGGCATGTTGTCGCTGGAGATCCTGATGCCGCTCCTGATCGTCGCGGCGGTGGCCGGCGACATCGTCAACTTTGCCATCGGCAGCGCGTTTCGCGAACGCGTCAAGCGTGGTTACCGGTTCCGTCTCATCAAGGACGAACATATCGCGCATACCGAGCGCTTCTTCCAGCGCCACGGCCCCAAGACCATCGTGCTGGCGCGCTATGTCCCGATCGTGCGCACGCTGGCGCCGTTCGTCGCCGCGCTGGGCAGCATGCGGTATCGGACTTTCCTGGCCTACAACGTCGCCGGCGGGACCTTGTGGGTCGTGTCGCTGACAGTTGCCGGCTACATTTTCGGCAATATCAAGTGGGTCAATGACAACCTGACTGCGGTCATTCTCGGGATTATCGTGCTGTCGCTGGTGCCGGGGATCGTGGCGTGGCTGCTGGAGCGGTATCGTGGTCGTCGGGCGGACGCGTGAATGCGCTGAACTGGTAGCGGCTCGACTGCGGGGTAACGTCGTTGCAGAGCGCCTGGTATCAGTCGGTCCCGGCCACGGGCAACAGGCCGGCGTCAGCATTGATATTCCCGGGTAACCTGTCCGGCTCTCTGCCAGCCGTTCGTGACACGCGTGACGTCCTTCACCGGCAACCTGCTATGCTGCGCCCCTTGAACATGTTCGGCCTGCGCCAGCCCCCAGCGCGCATGACGGCGCGACCACGATGAGAGACAACCAATGAGCAGTACAGAAAATACGACAGTTGCCGAGTTGGCGTTTCAGCTCGGCAAGGTAGCCAGACATGCGATCGACGTCAGGGACGGCGAGGCCAACCCGGTCGCGCTAGCGAAAATCGCCAATGATTTACTCGAGGCCGGGCATCAAAAGGTCGCGGGCGACTTGCTGATGTTGTTCGTCGCGGGCTTCGAAGAGGGCGATCCCATCGAGCGCCGTACCGATCCGGAAAGTCGCCTGTAGGCGCCACCGAGCAGCCCTCAGACGGGCAAGCGTTCGACGGGTTCCGCCTGGAAGTCGCAGGCGTCAACTTCGTTGTCGCATCACCTCACACGACTTGCGCAACGCTGCTTCTCGTCGGTTCTCAATAGTTCGGGAATTCATCGGCTCCCTCCTCGATAGCGCGCCGAGTATTTCGAATAATCATATTTGCAGTTTCTTTGTCACTTACCTCATCAAGGACACGTTTCCTGTAGTCCTCGAAGTCGGTAGCCTCACGCAACGCTCGCCACATCGCATGCACGTGGTGGTCCAGATGTTCCAGGTGACGCTCGGTTGTGTTCTCGAACTTGCTGATCATGTGGGGCAACGCAACCAAGCTCGCTTCGCACCACGCCTTTCGCCGCGTTTCGTCACTGACGATCGCGCTGGTCGCGTATTTGACACCGTACTTGACGTCGACCGCGGTCGAGTGAGGCATGTAGGATGCCGTGCTCTTTGCCATCCGTTCACAGCTCTTGAGGTATTCGTCGTTCGCCGGATCATCAACAAATGCCTTGAGTGCAATAACTGCCCATTCCGGACAGTTTCGGCTGCTGAGTGCACCTGGGTCCATGAGCCATGCCTGGATGGTGCGATGTGCTACCGACTTCTTTGAAATACGCTGGATCGCAATGGATGCCTGCATGGTATACCCACCGAACTTGCTATCGATAAGGTGTTGCATGGCGACGCGTCTCT
This sequence comes from Massilia aurea, assembly GCF_040790145.1. Lineage (GTDB taxonomy): Bacteria > Pseudomonadota > Gammaproteobacteria > Burkholderiales > Burkholderiaceae_D > Telluria > Telluria aurea_C. Next base: position 622,828 of record NZ_JBFMMP010000001.1, read on the forward strand.
GATTTTGTTGAAGAATTCCCCAGAACTCAGCCCGTAATCTCTGCATTGCGACGTCGTCGAACTTGTGTTTCGAGGACACTTGCGGTGTCAGTTCAACGTCGTCCATGGAGGCCGCCCCACGTCCTACTTTTACGTCGAACCTGGTATTCGTATCAGTCTCAGTTGCGACGGCGTTCGGGTATGTGTACTTCCACGGCATGAGAAATCCATCCAAATAAATGATACGCACATTGTGCGCGCACAATGTGCGGCCGTCAATGTATGGATCGCTTGGGTTGACCTCGGATTTGCCAGTTACCCATACCGGACGAAGCTTCAACCGATGGGGACCCTCGCGGCCTGGAGCGCAGCAATCGGACGGCGTGATGTAAAACCTGATAGTGGGCCCGTAAACGACAAACGCCCCGCGTCATGCAGGGCGTCTTGTCAATCCCGGGAGCGAGCCCGGGCAAACTACATCAGTTCGACTTGGCGTGCGATGCCAGGCGACGGGCGACTGCCGGCGAGACCGCGTCGGCGCCGCGGGTCATGCGGTACAGGGCCCAGACATCGGCGCTGCCGGTGGTGCGGGCGGCGGCTGGAGCGGCCTTGACTTCACGCACGAAATTGAAGGCGGTGCTGACCAAAGCGGACAGTTGGGCAGCGAACGACGGGCGAAGGGACAAGGTGGTCATGGTTTTCTTCCTGTGTGTTTGATCTGGTATGAAGCTAGTATGCGCCCTCTCAGATAGAAATCAAATTGTGATCCATGATAAGCGTCATTCACGAATCAACTATCTGCCACGCCTCGTTCCAGTTCAATAACCATCCTTTACGCTTGCCCTAGGGAATCAATAAATCCGTTATCGTTCGTTCCATAAGCCCTTCCCGATTCCCGGAGCGAACATGCGTGGCATCCACGCCACAACGGGTTCAACCGCCAGCCACCGGCGTAATCGCCCGAAAAATCTGGATCACCGCTGGCCCCAGCAACACCACCAGCAACGCCGGAAAAATACAGAAAATCAATGGAAACAACAGCTTGGTAGCGATTTGCGCGGCCTTCTCTTCCACCAGTTGGCGCCGGCGGGTGCGCAGTTGTTCCGACTGCACGCGCAGCGCCGTGCCGACACTGGTACCGAAGCGCTCGGCCTGGATCAGCATCTTGACCAGCGCGTCGACGTCTTCCACGCCGGTGCGCAGCGCCAGGTTGCGCAGCGCCTTTTCCTTGGCGCTGCCCGCGCGCAATTCCAGCGTCACCAATTGCAGCTCGTCGGCCAGCACCGGGCTTTTCAGGCCGATCTCGCCCCCCACGCGCGCCAGCGCCGCATCCATCGCCAGGCCCGCCTCGACGCACACCGTCATCAGGTCGAGCGCGTCGGGAAAGCCTTCGAAAATGTCGCGCTGGCGGTTGGCGATGCGGCGCTTGAGGATGATGCCCGGCAGGTAGTAGCCGATGCTGGCCGCGCTGACCAGGAACAGGAACGTCAACGCCAGTGGCCGGTTGCTGTGGTGCGGCAGTGCGATCCAGACCACCAACGGCAGGCCGATCGTCAGCACGGACTTGCCCGCGTGATACAGGCCCGGGGCCGATGGTGCGCGCCATCCGGCGTTGATGAAGCGTAGCCGCAGGGGCGACGTTTCCCAGCCTTCGGCCGGCACCGACAGCTTGGCCAGCGGCTCGGCGAAATCGGCCAGCCGCTCGCGCCAGCCGTCTCCGCGCCGCACCTTCGGCGCATCGCGTTCGTTCAGCGCCACCAGGCGCGCCTTGACGGGGTCGCGCGTGAGCAGCAGCAAGGCCACGACGGCGCCGCCGAACACCAGCAGGAACATCGCTGCCAGCATGAGTATTTTTGCCATGGTCATGGTCGTGTTCTTTCCGTTACATCCGGATGCGCACGATCTTGCGGATCGCCAGCACCCCAAAACCCATCATGCCCAGCGCCGCGGCGCTCAACTGGCGGCCGATCGGATCGTTGATCAGCACGCCCATCGTTTCGGGATTGGCCAGCGCCATCATGCCGCCAGCGCCGAACGGCAACAGGCACAGCACCCAGGCCGAGATCCGGCCCTCGGCCGACAGCACCCGCACCTGCCCGGCCAGCTTGTGGCGGTCGCGGATGATGTTGGAAATCGACGTGAGAAGCTCGGTGAGATTGCCGCCGCTCTCGCGCTGGATCAGCACCGCGACGACGAAGTACTGCAAGTCCATGCTCGGCACGCGCTGCGCCAGGTTGTTCAGCGCGTCGCCCATCGACACGCCGAAATTGACCTCGTCGAACGCGGTCTTAAATTCTTCGCCCAAGGGCGCCGCGACTTCGTCGGCCACGAGCTTGAGCGCCGTCGGAAACGCATGGCCAGCGCGCATCGCGCGGCTCATCATGTCGAGCGCCTCGGGCAACTGGCGCTCGAAACGCACCATGCGGGCGTCGCGCGCACGCGTCAGGCGCAGCAGCGGCAGCCAGGCGGCCAGCAACATGCAGCCCAGCACGCCGAGCAAAGGCAGGCGCATGAGCAACGCCGCCACGATCCCGGCGCAGGCAAACGCCAGGCACACGCACAGCAGCGACGCGACCTTCTGCGCACTGCCCGCCTGCACCAGCATGCGGTCGAGACGGCGCACGCCGGGCAGGCGGCGCAGCAGCGGTTCAAGGTCCGGGTTGTCGGACAGGCGCCGCTCCTTGACGATGGTGACATCGAGCTCGCGGGTTTCGCGGCCGATCACACTGCGCAGGCGGCGCGCGACGCGCTCGGCTTCCGGGTTGTTGTTCGCCTGCCAGGCCGTGTACACGCCCCACACCAGCAGCATGACGGCGACGAACAGCAGCAGGATGAACAGGATGAAGGTGGTAACCATGCCGATTGTCCTAGCGCGGCTCGAAGATGTGCGGCGCCAGGTTCACGCCGAAGGTGCGCAGGCGCTCGGCGAAGTGCGGCCGCACGCCGGTGGCGGTCGAGTGGCCCAGCACGGTGCCGTCTTCGGCCACGCCGGTCTGCTTGAACGTGAAGATCTCCTGCATCGTGATGACCTCCCCTTCCATGCCCGTCACTTCCGAGATCGACAGCACCTTGCGCTTGCCGTCGGTCAGGCGCGACACCTGGACCACGACGCCGACGGCGGACGCGATCTGCTGGCGCATGGCCTTGGGCGGCAGGTTCGGCGCAGCCATGCTGATCATGTTTTCCAGGCGCGTGAGCGCTTCGCGCGGCGTGTTCGCGTGCAGTGTCGCCATCGAGCCTTCGTGGCCGGTGTTCATCGCGCCCAGCATGTCCATTGCCTCTTCGCCGCGCACTTCGCCCAGGATGATGCGGTCGGGCCGCATGCGCAGCGCGTTCTTGACCAGCGCGCGCTGGGTGACTTCACCCCTGCCTTCGATATTGGCCGGCCGCGTCTCCAGGCGCACCACGTGCGGCTGCTGCAGCTGCAGTTCGGCCGCGTCTTCCACCGTCACGACGCGCTCGGAATGGCTGATGAAGCCCGAGATCACATTGAGCATCGTCGTCTTGCCCGAGCCGGTGCCGCCCGAGATCACGATATTGACCTTGGCCTTGCCCAGGCCCTGCAGCACTTCGGCCATGTCAGCCGTCATGCTGCCGTAGGCAACCAGATCGGCCAGGCGCAGCGGATCGGCCGAGAAGCGCCGGATCGACATCACCGCGCCATCGATCGCCAGCGGCGGAATGATCGCGTTCACGCGCGAGCCGTCCGGCAGGCGCGCATCGACCATCGGGCTCGACTCGTCGATGCGGCGGCCCACGCGCGAGACGATCTTGTCGATGATCTTCATCAGGTGGGCTTCGTCAGTGAAGGTCACGTCGGTCAGTTCGAGCTTGCCGCGCCGTTCCACGTACACCTGCTTGTGCGTATTGACCAGGATGTCCGAGACGGTCGGATCTTCCAGCAGAGGCTCGAGCGGGCCGAAACCCAGCATCTCGTTCTGGATGTCGCGCGTGAGCATCTTGCGCTCGGCATCGTTGATGACGACCATTTCTTCTTCGAGCAGGCGTTCTACCAGCAGGCGCAGCTCTTGCCGGATCTGGTCCGGGTTCAGGCGCTGCATGCTTTCCAGGTCGATGCGGTCGAGCAGCGCCTCGTGGATGCGGGCCTTGAGCTGGTGGTAGGCGCGGTTGTCGATCGGGCCACCGCGTACGGCCCCCGCGCGCGGCGCCGGGCTGCCGGTGGTGGCGCGCGTCGGCGCACTCGACGTCGTGGTCGCGCTGGTACTGAGGGCGCCGCCGAGGCGCTCGCGCAGGGAAGCGGAAGGTATCATGTTCATGGCTTGACTCTCCTTGGACGAATCATCGGTCATACGTCGGTCTTGCGCCGTTTGAACAGGCGCGACATCATGCCGGCCGTCGCTTCGGGCGCCGACTCCCCGGTCTGGCTGCGGGCCATCGTCATCAGCGCCGCGCTCAATGGGCTTTCCGGCGCCAGGCGCGTGATCGGCACGCCATGGTTCACCGACTTGGCCGCCGCGTCATAGTGGTTCGGCATCGTGCGCAGGTGCGTCGTATCGAAGGCTTGCTCGAGATCCTTGAGCTTGATGTCGCTGTTGTTGTCATGGCGGTTGACGACGATCTCGACCTTGTCGTCGCCGTACTCCAGATTGCGGAACACGGTGAGCAGGCGCTTGCCGTCGCGGATGTACGGCAGCGTCGTTTGCAGCACCGGGTAGATCGTGTCGGCGTGGTCGAGCGCGCGGATGGTCACCGGGTCCAGGCTGCGGGCCACGTCGAGCACGATGAAATCATACTGGCGGCGCGCCAGCTTGATGATCGCGTCGATGTGTTCGGGTTTCACGTCGCTGGCGTGGGCCGGGTCCGATGGCGCGGCCAGCACGCTGAAGTTCGGCGTCACGGCGACCATGCTCGACGACAGGAACGACGGATCGAGCCGGTGGATCTGCGTCGCCACATCCGACAGCGTGGCCAGCGGCTTGCTGTCCGAAACAAACAGCGACGCGTCGCCGAACTGCAAATTCATGTCGATCATCGCCACGCGCTTGGCGCCGCTGGCCGACAAGGCATACGCCAGGTTGGTGGCCAGGAAGGTCGCGCCGCTGCCGCCCTTGCACGAGATGAAGGCCAGCACCTTGCCCTGCGCCGCGCCCTGGCTGCCGAACTTCTCGGCCACGTGGTCGACGGCCTTGGACAGTTCGGCCGCGCTCGGGGTGGCCGACAGCACTTCACGCACGCCGGCGCGCATCGCGCGCAGCAGAAAGTCCTGCGACAGGTCGCCAGACAACACGATGAACGCCATGCGCGGGAACAGGTGGCCCAGCCGCTCGAGCTGGTCGAGGTCACCTTCATCGGCGCGCGGCTGGTCGACCACCAGCAGGTCGGGAATGGCGTCGTCGGCCATGGTCGACAGGCGCGCCGGGGTGCCGGCGATCATGTCGACTTCGTCGCTGCCGGGCCGTGCGCGCAACTGGCGCGACAGCTCGATCAGGTGGCGCTCGTCGCGCGATAAGACTGCGATTTTCATGGTGCCGTCCTTACTTCTTGCCGCCGAAGACCGAGATCTCGACCTGCGGCGCGGGCGCCGCGAACGAGCCCTGATAATTCTTGTAGGCGAGGATGGCGGTGCCGGCATCGCTGCCCGGGCGCGTCTGCGCTGCCTCGGGCGCGATGATCTGGCTGGCCATGATGGCGCGTACGGTGCTGCCGGTACCGGAAGGCGTGCGGGTGGCGCAGCCGCCCAGCACGATGAGGCACGACAGGGCGACAATGGTAGTGAGTGGTTTCATGATCATTTCTCTTGAGCGGCTGGGGCGGCGCGGCCTTCGAGCTGGCCGCCGAGCAGGAACTGGGCGCGGGTTGGCTGCACGTAGCCGTCGGTCGGCAGCGCCGGGGCGTTCTGCATCGGCTTGGCCAGGCGCGGCGTCACGATGAACACCAGTTCGGTGCGGTCGTTCTGGAAGTCGCTGCTGCGGAATAACGTGCCGAGCACAGGGACATCGCCCAGGAACGGGAAGCGCGTGATGGTGCTGGTGACGTTGTTGCGGATCAGGCCACCAATGGCGAAGCTCTGGCCATCTTGCAGCTGCACCGTGGTCGCGGCGCGGCGCGTCGTAAACGACGGCAGGATCGCGGTAGCGCTGTTGCTCGAGCCCGGCGTGCTGATGCCGATGCCTTCGCGGTTGAGTTCCGATACTTCCGGCGCCACGCGCAGGTTGATGCGCCCGCCCGGCAGCACGGTCGGCGTGAACTTGACGGCCACGCCATACTCTTTTTCTTCCAACGTGATCAGGCCCGCGCCGCCGACAGAATTCTGCGCCACCGGGATGAAGATCTTGCCGCCGGCGAGGAAACTCGCCTCTTGCCCGCTGATCGCCATCACGTTCGGCTCGGCCAGGATCTTGACCAGGCCATCGCGCTTTTCACCGTCGATGGTCAGTTCCTTGATGCCGGTGCCCACGGCGCCGATGGTACCGGCGCCGCCACTGAGCAGGCTCGAGACAGCGGCGTAGGTCCAGTTGCCGTTGGTCTTGGAGAAGCCTGCCTTGGCGCCCAGCTGGTCGACGAGCGACTTCGAGATCTCGGCGATCTTCACTTCCAGCATGACCTGCTGGGGCGCGGCGATCGACAGCATGTTCAGCACTTTCGCAGCGGTCGCGGAGCCTGCACCGGCGGCACTCGCCGGCGCGCCGACCGACAGCGGCGACGGGCTGCCTGCGCCTGCATCGGCGCCAGCGCCGGCTGCCGGCACGGCGCTTTCCTGGAACGCGGTGGCCAGGTCCACCAGCTGGCTGGCCACGCCGACGTCGCTGACCATGCCCGACAACACCACGGCATTGCCGCTGGCGCCGATGCGGATATCGCGCTCACCAGGAAACAGCGCATCGAACTGGGCGCGCAGCGACGAGGTGTCAATTGCCACGTCCAGGTCGATCACGGTTGAGCGCTTGTCGCGTCCGGAGACGATCAGGTTCGTGCTGCCGACGCTGCGCGCCACGATCACGACTTCGCTTGCGCCCGGGACCACGACGTTGGCCACTTTCGGGTCGCCCACCATGACCGCGCCGGCCGGGGTGCAGAAGCGCTTGAGCACGGATTTACCGCGCATCAGTTCGAGCCGCTGGTTGGCGCCGCCGCGCAGGTCGATGCAGTCGGCCGATGCCGCCGGTGCGACGTCGACCGCCTTGTTGGCGGCGCTGGCGTCGAACGACAGCGCAACGGCGCAGGCCAGCAGGGTCTTGTGGGTCAGTGTTTTCATGACGGATTCTTCAATCAAAAGCTTTGCGAAGCGGCGTCCAGGCCGCGGATCACCAGGACACCATCGCGCGGCGCGCTTGGCTGACGTGGTGCAGGAGATGCGGTACGTGGTGCTGCCTGCTGTGCAGGTTCACGTGCTGGCGCGACCGCTGCCGGCAGGCCGAGCACCGATTCACGCGTGGCGCCGGTGGTATTGGCCGGTTGCGCTTCGACCTGGTTGCGCAGCACCAGCGACAGCGAGCCGATCGAGCGGGCCAGGTCGAGCTTTTCCACTTGATCCGGCGTGAGCTCCAGCGTGACGGCATTGACGACGCGCGGCTTGGTGTCGTCCACCGCCGATTCCTGCGCCACGGCCAGCACCAGGATCCGTTCCAGCACGATCTTCGAGATCGAACCGGCGTTCTGCGCCAGGTCGCTGTTGGTCGGGGCCAGGTTGACGAGGATGTCGACGTAGTTGCCAGGCAGTGCGAAGCCGGCCACGCCGACGACGTCGTTGACGCGCACGGTCATGGCGCGCTTGCCGCTGGCCACCACCGCCGACAGGCCGCCAAGGGTGCCGGCCGGCGCCAGCTTCGATTCGAGCACCGGCTCGCCGCGCGCGATCTCGCCACGGGCGATGCGGCCTTCGAGCAGCTTGATGTCGGTGATTGCGCCCGGCGGCACCGAGCCGGTCGGCCAGTCGGTCAGTTGCAGGCTGGCCGGCAGGATGCGCGCACCCTGCCCGATGTCGGCGGCGGCGACCACCACGCGGGTGCCGGCCGGGCCCTGCTCGCCCATCCACTTGGCTGCCAGTACCACGGCGCCAAGGGCCAGCACCAGCGCCACGCCGATGATCAGGATCGCTCTCGAATTACGCATGTTCATACTCCGTCGTGCCGCGTTCGCGGCGTTCTTGTGATGCGGGACGGCCTGGGGCGCCCGCGGCAAAATAGTTATCCCAGGCCCAGTCCAGGGTGCGGCGCGACAGTTCCGGCGCGCGGTCTTCGTAGCGCGCCAGATCGCGCAACTGGCGCATCAGGTCGCGCGGATAGCACGCCAGCAGCGGCACGCCGCGCTCGCGGTGGCACGCCAGCAGGTAGTCGAACGCCGCGTCGTCGAACGCCACGCCGATGCTCTCGCAGGCCTGGCGGAACAGGCGCGTGTATTCGTCGGTCGAGGCAGCAGGCACCTCGATCTTGTAGCCGAGGCGGCGCAGGAACGCGCCGTCCGACAGGCGCTGCGGCACGAAGTTCGACGAAAACACCACGATCACGTCGAACGGCACCTGGAACGTGTGGCCGGTGTGCAGCGTGAGGTAATCGACGTTGCGGTCCATCGGCACGATCCAGCGGTTCATCAGGGCGTCCGGCGTGCAGCGCTGGCGCCCAAGGTCGTCGATGATGAAGATGCCGTTGTTCGATTTGAGGTGCGGCGGCGCCTGGTACAGGCGGGTGTGCGGATCAAAACGCAAGTCGAGCATGTCGAGCGTGAGTTCGCCGCCAGCCAGCGCCGCCGGGCGCCGGATGCTGCGGATCCAGCGCATGTCGGGCGCGCTGCCGCGATCGAACCCCGGCGCTTCTGCCAGCGTCTGTTCTGTCACCCGATGCTGCACATTGTCGAAGAAAGGAATGACTTCGCCATCGACCATCAGCGCATGCGGCACGGCGATCGTGCCCACCAGCAGATCGCGCAGGCGCTCGGCCAGGTAGGTCTTGCCGCTGCCGGCCGCGCCATGCAAGAACAGGGCGCGGCCCGAATTCATGCCGGCGCCGATCTGGTCGAGCACCACCGGATTGACAACGACGCCGTCGAACGCCGCCGCCATGGCGCTGCGCGTGACCTGCATATTGGCCACGCTTTGCGCCTTGACCTGGGCGACGTAGGCCGCCAGCGTGACGGGCGCCGGGCCGGCGTAGGCATTGCGGCCAAGCGCGGCCTGGGCACGCGCGCGGCCGGCTTCGGTGAGGATGTAGCACAAGTCGGCGTCGGTGCCGCTGTTGCCGATGCGCGCGACTTCGCACAGCTTCTCGGCGCGCAGGAACGCGATCAACGGATCGATGACGCTGACATTGAGTTTGGTGTGCGCGGCCAGTTCGGCCAGGCGCATCTGACCGCGCTGGAACAGTATTTTGCCCAGCAACTCGGCCAGGAACAGAAACGGCAAGCCGGTGTCGTCGACCGTGCGTGGCGCGCGGGCATTCGACGGTGCAAGCAGGGCGAGGCTCACAGTGGCAGCTCCCCGTGAACACGCAGCCACAGCACGCAGCCGATGGTAGCGGTCGCAATCGCGATCGCATACGGCAGGCGGCCGCTGGCGGCTTCAGGTGGCACGGTGGGCGCGGCGACCGAGCCGGCCAGCGCCGAGAAGGTCGTGTGCAGCGCCATGTGGTAGGCATTGGCGACCAGGCGGCGCAGATTGCGCTGCCAGGCCGCGAACACCAGCGCCAGCACGCCGCCGGCCACCAGCGTGACCAGGCCAACGGTGAGAATCTGGCCGGCGCCGACAAAGGCGCCCACCATCGCCAGCAGCTTGACGTCGCCGGCGCCCATCAGGCGCAGCGCGTACATCGGCAGCAGCAGGGCCAGGCCCAGGGCGAAGCCGCCGAGCGAAGCCAGGATGCCGAGGCCGCCAACTGGTGTACTGAACAATCCTGCCCCAGCCGGCAGCAGTGCATGCAGCGCGAACGCGGCCAGCATGCCCGGGAACACGACGGCATTCGGGATGCGGCGCACGCGCGCATCCGTCCAGACGGCGGCGCCGAGTAGTGCAAACAGCAGCAGGAGTGGCAGGGTTGACAAGGAAATCTCCGGGTAAAAAAAATCCGGCAGCGGGATTGCCCGTGCCGGATCGGGACCGCCGCGAGGCGGCCGGTACGTTGATTACGGTTGCTTGATCTTGTTTGCCAGGTTCGTGAACAGCGTGCTGATGTTGCCACCCAGCAGAGTCACGGCGGTGATGATGACACCAGCGATCAGCGATGCGATCAGTGCGTACTCGATTGCGGTAACGCCGTCTTCTTCTTTGATCAGGTTTTTGATGAAGTTCATGGTGAATCCTTTCAGGGGTCAAAAATAAGTAATTAGCAGGTTGGCTTTATGCGCTCGTCCATGCAGCCATTGCCGCGATGAAGCAGACGACTGCGAGCAGAACCGAGAGAACGACATACGACATTGCCGGATTACCACTGCGTTCATACTGCTGTTCCGGGTTGTCTTCTCTGTCGTGCACCGTTCGCTCCTGTTCGCTTGCCGCCGTACCGCATGTCACGATACGCAGCGCATGAGTTGAATCTTACGGACCCCGAACTTTGTTGCCATCCGTCAAAACTACCTTTTTGAAGGGTACGTTGTGCCGTGGCGGTCCAGGACATTTGTCCTGGGTGCGGTGTAGGAGTGGTCTTGCTGGGAGTTAGGTGCGGTACCAATGTTGACCTTGAAACCGTCGTTCCAGCCTTCGCTGGAACGACGGTCTTTGGGGTAATGGTGCTATCGAGGGCCGCGGAGGCCCTTTCCAGTCAGCCGACCCAGCCACAGGCCGAGTCGACGTGCAACCTGGCCTCAGGAAAGGCCGTGCTTGGTCGCGTAGACGTACAGCTCGAGCCGATTGGCCACGTCCAGCTTCTGGTAGATGGTGGTGAGGTGATTGCGCAGGGTGCGTTCGGAGATGAACGCGCGCTCGGCCAGTTCCTTGTTCAGGGCGCCCTTGCCCTGCACGATCATGCCGATGACATCGCGTTCGCGCGCCGTCAGCGTGCCGATGCGCTGGCTTTCCGGGTCGGCCTTGGGCGCCGGCGCCACCAGCTGGCCCAGCAGCGCCTGCATCAGCGACTGGTCAAGCCACAGCTCGCCGCCATGCACCTTGCGCACGGCCAGCAGCACGTCGTCGGTCGGTGCTTCCTTGCTCACCACGCCGCGCGCGCCGGCTTTGACGGCGGCGGCCAGCGTGCCCTGGTCGCGGTTCGCGCTCAGGATCACGACGCGCGTGGTGCCGTTGGCCACCAGCGCGGGCAAGAAGTCGATGGAGCTGCTGCCTTTCAGGTCCAGGTCGAGCAGCACGATGTCGGGGCGCAGCTCGGCGCACAGGGCAGTCGCCTCGATACCGTCGCTGGCCGTGCCGACCAGCGTGAATGACGGGCCCTCGGCCTGGATCAGGCGCTCGAGTCCCCACAGCATGGTCTTGTGGTCATCCACGAGCAGGATGCGGATGGTCATGGTTCCTCCATTACGTTGTTTCCAAACTCGCTAGACCGGGATGCGGATGCGCAGCAGGGTCTGGCGATTGTCGGCTTCGACGTCGAGCGTGCCGCCCACCGCCCCCACCCGCTCGGCAATCGAGCGCGGCACGAACGGTTTCGGGGCCAGGCCGCCATCGGACACCGGGTTGAAGATGTCGATCGCCAGCTGGCCGTCTTCGTCCTCGATCACGACGCCGGCCGTACGTGCCCGCGTGTGCTTGCAGATATTGCTGATGCCTTCGGTCACGATCTGGAACACCTCGGCCGCCATGCGGTCATTCTTCACGCCCTCGCCCTGCACTTCGAGCATGACGTCAAGGCCGTAGAAGGTCTGCACCTGCCGCAGCTGGCGGCGCAGCGCCACCAGCAGCTCCGGCTCTTCCTGGCGCCCACTGCGAAAACGCTGGGCAAAGTCGCGCATGTCGCCGATCACGTCCGAGCACATCGCCAGCAGGTGGTCGAGCTCGGGCGCCACCGCGCTGCCTTCGCCGGCGCCGTTGCGGATCGCCGCCACCGCATGGCGCAGGCCGATATACGGCTGGATCGTGCTGTCGTGCAGGTCGCGCGCGATGGTCTGGCGTTCGCGAAACGCCGCTTCGGACGCCAGCTTGTCGAGAAGGTCGATCGTTTCGATGACGGGGAACGCCTGCTGCACGATGTGCTTCAGGAACGTCGCATCGCCACGACGCATGCGGCTGCCGGTGACGACGATGCGGCCACTGCCCTTGCGCAGCGGCAGCGACGCGCTGACGAAGCCGTCGGTATCGAGCAGGTCGGCCACATGGCCGCACGCATCCATGTCGGTCTTGCGCCACTCTTTCGCGCCGGTTGCCAGGCGCACCGCGCACACACCGCCCGGCAACAGCCGCAACAGGCCGGCGCCGGGGCTGCGGTACAGAATCGCACCGGACTCGAGGGCCAGCAGCGGCTGCACGTCCTCGGCGGCGGGCCGGCTGCGGCTGATCGCGCGGCCGGTCTTGGGATGGTGGGCGGTGTTGAGGATCCAGCGCTCGTGGCTGTCCTGCATGAGCAAGGTGCAATGGCCTGCGCCGTAGTAGCGCAGAATCTTCTCCATCAGCGAATCGAGCGTGTGCTGCACGCCGAAGCGTGGATTGGACAGACGGCTGACGTCGCGCAGCAGCGCCAGGCGCCGGCGCTGATCGACCGCCAGGCCGCCCCAGAACGCGATCATGTAGCCGAGCGCGAGCAGGAAGGTGGCGCGCAGCAGCAGGATGTGGATCGAATGAAAACCCTGCACCGCCAGCACCGACACGGTCACGATGCCCACCGCGCCGAGCGTGAGCTTGGCGCCGGCGTCAAAGCCGTGACGAAACGACGTGGCCAGGATCGCGAACAGGAAGAACGAGAAGAACGGACTGGCGCCGCCGCCGGTGGCATACACGATCAGCCCGTACCAGACGATGTCGATCCAGTACACGCTGGGCCCGTGCCAGAAGCCGGCCCGGTAGCCGGCGATCACGAGCAATGTGAGGCTGTGCAGCACGTAGCCGGCGAATACGATCCAGGTCCACGGGCTGGACGCGACCACACCGCCGGGGCCGATGTACAGGGTGAGCAGGGCCGAGATGGCCAGCAGCACGCGCATGCCGAACACCATCCAGGCTTCGGCTTCGGGCGCGGCGGCAGACGGGGCAACAGCACCAGGCGTGCGCCGGGCGGCTGCGATCAAACGACGGATATCGGGAAAGATGTTGTGGTACCAACTCATGTTGTTCCGCGCCGACAAAGGCGTTGACTCCTCGTTAAAACGGTTACAGAGTGTGATTATTGCCCTGTAGAATCCATCAAGCTTACCGCATACGACGACCGAATCCCCTCAAAGTTGCCTGAATACGATGATCAAGATACCCCGACGTCAATCTGGCGCCACACTCGTCGAGATGGCGATTATCGCACCGGTGTTCATTCTGGTACTCGTCTCGATTATCGAGTTGAGCATGATGTTCTTTGCCACGCTCACCATGCAGTATGCAGTACGGGAGGGTGCGCGCTTCGCCATTACCGGTCGCGCCAATGAAACCGGGACCGGCACGCAGCAGCGTTTCGCCACTGTCATTGCGAAGATTCGTGACAATTCTCTCGGCATGTACGATCGCATGAACTGCGCCGTGTCGGTCAATGGCAAGAGTTATGCGAGCACGGGTTACAGCAACGCCATGTTCGGCGGCGCCGGCGAAATGATCGTGTTGCAGCTTGACTGCGCCTGGCCGATGACGACGCCGTTGCTGTCGCCATTCTTTACCAACGGCCAGAACCGCTTCGCCGTTGGGGCCACCATGCGCAACGAGTATTTCTGATGCGGTTCATGTCAATACCCCAAGTGGCGCGCCGCCAGCGCGGTGTTGCCGCCGTCGAGCTGGCCCTGCTGCTGCCGATGCTCGTGGTCTTGCTGCTGTGCGCCATCGACGGCGCGCGCGCATTGCAGGCCAATATCATCATTACCAATATCTCGCGCGAAGGCGCGAACATCCTGTCGCGCAGCGGCGTCGATCTCGACGACGGCAGTCAGGACACCATCAATGCGCTGATGGCCAGCGCCCCGCCGCTGAACGTGAACCAGCTCGGTATGATGTACATCACGCGCGTGATGGGCGTGGAAACCAATGGCGTTTCGCGCAGTGTCGTGCTCGACCAGTACCGCTGGGACGATGCCGAGCGTAACCAGGGTTTCCGCAAGAGCGCCTATGCGCCAACCAGCAAGGTGTATGGCTGCAGCGCCTGGAGCGGTACTGGCAAGTGCACCAGCATCAACAGCGCCGCGCGTCCGGCGACGACGATCATGAACGGCAGGCTCGACAACGGTGAAGTCATCTTCGTGGTCGAGACCTTCTATCGCTTCGACATGCTGGTCAGTGGATTTACTACTGGCGCCAACACCCTGCCCACGTTCGGGCCCGACCTGTATTCCATGAGTGTGTTCTGATATGAATCCGAATCTTCACCGTCAGCACGGCGCGGTCGCCATCATGGTGGCCGTGTCGATGCTCGTGCTGCTTGCCGTGGTGGGCCTGTGCGTCGATGCCGGTTTGGCGTATCTGGTCAAGGCGCGCTTGAATGCGGCGGTGGACTCGGCCGCGCTGGCCGGTGGACGTGCGGTCACGAACGGCAATAACCAGACCGAGCAGATCGCCAGCGCGCGCGCCGCCGCCGCCGACTTTTTTGCGGCCAATATCCCGAGCAATTATCTGCTGTCGTCGCCCAGGATCACCAGCACCACCGTGACCTTCAACGGCGGCCAGGCCACGATCGACGTCAGGGCAGAGGCGCCGATGCCGGTGTCGATCATGCAGATCATGAATTTCACGTCGCTGATGCCGGTGGCGGCGGCGCAGACTGTTCGTAACGATCTGGATATTGCGTTCGTGGTCGATACCTCTGAATCACTGCTCGGGTCGGCGTCTGCGGTGCGCAGCTCGGCAAAAAGCTTCCTGAGCAAGTTCAATGTGACCCAGGACCGTGTGGCGCTGATTCACTTCGCCTCCGGCGCGGAAGTCGACAACCCGATCAATCCGACGCTCCGAGGGTTTAACCGGACATCGATGAACAACAATATCAGTGGATACACGTTCATCGGCGGGACCGCCTCGGTGGAGGGCATGTGGAATGCGCGCGATCAATTAAACGACGTTCCCCTGGCCAACCGGTCGACGATGCGCGTCATCGTGTTCTTTTCAGACGGCGCGCCAACGGCGTTTGGCACCTATCTCAAATTTAACAATACGCTGGATTGTCGCGACGCCGGGACGATGGACAAGGCACATGGGAAATTTGGCCTGAGCAAGCTGGACGAAAGCCGAAACGAGGTCCCGAAGGAGGCTTGTCGCGTCTTCCGCAACAATGCCTACGCTGCGCGCACGCTGCCTGACTACTACAATGCCCACGATGCAGACTGGAAATCGGCGTTTGATACCAAAGTTCGGGAATTTCCAATCGTGACCAGAACCCCGCGTTCGGTGACGGCTGACTTCACCAATAACTATTCGCGCAATATAGAAATGGCGGCGCGAAACCTTGCCGAAAGCGTGGCCGCGAAGGCACGCGACGAAGGGATCTACGTGTTTACCCTGGGCATGGGCGCGGCGCTCAAGGAACGCAATGAAAACGACGGCGACACGGGTGAAATGGTATTGAAATGCATGGCCAACACCGTCGACGCGCCTGCTCGTTGCCAGAAACCCGACGAGCGCGTTGGCATGTACTGCTACGCCGCGACCGACGCCGACCTCACCCCCTGCTTCTCGCGCCTGGCCTCGGCGATCCTGCGCATCACCAAATAAGGTCGGCAATATCCACTGGCTAGGTGCGGGTGTCGCTTTTCTTCTGGTCGGCATGCGAGGTGCTGATACTGACGGCCACCGGATCGCTCGCCGGGAACGATTCGTCGAGCGCCTCGTCGAGTGCGTCTTCATCGTGCGCCTGGCCTGCCGTCGCGCCTTCTTTTTGCCCGCCGGCCGTCGTGGGCGTGGCCCGCTGCTCTGATGTACTCATGTGATATCTCCCAGGAAATGCAGCCGTCCCGATGACGGTCGCCTGCATACCAGCCTAGTGCATGTCGCCAGTGCATGCCAGCGGCGATTCGCCACGCCAGGGCGCACAGGCCTGATCCAGTCCTGCTCGCGGCAGGGCATGATGGGCGCCCACAAGGATCAGGTCAACGCCGGCCTGCTGGCGTTCATCCGCGAATAAAGACCGCTCGTGCGCTAGAATCGACCCCTTCGGCGCCGCGCGCGCCAGCATCCCGAGGATCGATTCACGTGTTTGCCGTTCTTGCGCTCGACATGGGCGCCGCCATGAAAACGCTGGTGCTCACGCTCGACCTGGTGGGCACCTTCGTCTTTGCGCTGTCTGGCGCCACCGCCGGTGTGCGGCGCCAGCTCGACCTGTTCGGCGTGCTGGTGCTGTCGTTCGTGGCCGCCACGTCGGGCGGCATCGTGCGCGACCTGTTGATCGGGGCCACGCCGCCGGCTGCGTTCTCGGACTGGCGCTATCTCGGCGTGTCGCTGCTGGCCGGCGTGACGATCTTCTTCTGGCATCCGGTCATCAACCGCCTGCGCAATCCGGTGCTGATCTTCGACGGCGCCGGGCTGGCGCTGTTTTGCGTGGCCGGCGCGCAAAAGGCATTGGTGTTCGGCCTGGAACCGGTGATGGCCGCGCTGCTCGGCATGCTCACCGGCATCGGCGGTGGCGTCGCACGCGACGTGCTGCTGTCGAACGTGCCGGCCGTTTTTCGTTCGGATATCTATGCCGTCGCGGCGCTGGCCGGCGCGTCGGTCGTGGTCATCGGCGACGCCCTGCAACTGCCCACGACGCCGACAGCCTGCGTCGGCGCCGCGCTGTGCTTCGGCTTGCGCTTGGCCGCGATCCGCTACGGCTGGCACTTGCCGACCGCGCGCGGGTCCGAACCGCCGGACGCCGATGACACGGGACGCGAAGGCCGCTGAGCCCCAAGCCGGATAGGGGCATGCTCTACAATGGGGTCCTGCCGAATTTTCGATACCCTGAATGACCGCCACCGACCTGCCCTACCGCGCCACCACCCTTGAAGCCTGCACCTGGCTCGAGCAACAGACCGCCTCGCCCTGGACCCTGGCGCGCCTGCTCGAACATGCGGTCACGCCGTATGTCTGGCTCGATTACGACCCGGCCCATACCGAGTTGTTCGGCGACGCCAATGGCGGTTACGCGGCGCCGATCTTTTTCCAGGACGATATCGCGCGCCTGATCGCCGGCAGCGACGACGTCGTGATCACGATGACCAAGGACGCCTATAAAATCGTCGCGCACCTGCCGGCGCCGGGTTTCAAGCGACCGCTCGACGCGCTGCGCTTCCAGAAGAAGGACTTGACGCAGCTGGTGGCCAGGCTCGAACGCGAAGCCAAGGCGGCCTTGCTCGCCGCGAGCGCGCCGCTGCCGGCACCGAAGGCGCCGACCGAATCGGCCTTCGGCATCGACAAGGCGCAAGTGATCGAAGCGTTCGCCGCCAATGCGCGCATGGACCTGGGCGCGGCGCTCGACAATTCGATCGGCATCTTTGGCGACGACGGCGCGCGCGTCAAGGCGAGCGTGCGCAAATCGAAGCGCAACGCGGTGTGGAATCCGGTGACGCTGGCCCTGGGCCTGCATGACATCCACCGCGTGCCGCTTGGGCCGTTACGGCGCGCGTTCAAGACCCATGACTTCCTGCTGGACTGGGAAGACGATTGGGAGCAGTCGCTGCGTCTGTTGGGTAAATAGAACTGGGACTCAGCGCGCAAGCAGGCGCCGTAGTTGCGCCGCCTGGTAGGCGCCGAAGGTATCGCTGAACAGGCAGCGGATCAACGGATCGTCGACGGCGTCGACGTCCAGCAAATCACGTTCGGCATCGGCATCGAAGCGGGCGTCGTTGATGCGCAGGTACATCGTGGTGAGCGACTCGCCCTGCTCCAGTGCGCCATACAGCTTGGCGGCCGGGATGTCCGTCGTCCAGCCAGGCGCGCCGGGTTCATCGACGAGCGTCGCCATTTCGCCGTCGAGCAGATAATCGAACACACTCGCCTGGCCCAGGTGGTCGTACACCGACAAGCGCCAGTAGCGCGGCGCGTCGAAGTAGCTCGATGCGGCCTCGACCTCGCTGTACTTGGCCGGCAGCGCCACGCGACAATAGTCCATCACGCGCGCCATCTGCACCGCGGTCAAGGCCGCAAAGTGCCGGGCGATCGAGGCCGTCGATGGCGGCGCCGCATTGCCTTCATACGCATAGTCGACATCCTGCTCGCCCACCGGCGCAATCCACGCCAGCGGCGGCGCCGGTTGCAGCGCCACGTCGTCAAACCGCACCGACGTGCCAGGATTGAGCCTTACGATCGTCGCCGCCGGCAGCGCGGCGCCCACCTCGCGCGCAAACTGCGCATACGTGATCGGGAAGAACGCGCGGTTGTACCACGACCACGGCTCTTGCACGAACTGGCACGAACTGGGCACGACGTAGCGCGGCTGCAGCGCCTGCAACTGGGCGATCCACTCGGCTGGCAACTCTGGCGGCGCGGCCGCAGCGCGCGACGGCGTGAGCACCTCGATCTCGCGCATGGTCTGGAACGGCCACAGCACCATATCCCACGGTCCCAGCTCGACGAGCTGCGCCTGCGTCGCGTCGTCGATCCACGAATCGACCACATTGAGCACGTTGCGCCCGGCCGCCTGCACCTGGAACATCGAATCGACATCGACGTCCATCGCCTCGCGCGGGGTGACGGTGAACGGGCCGACCGTGACCGGGTCGTTCAGGCGCAGCTGGTGCACATCTGTGAAACCCAGCTGGCGCACCATGTCGAACAACGCGTCGAAGATGCAGTAGATGTACAAGGGTGTCGCGCGGTCGAGCAGATCGAGGCTGTCGAGCGAGCAGTGGTCGTCATGAAAATGCGAGATGAAGACAGCGGCAAAGCGCTGGCGCCGGATCGCGTCGACATCGAAGCGCACGTCCGGAAACGCATGGCAGTTGCGGCTGAACGGGTTCTCGAAGATGGTATCGAACGCGATCGTCGTGCCATCGCAGTCGAATACGTAGCCCGCATGCAGGATGCGCGAAATGGTCAGGCCTGGCGTCGTCATTGGTTCTCCCTGGAGGCGGCATTCTACAGGGTGCGCTCTCGTGCCCCGCTTGTTGTTGCCAAACTGAACAGCTACACTGCACCACCGCAGCGTTCCCGAAAGTGCCCCATGATCATGAGCCGACCGGCTTCACGCGTTATTTTCCGCGCCATCCTTGCCGTGTGCGCGTTGCTGGTCACGGCATGGGGCGCGTTGGCACTCTGGTTCCAGTTGCCGCATCCGGGCGCTTACGCTGCGGTGGGGCTCTGGACGATCATCGGCCTGGCCGCCGTTCTTGCCCTCGCGCGCGGACCGGGCAAGTGGCCCGGCGCCAAAGCGACGATCACCGCGGGCCTGGCGCTCGCCGTGCTGCTGGGCTGGTGGTTCTCGCTCGCGCCATCGCACGAACGCATATGGGCCGACGACGTATCGAAGATGCTGGTCTCGCGCATCGACGGCAATCGCCTCGTGCTGGGCAACGTGCGCAACTTCGACTGGCGCACCGAGCTCGATTACACGCCGCGCTGGGAAACACGCGAATATGACCTTGCCGGCCTCGAATCGGCTGACCTGATCCTGTCGTACTGGATGGGCCCCCATATCGCCCACACGCTGGTGACGTTCGGCTTCAAGGATGGCAAGAAGCTGGTGTTCTCGCTCGAGATCCGCAAGGAGCGCCACGAAACCTTCTCGGCGATCGGCGGCTTCTTTCGCCAGTTCGAGCAGGTGATCATCGCCTCGGACGAGCGCGACCTGATTCGCACGCGCAGCAATGCGCGCGGCGAACAGGTCTACCTGTACCGCCTGCGCGCCCGGCCCGAACAGCTGCGCGCGGTGCTGCTGGAGTACCTGCAACGCGCCGAGGCGCTGCGCCGCCAGCCCGAGTTCTACAACACCCTCACCAGCAACTGCACGACGATCCTGTACGAACTGGCGCACCGCATCGCGCCCGACCTGCCGCTCGACTACCGGCTGCTGGCGTCGGGCCACTTCGCCGAATATGCGTACGACCAGGCTGCGTTGACGCCGGGCGTACCCTACGCGGAACTGCAGCGGCGCGGGCATATCAACGTGCGCGCGCGCCAGTCCGACATCGACGGCAGCGATTTTTCGCGCGCCATCCGTGTCGGCGTGCCCGGCATTCCCTGAAGCCAGCCCTTGACGGCTGGCGCCGGTCGCGCGGCGTGGCGTCAGTGGTACAGGCCGCCGGAATAGTTGCCTCACGTCAAATCCTGGCCGGGAGTGTTCTTTACTATCGGCAATGGTGATCGCGACGGGAGAGGCAGCCATGGCTCAGCACGACAAAGGATTTCGCAGGCCGGCGACAGGCAGCGTTGCGCTCGAGATGGCGCTGATCCTGCCCTTGTTCCTGCTATTGGTTTCCGTGCCGTTGTACATCGCGCGCGTGGCCTGGTATTACAGTGCGGGGCAAAAAGCGGCGCACGATGCGACCCGCTACATTGCGACCGCGACCCAGGCAGAATTGCGCACGCCCGGTGGCGGCTTCAACGAGGCGCGCGTTCCCGCGATCGCGCGCTGGATCGCCCAAGAAGAACTGGGCGAGGTCGTGGCATTCGCCGATGGTGCCGACGTCACGCTCTTATGCGATGGCGCGGGCTGCATTTCCGGTGCCCCCACGAAGATCAGCACCGCCATTCAAATCCCGCTGCAAGACCGTCTGCTCGGGCCACTCACCGAGAATTACCTGGGCACGACCAACCTGACGATCGTCAGCAAAGTGACGATGCGCTATGTCGCTGATTGAAGAGACCTCGCATCGCTCAGATGGCGATGGGCATCTTGTCGAGACCTGCATGGTGAGCCCCAGTAACGCTTCCCCTCAAGGGCTGCACCGACAGGATGAGGCGCGCCGCGGTCATCAGCGTGGTGTCATCAGCGTGATGTTTGTCATTGCCCTGGTCATCATCTGCGGCTTTCTCGCCCTGGCGGTCGACCTGTCCCTGGTCATTCACCGCAAGACGGAACTCCAGAACATCGCCGACACCATCGCCTTGTCAGCCGCGCATGATCTTGACGGCACCGCGACCGGCATCACGAAGGCGCTGGCCACTGCCTCGAGCCGTTTTCCTGTACATAACGACAGGTTCACGTACAGCTATGGCAAAAAGACAATGGCCTGGTCGGATACGGCCATGCAGTTCGCCAGCAGCCCGTCCGGCCCGTGGCGCTCCGCCGGCGAGGCGGCGACCAGCGTTGACGACCTGCTGTACGTGCAATTCGATACGGCCGGGCTCGACAGCGACTACGGCAGCGTCGCCACCCTGTTCCTGCGGACCTTCACCGACACCGCCGATACCTTTACCAGCGCCCGCGCCATCGCCGGTCGTTCCGGCTTGCGGGTCACGCCACTGGGCATCTGCGCAATGGGCGACGAATCCCATCGCAACCACAACGGTGAGCTGGAGGAGTTCGGCTTTCGCCGGGGCGTGGGGTACAACTTGCTGGACCTGAACCGGCCCGGCGCCGCCACCGGCCAGACCTACATCGTCAATCCCGTTGCGCAGGCCACGGCCATTACCGATGTGGCGAGCCTGGCGCCGTTCGTTTGTACCGGCACGATCGCCATGTCGCGCCTCTCGGGCGGCGCGGTCAGGGTGTCGCCGTCGTTCCCCATCGACCTGCTTTACCAGCAACTCAATTCGCGCTTCGGCACCTACGGGACGAACGCCACCGCATGCGATGCCCGTACGGCGCCGTCCGACGTCAATACCAAGGAATATACCTTCAACGGCGGCTCGGTGTGGATGGGCGCGGCGCCGGCGCAGCAGTCGGCCGCATTGCTGCAGACGCCCGAGCGCAGGTGGACCGTCGCCGGCCCCGACGCCGCGCCCGCTGGCACCCTGGCCGTGCAATTCGGCCCGCTCTGGTCGTATGCGAGGGCAGTTCCGTACGCGTCGTACACCAGCCTGGGCACGCCGGAACCGGCCGCCGGCTATCCCACCTACGACACCACGGCGTGGGGCACGCTGTACACGCCGGGTCAACCGACCACATCGGCGAGCAAGCCCTACCCGACCAGCGCCACGACACCGACCCCCTACTCGCAGACATCCGGGCCCGATTTCTTCAAGGCAGCCCCGGCGAACAACAAGAGTTTTCCCAACCGCCGCGTCCTGCATTTGCCATTGCTCGCCTGCCCGGTCAGTGGCAGTCAAGCCACCGTGCGTGGCATCGGCAAATTCTTCATGACCGTCCAAGCGAAGTCCAACGCCTTGTACGGCGAATTTGCAGGACTGGCGCGCGAGCAGTCGCTGGGCACCCGCATTGTCTTGTATCCCTGAGGGATGGACGTGACATGACCCGCCAAACACCACAGCGGCAACGTGGCGTCGCCGCCGTAGAATTCGCCCTGGTTGCGCTGATCTTCTTCACGCTGTTTTTCGGCATCGTGGACATCATCCGGGCGCTTTACATCTGCAATATCCTGCAGGAGGTGACGCGGCGCGCCACGGCGCTGGCCGTCAACAGCGACTTCACCAATGCGGCCGCGATGGCACGCGTGCGCATGCAGGCGGTGTTTCGCGACACGCCCGGCACGCTGGTCTTCGCCGATCCGGTCTCCGACGCCCATGTCAAGATCGACTACCTGCATATTCCGGCGGCGGCGAACCCGGTACCGATCGGCGAACTGCCGGCGAGTCCGCAAAAGAACCGCATCAACTGCACGTCCAATCCGAACGCAGCAAACTGCATCCAGCTGGTCAGGGTGCGCATCTGCCTGCCCGGCGGCGCGAACGCTGCCTGCGAGCCGGTGCCGTACCAGACACTGGCCTCGTTCATCCCGTTCACATTCAGTTTGCCCACGGCCACCACCATCGCCAGGATTGAAACCCTGGGGATGCCGCCCGGCGTGCCAGGCGCGGCGGGCAGCCCTTAAGGCTTACGGCGCCGCAGTCGATGGCGTGTCATCCACACGTGAAATCGCCACCTTCGCGATACGGCGATCCTGCACCGCCAGCACTTCATAACGCCAGCCATCGAGTTCGATGGCCTGGCCCGGTTCGGGCATCGACGCGAAACGCGCGAGCAACAAGCCGGCCAGCGACGTGTAATCCTCGTCCCCCACCAGCGCGTCGGTCTCGAGCACCTGCTGCAGCTGGTGCAGGTCGGCTGCGCCATCGGCTTCCCAGGTGCCAGGCCCCTGCGGTCGGATCGCCAGTAGCTCGTCCTCGTCAGGGAATTCGCCGGCGATCGCCTCCAGGATGTCCACCGGCGTGAGCAAGCCCTGCACGATGCCGAATTCGTCGGTCACCAGCACCAGTTGGCCATGCGCGCGCTTGAGCGTGTCCATGGCTTTCAGCACACCGGCGGTATCGGGCAGCAGGATCGGGGCGCGCACCACGCCGCCATCGCTCGATTCGTCGACTCGCCCCTGCAACATCAATTCGCTGACCAGGTCCTTGGTGCGGGCGATCCCCGCCAGGTTGTCGAGCTGACCGCGAGCGACTGGCATGCGGCTGTGCGGCGAGGCCTGCAACTGGCGCAGGATGGTCTCGGCATCGTCGTCGAGATTGACCCAGGTGAGTTCCGAGCGCGGCGTCATGACCGAGCGGATCGAGCGGTCGGCCAGCGCCAGCACGCCGCTGACCATATTGCGTTCTTCCACGCCGAACGCTTCCGGCTCCGCGACCGGCTCATCCTGTGTCTCGACGGCAGCTTCGTCGTGTGCCCGCTTCTTGCCGCCCATCAGGCGCAGCACCGAATCGGCGGTGCGGTCGCGCAGCGGCACGCGCGCTTCCTGCTTGAGGAAGTTACGGCGCGCGAACTGGTTCAGCGCTTCGATCAGGATCGAGAAACCGATGGCGGCGTACAGATAACCCTTCGGAATATGAAAGCCGAGGCCTTCGGCAATCAGCGACAGGCCGATCATCAGCAAGAAGCTCAGGCACAGCACGACGACGGTCGGATGCGCGTTGACGAAGCGCGTCAGGGGTTTCGAGGCCAGGATCATGACGCCGATCGAAATGATCACGGCCGCCATCATCACGTACAGGTTGTCGACCATGCCGACGGCGGTGATGACCGCATCGAGCGAGAACACGGCGTCGAGCACGACGATCTGTGCGACCACGGCGCCGAAGCTGGCATAGACCCGCGACTGGGTCTGCAGATGCGTGACGCCTTCCATGCGCTCATGCAGTTCGACGGTGGCCTTGAACAGGAGGAAGACGCCGCCGAGCAGCAGGATCAGGTCGCGCCCCGAGAACGAAAACGCGCCAAGTGAAAACAGCGGCGTGGTGAGCGTGACGAGCCACGAGACGATGGTGAGTAATCCCAGGCGCATCAGCATGGCCAGCGACAGGCCGATCAGGCGCGCCTTGTCGCGCTGGTGCGGCGGGAGTTTGTCCGCCAGGATGGCGATGAAAATCAGGTTGTCGATGCCCAGGACGATTTCCAGGACAACGAGCGTGAGCAGACCGGCCCAGATAGTGGGGTCGAAGAGCCATTCCATGGTGTTACCTCGTTCAATGTGATGTGTGTGAGCGTGCGGCCGCGCGTGGCGTGGCCAGGGATGCCGATCGAACGGCGCAAGCAGGCGTCACACCACCCGGGGCGGCTTTAACAGGGGATGCCAGGAATGGCTGGGGCGAGACAGTGAGGGGGGCGCGAGAACGCCGCTGCGGCTATCGCCAAGGCGCAGCGCCAGGTCTTCGTTGACGGAATCGTGCACGTCGGCGCCGGCCGGCGGTTCATCGGGATCGATGTCGCAGCTGGCCTGGCAGTTGTAGTTATCGGGGAGGTACGAGTCGGCGAACACCGGCGCGGGCGCCACCTGGACCAGCGGCTCAGTTGCCAGCGCGCGCTGCGAGGCGTCGGCCGGCAGCATCGCCGATGCGGCCATGGCCAGAGCAAACATGTTCAGGGGGAGAAGCAGGATCAGGCAGATGACGAATACTCGTCTCATATACAGTACAGAAGTCCACGACGCCGTGATTCTAACATGGCGCTTGCACGCCGTTCGTGCGCGCCGCACGCATGGCAGAGGCTCTTGTACAATGACCGCCACATTACACACCGGCCCCGCCGGGAAGCACCCGATGCACACATCTGCCCAGCGCATGAGCGCACTGCTCGACTACCTCGTCGAACAAGCCAAGGACATCGACCCTGCCGCGTTCACGCTCGCGAAAGTCAGCGAGTTCAAGAAAACCTTTGCCGACCTGTCGACGCTGCCCTGGATCGAGTTCAATGTCGAGACCGAGCAGGATGATTTGTGGCTGCGCGTGCACCGGCTCGAGGCGACCGCCCCGCCCCTGTTGCCCGATCCGGCGCTGGCGCCGTACCTGCTCATTGGCGCCGACCCGTCAGGCAACGTGCCGGCGATCAGCGAAGCCGCACTGGCCGGCGCGCCCGAACCGGCTGCCGCCAGGGCCAGTGCTGCCCAGGCACTGGAAACCTATTTGCCTGCATGGCACCAATGGGCCGCGCGCGAACGCCCGCGGCGCCAGGTGATCACGCTGTACGCCGACCTGTTTGCCTTGAAGGCCCGGCTGGAATCGGAAGAAGCGGCGCGCCCGCTCGAACTGGTGTGGGGGATGGGCCTGTCGTCGTGGCAGATCGGGGCCCCTGCCCCGGTCGACTTTCACTACCCGCTCATCACCCAGGCACTCGAGATTGACATCGACCCGACCTCGCACGCCATCGGCCTGCGGCCACGCCAGCTCGATGCGCGCCTGGAACTGGACGCCTTTGCCGCCAGCGGCGTGCCGGGCATCGGCGACGTCGAACGCGCCGCGCGCGGCCTCCTGCAAGCGCGCGGCGACACGGCCATCTCGCCATTCGCACCCGAGACGATCGAACCGATCCTGAAACTGGTCGCCGGCCAGGTCAGCGCCGACGCGCGCTACGACATGAGCGCCACGCAGGCCCCGCCGCCGGGCGAGCGCCTCGTCGTCACGCACGGCTGGGTGATCTTCGCCCGCCCGCGCGCGACGCACTTCCTGATCGACGACATCGCCCGCCTGAAAGAGCGTGTGAACCGCGGCGAAGATCTGCCGGCCGGGCCGCTGAGCCTCGTCACGGCGCCGGACAGCGCGGTGCCCGAGCACGAGCCGATCGCGTTTCGCGGCTTGTCGGGCAGCGCCAAGAACGGCGGCGAGCCGCGTGAACTGTACTTCCCGCTGCCCTACAACCGCGAGCAGGAAACCATCGTCCAGCAACTTGCGCACTCGCCCGGCGTCACGGTCCAGGGGCCGCCCGGCACCGGCAAGACGCACACGATCGCCAACATCATCAGCCACTACCTGGCCTCGGGCAAGCGCATCCTGGTCACGTCGAAAGGCGAGCCGGCGCTGAAGGTCCTGCAAGAGAAGATTCCCGCATCGATCCGCCCGCTCACCGTCGCGCTGCTGTCGGGCGACAAGGAAGGCATGCGCCAGTTCCAGGCGTCGATCGAGGCGATCATCCACACGCTGTCGCACCTGAACCCGCAAATCGAAACCGAGGCGATCGCCACCTGCCGCGTGGCGCTCGACCGCGCGCATGCAGAGACGGCCGCGATCGACACCCGCATCGACGAGATCGCGCATGCCCAGCTTGCGCCCGTTGCCGTCGACGGCGTGGAGATGCGCGCGCAGAAGATGGCCGAACTGGTCATCGATGGCCAGGTGCGCTTTGGCTGGTTCGACGACGTGCTGTCGCTCGCGCCGCAGCATGCGCCGCCGTTCGGCGACGAACAAGGCGCGCTGCTGCGTGAAGCGCGACGCCGCCTCGGCGCCGATCTGGTCTACTGCAATGCCCGACTGCCGGCGTCCGGCGCCCTGCCGCCGGCGCCGGACGTCAAAGCGCTGCATGCCACCCTGCTGGCGATGCATGCCATCGCGCGCGACGAAGCCAGTGGCGCGCTGCCGCCACTACTGGCGACGACGCCCGAGGTGTTCGGCGCCGCACGCGCGTTGCAGGCGGCGCTGGCGCCTGCGCTTGCCCTGGCACGCGAAGTTGAAGCAACGGGTGTCGAGTGGGCGCACGCGCTGCGCCTGAAATGCCGGCAGTCGCAGTTCGTCACCGAGCGCGGCGCGTTCGAGGCGCTGCTGCCCGAGATGGATGCGTTGCTGCGCGCGCGCGCCGAATTCATGCAGCGCCCCGTGACCGCGCCGACGACAGCGCTCGAGCATCCGAAAGCCATCGAAGCGATCGCGCGCGCCGTCGACACGGGCAAGCCATTTGGTCTGCTGTCATTCGCCGGCGCTGACGTCAAGCAGCACATCGCCGCGATCCGCGTGGCTGGCCTGGCGCCCGCATCCACCGATGACTGGGCCCACGTGCAGCGTTACGCTGCGCTGCAGACCCGCCTGCACTCGTTCGCCGTGCGCTGGAATGCATTCGCGCCAGACCTGTCGCTGCCGATCCTGGTGGCCGACGTGGCGCAACTGCGCGCCATCGAACAGGTCCTGCTCACCGCGCGCGCCGCGCATGCGCAGGCCACGACGCACGACGTACAGCTGCCCATGCTGGCGTTCACGGTGTTCAGCCACCCGCCGACGAATGAGTTACTGGGCCGCGCGGCCGACCTGCTGCGCGTGCGCGACTACCTGAGCCGGCACCTGGCGCGGGCCGAGCTCGAACAGGCCAGGACGGCCGTCGCCGCGCTGCAATCCGTGCTTGCCGGGACCGACGGCCCCGTCGCCGTGCGCCTGCGCCACCTGGCACGGCATGCGCTGGGCGAGCCGACCCTGTCGCCAGACGCCTTGGGCGCCGACTATGAAGTGCTGCTGGCCGAATTGCGCCGCATCGAAGCGCTGGCCCCGGACCTGGCCACCGTGCGGGATCTGGCGAATCAGGTCGCGCAGCATGGCGCGGCCCTGCTGGCAACGCGCCTCATGACCATCGCGGTCGACGCGAGCGGCGACGATGCCGTGTTCCCGCTCCGCTGGCGCGACGCCTGGACCTGGGCGCGCCTGAAAACCTATCTCGACAACATCGATGCCCGCGACGAGATGCTGGGCCTTGCCGCCCGTCGGCGCGAACTGGAACGGGGTCTGGCGAAGTTGTACGAGCAACTGGTGTCCAGATCGTCGTGGCTGGCCACGCGCCGCCTGGCCGGGCAGAATGTCCTCAGTGCGCTGGAAACCTACCGCACCTCGATGCGCAAGCTGGGCAAGGGCACCGGCGTGAACGCGGGCCGCTACCGCCGCGACGCGCAGGAAGCCATGGTCAATGCGCAGGCGGCCGTGCCGTGCTGGATCATGAGCCATGCGCGGGTCTCCGAAACGCTGCCGGCCACGCTGGGCGCGTTCGACCTCGTCATCGTCGACGAGGCCAGCCAGTCCGACCTGTGGGCACTGCCGGCGGTATTGCGCGGCAAGCAGATCCTGGTGGTCGGCGACGAGCGACAGGTCTCGCCCGAAGCCGGCTTTGTCTCGGCCGCCAAGATCACCGACCTGCGCCGGCGCTTCCTGGCTGGCCAGCCGTTCGAGGCGGTGCTCACCGCCGACATGTCGCTGTACGACATCGCCTCGACCGTGTTCGCCTCGTCGAAGGTCATGCTGCGCGAGCACTTCCGCAGTGTCGCGCCGATCATCGCCTACAGCAACCGCGTGTTCTACCAGGGTTTCATCCAGCCGCTGCGCATCCCGAAGGCCTCCGAGCGGCTCGATCCGCCGCTGGTCGATGTCTTCGTCGCCAACGGCTATCGCGAGAACAAGGGCATCAACCGGCCGGAAGCCGATTTCATCGTCGCCGAGATCGACGCCATCCTGCGCAATCCGGCCATGGCCGGGCGCACGCTGGGCGTGGTCTCGCTGCTCGGGCCCGAGCAGGCGCAACTGATCGACAAGATGGTGCGTTCGCGCTGCGACATGGCCGAACTGGTACGCCGCAATTTCGCCTGCGGCGACGCGCGCGTATTCCAGGGCAGCGAGCGCGATATCATCTTCCTCTCGATGGTCGCCGACCGACAGAACCACCATGCACTGTCCGGCGTGCAGTTCGACCAGCGCTTCAACGTGGCTGCCTCGCGTGCACGCGACCGCATGGTCCTCGTGCGTTCGGTGAAGCTGGAAGACCTGTCAACGCTCGACCTGCGCCGCACGCTGGTCGAGCACTTTGCCAAGCCGCTGGAGTCCAGTGAAGACCAGAGCAGCCTGATCGAACTGTGCGAATCGGGTTTTGAACGCGACGTGTATACCGAACTGTTCGAGCGCGGGTACCGCGTCATTCCGCAGGTGCCGGCAGCGGGCTACCGCATCGACATGGTGATCGAGGGCGCGCATGACCGGCGCCTGGCCATCGAACTCGATGGCGACGACTTCCATGGCCCGGACCGCTGGCAGGCCGACATGGGCCGCCAGCGCGTGCTCGAACGCGCCGGCTGGACCTTCTGGCGCTGCTTCGCCTCGACCTGGTCGCTGCAGCGCGCAACGATCCTGGCCGAGCTGCTGGCGCGCCTGGCCGCGATGGGCATCGAGCCGCTCGGCGCCCTGGCGCGCACGCCGTCACTCGTCGAATATCGCGAGTGGGGTCGCGAAGCCGATGCCGATGGCGGTGCTGGCCGCGATCGAACGCCGCCAGTGCTCGAGGATGCGAGCACTGCGACGCCCTGATGGACTGACCTCGGAAACAGTGACTGGTATGCGCCGAGTGCACAAGCATCAGCGGACCGGCTGCGGTGTCGTTCGCCGTCAAGCGGTCCTTGACATTACTATCACCCTGAATCGCGAGCCACCATGAACCTCACCTCATCCATCCGTTCCGCCTTCACGCCGCAAGGCGCGCTGCGCGCCTCGATCAATCTGGGCAATCCGATCCTCGCTTGCCGCGATGCCGACGGCGCCGCGCGCGGCGTGTCGGTCGACCTTGCGACACGCTTTGCCGCGTTGCTGGGCGTTGAACTCGAGCTGGTCGTGGTCGATGCGGCCGGCAAGTCGGTGGACGTGGTGGTGAGTGAGCAGGCAGACATCGGCTTCTTTGCGATCGATCCGCTGCGCGGGGAGCACATCGCGTTCACGGCGGCGTATGTGCTGATCGAAGGCTGCTATCTGGTGCGCGACGATTCGTCCCTGCGCGCGAACGAGGAGGTCGACGCCGCGGCGCATCGGGTGGTGGTGGGCAAAGGCAGCGCCTACGATCTGTACCTGACGCGCACGTTGCAGCAGGCCCGGATCGTGCGCTCGCCGACGTCGCCGACCGTGGTCGATACCTTCATCGAACAGGGCGCCGACGTGGCTGCCGGCGTGCGCCAGCAGCTGGAAGCGGACGCGCATCGCATCGGCGGCCTGCGGCTGCTGGGGGAGCGCTTCATGGTCATCGGGCAGGCGATGGGCACCCCGAAAAGCCGGGGCGAAGATGCTGCGGCATTTCTTGCGCAGTTTATCGAAGAGATGAAGGCAAGCGGGTTCGTGGATGAAGCACTCGCGCGCCATGGCATCGAGGGCGCGTCCGTTGCGCCTGCGGCTTGACGCCGGCGTCTACTGCCAGCTCGCGTCCGGTCCCGCATCGAACACAAGAACGCGCGTCGGCCCGTCCCTGAAATTATTGTCCGAGACGATCACCAGGGAACGGTGGCCGTTTGCCAGCTTCGGGCCCCAAACCATCGCCTCGTAGTTATCGGACCACCCCGGCGGCAACTGGGCGCTGGCCAGCAACTGACGTTTGACGACTGGCCGCACGCCCGCCGCAATGGGCGCGTTCGCATCGATCACCGTCGCGTCACGCAGGTCGACGTCGTACAGGCGCACGTCGAATTCGAAGGCGTGTTCCATCTGACGGCCGGCACGCTCGATCACCAACAGGCGCCGCGGACCGATGGCCAGGATTTCGGAAATACCGTTGTCGCTGTAGCCGCTCG
The DNA here is from genome assembly GCF_040790145.1 of Massilia aurea. Lineage (GTDB taxonomy): Bacteria > Pseudomonadota > Gammaproteobacteria > Burkholderiales > Burkholderiaceae_D > Telluria > Telluria aurea_C. The sequence continues at coordinate 653,632 of NZ_JBFMMP010000001.1, forward strand.
GGCGACCAGGCGGCAGCACTGGGTTGAGCGGATAGGCGTACTGCGCCAGCACTGCGCCCTGGCGATCCAGCAGGCTGATACGCGTGAGCGCTCCCTTGCCGGATCCAGCCGGCGGCGCGTCCTGGAGCAGCGCGCCCTCCATCGCCATCCACAGGTGCTTGCCGTCGACGCTGAAACTCATGCCTTCCGGCCCGGCGTTGGTGCGTCCGCCCGCCAGGGAGTCCGGCTGGATCTGCAGCCCCGCCGGAAATGGCAGCTCGCCGAGAAGCGCGCCGTCCATGCCGGCGCGCCGGATCAGCATCGGCGAGCGCGCGGCGCGATCGCCTTCGCCGGCATACCAGAGACTGCGCTCCAGAGGATCGATGCGCAGCGTTTCCAGATCGGCCACCTGGCCCGGCTCCCCGCGCCGCGCATACGGCGCACCGCCAGCCTGCGTCACGGGCTGCATGCCGGTGATGGCGATCGCGCCGACGCTGCGCACATCGTAGGCGATGCGCGCGCGATAGAAACGCGCCGGGCCGTGGATGCCCCGATCGTCGCTGATCAGGAGCCACTCGTCCCTGGCCGCGTCGTAATCCATCCCGGACAGGCCGCCGACGCGCGTATCGTCGACGCGCAGGTCGCTCGCCAGTTGACCAGTACCGATCAGGCGCAAGGTCGGAGAGGCGCTGCACGCAGTCAGCATGAGGATGGCGGCAAGGGTCGATATGCAGCGGGTCAGGTACATGGAAGTCTCGTGATCGGGCCGGCTCCCATGGCCGGCAAACCGCTATTGTCCACGATCGGCATGGCAGGAGCATGAAAAAAAGTGCGGCGCCCGCACTGGACGGGTGTCACGCCGGTGACACACGGCCACGCCAGGCTGGGATATGTCCACCCTGATCGAACTCGCCCGATGGCAATCGTGCGCTACATCTTGAACCGCAGGCTCAGGCCATACGTCGTCGGGTTGTAGCGGATGTCGCGCGGCTGGTACTGGCCCAGCGAGCTCTCGTACTTCGCGCGCGTCAGGTTGATGGCGTCGAACTGCAGCGACACGTGGTCGTTGATCTCGTAGCCAATGCTCAGGTCGACGAAGGTCGCGGCCTTGACGATGCGGTCCTGGCCGAACGGCGCTTCGGCGATCTGCTCGACGTAGTCACCCCGGCGCGTGGCGGCCAGGCGGCCGGTAAAGCCGCTGCCTTCGTACAGCAGCGCGAAGTTATAGCTCTGGCGCGACACGCCGGTGAGCGCGGTGGTGGTGAACTGGTCGCTGTCGAACGCGGTGCGCGACTGGGTGTCGCCGTCGATATAGGTGGCGTTGAACTGCGCACCGAGCCCGCTCCAGGCGCCGGGCAGGAAGTCGGCGAACTTCTGGATACCGAATTCGGCGCCGCGCAGGCGGCCCTTGCCCGAATTTTGCGGGCGCGTGACGCGGTAGATCTCGCCGCCGATCACCTCATCCTGCGTGAAGCTTTGCTGGTAGCCGTCGATATCGCGGTGGAACAGCGCGATCTGCGCGTAGCCGTTCTTCTTGAAGTAGTACTCCAGCGTGGCGTCGAGATTGGTCGACTTGGTCGGCTCGAGCAGCGGGTTGCCGGCGCCGCCGCTGCCCGGCACGTTCACCGTCGGCGGGATCAGGGACAATGACGGATTGAGCGCATTGAACTCGGGCCGGGTGATCGTCTTGCCCACCGAGAGGTGCGACTGCAGGTTGTCGCGCCAGCCGATCGTGGCCGTGGCGCTTGGCAGCACATTGGTCTCCGACGTCGACTGGTCGATGTCGGTGACCGCATCGCCGATGCGGCTCTGGCCGCGCAGGTCGCGGTTCACGCGCACCACGCGCACGCCGGCTTCGCTCTTGATGCCCACGCCGGCGATCTCGTGATCCCAGCGGCCGGCCGCATACAGCGTGACGTTCTGTTCTTTCTGGTCGAACGCGCGCGCCGGATCTTCGGCGATGCGGCCGCTGGCCAGGCCGTAGCCATTGCGCACGGCATCGGCCTGGTCGATCAGGAAGTCGCCCGACGGACCGCTCCAGGCGCCGCCCAGGCGATCCAGCCCCGGCACCAGTTGCTGGAACGACGGACCAAAGGCGCCGATCGGCGTTGGCCGCGTGCCAGTAAAATCGGCGTGGCCTTCGGCGCCGTGGTAGCTCGCCTTGCGCGACGACAGGCGCACGCCGCCCAGCAACGCCTTGAAGGCGCCGTCGCCGGGCATCCGGTACACGGCGTCGGTGCGCCACTGCAGCTGCGAGCCGGTCTGCTCGTTCCAGTTCTGCACCATCCCGCGCAGCACATAGGCGTTCGGGTCTTGCAGCACATTGGCGTTGCCGCCCTTGCTGATCGCATTGAAACCGCCATGACCGTCAGCGCCGAACGCGTACACATTGGCGCTGACGCCGGGGGCCTGCTGGTCGACGATCAGGGTGTCGTTGACGAACTTCGAGCGCGTGTAACCCACCTGCGACTCGACACTCAATGGGCCATCGAGGTACTTCAGGCCCAGGTTCAGGTAATGCGTGGCGGTGCGTTCGTTCTGGCCCCAGGTGCTGGTGGCGGTGTACGGATCCCAGTCGTTGGCGCCGCCGAATTGCGCGGCCGGCGCGGTCGCTGTCAGGATCGGGCAGATGGCGCCCAGCGACGTGGCGCAGCCATTGGCCTGCTGGCCGAGCGTGACGCCGGTCAGGCGCGGCGCCGCGCCGACGTTGGAGAAAGCGTAGTTGACCGACGTGCGGCCCTGGTAGCCCATGCCCAGGTATTGGGCGGTGGCCGTGGTGCGCGGGTTGATCTTCCATTGGAACGCGCCGTGCACGCTCTGGCGCTCGCGCGCGCCCTGGTTGTAGATGCCGCCGATATGCGGCAACTGGCCCAGCACTTCATCCGGCCCCAGCGGCGCGAATGGCGCCGACTCGCCCAGGCGCGTCGCGGTGCCGTCCGGGCGCACCGAGAACACGTTCGACGGCCGGTCGTTGTACTGCACCGGATAGGCCCAGTTGTCGCGGTTGACGGCGACGTCGAACAGCGCGCCCATTTCGCCGAAGTCGGTGTCCCAGCGGTTGCTGACCAGGAACCCGCCGCCCGGGCTGTGCTTGTCGCCTGTGTTGCTGCTGCCGCTCGTCTGGTTGACGCGGTCTTCGACGTAGCCGGTTGCGACGGCGCCCTTGGCGTCGAACGGCGCGCGCAGGCGAATGTTCACGGCGCCGGCGATGCCGCCCTCGAACTGGTTGGCGGTGGCCGATTTATAGACTTCCATGCCGCCGATCGACTGCACCGGCAAATCCTGGTAGGCCAGGCGGCGCCCGGCGGCGGTGAAGATCTCGTTGCCGTCGAGCGTCGTGGCGACGTCGGGCAAGCCGCGAATGGTCACGTTGCTGGTCTCGCCGCGGTCGCGGCCGACCTGCACGCCCGCCACGCGCTGCAGCGCGTCGCCCGCATGGCGGTCGGGGAACTTGCCGATGTCGTCGGCGTTGATGGCGTCGACCACCTGGGCCGCGTCGCGCTTGATGTCTTCGGCGGTGCGCAGGCTCTGGCGCAGGCCGGTGACCTTGATGACGGTGGGGGCTGCGGGTGCGACCGCTGGCGCAGGCGCTGCTGCCGCGGGCACCGCCTGCTCCGGCGCTGCAACCGGCGTGTCGATGACTGCCTGCGCGAACGCTGGCGCTGCAGACGCGGTCATCAGCATGATGGCGGCGTAGATCGGCGTGACTTTCAAACGGGTCATTCATTCTCCAAATTCTGCGTGAATCGGCCTGGCCGCGACTGGGCGCGAGCGAAATGTGTCTGATTAACGTTTCTTAATGCAATCCAGTTGACATAAATACACGAAGTTATTCGCGAACCGGCGTGCGTATTGACGCAACAGTCACTCAGGAATGCGACGCATGGTCAGAAAAACGAAAGGATGAGCAGAGCAGAAGGGGTAGCCGAAGCGGGCGCCGTAGTGCGTTGGCGCGGGCGGCAGTCGTGCCGGCCCCAGGCGAGCCGGGGAATCGTGTGCCGCCCTTTGCCGGACACGATCGTCCCGTTCGCCAACCTTGCCGTCGTCTCAGGGGGAAGCACCACGTCGGCTTTGCGCCCCAGCCACGCGACCTCGATCAGGCCGCGGCGCCAGCGCCCGGTGGTGTTCTTGCCGGGTTCAGCGACACAGACGCCCGATGTCGAGGGCCGGCGCGCCATCGCCGTCGCCGTCGACGCCCGCGAGCCGGATGCCCTTTTTGCGGGCGGTCCGGGTAACGACGCTGCCGCTGCCGGCTTCCCGGTAGGCCGGATCGGCCTGGGCATCGGCCAGGGCCACGTAACGCGCGCCGGCGGCGTCGAGCCGGTCCAGCACGTCCGGCAAGGTCACTGCGCTCCACCCGCCCAGATGCGTCAGCAGCACTTGCGGAATGACCCGCCCGTAGACCTGCCGCGATGCGGCCTTCATGCCGGCGATGCCGCGCTCCACGGCCTTCAGATAGTGCGCCTTCATGGCAGCGACGGATTCACTGTCGCCCTTTGCGACGCAGCGCGCGTAGGCATCCGTATAGACCCAGTCGCTGAAGGCCACGCTGACGTCGGCCACGCGGTAACCGCGCGCCGCCAGGAACGCCAGCGCCCCTTCGCTGCGCTCCCGGTCCGCGCCGGCGGCCAGGTTGGGAAACCGCAGGTAGCGCCAGTCGGCCCCCTGCATGCGCGCGGCGACGTCCGGTTCACCGGCGATCACGTCGGCGGTCCAGGCATCCAGGCTTGCGGCCTTGTTCAGGTTCAGGTGGCTGAAGGTGTGGTTGGCGAGCGGGTAGCCGGCGGCGCGCCATGCGTCCAGGACGGCGGCATTGCCCGGGTCGTCGGCGAGCCTGCCTGCGTTGACGAACCCGTAGGCTTCGGGAACCCCGTGCGCCTTGAGCGTTGCGAGATGCGCTTGCACGATGCCGAGCCGCGTCATCCCCGGCGGCAACTTGCCGTGCGACGGCATGTCGTCGACCGTGATGGCGATATCGAAGCGCTCGGCAGCCGGCGCAGGGAAGGCCGTCGCCGCTGGCAGTATCAACGCCAACGCCAGCGATAGTGTACGAATATTGTTCACGTGCGTCCTTGCTCACTGCCCGCTGCTGCGGATGGCCGGGATCGGATGGTCGGACCGGAACGGCAGCGCCGGCAGGCCTGCCTTGTTGACCAGATTCGGCTGCGCCGACTCATCCCAGGCGAAGCGTACGGTCACCGGCTGCGCGACGTTCGCACTGGCGACAACCACGCGGCCGCGCTCGATCATGGCGCTGGCCGGATGATAATGGCCGTCGGCGCCGGCGATCTCGAACCAGTCCAGTGGCTGGCCGTCTCGCCCGGTCAGGCCGTCCGCGAAATCAAAGGCAAGCACCGCTTTGCCGTCCCGCACCGCCATGCTGCGAAACACGGGGCCATATGCCACGATCCCGCGCTTGCCGTAGGTATCGGACAGCGCCAGGCTGGCCAGTCTCAGGCCCACCGATTTCTTGTCACGGGGATGGATGTCGCGCAGGTCGTCGACCAGGTCGGTGGTGACGACCATGCCGGTGTCGGGGATACGCAGCGCCTGCGCCTGCGCTTCCCACATTCGAGGGAGGGCATCGCGATCCTTGACCGTTGCCTTGCGCACGATATGGTAGAGATGCGGCGCCACCTGCACATAATAGAACGGGAACGCCGTTTTCCAGGCCCCGCGCCAACCGGCCACCAGGGCTTCCATCCTGGACGTGTAGCTGGCCGGGTCCTCGCCGTCGACGATGTTCGATTCGCCCTGATACCAGATGACGCCGCGCAGCCCAAAGGGCACCAGTCCCGCCACCATGCCGTTGTAGATTGCCGAAGGCGTGTATTGCCTGGTCTCGCTGCCGCCAGTGTCGCTTGCCGCGCCTGTGGCGGCGACCGGGGTCCAGGGCTCGATCCGGGTGCCGCCCCAGCTGGCATCGATCAGGCCGACGGGGCTCGCCAGCTCTGTCTTGAGCATGCGCCCGAAGTGGTAGGCCGCGGCCGAGAACTTGGTCTGCTCGATCGAGGCCGGCGTGGTGACGACCCACGTCCCCGTCACGTCCTCCTGCGGCTGGGTGAATTTTTTCTTGGCCACCTTGAATAGCCGCAGTTCCGGATGGTCCGCAGCGGCGATGTCGGCCTCGGCATCGAGGGTCGGCTTCTGTTTCGGCTTGTCGCCCAGCGGCTTTTCCATATTGGACTGGCCCGCTGCAAGCCAGACCTCGCCAACCAGAACATCGCGCACCACGACGACATTACCCTCCCCGCTGACGGTGAGAACGGCCGGCGTGCGGGACACGGCGTCGAGCGCGAGGGCGACCTGCCAGCGTCCATCGGCCCCGGCGCGCGTGGCGCGCACCTGGCTGCCAAATGTCACCGTGACAGACTCGCCAGGGGCAGCCCGGCCCCACACCGGAACACTGGCGCCGCGCTGCAGGACCATGTGATCCGAGATGATCGAAGGGAGACTGACCTCAGCAGATGCGGTCGATGACAACAGAGACAGGGGAAGAGACAGAGACAGGGAGACGATGACGGAGAGCGCTGGCTTGGACGGGAACATCGTGCTGCCTCATGAAGAATCGGGAGCAAAAATCTTAGCATTCCAGCGTCGTCTCGTGCCTGCTCTTCGCTGGCACTTTTCGCGATTCGCACCAATCAATCAGCGTCATGAGCAATGGCGCGGCGGCCACGGACATTCAGGCACCGCTATGCGCGCACCAGCAAATGGGGCCCGATTTCGTCCAGCGAACGCACGCCGGTGAGCACCATCGTGGTCCGCAAGTCCTTTTCCATGATCTGCAGCAGCCGCTCGACACCCGCCTGGCCGTGCGTGGCCAGCGCGTACACGAAGGCGCGGCCCAGCAGCACGCCATCGGCGCCCAGCGCCAGCATGCGGAAGACATCGGTCCCGGTACGCACGCCGCCATCGGCAAACACGGTCATCTTGCCCCGCACCGCGTCGGCAATTGCAGGCAGCGCCTGCGCGCTCGACGGCGCGCCATCGAGCTGGCGCCCGCCATGGTTCGACACGACGATGCCGTCGGCCCCAAACGTCAGCGCATCACGGGCATCATCCGGATCGAGGATGCCCTTGATGACCAGCCGCCCCTGCCACTCGTCGCGAATCCATTGCAGGTCGTTCCACGCGATGCCCGGATCGAAGTTCGCGCCCAGCCAGCCTATATAGTCGGCCAGGCCGGTGGCGCTGCCCAGATAAGTTGAGATATTGCCCAGGTCATGCGGACGACCATGCAGGCCGACATCCCAGGCCCAGCGTGGATGGGCGATGGCCTGCAGCACCCGCCGCAATGGGCCATGCGGCCCGCTCATGCCGCTGTGCGCATCGCGGTAGCGCGCGCCTGGCACCGGCATGTCGACGGTGAAGACCAGCGTCCTTGAACCGAGCTCCCATGCGCGCCGCATCATGTCGCGCATGAAGCCGCGGTCCTTGAGCACGTACAGCTGGAACCAGATCGGCGTGGATGCCTGCGCCGCCACCTCCGCCAGCGGACACACCGACACGGTCGACTGGATGAACGGGATGTTGCGGTGGCAGGCCGCGCGCACCGCCTGTACTTCGCCGCGCCGCGCATACATGCCGGTCAAGCCGACCGGCGCCAGCGCGATCGGCAGGGAATATTTATCGCCGAACCACGTCACGCCCAGATCGAGATCTTCACTCCCCCTGAGCACGCGCTGGCGCAGCCGCACCGCCTGCAGGTCGGCGACATTGCTGCGCAAGGTCTGCTCGGCGCCGGCGCCGCCATCGAGGTAATGAAACAGGAATGGCGGCAGCCGGCGGCGCGCGGCATCGCGAAAATCGAGGGCAGACGATATGATCATGGCAGCGACAATGGAGATCCGGTGAGCGTGACGATGCGGCAGTCTACGTCGGCGCACATGTCGCTGTCCATTGGCCCGGCTTGAAAATCTCGCTCCGGCGCGAATGCTCACGCCCATGATTGATTGGGCTGCTGCGCCGCCATCCGGTTGACAGCGCGGTAGCGCTGCATGAATACTCGTTTGCATTTTCGCCGAAGACGATCGACACCATGGCAACGCCTTCCCTCATCGAGACACTGCAGCGCGGCGCAACCCTGGGCGTTCTCGCGGCGGCGTGCACGGCCTGCGCCACACCAGGCCAGCACCACGCACCAAGCGACCTTGGTGTGGTGGCGATCCGCGCACAGGAAGGCAACTTCATCAGCTGGCGCGCGCCCGCCAGCGACGACGCAGCCATCCGCTTCAACCTGTATCGCAACGGTGCGCCCGTCAACGCGCAGCCCCTCGCCATCACGAACTTCCTCGACGCCGGCGCGCCCTCCGGCAGCAACTACAGCGTGCGCCCGGTGCGCGCTGACGTCGAAGACGCTGCCAGCGGCAAGCCTGTTGCCGCCTGGCCCCAGTCATACCTGACCATCCCGGTGCGCAAACCTGCCGGAGGCGTGGCGCCGGACGGCAAGCCCTACACCTATGTGATCAATGACGGCTCGGCCGCCGACCTCGATGGCGACGGCGCTTACGAACTGCTGGTCAAATGGCAGCCGACCGATGCGCGCGACAATTCGCAGCGCGGCCACACCGGTCCCACGCTGATCGACGCCTATCGCCTCGACGGCAGCTTCATGTGGCGTATCGACCTGGGGCGCAACATCCGCGCCGGCGCCCATTACACGACGTACCTCGCCTACGACTTCGATGGCGACGGCCGCGCCGAAGTCATGATGAAGACCGCCGACGGCAGCATCGATGGCCAGGGCAAGGTGATCGGGCAAGCCAACGCCGACTACCGCAACAAGGATGGCTATGTGCTCGATGGACCTGAATTTCTCACGGTGTTCGACGGCCGCAGCGGCGCGGCACTGGCCACGACCGATTATCTGCCGCCACGCGGCGCCTCAAAAGACTGGGGCGACGCCTACGGCAACCGGGTCGACCGCTTCCTGGGCGGCGTCGCGTATCTCGACGGGCAGCAGCCCAGCGCCGTGTTCGCGCGCGGCTACTACACGCGCGCCGTGCTGGCGGCCTGGGACTGGCGCGGCGGCAAACTCACGCAGCGCTGGGTATTCGACAGCCTCGCTCCGGCCAATGCAGCCGCCGCCGGCCAGGGCGCACACTGGATGGCCGTGGCCGACGCCGATGGCGATGGCCGCGACGACATTGTGTACGGCGCCGCCACCGTCAAGAGCGACGGCACGCTGATGTACAGCACCGGCTTGTGCCACGGCGACGCCCTGCACGTCGGCCAGCACGACCCGGCGCGCGCGGGCCTGCAGGTATTCATGGTCCACGAGTCGCCCAAGTGCTATCGGGGCCACGGCGCGGAGATGCACGATGCCGCCACCGGCAAGGTCTTGTGGCGCATGGACGCCAGCACGGATGTCGGCCGCGGCATCTGCATGGACATCGATCCAGCCTGGCCGGGCAACGAATGCTGGGCCGCGATCGGCGGTCTGGCCAGTCCCGAGGGCGGCATCATGAGCGCGGGCGGCGTGCAGGTGTCAGCGGTCCGTCCGCGCGCCTTCAACTTCGCCCTGTGGTGGGACGGCGACCTGCTGCGCGAGTCACTCGACGGCACCCGCATCGAGAAGTGGAACCCGCAGACGCAGCGGCTCGATCCCCTGCTCGACGGGGCGAAGTTCGGCGCGGCTTCGAACAACGGCACCAAGGCCAACCCCGTGCTGTCGGCCGACCTGCTGGGCGACTGGCGCGAAGAGGTCGTCTGGCGCAGCGCAAACGATGATGCACTCCTGGTGTTTTCCACCACCATCCCGACGACGCACCGCCTGGCGCCGCTCATGCGCGACCGCCAGTACCGGGTGCAGGTAGCCGCCCAGAATGGCGGTTACAACCAGCCGCCCCACCCGAGTTTCTTCCTTGGCGAAGGCATGGCCACGCCGCCGCAGACCAATACGACTCGATAGCGATATGATATGAACCCACGCCTTTCCCTTTTCGCCCTTGCCGCTACCCTTGCCGCCCAGGTGCATGCGGCCGAACGCCTGAACGTCACGGTCAGCCACGACCTGGCCATTGCGCGCCCCGCCGAGACCATCGCCATTCCCTGGCCCCAGGTCGACGCCGCCCTGCCGAAGGTGCCGTCCCAGCGCCTGATCGTCAAGAACGCCGCCGGTAAGGTGCTGCCGTACCAGGTGACCAATCTCGCGGCCACGGCCAAGGACCCGAATATGGTCGGCGCGGCCTATGGCGAGCTGCTGTTCCAGCACGACTTTGCCGCCGGCGAGAAGAGCGCGGCCTTCACGGTCGAACGGGCCGATGCAGTCGTGGCGCCGTTCCCGCCCCGCACCGATGCGCGTTTTGTGAAGGAGCGTCTCGACGACTTCGCGTGGGAGAACGACAAGCTGGCGCACCGTGCCTACGGGCCGGCCCTGTCTGCCCCGGCGCCGGGTGGCAGCGACAAGGAAGTGCTGGTCACCAGCGGCATGGATATCTGGTTCAAGCGGGTGCCCTACCCGATCGTCGACCGCTGGTACAACATCGGGCACGATCATTACCACGTGGACGGCGGCGAAGGCATCGACATGTACAACGTCGGCCCGACCCGCGGCGCCGGCGGCACGGGGATCTGGGACGGCACGAAGCTGCACGTCGGCGCCAATTACCGCGACTGGCACATCCTGGCCAGCGGCCCGGTGCGCACCGTCTTCGAGCTGCACTACGACGCCTGGGACGCAGCAGGCGTCAAGGTCACCGAGGTCAAGCGCTTCACGGTCGACGCCGGGCGCTGGTTCGACCGCATCGACAGCACGTTCACGTTCACCGGCCCGGCGCGCCTGAATGTTGCGGTGGGACTGAACAAGCGCCCCAGCGACAAGGGCCAGGAAGTGAAGGTGGACTTCAGCGACCGGCGCGCCGACGGCAGCCTGGTGCAGTGGGTGACGCAGCGCAGCCTGGGCGACTTCGGTGTGGCGTTGATCGTGCCGGCAGCGAGCGGCGCCGGTGGCGGTTTTGCCGCCGACGAGCGCAATGCGCTGGTGCTCGCGCCGGTCACGTCAGGCCAGCCGCTGACCCATTACGTGGGCGCGGCCTGGACGCGCGGCAGTCCATTCGCCACCCAGCGCGACTGGCAGCAGCAAGTGGCCGATGAAGCGGCGCGTCTGCGCTCGCCGGTACGCATCAAGCTGGCGGCGGAGCGGTAAATGACGACGTTGCCTCGCTGGCCGGCAGGTTTCATCGCCGCAGTCGCCCTGCTTGCCACCCAGGTCCATGCCGCCACGCCTGCCCGGTTCGCGTTCGGCGCCGGGGCCGCGCCGGTCGGCTACACGCAAGTCGCCCCCAGTACAACCTACACGCCTGAACGCGGCTACGGCTTCGAGCCGGGCACGCAGTCCGGCGCCCGCTATTTTTCGGTCGACCTCCCGGAGGGGAACTACGCGGTGACGGTCGCACTGGGCAGTGACACCGCGCCGTCGTCCACCACCGTCAAATCCGAACTGCGCCGGCTGATGCTGGAGAACGTCCCGGCCGCCGCCGGCCAGACCGTCCTGCGCACCTTCATCGTCAACGTGCGCACGCCGCGCATCGCCGCCGTCCCCGGTGTCGCGCCGGGTGAAGTAAAACTGAAGGCGCCGCGTGAAGTGGAAACCGAAGCCTGGAACTGGGACACGCGCCTGACACTGGAATTCAATGGCGAACAGAATGCAGTACGCCGCGTCAGCATCGTGCCGGCGCGCGTGCCGACGCTGTTCCTGCTGGGCGACTCCACCGTCAGCGACCAGCCAGGCGAGCCATATAACAGCTGGGGCCAGATGCTGCCGCGCTTGTTTGGTCCGGCCGTGGCCGTGGCCAACCACGCGCAATCGGGCGAGACTTACCGCGATTCGCTCGCGCGCCGCCGCATCGACAAGATTCTGAGCGCGATGCTGCCTGGCGACGTGCTGCTGATGCAATTCGGGCACAACGACCAGAAGCAGGCCAAGGATGGCACGAGCGGCCCGTTCACCACCTACAAGGCGGAAATCAAGACCCACGTGGACGCGGTGCGCGCCCGCGGCGGCTTGCCGGTGATTGTCTCGCCGGTCGAGCGGCGCGCGTTTGATGCGGCGGGCGCGTTCAAGCCGTCGCTGCTGGACTATGCAGAAGCGGCGCGCCAGTCGGCGCGCGAACTGGGCGTGCCGTTCATCGACCTGAACGCCATGAGCCAGGCGCTGTACGTGGCGCTCGGCGTGGAAGGCTCGAAAGCCGCCTTCGCCACGTCGACCGCCGGCAAGCTCGACAACACGCACCACAGCCCGTACGGTAGTTACCTGATGGCCAAGGCGGTCGCGCTGGGCATGCGCCAGGCGGACGTCCCGCTGGCCAGGCACCTCGTGCCCGACTTTCGTTTCGATCCGGGCCATCCCGATCCGGTGACTGCCTTCACCGTACCGCCCAGCCCCGGCCGCACACAGGCACGGCCACTGGGCGACGACGGCAAGCGCGATGACCGCCCGGGCGCCGCGCGGTGAAGCGGCGCAGCGCGCTGTCGCTTTTCGCTGGCGGCATCGCTGGCGGCATTGTTGGCGACAACATTGGCGACATTGCTGGCGACAACGTTGGTGGCCGCGCACGCCTGGCGCCGCCGCGCGACGCGTACCTGTTCGCGTATTTCGTCAAGAACCGCGCCGACCGTGGGCAGAGCGCGCCAGCAGCGCCGGTCGGCCGGCCGCGCACTTGATGGCGTGAGATTTGGCGATATTTCGCCATTCTCCGGCCCGTATAATTCACTTAGAACATGTGTTGCGGGCATCAATTCGAATGCGCCGCCTGGACGACTTTTTGAGGGAACCTGCATGGCGATGACGCTCCGACTGGCCCTGGCGTGCACGGGACTCATGCTGGCAGCCGGGGTGCAGGCGCACGGCGGCGGCCTGAATGCCGACGGGTGCCACGTCAACCGCAAGACGGGCGACTACCATTGCCATCGCCCGCCGGCAAAGGCAATGGGTTCGGCTGGCGCGCATGCCGGCGCTCTTCAACCGGCGCCGACGCAGGTCGGGCTGCGCACCGCAGCGCGTGGCGCGGGCAGCTTCGCCAATTGCGCGCAGGCGCGTGCGGCGGGCGCCGCGCCCGTGCACATCGGTGAGCCAGGATATGGCGCGCACCTGGACCGCGATGGCGATGGCATCGGCTGCGAACCCTATCGCCCCCGCCGCTAGTTGCCGCCGGGGCTGGGCGTTGAGCCTTGCCCTGCCCGTAGCGGCACGTCCGGCACATCGCCTCGCGGGCATCGGCGTGACCTTGCTGCTGCACGCTGCCATGCTGGCCGGGTGGCAGGCAACGCGCCAGATGCCGCGTGTCGACGCTGGCCAACTGGAAGAATTTATTCAGTGGGTGCGGTTGCCGCCTTCTGTGCGACCGACATCAGTGCCCAGGCGTACTGATCCTCCTGGCCTCGCCAGTGAACGTCCGGCGCAGCCGCTCACCTCCATGCGCACCTCCATGCGCACCTCAGCACACACCTCGACAGGCACTTCATCGCGCACGGTCCAAGCTGCACCCGGGCCGGCTGCAGCTGCGCCGGCGCCGACTGCGTCTGTCGATGTCGCTGCAGAGGCGCCGCCTTCCAACGACACCCGCCATATCCTCGACCAGGCCAGGCGCGATGCCGGCGCCATCGATCGTGAGCTGCGCAAGAGCAGCAAGGCGTACATCGTGGTGCCCCGCGACAGCCCACAGATCCGCATGGTCAGGGGTTTTGACGACGCCGCCGCACTCGCGCCGAACCGCTGGTGGCAAGCGCCGAAGGTGGTCGAACTGGTCAACGATGGCGGCGATGGCGCGCGGCGCGTGCGCGTGGTCACACCCCTCGGCATCTATTGCATCACCGAGCGCGCGACCACGACGAGCGTCGACGTGATCGAACAACATGGCAAGCAGCGCATCACCAACTGCGGCAGCGAGCACGAACAGCCAGCCAATCCGCAGGAATGGCGCACGGCGCGCGACTGATCCCGGACCAGGCAGCTCCCCGCGCCACCCGACGTATCGTTAGCCGGTACACGCGCAGGTGCAGTGCCGCCGCGCCATCACATCGGCGATGCTGTGCGCGAGCGGTCGCACCGGGGCTGCAAGCCCGATGGCCCGGCCTCATCGCGACGCGCCAGTCGATCACCATGCATGTCCCGATCCGCTGCGTTGCGTGCCCCGACAGCCAAGCGGATCGGCACCCGTGAGCAGGCTCAGTCGCGCCCGCCCTGGAACATCAACCCACTGTCATTGAGCCCGAACTTGAACTTTTTGTTGAGCTCAATGATCTCGGCGCCGGCCAGCAGCGCGGGGCCATAACCGTGCGCCGCCTTCACGCTGGTCGGGCGGTAGGCGTAAAAGGCCGGATCGAACGCCATCCCGGTGCCCACGCAGATCCCCTCGATTTCGCCGCTGGCGCGCACCTTGCTGGCTACCGCATTCCAGGCCAGGTTGGCCATCGGGCCGTACACCGCCGGCTCGACATAGCCGCGGTTCACCGCGCGCGCGATTGCGTAGGCATAGATGGCGGTGGCCGACGTTTCCTGGTACGTGTCGTTGCGGTCGATCAGCTGGTGCCAGAAGCCGTCCTTGGTCTGGTAACTGGCCAGCCCGTGGATGTGCGCGCGCAGCTGCTCGAGCACGGCCGCGCGGCCCGGGTGGTTCGCGGGCAGCACCTCGAGCACTTCGACCATCGCCATCACCGCCCAGCCGTTGGCGCGCGCCCAGCGCAGCTCGGGATGCTGGCTAGCGCCTTCGACGTAGCCATGCATGTACAGGCCCAGCGCAGGGTTGAACATGCGGCTGGAGAATTGCGTGACCTGGCGCACCGCGTCATCGTAGTAGCGCGTGTCGCCCGTGGTCTTGCCCAGGTAAGCGATCGTCGGCACACCCATGAACATATCGTCGAGCCAGATCGTGTCGGGCAGCGGCCGCATCTTGCGCCCGCCTTTGCCATCCGGGCCGCCGCGGGCCAGCGTGCCATCCTTCAGGCGGTATTCGTGCTTCGTGACGAAGTCGCCGCAGACCCCGATCATCTGGCCGTAGTCGACTTTCGAGCCGCCCAGCTTGGCCTTCATGAAGCTGTGGCACAGCGCGCCGGCATCGTCGAGCGCATGCGGGTTGAGGAAGCTCTTGATCGGCGCCTGGGCGGTGGCGGCATCGCGCTGCACGCCCGGCAGGTAAGTCTTCGTCAGTTGCGACAGCAGCGCGTGGCGCTTTTGCACGTAGTCGAGATAGCGCGTATCGCCGGTCGCCTGGCCTGCCGCCAGCATGCCGATATACGTCACGCCCCATTCATAGCTGGTCAGCCGGAAGTCACCCGGCTTGAGCACCGACTCGGGATCGGCCTTCGACAGGTCGGTCACCGCCGCGCCGGTGCGCTTGTTGACCAGTTCCGCCGGCGTGGTGCGATCGAGATACACGAACACCCGGTCCAGCACCGCCTTGACCTCGGCCGCCGGCATGGCGCGGTACGGCGTCGGATAGGTGACGTCCAGCGCATGCAGCATGGCGTCGGCCGGTGCCGGCCCCTTCTCTTGCGGCGGCGGCGCGTCCTGTGCCGAGACGCTGGCGGCGAGCGGGAATGCGGCGGCCATGACGATGGCCATCAGGGTGTGGCGCGGTGTCCGGGAATGCATGTGGTAAGTCTCCTTGTGAACCTGATCGATTGTTATTGGGTATGGCGATGCGATGTGATGATGCAGGGCTGGCCGGCGCTCTGGCGCAACCAGGTGGTACGAAAGACGGCCCGGGCGCGCCAGCGCATGGTAGCCATCGGTCACCGGCAGCGTCAGGTCGATGAAGGCCACGCCGTCTGCCTGCGCCACGGCCTGCGCCCAGCCGGCGTAGTCGGCGCGGTTGCGGCGGATGGTGCCCGCCTGCGGGCCGGTGTCGATCCAGGCCTTGCGCGGGATGAGCGACGCGACCACCGGGGTAGCGCCCCTGGCCTGCGTGTCGTCGACGAACTTGCGCAGATACCAGCCGTAGCTGCGCACGGTCTCGCGCTGCCCAGGCAGGCGGTTGTCGATGTCGGTGACCTCGTCTCTGCACGCCCTTGTCCTGCCCGTCGTCGTGGCCGTTGCGCGCCGGATCGGTGTTCACCGCTGGCAGCTGGGCATGGGCCGGCAGGATGCCTGTCAGCGCCAGCATCAGCGCGGTCACGACAGGCTGCACAATGCGCGGCAAGATCATGGACAACAGTCTCCGTTTCTAATTGGTATTTTCGGATTCTATGCGCGGTGGCGAAACCTGATCGTCAAACCGCAGAAAGAATCAATAAAATGATTAGAAATGAGCAATACCTGCCGTGACAATGGGCGCATGACATCCACAACAGGGAGACCTCATGCGACTGCGTTACACCACCACCCTCGGCCTGTGCGCCCTGCTCCTTCTGCCCGGCCTGGCGTCGGCCCAGATCGGCAAGCGCTTTCCCAGCGAGCGCAAAATCGTCAGGGATCCGGTCACCGGCACGATGCTCACGTTCCTGACCAGCAAGCCGCATGGCGACTCGAAAATCTATCCCACCCATCCGCAATGGACGGCGGACGGCAAGTGGCTGGTGTTTCGCTCGCAGCTGGCCGGGGGCGAGGCGCTGGCGGTGAACGAGGCGAGCGGCGACATCGTGCAGGTGACCGAGGGTGGCTACACCGGCATGCTCAATCTCGCGCAGCGTTCGATGAAGCTGTACTACATGCGCCAGGCCGATACCGGCCTGCAGGTTGTCGAGGCCGACCTGGCGCGCCTGCTGGCCGACAGCCAGGCCGGCCGCATGGGCCCGGCCGCCAGCTACCAGCGCGTGGCGTCGAACCTGCCGGCCGAGCTGGAAGCCGGCGGCGACCTGGCGCTCGACGCCGATGAAGAATGGGTCTATTTCAAGGTCGGCCCCGGCCAGGCAGCCAGGCACCTGGCGCCGGGCACGAAGATCGAAGCGGCGTTCGGACCGCGCAAGATGGGCGCCGGGCCGCAGGGCATCGCGCGCCTGAATGTGCGCACCAGCGAAATCCGGCACGTGGTATCGGTGCCGTTCCAGGTTGGCCACATCCAGGCCAACCTGTTCAATCCGGGCGAGATCGTGTTCTGCTGGGAGACCGGCGGCAAGTCGCCGCAGCGCACCTGGACCGTGCGCGCCGACGGCAGCGGGCTACGGCCGCTGTACCCGGAAGCGCCGTATGAATGGGTCACGCACGAGGCGGTGATCTCGAAGGATGAAGTGGCGATGGCGATCATGGGGCATCGCGCGATTCCCGGCGCGGCGGCAAGCGTGGCGGGGCCCGCGACCGATGTCGGCGGCGCCAATCCGGGGCAGGACGATGGCTGGGGCCAGACGGGCAGCCGTGAAAAGCCGTCGGGGCTGGCGATCGTCAACCTGCGCACGCGGCAGATGCAGATCGTGGGCCAGACCGATTCGGGCAGCGGCCTGTGGCATGTGCATGGCTCGAGCGACGGGCGCTTTGCGGTGGGCGACGATTTCAGCCGCAGCGTGTGGCTGATCGATCGGCGCAACCGCGAAATGAAACTGCTCACGACGGGGCACAAGACCACGGCGGCGGATCACCCGCATCCGACGTTCAGCGCGGATGGTACGCGGATCCAGATTCAATCGGCGATGCTCTCGAGCGATGGGCGGTCGATGAATATCGTGGTGGTGCCGGTGCCGAAGGAATGGCTGGCGCGGGGGACCTAGTCGAACAAGAGCAGCCGTGATCAGTTTTGCTGCCCGTCGTACCCGCGCAGGCGGGTACGACGGGTTGGTGGTGCGAGGAACGCCTGTGGTGTCGGCCCTGCCCCGAACCATTCACTCCAACTCGAACACCTGCACCAGCGGCCACTCCTTCGGCCGGTTTCCCGGCTCGACCTCCATCAGGTCGGCCATGAAATCCCACCAGCGCCGCATCACCGGATGCTCGGGCAGCGGCCCCGGATCAGCCTGCGGCGCCAGCGTCATCACCGCAAACAGATCGAGCGTGCCCGCGTCGAGAAAGATCGCGTAATCGACGATGCCGGCAGCGCGCAGCAGCGCCGCCAGATCGGGCCAGATGGCGTCATGGCGGCGCTGATATTCGGCTTCGTTGCCCGCCTTGAGCTTCATGCGGAACGCCCGCCGGGTCAGGCCCGCCATCAGACGATCCCGCTGCCGCTCGCACCGGCGCGCGCCGGCCGCAATCCCGCCACGCGATCGCGGTAGCCGCTGGCGCGATAGCACGCCACCGGATCGGCCGCGCCGCCAGCGCGCACGCGCGCCATCGCCAGGATCGGGCTGACGTCGGTGCGGAATGCGCGCTTGAGCGTCTGCGCCGCCTCGAGCACGTCGTTCTGCTCTTGCAGCCCGGCCAGTACCGCGCGGTCGACCAGCGCCGACTGCACGAACGCGCGCTGCACTTCGCCGGCGCTGCTCATCAGGCTTTCGATCGGGTCGGTGACATTGTGCGACTGGTCCAGCATGTACGCAGGCTGGAACGACGGGCCTTCACGCAGGTTCGCATCGGCCAGCTCGTTAAACACCAGGAACAGCTGGAACGGATTGATCGAGCCTGAATCGAGATCGTCGTCGCCGTACTTGCTGTCGTTGAAGTGGAAGCCCCCGAGCTTGCCGAACTGCGCCAGGCGCGCCACGATCATCTCGATATTCGTGTTGGGCGCATGGTGCCCCAGGTCGACGAGGCACTTGGCCTTGGGGCCCAGCGCGGTGGCGCAGGCAAAGCTCGTGCCCCAGTCGGCGATCGTGGTGGCGTAGAAGGCCGGCTCGAACAGCTTGTGCTCGATGAACACGTGCCAGTCGGCGGGCAACGCGGCGTAGATCTCGCGCATGCTCTCCAGGTAGCGTTCGAGCGCGCCGCGCAGGTTCTGCTGGCCGGGGAAGTTGGCGCCGTCGCCGACCCACACGGTCAGCGCCTGCGAGCCGATGGCCCGCCCCAGTTCGATGCATTCGATATTGTGGGCGATGGCCTGGGCGCGCACGGCGGCGCTGGTCGACGTCAGGCTGCCGAATTTGTAACTCTGGTCTTGCCCCGCCTGGTCCTGGAAGGTGTTCGAATTGACCGCGTCGAACGCCAGCCCCAGCGCCGTGGCGGTGGCGCGCAGTTCGGACAGGTCGGACGGCTTATCCCACGGGAAGTGCGGCGACACGCTGGGCGTCGCGCGCGTGAGCTGGTGGATTACCGCGCAGTCTTCCAGCTTCTCGAACACATTGCGTGGTTCGCCCCGGCCAGGGAAGCGCGCAAAGCGCGTCCCGCCCGTGCCCGCGCCCCAGCTGGGCACGGCCACGGCGAAGGTTTGCGCCAGCGTCGTGATACGTTCGATGTCCACACCGCGCCGCGCGAGCATGCCGCCCAGCGCGTCGTAGTCGGCATGCAGCTGGGCCTCCAGCCCTGCGTTGTGGTCGGCCACCCGGCCGGCGTCGATTACGCTCGTCATACGTGTCTCCTGATGTTTCTCATGTTTTTTTCTATGGCGGATAATCTTAGCTTACCGCGTGAACGCGGCAGCATTCCCGGCATCCACGTTCAGGATGTTGCCGGTGCTCTTGCCCGCCTTGTCGCTGGCGAAGAAGTACACCGCTTCGGCGATGTCTTCCGGCAGGACGCTCAGTTTGAGCAGGCTGCGCTTGCGATAAAACTCTTCGACACCGTCGGCGTCGATCTTGTTCGAGGCCGCGCGCTCTTCTTTCCACTTGCCGTCCCAGATGCGCGAGCCGCGGATCACCGCGTCCGGATTGACGACGTTGACGCGGATGCCGTGCTCCGCACCTTCGAGGGCCACGCAGCGCGCCAGGTGCAGCTCGGCCGCCTTGGCGGTGCAGTAGGCCGATGCGCCGCTCGAGGCGACCAGGCCGTTCTTGCTCCCCACAAAAACCATGCTGCCGCCAAGGCCCTGTTGCTTCATGATGCGAAACGCGGCGCGGCTGGCCAGGAAGTAGCCGGTCACCAGGATGTCCTGGTTGCGCTTCCAGATCTCCAGCGTGGTCTCGTCGAGCGGCGCGGCCGACGCGATGCCGGCGTTCGAGATGAGCAGGTCCACGCCGCCAAAACGCAGCGCCGCTGCCTGCAGGATGGCGTCGACTTCTTCTTCGCTCGTGATATTGGCGCGCACCGTGCCCACGCTGTCCTTGCCCGCGACCCGGGTCAGGTCGCCGCCGGCCTCGCCCAGCGCATCGGCATCGATATCGGTCAGCATCACGCATGCGCCCTCTTGCAGCAGCTGGCGCGCAACCGCCTGGCCGATGCCGCCCGCGCCGCCGGTCACCAGCGCGATGCGCCCGGCCAGGCTTTTCGGCTTGGGCATGCGCTGCAGCTTGGCTTCTTCGAGCAGCCAGTATTCGATGTCGAACGCTTCCTGTTCGGGCAAGCCGACATAGGTGTCGACGCCATTCGCGCCGCGCATCACGTTGATCGCGTTGACATAGAATTCGCCGGCGATGCGCGCGGTGGCCTTGTCCTTCGCGAACGACAGCATCCCCACGCCGGGAATCAGGTAGATGATCGGATTGGCGTCGCGGATGGCCGGGCTGGTGGTGCGCTTGCAGCGTTCGTAGTAGGCCGTGTAGTCGGCGCGGTAATCCACCAGCGCCTGATCGAGGCCGTCGACCAGGCGCTGGAGGTCCGGTGCGGCAGGGTCGAAGTCCAGCACCAGCGGACGGATCTTGGTGCGCAGGAAGTGATCCGGGCACGAGGTGCCCAGGGCGGCGAGCGGCGCCAGGTCGGCGCTGCACACGAATTCGAGCACCGCGTCGCTGTCGTCGAAGTGGCCGAGCTTGTATTCGTCACGGCTGATCTTGCCGCGCAGGAGCGGCATCAGGCGCGCAGCCAGCGCGGCGCGATCACTGGCAGGCAGCGGCTGGGCGACGGCGCCGCCGAACACGGGCTGCTGGACGTTCTGCGCCAGCCAGTCCTCGGCGCGCTTGATGATCGCCAGCGTCGTTTCGTAGCACGATTTCGATGTATCGCCCCAGGTGAACAGGCCGTGGCCTTCGAGGATCAGGCCCTTCAGGCCCGGGTTGGCGCGCGACACGGCCTCGAGCTTCAGCCCGAGGTCGTAGCCGGGACGCTGCCATGGCAGCCAGCCCAGTTCGCCCTCGAAGATTTTTGCCGTGAGCGCTTCGCTGTTCTTGCAGGCGGCAATCGCGATGCACGCGTCCGGATGCATGTGGTCGACGTGGGCATGGGCGATGTACGCATGCAGCGGCGTATCGATACTCGCCGCACGGGGGTTCAGGTTGTACGTGCAGTGCGGCAGGTAGCCGACCATTTCGTCTTCGTGCTCCAGGCCGCGGTAGCGCCCTTTCAACGCATGCAGCTTGCTCATGTAGAGCGTCGAAAAGCCATCGAGCTTGATGCTGCCCAGGTCGCCGCCCGACCCCTTCACCCACAGCACCTCGACCTGCTCGCCCGACAGCGGATCCTGCATGGCGACCTTGGCCGACGTGTTGCCGCCGCCGAAATTGGTAATGCGCAGGTCCGAGCCAAGCAGGTTGGAGCGGTACAGGAGCAGCTCCGGCTCGCTCATGGTGGCGGCCAGTTCATCGTTCCAGCGCGACGTGATCGGTTCACGCTGTGTGTTTTCGCTAATAGCGCCCATCAAATTCTCCAGGTTGATTGTTTTCTTGCTCGCTTGACGGCGAGGTGTCTCTGTCGGTTATCTGTCGTGTACTGCACGTTGCGTGGCATCGGCAGACAGTAGAAGGCAGCCGGACAATCAGTGTCAACGCAGAAATAATCAACTTGCTGACCAAGTACCAAATGCTCACGGACTTGATTGGTTTGCGCGTTTGCTCACCACAAGACGGGGAAACAATCAGGGAATTGATCAATTGGTGATTGACGTTTTTGCATTAGGAAACTACTCTTTTGGCACACACCGCGATTCCAGGCACGACGAGGCCTGCAACGACGGATGTCATGCCGCATTCACGAACAGACGGCTTTTGGAGGAGACAAACATGGTGAATCACAAACGCCGCAAGCGTTTGCTGAAACTGCTCGCCGAGCACCAGTCGGCGACGGTCCAGCAACTTGTCGAATGGCTCAATGCGTCCCCGGCAACGGTGCGGCGCGACATCAGCTGGCTCGCGGGCCGCAACCTGCTCACCCGCACCCGCGGCGGGGCCGAGAACCTGCTGCCCCGCACGCGCCAGTTCCCGCTGACCAGCGAAACCTTCCAGCACAATATCCAGTGCTTCGCCAGCCGCAAGCGCGCCATCGCGCGCCATGCCGCCGGCATGTGCAACGACGGCGAGACGATCATCATCAACGGCGGCACGACCACGTTCATGATGGCCGAGTTCCTCACCGAGAAGCAGCTCAAGATCCTGACCAATTCGTTCCTGATGGCCGAGCGTTTGCTCAGCTCCAGCGAGAACGAAATCATCATCCCGGGCGGGCGCGTGTACCGCGAGCAGAACGTGATCCTGTCCCCGTTCGACAACGACATCACCCAGCACCACTACGCCAGCAAGATGTTCATGAGCGTCTTCGGCCTGTCTCTGCTTGGCCTGATGGAAGCCGACCCGCTGCTGATCCAGGCCGAGAAGCGCCTGATCAGCCAGGCGGAAGAACTGGTGGTGCTGGTCGACAGCTCCAAGTTTACGCGCAAGGCCGGCCTGATCCTGTGTGGCCTCGACCGCGTATCCACCGTCATTACCGACACCGACGCGTCGGACAAGGCCGTGCAGCTGCTCGAAGGGTACGGCGTGAAGGTGATCACGGTTGCGCCGGAAGATGAACCGCAGGTGCTCGCGGCGCCTTCCTCGCCGCGCTACAACCCGCTCTACGACTTGCAGTCGGCCGTCCTGATGGAGATTTCGCATTGAAGATCAAACAGCTCCTGCTCGCGGCGGCTGCCGTGGGCGCGCTCGCCGGCCTGGCCGGCTGCAGCGAAGAGAAACCGGAACAGACCCGCATCGCACTGGTCGTCAAGAGCCTGGGCAACGGCTTCTTCGACGCCGCCCACCAGGGCGCCAGGGAAGCGGCCAGCCAGATCGGCGGCGTCGAGATCATCTACACCGGCCCGACCACGCCCAGCGCCGAAGGCCAGATCGAGATCGTCAACGCCCTGATCAGCCAGAAGGTCGATGCGATCGTCATCTCGGCCAACGACCCGGACGCGCTGGTGCCGATCGCGAAAAAGGCGATGAGCCGCGGGATCAAGGTCATTTCGTTCGATAGCGCCATCGGACCCGGGGGACGCCAGATGCAGCTCAATCCGTCCAACGCGATGCTGATCGGCGAGAAGCAGATCCAGATGGCGGCGGCCGAAATGAACGGCAAGGGCGAGCTGGCGATTTTGTCGGCGTCGAGCCAGGCCACGAACCAGAACCTCTGGATCGGCGTGATGAAACAGACGCTGCAACGGCCGGAGTACGCGGGCATCAAGCTCGTGGCCACCGTGTATGGCGACGACCAGTCGGACAAGAGCTACCGCGAAGCCATCGGCCTCTTGCGCAGCCACCCGAACCTGAAAGCCATCATCGCGCCGACCACGGTGGGCATCGTCGCGGCCAGCAAGGCGGTGGCGGACGAAAACCTGGTTGGCAAGGTGTTCGTCACCGGCCTGGGCCTGCCGTCCGAGATGGCCGGCCACGTCAAGAGCGGCGCCGTGCGCGAATTCGCGATCTGGAATCCGATCGATCTCGGTTACGCCGCCACCTTTGCCGCCCACGAATTCGTGACCGGCAAAGCCGGCGCCGGCGCCGGCGCGCATGTTTCGGTCGGCCGCCTGGGCAGCGTCACGCTCGACGCGAACGGCGAAGCGGCCCTGGGCCCGCCGTTCACCTACAACGCCGGCAACGTCGAGAAGTTCGCCAAGCTGTTCTGATCCACCCGTTAGCTTCCAAGTAAATGACAACACCATGCCAGTGTCCGAACTGACAAGCCCTTCCCTGCCCGACGCCATCGCGCCGGTGCTTGAACTAAGCGGCATTACCAAGCGCTTCAACGGCGTGCACGCCCTGAACGGCGTGCGCCTGTCCATCCGCCCCGGCGAAGTGCTGGCCCTGATCGGCGAGAACGGCGCCGGCAAGTCGACGCTCGTGAAAACCCTCACCGGCATCCACCGGCCCGACGCCGGCACGATCCTGCTGGGCGGCCAGAGCGTGGCGTTCGGCAGCCCGCAGGAGGCGATGGCCGCCGGCATCACGGCGGTGCACCAGGAAACCATCATGTTCGACGAACTGACGGTCGCCGAAAACATCTATATTGGCCGCCACCCGACCCGTGGCCTGGCAGGCCGGGTCGACTGGACGCGCATTGAACGCGAGGCCGAATCCCTGTTCGCCCGGCTCGAAGTCGACCTGCCGGTGCGCGCCCGCGTGCGCGACCTGTCGGTGGCGCAGCGCCACTTCGTCGAAATCGCCCGCGCGCTGTCGCAGGATGCGCGCGTGGTGATCATGGACGAACCCACCGCCGCGCTGTCGCAGCGCGAAATCCGCGAGCTGTATCGCATCATCGACAGCCTGCGCGCCAGCGGCACCGCCGTGATCTTCATCTCGCACAAGTTCGACGAAATCTTTGAAGTGGCCGACCGCTACACGGTGCTGCGCGACGGCCAGTTCGTCGCTGAAGGCAGCTTGTGCGACATCAGCGAGCCGGAACTGGTGGCGCTGATGGTGGGCCGCGCCGTGCACCAGGCTTACCCGAAGGCGCAGGTGGCCATCGGCGCGCCGCTGCTGGAGGTTCAGGGCCTGTGCCACCCGACCGAATTCACGGACGTGAGCTTCACCTTGCACAAGGGCGAAATCCTCGGCTTCTACGGGCTGGTGGGCGCCGGGCGCTCGGAAGTGATGCAGGCGCTGTTCGGCCTGAGCGCGAATGTGACCGGTACCGTGCGCCTGGCCGGCGAGTCTGCACGCGGGTCTGGCTGCGAGTCTGGCTGCGAATCTGGCTGCTTCAGCGCGCCAGGCCAGGCGATTGCCAGCGGCCTGGCCTATGTGCCGGAAGACCGCCAGCACCACGGCGCGCATCTGACGCTGCCGATCGGGCACAACATCACGCTGCCGATCCTGTCGACCTTCGGCTTCTTCACGCGCCGGCGCGCTGAAACCCGCATCGCGCGCCACTTCGCCGAGCAGCTCGAGCTCAAGGCGCACCACCTCGGCCAGCATGTCGAAGAACTCTCCGGCGGCAACCAGCAGAAGGTCGTGCTGGGCAAGTGGCTGGCCACCGATCCCAAGGTCATCATCCTCGACGAGCCGACCAAGGGCATCGATATCGGCTCCAAGGCCGCCGTGCACCGCTTCATCAGCGAACTGGTGGCGCGCGGGCTGTCGGTGATCCTGGTGTCGTCCGAACTGCCCGAGGTACTGGGCCTGGCCGACCGCATCGTCGTGATGCGCCAGGGCCGCGTGGTGCGCGAATTCACGCGCCAGGCGGCGACGCCCGAGACCGTGGTGGCCGCCGCATCGGGCCTGGCGTTCGAGCCTCGCGCCGAGGTGCCGGCATGACGTCATTCAAACTGCAGCGCGAGCCGCTGCTGGCCCTGATGGTGGTGGCGCTGGTGCTGCTCGTCGGGCTGCGTTCCCCCGTCTTTCTCAGCCCCGGTTCGCTGGCCAACCTGCTCACCGACAGCACGCTGCTGGTGATGCTGGCGTTGACGCAAATGCTCGTCATCGTCACGCGCGGGATCGACCTCTCGGTGGCCGCGACACTGGCGCTGTCCGGGATGGCCGCCGCGATGCTGGCCGCCGCCAACCCCGGCCTGCCTGTGGCCGTCGTCATGCTGGTGGCGGCCAGCAGCGGCCTGCTGCTGGGCCTGGTCAACGGCTGGCTGATCGGCTACCTGGCGCTGCCCCCGATCGTCGTCACCCTTGGCACCATGAGCGTGTATCGCGGCCTGGTGTTCGTGCTCTCCGGCGGCGCCTGGGTCTCGTCGCACCAGATGCCAGCCGGCTTCATCGCGTTTCCGCTCACGCGCCTGTTCGGCCTGCCGCACCTGGTGTGGATCGCCATCGCGGTGGTCGTGGCCATGGCGTTCATCGCACGCCACACGCGCTTCGGGCGCGACCTGTACGCGATCGGCAACGCGCCGCACTGCGCCGCCTATATCGGCATCCCGAGCGCGCGCCGCCTGCTCTGGACCTACGGCTTGTCGGGGATGGTGGCCGGGCTGTGCGGCTACCTGTGGGTGGCGCGCTACGCGGTGGCCTACACCGAAATCGCGTATGGCTTCGAGTTCACCGTGATCGCCGCCTGCGTGATCGGCGGCGTGAGCATCGCCGGCGGCGTTGGCTCGGTGGCCGGCGCGGTGCTTGGCGCCCTGTTCCTGTCGGTGATCGGCAATGCGCTGCCGGTGCTGCAAATCTCGCCGTTCTGGCAAAGCGCGCTGACCGGCGCCGTGATCCTGGTCGCGGTGCTTCTCAATGCCAATGGCAATCGCCGCGGCAGCCGCCAGATCCTTCCGCTCCACGGGAGCACCACTCCAACACCCGGGAGCGCCGCATGAACGCGTCCACCCTCGCCGAAACCAAGGCGCCGCCGTCGCGCTACACGATCCTGGACCGCCAGAAACCCGCCGTGCGCCACCTGGTCACGCGCTGGGAAACCCTGCTGGCCCTGTTGCTGCTGGCGGTCTTCGTGACCGGCGGCGCGGTGCTGCCGCACTTCCTCGATCCGTACAATCTGCTCGACGGCACCGCCACGTTCAGCGAAAAAGCGCTCATTGCGCTGCCGATGGCGCTACTCATCATCTGCCGCGAAATCGACATCTCGGTCGCCGGCACGCTGGCGCTGTCGTCAGTGGCGATGGGCCTGGCCCACGCCGCCGGGGCCCCGCCCGCAACGCTGCTGTTCGTGGCCGTGGGCACGGGCGTGGTGTGCGGCTGGCTCAACGGGATTCTTGTTACACACTACATGCTGCCGTCCATCGTGGTCACCATCGGCACCGTCTCGCTGTACCGCGGCCTGGCCAGCGTGGCGCTGGGCGACCAGGCCTTCACCAATTACCCGGCGCTGCTGGCCGAATGGGGCCAGGGCGTGTTCTTCGGTGTCGTGCCACGCGCCTTCGTCATCCTGCTCGGCTTTGCGCTGCTGTTTGCCGTGGTGCTGCACGCGACGGCCATCGGCCGGCGCATCTACGCGATCGGCAATAACCCGGAGGCGGCGCGCTTTTCCGGTATCGCCGTCAACCGCTACCGCCTGGGCCTGTTCATGCTGACCGGCGCGATGGCGGGCCTGGCCGCCTTTCTGCTTACGGGCCGCATCGGCAGCACGCGCCCGAACATCGCCACCGGCTGGGAGCTGGAGATCATCACGATGGTGATCCTGGGCGGCGTGAGCATCGCCGGCGGCGTGGGCACCATCGGCGGCGTGCTGCTGGCGGTGCTGACCATGGGCGCGGTAACCTACGGGCTGGCGCTGGCCAACGTGCCGGGCATCTACATGACGATCGTGGTGGGCGTGCTGCTGCTGGCGACGATCATGATCTCGCGCCTGTTGCGCGGCAAATCCGGCCGCCACTAGGACGCACCATGCCATCGCCACCGAACGACGCCCTGATCGTGCTGGACATCGGCAAGACCAACGTCAAGCTGGCCCTGGTCGACGCCGCCGGACGCCTGCTGGCCGAAGCCCGGCGCCCGAACGCGATCCTGCACGACGGGCCCTATCCGCACCACGACACCGACGGCATCTGGACCTGGATGCTGGCGACCTGCCGCAGCTTCGCCGGGCAGGCGCGCGTGACGGCCATCGTGCCGGTCACGCACGGCGCCACGGCGGCGCTGGTCGATGACGCTGGCCTGGTGCTGCCGGTGCTAGACTACGAAGCGGACTTGCCAGGCCTCGATTACGCCACGCTGCGCCCGCCGTTCGCGCAGACGTACTCGCCGCCCCTGCCGGTAGGACTGAACCTGGGCCGCCAGCTGGCGTGGCTGCAGCACCGGCATCCGGCGCAGTTCGCGCGTGCGCGCCAAATCCTGATGTATCCGCAGTACTGGGCCTGGCGCCTGTGCGGCGTGGCTGCCGGCGAAGCGACTTCGCTTGGCTGCCACACCGACCTGTGGGATCCGCTGCGCCAGGATTACTCGGCGCTGGTCCCGCGCATGGGCTGGCAGGCGCAGCTGCCGCCGCTGGCGCCGCCCTGGGCCACGCTGGGCATGCTGCGCGCCGACGTCGCCAGCGCCACCGGGTTGTCGCCGGCGTGCGAGGTCTTGTGCGGCATCCATGACAGCAATGCGTCGCTGGTGCGCTATCTGGGCCCTGCTGCTGCCGCCACGCCGCGCACCGTGCTCTCGACCGGCACCTGGGTCATCGCCGCCGCCTTCGGCGCAGGCCTCGATGGCCTGGTGGAAGGCGCGGACATGCTGGCCAACACCAACGCGCTGGGCCAGCCGGTGGCGTGCATGCGCTTCATGGGCGGGCGCGAGTTCTCGCTGCTGGCCGGCGCCCATCCCGTGACCTGTTCATGGGGCGAGCTCGAACGGCTGGTGGCGCGCGGCACGCTGGCACTGCCCGGCTTTGCCGACGGCGGGCCATTCGCGGGACGCGCCGGGCGCGTCGACGGCCCTGCCGCAGCCGACGCCAGCGAGCGCTTCGCGCTGGCGACCCTGTACTGCGTCCTGATGACCGACTACTGCCTCGATGCGCTCGGCGCGCTCGGGGACATCACGGTGGAAGGCAGCTTCACCGCCAACCCGTGGTTCGGACCGCTGCTGGCCAGCCTGCGGCCGCAGGCGGTGGCGTATTCGGACGATGCGAGTGGCACCACCTGTGGCGGCTGGCTGCTGCGCTACCGCGATGCGACACCGCTCGGCGCCGGGCAGCCAATGCCGGCCCGTGCGCCCGATGGGTTCAACGCCTACCGCGCCGCGTGGCGCGCAGCGCTGTCGCGCTCGTCGCAGCCGACAGCAACGAAGCATGCGCCAGTCGCAACTGCAGTCCGGCCACGGTCCGGTCTCGGCCTCGGGGACCAGACGGCACCCTGAGGGGCCAGGCACACCGTTCGCCGACACGCCGCGTCACGCGCGACCCGACATCCTGACTGCCACGCCTGGCCGGTCAAAGCGCGCATCGCCCTGCCGCGACCAGCTTGCGATCTGCTGACGGATCAGGACGCCCTGGCATCCTCGAGCGACTTGCCGGAGGCAACCCATGCCTTGACCCACCCCGGCTGGCGCCCACGCCCACTCCATTGCTGCGCCGGGTCGGCCGGATTGCGGTACTTGACGTTGCCGCCGTCCTGCTTTGCGGTGTTCGGCGCCTTGATCGACAGCAGCTGTTTCTCTGACAGGCCGGCATTGCGCGCGATGTGCAGAATCTGCTCGCGTGCCTTGCTGATGCTGAGGAAGTGGTGGGTTTTCAGCGCCTCATTTACCTGCTCGTCGAGAGCGCGAAGCTTGGACATCGAATATTTGGAAAGGTCTTGCATGGATTTACCTGGCTGAGTGCTGTGAATAAAGGCAGCACACTATCACGCGGCAAGCGGCAATGGCGGCGCGCGCGCAAAATTCGGTGTTGTTATCGTCGGCTGTAATTATCGGAAATATTATGTCGGTGACAAAGTGCGACATTCGTCGGCAGTCAGCCCGGTATTCTTGATTCAACCGAATCGTTTTCGCCGCCAATGCAAGGTATTGTCCAGGCGCATGAATATGCGCCCTCGCTGCCCTGCATTTCAGTTATTCCAACCAGAACGCGACCGCGCATCATTGGATATGACCTCGACAAATGACCGCCATTGCTCGGCCAAACGGGTGGAACAGCGCGACTTTTCCGCTGCCGCCTATATTGCTGCATTTGGTTGGGACAGCGCCAATCCCGCCAACAGCAAACAATACGAATCGACATCCCGGCTGGCAAAGGCCTATGAAGTCGCCCTCGACATCAGAAAGTTTGAAATCGAGCTGTACTGGAAACGGTCCACCAATTTCTGGGTGTTCATCGCCGCGATTGCCGCCGCACTGGGTGCGTTTGCCACAACGGCGGCGCCAGTGACGGCTACAACCGGTGGCGTTGCCGGTGCGAGTCTGGCCTTCCTCGATGGGGACGGGCGAACCACGGTGTGCCTCGTGCTGTCGCTGGCCGGGGCGCTGCTGTGCCTCGGCTGGTTTACAGTCAATCGCGCCGGCAAAATCTGGCAACGCAATTGGGAATACCAGGTCGGTCTGCTTGAACAGGAAGTCGTCGGCCCCCTGTACAAGACAGTGCTGCTGAAAAAGAACGGATTCAAGAAGTCCGCGCATTTCTCGTCGTCCGATTTGAACCAGTGGGTCTCGATTTATATCGGCCTGATGTTCGCATTTGCCGCATTGTATTGGGCCGGGGTGCCCGGCGCGCTGGCTGGTTACCCGGGCCCTGTGGCGGGTACGTCAACGATGCCCTTGCCGTCGGCCGGGCGCACGGTCATTCTGGCGATGCATCTGGCATTTGCGGCGCTGGCCTATCGCTTGATCACCGTTCGCACAAATAACATGCGCAATAACCTGGATATCGATATCGAGGCAACCTTGTGCGCTGTTACCGTGGACACCATTCATACATCGCGCGCCGGCCAGGCCAATCTGACGCCAGGCGCAGGCTGACATCCGCGCGCCGCTGCCTGTCGTTCTTGAGATCACCGCGTCACACCGCCGCGCGCCGATCGCAGTTCGACCAGCTTCACCGGTTCGAGCGCATTCTCGGGGCGTCCGTCCGTCGTCACCGCCAGCGCCACGGTGTTTTCGCCATTGGCATGCAATATCCCGGGTGGTAACACAAAGGTACGCTGGGGTCCGATGTGGGCGATGAACTGCCCCATATTCCAGCCGTTCACGAAGATCAGCACACGGTTTTCGCGCGTCGAGCGGGGCGTGCCGGTATCGCCGAACGCCAGGCCAAGCTGGACGTCGTGCCCGCGCGGCAGGTCGAGCGCGAAGCGCGTGCGCAGCCAGTAGGTACCCGGCGCGGGCGGCGCCGCCCCTTGCCGCGCCGGCAGCCAGAGCGCATCGGCCGCCTTGGGCAGATGCCAGCCCGCGCGCTCGCCCTGCAGCCCGCCATTGTTCAACGGTCCGCGCACCCGGTCGACCAGGTCCTCGCCGCCCTGCCGCCCCTGGATACGCCAGGCGATCGGCACGCCAAAGCGCTGGCCACCACGCGCGGTGAGCGACGCCGAAATCAAGCCGCGCGCCTCGCGGTGGGCGTCGTCGGCCATCAGGTTCCAGTTGTGCGCGTTGTTGCGCACCATGACCGAGATGACGTGCTCTCCCGGTTTGAGCTCGCCAAGCGAGAGCTTGATGCTGTCCGTCGTCTCGGGGAACGAGCGGCCGACATCGAGCTCGTGCTGGCCGACGAAGCGCCCGTCGATCCAGACCTGGATCATGCCTGCACCACCGGCGCCATAGAACAGCTCGAGCTGGTTGGCCTTCACGTCGAGCGCCGTGAAGCGGCCACGGTACCAGACGTCGCCATGATGAAAGCCATAGTCGCTCATCGCCAGCGTCGGCTGGCCGCGCTCCGGCATGGTCCAGGTCTGCGCCGCCGACGGGCGGCGGTCGGCCAGCGCCCATGTGCTGTCGTCGAATCCCGGCGCGGTCTCGGTATTGTCCATGCGCCGGATCCAGGCCGCGCGGGCCAGGTCCGGCAGGCGCACCGCATCCGACCCCGGCACGGCGTCCGTGCGCGTGCTGCCATCGGGCTGGCGGGTCAGGACCAGCGGCGCACCATTGAAGCTGGCTGAATCAAAGGCCGGCCCCCAGATTTCGATCGCGCCGGCCTCGGTGGTATCCCCGCGCAGGGCCAGTTCACCGCCCCGGAGCGTTGCCGTGCGCACCAGCGCGGATGTCAGCTGCAGCGCCCTGCCCGCGCCGGTGTCCTGGGTCCAGAAGCGCAGGCTCGTCGCTTCGTCGGCCAGCAGGAGCAGCATCGGCGCGCGCCCGCCGCCCGAGATCCGCACCCGCGCCAGCCCGTCGTGCACATAACTGAGCACGAGGTCGCCCCTGGCGGCATCCCAGTGCGCGGCGACCTGCCCGGCCAGTACTTCGACCGTCGGTTCACTGGCATAGCGCAGCACCGTCTCGCCCGGCATCCTGTCGCGGCCATGGAGCAAGGCGATGTCGTGCTCGCCACTGCGCAGGTGGGTCTGCAGCTCGGACGTCGAATAGACCAGGCGCTGGCGTTCCATGTCGTAGGCGGCCAGCAGCATGCGTGCATCCTGGCCGCGCAGGATCGAAGCGAGCGTGTACGCGCCGTCGCGCGTGGTCAGGGCGACGCTGAACGGCGCGTCGCCCTTGCCGTCGGTGGGGTTGTGCGCGGCGAAGATCACATGGGTCCCCAGGCGCCGGTTGATGTTGTGGTACACCTTTACCTTGTCATTGCCTGCTGCCAGCGCCGGCCCCTTGTCCATCTCGGCCAGCACCTGTTCGGCCGCCTGCACGAACATGCCCTGCTGCTTGAGCGCGTATGCCTTCGGGCGCAAGCCCCGGTCTTCCGAGATCGCCGCGCCGTAGTCGTACGACGTGTATACCACCGGCCCGGCGAGCCAGCCCCACGACGTGCCGCCGAACGTCATGTAGATATTGTGGATCGTGATCCGGTTGATCAGGTTGGTGCCGTAAAAGACGCGCTGGTAGCCCTTGCCCTGGCGTTCGGCCGTGCAGCCATAGGTGCCGTTCGACCCCCAGTAATCGAACCAGCCGCCGCCCAGTTCGGCCGCGAAGCCGGGCGTGCCCGGAGACGACAGCGCGCCGGCGCGCGGACCCGGCTTGCCGTAGATGCCCCAGTCGGGCGCCTGGTTCGCACCAAGCGGGCTGGCATGGACGTCGCAGCTGCCGCCGGGATAGCCGTCAAACGCGTACAGGTCGGTCGGCCCGGGATTGGCCCACGGCGCGCTTGAATCCTTCGGTGTCCAGTCGGGCAAGCGTCCGGCGGCGTTGTGGAAGAACGGCACCGTGATGCCGTCGGCGCGCGCCTTGCGCGCCAGGTGCGCCATCTGGCGCGCATGCTTCGGTTCCACCTTGCCAAGCTCGTTTTCCAGCTGGTACGCGATCACGTTGCCGCCGCCATTGGTGATCTGGTGGCGCGCGAGGATGGCATTCACCTGCGTCATCCATTCGTCGACGGCGGCCAGGTACACCGGATCGTCGGTGCGCGCCTCGCCCCGGTTGCGCAGCATCCAGCCGGGATAGCCGCCACCGGTCAGCTCCGAATTGATGTACGGGCCGGTGCGCGCGATGACGTACATGCCTTCATCCTTCGCCATCTGCAGCGCGCGCTCGACGTTGCGCACGCCCGAGAAGTCGTACACGCCCGGCGCCGGCGAATGGTAGCCCCAGTCGAAATAGAAGGCGACGCCGTTGAAGCCCAGCGCCTTCATCTTCTGGATCACGTCGCGCCACAATGACGGATCTGGCAGGCGAAACGGGTGGATCTCGCCCGACCATACGACCACGCGCTTGCCGTCGATCTTGAGGGAATATGCGTCCCATTCGACGGCTTTCGGCGTGCCGGTCGGACGGGTGGCCGCCGCCAGCGCTCCCGTGTCGGCGGCCAACGCGCCGAAGTGCGTGGCCGAAGCAGCGGTGCCGGTCAACGGACGGGCGTCGCTCCAGCTATGCATGCCGTCGTTGCTGTCGCTGTAGCGGTTCTTCTCGCCGCCCAGGTACAGCCGCCAGGCGTTAGCGGCCAGCGGCACGAGCCCCATCGGCCGTGCGCCGGCACCCACCCCGGCCAGGCTGGCCGGGGTGTCGATGGTCCATGGCCCGCCAAGCGACGTTGCGCGCGCCAGGACCAGCCGGTCGCTGCGTGCGTCACGCGCCACGGCGATGTAGCCAGCGTCAGTGCTGACGACGACGCCATCGAGATAGGCGCCGTCCAGCCCCGCCAGCGGCGTCGGCGCCGCCGATGGCGCGAGCATGTCATCCAGTGCCAGCGCCTGCAGGCCGGTGGCCACTGTCAGCACGATATGCGGCCGGTCGGCGCGATCGCGCAGCCAGCGGGCGGCCGTCACGCCTCTGCCGACATCGATCTCGCGCACGAATTCCCAGCGTCGCAGGTCAATCGAGCGGGCGATGCCGACGCCGCCGGCGCCGTTCGTGTAGAGCAGATGGTAGTTGCCATCCTTCTGGCGCAGCAGCGACGGCTCGCCCAGCGCGCCGCGTGGCGGCGACCAGGTTTCGGAAGCGAGCGAGGTGAAGTTAATGCCGTCGTTCGACGCCAGCAGGCTCAGGGTATTGGCAGCACCGGCTGTCTGCGCCGGCATCAGGATCACCTGCGACCCGATGCGCGCAGACGCAATCTGCACGCCGGTCTGCGTACCCGACCCCTGCGGTATCCCGAGCTCCTGCGCCGGTGCCTTCCCGCCCAGCGCGAGCGCTGCGGCCAGAGCCAGGGCGTACAGCGTGAATGGCCAGCCGCGCGCGCGGATCGGGGGCAGTGGTCGGGTCATTGCGTGGCTCTCCTGTGATGGCATCCGCCCGGCATTGTATGTGCGTCGGCCTTTGCCACCCGGCGGCCGGCGAAAAGAATCAACGCATTGATTGAAGCCACGGCGTCCGCTCCGCTCACTGCGATGCGTATTCGTGCCGGTACGCACCTGTCCCTGGTGAACCCGGCCAGGCCGCCGAACGGTTGGACATCGCCATCACGGTCGATGACCTGCCGTCGCACGGCCGGCTCCCGCCCGGCATGACACGACTGGGCATCACGAAGGCCACGCCCGCCACGCTCGAGGTCCACGGCGTGCCGGAGGCATTCGGCTTCGTCAATGCCGCGCGCATCGTCGATGCACCGGATGGCGACGCGGTGCTCGAGGCCTGGCGCGCCGATCCGGTGGCCGGCGAACCGGCCGTCGAACGCCGCATGGCCGGCGCCGACTCAGGCGCTCGGTACCCGGCGCATACTTGTAATCCATGCGCGTGTCGTTGGCATCGACGCCGAAGCCGCCCACCTGGTCAAGACAAGGTGCATCGAAACAATCACGTGCCTGACTGGAGGGGATGCGCTGGCGTTCAACCGGGCGATTGTTTGTCGTCCGGGCGGTGCGTGGCTGCGTGAATCGTGCCACCCTCGCGCGGGTCATGCGGTCATGCGGTCATGCCGCCAGGGAGCCCGCGCCATAATCGACCGGCAGCACCAGGTCGGGATAGCGCGTGCGCAGCGCATCGATGGCATTGAGCGTGCCGGACAGGTGGATGCGCACGCTCTCCTGCGCGCCGGGTGCGTCGCCGCGTTCGATGGCGCGGGCGATCCGCGTATGCTCCGCGAGGATCGACTGCGCCTTGCCATTGAGTGGCAGATGCAGGCGGCGCAGGCGGTCGAGATTGCCGCTGCGGCTGCGCATCATCGACCACAGGTCGGGCACCGCCGCCGCTTCGTACAGGCTGCGGTGAAAGGCCATATCGAGTTCGGTGAACCGGCCGAGGTCGCCCGTTGCCAGGCAGGCCGCCTGCCCCTCGACCAGATCGAGCAGCAGCTGCGCCAGCGAGGGATCCGGCTGCCCCGCCAGCACGTGGGCCATCTCGAGCTCCACCGAAAGTCGCAGGAAGTGCGCCTGCCTGGCCTGCGCCAGGTCGATGCAGCGCACGCGCGTCTGGTGCTGCGGGAAGATGTCGACCAGGTGCTCTTCTTCGAGGCGCAGCAGCGCTTCGCGCACGGGGCTGAGCGACAGGTTGTAGTAATCGCACAGCTGCGGCCTTGCCAGCACCGTGCCCGGCTTGATCGCCAGGCCGACAATCAGCTCGCGCAAGTGCTCGAACACCTGCGCGGTGGCGTTGCGCGAGCGGTCCAGGCGAAAGGCGGTGTCGAGAAAATCCATGGCGGGCTACTTTCGCACTGGCGGCAATGCATAGAATTCGGCTTCGACGATGGCCAGCGCCGAGCGCGCGACGCGCCCGGCGCCGGTATCGGTGTTGGCCTGGTCGGCCACTTCGCGCATCTCGGTCGCGGCGCTGTCGCTGGCGGCGCCGTCGAGCACGATGCGCACCTCGCTGCCCCGCGCGTGGCGCAGCGGCAGCGTGACGTAGCCGAGGCTCTTGGGCGTGACGCCGCGGTACGCTTCGACGCCGTCGACCAGGATGCGCAGCGGATAGCTGCGCTCGCGCCAGCCAGCCAGCTTGAGCGAGACTTCGTGCAGGTCGGCAGGCTGCGCCAGGCGGTAGGTGATCTCGGCCGGTTCGCCCGGCTTGCTGGCCCAGCTTGTCGTTTCGTCGTCGTCGACCGACTGCCCGGCCGCAGAGGCATTGCTGGCGGCGGTACTCGACGCAACCGCGACGGCAATGCGGCTGACGGTGAACGATGGCGTCGCCGGCGTCGGGCCGCGTTCCAGGCGAACCGGCGGCGGCGCGGGCATTCTGGCCAAACCTTTGTTGACCTCTACCTTGTGCGCGACCAGCACCAGTTCGGCCGGCGCCAGATTGTCGGCGCGAGCCTGCAGCACGATGCGCCCTGCCTGCGTTGTACTGCGCACGAAGACGCGGTTCACGCCGCCCTCGACCGGCAGCGAGCGCGCGAGTACATGGTTGCCCGGTCCCTGGGCGATCCCGCCGCGCCATTCGGCCGGACCGGTGAGCGAAAAGTGAACGGTATCGAGCGCCACCGGGTTGCGCCGGCCCTGCGCATCGACTGCCTCGACCTCGACCAGCGCCAGATCGGCGCCGTCGGCGCGCAAGCCGTGCGGCGACGGGATGCCGGTCAACCGCAGCGCCACCGGCTTGCCGGCCGTGACCAGCCGCGCCTGGCTCACCTGCCTGCCATCGGCATCGTAACCGGTTGCCGTCAACTCGCCCGCGGCCCACGCCACATCGTCGAACGTGAACAGGAAGCGTTCGCTCTGGCGCGCCGCGCCGAGCGGCTTGCCGTTGAGCGCCAGGCGCACCGTGTGGGCGCTCGACACCACGTGGACCGGCTTGACCGTGCCGGGTGCATAGTTCCAGTGGCCGACGATGTGCGTGCGCGGTCGCTCGACGTCGACCCAGCCATCCCACATCACCTGGTGCGCGTAGAAGCCATCTTTCGGAATGCGCATGGCGTCGACCTCGCCGCTGCGGCGGTAGTTTTCGGCGCCGCGATGGTGCGTGTTACTGTCCGAGAAAATGATGTTGACGCCGCCGCTCGAGACGCGCGTGCCGGTGCCGGGGCGCTCGCGCCAGTAGTCATGCCAGCGCCGCACGTTCTCGATCGCGAAACTGTCCTGGTTGCGGTTGTAGGTGCGCGCGCTCTCGCCCTTGTGCAGCGGGCCGTCGCCATCCTTGTGGAATGGCGGGCTGAAATCGTCCCAGAATTTGCGGGCGCCTTCGTCGCGGGCGTATTCGGTCGCCCACATCGGATTGCGCGCGCTCTTGTTAATGTAGAGCATTTCACCGCCGTATTCGGCGACAGACTGCAGCTCGGTACTGAGCATTTCACGGCTGCCGGCCGCGCGGCCGCCATGCGGGTCGTAGCGGTCGCGCAAGGCCTTCATCTCGGCCATGTGTGCCACGCTTACGCCCTTGTTGCCAGCCTCGTAGAACAGGATGCTGGGGTTGTTGCGAAAGTAGATGATCGCATCGCGCATCGCTTCCACGCGCTGTTCCCAGCGCCGCCCGTCGACATCGCGCTCGGAGTCGCCCGCCGGCATCGCCTGCATCAGGCCGACCCGGTCGAGCGATTCCACATCCTGCTTCCACGGCGCGGTGTGCATCCAGCGCACGAGGTTCGCGTTGCCGGCCACGGCCAGGCCGTTGCTGTAGTCGCTCAGCCAGGCCGGCACCGACAGGCCGATCGCCGGCCACTCGTTCGAGGTGCGCTGGGCATAGCCCTTCATCTGGATCGCGCGGTCATTCAGCGTCACCATGCCGTCGCCAAAGGCGGTCTTGCGCCAGCCGGTGCGGGTGGTGACGCTGTCGATTGCCACGCCGTCGACGGTGAGCGTCGTGACGACGTCGTACAGGTAACCGTAACCCCAGCTCCAGAACTGCAGGTTGCCCACCCGGCTGCTGGCGCGCACGGTCGTGGTGGCGCCGGCGGCCACCGACTGCACCGGCGCGCTGAAACGCGCCACCGTCCTGCCGTCCTGGTCGCGGATCGTG
Organism: Massilia aurea; assembly: GCF_040790145.1. Classification (GTDB taxonomy): domain Bacteria; phylum Pseudomonadota; class Gammaproteobacteria; order Burkholderiales; family Burkholderiaceae_D; genus Telluria; species Telluria aurea_C. The sequence continues at coordinate 691,534 of NZ_JBFMMP010000001.1, forward strand.
ACGTCGTAGCCGAAGCTGCGCGCGGTGCTGCCCGCGTTGCGCACCTCGGATTCGGCAGTGATGGTCGCGCTGCGCGCCGGGATATCGAACTCGCGCGCGTGGATGTAGACGCCAGTGGTGCCCAGGTTGGAAAACAGGGGCAGCGTCTGGTACAGCGAGCCGGTCACGTGCAGGCGCACGTTCTTTGGCAAGCCGCCATAGTTGGCATTGAAATTGCGGTCGGCCCACTGGTAGCGCTGGCCCGTGGCCTGTTCGCGGTAGTCCCAGCGATTGTCGGTGCGCACCGCCACCACGTTCTCGCCCGGCACGAGCGCGCCGCCGATGTCGAAGCCGAAGGCGGTGACGCCGTTCTCGTGCAGGCCGATGCGGCGGCCATTGACGAACACTTCGGCGGCCTGGCGCGCGCCTTCGAATTCCAGGAAAACTTGCTGGCCGGGCGTGTCAGCGGCCAGCGTGAAGCGCTTGCGGTACCAGGCGACGCCGGTCGAATGGTCGACGATGTCCTTGGCAAAGGCGTCATCCTCGTTCCAGGCGCGCGGCAGCGTGACCGGCTTCCAGGCGGCGTCGTCGAACGCCGGCTGCGCTGCGCCGGCCCGGTCGCCCACCAGCAGCTTCCAGCCCGGATTGAAGTCGTATTGCGCACGCTCGGCATGGGCCGGTGCGCTGGCCAGCAACAGGATCGAGATGATGAAACGAGAAAGCATGCGTACCCATCCAGGTAATATATTAATCGACCAGCATCGCCATTGTTCCCCATTTGGCGGGCGCTGTGCCATGCATCGGCCAATCACTCAACAAGCTGACCGTTCACGCGGATCGCATTGACACCCGCGCCCAACGGGCCGGTAATAACGCTCTCGCAGCCGACATATTGTCCCAGACAGGCCGTGCAGCGCTTCTCAACTTTTCACTCGAACTTCATGACCAAACCATTCAAACGCATCCTCTTCACCGGCGCCGGCGGCAACCTGGGCCGGCGCCTGCGCCCGCATCTGCAGGCCTTTGCCGACATCGTGCGCCTGGCCGACGTGGCCGATATCGGCCCGGCCGGCCCGGGCGAAGAAGTCGTCCGGTGCGACCTGGCCAACCGCGACGATGTGATGCAGATGTGCGAAGGCATGGACGCGATCCTGCACTTCGGCGGCGTCTCGACCGAGGTCGAATTCGCGCCCATCATGGATGCCAACATCCTGGGCATGGTCAACCTGTACGAAGCGGTACACAAGCTGGGCATCCGGCGCGTGGTCTTCGCCAGCAGCAATCACACGATGGGGATGTACGAGACGAGCGAGCGGGTGGATGCGGGCATGCCCACGCGCGCGGACGGCTACTACGGCCTGTCGAAAGTGTGGGGCGAGAACCTGTCGCGCTATTACTGGGACCGGTTCGGCGTGGAGACCGTGTGCCTGCGCATCGGCTACTGCTTCCCCGAGCCGACGACGCACCGGCAGATGGTCACGTGGCTAAGCCTGGACGACATGGTCGAACTGCTGCGCCGCGCGCTGGTCACGCCACGCGTGGGGCATACCGTCACGTTTGGCGTGTCGGACAATCCGGGGCGCTGGTGGGATGACCGCCATTCGCGTCACCTGGCGTTCCAGGCGAGGGACAGCTCGGCGCAGTTTGCGGGCAATCTGCCACAAGAGTTTGCGTATCCGGCGCCGGATGATTCGAGCACGTTCCTGCAAGGTGGGGCGTTTGTGACGATGGGGCCGAAGTATCCCGCGTCGTAGCCGGTTGACAATACCTCTGGCTTAAAAACCGTCGTTCCCGCGCAGGCGCACTGCTGTCCGGGATAAACGATACGTCTGCAATAGACGGTATTTTCGTTGCCGGAGCTGCAATCCAGGCGATGCCAAACGCCACATTCAGGCAATTTGCACGTCGTTCCAGCGAAGGCTGGAACGACGGTTCTTCATTGGCCAAAAAATTTATCGTGGCCCGCGACCAGACTTGGGTTCCAGCCTTCGCTGGAACGACGGTCTTCGGGTAAACGAAAAAACGCCTTCCCCGCGCAGGCGGGAACCCCGGCTCAGCGATTTGGCCCCGCGACGGTCTTCAGTCAACGTATCGTTCCCGGCGCGTCGCTAGCGCACCAGGCAAGGCCGCTTGTGGTCGAACTTCCACCCTGATACCAGGAACTGCATTGCCACCGCATCGTCCCGCGCACCGACGCCCAACTTGTTGTAGGCCTGGTGCGCCGCTTCCAGCGCGTCCGGATCGAGCTCGATGCCCAGCCCTGGCCTCTCCGGCACGCGCACCATGCCGCCCTCGATGCGTAACGGCTCGCGGGTCAGGCGCTGGCCGTCCTGCCAGATCCAGTGCGTGTCGATGGCGGTGACGCGCCCCGGCGCGGCCGCGCCCACGTGGGTGAACATCGCCAGCGAGATATCGAAGTGGTTGTTCGAATGCGAGCCCCAGGTCAGGCCGAACATCTGGCACAGCTGCGCCACGCGCACCGAACCCTGCATGGTCCAGAAATGCGGGTCGGCCAGCGGGATGTCCACCGACTGCAGCTGGATCGAGTGCGCCATCTGGCGCCAGTCGGTCGCCACCATATTGGTCGCGGTGAGCAGGCCGGTCGCGCGCCGGAATTCGGCCATCACTTCGCGGCCCGAGAAACCATTCTCGGCCCCGCACGGGTCTTCGGCATAGGCCAGCACGTCGTGCTTGTCGCGGCACAGGCGCACCGCCTCGGCCAGCGACCAGGCGCCATTGGGGTCGAGCGTCACGCGCGCACCGGGGAAGCGTTCGTGCAGCGCGACCACCGCGTCCATCTCGGCGTCGCCCGACAACACGCCGCCCTTGAGCTTGAAATCCTGGAAGCCGTAGCGCGCCTGCGCCGCCTCGGCCAGCGCCACCACCGCTTCGGGCGTGAGCGCCGCCTCGTTGCGCAGCCGCAGCCACGCATCGTCCGCCTCGGGTTCGCCCCGGTAATCGAGGTTCGTGCGGCCACGTTCGCCGATATAGAACAGGTAGCCGAGCATCGGCACGGCCGCGCGCTGCATGCCCTCGCCCAGCAGGCTCGCCAGCGGCACGTGCATGAACTGGCCGAGCAGGTCGAGCAGCGCCGATTCCACCGCCGTGACGGCGTGAATGGCCGTGCGCAGGTCGAACGTCTGCAGCCCGCGCCCGCCGGCGTCGCGCCCGGCGAATGCACTGCGCATGCTGTTCAACACGGCGTTGTAGTCGCCCAGCGACTTGCCGATGACGAGCGGGCGCGCATCCTCGAGCGTCTGGCGGATGGCGTCGCCGCCCGGCACTTCGCCCAGGCCGGTATTACCGGCGCTGTCGGTCAGGATCACGATATTGCGGGTGAACCAGGGGCCATGGGCGCCGCTCAGGTTCAGCAGCATGCTGTCCTGCCCGGCGACGGGGACGACGCGCATGGCGTTGATGACCGGCGCGCCGGCAACGTAGGTATTCATGAAGGACTCCGGTGTCATTGGTCGCATCGGTTATTGTTTGCTGCGGTAGTAATCGGCCAGCACGCCGAAGGCCTGCTTGCGCACGCCGGTTTCGGACACGATGCCCTTGCGGTTCCAGCCATCCTGGAACACCGGGTGTTCACGGCGCGGCGAACGGAAATCCTTCAGGATCCACGGCGACAGGCCGCGCAGCGTCGGGATGCGGCCGGCCATCGCCAGCGTCTTGCGGTAGTACTCGGCCTGGTACTCCTCGGTGAACTTCTTGAGGCCCTGGTTGCGGTGGCCCGCCAGCGCGTCGGCGCCGAACTCGGACAGGATGAGCGGCCGGTCGGCCGGCACGTTCCAGGTGAGGTTGGCGATCGCATCGAGCGTATCGGCGCCGTACCAGCCGGCGTAGATGTTCACGGCCAGCACATCGAGCTTGTCGACCAGCGGATCCTGGATCTCGAGCACGTCGCCCTTGCGCTCGACCAGCAGCGCGGCGCTGATCAGGCGCGTCGGGTCGAGCTGGCGCACGTTGTCGGCCATCGCTGCATGAAAGCGCGTGCGCGCCGGCGCCACCGGCGTCTCGTTCCCCACGCTCCACAGGATCACCGCGGCGCGGTTGCGGTCGCGGTAGACCGTCTCGGCCTGCATCACCAGCGCTTTGTTGAGCACCGCCGGGTTTTCCCAGTCCACCGTCCAGTACACGGGAATCTCGCTCCACACCAAAAGACCCATTTCATCGGCCAGGCGCACCGTGGTCTCGGAATGCGGGTAGTGCGACAGGCGCACGTAGTTCCCGTTCAGGCCATGCTTGATCTCATGCAGCAGCGCGCGCGCGTTCTGCTCGGTCATGTGCCGCGCCGGGTTGGGGCCGAACTCTTCTTCGTGCAGCGAGATGCCACGCAGGTAGAGCGGTTTGCCGTTCAACAGGATCTGGTTGCCCTTCACGGCGATCGTCCTGAATCCGATGCGGTCCTGCAGCGCGTCGCCGGCGCTGGTGAAGCGCACGTCGTACAGCGTCGGCTGCTCGGGACTCCAGCGCTGCAATCCTTTCGGCGCTGGCAGGTCGAGCGCCGCGCGGCCATTCGCATCGGTGACCACGCGCACCGTGGCGAGCGTGCCGATGGCGACGTTCACCGGCTGGTTCGCGGCCTGCGGGCCCTGCAGCCGCACCTCGCCGGCAATGCGCCCGTCGGACCGCAGCGCCAGCGTCGCGTCGTCGATGAAGGTCGCCGGCGTCGTGATCAGGGAAACCTTGCGCGTGATGCCGCCGTACAGGTCCCAGTCGGTGATGGTGGTGGGGATCGACTGCGCGTCGTGGCTCGAATCGACGCCCACGACCAGCCGGTTCTCGCCGGCGCGCAGCGCCTCGGTCACTTCGAGCACGAACGGCGTGAAGCCGCCTTCATGGCGCCCGACCTCCTTGCCATTGACATAGACGTAAGCCCGGTAGTTGACTGCCTCAAAGCGCAAGAAGGCGCGCTTGCCGGCCTGCGGGGTGGCCGTGAATTTGCGTCCGAACCAGATCAGGCCATCGTAGTAGCGCAGCTCGGGCGTGGCCGCATTCCAGGCGCCGGGCACCGCGATGGCAGGCCCGCGATCGAGGTCGAATTCATAGAAATCCGCCCCGCCCTTCGCTTCGACCGCAGCGATGTCGACGTCACGAAAACGCTGCATGCGCGACTTCGCCACCCAGCCGTTGATATCGTTCAGCCCCGTGCGGTACAGGTCCTTCGAGTAGGTCCACCGGCCCGAGAGGTCCTGGCTGTCGCGCGCGGCCGCGCCGGTGAGCAGGAAGGCTGGGCGCAGATCCTGCGCGAAGGCAGCCGCGCAGGCGAGCATGCCCAGGCACAGGTAGAGTGCAGTAATGAGGTGTCTCATGAGTGTCAACAGTAAGGTGGCGACTGGCGCGCGGGGATCAGAAATCATACTTCACGCGCACGCCAAGGTAGCGGTCCGCATTGCGCGACAGGGTCTGGGTCAGCACGTGGACATTGCCATACACGCTGTAATGGTCGCCGATGAAGCTGGCGTAGCTCTTGTCGAACAGGTTGTTGACATAGAACGTCACCTTCAGGTTTTGCGCCGGGTTGGACAACGCCACGCTGCCGTTGACAATGCCGTAGCCCTTCTGCACGGTCAGCGGGTTGGACAGGTCGAAGTTGACCGCAGACTGGTACTGGCCATTGAGATTGGCGATGCCGCTGTAGCCGGTCTCGCCCACCATGAAATTCCAGGTGGCGCCCAGATTGAGCTTGGTGCGCGGCGCATTCGACAGCCGGGCGCCCGACAAGTCCTGGACCGCCACGCCGCCGGTCGTGATGCAGCCCTGGGCCGCGCTCTGGCCCGGGTAGCAATTTGTGTTCGGATACGATTTGATCATGGCGTCGACCCATGCCAGCGAAGCTTCCAACATCAACGTGTTGATCGGCTTGCCCTGCACCTCGAACTCGACGCCGCGGGTGCGCAGTTCGCCCACGTTGTTGACCACGTTCTCGTACACATTCGTGACCGGATCGAGGCGGCGCGACTGGGCCTGGAAATCGGTGTAGTCGGTATGGAAGGCAGTGGCATTGACCTGCAACCGGTTGGCCAGGAACCGGCTCTTCATGCCCAGTTCCCATGCCCGGGACGTTTCGGGCGCCACCGGTTGGCGCACGCGGCCGGCATTGAACCCGGTGGAGATATCGTAGCCGGCGCCCTTGTAGCCGGTCGCGAACGAACCGTACACCATGACGCCCGGGCGCAGGTCATGCTGCAGCGCGACCTTGCCGGTGGCCGCATCGTCGCGGCTGCGGCCATCGAACACCAGCGGCACGGCCGGCACGCGGTTGGCGAAATCGACCTCGATCGTTTCGCGGTTCAGGCGCGCGCCCAGGCTCACGCGCGTGCCGGGGGCAAGGCGGTACTCGGTCTGCGCGAACGCCGCCGCGGTCCGGTTGCCCGAACGGGCCGCCCAGTTGGCCACCGACTGCACGGGACCGCGAACGAAGGTGCGTTCGGTACGCGAATCGGCGTAGTACAAGCCGCCAAGGTAGGTCAGGCGACCATCGCCGTTTGACGTCAGGCGCAGCTCCTGGGTCGACATGCGCGAGCGGTATGGGCCGCCCGCCGTCACGCCGCCCCGCTGGCTGCCATTGGTGAGCGCCCCCAGCAGGTCGAGGTTCGTGATGTCGAAGTCGGCCAGGACGTCGAATTGCCAGTCTTGCCAGGTCGTGACCGACGTGAGGGTGTGGCCTGGCAGCTTCCAGTTCAGCGCGGCGCTCAGGCTCAGGTTTTTGTGATCGGCGAAGCCGGGGTCGTCGATCAGTACGCTGCGGTTGTCCGGCCCTGGCGTGATCCCCGCCAGGGCCGGGCCGACCGGGACCCGGTTCTGGTAGCGCGCATCAGGCGGCGCCACGCGGAACGTGGTGACAGGACCCTCGATGCGCCGCTCGCCGTAGTCGGCGATCACCTTGCCATCGAACGTGGACGATGGCTTGAAGTCCAGCCGCACGCGCGCCCCTTTGCTGCGTTCGCCATTGAGGTCCGCGCCGTCCAGCAGGTTGTCGATGTCGCCCTTGCGGTTGCCGCTATACGCATTGAAGCGGTAACCCACCGTTTCGCTGAGCGGCCCGGACAATCCTGCTTCCACGCGCCGCTCGCCATCGCCCGTCCAGGTCACTTGCGCGTGGCCTTCGCGTTCTTCGCTCGATTCCTTCGTGACGATATTGATCACGCCGGCCGACGCATTCTTGCCGAACAGCGTGCCCTGCGGGCCGCGCAGCACTTCCACCCGCGCGATGTCGGACAGATTGGAGAACGCCTGCAGCTGCTGGATGACCGGCACGTCGTCGACGATCACCGAGACAGCCGATTCGATGCCGATACTGTAGGCAAAGGTGCCGATGCCGCGCAGCGACAAATTGCTGTTGTTCGGGTTTTCGTTGATCGTCAGCGCGGGCGCGACGCGCGTCAGGTCGCTGAACCCCACGATCTGCTGGTTCTCGATCGCGCGGGCGTCCACCGTGCTGACGGCAACCGGCACGTTCTGCATCGATTCCGGCCGCTTTTGCGCGGTGACGGTCACGGTTTGCAGGCCTTCGGCCGGCTCGGCGGCGCGCTCCTGGGCGAATGCGCCCGACGCGCAGGCGCCGGCGCACACGATCGCTACGGCCCGGGCGATGTTGATGCGGGCCGCCGCCGTCTTGCGTTGTGATGATGAACAGTGCATTGGGTCTCCTGGTGTTTTTATGGTGGTGCTGCTGTCGTGCGGTTACTTACGGATGATCATTCCGACCATGTAGCGCGCGCCGCCGAAGATGTAGTCGTTGATCGACGGGACGCCATCGGAAAACGGTGCAAACGCGCCCTGCGAGTTGGTGACGGTCGACTTGCCCAGGTTGCGCGCCTCGGCGAACAGTTCGACCCCATTGGCGAAGCGGTAGGCGATCTTGGCGTCGATGAAGCGGCGGCCATCGCGAAACACGGGCGAACCCGGGTTGTACGGCAGCGCGCCGACGGTGGTGACGCCGGTGGCCGGGAAGTTCGAGAACGAATCGTCGTCGGCGATGCGCGAAAAGGTGCTCGTGACGACCTGCAGCGCCACGCGCATCTGCAGCGCGCCGTCGTCGTACCAGAGCGACGTGTTCCACGAATAGCGCTCCTGGCCAACCGGATCGAGCGGCGCGCCGGTGAGCAGGTCGCGGATCTGCCCTTCCAGGCTGGTGGTGCGAAGGCGCGTGTAATTGGCGCTCACGCCGGTATTCGCCAAGAAGGATGGCAGGAACGTGAAGGCGGTCTTGCCCGACATCTCGATGCCTTTTTTCAGCAGCGCCGGGCCGTTTTCCCAGGTGGAGTATGAGAACGCGACATCCTCGAGCGAGCGGCCCAGCGGGTCGGTCTCGCCAGTTCCCGCGAATGGCCGGCTCACCACGCCCACGCGCTGCGCGGCGCCGATAATGCCTTTCGAGCGAAACGCGGTCAGTCCCAGCACCGTGTCGCGGTTGGGGTACCACTCGAGCGAGCCGTTCTGGTTCAGGTTCGTCTGCGCGCGCAGGCTCGGGTTGCCCATCACGCCGGAACACGACATGGTGCTGTCATCGTCTTCGCCGCCGCCTTCGAGCGCCGTGTAGTCATTGGTGCAGACCACGGACGATCCGGTCAGGCGGCTGGCGGGCGGGCGCGCGATCTGCTTGGCGCGGTTATAGCGCAGCACCAGTTCGTCCTTGATCGGCCACAGCGCCAGGTTCAGGATCGGCATGATGTCGGTGGTGTCGCGCGCGAGCGTGCTGTTGCGGCGAAACGCACTGGTGACTTCCCCGCCCGCCGGATTGGGCGTGACCGCCTGGAACGTGGTCGAGCTGGTGCCGCTGACTTTGGTCTTGACGTAGCGGTAGCCGAAGTTGCCTTCCAGTTCCCAGCCGAACGGCAAGGCGCGTTCGGTGAACGGGATGCGGTCGAACGCGAAGTCGGTCGACAGGTAGCCGGCCATGACTTTCTCGGCCACTTGCGTGACCGGTTGCGCATAGCGCTTGCCGTCGTTGGCCTCGCACTCTTTCAGGCAGTCGAGCGGATTCATGTTCGGCACACCGGTCAGCGCCCACAGCTTTCTCAAGTCGAGCTCGGTCCAGCCATTGACCAGCGTATCCGGACGGTCCTTGGCGCCGGCAAAGAAGGGATTGGTCTGGCGCGTGAGCACCTGGCCGATCACGCTGTTGTACTCGGCCGGTGTCATCACGATGCTGACGTCGCGGATGTCGCGCGGGTTGGCCAGCGCGGTTGCGGCCGGGTTGGTGCCGTAGCGGCAAGCATTGGCGGTGCCTGCCGATGCGCTCGTGTCCTGGCAGCCGTAGAAAAAGCTGCGCACGGCGAGATCGGGCACGACCACCAGCGGATCGCTGCTGACGTTGTAGCCACCGGTACCCCAGCTCGACGAGCCCATCTTGCGGCCGTTCAGGCCGGCCTTGATATTCTGCAGGAACGACACATGGCGGCCGACCGCATAACGGGCGTCGAGCTTGAGCACGTCCTCGGTCATCTCGTTCAGGCGTGGGTTGTCGAGCGTGAGCTGGGTGCCGTTCACGCCTGCCGTGCGCAGCGGCATGCCGGGTGCGCTTGATGCAAGCGCGCTGTAGCCGGCCGGGTCGCCCTGGTCGAAGCCCGCGTTCTGCGGCGTGTGCGTCCACAGTCCGTTCGGACTGACGGCCACGTCGACGGGACCATAATTGGTGCTGATGCTCGAGCGCCAGCCGTAGCGGTAAAAGTCCGATTTGGTGCGCCCGCCCAGGAATTCGACATTCAGGCCGCCCGACTTCCAGCTGCCGCCAAGCACACCCGTCTGCGTCTTGTTTTCCATTTCGCTCGTGATCTGGTCGGTGGTGGCGACGCCGTTGGCCAGCGTGAAGCCGGTCAGGTGGTGATTGGCATCGACCCTGACCGACGAGGGAATCACGTTGGCGACCTGGCCGTTGGTGATGCCGCGGTAGGTGGATGAACTGCCGGCATTGGTCGGCGTATTGTAGAAGTACACGTTGCTGCCCGCGACTGGCGTGCGGGTGGCGACGCCGCCCACCTGGGCTGCGTCGGCAAAGGTGCCGACGCCGTTTAAGGCGATGTTCCCCAGGCTCAGGTTGAGGATGTCTTCATCGAGCGTACGGTCGCTCCGGTTGTACTTGGCGTACACCGTCAGGTCCCGGTTGACCTTGAAGTCGGCGCGCAGGTCGGCGTTGGTGCGCTGGTCGCGGTTGCGACGGATCGTGTTGCGCAGCAGGTCGGGAGAATAATCGTTCCATTGGCCCAGGCATGTGCGCAGCTCGTTGATGCGCTGGTTGCGGGCGCGGCTGGCGTCGGCGCTCGACAGGCCGGCCACGTCGCCGTTTTGCAGCATCGGGAACGACGTCTCGCAGGCAGCCTTGCTTTGCGCCGCCGCCGAGCGGTTCAGAATTTCTTGCGGCGACAGCGCGTTGACGCGCCCGCCCCCGGCCGCCGCACTTCTGGCCCAGCTGGCCAGCGGACTGGTTGACGCCGGGTCGTCGGCCGTCAGCACGTCCGGCCTGAACGAAAATGTCTTCTCCGGCGCGTTGTCGAAGTCGAGCACGCGCAGGTAGCCGCCACGGGCGCCGCTATTTTGCGAGACAGAGTGCGCTTCGTTGCGCGAGTCGGTTTTGGTGACGTTGGCCACGATGCCGAAACGGCCATCGAGGTAATTGTCGGCGAAGATCAGGTTCAGGCTCGGCGTCCATTTGCGCGCCAGCGTGTTCTGCTCGGCCGCGGCGCGCGCCACGATCGTCTGCTTCTTGAAGTCCAGACCGGTGCGGGTCTTGATGATGATGCTGCCGCCGAGCGAGCCTTCGGTCATGTCGGCGGTGGCGCCCTTGACCACGTCGACGCTCGAGATCAATTCCGCCGGCATGTCCTGCAGGCTCACACCCCGGCCTTCGCCGCCGCCGTTCAGATCGGTGCCGCCGCCCGAGACGACGCCGATGCCGTCGATCTCGACCCGGTTCAGATCCGGCGTGTTGCCGCGCACGCTGACAGTGCTGCCCTCGCCGAAGTCGTCACGCACCAGCGACACGCCGGCGATGCGCGAGATCGCTTCAGCGACGTTGCGGTCGGGGAAAGAGCCGACATCGTCGGCGACGATCGAATCCTGTGCGGTCGCCGCATTTTTCTTGCGGGCGTTCGAGCTGCGTTCGGATTCGCGGGTGCCACGAACCAGCACTGTGCTGGCGGCCGGGCTGGTAGATGCGTCGGCTGCGGGACTGGCGTTAGTGGCGTTGTCAGACTGTGCGGCCGGCGGGGGCGCCGTCTGCGTCTGCGCCTGGGCCAGGACAGCCTCGGGCGTCATGACGAGCAGTGCGGCAGAGACGGCGCAACTGCAGACCGAACGGCGCATGGGCGGTGCTGAGAACTGCAACATAGATTGTCTCCATCTCATTATTGTTCGTGGCCCGCCTGTCGCCTGGTGTCCAGGTCGCGACGGTGCGACGTGTCATGCGACTTTGGTGTCGCTTGGTGCCCGCTCCCGGTCAAGAAAAGCTGACTCGCAACCGGCGAGTCAGCAAACGACAACAGGAAACAGCAGTGATATATTAGGATTTTGATGTGTTCGGTACAACTGCAGGAACCGTTCAGTCATCAAGTTGAGCGAAGCGGGCGGCCTGCTGCGCACTGGTCAACTGCATGATCGATTGGCGCCGTACTGTCGACTGACGCGCTGCAGTGAACTAGCATGCGTGGGCACGACCGGCCTGATATATCAGTGACCCATCACCATCCTGGAGAGACCGTCGTGGCCACGCAGTCACGACGGCACACGAGACATGACTGACACCCCCGCGCGCCGGACGTTCCTGCGCACCGCCACGGCCACGTCCTTGCTGGCCGCCTATCCGATCACCTCGCACGCCGTGACCGCCAACACCCGGAGCAAACCGGCGCCGGTGCGGCACACCGCACTGGGCTGGCTCGACGGCAAGGCGCCCGCCCGCTTCGAAGGCGCCACGTTTGGCGTACCCTGGCCGCGCGGAACTGTGCGCCTGCCTGCCGACAAGCGATTGCATTTCACGCTTGGCGCCGGCGCACCGGCGATGCAATCCTGGCCTCTTGCCTATTGGCCGGACGGCTCGCTCAAGTGGACCGCGCATGCGATCGCCGGCGGCGCGCCGGCCGAGGGCTGGGAGCTGCGCCCAGGCGCACCGGTTGCCCAGGCTGGGGGCACGGTCAAGGTGCGTCAAGCGGCGGGCGGCGCCGTCGTCAGCGCGGGAGAGCTGACCTGGACCGTGCCGGGTACTGGCGAACATCTGGTGCGCAGCGCCACCCGGTCAGGCCGCGTGACCATGCAGAACCTGAAACTGGTCGCCCTGCGCCAGGACGGTGCGCAGCTCGAGGCGGCAGGCACGGTCTCGCGCCAGCCATTCACGAGCCGGATCACGGCGATGACTGTGGAGCAGTCCGGCCCGGTGCGCGCGGTCATCAAGCTCGATGGGGTGCACACGGGGGCCGGGCGCGACTGGCTGCCGTTTTCCGTGCGCCTGTACTTCTACAGCGGCTCGGACAGCGTGCGCATCGTGCATACCTTCATCTATGACGGCAATCCGGAGCAGGACTTCATCGCCGGCCTGGGCGTGACGGCCCAGGTGCCGATGACGGATGCGAGCCACGACCGGCACGTGCGCTTTGCCGGCGAAGGCGCTGGCGTCTGGGGCGAGGCGGTGCGGCCCGTCACCGGTCTGCGGCGCGATCCCGGCCAGGCCTATCGCGACGCCCAGATCGCTGGCCAGGCGCTGCCGCCGCTGGCCGGCATGGCAAAAACGGTCCAGGATGGGCTGCGCTGGATCCCCGAATGGGGCGACTTCTCGCTGGCGCAGCTCACGCCCGATGGCTTCGTGCTGCAAAAGCGCCTGCGCTCAGGGCGCGCGTGGATCGACATCAATGCCGGCACGCGCACCAACGGCCTGCTCTATGCCGGCGGGGCGGCCGGCGGTGTGGCGCTGGGCCTGAAGGATTTCTGGCAGCGCGCCCCGGTCCAGCTCGATGTGCGCCACGCCGCCACCGACATGGCGGACGTGACGGCCTGGCTGTGGTCGCCGAAAGCGCCGGCGATGGACATGCGTTCGTACCGCGGCGAAGACGGCATGGACACGCACGCCAGGCAGATCGCGGGCCTGAACATCACCTACGAAGATTACGAAGCCGGCTGGGATGCGGCCACCGGCGTGGCGCGCACGTCCGAGCTGCAGCTGTGGGTATTGGGCACGACGCCGTCGCATGCAAGATTGTCGGAGATGGCCGAAGGGGTAGCGCACCCGCCCCGCCCCGTGATCAGCGCAGAGCGCATCCATGCCTGCGGCGTGTTCGGTGACTGGGATCCGGTCGATGCCGGCACGCCGGCGCGCAAGCTGATCGAAGAGCGCTTGACCCTGCAGCTGGACCAGTATCTGCGCGAGACCGAGCAGCACCGCTGGTACGGCTTCTGGTCGTTTGGCGACGTGATGCACTCGTATGACGGCGACCGCCACATGTGGCGCTATGATATCGGGGGCTATGCCTGGGACAATTCGGAGCTGTCGACCGACCTGTGGCTGTGGTACAGCTACCTGCGCAGCGGTCGGGCCGACCTGTTCCGCTACGCCGAGGCGATGACGCGCCATACCGGCGAAGTCGACGTCTACCACCTCGGGCGCTTCAAGGGGTTTGGCACGCGCCACGGCGTGCAGCACTGGTCCGATTCGTCGAAGCAGCCGCGCGTATCGAATGCCGCCTATCGCCGCATTTATTATTTTCTCACCGCCGACGAGCGCGTGGGCGACCTGATGCGCGAGCTGCTCGATTCGGACCGGGATCTGCACCAGGTCGACATCTCGCGCAAGCTGGCCAAGGCGCCCGATGCGCAGCCGAGTACCTACGTCGGCGCCTCGTTCGGCACAGTATGGGGTTCGCTGATTGCGGCCTGGCTCGCGGAATGGGAGCGCACGGGGGACACCCGCTGGCGCGACAAGATCGTGGCGGGCATGGACAGCATCGCGGGCCTGAAACGCCAGTGGTTCGCCGGCGGTGCGCCGTACGACCATCGCACGGGGCGCTTCCAGGGGCCAGGCGAGCGCGCCCAGTTCTCGAACCTGAACGGCGTGTTCGGCGTGGTCGAAATGAATTCGGAGCTGCTGACGCTGGTGGACGTACCTGCCTACCGCAGCGCCTGGCTGCAATACTGCCGCACCTACAACGCGCCCAAAGCCGAGATCGTGGCGCTGTTGGGCAGCGATCCGGGCGGGCGCGGCATGGGCGACACCAACTCGCGCATGACGGCCTACGCGGCCTACCAGGCACGCGACCGGGCGCTGTCGCTGCGGGCCTGGCGCGAATTTTTCGCTTCCGACTGGATCCGGCAAGATCCGCGCACGGCCCTGCGCCGCATCGACGGTGCGGCCGTATTGCGACCGCTGGACGAGCTGGCCAATATCAGCACCAACGGTTCGGCGCAATGGGGACTGGCGGCAATCCAGCACATGGCGCTGGGCGCCGACACGCTCGACGAAGCGGCGCGCGAGGCGGGCCTGGTGAAGTAAGCACGGTCGCGCTCAGCGTGGCGCGTCCGCCCCCGGCGTCCAGTAATCCGGAAACTGCTCGCGCAGCGCATTGAGCTGCGACAGCGTGCCTGACAGGTGGCGGCGCACGGCCGCGTCGGCGCCGGCCGCATCCCGGCGATCGATCGCATCGGCGATGTCGACGTGGTCCTTCAGCACCGATTCGGCCTTGTTGTTCAGCGGCAGATGCAGGCGCCGCAGGCGGTCCATATTGCCGCTGCGGCTGCGCATCAGGCGCCACAGATCCTCGACCCGGGCCGCGCCGTAGAGCTGGTGGTGAAACGCCTGGTCGGCGCGGCTGAATGCTTTGAAATCGCGCTGCTCGAGGGCGCTCTTCTGCTGCTGCACCAGCGCGTACAGCGCCGGCACCAGGGAGGCGTCGTGCTGTTCGGCCAGCGTGCGTACGGCCTCGACCTCGAGGGCCAGACGCAGGAAATGGGCCTGGCGCGCCGAATCGATGCTGATACCCCGCACGCGCGTGGCGTGCTGCGGGTAGATATCGACCAGGTCATCTTCTTCGAGACGCGTGAGCGCATCCCGGATCGGCGTGACCGACAGGTCGAAGTGGGCAGAGAGCTCGTTGCGCGATAGCACCGTGCCCGGCGTGAGCGTGAGACTGACGATTTCTTCCCGCAGGTATTCGTACACCTGGACGGCGGCGTGCCGGGTCCGGTCGAGGATGAACGGCCCGCTGAAAGCGATGGTTTGCATGAAGAGCAGCCTTGAACTGGCAGTAGTAGCTTGTCAGGATGCTAGCACATGGTGCGCCGGGCCCGCGGTAACGCTGATATGCTCACTCCAGGCGCACGGCCACGTCGAAGATCCAGGTACGCCGAATTTCCACCACGTCGTACTGGCGCGCCAGCGCCGGCGGGAACGGCCCGTACGGCGCGTGACTGGCAATGATCTGGCGGATCGCATCGTCGACCGCGGGCACGCCGCTCGAGTTCACGAACGTCACCCGCTCCACCGAACCGTCGCTGCGCACGGCCACCGTCACCAGCGGTTGCCTGTGCGGCTGCCTGACGACATCGCGCACGCTGTTCAGGCTCATGTTGAGCTCGATCTTGCGGCCCATGGCTTCCGCGTAGGCCACGAGATCGGCGTTGGCGTCGGCGCGGCCCAGGAGCCAGCCACGGCGCTGCCCGCCCGATGCGTCGCGCTGCGCGGCTTCCTGCTTCATTTGCCGGCCAATCGCACGCAGGCGCTCTTCGCGCTGGGCTTCTTGCGCGGATTGCATGGGCGCGGCTGGCGCCTGGGGCAGCTGCAGCTGTGCCTGGCGGGCTGCTTCCTGGCTGATCGAAGCCTGGCGTGCAGCCTCTTGCTGCGCCAGCTTCGCTTGTTCCAGGCGAGTGGCTTCGGCGCGTGCGGCGTCGAGCTTCGCTTGCTCTTGCCGGGCCTCTTCTGCACGTGCTGCGTCGAGCTTCGCTTGCTCTTGCCGTGCCTCCTCGGCACGCGCGGCGTCGAGCTTCGCTTGCTCTTGCCGCGCCGCCTCGGCACGCGCGGCGTCGAGCTTCGCTTGCTCTTGCCGTGCCTCCTCGGCACGCGCGGCGTCGCGCCTTGCCTGTTCCTGCCGGGCCGCATCCAGACGGGCCGCCTCGCGTTGCGCCGCTTCCGCGCTGGCCAGCGCTTCGCGGGCGGCCTGGTCACGGGCCTGTGCCTGCGCCTTCAGTTCGCTGAGCCGCTGCTGCCCGGCCGCCGCGGCAGCCTCGCGCTGCACGACCTGCTGGCGCACGCGTTCATCCTCGATTGCCTTTTCACGTTGCTCTTGCTCCAGCGCGATGATGCGCGCACTGGCCGCGTCGTCGGTCTGCGGCGCTGGGGTCGTGTCTCGCCTGACGATGGACGCGGCCGCCACGGCGGGCGCGGGCGGGCTCGAGACCGGCTCTGCAGGCGGACGCGGCTGGCGCACGGCGACTGGCGCCTCGGGTATCGCGATCGGCGTGGGCGACGGCGCCGCCGGTGGGGCGGCAGGGGCTGGCGTTGGCATTGGTATTGGCATTGGCGCCAGCCTGACGTTCAAATCACGCGCCGCCAGGCGCCGCTCTTCCCACGGCATGCGCAAGCCGGGAAGTCCGAACACGTCGCCCTCGACTGGAATGCTCAGCAGCAGAGCATGCATTGCCAGCGATAGCAGCAGGCCAAGGCGCATCCGCCAGGAGAAGGTGTGCGTGTCGGAAGCAGTTCTCACATTGTCGGATCGGTCGGGGTCTTCATCATGGGGGCAAGTTGCCAATGGTGCAATAGCAGCGGCGATGCTATCACACGCGCCCGGTCGTCGCCACGCTGCCTATCCGCCGCCGACCTGTGGCACTATCGCTGACATGAGCCAGATTACCCACCTTGTCGGCACCACGACCTACGTCTTTGCGGACTTGCGCGACCTGCTGGCCAAGGCCACGCCGGCGCGTTCGGGCGACCATCTTGCCGGCGTCGCCGCCGGCAGCGCCGAAGAACGCGTCGCCGCGCAGATGGCGCTGGCCGACCTGCCGCTGACCACGTTCCTGAACGAGGCCGTCGTACCGTATGAACTGGATGAAGTCACGCGCCTGATCATCGACAGCCACGATGCCGCCGCGTTCGCGCCGATCAGCCACTTGACCGTGGGCAGCCTGCGCGAGTGGCTCTTGAGCGATGCCGTCGACGGCGCCGTGCTGGCGCGCGCCGCGCGTGGCATCACGCCCGAGATGGCGGCGGCGGTCTCGAAGATCATGCGTATCCAGGACCTGGTGCTGGTGGCGCGCAAGTGCCGGGTCGTCACGCGCTTTCGCAACACGATCGGCCTGGCCGGCACGCTGTCGACCCGCCTGCAGCCGAACCACCCGAAGGACGACCTCTCCGGCATCGCGGCCAGCCTGTTCGATGGCCTGATGTACGGCAGCGGGGACGCCGTCATCGGCATCAATCCGGCCACCGACAATGTCGGGCAAGTGATCAAGCTCGTCACGATGCTCGACGATATCATCAGCCGCTATGGCATGCCGACCCAATCCTGCGTGCTGACACACGTGACCAACACCATCGCGGCGATCGAGCGCGGCGCGCCGGTCGACCTGGTATTCCAGTCGATCGCCGGCACGCAGGCGGCCAACGCCAGTTTCGGCATCGACCTGGCCTTGCTGGCCGAGGCGCGCGCGGCCGCGCTGTCGCTGGGCCGCGGCACGCTGGGCAACAACGTCATGTACTTCGAAACCGGCCAGGGCAGCGCGCTGTCGGCCAATGCCAACCATGGGCTCGACCAGCAAACCTGCGAAGCCCGTGCCTACGCCGTGGCGCGCGCGTTCGAACCGCTGCTGGTGAACACGGTGGTGGGTTTCATGGGGCCGGAATACCTGTACGACGGCAAGCAGATCATCCGCGCCGGCCTCGAAGACCACTTCTGCGCCAAGCTGCTCGGCCTGCCGATGGGCTGCGACGTCTGCTACACCAACCACGCCGAAGCCGACCAGGACGACATGGATGTGCTGCTGACGATGCTCGGCGCCGCCGGCTGCACGTTCGTGATGGGTATTCCCGGCGGCGACGACATCATGCTCAACTACCAGACAACGTCGTTCCACGACGCGCTGTATGCGCGCCGCGCGCTCGGCCTGCGCCCGGCGCCGGAATTCGAGGCGTGGCTGCGCGAGCTGGGCATTTTCAAGGGCGCAGACGCGTTCGAACTCGGACAGTCGGTACCCCCGGCCTTCCAGCGCGCGCTGCTGCAGACATCCTGAGGCTTCCTTCATGTCCGATTCGACCGACACCCCCGCTGCCAACGCTTCTGCCTGGCAGGCCTTGCGCCAGTTCACCGACGCCCGCATCGCGCTGGGCGCCACCGGCATCAGCCAGCCGACGGGCGCGCAGCTCGACTTTCAACTCGCGCACGCGCGGGCGCGCGACGCCGTGCACGTCCCGCTCGACACCGATGCGCTGATGCCGGCGCTGCAGGCGGCCTGGCCGGATGCCGGCCCTGCCCTCCTGCTGCACAGCGCGGCCGAGAACCGAAACGTCTACCTCCAGCGCCCGGATCTGGGGCGGCGGCTCGATGCGCCATCGCGCGCGGCGCTTGCAGGGATGGACGGCGGCAAGCGGCACTGCGATCTCGGCATCGTCGTGGCGGACGGTTTGTCGTCGTCTGCCATCGCGCAGAATGCGGCGCCGTTCCTGGCCACGCTGCGTGCGCGTGTGGCGGAGGAATCGTGGACGCTGGCGCCTTTGGCCATCGTGCAGCAAGGCCGCGTGGCGGTGGGCGACGAAGTCGGCGAGCTGCTGGGGGCGAAGATCGTCGTCGTGCTGGTCGGCGAACGGCCGGGCCTGAGCGCGCCTGACAGCATGGGCATCTACATGACCTGGGCGCCGCGCGTGGGCCTGACGGACGAACGCCGCAACTGCATTTCGAACGTCAGGCCGGCGGGACTGGGCTACGCCGAAGCGGCCGCCAGGCTGCATTATCTGCTCAGACAGGCGCGCGCACGGCAGCTGACCGGGGTCGCGCTGAAGGACGAGACGACGGATGCAGACGTGCTGCCTGGGCCCAGCGCGCGCGTATTCCTGCTCTAGGCAAGCAGTGCCGCTGCCTTCGCTCGCGCCGCATGCAGCTTCTTGTAGCTGTCGATCAGGCGAGCATGGCGCTCGAGCCCTTCGAGCGCCATGCTCGTCGGCGTCAAGCCATAAAAGCGCACGCTGCCATCGACCGAACCAAGCACCGCATCCATCCTGGCGTCGCCATACATGCGGCGGAAATTGACGACGTAATCGTCCAGTTCCAGGTCGTCGTCGAGTTCGACTTCCAGCACCACGTTCATCGCCTGATAGAACAGGCGCCGTTCGACGGTGTTGTCGTTGTACTGCAAGAAGGCGCCCACCAGTTCGTGCGCATCCTCGAGCTGGCCGAGCGCCAGGTGAATCAGCAGCTTGAGTTCGAGCACGGTCAGCTGGCCCCACTCGGTGTTCTCGTCGAATTCGATGCCGATCAGCGTCGCGATGTCCGAGTATTCGTCGAGCTCACTGTTTTCCAGCCGGTCGATCAGCGCCTCGAGGGTGTCGTCGTCCAGGCGATGCAGGTTCAGGACATCGCTGCGAAACAGCAGCGACTTGTTCGTGTTATCCCAGATGAGGTCTTCGACCGGATAGATTTCAGAGTAACCCGGCACCAGGATGCGGCAGGCGGTTGCGCCCAGTTGGTCGTACACCGCGGTGTAGACTTCCTTGCCCATGTCGGCCAGGATCGCCAGCAGCGTCGCGGCTTCTTCGGCATTGGCGTGTTCGCCCTGGCTTGAAAAATCCCATTCCACGAAATCGAAATCGGCCTTGGCGCTGAAGAAACGCCACGACACGATGCCGCTCGAATCGATGAAGTGTTCGACGAAGTTATTCGGCTCGGTCACGGCGTTGCTCGCGAACGTCGGCTGCGGCAGATCGTTCAGGCCTTCGAAGCTGCGGCCCTGCAGCAGCTCGGTCAGGCTGCGCTCGAGCGCCACCTCGAAACTCGGATGCGCGCCGAACGAGGCGAATACGCCGCCCGTTTTGCGGTTCATCAGCGTCACGCACATCACGGGATAGGTGCCGCCCATCGACGCGTCTTTGACCAGCACCGGGAAGCCCTGCTCTTCCAGCGCCGCGATACCGGCCACGATGCCCGGGTATTTCGCCAGCACCTCGGGCGGCACATCCGGCAGCGACAGTTCGCCTTCGAGAATCTCGCGCTTGACGGCGCGCTCGAAAATCTCGGACAGGCATTGCACCTGCGCCTCGGCCAGCGTGTTACCGGCACTCATGCCGTTGCTGACGTACAGGTTTTCAATGAGATTGGTCGGGAAATACACGACCTCGCCGTCCGACTGGCGCAGGTACGGCAGCGCGCAGATGCCGCGCTCGGCGTTGCCCGAGTTGGTGTCGATCAGGTGCGAACCGCGCAGCTCGTCGTCCGGGTTGTAGATGGCCAGGCTGTAGTCGTCGAGAATACCCGATGGAAGCGCGTCGTTCTTGCCAGGCTTGAACCAGCGCTCGTTCGGATAATGGACGAACGGCGCATTGGCGATCTCTTCTCCCCAGAACGAGCCGGCGTAGAAGTGGTTGCAATTGAGGCGCTCGATGTATTCGCCCAGGGCCGAGGCCAGAGCACTTTCTTTCGTCGCGCCCTTGCCATTGGTGAAGCACATCGGCGAATGCGCGTCGCGGATATGCAGCGACCAGACGTTCGGCACAATATTGCGCCACGAAGCAATTTCGATCTTGATGCCCCAGTCGGCCAGCATGCCCGACATATTGGCGATGGTCTGCTCGAGCGGCAGGTCCTTGCCGGTGATGTAGGTCTGCACGTCGGTGGAAGGTGACAGCGTCAGCAGCGCCTGGGCATCGGCATCGAGATTGTCGACTTCTTCGATCACGAACTCGGGGCCGGCCTGCACCACTTTCTTGACGGTGCAACGGTCGATCGAGCGCAGGATGCCCTGGCGGTCCTTGTCCGAAATATCGGCTGGCAGCTCCACCTGGATCTTGAAGATCTGCTGGTAGCGGTTCTCCGGGTCGACGATATTATTCTGCGACAGGCGGATATTCTCGGTCGGGATGTTGCGCGTATCGCAGTACAACTTGACGAAGTACGCCGCGCACAGGGCCGACGAGGCCAGGAAATAGTCGAACGGGCCCGGGGCCGATCCGTCGCCCTTGTAACGGATGGGCTGGTCGGCAATCACCGTGAAGTCGTCGAACTTCGCCTCAAGACGCAGTTTGTCGAGAAAGTTGACTTTGATTTCCATCGCAGATGTCCAGATTCATACTCAAAATGATTTCAAAAACATAAAGCCCTGTCATGACAGGGCTTATGAGGCTACCAGGAGAGAATGGTCAGGAGACCGGTCCTGCACCCGTTGGCCAGTATACTCAGTATGCACGGCGTTGTGGGAAAACCGGCGCGATTGGCGCGATCGGCGAGGCCGACTCGGCTAACTCGACCCACCCAGCCATTTGGCCACCCGCGCCATTCAGGGCCGGCCGAAAGCCGCTGTTGCGCTCGCGTTTGGCCTGGGCGACCGTCGCCAGGTAATCGTCCGGATACGGCGGCGCCGGCTCGATGCAGGTTGGTTCATGTGAGCCTCCTCATGCCACCCTGGGCAGTTGCGCCAACAGCTTGTCGAGCGTGATCGGGTATTCCCGCACGCGGATGCCGGTGGCGTTGTAGACCGCGTTCGCCACGGCCGCCGGTGCGCCGCTGATGCCCAGTTCGCCAACACCCTTGGCCTTCAACGGGCCGACGGTCGGGTCGAGGTCGTCCAGGAAGATCACGTCCTGCTCCGGGATGTCGGCATGCACCGGCACCTCGTAGCCCGCCAGGTCGTGGTTCACGAAAAAGCCGACTTGTTTGTCGACCACCAGGTCTTCCATCAGCGCGGCGCCCACGCCCATGGTCATGCCGCCGATGATCTGGCTGCGCGCAGCCAGCGGGTTGATGATGCGGCCGGCGGCGCACACGGCCAGCATGCGGCGCACGCGGATCTCGCCCGTGCCGGCATGGACGGCGACTTCCACGAAATGCGATGCGAACGTCTGCTGCGCGTAGTGCTTGCCCAGGTCGCCGATCTCCATCACGTCTTCGGCCACCAGGTCGCCGCCAGAGACGGCGTCGAGCAATGGCTTGCTGGCGCCACCGGCGCGCACGCGCCCGCCGACGAATTCGAGATCCGTGCCCACCATCTGCAGGCGACTTGCCACCATCTCGCGCAATTTGACGCAGGCCGCGTACACGCCGGCCGTGGACGAGGCGGCGCCGAACTGGCCGCCCGAGCCAGCGCTCTCGGGATACGCGGAATCGCCCAGCAGCACCGTCACGTTCTCCAGGCGCAGGCCCAGCATCTCGGCCGCCGTCTGCGCCAGGATGGTATAGGTGCCGGTGCCGATGTCGGTCATGTCGGTTTCCACGGTCAGGTAACCCTTGGCGTCGAGCCGCACGCGCGCCGCCGATTTCATCGCGCGGCCGCCGCGGATGCCGGCGGCCATGCCGATGCCGATCAGCCAGTGGCCTTCGCGGCGGGTGGCGGGCTTGCTGCTGCGCTTGTCCCAGCCGAAGCGGGCGGCGCCTGTTTCGAGGCATTGCACCAGTTGCCGGGTCGAGAACGGGCGTTTCGGGTCTTCGGGATCGACCTGCGTGTCGTTCATGATGCGCAACCGCACCGGATCGATCCCCAGCTTTTCGGCCAGTTCGTCCATCGCGACTTCAAGCGCCATCAGGCCCGGCGTCTCGCCCGGCGCGCGCATCGCGTTCCCTTCGGGCAGATCGAGGTGGGCCACGCGCAGCCGCGTCATCCGGTTGGCGCCGGCGTACAGCAGACGCGTCGGAATCGTCGCGCGCTCTGGCAGCGTGCCCAGGTTGCCCGACCAGCTCTCGTGGCCGATGGCGGTGAGCTTGCCGTCTTTGGTCGCGCCCAGGCGCACGCGCTGGATCGTGGCCGGCCGGTGCGAGGTATTGTTGAACATCAGGTGCCGCTGGAGCGCGACCTTGACCGGGCGGCCGATCATGCGCGCCGCCAGGGCCGCCAGCACCGCGTCGGACGCGACCGAGCCCTTGCCGCCGAAGCCGCCGCCGATGTACGGCGCGACGATGCGGATTTTTTCTTGCGGGATGCCCAGCGTGAGCGCCAGGTCGCGCCTGCCCCAGCTAATCAGCTGGATCGCATTCCACAGCGTGAGCTGGTCGCCCTTCCAGGATGCGATGGTGGCATGCGGCTCCATCATCGCGTGCCCATGGTCGGGTGTCGTGTAAGTCTGGTCGAGCTTGACCGGCGCGGCGGCGAACGCGGCGTCGAAGTCGCCCGCGGAGGTGTCCATGCTGGCCCGCTGTGCGGGCGCCGGCACGGGCACATTGTCCTTTCCGTCCTTCAGGCTGAAGCTGCCCTTCGTGCGCACGTACTGCACGCGCACCAGTTGCGCCGCCGCACGCGCCTGCTCGAAGGTCTCGGCCACGACGATCGCCACCGCCTGGTGGTAGTGATCGACGTCGGGGCCGGCCAGCGCGCGCGCGATATAGAATTTGCCGACGCCCAGCTTGCCGGCATTGTCGGCCGTGACGATGCCCAGCACGCCCGGCGCGGCTTTGGCCTGGGCCAGGTCGATCGATTCGATGCGGCCCTTGGCGATGCCGGCGCCGACGATGCAGCCGTACGCCGCATTCGGCGCGGCCGCGTGGTGTTCATAGGTATAGGTGGCGGTGCCGGTGGTCTTGCATGCGCCGTCGATGCGGGCGGTCGGCTTGCCGACCACCTTCAACTGGTCGATCGGGTTGCGGGTTGCAGGGGTGGTGAATTTCATGATGCGCTTGCCTTCGACATGGTGTGTGCATCGATCATCGCGGTGGCAAGCGTGCGCTCGACCAGCGCCAGCTTGAACGCGTTCTGTTCCGTCGTACGCGCGCCTTGCAGCAGGCGCGCGGCCACGGCGGCGGCGCCGTGCGGCATCCCGGCTTCGGCCGCCTCGACCCGCCACGGCATGTGCGCCACGCCGCCCACGGCTACACGGCCCGTGCCGTCGGGCTGGATGATCGTCGCGACCGAGACCAGCGCAAACGCATACGACGCGCGGTCACGCACCTTGTGATACGCGTGCATGCCGCCGACCGGGCGCGGCAGCGTCACCGCCGTGATCAGTTCATCCGGCGCCAGCGTCGTCTCGACCTGCGGCGTGGCGCCCGGCAAGCGATAGAACTGGGCGATCGGGATCGTGCGCGTGGCGCCGCCAGGGCGCACCGTCTCGACCGTTGCATCGAGCACGCGCATGGCCACGGCCATGTCGCTCGGATGCGTCGCGATGCAGGCGTCGCTGGCGCCGATCACTGCGTGGCCCCGATTGAAACCCTGCAGCGCGCCGCAGCCGCTGCCCGGCTGGCGCTTGTTGCATTGCTGCGCCGTGTCATAGAAATACGGGCAGCGCGTGCGCTGCAGCAGGTTGCCGGCGGTAGTCGCCTTGTTGCGCAGCTGGCCCGATGCGCCCGACAATAGCGCGCGCGACAGCACGGCGTAATCGCGGCGTATGCGCGCGTCGCTCGCCAGCGCGGTATTGCGCACCAGCGCACCGATGCGCAGGCCACCGTCGGCGGTGGGCGCGATCTGGTCCAGGCCGATGCCGTTGACATCGATGAGGTGGCCGGGCGTTTCAATTTGCAGCTTCATCAGGTCGAGCAGGTTGGTGCCGCCAGCGATGAAACGTGCGCCGGGCGTCTTTTGCATCGCCTGCGCCGCTTCGGCTGCGGAACGAACCCGCTCATAGGTAAATGTCTTCATGCCTTGCCTCCCGCGACGTCGTTCATGGCATCGATGATGTTGGGGTAGGCGCCGCAACGGCAGAGATTGCCGCTCATTCTTTCGCGCAGCTCGGTTTTCGACAACAGCGGCCGCGCCGTCAGGTCGGCGCTCGCGTGGCTCGGGATGCCGGCCTTGAGTTCGGCCAGCACGCCGACGGCCGAACAGATCTGGCCGGGCGTGCAGTAGCCGCACTGGAAGCCGTCGTGCTTGACGAACGCGGCCTGCATCGGATGGAGCTTGTCCGGCGTGCCGAGGCCTTCGATTGTCGTGATGCGGTCGCCGTCGTGCATCACGGCCAGGCTCAGGCACGAATTGATGCGCTCGCCATTGACCAGCACCGTGCAGGCGCCACACTGGCCCTGGTCGCAGCCTTTCTTGGTGCCGGTCAGGTGCAGGTGTTCGCGCAGCACGTCGAGCAAGGTGGTGCGGGTATCGAGATCGAGCGCATGGCGCTTGCCGTTGACCTCGAACTGTACGTTCGAGGTGGGCACCGCGGCCGGCGCCGCGCCGTTCGCTGCCGAAGCAGTGCCGGGCACGGCCAGCACGGCAGCCGAGCCGGCACTGGTGGCCATGAAAACGCGGCGCGAGATTTTATTGGTGGTGTTATCCATCGATTCTCTCCGGGTTAAGGTTTTACAGGGGCTTCGACGTCCGAGAAGGCCAGCACTGCATCCGGCAGGCGCGCGCCACGAATCTGGATTGCAGCGACGGCGCGGTTCAGCTCGGTCAGCTCGGCGCCCGAGAAGCGCACTGTGGTGGCACCGACGTTCTCGATCATGTGCGCCATTTGCGTCGTGCCGGGGATCGGGACAATCCACGGCTGCTGCGCCATCAGCCAGGCCAGCGAGATCTGGGCCGGTGTCGCGTTCTTGCGCGTGGCCCAGCGCTTGAGCAGTTCGACCAGCGCCAGGTTATGCGCCAGGTTCTCGGGCGCGAAGCGCGATTCGATCTTGCGGATGTCGCCATCGGCAAAGCGCGTGTTGGCGTCGATCGCGCCGGTGAAAAAGCCCACGCCCAGCGGGCTCCATGGCACGAAACCGATGCCCAGCTCGCGGCAGGCCGCGAGCTGGGATTCTTCCGGGCCCCGCCAGAGCATCGAATACTCGCTCTGCACCGCGCTCACCGGCAGCGCGGCATGGGCGCGACGCAGGGTCTTCAAACCCATCTCGCACAAGCCCCAGTGCAGCACCTTCCCTTCCTTCATCAGGTCCTGCACCGCGCCGGCGACGTCCTCGATCGGCACTTGCGGATCGACCCGGTGCTGGTACAGCAAGTCGATGCGGTCGGTGCGCAAGCGTTTCAACATCCCTTCGACGGCCAGCTTGATGTGCGCCGGCCGACTGTTCAGGCCAGGGTTGCGCTTGCCGGTCTCGAGATCGATGTTCCAGCCGAACTTGGAGGCGATGACAACCTGGTTGCGCATCGGCGCAACGCCTTCGCCGAGGATGCGCTCGACCTCATGCGGGCCGTAGGCTTCGGCGGCGTCGTAGAACGTCACGCCGCGCTCGAACGCGGCGCGGATGATGTTGTGCATCTCCGGGCGGCTGGGCACGGTCGTCTGGTAGGTGCGACTCATGTTCTGCACGCCCAGGCCGATGCCGGACACTTCCAGCTTGCCAAGCTTGCGGCGGCCGGCCGCCGGCGCTGCGGCGGTCTGCATTTGTGCGGTGGCCACCAGCGGCGCGGCCGCCAGGGTGCTCGCTGCCAGCAGGAAATTCCTGCGTGTTGCGCCGGAAGTCGGCTCGGTCGTCGATGTCGGCATCTTGATTCCGTTCTGATGTGATGAGAAATGCAAGGAATTGGGTGCACTGGCGAGCAGTGCCGCTTGCTACTGGTATTGCGTGTCGCTGACCTGTTCCATCCAGTCGGTCGTCTTGCCGTCCAGTGACTCGGCGATGGCCACGTGGCGCATGCCGTTGGTTCTGGTGGCGCCATGCCAGTGCTTGACGCCCGCCGCAATCCAGACCACGTCGCCCGGCCGGATCTCTTGCGATGCAGCGTTCCACTGCCCTACCCGGCCGACCCCGGCCGTGACGAGCAGCGTCTGGCCCAGCGGATGAGAATGCCAGGCAGTGCGGGCGCCGGGTTCGAAGGTGACGATACCGCCACCGGCGCGGCCCGGTGCCTGCGCCTTGAAGGCGGTATCGACGCGCACCTGGCCCGTGAAATTCGCGGCCGGCCCCGGCGTGGATGGCTGCGCACCGGCGCGGGTGACCTTGACGACCTCTGCCGCTGGTTCGGCAGCGCTCGTGACGCCGGCCATGACGAGTGCGGCGCAGGTGGCCAGCGCGGCTGTTGTGCGTCGCGTGATCACAGGTCGATCCTCCGTTCGCTCATCGACTTGACGATCGCCGGATCGCGGTGCGCCTCTTGCATGGCGCGCCAGCCGCCGTGCACGTCGCCGAACGGATGGTGGCTCAGGTACAGGTCGAGGTAGTCCAGCCGCAGGCGGTCGAGCGACTTGTCGATGGCGTCCCGCGTTTTTTCGTAACCGGCATCCTGAACCCACAGTTTGCTGGTCACGAACAGCGCGTCGCGTTCGATGCCGCTACGGCGGATGCCGGCGCCCATCTGGAAGACGCCAAAGTGCAGGATCGGCATTTGATGGCCGTTGTTCAATGTTGCGGTTTGCATGGTCGAGTCCTTTCACTGGCAGGCAAGCTGCGCTATCACTTCGACCACTGTACCGCGCACGATTGACGGTGATTAGCCGCTATAATCGGCAAGACCTTATTAGCCAGGCTTATGAATATGCGGGATAACCTGAACGACCTGACGGCATTCGTGATGGTCGCGCGCGAAGGCAGCTTCACGCGCGCGGCGGCGCAGTTACGGGTATCGCAGTCGGCACTGAGCCAGACGATCCGGGGCCTGGAAGAGCGTCTGGGCTTGCGTCTGCTGACGCGTACCACGCGCCGTGTGTCGCCGACCGACGCCGGCGAGCGCCTGCTGGCGACGATCGGGCCGCGCCTCGACGGCATCGCCGAAGACCTCGCTGCGCTGAGCGACATGCGCGACAAGCCGGCCGGCACCGTGCGCATCACTGCGTCGGAACATGCCGCCAGTTCGCTCCTGCTGCCGCGCCTGGCCGGGCTGCTGCCGGCCTACCCGGACATCAAGGTTGAAATCAATACCGACTACCGGATGATCGACATCGTCGAAGCGCGCTACGACGCCGGCGTGCGCCTGGGCGAACACCTGCAGAAAGACATGATCGCGGTGCCGATCGGACCAGAGGTGCGCATGGCCGTGGTCGGCGCGCCGGCGTACTTCGCCAGGCACCCGGTACCGGACAAGCCGCAGGATTTGACGCACCACGACTGCATCAATGTGCGCCTGCCCACGCATGGCGGCTTGCTGCCGTGGGATTTCAAGAAAGGCGCGCGCGAACTGGTCGTGCGGGTAGAGGGGCAACTGACCCTCAATGGCTTTCCGCAGGTGGTCGACGCGGCCGTGGCGGGCATGGGCCTGGCGTTCGTGCTGGAGAGCCTGGTCAGGGCGCAGCTGGCGTGCGGTCAGTTGCAGCGGGTGCTGGTCGACTGGTGCGAGCCCTTTCCCGGCTATCACCTGTACTATCCGAGCCGGCGGCAATCGTCGCCCGCGTTTGCGATCGTGGCCAATGCACTGCGCAACGGGCCGGGAGTGCGCTGATCGGCTGCATGACGCGAGTGCTACCGAATTGCGGCGAGTTTCACCGTGTATTTTCTGGCGGATAAGACGCTGAAAACGAATGTGCCAACGAGGCAGCAAGCCGATCGATCCCGGCCGGCCGCCGTGTCGTCGCCGCCGCAACAGCGGGACACCAATCCACATGGCCATATGCAAACCATGTTTTACCAAATAAATCAATTGGCCTTTGGCATTATTTTTGCTATAATTGCGGCCCTTTTACAACAAAACTCCCGGTAGCGCCTTTGCTATCGATCGTTTTCCATGCCCCGCATGGAGACCGAACCCTGGGCTAACCGCCCGCATCAAGCAAGGTTCGCCGCATGGCGGTCGAACCAGACGCAGCGTCATCACACGCACACAGCACCCGGCAGGCATGACGCACACTGCGAGCGCCGGTTTGCCATTCGCCTTGTCGCCGCATCGACAGGCCTGGGATCTGCTGTTCGCTGCCTGCATAGCAATCATGTCGCCGATCTCCGCCACGGGCCACGTGCCCGCGGCGCTGTCATTTTTTTATTCGCCCGATCGAGGAGAACCACAACGTGGCCAAACAAATCATCATCGACCAGGTCTTCAAAGTCTTCGGCGCCCAGCCCGAAGCCGCACTGTCCCTGGTCCGCCAGGGCGCCAGCAAGCAGGACATCCTGGCCCGGACCGCCTGCACCATCGGCGTGTTCGACGCCAGTTTCACCATTGAAGCAGGCGAAATTTTCGTCATCATGGGCTTGTCCGGGTCGGGCAAATCGACCATGGTGCGCATGCTCAATCGCCTGATCGAGCCGACCGCCGGTCGTATCCTGATCGACGGCAATGACATTAACACCCTGCCCGACGCCGAACTGCGCGCGCTGCGCCGCAAGGACATCAGCATGGTGTTCCAGTCGTTCGCGCTGCTGCCGCAACTCACGGTACTCGACAACACGGCGTTCGGCATGGAGCTGGCCGGCATGCCGAAGGCCGAGCGCCATGCGCTGGCCCTGCAGGCGCTGGAGCAGGTCGGCCTGGCCGGCTATGGCGCCAGCTATCCCGACGAATTATCGGGCGGCATGCAGCAACGCGTGGGCCTGGCCCGCGCGCTGGCCTGCGATCCAGCCATCCTGCTGATGGACGAGGCGTTTTCGGCGCTCGATCCGATCATGCGCACCGAAATGCAGTCGGAACTGCTGCGCCTGCAACAGATCAAGCGCCGCACCATCGTCTTCATCTCGCACGATCTCGACGAAGCGATGCGCATCGGCGACCGGGTTGCCATCATGAAGGACGGGCACGTGGTGCAGGTGGGCACGCCGGAAGACATCCTGCGCCAGCCGGCCAACGACTACGTGCGCAACTTCGTGCGCGGCGTCGATGCCGCGGCCGTGTTCAAGGCCGGCGATATCGCCCGTAAAAGCCAGATCGTGGTGTCGGAGTCGCCGGCGCGCGGTTCGCGCGCAGCGCTGTCGATGCTGGAAGAGCAGGATCGCGCCCATGCCTATGTCGTCGATCCACAGCAGAAATTTCTGGGCGTGGTATCGGCCGATTCGCTGCGCAGCGCGCTCGATGGACACGTCGGCCCGCTGGGACTGGCGCATGCCTACCTGCCCGACGTACACACCATCGATGCCGATGAACCGGTCGCCGGCCTGTTCGGCCAGGTTGCGCAGGCGCCGTACGGCGTGCCGGTGGTAACGACCGATGGCCGTTATCGCGGCGCCATCAGCAAGACTACCTTGCTCAAGTTCCTCGACCGCGACACGCCCCCCATCGCCGCAACCCACAACCTGAAAGGACAAGCATGAATCCCGGCACCGCTGCCGCGACCGAACCGGTCGCCCAACAAGTTGCGCAGAATAATCCATGGCTGCCGACGCCGCCGCGCGATACCTCGTGGCTCGACGCCGCACCGGCCGCCGCATCCGACCATGCTGGCGGCGCCGGGCTGTCCGACCTGCTGGATGGCTCACTGGCGCTGCAGTCAGGGATCAACGACGCGCTGGGCTGGATAGTCGAGCATTTCCGCCCATTCTTCCAGGTCGTGCGCGCCCCCATCGACGCCACGCTCGATGCCGTTGGCGCGCTGTTGCTGGCTGCACCCGCGCTCGCGGTGATCGCCATCATCGGCCTGCTGGCCTGGCAATTTACCACCCGTACGCTGGCCATCGGCACCGTGGTAGCGCTGCTGATCGTGTCGATGCTGGGCATCTGGTCCGACGCCATGATCACCCTGTCGCTGGTGCTGACTTCACTTGCTTTCTGCATGGCGATCGGCCTGCCATTGGGGATTTTCCTGGCCAGCAGCGACCGCGCGCAAGACATCCTGCGGCCGCTGCTCGACGCCATGCAGACCACGCCGGCGTTTGTCTACCTGGTGCCAGTGGTGATGCTGTTCGGTATCGGTAATGCGCCGGGCGTGATCGTGACCATCATCTTCGCGCTGCCGCCGCTGGTGCGCCTGACCAATCTCGGCATTCGCCAGGTGCGGCCCGACCTGATCGAAGCGGCGCGCGCCTATGGCGCCTCGCCGTGGCAGTTGCTGACCCGCGTCCAGTTTCCGCTGGCCATGCCGTCGATCATGGCCGGCATCAACCAGTCGCTGATGCTGTCGCTGTCGATGGTGGTGATCGCCTCGATGATCGCCGTCGGTGGCCTGGGCCAGATGGTCTTGCGCGGCATTGGCCGCCTGGACATGGGCCTGGCCACCGTGGGCGGCCTGGGCATCGTGCTGCTGGCCATCACGCTGGACCGCCTGACGCAGGCGATGGGACAGCCACGCCGCGGCGTACGGCACTGGTACCAGACCGGCCCGGCCGGGCTGGTCCTGCGCCTGACGCGTGGCAAGCCGGCGCACGGCGCGCCCGCTGCTCCCGCTGCTCCCGCATCCGCCGCCACGCCCCACGCATAGAAAGGACTCGGAATGCATCGCATCAAACAACTCAAGATCAAGCTTCAGTCGCAACGCCTGTTTCGCTGGAGCGCCACTGCCGCGCTTGGCGCACTGGCCTTGACCACCCACCTGGCCATGGCGCAAACGCCGGCACCAACCCTGCCCGGCAAGGGCATCAAGGTGCAGGCGCTGCAGAGCTCGGTAGCAGAAGAGACGTTCCAGACCATGCTGGCCGATCGGGCCCTGGCAGCGCTGGGCTACGCGCCGCAACCCATCAAGGAAGTGGACTACCCGACGGCCCACATTGCCATCGCCAATGGCGATGCCACGTTCCTGGCGGTGCACTGGGACCCTTTGCACAAGGATTTTTATGACAACGCTGGCGGCGACGCCAAGCTGTTGCGCACGGGGCAGTATGCAGGGCCGGCAGCCCAGGGCTTCCTGATCGACAAGGCCACCGCCGACACGTACGGTATCACCAATATTGCCCAGCTGCGCGAGCCGCGCCTGGCCAAACTGTTTGACAACGACGGCGATGGCAAGGCGGACTTGGCCGGTTGCAATCCGGGCTGGGGCTGCGAAGCGATGATCGAACAGCATATGGACGGCTTCCAGCTGCGCGCCACGGTCACGCATGTACAGGGTAACTATTCCGCATTGATCGCCGATACGATCGGCCGCTTCAAGCGGGGTGCTCCGATCCTGTATTACGCATGGACGCCTTACTGGGTCAATGGCGTGCTGGTGCCCGGCAAGGATGTCGTGTGGCTGCAGGCCCCGGCGACAATGTATCCGGGCAAGCCCGATACCCGCCTGGCCGATGGCAGCGACTACGGGTTTGCCATCAACACGACGCGCTTTGTCGTGAACCGCGCCTGGGCAGAAGCCAACCCGGCAGCCGTCAAGCTGTTCCAGGTGATGCGCCTGCCGATCGCCGACATCGACGCGCAAAACGCGCGCATGCGCAGCGGCGAAAACGCACAGGCCGATATCGCGCGCCATGTGTCGGGCTGGATCAAGTTCCACCAGAAAGAGTTCGATGGCTGGATCGCGCAAGCCCGGGCGGCGGCGCCGTGAAATTGGCACGGTCGCAGCGCAGCGCCGTCAGCCCACGCGTCGACAAGGTCAGCGCTTTGCGAAGCGCTGACAAACCGAAGCATCGAGAATGACTGGTTTTTGCCTCCGTTCACGCCAAAGCTGATACCGCTGGGTTTGCTACTTTCCCGTTTCTGAACGACTCAATTACAAAAGCGTTGTTTCAAAACCAACCTATGGTCACGGAGACCGGAATTGGTTATCCGGTGATATTCGCTAAGGTAGAATAGTCGCGTGAACTGTATTGACAGTCGCCGCTTCGACTGGGCTGCATCGCCAAGGAGCTTTCGTGCGCATTGACCTTATCGCCGACCCGTCCCGGCAAGCCCCGGCCTGGACGCTTCGTGATCGTCTCGAGAAGCTGCTGGGTCCCGGCTACGAGTGCGGCGTCATCGCCACCACCGAGCTCGCTGCCGCGTTGCCCAATCTCGTCGTCCTGCTGGTCGAAGGGGACCGTGTCGCCGAGGCGCGTGAAGCGTGCCGGCGCACCTGCCTGACGGCCCCGGGCTGCATCGTGCTGGCCGCTGGCGCCGAGGATGCCCATGCAGAGCTTGAGACGCTGTTGGCCGCAGGGGCCGCCGACCTGCTCTATCTGCCTGCCTCCGACATCGAAATGCTGGCGCGGATTCACCGCGCCGCCAGCATGGCCCCGGCGCACCAGGCGGCGGGTGGCGGCGCCGTCGATCCGCGCCTGGCACACGTGATAGGCCACAGCGAGCCGATCAGGCGCCTGTTGATGCGCCTTCCCAGGCTGTCCACCAGCGACGCGGGCATCATGATCTTCGGCGAGACGGGAACCGGCAAGGAGGTGTTCGCGCAGGCCGTGCACCGGCTTTCCGATCGTGCCGGCAAACCTTGGGTCCCGATCAACTGCGGCGCGATTCCCGTCGACCTGATGGAGGCCGAACTGTTCGGGCATGTGCGCGGCGCCTATACCGGCGCCACGTCGGCACGTGCCGGACTGGTAGAAGAAGCCGATGGCGGCACGCTGTTCCTCGACGACGTTGACTGCCTGTCGCTCGCCGCCCAGTCCAAGCTGCTTCGCCTCCTGCAAGAACGCGAGTTCCGGCCCGTCGGCTCCAACAGCTTGCGGCATGCCGACATCCGGGTAGTTGCCGCCAGCAATCGCGATCTGGAAGGCGAGGCCGGGCGGGGCTCGTTCCGCAAGGACCTGTATTACCGGCTGACCGAATTGTCCTTCACCCTGCCTCCCCTACGCGAGCGCCGCGAAGATATTCCGCCGCTGGCGTCCCACTTCATGCGCCAGTATGCGCGTCAACTGCGCAAACCAATGTCGGTCATGGCGCCGCAGGCCATGCGCATCCTGTCCAGGCACGACTGGCCCGGCAACGTGCGCGAACTGCAGCACACGATCCACCGCGCGGTACTGCTGTCGCCTGGCGCAATGCTCGACCAGAGCGACTTCCAGCTCGGCGGTGGCGCAGCCGAGAGCGCCGGCGAAGCGAGCTTCAGCGGGGCCAAGGCCCGCTTGGTGCGAGACTTCGAGCGCGACTATATCCGCGAAGCGCTGGCGCGCTGCGACGGAAACATCACCACTGCGGCGCGCGAGTCCGGCAAGCACCGCCGCGCATTTTTCGCGCTGATGCGCAAGCACGGCATCGAGCCGCCTCGCGCCAGCGCCCGCACCTGAACCTCACGCAGCAGCCCCAGGGCCAGGTCCGCCGGACCCTGCCCTCCCTATCACGCCCCTGCCGATGCACCGACCGGGCCTGGCGGACGCATACAGGTGGACATTTCGACGCACCGGGCCGGACAAAAATGTCCACCTACCCGTTTGCCCCTTGCGATGCAGGGTCTTCACACGCCCATCGACCACGCGGTGGACACGAATATCCACGCCAGCGCCAGGCGCCCTTCCAGAAAACCTGCCAGATCAGCCACCTATCCTTCGTCCGGTCCTTGGCACGAGGCTTGCATTAATGTTACGGGAGCGAACAGGCCAACAATGTGGCATGGACGCCATGCGCCTTTGGCCTCGCACGGCAAGGGGACCGTGGTCAATGTCAGGCTCGCACAGCGCCGCGACGAACACCAGTGACGGAGGATTGAATGCCCAGTGTATTGAGCTATCCCGGCGTCTACATCGAGGAAGTACCAAGCGGGGTGCGCAGCATTATCGCTGTGCCGACCTCCATCGCCGCTTTCGTCGGCCGTACGGTGAGCGGGCCGGTGGACCAGCCGGTGACCATCAACGGCTTCGGCGATTTTGAACGGATCTTCGGTGGCCTGTGGCTGAAAAGCCAGGCCGGTTTCGCGGTGCGCGACTTCTTCGCCAACGGCGGCGGCCAGGCAATCATCGTGCGCCTGTTCCACGCCGGGTCCACGCTCAGCGACGCTGACCAGCTAAAGGCGCTCGACGCCGCCTACGCCGTGCGCAAGGCGGCGCAAGCCAGCGCCGGCGCCGACAACGCTGCAATCGTTGCCGATGCGAAGACGAAAGCCGACACGTACGCGGCCGAGCCGGAAAAATCCGCCGTGAAAAAAGTGCTGGACGCGATGACCATGGCGGCCGCAGTTGCTGGCGCGAAAAAGGCCGAGCTGCTTGCGGCAGCCGGCGAGGCGATGCCGGCGCTTGCCACGGCTGCGCTGTCGGTTGGCGGCCTGCCCCTCCTCGCAGCGAGCCCGGGAAAATGGGGCGCTAGCTTGCGCGCCAGCATCGACACCGAGGGCATATCCGCGGAGACCGCGCTCGCGCTCGGAGTCAGCAAGGACGCATTGTTCAATCTGTCCGTGCGCGACGCAAGACCCGGAGGCCTGTCGGAACGTTTTTCCAACCTCACCACCACGGAGAGCGCGCGCCGCATCGACCGCGTGCTCGCGTCATCGGCGCTGGTACGCACACCTGTCCCCACCGGTGACGGCACCGGACCATGGATTGCGAAGCTCGAGACCCTGGCCGGGAAGCAGAAGGCACTCGCCGACGAACTGGCGAAAAACCCGCCTGACGAAGCGGCAATCACAGCCGCGCGGGCAGCATTTGCGACAGCCCAGGGGGAAGGCGATGCTTCTCGCATGGATGCGGTTTCCATCGCCGAAACCAACCACGCGTACAAGAAAAAAGCGCTGACCGACGCACAAATCGCCGGCACCGGCGTCACGGAAGCGCAGGCCACACTGACTGCGGCGCAAACCGCGCTGGCCGGCGCACTGAAAGCAGCCGAAGACGCAGTCTCCGACGGTGGTTACCTGAAAGCGGCCGACTTCCTCCCGCCAGGCGGCGAAGCCGGCAAGCACGGCCTGTATGCGCTGGATAAGGCCGACCTGTTCAACCTGCTGTGCATTCCACCCTATGTCGACCCGGCACTGGGGGGCGATTTTGATGCCGACCCGATCGTCGTCAGCGCCGCCACTGCCTACTGCGAGAAGCGGCGCGCGATCCATCTGATCGACGCGCCGCCCGGTTGGACGACCAAGGACGTCGCCAAGGCGGGGATCGTCGATTTCCCCGAATCGCGCAGCCGCAATGCGGCGTTGTATTTCCCGCGCCTGAGGCAGCCCAACCTGCTGCGCGAGAACCAGATCGACACCTTCGCCCCGTGCGGCGCGGTGGCCGGCGTGATCGCGCGCACCGACACCCAGCGCGGCGTCTGGAAGGCGGCGGCCGGACTCGATGCCACGCTGACCGGCGTGCCGCAACTGTCGGTGCCCCTGACCGACGCCGAGAATGGCGAGCTCAATCCCCTCGGGATCAACTGCCTGCGGGCCTACCCCGTCGCCGGGCGCGTGGTGTGGGGCGCACGCACCTTGCGCGGCGCCGACCAGCTGACCGACGAATGGAAATACCTGCCGGTGCGGCGCACCGCCCTGTTCATCGAAGAGAGCCTGTACCGCGGCACGCAATGGGTGGTGTTCGAGCCGAACGACGAGCCGCTGTGGGCGCAGATCCGGCTCAACGTCGGCGCGTTCTTGAATGGCCTGTTCCGCCAGGGCGCGTTCCAGGGCGTTACGCCGCGCGACGCCTACTTCGTGAAATGCGACAAAGAGACGACGAACCAGGCCGACGTCAATGCCGGGATCGTCAACATCGCCGTCGGCTTTGCTCCGCTCAAGCCGGCTGAATTCGTGGTGATCCGCCTCCAGCAGATTGCCGGGCAAATCGAGACCTGAAGGAGACCGCCTTGGCCCAGTTCAGCGTGAACGCGTCGCGTTTCGACCCGTACAAAAACTTTAAATTCCGCGTCAAGTGGGACGGCAAGTACGTCGCCGGGGTCAGCAAGATCGGCCTGCTGAAACGCACCACCGATGTGGTCAAGCACCGCGAAGGCGGCGACCCGAGCAGCAGCCGCAAATCGCCGGGGCGCACCGAGTACGATGCCATCACGCTCGAACGCGGCGTCACCCACGACAAAGAGTTCGAACAGTGGGCCAACAAGGTATGGAATTTCGGATCGGGACTGGGCGCCGAAGTGTCGCTGAAGGACTTCCGCAAGGACCTGATCATCGAACTCTATAACGAGTCCGGGCAGCTCGTCATCGCCTACAGGGTGTACCGCGCATGGGTGTCGGAATTCCAGGCCATGGCCGACCTCGACGCCAACGCCAACGCGGTACTGATCCAGCTGATCAAGCTGGAAAACGAGGGCTGGGAGCGCGATCCGGAGGTCGTCGAGCCTGCCGAAGTCTCGTTCACGGAACCGAACTGAATCGGGGGGGGCGATGATCACGGACGCACGCGAGCTGCTGAGGGTGTGGGAAACCGGCGCGCACGCCTCGCCAACGCGGCGCGGCGTCCTGCTGATGGGCGCGGCGCTGCCGCTGCTGCCTGTAGAGGCGCTGCTCGGCGCGAGCATCGGCCATCGCGACGCCTGGCTGCTGAACCTGCGCGAGGCACTGTTCGGATCGCACATCGAGTGCCTGACGTCCTGCCCGCGCTGCGGCGAGCAGTCCGAGATCGCTTTTCAAACGACCGATATCCGCGCCACCCACGCCGCGCCACAGCACCAGTGCCACATCGGCGAAGCGCGCTTCCGGCTGCCTGACAGCGCCGACTTGCTGGCAATCGAGGGCGTGCGCGATGCGGCTGCTGCCGAACAGGCGCTGCTGCAGCGCTGCCGCCTCGATGATGCGGACAAGCCCGGACCGTTCGGCGCCGGCATCGCGGAAGCGGCGATCCTGGCGATGAGCCGCGCCGATCCCCAGGCCGAGGTGCTGCTCGCGCTGGCCTGTCCCGCCTGCGGCCACCGCAGCACGGCACTGTTCGACATCGTCGCGCACTTGTGGTGCGAGCTCGATCACTGGGCCGGCAGCATGCTGCGCAAGGTGCACGTACTGGCCAGCCGCTATGGTTGGAGCGAGGACAGCATCCTCGCCATGTCCGGCGCGCGCCGCGCGGCCTATCTCGACCTGGCCGGCGCCCCATGATGGAACGCTTCCTGGCCCACATCGTGCAGCGTTCGCTGGGGGGGACACCCGCGCTGGCGCCGCGCCTGGCGGGACGCTTCGAGGAAACGCGCGCAGCCGCCGGTTTCGCTGCCGACGCAGATGAGGCGATCGCAGTCGTCCACGCCGCACCGCACGGCGCCGGCGCCCCGGCCGGCGCTGCAAGCCACCGGCAACCGGTGCCTGAACATGCAACTGAACACGCAACTGCGCCGGCATCTGCGCCGGCATCTGCGCCAGCGCCAGCCCCCGCGCCAGCCTTGTCGCCGCACGCCCGCGCCAGGCCTGCGCAGCCCGACCGGCCGGCGCCACTGGCCGGGGCGATGGCGGTGCCAGACGCCGAAGCCGGCGCCGTCGCTATCGCCGTCGCTTCCGGCATGCCAACCATCGGCAGCCCTGCCCCCCGGCCCCCGCTCTCCACCACTGCGTCCCCCGGCGCCCTGGCCGCCGAGAGCGCGCCCGCCGCAAAGGCCAATCCGGCGCCGCGGCCGCTTGCATCGGCCGCCCACCCCGCGCCCCGCGCCGACGGCGGCCAGGTGGAACTGGCCCGTGCGCGGCCGGGCAGCGCGGAACCGGCCCCGGGCGTCCCGGCCGCGCACGGCGCCCCGTTCCTGCAGACCAGCGCCCGCCAGCCGGTGCCGCCTTCGGTACCGGCCTCGCCGCAAGGCCAGCGTGCGCCGCGGTTCGGGGCGCTGGCCGAGCCGCCGCAGCGCGCCGCGCCGCCAGGCGCCGTGCCGGTAGCGGCGCAAGCCACGCCGACGGTCCACGTGACGATCGGCCGGGTCGAGCTGCGCGCCGCCGCTCCCGCCGCAGCAGCAGCCCCTGCGCGCGCGGCACCCGCCCGCCCCCCGCTCAGCCTGGGCGACTACCTGCAGCGGCGCGATCAGGCAAAGGGCCCCCGATGAGCAATCACCTGGCCATCGCCACTGTCAGCGCCGCACTCGGCCAGCTCGCGCTGGCGTCGGCGCAGCAGGCGGTGCCGGGTGTGCAACTGCGCTTCGGGCGGCCGGCGGGGCCTGCGGCCGGGGCCAACGATCCGAGCCTTTGCGTCTACCTGTACCAGATCTCGCCGCACGCGGCCTTGCGCAACGGCGACCTGCCCACGCGCGGTGCCGACGGCATGCTGGCCGGCCGGCCGCGTTCCGCGCTGGAGCTGCACTACCTGCTTGCCTTCTACGGTGACGACCAGCAACTCGAACCGGACCGGATGCTGGGCGCCGTCGCGCGCGACCTGCACGCCAGGCCGGTATTGGGCGCGGCCGACATCGCCGACGCCGTCTCGGCGCACCCCGCGCTGGCCGGCTCAGACCTCGGCGGCGCGTTCGAGCGCGTCAAGTTCACCCCGGTGACGCTCAGCCTCGACGAACAATCGAAGATGTGGTCGGTGCTGATCAACACGCCGCACGCGCTGTCGGTGATCTACACCGCCAGCGTGGTCCTGC
Source organism: Massilia aurea (assembly GCF_040790145.1). GTDB lineage: Bacteria > Pseudomonadota > Gammaproteobacteria > Burkholderiales > Burkholderiaceae_D > Telluria > Telluria aurea_C. The sequence goes on from NZ_JBFMMP010000001.1 coordinate 730,762, forward strand.
TCGACGCACTGGACGGCGGCACGCCGGCGCTGCCGGTGCTGCGCAGGGGTCCGGACGACCAGGGCGTCGATGCCCGAGTCGGTTCATTTCCCAGCCTGGATGCGGCGTGGGTCGGATTTCCCGCGTCCGCTGTATCCCAGCCTCGCCTGCCTCCCATGCGCGCCGCACAACTTGGGGCGCGCCTGATCATCGATGGCGCCAACCTGGGCGGCAACGCGGTCGCGCTGCGCTTCAGCCACCCGTTGCTGGCGCCGCTGGACATCGATATCGCGGCGGCAGACCGCGACGCTGGCCAACTGCGCCTGACGCTGCCCGCCGACGCCGCCGCGCAGACCGCCTGGGCCGCAGGCCTGTACGGCGTCGCGGCAACCGTGAGGCGCGGCGACACTATGGTTCGATCGCCGCTGTGGCCGCTGCTGCTGGCGCCTCGCATCACCGGCATCACGCCCAACCCGGTCGCGCGCGTCGCCGGATCGGCCTCGCTGGCCATCGCCTGCAGTCCGATGCTGCTTCCGGGCCAGGTCGCGACCCTGCTGCTCGCCGACCGCGCGGTCGCGGCCAAACCGCACGCGGCGCTGACCGCCACCGTCCATTTCGAGGTCGAGGATTGTCCGGCGCTGGCGGGTCAGCTGGTGCGGCTGCAGGTCGACGGCGCCGAAAGCCTGCCGGTGACACTCGATCCGGCAAGCGGCACATTCATGTTCGACGACGCGCAGCGGGTGACCATCACATGAGCGCCATTACGGCCGACACCGACGCTGCCGACGACTGGCTCGCGCGCAACGACGCCTACCTGGGCGCGGCGCTGGCCGCGCTGCGCTACCGATTCGACAGCGCCGCTCGCGCGGCGCAGGCGCGCGAAGCGGCGAGCCAGCCGCCTTCGCCCGCGGCGCCCCCCGCACCCGAGCAACAGCCGCCCGCACGGCCCGGCCGTTTCTTCCGCCTGCCGGTGGTCGGCGCAGCGGCGCTGCCCATGCTCGCGGCGGCTGCTCCGGCCATCGATACGCCGGCCGATGACATCGCGCAGCGGCTTGCCGCCGCCAGCGAAGGCGAGCCGGCGCCGGCGCTGCTGCAGCTGGCGCGCCGGCTCGGCTTGTCCAACTTCGAGCGCGACGTCCTGCTGCTGTGCGTGGCGCTGGAACTCGACACCAGCATCGCCACCCGTTGCGCCACCGCCCAAGGGCAGCTGGCGCGCGATTTCCCGACCTTCGCGCTGGCCATGAACCTGTTCGACGAGCCGGCCTGGGAAGCGCTGTCGCCGGAACGGCCGCTACGTTTCTGGCGTCTGGTCGAGATCAGCCAGCCCGGTGCGCGCGCGCTGACCGCCAGCGCCTTGCGTGCCGACGAGCGCATCGTCAACTACGTCAAAGGGCTGAATTACCTCGACGACCGGCTGGCGCCGCTGATGCAGCCGATGGCGGCGCCGCCATCCGCATCGCTGCCGCCGTCCCAGCAAGCGGCCGCGCAGGCCCTGCTGGCTGCGGCCGTTGCGTACGGTGGCGAACCGGACGCCCGGACAGTGCTGGTGCTGCGGGGGCCAGACCCCGACAGCAAGCACGAAGTGGCCGCCACGGCCGCGGCCGAGCTGGGCCTGCGGCTGTATCGCCTGCCGCTACAGGCGCTTCCCGCAGACGCTGCCGAGCTGGCCACGCTGGCGCGCCTGTGGCAGCGCGAAACCCTGCTGCTACCGCTGGCGCTGTACCTCGACGCCCATCAGATGGCGCCGGCCGGCGCCGACTCCGCGGCGCCGCGCCTGGCCACGTTCGTCGCCCGTAGCGGCGGCGTGGTGATCGTCGATACCCGCGACGGCGCGCAATTGCCGGTGGCGACCGGTGCCGTGATCGACGTGGCCCGGCCGACGCCGGGCGAACAGCATGGCGCGTGGGCCAGCGCGGTGGCCGCGCGGGCGCCGGGGTTGCCCGCCCTGCTGTCGGCCCAGTTCGACCTGAGCCGCACCGCCCTGGCCGCGATCGCCGCCGCGGCCCCTGCACAGGCCGACGGCGCCGAGCTTCAACAGCGCCTGTGGAACGCCTGCCGCGAACAGACCCGGCCGACCCTGGCCCGCCTCGCCGACCGGATCGATGCACGCGCCACCTGGGACCAGCTGGTGCTCCCCGCCACCGAGACCGCGCTGCTGCGCCAGGTCGTCGCCCAGGTAAAGTCGCGCGCACAGGTCTACGATGAGTGGGGCTTTCGCGCGCGCATGAACCGCGGCCTTGGCGTGAGCGCGCTGTTCGCCGGCGCCAGCGGCACCGGCAAGACCATGGCCGCCGAGGTGCTGGCCAACGATTTGCAACTCGACCTGTACCGGATCGACCTGTCGGCCGTTGTCAGCAAGTATATCGGCGAAACCGAGAAGAACCTGCGCGCGGTATTCGACGCGGCCGAACAGGGCGGCGCCATCCTTTTGTTCGACGAAGCCGATGCGCTGTTCGGCAAGCGCAGCGAGGTCAAGGACGCGCATGACCGCTACGCCAACATCGAGACCGACTACCTGCTGCAGCGGATGGAAGCGTTCGGCGGCCTGGCCATCCTGTCGACCAACATGAAAAGCGCGCTCGACCCGGCCTTCCTGCGGCGCCTGCGCTTTATTGTCAACTTCCCGTATCCCGGCCCGGCCGAACGGCGCCGGATCTGGGAGCGGGCGTTCCCGCCGGCCACCCCGGTCGAGGCGCTCGACCACGAACGGCTGGCACGCCTGCAGCTCACCGGCGGCAATATCCACAGCACCGCGCTGGCAGCGGCATTCATGGCGGCGCACGCAGGCACGCCGGTCACCATGCGCCTGCTGCTCGACGCAAGCCGGGTCGAATTCCGCAAGTTCGACCGGCCCGTCAATGAGGCCGATTTTCGCTGGATCGAGGGCGCGGGGGTGCGGCCATGACCCTTCACGTGCACATCGAGCGGCTGGTGGTCGACGCCAGTCTCGGGCTCGAACTTCGCGTGCTCGAAGCCGCGCTGGCCGAAGGGTTGGCGCAGGCGCTGCAGCAACCCGGCCTGCCACTGCTGCAACAGGACGGCAGGATCGGTATCCTGCACGGCGACGCGTTCAGGTTCGATCACAGGCCAGCCAGCTGGAGCGGGCAGTTTGCCGGCGCGCTGCGGGGCCCTCTGGCCAGTACGGCGGCTGGCGGCAAGCGGTCCCCATTCCCTCAACGCGAAACACCGGCATGAGCACACGCCCGCTAGCGCGCCCGCATGCATCCGACTCCGCCCAAACGGCTGCCAGCGGATACCTGCAGCGCCACTGCAGCTGTGGTGCCAGAACCCCTGGAGGCGCGCCGTGCAAACAGTGCTCGGGCAAACTGCATGGCCTGCAGCGCGTACTGACCGTCGGGGCGGACGACGATCCGCTGGAACGCGAGGCCGATCGCGTCGCCGATGACGTCATGAGCGAATCCTCTGTATCGCCCGTGCGCCCCTCGGCCTTGTCAATCCGCCGGATCGGCGCGTCAGCCCAGCCTCGGGCCCATGCGGCGCCACCTTCGGTGGAACAAACGCTTGCGACCCCGGGAGTTCCGCTCGATAGCGCTACACGGACAAGCATGGAACAGCGTTTCGCACACGATTTCTCGCGCGTACGCGTTCACGCCGGCCAATCGGCAACCCAGTCGGCGAGCGAGGTTGGCGCGCGGGCCTATGTGGTCGGCAACCACATGGTGTTCAACGCGGGTCAGCTCGCTCCAGGAACGTCGGAAGGACGCCGGCTGATTGCGCACGAGCTCACGCATGTAGTGCAGCAAACTGGTTCCGGCAATCCACGCATCGTCGCACGTGATACGAATTTCGCCCCTTCCCCTGCCCCGGCTGCGGGCGTGACACCTCCGAACAATACAAGGCCGCCGCCATTGCCCGAGCCAAGAACCGCGGTATCAGGCAGTCAGCAATTTTCAGATTGGGAAGAAGGAACCGAAGTCCAGAAACTCGGGATTGTTGCTGTTGAAGACGGCACGAACCTGAGACCAACGGCACAGCCCGGAAGTACGCCCATTGCCAAGCTGCCGCTGAACACACGCCTGTTCGTCAACCGCGATCAGGGTGCAGGCTGGTACCAGGTGGTCCTCGAGGATGGACGCTACGGTTTCGTCGCCAAAGCGAATGTGTCGACCGACCTGCCGGATGCCGGGTCGCGTCTCTATCGCATCCAGGCCGGGGAATCAGCGCTTGACCTGGTGAAAAAGTTTTATAAGACAAGCTCGACTGGCTGGGGCCAGGATGAACGATTTTTTGTCAACGTGCTTGTGTATGCCAACGAACGGCATGGGCGTCTTGGTATCTTCAAGCCCAACAAGGACGACGCATGGGACGCGACACAAACCCATGCCGGCTCCCAGATCTGGATCCCGAGCCTAGCATTCGCGATTGGACTCAAAGGACAAATTTCCTCCGGCTCCATCAGCTACGACGCTTACACCAGGATCGCCGATACCTTGTACGCGATTGGCGAGTTCATTGCAGGCGGGATTGCCTTCGTTGCCGGTTTGTTGCATGGCGCCCTCGAATCCGTATGGGACACGCTGGTCGGCCTGGTGGACTTGGTCGACATCGTGTGGAAGATGCTGAAGAGCTTATTCACGGGAAATCTACTCACGGACACGGAAGGACTTTTTTCCGAACTGAAAAACATCAAGGTCAGCGAATTGGCCCAAGCCGGACTCGACTGGCTCGACAAGAAATGGAATGCGCCGGGGCTGCTCGCTCGCTGGCACTTCCGAGGATGGATCGTCGGCTATGCCATTGCAGAAATCGCGATGCTCATCTTTTCCGACGGGATTCTTACTGCCGTCAAGGCGGCGGGAAAGATCGGGAAATTCGCAGAAATCATCGCGAAATTCCCGAAAATCGCGAAGTTCATGGAAGGGGTGAAAACAGCCGCCAAAGGCGTCAAGGAACTGGAAGCGCTCAAGGTCGGCGCCAAGCTGGTTCACGCTGCGCGCGACTGGGTCGTCAAGGTCCTCAGGGTTCCCGCACGAATTATCGGTGACCTGTCCGCCGAGGCAATCGAACGGCTGAAGAAGTTGCCGACCCTGATCCAGGAACGATTCGCGGACTTGAGCGACGCGGTGAAGATCAGGTTGCTCGGTTGCGCTTCGCCCTGCAAGGTGGACATTGTCGCGATTCAGAAATACCTGACCGAACTGGCGGTCACGGGCGGGAAAAAACTCACCAGCGCGGCGGATGTCGTAGCGGCCCTGCCCAAGAACATGAATGTCACGAAAATACGGCAATACCTCGCGGAGTATCCTGCCTTGATGAAAGTAATCCAGGAAGCGGGGCTCACCGACCAGGATTTCGCGAAACTCGCGGATTTCCTCACACCAGCCGACTTACGCAATCCCAAGACCGCCTACAGCACGTTTACACGCTATCTCACGCAGGTCACGCCGGCGAAGACGGGCCCGCATCTGGATGAATTCAACAGGATAATGAAGGTCATGGTCGCGGAGGATGCCGCTCAAGGCGCAGCGCTCAAGGGCCCGATGTTCGAAGGATTCGTCCGTTTGCATGTGGCAGAATTTTCAGGCAAGGCATTCGAACGGGTGACGTTTACGACGCTCAATGGCGCCAAACGGACCGCTGATCGTTTCGTTGCGGCCTTGGGCGAGCTGTGGGAATTCAAACATCAGTTGCTCGACAAAGTGCCAGCGTCGCAAGTTGCGGATTATCTTGCACAAATCGGCGCGAAAACAGCGAGCGGCGCCGAGATCAAATCGATCAACTTCCTTTTTGCGACCGAAAATGCAGCCAAATTGAATGTCCATCTGAAGCCGCTTGGCGTGCGCGTCTTCTTCCTCAAACCACCCGGTGTACTGACCCTTCTCTGAAAGAGCAAAAATGGCCGACACCTTGATGTGGAGAAGCACCTCGCGCTTTCATGACTGGAAGGATGGTGAATTCGTCACCAGACTGATCGGGCGCGCGGTAGACGCCGGAATCATCGAGCGGGTCGATTGGGTAAAGACCACGGTAGTGGGCAAGCGCTGCCCGGTGCAGATCGCCGCTGGGCCGAATTTGGCGGCCGAGCTCTTTGGAAAATTGCGCAAGGGCCCCCGGGTGCAATACCTCGAGGCTGGGGCGGACGGCGAGTTCCCATGGACTCTGCATCTCTTGCTATCGCCGTATGACGAAGTCAGGCAAGTGGTCGACGGAATGGCGGTCTGCGCGCTGCAGTTTGATGGCGCAGGCTTCGCTGAGCCGGCGCCGTCCAAGGTGCTGGCGGAGGCGTTCCGCTCCGTCCACACCCCCGACGATACCGAATACGCCGGAATGCACTGGCTCGATCGCTGGGATGGTTTGAACGACACCGTGTACAACCCGGCAGTGACCTACACACCAATGTTCAGCGGCGTGATGTGGGCAAATTTCTTCGGCCCCGGCCATATCGATCAGTTCGACGAAGCTGTGCTCCACACATTGCCGGCCGGGCACTGTTCATGGGTTGGCGAGCGCGGGCTATTTCTGATCGACGACGCATCATTGGCGGCGATCAGGGAACCGAAGGCAGAGGATCGGCTCGCCGAACTGACCGCGATCTTTCGTTCGGCGCGGCGCAACACGCAGGGGGGGCCGCCGTGAGCGCCGCGCCCATCTCCCCACGCCTGAGGAAGGGCGCCCTGATCGGCGTCGATCTTTTCAACCCGCTCGCCAGCGTGGTGGCGTTCCAGTACAACCCCGACACCATGACGCGCAAGCTCGAGGCGCGCGGCGTCAATGCCGACGGTGAACGCGGCGAGGCGTTCCGGCTTGCGGGGCCGCCCAGGGAGACCATTACCTTGGCGCTCGACATCGATGCGACCGACCAACTGGCCGATGGTAATGCGCTGGCCCTGGCAAGCGGCATCACGCCCACCCTGGCCGCGCTCGAAATGATGCTGTACCCGAAAAGTGCGCTGGTGATTGCAAACAGCATCCTGTCCGCGGTCGGGACGGTCGAGATCTTGCCGGCCGAGGGGCCGATGATCCTGTTCGTGTGGGGGCCGACGCGCGTGCTGCCGGTGCGCCTGGGTTCGCTGTCTATCGTCGAAGAAGCCTACGACGCCAACCTGAATCCGACACGCGCCAAGGTCGACCTGACGCTCAACGTGCTGAGCTACAACGACCTGCAGTTCCTCTCTGCCGGCAACGCGCTGTTCATGGTGCACCAGATCGCCAAGGAGGTCCTGGCGACGGCCAATTTCTTCAACAATGCGTCGGACCTCGGCGCCGTGATCCGCCCTTGAACCCAGGAGAACGTCGATGAACTTTCCCACCAACAGCCGCTACCAGGCCACCGAGACCATGCGCATGACGGCCCCCGGCGGCGCCGAAGTCGTGTTCCTGCAGCGCCGCTTCGTGCCGCAGCCGGAACGGCTGGCGTCCTTGCTGGAGCACCCGGTGGCCGAGGGCGACCGCCTCGACAACCTGGCCGGCCGCTACCTCGGCGACGCCGAGCAGTTCTGGCGTATCTGTGACGCCAACCGCGCGATGCGCCCGCAGCAACTGGTCGAGACCATCGGCCGGCGCCTGACGATCGCGCTGCCCGACGGGGTGCCGGGAGCGCCGCGTGTTTGACGCCGCCCATCTGACGCTGCTGATCGGCCCCTTGCCGGCGCCGCTGCCGGCGCCGTTGCCGCTGACGGAAGCGCTCAAGAGCATCGAGGTGAACTGCTCGCGCGAACGCAGCGGTTTCCAGGTCGCGTTCTCGATGGGAAAGACCTCCCCGCTCCAGCTCGCGCTGCTGCCGGCCGGCTTCTTCGATCCCATGATCACCCGGGTGGTGATCATCATGACCTTCAAGGGCCAGCCGCAGGTGCTGATGGACGGGGTCGTCACGCGCCAGGAAATGCAGCCCGGCAACCAGCCGGAGCAGTCGATGCTCACCCTGACCGGCGAGGACCTGTCCGTGCTGATGGATGTGGTGGAGCTGCCGCTGGCGTTTCCGGCCATGCCCGACAACGTGCGCATCAATGCCATCCTCGCCAAGTACGCGGTGTTCGGCGTGGTGCCGCTGGTGCTGCCGCCGCCGGTGCTCAACGTTGACAGTCCCACCAGCCGCTTCGACGCGCAGAAGGGAACCGACCGCGCCTACATCAAGCAGCTGGCCAGCGAAAGCGGCTACGTGTTCTACCTCGAACCAGGCCCGCTGCCGCTACAAAGCATTGCCTACTTCGGGCCCGACCTGCGCATCCCGGTGCCGCAGCGCGCGCTGAATGTCAACATGGACGCCGACACCAACGTCGAGTCGCTCAGCTTCAGCCTGGACGGCCTGGCCAAGAAGACCACCGTGATGTACATGTACGACCCGGTCACGCGCAAGATCCCGATCCCCTTCCCGGTCCCCGACATCAACCCGCTGCATCCGCCACTCGGCCTGCGCCCGACGCCGCCGGCGCGCATCACCTTTGCCGAGGACACCACGCGCCTGAGCGCGACCGAGGCGGCCAAGCGCGCCTTCGGCATCATGATGCAAAGCGCCGACGCGATCAGCGCGAGCGGCACCCTGAACGTGGCCACCTACGGCGCGGTGCTGCGCGCGCGCATGCTGGTGGGCATGCGCGGCGCCGGCATTGCGTATGACGGCTTCTACTACGTGGACAGTGTCACCCACAGCATCAAGCGCGGCGAATACAAGCAGAACTTCACGCTGTCGCGCGACGGCCTGGTGACGCAGACACCGGTGGTGGTGCCATGAACCGCCCAACTTCCGAGGAAAACCCGCCATGACGACTACCGCCACCGCCGGCCGCTTCATCGGCAAATATCGCGCCACCGTGCTCCAGAACATCGACCCGGAACAGCGCGGGCGCCTGCAGTTGCTCATCCCCGATGTGCTGGGGCCGATGCCGTCGACCTGGGCCGAGGCCTGCGTCCCGCTGGCCGGCCCGACCGGGCCGCCGATGGGCGTGTACATGGTGCCGCCGATCGGCGCCGGCGTGTGGGCCGAATTCGAACAGGGCGACATGAACTATCCGCTGTGGGTCGGATGCCGCTGGGGCGCCTCGTCCGACATCCCGCCGCTGGCGCGCGCCGGCCTGCCCGCCTCGCCCAGCATCGCGCTGCAGACGCTCGGCCAGCACACCGTCCTGATCAGCGACATGCCGCCCACGCCGGCCACCGGCGGCGTCATGCTCAGGAGCGCGACCAACGCCATGCTGGTGGTGAACGACTCCGGGATCTACATCAACAACGGCAAGGGCGCGACCATCACGCTGGTCGGTCCCACCGTTACGATCAACAACGGCGCCCTCGTCGTCACCTGAAGGAGCAAGCGATGCCCGGTTTCCTGGTCCAGGCAGGAGCGCAAGTGCAGTGCGCGCACGGCGGGCAGGCCACGCCCACCGCCCCCAATCCTCGCGTACTGCTCGGCCCTGCGCCCAGCGTGCTGATGGCCACGCCCTACGTGGTGGCCGGGTGCCCGTTCCCGCCGCCGCCAGCCGCCAACGGCCCCTGCGTCAGCGGCCAATGGCTGAGCGGCACCACGCGGGTGCTGTCCAACGGCCAGCCGCTGCTGGTGCAGAGCAGCACCGGCGTGTGCGCGCCCACTGGCACGCCGCTGCTGGTGGTCGTGCCGCAGGCGCGGGTCACCGCCATCTGAAGGAGCGCGCCATGCAGATCGGCTATCCCTTTCACTTCGGCGCCAATGGCCGCACCGCACTGGCCGAGCCGGCCGACCACGTGCGCGACATGATCGAGCTGCTGCTGTTCACCCGGCCCGGCGAGCGCGTCAACCGCCCCGACTTCGGCAGCGGCCTGACGCACGCGATATTTGCGCCGAACAGCCAGGAGTTGGCCGCCGCGCTCGAATTCACCATCCGCGCGGCGCTGCAGCGCTACCTCGGCGACGTCATCGAGGTCCAGGCGCTGACCGTGCAGGCTGACGACGCGGCCTTGCGCGTGGCCGTGCGCTACGCTTTGCGCAGTAGCGGGGAGCGGCGCGAGCAACGCTTCGAGCGCCCCGCCGCGGTTGGAGAATCACCATGAACGGCGCGCCCTCGCTGGGCTGCGCCAGTGACGACCGGCGCCGCGCACTGGTACGCAGGTCCGGCCTGAACGGGTTCGACCACGTCGAAGTCGACTGCGAGCAGACCACGCTGGCGGTCACTTTCCTCGACCACGCGCCCGAGTGGATCAGCGCCGCGCACCTGCGCATCGACGGCGGGCGCGGCGTGCGCATCACCGACCTGCGCGTGGTGCGCAGCGACGACGCGGATCTCGACGACATCATGCTCGTCACGGTCGACCGACCCGGGGACTTTTCCAGTTACCGCCTGTGCGCGTTCGCGCTCGATGCCGCCGGTCGCCCGACTGCCGAGCCGCCCGCCGGTTTCGACCCGCGCTACGCCTGCGTGTGCTTCTCGTTCAAGGGCGACTGCCCCAGCGACCTCGATTGCGGCGCGGACGAGACCTGCGCACCCGAGACGCTCGACGAGCCGGCGCTCGACTACCTGGCCAAAGACTACGCCAGCTTGCGCCGCCTCTTGCTCGACCGTCTGGCACTGCTGCTGCCCGACTGGACCGAGCGCCATGTGCCCGACCTCGGCATCACGCTGGTGGAGCTGCTGGCGTACGTGGGGGACAATCTGAGCTACCACCAGGACGCCGTCGCCACCGAGGCCTACCTCGACACCGCGCGCCTGCGCGTCTCGGTGCGCCGCCACGCGCGGCTGGTCGACTACCTGCTGCATGAAGGCTGCAATGCGCGCGCATGGCTGGCGTTCGAGGTCGACGACGAGGAACTGGTGCTGCAAGCCGCCGATTTCTATGCGATCACCCGCCACCCGCGGCGCGAAGACCCGGTGCTGGCGCAGGCCGACCTGACGGCCAGCACGGCGGCGCCCTGGCTGGCCTTCGAGCCGCGCCTGGCGGCCGGTCAGGCGGCGCTGACCCTGCGCCAGGCGCGCAACCGCATCGCCGTTTATCGCTGGGGCGAGGACGATTGCTGCCTGGCGGCGGGCGCCACTTCCGCGACGCTGCTCGACCCCGGCCACTTGCCCGCGCCAGGCAGGCCGGAACAGCAAGGCACCGCCATCGCGGCCGTGGTCCCGGACGGCCGCTGGCACCGCCTGAAACTCAAGCCGGGCGAGGTGCTGCTGTTCGAAGAACTCGTCGGCCCGCATACCGGCGACCCGGCCGATGCCGATCCGGCGCGGCGCCACGCAGTGCGGCTCACGCGTGCTGCGCCATCCTGGGATCCGCTGACGCGGCGGCTGCTCTGGGAAGTCGAATGGTGCATCGAAGACGCGCTACCGTTCGCGCTGTGCCTGTCGACAGTAGGCGACGCGCCCGGCTGCAAGCCGCTGTCCGACCTGACCATCGCGTGGGGCAACGTGGCGCTGTTCGACCACGGACTGGGGCGCGACGACGACCTCGGCCGGGTGCCTGTGCGCCGCAGTGCTGCACACTGCGAGGAACCCTGCGAGGGCGCCGAAGTCGTCCACCAGCCGGGCCGCTTCCGGCCTGCCCTGCCACGCGCCGACCCGACCTTTGCGACTCCGGCGCCGGCGTGCGTGCCGGGCGTGGCGCCTGGCTGCTGCACGGGTTGCGGCGACGGCGGCGCCGTGCGCGCGCTGCGGCAGGACGCTGGCGCCGCGCTGCCCGAGGTGTGGCTCTCGAGCATACTGCCCGGCGAAACGCCGGACCGCTGGACGGCGCGCCATGACCTGCTCGGCAGCGGTCCGGACGATCGTCATTTTGTCGTCGAGATCGACGACCGGCGGCTGGCCTCGCTGCGTTTCGGCGATGGGCAGTGCGGCCGGGCACCAGTCGCGGGCGAAGCCTTCCATGCCCACTACCGCACCGGCAACGGCGTCGCCGGCAATGTCGGCGCCGATGCGCTGACCCAGCTCGTCTTCATCAGGAATTTCCCCAACGGCTCGGGCCTGCGGGTGCGTAACCCACTGCCGGCCACAGGCGGCGCCGCACCCGAGGACGTCGCCGAAGCCCGATTGCGCGCACCACAGGCGTTCCGCCGCCGGCTCGAGCGCGCAGTGACGGCGGCCGATTACGCCGCCATCGTGATGCGCGACTTCGCCGCCCAGGTCCAGCGCGCGGCGGCGGTAATGCGCGCCAGCGGCGCAGGCACCGTAGTGCAGGTGGCGATCGATGCGCGCGGCCGCGCCGATCCCCCCGCTGACCTGCTGTGCTGCATCGCGGCGCACCTGGAATGTTACCGGCGTATCGGCCACGAAGTGCGCGTGGTGCCAGTGCGCCAGGTCCCGCTCGCAATCGGGCTGCATATCTGCGTCAAGCCCGGATACCTCAGGGGCCACGTCAAGGCGGCACTGCTCGGCGTGCTGGGCGCGGCGCGACCCACTGGCTTCTTTCACCCGGATGCACTCGAGCCCGGCAAGTCCATCAGCGCCAGCCGCATCGTCGCCGCGGCGCAGGCGGTCGCCGGGGTATCCGGGGTACTGCTGGAGCGCTTCGAGCGCCAGTCGGAGGGACCCGACGGCGAGCTGGAAAGCGGCATCCTGCCGATCGGGCCGCTGGAGGTGGCGCGCCTGGACAACGATCCGGTCTTTCCCGGCAATGGGCAACTCGATCTCGACCTGGAGGGTGGACGATGAACAGCACGGCAAAGAATTCGACGTGCGGCTGTGGCTGCGGCGGCCGCGGTTGCGGGTGCTGCGAAGGCATCGCGATATCCACGCCGCAGCCGACCGCGAACCGCCCGGGCCAGGACGCCCTGCGCTACCGGATCGGCACGCATGGCAGCTTCCTGCAGACGATGAAGGCGCGCCTGTCCGGCCACGCGCTCGGGGGCCCGCCGGCAATGCGCCCGCTGGCCGGCCTGCGCACGCGCGAGGGCACCGACCCCGCGATCGCGCTGCTCGACTGCTGGGCCACCGTGGCCGACGTGCTGACGTTTTACCAGGAGCGCATCGCCAACGAAGGCTACCTGCGCACCGCCACCGAGCTGCGTTCGATGTTCGAGCTGGCGCGCCTGGTGGGCTACCGGCCCCGCCCCGGCGTGGCCGCCAGCGTCTACCTGTCGTACACCATCGACGCCAACACCGCGCAGGACATCATCGTGCCGCAAGGATCGCGGGCGCAGACCATCCCGGGGCAGGACGAACAGCCGCAAATATTCGAGACCGTGGAGGACTTGAAAGCACGCGCGGCATGGAACAGGCTGGGTGTGCGCCAGACCGAGCCGCAGCGCTGGGACGCGGCCAGCGATATGCTTTACCTGGCCGGAACCCATACCCTCCTGAAGGCGGGAGACCCGCTGCTGATCTCCGCGGCGGGCGAGGAGCCGCGCCCGTATCGCGTGCTGAAAGTCGAAGAGAATGCGAAAGCGGACCGCACAGCCGTGACAGTCGAGCGCTGGGACACTGCGGCTGCCAAGAAAGAAGTGCGCGCCATGCTGCTCGAGGCCGCCGCCGCCGCGCCACCGGGAAAAAAGGCCGACCAGGTCAAGGGCGCGCTGACCAGACTGCAGGCGATCCACCGCGACGACCTTGCCTTCGCGCCGGCGTTGACAGCGCTGCACGACCTGGTACGGGGCATGCGCGCTACGCTCGAGCGCGACCACCTGCCCGCCCCGAAGCTCAAACCCTGGCTCGCCGACGTCGCCGCGGCGCTCGGGCGCATTCCGGCCGGCACCGCTGCAGCGGCACCGGCAAAAGGCGCCGGGATGGATTTCTCCGACCGCATCGCCCTCCTGAGCATGCCGCCATCCAGGCCACTTGCGGGCGCCCTCCAGCTGCCGCGCAGTCTGTTGTCCGACTTCGACCCGATCGGCGACGCCGGCGTCAAGCTGCTCGGCGCCGTCGCGCCGGCGCTGCGGTCCACGCTGGCGGCGGCGCTGGCCGGTGACCAGGCCGCCAGTCCGGACAATGCGATGCAGGTCTGGGCGCTGCGGCTCAAGGCGGGGCTGTTCGGGCGTACCTTCCCGCGGCGCACGATGGTCCAGTTTGTCTTCAGCGACGGGGAAGCAAGAACCGTTTCCGGTTCGCGGACCGTCGACGGCGGCGAATGGCCGATCGTCACCGGCGTCACCCCGGCCGAAGGCGAACAGCCGCTCGTGATCCACGCCACCGAGGCGACCGACCGCCTGTATCTCGACAACGCCGTGGACGGCATTGCGCCGGAGAGCTGGGTATTCGTCGATACCAGCGGGGTCGATACCGGCGAGTTGCCCGTCGAGAAAGCGCATGCGATGGTCGAGGGCATGCAGCCCTTCCTGGTCGCCAGGGTCGCGCAGGTTTTCCCGAAAGTGGCGCGCGCGGCTTACGGCGGCAGCGGCGACAGCACTGCGATCGACCTTGGCAATCAATCGACGTGGCTGCGCTTTGTCATACGCGACGCTGCCGAGTTCCGAAAACTGGGAGGGATTCCCGAAGTCATCGAGCGCGACTTTTCGCTCATTCGCCGCACCGCCGTGTACGCCAGGAGCGAGCTGCTGCCACTGGCCGAACAGCCGATCACGGCGCCTTTGTGCAGTCATAACGGAAGCACCCAGGTGCGCGGATCCGGCGCGGCGCCGCTGCCGATCGAGCTCGACGGATTGTACGCGGACCTCGAGCCCGGCCGCTTCGTCATCGTCAGCGGCGAGCGCACCGACATTGACGACACCCTCGGTGTATTCGCCACCGAGGCCGCAATGATCACCGCCGTGGTCCACGACGTACGCGCGGCGACGCGCCCGAAGCCGCGCACGCCGCCGGGCAACAAGCGGCAGGCGGAGCAGCAAGCGCTTGCCGGCGACCGCAACCACACCTTCATCTGGCTCGACCAGCCGCTGTCCTACTGCTACCGGCGCGCTACTGTTGCGCTGCTCGGCAACGTGGTCAAGGCGACGCACGGCGAAACCCGCATCGAAGTCCTCGGCAACGGCAACGGCGCAACGCCGCTCCAGCACTTCGCGTTGAAACAGGCACCGCTGACCCATGTTGCGGCGGGCACGGCCAGTGGCGTGGCGAGCACGCTGAGCATCTACGTGAACGATGTGCGCTGGCAGGAGTCGGCCGGATTTCTCGGGCTGGCGCCAACCGATCGCGTGTTCCGGACGCAAACCGACGACACCGGCAAGACCACAATCCAGTTCGGTAACGGGCATGAAGGGGCGCGCCTGCCGACCGGGATCGGCAACGTCAAGGCGATCTACCGCAACGGCATCGGCCGGCCCGGCAACGCCCATCCCGGCCAGATCCAGCAATTGGCCAGCCGGCCGCTCGGGGTCAGGGAGGTGACCAACCCGCTGCGCGCGTCGGGGGGCGCCGATCCGGAGGGCCGCGACCGGCTACGGCGCAACCTTCCGCTGGCCGCCAAGGCGCTCGACCGTCTGGTATCGGCGCCCGACTATGCCGATTTCTCCCGCACCTTCGCCGGCATCGGCAAGGCCGAAGCGACGCGAATCAGCGACGGGCGCCGCAAGGTGGTGCATGTGACGGTGGCCGGCATCGACGATATCCCGGTCGACAGCGATTCGGACCTGCTGCGCAACCTGCGGCGCGCGCTGCGCGACCTGGGCGATCCCTTCCAGCCACTGGCGGTGGCGCCGCGCGAACTGCGCCTGCTGATCGTCAGCGCCGGCCTGCGCATCGATGCGGACCGCTCATGGGAGCCGGTAGTGGCTGCCGTGCGCGCCGCACTGGTGGACGCCTTCGGCTTTGCGCGGCGCGAAGTGGCGCAAGGCACCGCCAGCAGCGAGGTGCTGAGCGTGATCCAGGCGGTACCCGGCGTTGCCTGGGTCGACCTGGATGTCTTCGGCGCGATCGACACCGTCAAGCGCGAGGAGGCCAAAGGCGCGCGCCCCCTCACGCCCGGCGAGACCGCGAACGCCGTCATGGCGGTGGTCGACGCACAAGTCGCGCCGGCAGTGGAGGCCAAGCCGGCGCGGCGCGCCAGCGACGGCAAAACGATCCTGCCGGCGCAGCTCGCGCTACTGAGCGCCGACGTGCCCGAAACCCTGGTGCTGAACCAGCTGAAACCATGAACGGAGCGACCATGCCAACCATTGCCGACCCGGATTACCCGCTTGACCGCCTGTACGCGCTGCTCCCGATGGCAATCCAGACCGCCGACAGCGAGCAGGGCGAACCGCTGCGGGCGCTGTTGCAGGTGATCACCGAGCAGGCCAACCTGCTCGAGTCCGACCTGGTGCAGCTGTACGACAACTGGTTCGTCGAAACCTGCGAACCCTGGGTCCTGCCCTACGTCGCGGACCTGATCGGCCACCGGCCGATCGCGGCGCTTGGTGAGGCGGGACAGGACCCGGCCGCACTGGCACGCAACGCCATCCTGCTGGGCCGGCGCGAGGTCGCCCAGACCCTGCGCTACCGGCGCCGCAAGGGCACGCTTGCGCTGCTTGAACAGCTGGCGCGCGATGTGGGTGGCTGGCCCGCCCGCGCTGTGGAACGTCAAAGGCTGCTGAGCCAAACGGTGTCGCTGCGGCTTGGCCAGCCGGGCCGCAGCGCCGGCGTCGACCTGCGTGACGGCGCCGCCCTGAGGCGGCTCGGCGGCCCATTCGATAGCCTGCCCCATACGCCGGATCTGCGCCGCCTGGCCTCCACGCGCACCCAGGGATTGCACACGCCGGCCGGCGTGGGCGTGTTCTTGTGGCGCCTGAAATCCTACCCGGTCACCCTTGCTCCGGCCACGCCGCTCGAGCGCGGCGCCAGAAACCTCTACACTTTCAGCGTGCTGGGCAACGACACGCCGTTGTTCAACCGTGCGCGCCCGGGAGACGCCGCTGGCTGCGCGCCCACCGGGCTGCTGCAGGTGCCGCATGCGATCGGACGCGCCGAATTTTCAGCGCCGCATCAACCCGGCGCGGGCTTTGCCACCGCGTCGACCGAGTACTACGGCCTCGCGCCGGGCGATGGCAGCGGGCGCGAAGCGCAGAGCGTCGCCATCTGGGCGCCCGGCTGGCCAGACCACAAGGATCCGGCAGACCAGCAGGTGCCCGCGGCGCGCGTGATCTCCGCTGACCTCGACGGATGGAACTACCAGCCGCCTGAAAACCATGTCGCGGTGGACCCGGTGCGCGGACGCATCGCCTTCCCGCTCCACCAATTGCCGAAACGGGTGTGGGTGTCGTACCGGTATGGCTTCAGCGCCGATATGGGAGGGGGCGAATACCGGAGAACCCTGCGCCAGCACGAAGGCGCCAGGGTCGAGCGAGTGACCGGCGTCAAAGCGCTGAAGAAGGCGCTCGAGCATTGGCGCGATGCATCGGAAGGCAACAATGAACCGCAGGCGCCGGCGGACCAGCCGGTGCACGCCGTCATCGAACTTGGCGACAGCGGCGTCTACGAACTCGAGGTCGACATACTGCTCGCCGCGGGCCACACCCTGCAGTTGCGCGCCGCGCAGCGCACCCGTCCCGTACTGCGGCTGACCCACGGCATGCTGATCGCGGGCGGCGCCGGCAGCCGCTTCACGATCGACGGCCTGATGGTGGCCGGCCGGGGTCTCCAGCTTGCCGGTGCGCTCGCCTCGCTCACGGTGCGCCATTCGACCCTGGTACCGGGCTGGTCGCTCGAGCCTGACTGCAATCCGGCCCAGCCGGTCGAACCGAGCATCGAAGTGCTCGACAGCGGCGCGTGCATCGTGATCGGACACAGCATCGTCGGCTCGATCCAGGTCAACAACGACGAAGTGCGCACCGACCCGGTCCAGCTACGCATTTCGGACAGCGTGGTCGACGCCACCGGCGCCGATTGCGACAGTCCCCAATGCGAAGCGATCGGCGCGGCCGGATCGCGCCTCGCTTTCGTGCAACTCCGGGTGGAGCGCAGCACCATCTTCGGCCGCGTGATGACGCACGCGATCGAGCGCGCCGACGACACCCTGTTCATGGGGCGCATCAGCGTCGCACGGCGCCAGGCGGGCTGCATGCGGTTCTGCTACGTCACGCCGGGGTCGCGCACGCCGCGCCGCTTCCAGTGCCAGCCCGACCTGGCGGCAGCCGCCACGGAGCGCGCGGGACGCGACCACGCGGACGACGATGAAGCGATCGAAGCGGCCCGGCAAGAAGAGCAGCGCCGCGTGCGCCCGGTCTTCGACAGCGTGCGATATGGCACGCCGGCCTATTGCCGGCTCGCGCTCGCGTGCGCGCCGGAGATTGTGCGCGGCGCCGAGGATGAATCGGAAATGGGCGTATTCCACGACCTGTACCAGCCACAGCGCGCGGCGAACCTGCGCCAGCGGCTCGACGAGTTTTCGCCGGCCGGCGCCGACAGCGGCATTGTGTATGCAACCTGAACATTGAGGAGAGCCGTCATGAAGGGGGATTTTTCACGCGACAGTTTCAATCGGCTGCGCCACTACACCCGCGTGCTGCAGCAACAGGGGCGGGTCGAACTCGATTCGGACGGCAATGAACGCCAGGCGATCCAGCTGCATTACCTGCGCAGCCTTGCCATGCACGTAATCGGACCGCGAGGCGGCCCCGGGGACAGTTTCAAACTGAACGGCACACCCGTCGCCAGGCCGCTCAAGGGTGACTTCCTGATCGGCAAAGGCGCGTATTACGTCGATGGCTGGCTATGCGAAAACGACGCAGACGTTTACTTTGCCGGACTCGATGGAAGAACCCGGCAACCCTGGTGGCGCCCGGGCGCCGAGATGCTCAAGCCGAACCTGCGCTACCTCGTTTATCTCGATGCCTGGGAACGCCATGTCGGGTCGGCCGAGGTGGACGACGACGACGCGCTGGCTTCGCCGTCCGCTTTGCGCGAAGTGGCGCTGGGAGGACCGGATACGGCCACGCGCGCCCAGGTGGTGTGGCAAGTAAAGGTTGCGCCCGAGGACCCCGATCATACATTCCCGGTGCAGATCGACAAGCCCTCATGGGCCACATGGATGACCGAGCACTGGGACGTGTGGCAGGAGGCGTGGCAGCCGTCAGGGCGCGGACAGCTTAAGGCGCGGGCTGCATCGCCGCCGGCCGCCTCTCAGCCGTGCATCGTATCGCCCGAGTCACGCTACCGTGGTCTGGAGAACCAGCTGTACCGCATCGAGATCCATCGCGGCGGACTGGCGAACGACGCGCAGACCCCGACCTTCGTCTGGTCGCGCGAGAATGGCAGCGTGATCTTCCCAATAGAGCCGGGCAGCAATGGTTCGGCCTCGCTGGTCGAAGGCTGGCGCGATGCGCGCTTCGACCTGGCCATCAACGATGTGGTCGAGCTGAGCGACGAAACGACCGCCCTCTCCGGTCGCGCCGGCCCGCTGCTGCGGGTTACCGGGGTCGATCCCGACAGCTGGGCGATATCGTTCGAAGGAAGCGTCGCAGACATCGAAGGCCCGCACCCAATCCTGCGGCGCTGGGATCACGGGCGCCGCCGCAGTACCGCCGCGGCGCTGGGCAAGCATGTCGATGGCCGGCCCAAAACCGCTGACGACCGCGCACTGCTGGTCGAAGAGGGCCGTTGGCTGGCGATCGAAGATGGCATCGAGATCTGGTTCGAGCCAGCCGACGCAGCCGGAGCGCCGCAACACTACCGCAGCGGAGATTACTGGCTGGTCCCCGCGCGTACGGCGACCGGTAACATCCTGTGGCCGCGTGGCCCCGGCCAGGGGCAGCTTCCCTTGGCGCAGCCACCGCACGGCGTCGAGCATCACTATGCGCCGCTCGGCGTAGCCACGATCGACGTCAACGGCCTGGTGAACTTGTCGGACGAGCCAAGACTCACGTTCAAGTCGCTGGTCGAATTGAGCAATCCGTAGCGGGACGTCGGTGCCGCAAAGCCAAGGATGCCATGACCGGCCCTCCGGAGGTACCCCGAGGGAATATTGTCTCTCACGAATAGCCGTGTGCAAGAGCATTGCGCACCTGGTATGCAAACGTCAAGGGAAGCTCTGGGCGCATTGCCGCGACATCGGGATAATGCTTTGGGATGTTATTGAAGGCTTTGCCGAGTATCTCCAAATTTTGGATAACAGCGTCCTGCGCTGCCGGTCCTTGCTCATACCGGCACGGCCTGCGCGAGCACGGTTGCCCGAAATCTCTGGGATGGACGATGCATCGCTTGTCCCTGATATACGCTAACCAAGCGTCAAAGCTGCTGACACGCTTGTTTCAACACCCCCATTCCCTCGAGTTGCCGTTGTTTTTTCGCAAACAGCCTAGCGAATATTTCAACCATTGGTAGCTTTAAAACCGAAAAACAAAGTAACTTAAATAAAAGTCAAACGTGACCTTCGTATTGACGATGGCCTGCTAGAGGAACCTCATGCGTTCGCTCCCAATGCTGCCCGCGCTTTTCGTGACGCTCCCGACTGCGCCGCCGATGTACCGCGTTCTCTCCAGCAGGCCTGGCAGGACGTCAACGATGACAGCCCAATCTCGCAGCGATTCAATTCCAGCTTCTACTAACCTTTCCGCAACCTGGTTCCAGCACGATTGCTTCCTCAGCGGACTCGAAAAGAACCCACGCGCGCGAGTCGCTGGCAATGTCGATATTCGCATCGTGGGGCTGCCGGCAGTGGACTCGACCAGTGTGTCCCAGCGCCACGCCGTGACGGCGGCAGGCCTGACTCCTTTTTCACTTCTTACCGGAGGGGACCACCATGATCGAAACAGACAACGGGCCTGATGCGGCCGAGACCACCAGCGCGCAGCTTGCTCCGCCGGCCGTACATGAGCCGGGCGCCCTGCCCTTGACGCAAGCGCCCGCTCGCAGCATCACCAAGATCGTGGTGGCCATCCATGGAATCGGCCAGCAGCACCGGAGTGAGACGATCCGCTCGGTGGCGCGTCGCTTTGGCGACAGCTGCAAGCCCGCCATTCCATTGCTCCCGCTCGGGTATTTCAGCATTGCGGGCGGCAGCGATGTACGCTGGAGCCAGCTCGAAACCGATGATCATGACTTGTCTGCGATCGGCTTCGCCGAAGTCTTTTGGGCCGACATCCCGACCGAGCTGGTGCGCTCCAACGATACGCTGGAGGAGACCAAGGCGTGGGTGCGCACGGTGGTCAGCCGCGCCGAGTACCTCTATAACCGCGACGTGAAGAAGCCCGACAAGAATGCCGCGCACCCAACTGATGCCGGCTCCAGCCAGGACACCGCTATAGAAGAGAAGCCGGCTGTGGGCATGGCCGCAAAAGGCATTGACAAGCCGAGCACTGGAAGAGCCGGCCCGCAGGTCAGGCAACTGGACGAATGCGACTTCAGGCAGGGTATCGATGCGGTGGAGACCTTGGCCGAGGGAGTGGCCGTGATCGAGCGCCTGTGCCAACTGGCCACCAGGGTAGGCGCACCCAAGTTCGAAGTCGGCGCGCTGTTGCGCGACTTCGTGGGAGACGTCCAGACCGTTACCGAATTCCCGCAATACCGCAACAAGATCCTGTACCGTTTCCACGCTGTGCTCAATGCGATCGTCACGACCTACCGAGCGCGCTACGGGAACGATCCGGAGATTTACCTGGTCGCACACAGCGAAGGAACCGTGATCAGCATGCTGGCCCTGCTGCAGGCACTTTCTTCGATGGAGCTTGCCGACCCCGAAGGCAAAGGCAAAGTCGAAGATGGCGCCTGGGTCGAACACATGCATGGCTTTATGACGCTGGGCTCGCCGATCGACAAGCACATTGCGCTCTGGCCCGAACTGTGGAAGGAGTTCTCGTTCGTGAAGTCGACAAAAGTCGACGGGCGGGTGCAGATCTGTTCCTCCGGGAAGAACGCCAAACCGGTGATGCTGCGCCAGCGTATCAAGTGGCGTAATTACTTCGACTACGGTGATCCGGTCGGCTTCCGGCTCGACGAGGCGCAACGCTGGCTGACGTCGAAGCACTGTGGCGCCTTCGAGTTCGAACAATTCAAGCACGACCACGGCTACAGCCGCTACTGGTTGCCGGGAAAGGCGCACGTCGACTACTGGAACGATGCGGAGCTGTTCAGGCACTTCATCGACAGCGTCGTGAGAACTCCGGGCGTCCACGCGCCGCCGCCGGCGCCACCGCCAGCTAACAAGCCCTTGCGCGGATTCGTCGCGACTTGCATTCCATACACGATCGCGTTCTTCCTGCACTGGGCAGCCGTGCTGGCATTGCTCGCGGCGTTCTCGGGCAAACCGGTAAAGGAACTGGCGCAGTTTTCCGAGTTCATCGGGCAGGCGTTCGCGCCGGGCATCCTGCTGGCGGCGGTGACCGTGGCGGCGCGCCTCCCGCGCCTGGTCCGGCGCGGGCCTCGCTGGCTGCTAGCCGCCTTCGTGAGCTGGGGAATCGGTGCGCTGGTGACCTGGTTCCTGTTTCCGGCTGGCCTTGCCGCGGAAGTCGGCGAGGCTTACGAGAACCTGGCCGGCACAGTACCGGTAGCGCTCACGCTGGCAGACGCGGGCAAGCTGACGGTGTGCGCCGCCGCCTTGATTGCCGCGCTCGGGGCCTGGCTCGTACCGCGTGCGTATGCGCCGAAGGGTCGGCGCCTGCTGGTGACGAGCGGCTTCCTGCTCAGTTTCGGTATCATCCTGCTCGGGCCTCGCGCAAGCGAGCATGTGAACCTGACCGAATTGCTTGCCTGTCTGCCCTTCGTGTTTCTGTGGTGGCTCGGCATTATCGTGTTCGACCTTGCTTTCGTTTGGCACCGCTATATCCGCAACGCGGTGTGCGTGCGGACGCTACGCGCGTGGCACAACGGAAAGAATGTCGAAGCCGACCCGCTGTTGGGGTTCGGCACCGGGAAGGACCAGATGCCCGATCCGATCCGGGCGCGACTGTAGCCTGCCGGCGTGCAAGAAGATCTCAGTCTGATGCAACTGGCGCCTCTCGCGCTGGTCATGCTGAGGACCCAGGGCAGGTGTGATATCGATCGAAGAGTCGGCCCTGAACGAGCGCAAGAGCAGCAATTGCGTCCAGTCAGGGTTGCGCAACGGGCGCGACTAAAAAGATGTGAACGACGAGCGCTTCCGCGAGCTTTCCGGCATCGAAGCCGGCGTCACGGGGCTGAACTGCGTGGCGCATGTACGGTGCAAGTTCTTCGACCTGTATTCCGCCCAGGCTGCCCCATACCAACTGTACCGTCGCGCCGACCAGCGGCGCAGTGAAAACCACAGACCCGCGGTCGAAAATGCGATCCGCCCATCGCGATCAGCAAGAAGAACAGGCTGTTCGGCGGATCCGATCGGATCGGGCCAATCGGTCCCGAACGCACATCAAGGTTAGCGGATCGTTAGCCAGCTCTTAAACCCTGAAAGGCATTTCTCTTAGGAAATGTCACTCCCACTCGATCGTCGCCGGCGGCTTGCCCGAAATATCGTACACCACCCGATTAATCCCGCGCACCTCATTGATGATGCGATTGCTCACCTTGCCCAGCAGCGAATGCGGCAGATGCGCCCACTGCGCCGTCATGAAGTCGAGCGTCTGCACCGCGCGCAATGCCACCACATACTCATACGTGCGGCCATCGCCCATCACGCCCACCGATTTCACCGGCAGGAACACGGCAAACGCCTGGCTCGTCGCTTCGTACCAGTTGATCGGCGCTTTACCGGCATCGATGCCCGGCACATGCGGCACTTCAAATGGTGTGTTACGCAACTCTTCAATAAAGATCGCATCCGCTTCGCGCAGCAGATCGGCGAACTCTTTCTTCACCTCACCGAGAATACGCACGCCCAGGCCCGGACCTGGGAACGGATGGCGATACACCATGTCATGCGGCAGCCCCAGCGCCACGCCCAGTTTGCGCACCTCATCCTTGAACAATTCGCGCAGCGGCTCGAGCAGTTTCAGGTTCAGCGTCTCTGGCAGGCCGCCCACATTGTGGTGGCTCTTGATCGTCTGGCCTTTCTTACCCTTGCCGGCCGATTCAATGACGTCCGGATAGATTGTGCCCTGCGCCAGCCACTTGGCGTTGGTCAGCTTGCCCGCCTCGACCTGGAACACTTCGACGAACTCGCGGCCGATGATCTTGCGCTTCTGCTCCGGATCGTTCACGCCGGCCAGGTGGCCCATGAACTGGTCTTCGGCATCGACGCGGATG
This sequence comes from Massilia aurea, assembly GCF_040790145.1. Lineage (GTDB taxonomy): Bacteria > Pseudomonadota > Gammaproteobacteria > Burkholderiales > Burkholderiaceae_D > Telluria > Telluria aurea_C. Next base: position 754,674 of record NZ_JBFMMP010000001.1, read on the forward strand.
ACTTTCACGCCCAGGTTTTTGGCGAACATGTCCATGACCATCTTGCCTTCGTCCTTGCGCAGCAGGCCGTGGTCGACGAACACGCAGGTCAGCTGGTCGCCGATTGCGCGGTGGATCAGCGCAGCAGCCACGCTCGAATCGACGCCGCCCGACAGGCCCAGGATCACGTCGTCGGTGCCGACCTGTTCGCGGATCTTGGCAACGGCTTCGCCGATGTAGTCCGGCATGTTCCAGTCGGATTTGCAGCCGCAGATCTCGTGCACGAAGCGGCCGATGATGGCTTCGCCTTGCGACGTGTGCGTGACTTCCGGGTGAAATTGCAGCGCGTAGAAACGGCGCTCTTCGTCGGCCATCGCGGCCACCGGGCAGCTGTCGGTCGAGCCCATCAGCTTGAAGCCTTCCGGCATCTCGAGCACCTTGTCGCCGTGGCTCATCCAGACCTTGAGCATGCCATGGCCTTCATCGGTGACGAAGTCGTTGATGCCGTTGAGCAGTGCCGTATGGCCACGGGCGCGCACTTCGGCGTAGCCGAATTCGCGCTTGAGGCCGTTTTCGACCTTGCCGCCCAGCTGGGCCGCCATGGTCTGCATGCCGTAGCAGATGCCCAGCACCGGCACGCCGGCTTCGAACACGGCTTGCGGCGCGCGTGGCGAATCGCCTTCGAGCGTCGAATTGTGGCTGCCCGACAGGATGATGCCCGAGGCGCCGTATTCGCGAACGAACTCGTCGCTGACGTCGTAAGGAAAGACTTCGGAGAAGACACCGGCGTCGCGCACGCGGCGGGCGATCAGCTGGGTGACCTGGGAACCGAAATCGAGGATGAGGATTTTCGAATGCATAGGGAGACAGTAGGTGGTGAGCGGTGTGCACATCGACGGCGGCGCCATCGACCATGCAAAACGCGGCCGTTACCGGCCGCGTTCAGGGATGATTACTCCGAACGGTAGTTCGGCGCTTCTTTCGTGATCTGCACGTCGTGCACGTGCGATTCGCGCATGCCGGCCGAGGTGATCTCGACGAATTCGGCGTTCGTGCGCAGCTCTTCGATGGTGCTGCAACCACAGTAACCCATCGACTGGCGCACGCCGCCGATCAGCTGGAAGATGATCGCCAGCACGCTGCCCTTGTAGGCCACGCGGCCTTCGATGCCCTCAGGGACGAATTTGTCGGCCTTGCTCGACGCTTCCTGGAAGTAACGGTCGGCCGAACCGTCGGCCATTGCGCCCAGGCTGCCCATGCCGCGGTACGATTTATAGCTGCGACCCTGGTACAGGATGACTTCGCCCGGCGCTTCTTCGGTGCCGGCAAACATGCTGCCCATCATGACGGTGTGCGCGCCTGCTGCCAGTGCCTTGGAGATATCGCCCGAGAAGCGGATGCCGCCGTCGGCGATGCACGGCACACCGGTGCCTTCGAGTGCCTTGGCGACATTGGAGATCGCGGTGATCTGCGGCACGCCCACGCCGGCCACAATACGGGTGGTGCAGATCGAGCCTGGGCCGATGCCGACCTTGACGGCGTCGGCGCCCGCTTCGACCAGCGCCAGCGCGGCCGATGCGGTGGCGATATTGCCGCCGATAACGTCCACATGCGGATAGCGGTCCTTGATCCAGCGCACGCGGTCGAGGATGCCCTGCGAGTGACCGTGGGCGGTGTCGACCACCAGCACGTCCACGCCGGCCGCAACCAGCAGCTCGATGCGCTCTTCGTCGCGCTCGCCGACGCCGGTGGCGGCGCCCACGAGCAGCTTGCCCTGCGAATCTTTCGAGGCCAGCGGGTGCTCGTGCGACTTCTGGATATCTTTCACGGTAATCAGACCGCGCAGCTCGAAGTTGTCGTTGATGACCACTACGCGCTCGAGGCGGTGCTTGTTCATCAGGCGCTTGGCTTCGGCGGTATCAGCGTCTTCCTTGACCGTCACCAGCTTGTCGCGCGGCGTCATCTTGGCGCGCGCTTCGGCTTCCAGGTCTTCTTCAAAGCGCAGGTCGCGGTTGGTGATGATGCCGACCACCTGGTTGCCCTCGACCACCGGGAAGCCGCTGATGCCATGCTGTTGCGACAGCGCCAGCACTTCGCGGATCTTCATGGTCGGAGGAATCGTGATCGGATCGCGCAGCACGCCCGCTTCGAAGCGCTTGACCCGCGCGACTTCACGCGCCTGGTCGGCTGGACGGAGATTCTTGTGGATGATGCCGATGCCGCCTTCTTGCGCCATGGCGATGGCCAGGTTCGCTTCGGTCACGGTGTCCATCGCTGCCGACAGCAGCGGAATGTTCAGCGTGATATTGCGAGTCAGCTTGGTGCGCAGGGAAGTTTGGGCCGGGAGAACGTTGGAGTAGGCCGGGACGAGCAGCACGTCATCGAAGGTGAGTGCTTTTTGGAGGAGACGCATAGTATTTCCTATAGGCGCAAAAGCGAATTATACAGAAACCCGTACTTTCCGTCGCCGGCTTGACCCAAATTTAGTTGGGGCGGTGCGGTTTGCGATTGACAGCCAGCCCGAACCATGGCGAAATCTGTTAATTCTCAGGAGCAATTTTATGCCGCTTACGCTGTCCCGCGCCCTTGGCGCCGCCCTGCTCATCGTCGCCAGCGCCGCACAGGCCCAGTACGTCTGGATCGGGCCAGGCGGCACGCGCCAGTATTCCGATCGTCCGCCGCCGCCGGGTACGCCGGCCAGCAAGATCGTCAAGGCGCCGGGTCGTCCCAACCCGGACGCTGCGCCATTGCCTGCGTTGCCGGCCGCCGGGCCGCTGCCTGCGGAAACGGCGGACCCGGCAGTCAAGCCGGCCGAGCCGAAAGGCCCGCCGACACTGGCCGAGCAGGAAGCCGCCTACCGCGAGCGCAACAAGGCGCGCGACGAACAGCATCGCAAGGATCAGGAAGAAGCGCAGCGCGCGCGGCAACTGGCCGAGCGCTGCGTGTCCGCGCGCGAGTCACAGGCCCAACTGACGTCGGGCTCACGCATCGCGCGCTACGGCCAGGATGGCGAGAAACGGTATATGTCGGATGCCGAGCGCGCCGCGCAGGCGGCCCAGGTCAATCGGGCGCTGCAGGACTGTCGCTAGCGCCGTCGCGCCTGGCCGCGCGCTTGCGGCGCGACTCCTTCGGGTCGGCCACCAGCGGCCGGTAGATCTCGATGCGGTCGCGCTCGCGCAGCACCGTCTCGAGCGTCTTCTTCTTGGCGTAGACGCCCACCGGCTGCGTGGTCAGGTTGATGGCCGGGAAGGCTTCGAGCACGCCGCTGCGCTCGATGGCCACGCCGATCGTCGTGCCCGGCGCTACCTGCAACGCGCGCAGCCACACCTGTTTGTCGCTGGCATAGCACACCGAAATGCCGAGCAGCGCGGGCGCGACATCAGCCATACACGACCTCGGCGCGCTTGCAGAACGAGTCGACCATGCTGTTGGCGATCATGCCGAACACAGGGCCGACGATCTGCGCCAGGATCACGCTGGAAAACTCGTACTGCATGTCGAACTCGATCTTGCAGGCATCGGCGCGCAGCGACTTGAAGGTCCAGGTACCCTCGAGCAATTTGAAAGGACCGTCGACCAGGTGCATCTTCATCTGGGTCGGACGCTGGTTGTGGTTCGACGTCGTGAAGCTTTGCTTCACGCCATGGAAATTAATCTGCAAGGCCGCGACGAGCTTGTCATCGGTACGCTCGAGAACGTTCACGCCGCTGCACCAGGGCAGGAACTTGGGATAATCTTCGACTTTTGCAACCAGGTCGAACATCTGTTCTGCGCTATAGCCAAGGAAAACTGATTTGTGCACTACTGCCATTGGTCAACCGTTTGTTATGATGGGGGTCATTTGCATGTGGCGCCAATGTTGGCGCAATAGCAGTAGTTTAACCGACACGCGAATTTTCGCCTTTTCATGAGCATCGCTGACAATAAAAAAGCATTTTTTGACTACTTCATCGAAGACCGCTACGAGGCAGGCCTCGTGCTGGAAGGTTGGGAAGTCAAGGCCATCCGCGAAGGGCGGGTGCAGATCAAGGAAGCCTACGTACTGGTGCGCGATAGCGAGCTGTACCTGTTCGGCGCGCACGTCAGTGCCTTGTCGACCACGTCGAGCTTCAGCCATCCCGAGGCGCTACGCTCGCGCAAGCTGTTGCTGCACCGCGCCGAGATCGACAAGCTGATCGGCAAGGTCGAGCGCTCCGGCTACACACTGGTGCCGCTCAACCTGCACTTCAAGAAGGGCAACGTCAAGTGCGAGATCGGCCTGGCCAAGGGCAAGAAGCAGCACGACAAGCGCTCGACCGAGAAAGACCGCGACGCCAAGCGCGAAGTCGACGCGGCGATGAAGACCAACCGCCGCTGACGGTGTCTAGCTGCACCGTGCCGACAGGTCGAGCACGCGGGCGCCGGTCAGCGCGATCACCTCCTTGTCGTGGGTCGAGAACAGCACCAGGTGTTCCCGCGCCCGCATCCCGATCTGCGCGACGAGAAATGCACGCGCATCGGCATCGATGCCATTGGTCGGCTCGTCCATCAGCACCACCTGCGCGTCGCCCATGAAGCCAGCGGCCAGCATGAACTTCTTGCGCGTGCCAAGCGACATGTCGCCAAAGCGCGCACCCAGATAACCCGCGATGCCGAAGCCGTCCAGCAGCGCGCGCTGCGGGCCGGCGCAGCCACGCAGCGCCTGCACCATGCGCAGGAATTCGTCGCCGGTCATGAAGTCGTAAGCGACCGAGGCGTCGGGCACCCAGGCCAGGCGCGCGCGGGCGCCCTGCCCTTTTGTCGCGGATGCCAGATCGGCGCCACAGACCATCACGCGGCCCGCCTGCGGCGCGGCGATCCCCGCCAGAAGCGCCAGCAAGGTTGACTTGCCGGCGCCGTTGCGCCCGACCAGCGCGACGGCGCCGGCGCCATACGACAGGTGCAAGCCCTCGAACACCACGTGGCCGCCGTAGCGCATGCCGAGTCCTTCGGCCGCCAACAACATCGTCATGCGATTGTCCCCATCAAGAAAAGTGTGGCCACGCTGAGCGCGACCTTGAACGCGGCCCCGTAGTGATGGCGCTGCAGGATCGGTGCACCGAGCAATCGAAGCAGCAGCAGCGAAACGCCGATGCAGCGCGCCAGTAAGGGCAGCAGGTCCGCCGGCGCAGCCGGCGCGGCGCCATAGCCGCTCCACACCAGCGCGCACACGATGCCGCCCACGCCCAGCACGACCAGATGCTCGGCCACGCGCATCCTGGCCACGCCGAACGGCATGCTGCGCAAATACGGCTCGAGCGGCTGACGCGCGCGCCAGAACGCGTCATACAGGCCGGCGAGCGCATATGCAGTAACGCAGCACGCCAGCGCAATGAAGCCGGCCGCATCGCGGTGCTTGCCGACCTGATGGATCATCCACCAGCTCGCCGCGTGAACGAGCAGCGCGACACCGGCACGCGGCAGCGCCACGTGCAGATGGCCGCGCCACAGCGCACGCACATGCAGCAGCGTCAAGAAGCCCAGTGCAGGGGCGCGCAGCACGCCGCTGGCACCGGCGCGGCGCGGGCCACGTGCGGGCGATGCGTTAAACACCACGGCATACGCCACGGCGAGCGTCGCCAGAATCAGCAGGACCACATACAGGGGGAAACGCCCGTCGGCGCCGGATGGCGGCGCATCGCTCGTGGCCACGGTCCAGAATGCAATCGCGAACGGCAGCGCCCACCATTGCAGCGCCACGAGCAGCAGCGCGATGTCCAGCACTGGCGCCACGCGCCGCCCATGCACACTGGCGCGGGCGAATTCGGCCAGCGTCGCGCCGCGCACGAAGGATCGGTGCACGCGCGCCCACACGGCAATGGACAAGAGCCAGCCGGCGCCGTACGCCAGGCCAGCTTGCCAATCGCCGGGATCGCGCCAGAAGTGCAGGATGGGCGCGGCCAGCAACGTGGGCCGCTCGACGAGCACCAGGCCAAACAAGGCAAGGCAGATGGTCAGTGCATGCGCGTAGCGCGCGTACAGCGCTCGCGACTGCAGAGAGAAATAACGGCGGCGCAGCAGGAACAGCGCGCCGAACGGTTCGGCCACCGCCATCCGCCAGCGCCGCACCATGCGCACTTACACCGTCACCGCGGCCGGCTTGACGGCCATGCGCACCGACAGTCGCCAGGCGCCGAAGCTCAGCGCCAGCCCACCCGCAACGCCGAGCGCAAGGCGCAGCGCGCTGTCGAACAGCAGCGGCGCCACCAGCCCCGAAACCAGCGCAAACGACATCATCTGGATGAAGCCGACCATCGACGAGGCCAGGCCCCGGTTGTTCGGGAACAGGCCCAGCGCCGTGATCTGGATCGCCGGCATCGCGACCGACAGGCCGAATGTGTACACGAACAGCGGCAGCACGGCCCACGGCACGGCGGCCGCAAACAAGGTGTTGTAGACGACATTGATGACCGCGCCCAGGGCCATCACGCCAAAGCCCAGCCACATCATGCGGGTCGGCGTGCTTTTATGGGCATGCTTGCCGCCCCAGGCCGAACCGACCACCATGCCGCCGACGAGCGGGATGAACATCCAGGCGAACGCGGTCTCGGGCAGTCCGAGGATGACCATCACGAAGTTCGAGGCCGAGCCGATGTACAGCGACAGGCCAGAAAACGCCAGGCCGAGCGCCAGCGAGAGCAGCACGAACTGCGGGTGGCGCAGCACCTTGACGTAGTTGCGGCCGATCGTGCCGGGATGGAAGGCCTGGCGCTTTTCGCGCGGCAGGCTTTCGGGCAGAAACCTGAGGCACACGAGAATCAGCAGCGCGCCGAACACCGCCAGGAACACGAACGACGAACGCCAGCCGAAGGTCACGTGCAGCCAGCCGCCCAGGATCGGGGCGATGGCCGGCGCCAGGCCGAACACCATCATGATGTGCGACATCATGCGCTGCGCCTGCGCGCCCGAAAAACGGTCCTGCACGATGGCCTGGCCGATCACCGAGCCGGCGCCGGCCGACAGGCCCTGCAGTGCGCGAAATACCAGCAGCCAGCCAAAGCTCGGCGCCCACGCCGCGCCGATCGAGGCCAGCGTGTAGACGGTGAGCGCAGTCAGGATCACCGGACGGCGGCCGAACGAATCGGACAGCGTCCCGTAGAACAGCATCATGAACGCGAACGTGAACAGGAACACGCTGAGGGTCTGCTGCACGGCGACCGGGCCGACGGCGAATTCGGCGCCGATGGCCGGCATCGACGGCAGATAGGTATCGATGGCCAGGGCCCCGATCATGCCGAGGCAGGCGAGGATGACAGTAAGGAGCTTTTGCATGGACGGCGCTTTCGGAAAACCTGCCGGCGCTGCACGATGCAAGGGGCCGGATGACGGGCGTTGAAGGGCTGCGATTGTAATCCATTTCAGTCACGTCGATCCGCCACTGGCGCTTTTTGGCCCCACTTGCGCCCGGGCGGCGGGGTGCGCCACTTCTTGCGCGGTCGGTGGTATCTTGCCGGTGAAGGTCAGTCGCCTGATCGTCAAGCTGCAAACTTGCCGGCAGTGTCACCACGCTGTCATATTCGACAACTAGACTGATTGCGGGACGACTACGACCGCAGACCATGGACATGAAGAAAAAGGCCACCGAGGCTGACCTGAAACAATTCTCCGACGGCAGCGCTTATCTGAACCGCGAGCTGTCGCTGCTCGAGTTCAACCGGCGCGTGCTGGCGCAAGCCGAAGACCCCACCGTACCGCTGCTGGAGCGCTTGCGCTTCTTGTGCATCGTCGCGAGCAACCTTGATGAATTCTTCGAAGTGCGCGTGGCCAGCCTGCTCGCCACACACCAGATCGACCGCAACGACAGCGTGCTGCCCGAGACCCTGGCCGCCGACCTCGAACGCGCCAGCGCCGAGTGCCGCCACCTGATCGCGCGCCAGTATGCGCTGTTCAACCACGAGATCCTGCCACAGCTGTCCGGGCACGGCATCCACCTGTTGCACCGCAGCGAGCGCAATGCGGCGCAGCGCGCCTGGGTCAAGCAGTATTTCGACCGCGAAGTGCGCCCGCTCCTGACGCCCATCGGCCTGGACCCCGCGCACCCGTTCCCGCGCGTGATCAACAAGAGCCTCAATTTCATCGTCGAACTCAGTGGCAAGGATGCATTCGGGCGCGGCTCGGGCATCGCCATCATGAAGGCGCCGCGCGTTCTGCCGCGCGTGATCCGCCTGCCCGACGACCTGTCGGACAAACCGGGCAGCTCGTACTGCCTGCTGTCGTCGGTGATCCAGTCGCACATGGCCGACCTGTTCACGGGCCGCGAAGTGGTGTCGTACTCGCAGTTCAGGGTCACGCGCAACAGCGACCTGTGGGTGGATGAAGAAGAAGTGAAGAACCTGCGCCAGGCGCTGCAAAGCGAGCTGCATGGGCGGCAGTACGGTTTCGCCGTGCGCCTCGAAGTGGGCCGTTCGTGCCCGGCGCACCTGGCCGACTTTTTGCTCAACCAGTTCCACATCGACCGCAGCCGCCTGTTCACGGTCGATGGGCCGGTGAACCTGGGCCGCCTGCTTGAAATCGTCAACGAGAACGACCAGCCCGAACTGAAGTTCCCGGCCTATGTGTCGGGCTATCCGGGCAAGCTGTCGGGCGCCGACATGTTCGCCGCGCTGAGGAAGCAAGACGTGCTGCTGCACCATCCATTCGAATCGTTCCAGCCGGTGATCAACTTCATCCAGGCCGCGGCGGCCGACCCGAACGTGGTGGCGATCAAGCAGACGATCTACCGCGCGGGCAGCAACTCGGAACTGGTCGAAGCCCTGATCTCGGCCGCGGAGCGCGGCAAGGAAGTCACCGTCATTGTCGAACTGATGGCGCGCTTCGACGAAGAGGCCAATATCAACTGGGCCGAAAAACTCGAGAAGGCCGGCGCGCAGGTGGTGTACGGCGTGGTGGGCCTGAAGACCCACGCCAAGATGGCGCTCGTGCTGCGCCGCGAACCGAGTGGCCTGCGCCGCTACGCACACCTCGGCACCGGCAACTACAACCCGACCACGGCCCGCTTCTACACCGACTTCGGGCTGCTTACGGCCGACGACGACCTGACGTCCGACGTCAATGAAGTCTTCATCCACCTGACCAGCATGACGCGGCCGAAGCAGCTGGCCAGCATCTGGCTGGCGCCGTTCTCGCTGCACAAGGAAATCGTGCGCGCGATTCGCAATGAAACCGAGTTGGCGAAACAGGGCAAGCCCGGGCGCATCATCGCCAAGATGAATTCGCTGACCGACGAATCGGTGATCAAGGCCCTGTACGACGCCTCGTGCGCCGGCGTGAAGATCGACCTGATCATTCGCGGCGCCTGCGCGCTGCGCCCGGGTGTCGAGGGCCTGTCCGAGAACATCAAGGTGCGCTCCATCGTCGGGCGCTTCCTGGAGCACACGCGGATCTACTACTTCCGCAATGACCTGAAACACGACACGTACCTGAGCAGCGCCGACTGGATGAACCGCAACCTGTTCCGCCGGGTGGAAGTAGCGTTTCCGATCCGCTCGCCGCTGCACAAGCGGCGCGTGATGCGCGAAGGCTTGCTGCCCTACCTGAAGGACAACGTCAACGCCTGGGACTTGGGCAGTGATGGCCGCTACCGCCGCCGCAAGCCGCGCGGCAAGCAGGTCAGCTACAGCGCCCAGCAGGCATTGATGGACATGCTTGGCGCCGAGAGCGCCCCAAACAAGGAAATCGAGAATGGAACTGATCCTCTGGCGCCACGCTGAAGCGGAGCCGGGCACACTTGAGCTGCCCGACGAACAGCGCGCGCTGACGCCGAAAGGCCAGCGTCACGCCGCCCGCATGGGCGCCTGGCTCGAACGCAAGCTGCCGCCCGAATGCCGTATTTTGGTCAGCCCTGCCACGCGCTGCGTGCAGACGGCCGATGCGCTGGGGCGGCGCTACAAGGTGGCCGAGGCGCTGAGTACCGCGTCGAGTGCGGAAGCGATTATTGAAGCGTGCGGCTGGCCGACGCACCGGCAGCCGGTGCTGGTGGTCGGTCACCAGCCGCTGCTGGGCGAAGTGGCGTCGCTGGTATTGTGCGGGCAGAAGCAGGACTGGCGCATCCGCAAGGGCGGCGTGTTCTGGATCGAGCACAAGGGGAGTGATGGCATGCCGTATATCCGGCTGGTGGCTGGGCCGGATGTGATTGGCAAACTGCGTTGACCTGAAAACGTCGTACCCGCCACTGGCGGCTACGACTTCCAGCGAAAGCTGGAACCCAAGTCGCTCGCGTCAACGCTACGTTCGAAGCCAGTGGCGGCGCTGGCACCTTGGGTTCCCGCCTCCGCGGGAACGACGTGTGCGGCGCAGCGTCGAGGCCAACCCGAGCGACGTTATTCACCGCACCTGAAACGCCACCCCAACCTCACCCCAGGCCTGCACTTCCTTCTCGAGCCACGGCGCCAGCGTCGGATGCTTGCGCATCAACTCCGCCGGCAGGTCCATCTCGATGCGCGACTTCATGCGCAGGCGCAGGCCGCCGATATCGTCGTCCGCGCGCGCATGCATCAACACGATGGCCAGGCGCAGCGCCAGCACCGCCTTGGCCAGGTCGGCCTCGACCAGCGATTCGCGGATCTTGCGCAGATTGCCCTTCTGCCCCAGCACCAGCGTGGACAGCATGCGCTGCTCGCGCGTGGTAAATCCACCAAGGTCGGCATGCTCGACGATGTAGGCGCCGTGCTTGTGCGCCCCGCTCATCGAGATGGCCAGGCCGATCTCGTGCAGCATCGCGCTCCAGGCCAGGTAGGGCCGGTGCGTGTCGCCCTGCGGCTGCAAGCGCTCGAACAGCGTGGTCGCGATGCCCACCGTGCGCAGGGCGCGCCCGCTGTCGACCCGGAAGCGCCCCATGCAGGCGCGGATAGCGGCATCGCGCCGGTCGCGCCGGTTGGCGCGCAACTCGAGATCCGACAGCACGCCCAGGCGCAAGCCGGCGTTGATCGCGGTGAGTTGCCCGACCTTGAGCTCTTGCATCGCGCCGATCAAGACCGTCAGGCCGCCCACCATCACGGGCACGCGCTCGCGCTTCACACCCGGCAGTACGAAGGCATCCACGTGCCCCAGACCAATCAGGATATCGCGCAGCGCGTGCAGGCTGGCCAGCGAAACGGTGCAGTCGCCGATCTCGTTGCGGCAGATGACCTCGGAGATTGCCCGCATCGTGCCCGACGAGCCGTAGGCGATATCCCAGCCCTGGACGTGGTACAGCGACGCGGCATCTTCGAAGCGGGCGCGCGCGGCGGTGACGGCGGCGTCGAAATTGTGCGCCGTGATGCGCCCGTCCGGGAAGTAGGCCCGCGTTTGCGGCTGGGTGCCAATGCCGAACGATTCGACCAGCTGAATGTCGCTGCCGGTGCCGGCGATGACTTCGGTTGAGCCGCCGCCGATGTCGATCACCAGGCGCCGCTCGTCGTGGCGCTCGATTGCGCGCGCCACGCCCATGTAGATCAGGCGCCCTTCTTCTTCGCCCGAGATGATTTCGATCGGGTGCCCGATCGCGTTTTCGGCCAGCGGCAGCAGCAGGTCGGCGTTGTTCGCCACGCGCATCGTGTTGGTGGCGACGACGCGCACGGCGTCGAGCTGGTATTCGTCGAGGATCTTGCGGAACTCTTGCAGGCAGCGGATCGCGGTGCGCATCGCCGCTTCGCTGAGCATATTGTCGGCATCGAGACCGGCCGCCAGGCGGATCGGATCGCGCGCGGTGCGCACGATGTGCATGCGGCCGCCGGCCGGCTCGCCGATATGAAGGCGGAAGCTGTTGGACCCGAGGTCGACTGCTGCAAACATGAGGCCCTTTCGATGAGTTCCGGATTCCCGATCAGCGAGGCGCTACGCCGGGAATCCGCAAGGGATCGAGTATACAGCGTGGGCCGGGGTGGGGCCAAGCGCAGCGCGCGAGAATATCGACCGCATGCGCGGCCGCCCTGTCGAGGTGAAGAACCTTAGTGCTCGATACGCTGTTTCGGTGCGCGGCGCAGGCCGTACCAGAAGCACAGCAGGCACGGGATGCCGAGGGTGATGGCCGACACCGCGTCCCAGATGCCATCGCCCAGCAGCGCCGAGATCAGGCCGACTGTGGTGAGGATGCCAATCACGATCGGCGCGCCCCAGATTTGCAGTGGTGTACGGATCATGATGGTTCTCCACTGCGCGCGAACGCCGGGGTTGCAGACGTCTCGTGCGCGTGGGTTGCGATCCTGGTCGAGGTCTTGCCGGCCTTGCCGCGCTTGAGCCACAGATACAGGCCCGTAACCAGGATGATGATGGTTGCGATGTCGAGCACCGCCCACAGGAACTTCATCCATTGTCCGCCGTAGTCGCCGAAGTGCAGCGGCTGCGACACCAGCAGCGCCTTCAGGTACCACGGCAGTTCCGGCGCGTCGGTCAGTTCGCCGCTGTTGGCATCGACCAGCACCGGACGGTACATGCGCGAGCTGAAGGCCTCATTGCCGTTCATGAAAATGCCGTAGTGGTGGGCGCTGCTGAAATCGGTGCCCGGGAAGGCGACGAAGGCCACGCGCATGCCCGGCAGCGCCGCCCTGGCCGTCTCGATCGCGTCGTGCACCGATGCCGTATGTGGCAGCGGCTTCTTGCCTTCGTACTGCTTGAGGATCGACGCCAGCTCGTTGCGCTGGTAATACTTGTACATCAGATCGGCCCAGGTATTGATCATGCCGGTGCCGCCGACGACGAACAGCCAGACCAGCGTGACGATGCCCAGCATATTGTGCATGTCGAGCCACTTCAGGCGGCTGCTGCGTTCTTTGCGCACGGTGCCGAAATCGAGCTTGCGCATGAACGGCGAATACAGCACCGCGCCGCTGACGATGGCCACCAGCAGCAGCAAGGCCATGAAGCCCAGGAACAGCATCCCGGGCAGGCCCATGAACAGATCGACGTGCAGCGCCAGCATCGTCGACATGAAGACACCGCCCTCGAACGCCGGCTCTTCGATGACCTTCGTGGTGCGCGCATCGACCGCGATCGGCTTGTAATCGTGGTCGTGCATGTGGTCGGCGAGCGTGACGTTCCAGATCTCGGGCACGTCGGCTTCCTGCGAGATGAACATCGGGAGCTTGGTCGGGTACAGTTCTTTGGCCGATGCGATCACGGCATCGACATTCCCCTGTGGCATAGGGCTCGAGAGCACGGGCGGCTCGACCTCGGTGCCGAGCAGGTGGCCGATTTCGTGATGGTAGATCAGCGGCAGACCGGTCAGGCAGAGCAGCAACATGAAGATGGTGCAGACCAGGCTGCTCCACTTGTGGATCCAGCCCCAGCGACGCAGGGAAACGGGTGACATGATGTTGGCGCGCGCCTTATAGCGAATTCGTTAAATGCAGAATAATAATCGTTCTCATTTGCATAAGCAAGGCACGCAGGCCGCCGGGGCCGGTCATGGACGTCGCGCCTTCTTGTTTGACATGAAAAAACCCTCGCGACCCGACAAAGGGCGGCGAGGGTTTCGCAGGCGGCGTATGGCCGTCTTTATTTACATCTTGGCGAGCTTCTGCCAGGTGTCGATCACCGAGTCGGGATTGAGCGACATCGACTCGATGCCCTGCTCCACCAGCCACTGCGCGAAATCAGGATTGTCCGACGGACCCTGACCGCAGATGCCGATGTACTTGCCCTTGGCGCGGCACGCCTTGATCGCCAGCGACAGCAAGGCTTTCACCGCCGGATCGCGTTCGTCGAAGTCCTTGGCCAGCAGTTCCATGCCGGAGTCGCGGTCCAGGCCCAGGGTCAACTGGGTCAGGTCGTTCGAGCCGATCGAGAAGCCATCGAAGAACTCGAGGAACTGGTCGGCCAGGATCGCGTTCGATGGCACTTCGCACATCATGATCAGGCGCAGGCCGTTCTCGCCGCGCACCAGGCCGTTCTTGGCCAGCAGGTCGACCACTTTTTCAGCCTGGCCCAGGGTACGCACGAACGGGATCATCAATTCGACGTTGGTCAGGCCCATCTCGTTGCGCACGCGCTTCATCGCCGTGCATTCCATCGCGAACGATTCCGCGAAATCGTCGGCCAGGTAGCGCGCCGCGCCGCGGAAGCCCAGCATCGGGTTTTCTTCGTCCGGCTCGTAGCGCGAACCGCCGATCAGCTTCTTGTACTCGTTCGACTTGAAGTCGGACAGGCGCACGATGACCGGCTTGGGCCAGAAGGCAGCAGCGATCGTCGAGACGCCTTCGACCAGCTTGTCGACATAGAAGGCGCGTGGCGACGCATGGCCGCGTGCGACCGATTCCACGGCCTTTTTCAGGTCGGCGTCGATGTTCGGGTACTCGAGGATCGCCTTCGGGTGCACGCCGATATTGTTGTTGATGATGAACTCGACGCGCGCCAGGCCAACGCCGGCGTTCGGAACCGACTGGAAGTCGAAGGCCAGTTGCGGGTTGCCGACGTTGAGCATGATCTTGGTCTTGATCGGTGGCAGTTCGCCACGCGCGACTTCGGTCACTTCGGTTTCCAGCAGGCCGTCATAGATCATGCCTTCGTCGCCTTCGGCGCACGAGACGGTGACCAGGGTGCCGTCCTTGAGGACATCGGTCGCGTCGCCGCAGCCGACGACGGCGGGCACGCCCAGTTCACGCGCGATGATCGCCGCGTGGCAGGTGCGCCCGCCCCGGTTGGTGACGATCGCCGCGGCGCGCTTCATCACCGGTTCCCAGTTGGGATCGGTCATGTCGGCCACCAGCACGTCGCCCGGCTGGACGCGGTCCATCTCGGACGGGTCGGTGATCACGCGCACGCGGCCGGCGCCGATCTTCTGGCCGATCGCGCGGCCATGGGTCAGCACGGTGCCGGTGCCCTTCAGGTGGAAGCGCTGCTGCGCGTCGGTCGACTTCTGCTGCGACTTCACGGTCTCGGGACGCGCCTGCAGGATATACAGCTTGCCATCGCGGCCATCCTTGCCCCACTCGATGTCCATCGGACGGCCGTAGTGGTTCTCGATGATGACGGCGTATTTTGCCAGTTCGACGATTTCTTCTTCGACCAGCGAGTAGCGATTGCGCAGTTCGATCGGCACGTCGACGGTCTTGACCGAGCGGCCGGCCTTGGCTTCCGACGTGAACTCCATCTTGATCAGTTTCGAGCCGATATTGCGGCGGATGACGGCCGACTTGCCCAGTTCGAGCATCGGCTTGTGGACGTAGAATTCGTCCGGGTTGACGGCGCCCTGCACGACGGTCTCGCCCAGGCCGTAGCTCGACGTGATGAAGACGACGTCCTTGAAGCCCGATTCGGTGTCGATGGTGAACATGACGCCGGCGGCGCCGGTATCCGAGCGCACCATGCGCTGCACGCCGGCCGACAGCGCGACTTCGGCGTGGGTGAAGCCTTTATGCACGCGGTACGAGATCGCGCGGTCGTTGTACAGCGACGCGAACACGTGCTTCATCGCTTCGAGCACATTGTCGATGCCGACGACGTTGAGGAACGACTCCTGCTGGCCGGCGAACGACGCATCCGGCAAGTCTTCGGCGGTGGCCGACGAACGCACGGCGAACGAGACTTCGGTTTCCGAGTCGGCGAACAGGCGCTCGTAGAAGTTACGGATCTCTTGTTCGAGGCGCGGCTGGAATGGCGTGGCGACGATCCACTCGCGGATCTCGGCGCCGGCGACGGCCAACGAGCGCACGTCGTCGATATCGAGGTTATCGAGGCGGCGGGCGATGCGCTCGCCGAGGGAAGCGCCACCGTCGATGCTGTGGTCGAGGAAGTCGCGGAAGGCGTCTGCCGTGGTGGCAAAGCCGGTCGGCACGCGCACGCCGGCGCCGGCCAGTTGGCTGATCATTTCGCCGAGCGACGCGTTCTTGCCGCCGACCGACTCGACGTCGGTCATGCGCAAGTCTTCGAACGACGCCACGTAGACGCGATCAGCGGCCCCGGGTTGGATAGCTGCAGTAGCTGGATTGGTCATGATAAAACACCTTACTTGATGATGGAAACCTGTAGGCGCATCGGTGCAAGTCGGGGGGCGTCCCTGGCGTATTCTTGTTATTCTGGCCCGCGTGCAGCACAATGCAAAATCCGTTGCCGAGCATTCTACCCCGCGACACGGGGATATGCAGCGCACTTTTCATGCAATTCTGTCAGCAAAGCATAGCGAACCAACCATGATCGACGATATCCACTCCCCTGCGGTTACGGTCACGCCGCCATCACGCACCGTGTTCTTCGTCTCGGACGGCACCGGCATCACGGCGGAGACGTTCGGGCACGCGGTCCTGAGCCAGTTCGAGATGCGTTTCCGGCAGATTCGCCTGCCGTTCATCGATTCCATTGAAAAAGCGCACGACGCCGCGCGCCGCATCAACGACAGCTTCGCGCTGCACGGCCAGCGCCCGATCGTATTCTCGACACTCGTCAAGCATGATCTCTCGAGCGTGATCCGTTCGGCCAAGGGCATGCACATGGACCTGTTCCAGACCTTCGTCGCCCCGCTCGAACAAGAACTGGACGTCAAGTCGACGCACACGATTGGCCGCATCCACAACGCGGTCGACAGTGAAGAATACAAGAACCGCATCGAAGCCATCAACTTCTCGCTGGCGCACGACGATGGCCAGTCGCACAAGAACCTGGCCGACGCCGACGTGATCCTGGTGGGGGTATCGCGCTCGGGCAAGACGCCAACGAGCCTGTACCTGGCCATGCAATATGGCCTGAAAGCGGCGAACTATCCCTTGATCCCGGACGACTTCGAACGCGGCCGCCTGCCAAGCAACCTGCCACCCTACAAGGCCAAGCTGTTCGGCCTGACGATCACGCCCGAGCGCCTCTCGCAAATCCGCAACGAGCGCCGCGCCGGCAGCAAATACGCCTCGATCGAGAACTGCCGCTACGAAGTCAACGAAGCCGAACTCCTGATGCGCCGCGAAGGCATCCGCTGGCTGTCGTCGACCACCAAATCCATCGAAGAAATCGCCACAACGATCCTCCAAGAAATCAAACCCGACCGCCGGGAATATTGAACAATTAGGGTCAGAGTAGAATTAATTAGCAATTTCTTTTTGATCTCGTCGTTTTCAGACCGGCCTTGTATCAACTTGATCTAAAGCTCTTGAAATCTAATTAGGGTCAGAGTCGAATTGTTTGACAACTTTCCAAAATAAGGCGGGCTCGCTTAGATGAGCCTGCTTATTCAGGAAGTAATTGCTCAATAATTCTACTCTGACCCTAATTTTTGAGCTATTGATTTAAAGCCAGAATGCAGGTGCCAGCGCTTTTCAGTGCGCGCGACTTCCACCAACCCACGCTCATTAGAGAATACGGCGGCGATATTGCAAGGAAACCGTGTTGACAATTAAACTGCGGCGCCCCAGAAGATTAATAAATCGGTTCGGTGTCGCAAATTCAAGAAGTTGTTTTTAATCGCAGTACGCTGCGTCTCCGCTTCCATTCAATTTTCCCCAGCACTTTTGCCTGCCAATTAGGGTCAGAGTCGAATTGTTTGACAACTTTCTCGAATAAGACAACCTCATCTAGTTGAGGCCGCTAATTTAAAAAGAAATTGCTCAACAATTCTACTCTGACCCTAATTGATGGGTAATTGACTGGGGGTTAGAAGTATTGGCGCCAGTCGCTCAGCCAGGCGGGGAAGGCGGTGGCGGGCATGGGGTTGGCGATGTGATAGCCTTGGGCGTAGGTGCAGCCCAGCGCTTGCAGGAAGTCCCAGTCGCGGCGGGTTTCAACGCCGACGGCCACCGATTTGCGCTCCAGGCTATGGGCCAGGCTCAGGCACGAGCGCAGGACCGTGCTCAGTGGCAGGCGGCGTGAGGCGCCGTCGACGAAGCTGCGGTCGATCTTCAGTTCGGTGAACGGGATGCGGGCCAGCAGTTGCAGGTTTGAGCGGCCGGTGCCGTAGTCGTCGATGGCCAGGCCGAAACCCATCATCCGCAGGCGCACCAGCCGCTCGATGAAATCGGGATCGGTGTTCAGGACCGAGGATTCCGATATCTCGAATGTCACGTCGGCAGCCTCTACCCCATGCCGCTCCAGGCACGCCGTCATCCTAGAAACGAATGTGGGCTGGGCCAGGGTTTCGGGGGCGATGTTCAGCGAGATCGCGATCGCGATGCCCTGGTCCAGCAGCCAGCGACGGCGCTCGACCGACAGTTCGATCATGCTCCAATCGAGGAAGTCGACGCGTCCCGCCTCGACCAGCGCATCGATGAACGACGCGGGCCCCAACACGCCATGATCAGGATGGTTCCAGCGCGCGAAGACTTCGAGGCCTGTTACCTGGCCGGTCGCCAGCTCGATCTTCGGCTGGAAGTACGGCTCGAACTGGCGATGCTGCAGGCCGATGCCGATCTGCTCGAACGCGAAGCGCGGCTCTGGCGAGGTGAGCGCGGGGCGCGGCAGCGGTGTGTAATTCTCGAGCACCGGCTTGAGACTGATGGCGGTAACCGGCCAGGCGACGGCGCCGAGCAGCTCGATGCCGAAGGCTTCGGCCAGCGTCTCGACGGAAAACAGCAGGCCGGCCGGCTGCGCGCCGGTGACGATCAGGCGCGCCGTGCACCTGGCGTCGCCCAGGCGCCGCAGCAGCGTCAACCCGTCCATGCCCGGCAGGTCCAGGTCGATGAGCGCGACGTTGACGAGCGGCGTGGCGCCGGCTTCCAGCATCTGCAGTGCAGCCGGGCCGTCGGCGACGTCGGTGACCTGGCCGGCGCCGAGTTGACTCAGTAAGGCGACCAGCGCCCTGCGCCCGGAAAGGTCGGCTTGCGCCACCAGAAAATGCAAATGCGCGATGTCCATCGTTACTCCACTCTGCGAGTCGCTAGCGTACGCGAAGGTGCAGTCGCCGTCTATGCCTGCTGCTGGCGCACGCCTTCGAAAAAGCACACGGCCGCGCAGGCCGCGACGTTGAGCGACTCGACCTGCCCCAGATGCGGCACCGCGACCCGGTGCGTGGCCAGGTCCAGCAGCTCGGCAGACACACCCTGCCCTTCGTGCCCCAGCACCCACGCCACCGGCGCGCGCAGATCCAGCGTGTAGAGCCCCGACGCCGCATAGCCGCTGGTGGCCAGCACCGGCACCTGCGCCGCACGCACCAGATCGGCCAGTTCCACGTGCTCGAAAATCTCGAGCACGAAGTGCGCGCCCATCGCCGCGCGCAGCACCTTTGGCGACCAGCAGAATGCCGTGCCGGGGCTGCAGTACACCTGTTTGATGCCGGCGGCGGCGGCGCTGCGCAGGATCGAGCCGACGTTGCCGGGATCCTGTACGCCATCGAGCAGCACGCTGGCCATGACCAGCCCTGGCGCGGCCGCCGGCTGCGGCGTGTCGATCACGAACAGCAGGTGCACGCCATGCTCAACCTGGCTGACGGCGTTGAACAGCGCATCGGGCAGCGCCGTCACCGGAGCATTGAGCGCGCCGCAGCGCGCGACGATGGCATGCACTTCCGGGTTGCCCAGCGCGCCCTCGGACACCACGCAGTGGCGCGGCGGGCCGCGCAGGTCGAGCCAGGTCTGGCACAGGTGCACGCCATCGAGCAGGCTGTGGCCGGCCTTGCGGCGCGCCTGCGAGCTGGTGGCGAGCGCCTTGATCTCTTTGTAGAACGCGTTGTCGCGCGAGGTGATGGTCTTCATGCGCCCGCCCCGACCAGGTCGCCGAACAGGTCGGTCTGCAGCATGCCGCGCACCGGCGCGAAGGAGCGGCGGTGCGCCGGCGACGGGCCGTGCGCGCCCAGGCGCTCCAGGTGCAGCGCGGTACCGTAGCCCTTGTGCTGGTCGAAGCCGTATTGCGGATACTGTTCGTGCAGCCGCACCAGCGCCGCATCGCGCGCGGTCTTGGCCAGGATCGACGCGGCCGAAATCGCATTGACCTTGTCGTCGCCCTTGACGATCGCGTGCGCGCGCACCATCAGCTCGGGACAGCGGTTGCCGTCGATGAGCGCGATCGTCGGCGCGTGCTGCAGCGCTTCCACCGCGCGGCGCATCGCCAGCATGGTCGCCTGCAGGATGTTGATGCTGTCGATTTCTTCGCACGAGCACTCGGCCACCGCCCAGGCCAGCGCCTGTTCGCGGATCACCGGCGCCAGTTCGTCGCGCCGCGCGGCGGTCAGCTTTTTCGAGTCGCGCAGGCCGTCGATCGGCCGGCGCGGATCGAGGATGACGGCGGCGGCGAACACCGGCCCGGCCAGCGGGCCACGGCCCGCCTCATCGACGCCGCACACGATATCGAGCGCGGTGAAAGGCCGGCCCCTGGCGGGCAGGCCGGGATAAAGGTTGATTTTCTTCTTGGTCATAGTGGTGCTCTAGGCGGCGGGGCGCCCGATAATCTGCAAGACCGCTTGCGCGCTCTCTTCGGCGCTGTTGCGCAGCAGGCTGTGATGCATGTCGAGGAAGCGCTGCGCCAGACGCTCGCGCCCTGCGGTGTCTTCGAGCTGGCGCCAGACGGCATCGGCCAGCGCTTCGGGTGTGGCCGCATGCTGCAGCAGTTCCGGCACGACGAACTCGCGCGCCAGGATGTTCGGCAGGCCGATCCACGGCTGGTAACCCATATGCCGCATGATTTCCCACGAGGCGCGCATGACTTTGTAGGCGATGACCATCGGCTTCTTGAACAACGCCACTTCGAGCGTGGCCGTTCCGGACGCGACCAGCACGGCGTCGGCGGCGGCAATGGCCGTGTGCGAGCCTTCGGCCGTCACCATCAGCTCCACGCCCTGCAGGCCCGCAGCATTGACGATCTCGTCGAAGTACGCGCGCTGGCGCTCACCCGCCATCGGCACGACAAAGCGCAGACCCGGATCGCGCGCCGCCAGCAGCTTGACGGCCCGCACGAACGGCTCGGCCAGGTATTTCAGCTCGCCCATGCGGCTGCCCGGCATGACCGTGACGACGCGCGCATCGGCCGGCAAGCCAAGCGCGCCACGCGCCCCTGCCACATCGGGCGCCAGCGGAATGGTCTCGGCCAGCGGATGCCCGATATACGTCACCGGCACGCCGGCGGCGCGGTAGATCGCTTCTTCGAACGGGAAGATGACGAGCATGTGCGACACGGCGCGTTGGATCTTCTTGATGCGCCCTCCCCGCCAGGCCCAGATCTGCGGCCCGATGAAGTGCACGGTCGGGATGCCGGCGGCGCGCAACTGTTCCTCGAGGCCCAGGTTGAAGCCCGGGTAATCGGCGCCGATGAAGGCGGCAGGCTGCTCGGCGATCAGGCGATCGCGCAGGCGGCTCTGGATGCCCTTGAGTTCACGGTAGCGCGGAATGACTTCGAACAGGCCGCGCACGGTCAGCAGGTCCATCGGGACGTCGCTGACCATGCCCTGCTCGATCATGCGCGGCCCGCCGATGCCGTGGAACGGTGCACCCGGCAGATGCGGCCGCAGGCCCGCCAGCAGGCGCGCCGCGAGCATGTCGCCGGACGCCTCGCCGGCCACCAGGGCCAGCGATATGTCTGCACCCATACTGTCAGCGGACGATGCCACGGCTCGCGGTGCCGAGGAAATCGCGCAGCAGGCGAATGTCGCCGGCTGCTGCCGGCAGGCGGTCTTCTTCAGCCTGCAACGCTGCCTTGGCTTCTTCGAGCGTCAGGCCGTTCCGGTACAGCAGCTTGTAGGCGCTGCGCACGCCGTCGATCTGCTCGCGCGTGAACCCGCGGCGTTTCAGGCCTTCGAGATTGACGCCGCGCGCGCCGGCCGGATTACCCGACACCAGCACGTACGGCGGCACGTCTTGCGTCAGGCTCGTGTACATGCCGATGAAGGCATGCGCGCCGATCTTGCAGAACTGGTGCACGCCGACAAAGCCCGACAGGATCGCCCAGTCGCCCACATGCACGTGGCCCGCCAGTTGCGCATTGTTCGAGAAAATCGTGTTGCTGCCGACCTGGCAGTCGTGCGCCAGGTGGACGTAGGCCGAAATCCAGTTGTCGTTGCCAAGCCGCGTGACGCCTTCATCCTGGACCGTGCCCAGGTTGAAGCTGACGAATTCGCGCACGGTGTTGCGGTCGCCGACTTCAAGGCGCGTTGGCTCGCCGTCCCACTTCTTGTCTTGCGGCGCGGCGCCGATGGAGCAGAACTGGAAGAACTTGTTGTCCTTGCCGATCGTCGTATGGCCTTCGATGACGACGTGCGGGCCGATCACGGTACCGCTGTCGATACGGACATGCGGCCCGATGATCGAGTACGGCCCGACCTCGACCGAGCTGTCGAGCTGCGCTTGCGGGTCGACGATCGCGGTTGGATGGATCTTGCTCATCGGGTCTCCTTACTCGGGCGTGGCAGCAGCCGGTGCAGCTTCGGCGCCTTTCATCGGTGCTTCGGCGGCGCCCCGGATCGTGCACATCAAATCGCCTTCGACCGCGACCTTGCCGTCCACGGTGGCCACGGCCTTGTACTTCCAGATGCCGCGCGAGACGCGCACGATTTCCACTTCCATGCGCAGCTGGTCGCCCGGCTCGACCGGACGCTTGAAGCGCGCATTGTCGATGCCGACAAAGTACACGACCGAGTTTTCGTCAGGCTTGACGCCCATGGTCATGAACGACAGGATCGCGGCGGTCTGCGCCATCGCTTCGATCATCAACACGCCCGGCATCACCGGCTTGTGCGGGAAGTGGCCGTTGAAGAATTCTTCGTTGATGGTGACGTTCTTGATGGCGACGATGCGCTTGCCCAGTTCGACGTCCAGCACGCGGTCCACCAGCAGCAGCGGATAGCGGTGCGGCAGATATTCCTTGATCTGGTTGATGTCGAGGGTTTTCAGTTCGTGAGTGGTCATTGTTGTTCTGTGAGGTTCTTGATGGTTTTCTCGAGCGCGCGCAGTTTCTCGCGCATCGTTCCCAGGTTGCGCACGATCGCGGCGCTGCGTTCCCATTCGGCGTTCTTGGCCAGCGGGTAGAAGCCGGTGTACTGCCCCGGCTCGAGCACCGAGCGCGATACCATGCTGCCCGATGAGATATGGACGTTGTCGGCGATCTCGAGGTGGCCCAGCACCATGGCGGCGCCGCCGAAGGTGCAGCGGCTGCCGATCCTGGCGCTGCCGGCCACGCCGACGCAGCCGGCCATCGCGGTGTGCGCGCCGATGCGGGTGTTGTGGCCGATCTGGATCTGGTTATCGAGCTTGACGCCGTCTTCGATGATCGTGTCTTCGAGCGCGCCGCGATCGATCGTCGTGTTGGCGCCGATGTCGACATCGTCGCCGATCAGCACGCGCCCGGTCTGCGGGATCTTGATGTACACGCCGCCTTCATTGGCAAAGCCGAAGCCGTCGGTGCCGATCACGGCGCCCGAATGCAGGATGCCGCGCTTGCCGATCTGGCAGCCGGCGTGGAACGTCACGTTCGCGAACAGGTGCGTGCCTTCGCCGATGACGGCGTTGCGGCCCACATAGCAGCCGGCGTCGATGACGGCGTGCGCGCCAATCACGGCGCCTTCGTCGATCGTCACGTGCGGCCCGATATGGGCGCTGGCGTCGATCTCGGCGCTGTCAGCGACGACCGCGCTGGCATGCACGCCGCAAGGGGGCACATGGTCGGTCAGCGATGCGAAATACTGCGCCGCGCGGGCGAAGTATGCGTAAGGGTTGGTGGTGACGATGCGCGCGCCTTCATAGGTCGCGGCCACCGTCGGGTCGTCCAGCGGCGACAGGATCAGGGCTGCTGCCCCGCTCTGCGCCGCCAGTGCGCGCAGCTTGCTGTTGGAGAGGAAGCTGATGTGCGAAGCGCCGGCGGTGTCCAGGGGAGCAATCGCCGAAACCTCTAGGTTCGGGTCGCCCACCAGCTGTCCGCCGAAGCGCTCGACCAAATCGCCTAGTCGAATGCCCATCTCGGTCTTTCAGTGTGAGTCAGAATCGGGTGCTGCCAACGCCGTGATAACGTTCTGTACAGCGCTTACTTGTCCAGCAATTTCAGGATCTTGTCGGTGATGTCGACGCGCGGGTTGACCCACGCAGCTTCGACCAGCACGGCGTCAAGCTTTTCGGCTTCGGCGTACTGCTCCACCAGCTTATAGGCTTTTTGCGCGATCGCGGCGCGCTCTTCGTTCTTGCGCTGCTGCAGATCTTCCTGGAACTCGCGCTGCATGCGCTCGACGTCCTTCTGCATATTGAACAGCTCGCGCGCGCGGCGCGTGCGTTCCAGCTCGGCCAGGCTGCTGCCTTCGGCGTCGAACTTCTCCGACGCGCCCTTGAACTTGCCGACCATCTCTTCGACGGCCTTCTGGCGCTTGGAGAATTCGGCCGCCAGCTTGGCGTCGGCCGCCTTGGCCATCTTGGAGTCCGTCATCAGGCGCTCGGTGTAGACAAAGCCGATGCGGCCCGTCGCAACCTGCGCCTGCGCCTGCGCCTGCGCCAGCGGCGCCGCGCACACGGCGGCCAGCAGCAAGGCTGGTCCCACGGTGGGCTTGAAGCCGGCAGGCAGCGAGGCAATCAGATTTTTCAACATAAAGTCTCTCGCAATCGTTCTTCAGGACGCAGTGGACCGATCAGAAACCGGTACCCATCTGGAACTGGAAGCGCTCCAGGCGGTCGCCCGGAAGGTCATTCAGCGGCTTAGCATAACTCAACTTGAGCGGACCGACCGGGGAAATCCAGGACAGGCCGATACCGGCCGAGTAGCGGAACTCGCCGACGCGGATCTTCGCGTCTTCCTGGAATACCTGGCCGCCGTCGGCGAAGGTGAACCAGCGCAGGCTGCGGTCGGTGCCGCTGCCCGGGAACGGGAACTGCAGTTCGGCGTTGACGATGATGCGTTTCGAGCCGCCGATCGCATCGTAGTAGCGCTGGTCGACCACGCCGAGCGACGAGCTCTCGTAGCCGCGCACCGAACCGATGCCGCCCGCATAGAAGTTCTTGAAGACCGGGTAGGCGCTGCCGCCGATGCCCTTGCCGTAATCGAACTCGCCGCGCAGGGCCAGCGTCATCCAGCGCGTGACTGGTCTCCACCACTGGTGTTCGTACACGAGGCGATAGTACTTGGCGTCGCCGATCGCATCGACTTCGAAGTTGGCGCGCTGGAAGCGGCCGCGGCTCGGGGTCACGGCGCTGTCGCGCGTGTCGCGGCCCCATGCCACCGTCAGCGGGATGGCATTCGTGGTGGCCGAACCGACACCGTTTTCCGGCCCGCCGTTCTGGGCCACAAACGTACGGTAGATCGTTGGCGACGATTCGTCGGTTTCGAGTTCGGTGCGCTCGAGACCCGCGCCGAAGTAGACGGTGTCGGACTCGGAGAACGGCACGCCGAAGGTCATGTTGCCACCGGTCTGCTTGACCGTGTATGAACCGATGTTCAGCGCCGGTGGGCGCGACGTGCGCAGGTACAGCGAGAACGCGCGCGAGACGCCGTCGTCGGTGAAGTACGGATTGGTCTGCGAGAACGCGATCGTCCGGTTGTACTTGCTGGTATTGAGTTCGATGCCGACCGTGTTGCCGCTGCCGGCGAAGTTGGCCTGCGAGATCGACGCGGTGAACGTGAATTTTTCGGACTGCGAGAAAGCGCCGCCGATCATGAAGTTACCGGTCGGTTTCTCTTCGACCGCGATGTTCACGTCGACCTGGTCGGACGTGCCTGGCGATTCTGGCGTTTCAACCTTCACGTCCTTGAAGTAGCCCAGACGGTCGACGCGGTCGCGCGAGAGCTTGACGCGGTTGGCGTCGTACCACGAGCTCTCGAACTGGCGGAATTCGCGGCGGATGACTTCATCGCGCGTGACGGTATTGCCGCTGATGTTCATGTGGCGCACGTAGGCGCGCTTGCCCGGATCGACGAAGAACGTGAAGGCGACTTCGCGCTTGTCGCGATTGAGTTCGGGATTGGCCGTGACGTTGGCGAACGCGTAGCCAAAGGTGCCCAGGCGATCGGAAATCAGCTTGTTGGTGGCTTCTTGCAGGTCGCCCACGTAGGTCTTGCCCGGCTGGAGCAGGATCAGCTGCTTGAGCTCTTCTTCGCGGCCGAACATCTCGCCTTCGAGCTTGACGCTCGAGACGGTGTATTGTTCGCCCTCGGTGATGTTCAGGGTCAGGTAGATGTCGCGCTTGTCTGGCGTGATCGACACTTGCGTCGATTCGACGTTCGCTTCGAGATAGCCGTGGTTCAGATACCAGGACTTGATTTTTTCGAGGTCGCCCGTGAGCTTCTGCTTGGAATACTGGTCGGCCTTCGAGTACCAGGTGAACCAGCCCGACGGGCGCAACTCGAGCAACTGGCGCAGCTCTTTGTCGCTGAACGCCTTGTTGCCGATGATGTTGATGCCCTTGATCTTGGCGACATCGCCTTCGTCCACGTTGAACATGATCGTGACGCGGTTACGTTCGATCGGGGTCACGGTGGTGGTGATTTTTACGCCATACAGGCCATGCGACAGGTACTGGCGCTTGAGTTCCTGTTCGGCGCGGTCGACCGACGCCTTGTCGAAGATCTTGGTCTGGGCCACGCCGATTTCGGACAGCGCCTTGACCAGCATGTCTTTCTCGAATTCCTTGGTGCCGGTGAAGTCGACCGACGAAATCGCGGGACGCTCTTCGACCAGCACGACCAGCACGCCATTTTCTTCTTCTAGGCGGATGTCCTTGAAGAAGCCGGTCGCGTACAACGCCTTGATCGCGCTCGATGCCTTGACATCGTCGAAGGTTTCGCCCACACGCACCGGCAGATAGCTGAACACGGTGCCTGCCTCAGTACGCTGGATGCCTTCGACCCGGATGTCCTTGACGACGAACGGGTTGACGGCCATGGCATTATTTGCGTAGAGCGTGGCGCACAGCGCCATGACGGCGGAGCCGATCAGGCTGCGGCGAATGAACGGCAAGGCGAAACGATCTGGTTGTGATTTCATTGGCTGGATCAAAGGGTCACTCATTTGGACAACGATTGCTTGGTGATTTGACTGGGCTCTCGGGGAGCTAACCGCGGGGCGGCTAGAGCAACCGTCCCAGGTCATTGAAGACGGCGAGCGCCATCAGCATGAACAGCAGGCCGACCCCGGCGCGCTGTGCGAACTCGACGACACGCACAGAAACAGGACGCCCGGTCAAAACTTCCAGCGAATAATACAGTAAATGGCCACCATCCAGAACGGGAATTGGTAACAAATTCATGACGCCTAAGCTGATACTAATAAAGGCGATAAACTGTAAATAGCTCACGAGACCAATGCGGGCGGTCTGTCCGGCATAATCGGCGATCGTAATTGGCCCGGTAACATTCTTCCACGACGCTTCGCCGGTAATCATCTTGCCGATCATTTTCAGCGTCATCACGCTGGTCTCCCAGGTGCGATCAAAGCCGCGCGCCACCGCTTCAAACGGGCCGGACCATACAGTCACCATCTCGGGCGCCTGCGCCACCATCGCCTTGATCACGCCGCGGCCGTTCGCGTCCGTATCCGGCGTGAGGATCAGCGTCGCGGGGCCGCCGGCGCGCCGCACCTCAACCTGCAAGGCGCGGCCAGGCGCGGCGCGCACGGCCTCGATAAAAGCGATGCCGTCGACTACCGGCTGGCCGTCCAGGCGCAAGACCAGGTCGCCATCGCGCAGGCCGGCGCGCTGCCCTGCCCCGTCCGCGATCACTTTCTCGATGCGCGGTTGCGGGCGCCACAGGTCCAGGCCCAGCGTGGTCATCACGTCGCTGTCGACATCGAGCTGGCCGATCACGGAAGCCGGCAGCACGGCCGAATAGGCGCCGCCACCTTCGGCGCGCAACGCGAGCGTCACATCGGTCTTGTCGACGGCCGCGTGCATGATCTGCCAGCGCAGCTCGGACCACGAGCGCACCGCGCTGCCATTGACGGCGACGACGGTCTCGCCGCCGCGCACGCCGGCGCGCCAGGCGTCGGATGCCTCGGCCACGGTACGCAGGCGCGCCGATGGTTCGTCCACGCCGTGCATGAACAGCGCCGCCATCAGGCCGATCGCCAGCAGGAAGTTGGCCAGCGGGCCGGCGGCCACGATGGCGATGCGCTTCCACACGTTCTGGCGCGTGAATTCGCGGGCCAGTTCCTTGTCGTCGATGGGGCCGGCGTTGGGGTCGCGGCTGTCGAGGAACTTGACGTAGCCGCCTAGCGGCAGCAGAGAAAGGGCCCATTCGGTCTGGTCGCGGCCGAAACGGCGCGACCACACGACGCGGCCCATGCCGATGGAAAAGCGCAGCACTTTCACGCCACAAGCCCGGGCCACCAGATAGTGGCCCAGTTCGTGGATCACGATCAGGGGGCCGAGCGCCAGCACAAAGGCCAGCACGGTGTAGAGCAGGGTCATCGGGATTGGTCCGTCTTGGGCGGTGAGTATCAGTGCAGGCTGGCGACCGCGTGCGCAGCAGCGGCGCGCGCGCGCGCGTCCTGGGCCAGCACGGCGTCGATCGATGGCGCCGGGCCGTGTTCGACGGCGTCGAGTGCGTAGCGGATCACGCGGTCGATGTCGCGAAAACCAATGCGGCGCTCCAGGAACGCATCGACCGCGACTTCATTGGCGGCATTGAGCAGGGCCGGGGCCGTGCCGCCTGCGCGCAGGGCGTCGTAGGCCAGCGCCAGGCACGGGAAGCGCGTGAAATCGGGCGGGAAGAACTGCAGCGCCGCCATCTGCGTCAGGTCGAGCTGGGCCACGCCCGACGCGATCCGGTCCGGATAGGCCAGCGCGTGCGCAATCGGCGTACGCATATCGGGGTTGCCCAGTTGCGCCAGCACCGAGCCGTCCACATACGACACCATCGAGTGGATCACGCTTTGCGGATGGATCACGACCTCGATCTGGTCGGCCGGCGCGCCGAACAGCCAGTGCGCCTCGATCACTTCGAGGCCCTTGTTCATCATCGTTGCCGAGTCGACCGAGATCTTGCGGCCCATGACCCAGTTCGGGTGCTTGCAGGCTTCATCTGGCGTCACGTCGCCAAGCGTCTCGACGGCGCGGTTCAGGAACGGCCCGCCCGATGCGGTGAGCAAAATCTTGGCCACGCCGGCGGCGGCCGGCACGCGACCGAAGGCGGCAGGCAGCGACTGGAAGATGGCATTGTGTTCGCTGTCGATCGGCAGCAGCGTCGCCTTGTGCTCGCGCACCGCGTCCATGAACAACTGGCCCGACATGACCAGCGCTTCCTTGTTCGCCAGCAGGATTTTTTTACCAGCGCGGGCCGCAGCCAGCGTCGGGGCCAGGCCGGCGGCGCCGACGATGGCGGCCATCACGGTGTCGGTGTCGTCGCTCGACGCGATATCGCACAGGGCTTGCTCGCCGTATTCGACACTGGTGGGCAGGTCGGCGATCAGGGCCGCCAGGCGCGCCGCAGCATCGGCCGTGCCGACCACCGCGCGCGCGGGGCGGCAGCTACGGCAGGCGGCGGCCAGTTCTTCCACGCGCGTGTGGGCGCTCAGGGCGTACACCTGGTACTGCCCGGGATGGCGCGCCAGCACGTCGAGGGTCGAGGCGCCGATCGAGCCTGTGGCGCCCAGGATGGTAATGCGTTGCATGGAAATTTCCTTCTAGAGCCAGGTGGCGATCAGGGCCGCCAGTGGCAGGACCGGCACGAGTGCGTCGATCCGGTCCAGCACGCCGCCGTGGCCCGGCAGCAGGTTGCTGCTGTCCTTGGCGCCGGCGCGGCGTTTGAGCTGGGATTCGAACAGGTCGCCAACCACGCTGGCAACCACGATGAGGGCGAGCACGG
Organism: Massilia aurea; assembly: GCF_040790145.1. Classification (GTDB taxonomy): domain Bacteria; phylum Pseudomonadota; class Gammaproteobacteria; order Burkholderiales; family Burkholderiaceae_D; genus Telluria; species Telluria aurea_C. The sequence continues at coordinate 784,266 of NZ_JBFMMP010000001.1, forward strand.
CGAACATGCCGAGCCAGCCCAGGCCCGCCTGCACGCGCACCGCGAAGGTGCCGGCGAAGGCGTCGCCGCCAAAGATGACGGTGCAGGCGGCCAGCGCCAGGGTGACGAGGCCGCCGCCGATGGCGCCCTCCCACGATTTGCCGGGCGAGATGCTCGGTGCGAGTTTACGCTTGCCGAAGGTCTTGCCGCACACGTAGGCGAAGATGTCGGCCGCCCAGACGATGGCCAGCACCGACAGCAGGAACAGCGCCGAATAATTGAACAGGTAGACGATGGCCACGAAACAGGCCACCAGCGCGATCGCGTACAGCAGGCTGAGCAAGGTATTGGGCGTGCTCGACAGCGGCGGCAGGCCGAACTTGAGCGTGGGCGCGAAGCGCAGCGCCCACAGCAGCACGCCGATGCCGAACCAGAAGGTCGGATTGCCCTGCTCGCGCACGAAGAACGCGTAGGCGAAGGCCAGCGTCCACGCGCCCGCAATCACGATCGCGCTGCGGGTGCCGGGATTGAACAGTCGAAAACATTCCCAGATCGCGGCGCCGAAGAACACCGAGGCCACCACCGCAAACGCCGTGTAATTATTGGAGTACAAAACTGGCAGCAAGACTGCCAGCAGGACGAGCGCGGTGAGAATCCGGGTCTTGAGCATTTAATTGGTCTTCTTTGCTACTTGGGCGCCGGTCTGGCCAAAGCGCCGTTCGCGCTCCTGGTAGGAGCCAATCGCCACGTCCAGCGCCTTTGGCGTGAAGTCAGGCCAGAAGGTGTCGGTAAAGTGCAGCTCGGCATACGCCAGCTGCCACAACAGGAAATTCGAAATGCGTTCTTCGCCGCCGGTGCGGATGAACAGGTCGGGTTCAGGCGCATACGCCATCGCCAGGTGCGGCGCCAGCATGTCTTCACTGAACTCGGTGACGCCGGGATGGGCTTTCACCATCTTGCCGGTTGCCTGCATGATATCCCAGCGGCCGCCATAGTTCGCGCACACGGTGACCGTCAGGCGCGTGTTGCCGGCGGTGCGGCGCTCGGCGTTGGCGATCATTTCTTGCAGCTTGGCGTCGAAGCGGCTCAGGTCACCCACCACTTTCAGGCGGATATTGTTGGCGTGCATCTTCGCGACTTCGCGCTCGAGCGCCGTCACGAACAGGCGCATCAAGAGCGAGACTTCGTCCGCCGGCCGGCGCCAGTTCTCGGACGAGAACGCGAACAGCGTCAGGTACTCGACGCCGCGCTCCACGCAGGCTTCGACCACGCCGCGCACGGCTTCGACGCCCTTGACGTGGCCGGCCACGCGCGGCAGCAAGCGTTTGGTTGCCCAGCGGCCATTACCGTCCATGATGATGGCGATATGGCGTGGCACGGCGGGCGTGTCGGGAACAGCAGTGGTCGAACTTTTGAACATCGTGAATCCAGGGTACCACCCGGCAAGACCGGGCAGAATATTGTGCAATTGGCCAATCATAAGGTACGCGGACCGGCCGCGGCAAGTTGCCGGGGCCGGTCCGCAAAGAAAGCCCGAAGGCTCGCCTTTAATCGACCTCGATTACACCGTCAGGATTTCTTTCTCCTTCTCGGCCAGCAGCTTGTCGATGTCGATCACGGCCTTGTCGGTCAGCTTCTGGATTTCGTCCGCTGCGCGGCGCTCGTCGTCTTCCGATGCGGTCTTGTCTTTGACCATTTTCTTCAGCGCTTCGTTGGCGTCGCGACGGATATTGCGCACGGCGATCTTTGCGTCTTCACCTTCGGACTTGGTCAGCTTGACCATCTCTTTGCGGCGCTCTTCGGTCAGCGGCGGGGTCGGCACGCGGATCATTTCGCCCTGCGACGACGGGTTCAGGCCCAGGTCGGCGTCGCGGATGGCTTTTTCGATGGCGGCCAGCATTTTCTTTTCGAATGGCTGCACGCCGATCGTGCGGGCGTCGACCAGGGTCAGGTTGGCCACCATCGGCAGCGCCGTCGGCGAACCGTAGTAGTCGACCGTGACATGGTCGAGGATGCCGGTGTGGGCACGGCCGGTACGGACCTTGGCCAGGTCGGCGCGCAGGGTTTCGATGGACTTGACCATGCGGTCTTGTGCGTTTTTCTTGACGTCAGCTAAGGACATGCTGCTCTCCTGTTGGTTCAGATAATTTGTAAGCTGCATTGTTACACGTGCACCAGTGTACCTTCGTCCTCGCCCATGATCACGCGGGTGAGCGCGCCGGGTTTGACGATGGAGAACACCTTGATCGGCAGTTTCTGGTCGCGGCACAATGCGAACGCGGTGGCGTCCATCACTTGCAGGTGCTTCGAGATCGCTTCGTCGAACGTGATGCTGTCGAAGCGGGTCGCGCTCGGATCCTTGTGCGGGTCGGCGCTGTAGACGCCGTCGACCTTGGTGGCTTTCAGGACGATCTCGGCCGAGATTTCGGCGCCGCGCAAGGCAGCGGCCGTGTCGGTCGTGAAGAACGGATTGCCGGTGCCGGCGGCAAAGATGACGACCTTGCCTTCTTCGAGGTATTGCAGCGCCTTCGGGCGCACATATGGTTCGACAACCTGCTCGATGGCGATGGCCGACATGACACGGGCGGTGATGCCGACGTGACGCATTGCGTCACCCAGCGCCAGCGCGTTCATCACCGTGGCCAGCATGCCCATGTAGTCGGCGGTGGCGCGGTCCATGCCCTGGGCGCCGGGGGCGACGCCGCGGAAGATATTGCCGCCGCCAATGACGATGGCAATTTGCACGCCCAGTTTGCTCACTTCAGCCACGTCGGCCACCATGCGATCGATCGTGGCGCGGTTAATGCCGAACTGATCGTCGCCCATCAGTGCTTCGCCAGACAGTTTCAGAAGGACACGTTGGTAAGCTGGTTTTGTCATGATGAAGCGGCTCCTTTAGGATGTGTCGGTGGATCGAATTCGGGTCTGACCTCACGCCTCGTGGGCGGGTCTCATCTGCCTCTGGGACGGATGGGATTGTAAAGCGGGTGCGGCATGGGAGTCGCGCTGCTGGATTGCCGGCAAACTTGGGTTCCCGCCTGCGCGGGAACGACGTGCCAAAGGTGTCGGCCAAAGGAGCCTCTGTTGGTCCGCGCCCGTTGCACGTCATTCCCGCGAAGGCGGGAATCCCAGTCCGTAGAGCAGCCAGGGCATTACCCGCGACCACCACAAACCGCCCCACCTTGAAAAAACGGACCTCACGGCCCGTTTTTTTTGATTACTGCTTGTTGGCAGCCATCTGCGCTGCGACTTCAGCTGCGAAGTCGTCGACTTTCTTCTCGATGCCCTCGCCCACCACGTACATGGTGAAGCCCTTGACGGTGGTGTTTGCCGCCTTGATCATCTGTTCGATCGACTGCTTGTCGTTCTTGACGAACGCCTGGTTCAGCAGCGAGACTTCTTTCAGGTACTTCTGCACCGAACCGTCGATACGCTTGGCGACGATGTCAGCCGATTGTGGCTGCTTGCCTTCGGCGACGGCCTTGTCGGCGTCTTCCTTGGCTTTGAGCTCGGCAACCGAACGCTCTTTTTCGATCATTTCAGCAGGCACTTGCTCCGACGACAGAGCGACTGGCTTCATGGCAGCGATGTGCATGGCCAGGTCCTTGCCGACTTGCTCGTCCGCACCTTCGAAATCGACGATCACGCCGATACGGGTGCCGTGCAGGTACGACGCCAGCTTGCCGGTGGTTTCGAAACGCTGGAAACGACGCACGGTCATGTTCTCGCCGATCTTGCCGATCAGGCCAGTACGCACGTCGTCGAAAGTACCGCCTTCGTGCGGCAGTGCTGCCAGGGCAGCGACGTCAGCCGGGTTGTTTTCGGCGACCAGGCGTGCTGCCAGGTTCACCAGCGCCAGGAAATCGTCGTTCTTCGCGACGAAGTCGGTTTCGCTGTTGACTTCGACCAGCGCGCCGACATTGCCCGAGATATAGGTAGCGACGACGCCTTCGGCGGTCACGCGTGCCGATGCCTTCGATGCCTTGCCGCCCAGCTTGACGCGCAGGATTTCTTCAGCACGACCCATGTCGCCTTCGGCTTCGGTCAGTGCTTTTTTGCATTCCATCATTGGTGCATCGGTCTTGGCGCGCAGTTCGCCAACCATTGCTGCAGTAATAGCTGCCATGTTGTGTTCTCCTAAATGTGTATCCAGGGTGCAGGCCGCTGATAAACCACGTCCTGCAAGTATTTAGCTTAAAAAAAGGGGGGCTCGATAGTCCGGCGCCCCCTTCTATGTGGCAGCAGGCACATGGCCTGCCATCACTTATGCCTGCTCGGACACTTCGACGAAGTCGTCGCCGCCGGCTGCCTTGACCATGTCAGCCACTTCGTTGGTCGCGCTGGCGCGGCCTTCGATGATCGCATCGGCAACGCCGCGTGCGTACAGGCTGATGGCTTTCGACGAGTCGTCGTTACCCGGGATGATGTGGGTGACGCCTTCTGGCGAGTGGTTGGTATCGACGATGCCGATGACCGGGATGCCCAGCTTGCCGGCTTCGGTGATCGTGCCCTTGTGGTAACCGACGTCAACGACGAAGATCGCGTCTGGCACGCCGCCCAGATCCTTGATGCCGCCGATCGACTTTTGCAGCTTGATCATTTCGCGCGAGAACATCAGCGCTTCTTTTTTCGACATCTTCTCGACCGAACCGTCTTCGACCAGGACTTCCATCTCTTTCAGGCGCTTGATCGAGGTCTTGATGGTCTTGAAGTTGGTCAGCATGCCGCCGAGCCAACGCTGGTCGACGTAAGGCACACCAGCGCGCTGGGCTTCAGCAGCGATGATGTCGCGTGCCTGACGCTTGGTGCCGACCATCAGGATCGTGCCGCGGTTGGCGGAGATCTGCTTGATGGTTTTCATCGCATCCTGGTACATCGCCATGGTTTTTTCCAGGTTGATGATGTGGATCTTGTTGCGATGACCGAAGATGAACGGCGCCATCTTTGGGTTCCAGAAACGGGTCTGGTGGCCGAAGTGAATACCGGCTTCCAGCATTTCGCGCATAGTAACGGACATGTAATTCTCCAGGGTTGGGTCTTGAATGTGGCCAGTCACCAGACAGGCACCCTTTTAGGGCCACATTCGCGATTTCAATAAATTTAAAAACGTTATTTTTACCACGTTGCACGAAGCGAATCCGAGCAACCCGAGATTCTAGCGGAATTGGCAGCATTATTCAAGCGTGCGATGACGCCCATGCTTGCCAGGCAAGGCCCGGCCGGGGCCCAAGCGGGGCCCAAGCGGGTCGCAGCCGGGTCGCAGCCTTACAGCGAGCCGGCGACTTCCCTTATAATGCGGGGATTATTGCCTGACCTCTGCCCCGACCATTCTTGCCAGGTCGCCGGGCGTTCACCCGATACAACGCAGGATACGACTCTCCTATGGCCACCATCATCAAGACCCTCGAAGAAATCGACGGCATGCGCGTCGCTTGCCGTCTCGGCTCGGAAGTGCTGGACTATATCACTCCCTTCGTCAAGCCCGGCATCACCACCGGCGAACTCGACCGCCTGGCCCACGACTACATGGTCAATGTGCAAGGCACGATCCCGGCCACGCTCAATTACGCCCCGCCCGGCTACCCGCCGTTCCCCGGTTCGCTCTGCGCCTCGCTCAACGACGTGATCTGCCACGGCATCCCGGGCGAGCGCGTGCTCAAGAGCGGCGACGCCCTGAACGTCGACATCACCCCGATCACCAAGGACGGCTTCCACGGCGACAACAGCCGCATGTACCTGGTGGGCGAGCCGTCGATCATGGCGCGCCGCCTGGCCGAAGTCACCTTCGAATGCATGTGGCTCGGCATCGCCGCCGTCAAGCCGGGCAAGCACCTGGGCGACATCGGTCACGCGATCCAGCAGCACGCCGAAAAGAACGGCTACAGCGTGGTGCGCGAATTCTGCGGCCACGGCGTCGGCCGCGCGTTCCACGAAGAGCCGCAAGTGCTGCACTACGGCCGTCCGGGCACGCTTGAAGTGCTCAAGCCAGGCATGATCTTCACGATCGAGCCGATGATCAATGCCGGCAAGCGCGACATCAAGGAAATGCCGGACGGCTGGACCATCAAGACGAAGGACCGCAGCCTGTCGGCGCAGTGGGAACACACGGTGCTGGTCACCGAGACCGGCGTCGAAGTGCTGACGCTGTCGGCCGGCAGCCCGCCGCCGCCAGCCATCGCGCTGCCGCTGCTGTCGCACTACACCCCTGCCACCGCCTCCGTGGCGGCATAAGGAGCAGCCCATGGGACAGGCCGAACTCCTGGACACCGTCCGCACCACGCTGCGTCAACGCCTCAAGTCCGAGCGCCAGCTCGTGTTCCAGGCGTTCCAGGAAGACGGCATGCCCGAAAAACTGCTGCGCAACCTGCGCCAGCTGGTCGATGCCGTGCTGGTCGACGCCTGGCAGGCGGCCGGCCTGCCCCCCAATACCGCCCTCGTCGGCGTGGGCGGCTACGGCCGTGGCGAGCTGTTTCCGTATTCGGACGTCGACCTGCTGATCCTGCTGGGCGCCCCGCCCGACGCCATCACCCAGGCGCGCCTTGAAGGCCTGGTCCAGCTGCTGTGGGACCTGGGCCTGGAAATCGGCCACAGCATCCGCACGGTCGAGGAATGCCTGATCGAGTCCGACGCCGACATCACCGTGCAAACGAGCTTGCTCGAAGCGCGCCTGGTGACGGGCAACGAGCCGCTGTTCGAAGAGCTGCAGCGGCGCTACCGCGACGCGCTCGACCCGCAGGCGTTTTTCCAGGCCAAGACGGCCGAGATGCGCCTGCGCCACGCCAAGTACGAGTACACGGCGTTCGCGCTCGAACCCAATGTGAAAGAAAGCCCGGGCGCGCTGCGCGACCTGCAAGTCATCATGTGGGTGGCCAAGGCGGCCGGCCTGGCCGACAGCTGGGGGCAGCTTGCCACGCGTGGCCTGATCACGCGCATGGAAGCGCGCCAGCTGATGGAAAAGGAAAGCGCCTTCAAGGACATCCGCATCCGCTTGCACCTGCAAACCAAACGGCGCGAAGACCGCCTGGTGTTCGACGTGCAGACCGCGATTGCCAACACGCTGGGCCTCACCGCCACGGACGACGGGCCGAACGCGCGCCGTCCAAGCGAACTGCTGATGCAGCGTTATTACTGGGCCGCCAAGACGGTCACGCAGCTCAATACCATCCTGCTGCAGAACATCGAGGCGCAGCTGTTTCCGCAGCCGGCCGTCGCCTTCCCGATCAGCGCGCGCTTCATGCAGACAGGGAACCTGATCGACATCGCGCAAGACGACACGTTCGAGCAAACGCCCACGGCAATCCTCGAGCTGTTCGTGGTGATGACCGAGCGCCACGACATCAAGGGCATGACCGCGCGCGCCACCCGCGCGCTGTGGCATGCCCGCACCCGCATCGACGACGCGTACCGCGCCGACCCGGTCAACAAGGCGCTGTTCCTGCGCGTGCTGCAGGCGCCGCGCGGCATGGTGCACGCGCTGCGCCGCATGAACGAATTCGGCATCCTGGGCCGCTACCTGCCGGCGTTTCGCAAGATCGTCGGCCAGATGCAGCACGACCTGTTCCACGCGTACACCGTCGACCAGCACATCATGATGGTGGTGCGTAACCTGCGCCGCTTCACAATGCCGGAACACGCGCACGAATACCCGTTCTGCAGCCAGCTGATCGCCGACTTCCACGACCGCTGGGTGCTGTACGTGGCCGCCCTGTTCCACGATATCGCCAAGGGCCGTGGCGGCGACCATTCAAAACTCGGCATGGACGACGCGCGCCAGTTCTGCCGCGAGCACGGCATGAGCGACGCGGATACCGAGCTGGTGGTGTTCCTGGTCGAGCAGCACCTGACGATGTCGCAGGTCGCGCAAAAGCAGGACCTGTCCGATCCCGACGTGATCGCGGCGTTTGCCGCCGTGGTGGGGGACGAACGCCACCTGACGGCGCTGTACCTGCTCACCGTGGCCGACATTCGCGGCACGAGCCCGAAGGTCTGGAACGCGTGGAAGGCCAAGCTGCTGGAAGACCTGTACAAGACGACGCTGCGCGTCCTCGGGGGCGAGCCGCATTCGGCCGACCGCGAATTGCGCATGCGCCAGAAGGAAGCGCTGGCCACGCTGCGCCTGTTCGGGCTTCCCGTCGACGCGCATGAAGCCCTGTGGAAGCAGCTCGACGTGGCGTACTTCCTGCGCCACGACGCATCCGACATCGCCTGGCAGACGCGCGCCCTGTACGACAAGGTCGACAGCGACAAGCCGGTGGTGCGCGTGCGCCTGGCGCCCATTGGCGAAGGCTTGCAGGTGGCCGTGTACGTGAAGGACCAGCCCGACCTCTTCGCGCGCATCTGCAGCTACTTCGACCGCAAGGATTTCTCGATCCTCGACGCCAAGATCCACACCACGCGCCATGGCTACGCGCTCGACAGCTTCATGGTCGCCGACGAAAACTTCGCCGGCAGCTACCGCGACATCATCAACCTGATCGAGCACGAGTTAAGCGCACTGCTCGTCTCGCAGGAACCGCTGCCGCCGCCGTGCCGTGGGCGCCTGTCGCGCATGTCGCGCACGTTCCCGATCACGCCGACCGTGGAAGTGCGGCCCGATGAACGGGGCCAGTTCCACGTGCTGTCGATCGCCGCCAACGACCGTATGGGCTTGCTGTATGCGGTATCGAGCGTGCTGACGCGCTACCGCATCAACCTGCACACCGCCAAGATCATGACGCTGGGCGAGCGGGTCGAAGACGTGTTCCTCGTCGACGGCCCTGCCCTGAACAACCCGCGCATCCAGGTCCAGCTCGAAACCGACCTGCTTGACGCGCTCAAGATTTGATGTTCACTTTTACCGTAAAGCTTCCCCGATGACCGAACCGCTCCGCCTCTCCAAACGAATGTCCGAACTGGGCCTGTGCTCGCGCCGCGAAGCCGATGAATGGATCGCGCGCGGCTGGGTGCGGGTCGATGGCCAGGTCGTCTCGGAACTGGGCAGCAAGGTGCTGCCGACGCAGCGCATCACCGTCGAGCGCCAGGCCGCCGCCGAACAGTCCAAGCGCGTCACGGTGCTGATCCACAAGCCGGTCGGCTACGTCAGCGGCCAGGCCGAAGACGGCTACACGCCGGCGGTGGCGCTGATCAAGCCCGAGAACCGCTGGGCTGAAGACCCATCGCCGGAGCAGTTCCATCCAACCCAGTTGCGCAGCCTGGTGCCATGCGGCCGGCTGGACATCGACTCGGTGGGCCTGCTGGTGCTGTCGCAGGATGGCCGCATCGCCAAGCAGCTCATTGGCGAGACGACGTCGATCGAGAAGGAATACCTGGTGCGGGTGCAGTACACCAAGGAAGGCACGCTGCCCGACAGTGAACTCAAGAAGCTCAAGCATGGCCTGTGGATGGATGGCAAACCGCTGTTGCCGGCCAAGGTGCGCTGGCAGAACGAAGACCAACTGAGCTTCACCCTGAAGGAAGGCCGCAAGCGCCAGATCCGCCGCATGTGCGATATGGTGGGCCTGAAGGTGCTGGGCCTCAAGCGCGTGCGGATCGGGCGTGTGAAACTCGGCGATCTGCCGGTCGGCCAGTGGCGCTACCTGACGCCCGAAGAAGGCTTCTAAGCCTGCGGCAACGGCGCGTCCGGGGCCACCAGGCCGTCGGCGCGCAGCGCTCCCCAGAACGCCGCTGGTATCGCAACTGTCATCAGCGCCGCATTGCGCCGCAGGTGCTCCGGGCTGCTGGCGCCGGGAATGGTGGCAGCCACCACCGGATGCGTCAGGCCGAATTGCAGCGCCGCTGCGGCCAGGTCGACGCCGTGCTGCGCCGCCAACTTTTGCAGCCGCTCGCGCTGCGCCAGTTTCTCGGCGCTCGCCGGCGCGTAATCGTAATTCGGCCCGCCCGCCAGAAAGCCCGAATTGAACGGCCCGCCGATCACGACCTTCGCGCCCTTTTGCTCACAGAGCGGGAACAGCTCGGCCAGCGGCGTCGTTTCCATCAGCGTGTAGCGCCCGGCGAGCAAAAAGATATCCGGATCGGCGTCGCGCAGCGCGCGCAGGCACGGTTCGACCGTATTGACGCCCAGGCCCCAGGCCTTGATGACGCCCTCTTCCCGCATTCTGGTCAAGCCCTCGAAGGCGCCGCCCGGGCCAGACGCGATCCGGTAGTAGTGATCGAACTGGTCGCCAAACATGTCGGGCGACAGGTCATGCACGTAGACGATGTCGATGGCCGCCAGCGCCATGCGCTGCAAGCTGTCCTCGACCGAGCGGCGCGCACCGTCGGCGGTGTAGTCGATCACCCGCTTGAAAGGCAAGGCGCTGACGAACGGCGCGGCGATCTCGCCGGTGCTCGATGGCGCCAGCAGGCGGCCGACTTTTGTCGAAAGCGTGAACTCGTCGCGCGGACGGCGCCGCAGCCCGTGGCCGAAACGGTGTTCGGACAGGCCGGCGCCGTAGTGCGGCGCGGTGTCGAAATAACGGATGCCGGCGTCCCATGCGGCATCAAGTGTCGCCTGGGCCGCCTCGTCGCTGGTGGCGTGGTACATGTCGCCGAAGCCGGTGCCGCCCAGGCCCAGGCGCGTGATGGGTTGATAGCGCTGTGTCATGGCATGTCCTGTTGTGCGTGAATCGAGGACAAAGTCTGCCTGACGGGCGACGATCCCGTCGCACACCAGCCTGGGGAGACGCCTAATGCCGGCGCCGTTCGATCTGCATCAGCGCCGCGCCCAGCACTTCGAGGTCGACCGGCTTGGCGAACAGGTCGTGGAAGCCGGCGGCGCGCGCCTCGACGCGGTCCTTCTCTTGCGCGTAACCGGTGACCGCGATCAGGATCGCGTGATCGGCACCCGGCGCCCTGCGCAGCGCCCGCGCCAGCTCGAAGCCGTTCATCTCGGGCAGGCCGATATCGAGCAGGCACACGTCCGGCCCGAACGCCGGCAGCCTGGCCAGCGCATCGCGCGCCGAATGCGCGACCAGCACCGTGTGGCCCAGCGTCTCGAGCAGCAGCCCCAACGTGATGGCAGCGTCCTCGTTGTCATCGACCACGCCGATGCGCAGCGCGTACGGATTGGCCTGCGGCGCCTCGCTCTCGGCGGCCTGCATGGCCGGGCCTGAGCGTGACGACAGCGGCAGCGTGACCTGGAAGGTGCTGCCGCAACCCGGCCCGCCACTACTGGCGCTGACCTCTCCGCCATGCAGCTTGAGCAGGCTGCGCACGAGCGCCAGGCCGATGCCGAGCCCGCCCTGGCTGCGATCCAGCCCGCGCGTGCCCTGCGAGAACAGGTCGAAGGCGCTGGCGATCAGCTCCGGCGACATGCCGATGCCGTCGTCGCGGATCGACACGTCGATCATCTTGTTGCGCGTGGCCAGGCGCACCTCGACGCGCCCGCCTTCGAGCGTGTACTTGGCCGCGTTGCTCAGCAAATTGGTCATCACCTGCACCAGCCGCTTGCGGTCGCCCACGACGAGCGCGCGTGCCGGCATCATTTCCAGCACCAGGCGATGGTCGTGCTTCTCGATCAGCGGGCGCACCTGCTCGATCGCGTCGGCCAGGACATCCTTCAGGTCGAGTTCGACGAATTCGAGTTCGACCTTGCCGCGCGTGACGCGCGAAACGTCGAGCAGGTCGTCGATCAGGGACGTCATGTGGCCGGCCTGGCGCGCGATGATGTCGGCGGCGCGCTGCACCATGCTCGGCTCGAGCTCGAAATTCGACAGCATGGTGGCGGCCGAGACGATCGGCGCCAGGGGATTGCGCAGCTCGTGCGCCAGCATCGCGAGAAATTCGTCCTTGCGCTGGTCGGCGTGGCGCAGGGCCTCGTTCAGCGCTTCCTGGTCGGCCAGCGCGCGGCGCAGCTCGATCTGGCTCATCACCTGGTGCGCCATGGTAGTGAGCATGAACTGCTGCTGCTCGCTCAAGCCCTCCGGCCGGGGCTTGTTATCGAGTACGCACAGGGTGCCGAGCGGCACGCCATCACGCGTGCGGAGCACGGCGCCGGCATAGAAACGCAGGCCGCCTTCGACCGTGACGAGCGGATTGCCGCTGAAACGGGGATCGGTCAGCGTATCGGGAATGATCATCTGCTCTTGCTGCAGCAGCGCGAAGCGGCAGATCGAGTCATCGAGCGGCATCTCGCTGACGCCCAGGCCAATTTCGGACTTGAACCACTGGCGCCCGCGCGCGATCAGGTTGACGGCGGCGATCGGCGCGTCGAGCAACTGGCTGACCATGCGCACCACGTCATCGAACGAGCGCTCCGGCGGCGTGTCGAGGATGCCGAAGGAATCGAGGACGGCGAGGCGTGCATCCTCATCGAAATTGGCGGTAATGGACGTCATGGCGATAGGGCTTCAAGTGACACTGTGTAAGGGAAGCCGGAACTGGCGCAGGCGGCGAGCTGGCATGGGAAACCGGGCCGGCCCGCCGGCCAGCAATTATAAGCAGCAAACGGGCGCCCCGCACGCGCACTACGTCCACAAAACTGTGCACAGCGTCGTGACCTGCCATGAGGGCGGCGCCAACGATTCACACTACCAGAACTCGCGCGGGGGCGCCATTGCCGACACCATTTCATTTCACGACAATGCACTAGTTGCGGTGACGATCGGCGAGGAACTGGATGGCGCGCGGATGCTGCGGATTGGCGAAGAACTCGCCGGGCGTGGCCTGTTCCAGGATGGCGCCCTCGGCCATGAACCAGATGCGGTCGGCCACGTCGCGCGCAAAGCCCATCTCGTGGGTCACGCACACCATCGTGATTCCCTGCCTGGCCAGCGCGCGCATCACCTGCAGCACCTCGCCCACCATCTCGGGATCTAGCGCGCTGGTGGGCTCGTCGAACAGCATGATCGCGGGCCGCATCGCCAGGGCACGGGCGATCGCCACCCGCTGCTGCTGGCCGCCCGAAAGCGCGTTCGGATAGGCGTCGGCCTTGTGCGCCAGGCCCACCTGGTCGAGCAGCGCCATCGCCTGGTCGCGCGCTTCGCTCTTGCTGGCGCGTTTCAGCTGCACCGGCGCGAGCATGCAGTTCTCCAGCGCCGTCAGATGCGGGAACAGGTTAAATTGCTGGAACACGAAGCCGATCCCGGCGCGCAGTGCGTTCACGTCGACGCCCTTCGCGTGGATGTCGCGGCCATCGATGGCAATGCGCCCGTTGTCGATTTCCTCAAGGCGGTTGAGCGTGCGGATCAGCGTCGACTTGCCCGAACCGGACGGCCCGCACACGACCAGCACGGCGTTTTTTTCCACGCGCTCGGTGATGCCCACCAGCGCGTGGTAGTCGCCGTAATACTTGTTGACGTTATCGAGCACGATCATCGTTCGCTTCTTTCAAGAGTCAGGCTGCCGCGACCGGGCGCCGTTGCAGGCGCCGCTCGAGCAGGAAGGCCAGGCGCGACAAGCCGAAGCACAGTACGAAATAGGTCAGCGCCAGAATCAGGTACACCTCCACCGCCTGGGTGAACACGAGCGTATTGATCTGCGAGGCGACGAACGAGACTTCCGACAGGCCGATGATGTAGCCGAGCGAGGTCGCCTTGATCGTCGAGACCAGCTGGTTGACGATCGACGGCAGGCCATGGCGCAGGGTCTGCGGCAGCACCACGTGGCGCAGCGCCTGGCCGTAGCCCAGACCGAGCGAGCGGGCGCTCTCGAGCTGCCCTTTCGGCAGCGCGCGGATGCCCGCCGCCACGATCTCGGCCAGGTACACGCTGTCGAACACCACCAGCACGATCAGCATCGTCGCTGTCTGCGAGGTCTTGATGCCCGTGACGGCCGGCAGGAAGAAGTAGACCCAGAACAGCACCAGCAGCAGCGGCACTGCGCGCACGAGCTGCACCAGCGCGCCCACCGGCAGGCGGATGGCGCGCCGGGGGCTCACGCGCGCGATGCCGAGCATCAGCCCGAGCGGCATGGCCAGCACCAGTGCCGCACCAGACAGCAAGATGGTGAGCACCAGGCCGCCCAGCGGGCCTTCCGGGTATTGGCCGACCAGGAAATACAGCCAGTAGGTGTCGATCAGTTCCAGCATGCGCGTGCTCCCATCGTCAGCCCGCCGTGCGCACGGGATAGCGCCGCTGATAGAGATGCGCCGCCCCCGAGATCAGGAGCGAGACCGTCAGGTACGCCAGCGTGGCGAACGTGAATGCCTCCAGGCTGCGAAAGCTCGCGGTCTCCACGCGGGCGGCCTGGTACATCATCTCGGCCGCGCCGATCACGGTGGCCACGCTGGTGTCCTTCCACAGGTTGACGGTCTGCGACAACAGCGGCGGCACCGACGCGCGCAGCGCCTGCGGCAGCAGCACGAGGCGTACGGCGGCAATGCGGCCCAGGCCGAGCGAACGGGCCGCTTCGAGCTGGGTCGCGGGCACGGCGCGGATGCCGCTGCGAATATCCTCGGCCATGTGCACGCCGCTATACAGAGTGAGCGCGATGACGGCGCAGATCACTTCGGGATTGTTCTCGTACAGGATCTCGCGCACTGATTCGGGCAGCAGCTCGGGGAACGCGAAATACCAGAACAGCAGATGCGCCAGCAGCGGCACGTTGCGGATCGACTCCACCAGCGTGGCGCCAGCCGCGCGCACCGGCTTCGAGGTCGACGTGCGCATGACGGCCACCAGCGCACCGAACGGCAGGGCAAACGCAAAGCTGATCACCGTCAGCTGGACCGACAGGATCAGCCCCTGCACCAGCCAGTCGTGGTACTGGCCCGATTGCAGGATGGTTGGATCGAACAGCGCCAAGGTCAGATCTTGTCGGTCGTGATCTTGAATTCGCGCTTGGCGATATTGGGGCGGGTGCCCGGGCCGTACCATTTGTTGAACAGGTCTTCGGCCGCGCCGCTCGCTTCGAGCTCCCGCAGCGCCTGGTCGACGACGGTCTTGACGCCCGTCTCGCCCTTGCGCAGGCCCAGCGCGATCGGCTCGACCCCAATGGACGGCGGCAGGATGATGAAATCCTTGCCCATCGGGCCGAGTTTGGCGTGATCGGCCAGCAGCGATGCCTCGTCGTTGACGTAGGCCGCGCCTTTACCCTGGCGCAGCGCCTGGAACGCTTGCTGGCTGTTTTCGAACGTCACGACCTTGGCCGTCGGTACCGCCTTCTTCATATTGGTTTCCTGGGTGCCGCCACGCACGGTGACGACCTTCTTGCCGGCCAGTTGCGGCAGCGTCGTGATGCCGCTGGCCTTGCGCACCATGACCTTCGAGCCGGTGAGGAAGTGCGTCAGCGCGAAATCGATCTGCGACTCGCGCTCCTTGTTGTGCGTGAGCGACGCCGCCAGCACATCGACGTGGCCCTGCTGCAGCTCGGGGATGCGGGCGGCAACGGCCAGTTGCTTGAATACGGGCTTGACGCCGATCTTTTTCGCCACGGCGGTGGCAATGTCGATCTCGTAGCCGACCAGCTGGCGCGACTTCGGTTCGATGAAGCTGTTCGGTTCATCGGTGCCCAGTACGCCGAACACGATCTGCCCCTTTTTCTTGATGTCGGCCAGCTGGTCGGCCTGGGCCATGCCCATGGCCAGGGTGCTGGTCAACGCCACGGCAACGAGCATCAGGGAGCGGCGCTTGATCATGCAAATCTCCAACGATAAATTTGTTAATCTTAATATACAGCAAACAATCGTCTGACAAAGGGGGCGCCAGGCGAGGCGTGCGACTGATTTTACGCAATATTGTCATAATCGCCTCAACATAATCGCTGACTGCCAACGCGGAACACCCCATGCTGCTCGCCACCTACAACGTCAACAGTATCAATAGCAGGCTGGACGCCCTCTTGCACTACCTCGAAGAGCGCCAGCCGGACGTCGTGTGCCTGCAAGAGCTGAAGGCCCCGCAAGAGAAATTCCCCATTGCGGCAATCGAGGCGGCCGGCTACCACGCGCAGTGGCACGGCCAGAAAAGCTGGAACGGCGTGGCGATCGTCACGCGCGAACCGGCGCAAGAGGTGCAGCGCGGCCTGCCGGGCGACCCGGCCGACGAGCAAAGCCGCTATATCGAGGTGGCCTACCAGGGCATCCTGATCGCCTGCCTGTACCTGCCGAACGGGAACCCGGCCCCGGGCCCGAAGTACGACTACAAGCTGGCCTGGATGGAGCGCCTGCGCCTGCGCGGCCTCGAGCTGCTGGCCGCCGGCGTGCCGGCGGTGCTGGCCGGCGACTTCAACGTCATCCCGACCGAACGCGATGTCTACAAGCCGGAACGCTGGGTCGACGACGCGTTGTTCCGGGTCGAGACCCGCGCCGCGTTCGAGCGCCTGATGGAACAGGGCTGGCTCGATTCGCTGCGCGCGCTGCATCCGGATGAAACCATCTACACGTTCTGGGATTACTTTCGCAATGCGTTCGGGCGCGACGCCGGCCTGCGCATCGACCATCTGCTGCTGAGCCCTTCGCTGGCGCCGGCCTTGAAGGCGGCGGGCGTGGACAAGTTCATGCGCGGGCGCGAAAAACCGAGCGACCACACACCTACCTGGATCGAACTCGATCTGGGCAAGCTCGCCTGAATTCACCATCGTCGATGGCGCACGCAAAGATGCGCCGCGATCACCACCATAAGGAATCACCATGAAAAAAATTCTCGTTCTCGCCGCCACCCTGGCCCTGCCGATCGGCGCGCAGGCTGTCTCGATGCCAGGCTTTTGCGCCAAGGGTATCGGCTCGGCCGAAGCGAAAGTGTGCGGCCACCCTGGTTCGGCCGAATCGGAAGGCCTGATCTTCGCCATGTACCGCGCGGCCCTCGAAAAAGTCGACGCCGGCGTGGGCAAGACGCTGCAGGAAGAGCACACCAAGTGGTGGGAAGGCGTCAAGCAATGCGCCGACGCCAAGGACATGAATGGCTGCATCAACAACGCCTACGGCACCCGCGCCATGCAACTGCAGACGGCCTACAAGGTCACCAAGGCCACCGGTCCGGTGTCGTATTCGTGCAGCGACAAAACGAAGATCACCGCCTTCTTCCTCGAGACCACGCCACCGTCGATGGTCGCGGCGCGCAACAAGGAACACGTGCTGCTGCGCGGCGAGCCAAGCGCCAGCGGCATCGCCTACGGCAACCGCGGCGAGCAGTTCAAGGAGCACAAGGGCAAGGTCACCATCAAGTGGGGCGCCGACGCCAAGGAAATCAGCTGCAAGAAGGTGTGATGACCTGGCTGACCCGGGTAGCGCGATGCGATCCGGGTTAGTACCCCGCCGCTGCCGGTTTTGAATCAAGGGGCGAACATGCGCTATGCTGTTCGCCCTTTGTCCATTCTGACTTCGCCATGCTGACACCCGAACAGCTCTTCGGCTTTCTCGCCGCCGCCATCCTGATCACGCTCTCCCCCGGACCCGACAACCTGATGGTGCTCAGCACCGGGATCGCCAAGGGGCGCCTGCGCGGTGTGGCCTTTGGCCTGGGCTGCGCGTTCGGGTGCCTCAGTCACACGCTGCTGGCGGTGATCGGCGTGAGCGCGCTGATCGCGGCGTCGCCGGCGGCATTCACGGCGCTCAAGGTCGCCGGTGGCCTGTACCTGATCTGGATGGGCTGGGGTGCGATTCGCAGCCGTGGCGGCGCGCGCCTGACGAGCGCGCCCATCCCGGACGAGCCGGCGCGGCGCCTGTTCGCCAAGGGCCTGGTGGCAGCGGCAATCAATCCGAAGGTCGTGCTGTTTTTCCTGTCGTTCCTGCCGCAGTTCGTCGTCGCCGCGCGCGGGGACGCCAATCTGCAGATCGGCGTGCTGGGCATCGTGTTCACGCTGCAGGCCGCGGCAATCTTCGGCCTGCTCGGCTACTTCTCGGGCGCGATCGGCGGGTGGCTGGGTCGCACCCCGACGGCCGGCATGTGGCTCGACCGGATCGCGGGGGCGGTGTTCATCGGACTGGGACTGCGCCTGATCGTCGCGCGCTAATTTACGCCGACGGCTCGTGGATCGGGCAGCGGTTGAACTCCGAGCGGAATTCGCGCGAGGTCGCCATCACCCGGCGCCGCGCGCGGTTTACCGACCCCAGTGGCCGGTGCGTGGCGAGGCAGTTCCACTGGTCGTAGGCGATTTCGTCTTCGAGCTGTTGCAGCGAGGCGTCCCAGCTCGTTTGCGGCTCCAGGCGTACCCGCGCAACGGCAACGTACGAACTCAGTTCTTCCGGCCACTCGACCGACGCATCTTCGATCGGCATCTTCTCGACGTCCACGTTCAACTGCACGCGCAGCTCCCATTCGCCGCCCTGCGACTGGAAATGCGAGCCGATCGCATGGCGCTGGGCGTCATCCTCGGTCTTGATCGATTCGCCGTCGAGCGACAGCAGCTCTGGCGCGATCGGCGCCAGCGAAAATTTGGCCATGTACTGGCCATACAGGTACGGGGTCTGGCTGAAGTACGTCTCGCCCAGCGGATGGTGCTGTGGCTCGCCGCCCATCGATTTGAGCGTGCCGCTCTGGCCACCCACTGCTTCCAGCGCGCCTTCGGCAGTGCGCAGCACGGCCGAGATGATCTTCTTGCCCGTTTCGGTAGCGTTGGTGGTGGCCGCCAACAGCTTCACGCTGCGCAGGAATCCCTGCGGATCGGGCGCGGAGAACACAGGGCCGTTCACCATCAGGAAATCTTGCGAGTTGCCGCTCTTGGCCGTGTCGAGGCGAGCGCCCGGCACGTCAAGCACTTTCATTGCGACCGCGCGCGGGGTGGAGACACCATCGGGCAGTTGCTCGGCCGGCGGCGACGACCATCGCAGCAGCACATCGTAGGTGCCGGCCTGGCCGAACAGGCCCTGGGCAAGTTGCGGCGGCAGATTGTCCAGCACCGTCAGTTTGCCGCGCACCAGGGCGTGGCCCTTGGCGTGGACGGCGCGGCTGGCGTGGCCTTCGGCATCCGCGACCTTCTTGGCCATATTGGCAAAGAGGGTCTGCAGCGCGTGGATGGTCTCGGATTCGTCGAGGCCGATGTGCTCGAATTCGGCGCGGAACGGAACAGGATGGGTCGATGCGATGGTCATGAAAGGCTCCTCATAATAGAGAAGCCAAGGTAGCAGACATCGGCAGCGCGCGATGTTCGCCAAAACACTTATAAGGTCACGAGCACCTGCGCCGCCTGGCCCTTCTTCGCCGCCACCGGCACTTCGAGCAGGTTTTGCTGGGCATTGAACGCGAACCGCACCGCGCGGCCGTCGACTGTCACCGCGCGCGGTTTGGCCGTCACATTGTGCACCTTGAGCGAAAAGCCCCGCTCGACGGCGGCCATGGCCTTGCCGGTCTCCGTCGCAAAGCCGATCTCGAGGTGCGCTTTTCCTTCTACCGCTGCAAAGCGGCTCGTGAAACGCACGATCTCGTACTTGCCTGCCTCGTACGCGCCGGCCGTCTCGCCGTCGTCGTCATACAGCTTGCCACTCGAGGTGCTCACTGACGCGTCGTGATAATAATGCAGGTCGATGTGACTGCCCGTGTAGTCGCGCGTGGTCTGCACCACCTTCGCCATCGGCACGAACGCACCGGCGCGCACGTACACCGGGATATTGGCGTCGACCGGGCGCACGGTCTCGAGGATACCGCCCTTGTGCGCCTGGCCCGTATGGAAGTCGAACCACACGCTGCCGGCCGTCGGGAAGTAGACCTCGGCGCGTGTGGCGCCCGGCTTGACGATCGGCGTGACCAGAAAATCCGGGCCCCACAGATAGGTCGACGAGCGCTCGATCGGCTGCGCCGGATCGGTCTCGACAAACATCAGAGGGCGCATCAAGGGCATGCCGGTCTGCTGATTGTCGAAGGCGATCGTGTAGTTATACGGCAGCATCGCGTAGCGCAGCCACACCGCTTCGCGCGCCAGCACCTTCGTGCGCTCGGTGCGCAGTACCGGCTCGGACGCCACCGCCTCTTGCGCGTGTGGCCGGAAGATCGGCTGGAACACGCCATACTGCAGCCAGCGCACATACAACTCGTCGTCGAGCACCGCGCCGGCAAAGCCGCCCAGGTCCGAGTGCATATAGGCCAGGCCCTGCATGCCCATCTGCATCGAGATTTCCATCTGCGACTGCAAACCGCCCCAGCTGCGGCTGACGTCACCCGACCACGGGATCATGCCGAAGCGCTGCGACCCCGAGTAACCGGCGCGCATCAGGATGAACGGGCGCTCGGTCGGGAACTCCTTGCGGTAGCCGTCAAAGATCAGGCGCGCCCAATCGTGGCCATAGATATTGTGGACCTGGTCGGCCGTGCCAGTGCCATGCACCAGGTTTGACGGATGCAGTTCAGGTTCGCCCAGGTCGCCCCACCAGCCGGTGACGCCGCCCTTTTTCAGGTCGCGGTAGATGTTCCACCACCAGTCGCGCCCTTCCTGCTTGTACAGGTCGATCAGGCCCGTGTTCCCGAAATAGAAATCGTAGGTGGCCGGCTTGCCGGCGCCGTCCTGCGCCAGCACGTTCCTGGCCACCGCATCCTGCCAGCGGTTGGAGGTCGTCAGCACGAACGGCTCGGTGATGACGACTGTCTTGACGCCCTTGGCCTTGAAGTCGGCCATCATTTTTTCGGCGTGCGGGAACGTGTCGCGGTCCCAGTCCATATTGCCCATCGTGCCCTGCACCGTCTTGCCGAACCAGTACAGGTCGAGCACCACGGCGTCGAGCGGGATTTTCTCTTGCGCGAACTTGGCGACGATGGCGCGTGTTTCGGCCTCGGTCTTGTAGCCAAAGCGGCTGGCAAAGTTACCGAAAGCCCAGCGCGGCGGCAGTGGCTGGCGGCCCGTCAGGTCGGTGTAGCCGGCCATGACGGCATCCCAGGTCTCGCCCGCGACCACCTGGTAGGTCTTGCGCCCGCCGCTGACTTCATAGCGCAGCGTGCCGTCCTTGCGGCTGTCGAAATCGAGCCAGCCGACCTGCGGATTGTCGAAGTGGATTGCGTATTTCTTCGACGAGAGCGCAACCGGAATCGTGTAGTTGAGCAGCTCGGAGCGTTCGCCGTAACCGTAGTCAGCCTTGTTGTACAGGCGCAGGCGGTTGCCGCGCCGGTTCATGCCAAGCGCCCGCGCGCCGCCGCCGTACAGCGCTTCGCCGTCGTCGAGCGAGAATTCGATGGTGTCCATGCCGCCAACCCGGCCGAAGCCGCGCTTCTCGGCCACCAGTGGCTTGCCCTTGTAGGCGTAGCTGATCCGGAAAGGCTGTTTGTCGACCGTGACGGCGATGCCGTCGGTGGCGTAGGTAATGCGCGCGCCGTCGTCCTTGAACGAGGCCGGCGCCTGTACCGGCGCGAGAATCACGGCATGCGAGGCCGGCTCGAAGCGCTCGCCGTCGGGGATGAACGTGGTTTCGACGATCGCGCTCGAATAAGGCTTGATCAGGTAGCGGCCATCGCCCGTCGCGATCTCGAGCGTGTTGCCGTTCTGCGTGACGCTCTTGAACTGGCGCTCGGCGTTCTGCGCAAAGGCGAACCCGCTGGTGGCCAATGGGACGGCGGTGAGGCAAAGCGCCAGGCGGGCGATCGTAGCTGTTGTCATGTCTTCGTTGTCGTTATTGTGGGGATGTACGGCTGCAGGCCGAAGCATGACAGAATTTGGCCGATTCATACAGCACGGCGCCACATGAAAAACGCCCCGCGCCGATGCGGGGCGCGGGGCGTATTGACGACAACGTCGCAGCTTAGTTGGTGCCCAGCGTCAGCAGCAGCAGGCGTCCCTGGCCGTCGGCACGCTCATTGGTCACGACGATGATGCGGCCTTGCGGATCCTGGCTCAGGGCCGAGATCGACGGGGTCGAGAATTCGTCGTCGGTCTTCTTGTCGTAGCCCGGCACCAGGGTTGAAATATCCTTCCACGAGTTGCCGCTGTCATCCGACCAGGCCAGGTAGGGCCGGCCGTGCATCTTGTCGAAACCACCGATGACGATCGTGCCCGGATTGTCCTTGAGCGGCAAAAAAGCGCCGATGTACGGATAGCCTTTGGCGTCGCTAAGGGGTTCGTGGATCACGAACTTGAAGCTGCGGCCGTTATCGAGGCTGCGCAGCAGGCCGCCTTCAACGCCGACGTAGACGATCTCGGTGCCCGGCACCGATTCGATGAACTGGACGTTGCGGTTTTCCATCTCGGGCAGCGTCATTGGCAGCTTGTCTTCGCTGGCCAGCGCGCCGCCGTCAGGCGTGAGCCGATACGCCTCGACGAACGCCATGTCGAGCGGGCACTCGCCGCCGACCAGCACCCGGTCGCCAATCACGTGGAACTTGGTCGCGTAGCACATCTGCGATTCCTTCGTGCCACGGATCACCTGCCAGGTCGTGCCGCCGTCTTTCGACGTAAACAGGTTGTTGCCGCCGCCCGGATTGCTGTACAGGCGATTGCCGGCCAGTTTCAGGTCCTGCATCGACAGCGTCTCGCAGAAGTACGGATTGCAGCTGCGCAGATCCTGGTCGCGCGGCACGAAGCTTGCCGAGTCGGGACTCAACGAGCAGGTGGTGTGCTCACCAAGCGTTTCCGGTAGATCGGCCCACGGCTGCATCAGCCACACATCCTGCCCCACCAGCTTGATCTTCGGCGCACGCCCGATAAAGTCCCCGATCGGCGCCATGCCGCACGCGCCCAGGCCCATCGGGCTCCAGGTCGACGCCGCCGTCAGGGGCAGCGTGGCCCGCAGGACCGACGACCCTTCGGTGGCGCTGTTGGCCAGCGACAGATAGGCGCTGCCGCCCTGGAACACGAGCGTATCCATCAGGCGCGTGGTCGAGGACAGCAGTTCGAGCTTGGTCGCCACGGGCGTGACGGCCACCGGCGGCAGCGCCGGCGCCGCAGTGTCGCTCGAACCGCCGCAGGCCGCCAGCAGCAGTGCGCAGGCAGCGCCGGCGGCGGTGTGTTTGATGTGTTCAATCATGCGAATCCCCAGATCTTGTTGTCGATATTCGAACGTGGAATTTTAGGCAACGCATGGTGCGCGTATGCGGGTTTATTGTCGGGCGAATGTCGTGAAACTGTAAGCATGGCGCATGCCGCCGGTTCTGCAAGCTTCACCCAATTGGCATAGAATCGTCGGATTTTGCGCGCCGGCCTGGCCAGGGCGCTTCGTTGCAAAGGATTTGTATGGACATCGCACAAGGGCGCCCGGTCAGCCAGACCCGCTCATTCGCCACGATCGCACTGATCGAGTTATGGGAACGCTTCGGCTACTACGGCATGCAGGCGCTCATCGTCTACTTCATGGTGCAGCGCCTGGGGTTCGACGACACCCGCGCCACGCTGGTGTGGGGCGCGGCGGCCGCGCTGATCTACGTCGCGCCGGCGATCGGCGGCTGGATCGGCGACAAGGTGCTGGGCACGCGCCGCTCGATGGTGATCGGCGCCATCATCCTCTCGCTCGGCTACGCACTGATGGGCATCCCCACCACGAACACCTGGCTGACCTTTGCGGCGCTGGGCGTGATCGTCGTCGGCAATGGCCTGTTCAAGCCCAATACCGCCAACCTGGTGCGCAAGATCTACGAAGGCAACGACTCCAAGATCGACAGCGCCTTTACCATCTACTACATGGCCGTCAACGTCGGCTCGACGGTGTCGATGCTGGCCACGCCGGCCATCAAGGATTACGTCAACGCCAACTACGGCGGCGATCTTGGCTGGCACATGGCGTTTGCGTTCTGCAGCGTCGGCCTGTGGGTGGGTCTCATCACGGTGGGCCTCCTGCGCCGCACGATTGGCCATATCGGCTCGCCGCCGGACGCCCTGCCGCTGGACTGGGGCAAGCTCGCGCTGGTGCTTGGCGGCGGCGTGCTGGCCGTGATTGCCTCGACCTTCATCCTCGAATACGGTTGGCTCGCGCGCCTGTTCGTGTACCTGGCCGGCTTCGTCGTGCTGGGCATCTTCATCCACCTGATCCGCAGCAGCCAGGCCAGCGAACGCGCAGGCCTCGTCGCCGCGCTCGTGCTGACGCTGCAGACGGTGTTCTTCTTCATCTTCTACCAGCAGATGTCGACGTCGCTGTCGCTGTTCGCGCTGCGCAACGTCGATCTGGACTTCAGCCTGTTCGGCAATCACCTGTTTACCTGGTCGCCGGCCCAGTTCCAGGCCCTGAACGCCATCTGGATCATGTTGCTCAGCCCCGTGCTGGCCTGGGTCTACACGCGCGCCAGCGACGCGGGGCGCGACCTGTCGATTGCCGGCAAGTTCGCACTGGGCTTTGCCGTCGTCGCGGCGGGCTTCTTCACCTACGGTGTTGCCGGCGCCTTTGCCGTGAACGGCCTGACCTCGTCGTGGATCATGATTGCCGGTTACGGCCTGTATTCGCTGGGCGAACTGCTCGTGAGCGGCCTGGGCCTGGCCATGATCGCGCGCTACGTGCCGGCGCGCATGGGCGGCTTCATGATGGGGGCCTACTTCGTCGCGGTCGGGATCTCGCAATACCTGGGCGGGCTGGTGGCCACGATGGCCAGCGTGCCGCAGGGGATGACCGACCCTGTGCAAACACTGCCGATCTATACGAGCCTGTTCAACAAGCTGGGCCTGGCGGCGATCGCCTGCACGCTGATCGCGCTGGCGGCGCTGCCGCTGATGCGCCGCCTGACGGCCGAGCATCACACATACAAGTAGGTTCTTGTAAGATGGCCGGGTTGATTCTTTTTTGATCCGGCCATCATGTCTTCCACGACTTTCAATTCCACCCTCCAGGTCGCGCAGCGCGTGCATGCGATCGAACCGTTTCGCGTCATGGAGATGGTCAAGGCCGCCGCCGCGCTGCGACGCGCCGGCCATGACATCATCAGCATGAGCGTGGGCGAGCCCGATTTCACGGCGCCCGACATCGTCGCCGACGCCGCCGTCGCCGCGATCCGGGGCGGCGTCACGCAATATACCGAGTCGCTCGGCCTGCAAGAATTGCGCGCAGCGATCGCCGGCCACTACGCGGCCACACAGAACCTCGACATCGATCCGCGCCGCATCGTCATTACCGCCGGGGCCTCGGCCGGCCTGCTGCTGGCGTGCGCCGCGCTGGTGAGCCAGGGCGACGAAGTCCTGATGCCCGACCCTTCGTATCCGTGCAACCGCCATTTCGTCACCAGTTTCGGCGGCACGCCAGTGCTGGTGCCGTCGTCCCACGAAGACCGCTACCAGCTCGGCGCGCACCATGTGCACGAGCATTGGCGCGAGCGTACGCGCGGCGTGCTGGTGGCTTCGCCGTCGAACCCCACCGGCACCTCGATGACGCCGCCCCAACTACGCGAGATGCTCGCTGCCGTGCGCGCGCGTGGCGGCTTTGCCATCGTCGACGAGATTTACCAGGGACTGTCGTACGACCACGTTCCGGCATCCGCGCTGGCGCTCGATGCCGACGTGATCACCGTGAACAGCTTTTCGAAGTACTTCAACATGACCGGCTGGCGCCTGGGCTGGCTGGTGGTGCCCGACAGCCTGGTGAGCGTGTTCGAGAAGCTGGCCCAGAACCTGTTCATCTGCGCGCCGACGATCGCCCAGCACGCGGCGCTGGCCTGCTTTGACCCCGAGGCGCTGGCCATCTTCGAAGCGCGCCGCCAGGAATTCCAGCGGCGCCGCGACTACCTGGTGCCTGCCTTGCGCGCGTTGGGCTTCGGCGTGCCGGTGATGCCAGACGGCGCGTTCTATGTGTATGCCGATATCGCGCAGCTCGATCATCCACTGCATGGCGACAGCACGGCGCTGTGCATGGCGTTGCTGCATGACGCGCACGTGGCGATCGTGCCGGGCGACGATTTCGGCGTGGCTGCGCCCGCGCGGCATGTGCGCTTTTCGTATGCGACGAAGTATGAGCGGATCGAAGAAGCAGTCGCGCGGCTGGCGCGGCTGGTGGGCTAGGCGTCAGCCGGCCGGCACTGCGCCCGCGAGCGCCTCGACGAGCATGGCCGGCGCCACCGGCTTGACCAGGTAGCGGTCGAATCCGGCGGCCAGCGCCCGTTCGCGGTCGCTCGGCTGGCCGTAGCCGGACAGCGCGATCGCCAGTGGCCGCAGGTCGGGCGGCGCAGCGCGCAGGCGCGTCATCAGTTCCAGGCCATCGATGCCAGGCAGGCCGATGTCGCACACGATGGCGTCGAAGCGGCCCTCCAGCGCCAGCGCCAGGCCGGCATGGCCGTCGCCCGCGATCTCGACCCGATGGCCTTCGACTTCAAGCAGCAGGCGCAGCATGTCGGAGGCGTCAAGGTTGTCTTCGATGATCAGGATGCGGCGGGCGGCCTGTTCGCTGCCCGCCGGCGCTGGCGCGGTGGCGCCTGCCGGGAACCCCGTGGACACGGGCAGGCGCACCGTGAAGGTACTGCCCTGCCCCAGGCCAGGACTGGCGGCGTTGACGCTGCCGCCGTGCATGGTGACCAGGTTGCGCACGACATTCAGGCCGACGCCCAGTCCGCCTTCCGAGCGCGCCAGCGAACGCGGCCCCTGCGTAAACAGTTCGAATGCACGGCCGATCGTATCGCCCGACATGCCGGCGCCATTGTCGGCGATCGTCACGGCGATGCCGGCGTCGCCACTCACGGTCACCGTCACCAGGCCGCCATCCTGCGTGTACTTCGACGCGTTGTTGAGCAGATTGGTGAATACCTGGGTCAGGCGCACGCGGTCGCCCTTGACCACCAGCTCGCGGTCGGCCTGCGTGACGTTCAGCTGCTGGCCGCGCTCGCGCATGCGCGGCATGATCGTCTCGGCTGCGTGTTCGAGCACCTCGGCCAGGCGCAGCGGCTCGATCGCGAGCGTGATCTTGCCGCTGCTCAGGCGCGCGGCGTCGAGCAGATCATCGAGCAGGCGCGCCATGTGATCGACCTGGCGCTGGATCACGCCGGTAAGCCGGGCCAGCGGCAGGGTCGCCACCGGCGTGCGCTCGAGCAGGCTGGCCGACACGCTGATCGGCACCAGCGGATTGCGCAACTCGTGCGCCAGCATGGCCAAAAATTCGTTCTGGCGACGGTTGTTTTCTTCGGCGTCATCGCGTGAGGTCTGCGCATTGACGGCGGCGAGCACCAGGTGTTCGTTGGCTTCGCGCAGCTGCACCGCCAGCGTGCCGCAGGCCTCGAGCTCGAGACGCAGCGCGGCGTTTTCATGCTCGAGCTGCGCCAGGCGGCTGGCCGGCGTGACGGCAACGTCGTCGGGTAGCGCCGCCATGGCGTTCATGTCAGGCGATCCCGCGTGCGATGGGCAAACCGTGCAGCACGCCTTCGTAGCCGGTGCTGGCCGGATCGATGTGGATGCCGTCGTCGCCGATATGGAACTGGCGCAGGTCGGGGCTGTGGCCGCTGCCCCGCACCTTGACCACCGAGATGAAGCGGCGCAGTTGGCCGCCGCTTTCGGCAAAACGCATCAGCACGATGGCATCGGTAAGGTACGCCACCTCGGACTGGCTGAAGCGCAGCTGGGTGAAGTCGTCGTCCAGGCCCATCGTCACGAGCACGCTGACCCCGCGCTTGGCCAGTGAACTGAGCATCTGGAACACCGTGGCCCGCAACTGGTTGCGGCCTTCGGGCGCCAGGTAGAGCGCCAGCTCGGACAGCGAATCGACCACCACGCGGCGCGCACCGGTGCGGTCGATCGCTTCGTTCATGGCGTCGAGCAGCTCGTCGACCGTGAGGTCGATCATGCGGCTTTCGATCACCTCGACGTCGCCCGACTCGACCATGGCGGCCAGGTCGGCATTGCGCAGGCGCGACGTGCCTTTTTCAAACGAGACGGCCACGCCTTTCTCGCCCTGGCGCGCGCCCTCGCGCAGGAACTGGGTGCCAAGAATGGTCTTGCCGCAGCCGCTGGGGCCGGAGACCAGCATCGAATGCCCTTGCGGCAGGCCGCCGTGGAGCAGCGTATCGAGGTCGGGCGTGCCAGTGGGAATACGGCGCGTCGCCAGGTCGACCGGGGCGCCTTCGTGGTGGTCGGGCGCCAGCGGCGGCAGCATGCGCGGGTAGACGCGAATGCCGTCATCGGTGATGCGGAACGTGTGCGAGCCATTCAGGTGTGCCTGGCCGCGCATCTTGACCACGCGCATCTTGCGCACGACCGAATTTTCTTCGTGCACCGGTGTCAGCGCAATCATGCCGTCGGCCACCGTCATGATGGGGCTGGCTTCGGCGTCGCCGTGCAGGTATTCGCCGATCAGGAACGTGGTGGCCTGCCAGCTCGTCATGCGCGTGCCAAGCTCTTGAATGAAGTGCTGCAGGTCGGCCACGCCTTCGTTGCCGCTGCGCGCTGTTTGCGCGACCGAGCGGAACGAATCGACGAACACGAGACTCGGCGCGAAATCCTCGACTTCTTTCATGATGCGCGCCAGGACGGCGCTGAAGTCGCCCGCGCGCAGGTCTTCGGCCAGGTTGATATAGCGCACCGCAGTGCCCACCTTGGCCATGTCGAAGAAGCTGTACTGCTGCTGGTAGCGCAGCATTTTCAACGGCGGCTCGCCCAGCACGGTAAAGAACAGGGCGCGCCGCTCGCCACTGGCCAGCGCAAACATCATCTGGTGCGCAAGCGTGGTCTTGCCCGAGCCCGGCGGGCCCGCGATCAGGTTGAAGGAAAATTCGCTCAATCCTCCTCCCAGAAGGACATCGAGCCCCTGCACGCCAGTGCTCAACTTCCCAAGGGATACTTTTTCGCTCATTACTTGTGCTCCTGTACTTTCTTATCTTCCCCACCGTCCATTGCAGCGTCGAGCAGGCGCCGCGCAAGTGCGTGCCCGATCAGGGACGCCAGCAAGTCGGTAAACGTCTGGAGCAGGGCCGCGTGGGCCGTATGTGCGAGGTCGGGTGCCACGCTGGCGAGCATATCGTCCAGCGCACTGATTTGGGCGTCGCGGGTCTTGCACGGCGAGGTTGCCGCCAGCCAAGTGTACTCGGGACCAACCAGACGCAGCGCGCGACCGTACAGCGCGCAAAAACCGCTGTCGCCGATGAGCGGCCCCAGTTGGTCAGCGAGACGCCGCCATGATTGAATGAGAAGAAGGTGCTCTTCGGAACGCCCGGGATCGCCCTTACTTGTCATCATGTCTGGTGTGGAGAACAATTGCTGCCGATGTCTTCATGAAAGGTCCGTGCGCACAGCTGCGCGATGTCGCCAGGCGCGGGCAAGGCGGCAAATTCACGGTCATTATATCTTGGCTTTCTGGCACTGATGCCCGCAGATCGAAAGTAAACTTCGAGCGCCGGCACCGTGTTTACGTCGTCAAGACAGGGTGCCGATGGGTCTGCCGATCAGTAGGCGTTCCGCGCAATCCCCGCTAATATGCTCGCCACCAAGCAATTATTTGTCCAGGCGTTTTCTATCAAGCAGCAGGTTTATCTTCATCGATCGGGGTTCAATGGAACGCAATAAGCTCAGCGCTGTCATCTCGACAGTCTTCATGGTAATCGGCTTGGCGATGGCGCCGCCAAGCATGGCGGCAACGCCGGCCGACGCGCAATTCAAGGCCATCTACACCAAAGAATGGCAATGGCGCATCGCCGAAAAACTCGAGCGCGACGAGACTGCCGCTGGCGCCAGCCGCGGCTTTGCCCGGGTCGATGCGCCGGCGCAGGACGCGCGCCGCGTCTACTGGGCCGGCATCCTCAGGCAACTCGACGCGATCAAACCAGCGAGCCTGTCGCCGGCCGAGCGCATCAACTTCGCCGTCTACCGCGCGCAGATCGCGTCGCTGCACGATGCCCAGGCCTTCCGCGAATTCGAGCAGCCCGTCAACGCCGACAGTGCGTTCTGGACGGGCGTGACTTACGGCGCGCGCCGCCCTTTGACGACCACCCAGGAATACCGCAACTACCTCGACCAGCTCGACGGCATCCCGGCCTATTTCGACGAAGAAATCGGCAATATGCGTGCCGGCCTGGCGCGTGGCTTCACGCCGCCGAAGGTCACGCTGACCGGCCGCGAAAGCACCTTGTTATCGGTGACCGACGCGAAGACGCCGCAAGACACCGTGTTCTACGGCCCGTTCAAGCAGATGCCGGCTTCCATCCCTGCGGCCGAACAGGAAGCGCTGCGCCGCCAGGCCGTGGCCATCATCGCCGACAAGGTGCAGCCGGCGCATGCAAAAACCCTCGCGTTCTTCCGCGACGAGTACGTGCAGAAAGCGCGCACCACGCTGGCAGCCCAGGACATGCCGGGCGGGAAGGCATACTACCAGTCGAAGATCGTTGAATTCACGACGACGAATCTGACGGCGGACCAGATCCACGCGATCGGCCTGGCCGAGATGGCGAAGATCCGCGCCGAGATGCACGACATCATGAAGCAGGTGGGCTTCAAGGGCGACCTGCAGGCCTTTCTGCAATTCTTGCGCACCGATCCGCAGTTCTATGCGAAGACCCCGGCCGAACTGCTCAAGAGCGCCGCCTGGACCGCCAAGCGCTTCGACGCCAAGGCCGACCAGTATTTCGGGCACCTGCCGCGCCGGCGCTTCGCGATCGTGCCGGTGCCTGACGACCAGGCGCCATTCTGGACGGCCGGTCGAGGCGGCCCAGGCATGTACTGGGTGAACACGTACAACCTGCCGGCGCGTCCGCTCTACAGCCTGCCGGCGCTGACGTTGCACGAATCGGCCCCGGGCCACGCGTTCCAGGTTCCGCTGGCGCAGGAACAGAAAGGCGTGCCGCCGTTTCGCCGCGCCTACATCTCGGCCTATGGCGAAGGCTGGGCGCTATACACCGAACGCCTGGGTGTCGAGATGGGCATCTACGAGACGCCGTACGAAGTGTTCGGAATGCTCAGCTACCAGGCCTGGCGCGCGTCGCGCCTCGTGGTCGACACCGGCGTGCACGCCAAGGGCTGGACGCGCGAACAGGCGCAGGCCTACCTGATGGAGAATACGGCGCTGTCGAAGCACGAAGTCGAGACCGAAGTCGATCGCTACATCTCGTGGCCGGGCCAGGCGCTGTCGTATTACTTGGGTCAGATGGCGATCCAGGAAGCGCGCGCGAAAGCCGAGAAGGCGCTGGGGCAAAAGTTCGACATCCGCAATTTCCACGACACCGTGCTGCAAATGGGTTCGGTGCCGCTGCCGGTATTGCAGCAGCGGATCGATCAGTTCATCGCGGCCGGTGGACCGAACCCGTATCCGAAGGACAGCTGATATGCCACGGGCGGCATTGGGCCAAATACCGTTCAGTTAGCCTGAGCCCCGTCATCCCCGCGCAGGCGGGGATGACGGTTTTCGAGATAACGAAAGAACAGGTGTGCCTGACTGGATGGCACTGCCGCATTGCGCGGCCCCTGCTCATCTCTGGAACAGCTTGAACTTCAGCTGGAACGAAATCCCGCCGTACAGCCGGTCCTTGTAGTTCGGGATGATCCCGACATTCACGCCCACGCGCTGATACTCGTACGTCAGCGTCGGGATCGCGCCCGGGAACCAGCCGCCATCGCGCGTTTTCGGATAACCGTCGAACGCCGCCAGCGCCACGCCCACGCGCACCGGCCCCACCGCATACGGCTGCCAGATCACGCCCGCATAATTCGACCATCTGCGGTCGCTGTTATAAAAGCGCCCGCCGGTGGCGGCCATCGTGCCGTTGAAGCGGTACTCGAGCGCCAGGCCCTTGTTGTTGTCGTTCAGGTCCTTGTCGCTGTCGAAGTGGGCCGTATAAAAGCCCGTGTCGAGCCACAATTCGCTTTTCGGCGCCGGGTCGATCTTCGTGAAGAAGTCGGCGCCGTGCGCCATCGGCGCGGCGCCGAGCGCCGCCAGCAAGAGTAGAGCGCGCATCAGTCGTCCGCTTTCGGGTCAAGGTCGGGGAACATCACCTCGGTGAAACCGAAGCGGGAAAAGTCGCGGATGCGCGACGGGTACAGGATGCCAAGCAGGTGGTCCACTTCATGCTGCACCACGCGCGCATGAAAACCTTCGGCGTCGACCACGATGCGTGTGCCGAACTGGTCGAAGCCTTCGTAATGCAGGCGCGCGTAGCGGGGCACGCTGCCGCGCAGGCCGGGCACCGACAGGCAGCCTTCGAAGCCCTCTTCCATCGCGTCGCCGATCGGCGTGAGCACCGGATTGATCAGCACCGTCTCTGGCACCGGCGGCGCGTCCGGATAGCGCTCGTTGCTGCCGAAGCCGAAGATCACCAGTTGCAGGTCGACGCCGATCTGCGGCGCGGCCAGGCCGGCGCCATTGGCCGCGTGCATGGTCGCGAACATGTCGGCGATCAGCGCGTGCAGTTCGGGCGTGTCGAACTCTTCGACGGGCGCGGCCACGCGCAGCAGGCGTGGGTCACCCATGCGCAGGATCTCGCGGACTTGCCCGGTGCGGCTCATTGCGCGCCCTGCCCTGCCAACAGAGCGGTCAGCGAGGCGCGGAAGCCCTCGGCGGTCTCTGGGTGTTTCAGGCCGATGGCCGTCATCGCCTGCAGGTAGCCGAGCTTCGAGCCGCAGTCATAGCGCTGGCCGGCGTAGCGATACGCCAGCACGCGTTCGGCCTGCATCAGCGCGGCGATGCCGTCGGTGAGCTGGATTTCGCCGCCGGCGCCTTTGCCGATCGTTTCGAGGTAGCCGAAGATCGATGGCGACAGCACATACCGGCCGACCACGGCCAGCGTCGACGGCGCATCGGCCGGCTGCGGTTTCTCGATGATGTCGGACACCAGCTCCAGGTCCGGCCGGTACGGCGTGGCGCTGACGATGCCGTACTGGCGCGTCTGTTCGCGCGGCACGTCCTGCACCGCCAGGATGCTGCTGCGTTCATAGGTGTACAGGTCGGTCATCTGCGCCAACACCGGCTTGTGACCGGCGGCAGTGTCCATGAAATCGTCCGCCAGCAGGACGGCAAATGGTTCATTGCCTACCACCGGTCGCGCGCACAGGACGGCGTGGCCCAGGCCCAGCGGCGACGACTGGCGGATGTAGATGCAGTTGACGTTCTTTGGAATGACATTGCGCACCGTCTCGAGCAGCGCCTGCTTGCCGGCCGCTTCCAGCTCGGCTTCGAGCTCGTAGGCGGTGTCGAAATGGTCTTCGATCGCGCGCTTGTTGCGGCCCGTGATGAAGATCAGTTCCGTGACGCCGGCGGCAACCGCCTCTTCCACCGCATACTGGATCAGCGGCTTGTCGACGATCGGCAGCATCTCTTTCGGTTGCGCTTTCGTCGCTGGCAGGAAGCGGCTACCAAGGCCGGCGACAGGGAAAACGGCTTTGCGGATCAGGGTCATCGTGGTTCAGTCAGGGTTGATTATTGTTGTTCGAGCAGCGCCAGCAGCGCCGCCTCATCCAGGATCGTGACGCCCAGTTCTTCGGCCTTGGCCAGCTTGCTGCCCGCCTCGGCGCCGGCCACCACATACGAGGTTTTCTTCGATACCGAGCTGGCGACCTTGCCGCCGGCCCCTTCGATCAGGGCGCCTGCCGCATCGCGGCTCAGGGTCGGCAACGTGCCGGTCAACACGAACGTCTTGCCGGTCATCGGGCCGTCGGCGGTCGCTGCTGCCTCGGGGACCAGGTCGAGCAGTTCGCGCCGCATGGCCGCCAGCGACGTCACCAGTTCGCGGTTGGACTTCTCGCTCATCCAGGCTTCAAGCGATGCCGCCACCGTGGCCGGCAAGCCGAAGATACCGAAGTCGGTGCGCCCTGCGACGTCTTCCAGCGTCTGGCCGGCGGCAATAACCTGGCGCGCACGCGGCTCGGTCAGTTTCGGGATGTCCAGCGCGGCGAGCAGCTTGATGGCGTCGAGCTTGTCGCGCAACTGCGCCTTGGGCGGATGCTCGTCACGCGGCGCCACGCCTGCGGCCAGCAAGGCGTCCAGTGCAATCTGGTTTTTTTCTTCGGCGAAGAATTCGGCGATCGACTGGGCCACCGTGCCGCCGATATCGGGCAGCACGCGCAGCAGCGCGGCCGGGGCGCGGCGCACCAGCGCCAGCGAGCCCAGATACTCGGCCAGCGTCTTCGCGGTGGATTCGCCCACGTGGCGGATGCCGAGCGCGAACAGCAGCCGCTCGAGCGGCGGCGCCTTGCTGGCCGCAATCGCCGCCAGCAGGTTGTCTGCCCACTTGGTCGGCACCTTGCCCTGCTTGACCGTTTCCGGGGTCGAGCCATCGGCTTCATCGGCCAGGCGCTTCATCTTGAGCAGGTCGTCCTGCGTCAGTTTATACAGGTCGGCCACGCCGGCCACCAGGTTCGCTTCGACCAGGCTGTCGATGTAGCGGTCGCCCAGGCCTTCGATGTCCATCATGCGCCGGCCGGCGAAGTGACGGATCGCTTCCTTGCGCTGCGCGGCGCAGCTCAAGCCGCCGGAGCAGCGCGCGACGATCTCGCCTTCTTCGCGCACGACGTGTGAACCGCAGACAGGACACTGCGCGGGTAGCTGATACACCGCCGGTTCCGGCGTCGGTCGGCGTTCGAGCACCACGCCCAGCACTTCGGGAATGACGTCGCCCGCGCGGCGCACGATGACCGTGTCGCCCACGCGCACGTCCTTGCGCCGCACTTCGTCTTCGTTGTGCAGGGTCGCGTTGGTGACGGTGACACCGCCGACCGACACCGGCACCAGCCGCGCCACCGGCGTGATGGCGCCGGTGCGGCCGACCTGGACCTCGATCGCCTGCACCGTGGTCAAGGCTTCTTCGGCCGGGAATTTATGGGCCAGCGCAAAGCGCGGCGCGCGCGAGACGAAGCCCAGCGCGCGCTGGTCGTCGAGCGAATCGACCTTGTAGACCACGCCATCGATCTCGTACGGCAGCGACGCGCGGCGCTCGCCGATGTCGCGGTAGAACGCCAGCAGGCCATCGCGGCCGGTGACCACCTGGCGCTCTTTTGCCACCGGCAGGCCGAGCACGCCCAGCCAGTCGAGCATCGCCGAATGGGATTCGGGCAGATCGACGCCGTCGAGCTGGCCCACGCCGTACGCGAAGAAGCGCAGCCGGCGTGCATTGGTGATGCGCGCGTCGAGCTGGCGCAGGCTGCCGGCGGCGGCGTTGCGCGGATTGGCGAATTCTTTCTGGCCGGCGGCGCGCTGGCGCTCGTTGAGGCTCTCGAAGTCGCGCTTGAACATCAGCACTTCGCCGCGCACTTCAAGCACGGCGGGCACGGCGTCGCCATGCAGGCGCAGCGGGATCACGCGCACGGTGCGGATATTGGCCGTGACGTCTTCGCCCGTGTAGCCGTCGCCACGCGTGGCGGCCTGCACCAGGCGGCCGTTTTCATAGCGCAGGCTGATGGCCAGGCCGTCGAATTTCAGCTCGGCGTTGTAGGCCACTGCGCGCGTCTCGAGCCCTTCGCGCACGCGGCGGTCGAAGTTGTCGATGTCGTCGTCATGGAACCCGTTGTTCAGCGACAGCATCGGCACGGCGTGCGTGACCTGGTTGAATTCGGGGATTGGTGCGTCGCCCACGCGCTGGGTGGGCGAATCGGACGCGATCGCTTCCGGGTAAAGCGTCTCGAGGCCGGCCAGTTCGTGGTACAGGCGATCGTACTCGGCATCGGGAATCGTCGGGGCGTCGAGCACGTGGTAGTTGTAGCTGGCGCGGTTCAGTTCCGCGACCAGCCAGGCCATCCGGGCCAGGGCGTCGATCTGCTCGGTCACGGGTGCTTCCTCAGCTGAACAGGCGCAGCGCGCGGGTCGAACCGGCCGCGATGTCCGATGCTTCCATCTCGGCGTAGAACTCGCTCACCTGGCCCTTGATTTCGTCGAGCGCTTCGGCTTCGAGCGGCTGGTTGCCGTCGTCGACGATGGTGGCGTCCAGGCGCTGCGTCAGCGAACGCGCGGTGTCGACCATGCGGCCAAAGGCGTCACGGGTCGGCGCCACGCAGGGCACGTCCAGCAGCAGCGTCAGGCGCGAGGTGGTGTCAGCGCCCAGCGTGACGTTGGTCGAGAGGGTAAACAGCACGCTGTTGCCAGCGCTGTTTCCTGCATTGTCGCGATCCGGCATGGCGAAGCGCCCGTCCGGCCGCACGTCGAAGCCCGCGTTCTCGAGCGCGCCGATCAGCGTCGACATGGCCCACGGCGCGCCGTTGGCGGCCAGGTTCACGCTCAGTTGCGCGTCGTGACCGGCGACAAAACGGTGCAGCGTACGCGCCTCGCTCATCACTTCGATCATGTCGGGCACTTCCGGCTCGGCGCCGATCTCGTCGCCCACCGCGCGCAGGCGCGTGACGAGTTCGGAATATTCGAGTTCATTCAGGGCCGTCGTGCGCGTGGCCATCTGCACGCCCGCCTGCAGCTTGGTGTACACGCCGCCATGGACGATCGGCTCCCACTCGCCGCTGACGGCAAAGCCGATGTAGTGGATCGGCTTGTTGCCCACGCGGCGCAGGCCGTGCAGCGTCGGCAGGATCTTGTCGCCACGGACCGGCGCCTCGAGCGCCAGCGGAATCATGCAGTCGATCAGCGGGTCGACCAGGCATTCGGCCAGTTCGGCCGGCGGCATGCCGGGCCGGGTGCCCGGGAGCGATGCGGCCACGGCGTCTTGCGCGGCGCTGGAGCCGCCGGCGCGGTAGGACGGTGGCGGGACTGGTGCGGCTGGTGCTGGTGCCGGCGCTGGTGTCGGCGTCGGTGCCGGCGTTGCGACTTCTTCAGCTGCCAGCGCCGGCGACTCGGCCGGGACCATTGCGTCAAGCTGTGGCTCGGGCTTGGTGTCGGCGACCGTGAAGGCGGCCGCATCGAGCGTCGGCTCGGTCACGTGCTTGTAGGTGAATTCACCTTTTCCCGCCGGCGCGGGCGCGGCTGCCGGTGTCGACGGCGGCACGCCGTGGTCGAACATCGGTTCGCTGCGTTCGGCCGCCGGCGCCGCCTCGCCGCTGCGCATCAGCACGTCGTCGTGATCCGATGCGAACGCGCGCTCGACGCTTTTCCTGGCCTTGTACTCCTGCCATTTGTTGTAAGTGACGACACCGACGACGAACACGCCGCCGGCTGCGATCAGGCTCATTTGGAGATCAGTCATGCTGCTTGTGCCTCAATAGCGAAATTCGCGCCGGACGCACGGTCCCGGTCTTGCAGCGAACTAGGTGATTCAATCGAAATGCCACGCGTGCGGGCAGTCCCCATGCAAAGGCATGCAATGATACCAACTCCCCGGTGCCGACGCCATTCATTGGCATTCCGGTATCGTGCGAGCCCGGAACCGGCACGTTCAGATGGA
The DNA here is from genome assembly GCF_040790145.1 of Massilia aurea. Taxonomy (GTDB): domain Bacteria; phylum Pseudomonadota; class Gammaproteobacteria; order Burkholderiales; family Burkholderiaceae_D; genus Telluria; species Telluria aurea_C. The sequence continues at coordinate 821,213 of NZ_JBFMMP010000001.1, forward strand.
ACGTCATGCGCCGTGCAGTGGCAAGGTGACAGCGACTTCGCTGCCCATGCCCTCCCCCCCACTCGATGCTTCCACCCGCCCGCCATGCAGTTGCACCAGGCGGTTCACGAGCGCCGGCCCGATGCCCAGGCCGCCCTGCGACCGGTCCGGCGTGCGCGTACCCTGGCGGAACAGCTCGAAAGCGCCGGCGATCAAGTCCGGCGACATCCCAATGCCGTTGTCGCGCACGGCGATGCGCACCGTGTCGTGCGTGGACGCGATCGACACCGCGATCTGCCCGCCGGGCGGCGTGTATCGGGCCGCATTGGACAACAGGTTCGAGATCACCTGCACCAGGCGCTTGGCGTCGCCGACGACCTGCCCACCCGGCCCCTGACAGGCGATGTCGAGCGTGTGCGAACGGGCGTCGACGAGCGGGCGTACCTGCTCGACCGCTTCGTCCACCAGCAGGCGTACGTCGACCGTTTGTCGGTCGAGAGAAATCGTGCCGCGCGTGACACGCGACACGTCGAGCAGGTCGTCGACCAGGCCGGCCATGTGCGCAGCCTGGCGCGCGATGACGCGGCCGATATGCTCGACGCGCACCGGGTCGCCCTTGGCCAGCGGCAGCAGGGCTGCGGCGCTGCTGATCGGCGCGAGCGGATTGCGCAGCTCGTGGCCGAGCATGGCCAGAAATTCGTCCTTGCGCACGTCGGCGTCGCGCAACGCGTCGGCCGTGAGCTTGTGTTCGTGGATGTCGGTGCAGGTGCCCATCCAGCGCTGGATCACCCCATCCTCTCCCCTCACCGGCAGCGCGCGACCCAGCACCCAGCGATAGGCGCCGCTGCGATGGCGCAGGCGGTATTCGATCTCGTAGGGCTCACCGGTAGCCAGCGAATGGCGCCATCTGGCCCAGGCTGCGGCCTGGTCGTCCGGGTGGAACATGTCGTTCCAGGCTACGCCGTCGGTGGAGCCAGGCGGCACGCCGGTAAACGCGTACCACTGGTCGCTGTAGTAATCGTGAAAGCCGTCGGGCAGCGTCGACCAGACCATCTGCGGCATCGCGTTCGTGATCGCGCGAAAGCGCGCTTCGCCGGCGGCCAGCGCGCGCTCGTGCTCCGCCTGGTCGGCCTGCGCCGGCAGCACCTGGACCACGCCAAGCACGCCTGCAATGGCGCCATCTTCCCGGTACAGCGCCGACAGGGCCACCTGCGCCGGTTCGCGCAGCACAAGCGCCACCGTGGTCGCAGCCAGACCAGCATCGACGATGGCGCGCACCGTCGCCGTCAGCGCGACAGCCTCCGGGAACATGGACGCCAGCGGCGACCATGCATCAACCGGCGCCGCGGCGCGGTCAAGCAGCGCGTGACAGGCCTGATTGAGCGTCGCCTCGCCCGTGTCGGCGCGCACCAGCAACATGGGCGCAGGCGACGTTGCGGCCATGCGCAGCGCAGCCGCCAGCGCAAAATCTGCCGGCCGATGGGCGGCGTCCTGGATCATTGTGCGGGCTCCGTCACGCGGCGACCAGGTCGGCGGCCGCTTCCATGTCCACCGCCACGATGCGCGATACGCCCTGCTCCTGCATCGTCACGCCGATCAGCTGGCTGGCCATCTCCATCGCGATCTTGTTGTGCGAGATGAAGAGGAACTGGGTGTGCTCGGACATGCGCTTGACCATGCGGCAGAAACGCTCGGTGTTGGCGTCGTCGAGCGGCGCGTCGACCTCGTCGAGCAGGCAGAATGGTGCGGGGTTCAGGCGGAACATCGAGAACACCAGCGCCGTGGCGGTCAGGGCTTTCTCGCCGCCCGAGAGCAGGTGGATCGTCGCGTTCTTCTTGCCCGGCGGCTGGGCCATCACCTGCACACCGGCGTCGAGGATCTCGTCGCCGGTCATCACCAGGCGCGCATTCCCGCCGCCGAACAAGATCGGGAACAGTTCGGAGAAGTGGCCATTCACGCGATCGAACGTGTCCTGCAGCAGGTCGCGTGTTTCGCGGTCAATGCGGCCGATCGCGTCTTCCAGCGTGGCGATGGCTTCACTGAGGTCGGCGTTCTGCGAATCGAGGAAGTGTTTGCGCTCGCTCGCCTGCGCCAGCTCGTCCACCGCCGCAAGGTTCACGGCGCCCAGACCCGCGATGGCGTTGGTCAAACGCGTGACTTCGCCCTGCAGGTATTGGGGCTTGACATCCGGATCGAGCTTGGCTGCCAGCTCGGCCTCGATGGCGCCGGTGGCGGCCAGCGCTTCGGCGAACTGCTCCTGGTTCAGGCGCGCGGCTTGTTCCTTCAGTTGCAGTTCGGTGATGCGGTCGCGCTGCGGCTGCAGGTTGCGCTCGGTCTGCATGCGCGATTCTTCGGCCGTGCGCAACTGCTGCGCGACCTGATCGAGTTCGTGGCGGGCGGCGGACAACGCTGCCTCTTGCGTCGTGCGCTGATCGAGCAGCACCTGCAAGCCCTCGTGGGCGCTGCCGCTTTCCAGCGCTTCGAGTTCCAGGCGGGCCTGGGCCAGACTGGCGCCCACTTGCTCGGCCTGGGTGGCGGCGGTGGCGATCGTGCGGCGCAATTCGTCGATGCGGCTGCGCTGGGCGCGCTCGGCGAACTGCGCCTCTTGCGCGCCGCGCTCCAGGTCGCGCATGTGTTCGCGCGCGCGGTTGAGCGCCTGTTCCTGATCCTGGAAGGCGGCCTGGCCGTCTTCGCTGGCTTCGTGCAGTTCGGCCAGCTGCAGGGTCAAGTCCTCGAGCGACATCTCGGCTTCGAGCTGGGCCTGGCGCTGCTCGGATTCCTGGGCGGCGATTTCGGTCAGGTCGGCCGCGATCTGGCCACTGCGCTGGTTGAAGCGCGCTTCGATCTCGCTCTGCTTGAGCACCTCGATCTGCAGCGCATGCACCTCGCGCTGCAGCATGGCCACACGCGCGCGGGCATCCTGCAGGCGGCGCGCCAGCGCAAGGACAGCGGCGTCGGCGCGCGCGGCGCGCTCACGCGCTTCGTCGGCCAGCAGCGCCTGTGCGCGCAACTGCTTGCCGGTGTTATCGATCTCGTGCTGGCGCGCCAGCATGCCATCCTGCTCGGCGTCCGGCGCGTGAAAGCGCACGCTCGAGCGGGTGATCACATGGCCCTGGCGCGTGACGAAGCTGGCGCCGTGTGGCAGGCGGGCGCGCGCGTCGAACGCTTCCGAGGCATCCTGCGCGATGTACACGCCGTGCAACCAGTCTTCCAGCACGCCGCGCACGCCAGCGTCGTTGATGCGCAAGAGGCTGGAGAACGGGTGCAATCCGGCAGGCGCCGGGTCGCGCGCGCCAAACAACTGCGCGGCGTACAGCGCCAGGCGCGCCGGTGGCGGATCGTTGAAAAAGGCCTTGGTCGCATCGAGGTTCGTCACGTCGAGCGCGCCGGCCCGTTCGCGCAGCACGGCTTCGAGCGCTGTTTCCCAGCCCGCTTCGACGTCGAGATGCTGCCACAGGCGCGGCAATCCGGTCAGCGCGTGTTTCTCCAGCCAGGGCTGGACCTTGCCTTTGGTTTGTACGCGGTCCTGCATCTGGCGCAGCGCGTTCAGGCGCGCTTCCAGCTGTGCGTTGGCAGCGCTCTCGCGCTGGACGTCACCGTTGGCCTGGCGGCGTTCGGCTTCCACGGTGTCCTGGCGCGCTGCTGCGTCTTCCAGCACCACCGTCTGCTCTTCGAGGGCCAGCTGCTTTTCTTCGAGCTGCAGGCGCAGGTTGTCGAGCGTGGCGCTGTCGGGCAGGTTCAGGGCATTGCGTTCCTGCTGCAGGCGCTCGCGCCGCACGACCAGGTTGGCCAGGATGCCGCCTGCGTTGCGGCCGTGGGCCGCAGCCAGTTCGATGCGCTGCTGGGCCGCCGCGATGCGCGCGCGCGCCGCATTGGCCGCATCCTGGCCGGCGCGCCAGGCCGCTTCGAGTTCCGGCAGGCGCTCGCCGTGGACTTCGACCGCGATCTGGGCGCCCTCGGCGCGCGCGGCCAGTTCCTCGAGCTGCATCTCGGCTTCTTCCTGGCCCTCGCGGTGTTCATTGGCCTGGGTCGACCAGCCGTCACGCTGGGCGCTCAGGGTGACGATCTGATTTTGCAGGCGTGTGCGCGATTCGACCACGAACTTGATCTGCGCTTCCAGGCTGCCGATTTCGGCGTTCACGCTGTACAGCGCACCCTGCGCCGTGTGCAGGCGGTCGCCTGCGGCGAAGTGCGCCTGGCGCAGGTGTTCGAGGTCGAGCTCCACGCCGCGCAGTTGCGCGGTTTGCGCCTCGAGCCCGGTCTGCGCCTCTTCGACTTCGCGGAAAAACCTGACTTGCTCGGCCTTTGCATCGTTCTTGCGCAGCAGCCAGAGGAGCTTCTGCTTTTCTTCCTGGTCCGACTGCATCTGGTGAAACCGCAGCGCCACGGCAGCCTGCGCCTCGAGTTTTTCCAGGTTGGCGTTCAGTTCGCGCAGGATGTCTTCGACGCGCAGCAGGTTCTCGCGCGTGTCGGACAGGCGGTTTTCGGTTTCGCGCCGGCGCTCCTTGTACTTCGACACGCCGGCCGCCTCTTCGAGAAACACGCGCAGTTCTTCGGGACGCGATTCGATGATCCGCGAGATCATGCCCTGGCCGATGATGGCGTAGGCGCGCGGGCCCAGGCCCGTGCCCAGGAAGATGTCCTGGATATCGCGCCGGCGCACTGGCTGGCTGTTGATGTAATACGTGGACGTGCCGTCGCGCGTGAGCGTGCGCTTGACGGCGATCTCGGCGTACTGGCCCCACTGGCCGGCGGCCTTGCCGGCACTGTTGTCGAACACCAGTTCGACCGACGAGCGCCCGGCGGGCTTGCGATGCGTGGAGCCGTTGAAGATCACGTCCTGCATCGACTCGCCACGCAGCTCGGATGCTTTCGATTCGCCCAGCACCCAGCGCACGGCGTCGATGATGTTCGACTTGCCGCAGCCGTTCGGGCCGACCACGCCGACCAGCTGGCCGGGCACCTGGAAATTGGTGGGATCGACGAACGATTTAAATCCCGACAATTTGATGGAAGAGAGGCGCACGTTGCGTGGAAGATGAAGGTAGCGAAGAAGCGCTCATCATACCATTGCGGGCATGGGGGCCGCCATGGCTGGGCGGACGCTGGCCGGGCCTTATGCGCTGCGGGCAGGCGCGCCGGGGGCCTGGCCTGCCGGCGGGCCGGCATCGTTGACCGCTTCGGTGCCGACTGCCGCGCCAAGGATGCGGCCGACGACGCCTTCGGCCAGCACCACCCGGATCGCGCCCGCGCGCAGCAGGTCGGCGAGCCGCGCAGCCGGCAGCGAGAACGCTTCCTGGCGCCCGGCGCCCGAGAAGATGTACAGCGTGCGCAGCGGGCTGACCCAGGCCAGGCGCACCTTGCGTACGTTGTCGCCCTCGGCCAGTTCGAGGCGCATGCCGCGTTCCAGGCCGGCCAGCGCGTCGGCGTCCGGCCCGTGACTGGCGTGCTGCTCGTCCTCGGCCTGTGCCTGCTCTTGCGCCACGCGGCGCAGCGCGTCCTGCTGGGCCGCTTCCACCGCCAGTTCGAGCTGGCGTTCGGGCGCGAGCTCGATCGGCGCGCGCACGATCGAGGCATGGCATTCGGCCAGCTCGGCGAAGAACTGCAGCCGCTCGGCGTCTTGCCAGCGCGTGGCGTCGAGCCATTTGTTCAGGCTGGCCAGCAGCGCGGGCAGGCGCGCGATCAGGGCCTTGCGCTGCTCCTGCGTGGCTTTCGGCTTGACGCTCCAGATCAGGTCCTCCATCGTGCGCGTAGCATTGTCGATCGCGCCGGGGCGGCTGTCTTCGATCGTGTAGGCCAGCGCCAGTGCCGCGCTCCAGCGCTGCTCCAGAAAGCCCGCCACCGCCGGCACCAGCTGTTCACCAGCCAGGCGCAGCGCGACGGCGCGCTGCGCCGAGCGCTTGGCAGCGACCTGCTTTTCCTGGCGCGTGGCGTTGGCAATCGGGCCCGCGATGGCCGCCTGCTCGGCGCTGTCGCGCGCGGCCAGGCCGGCTTCGAGTTCGGCCACGGCGGCGGCGAATTCGGGCTGCTCGGCGTCGCGCACCCGCTCGACGCTGCTGCGCATGGCGCGGTAGACCGGATCGTCCTGGCTTGCCGGCTGTTCCCAGCCGGCTTGCGAGAGCAGGTCGAGCAGGCGCCGCGCGGGATGGGCTTCCTCATAGAAGAAGCTGCGGTCGCGCAGGGCCGCCTTCAATACCGGGACCTGCAGGAACGCCATCAGCTCGCGCGTCTCGGGGGCAACGCCATCGTCCTGCAGCACGCCTTCGAACACGCGCGAGAGCAGGTCGAGCGTGGTGGCGTCACCGCGCGAGAGTGCGCCCGGCGGCAGGCTGGCGCGCAGGCGCGGCAGGTAGAAGGCGCCGTGCGGGACGCCCGGGGCACTCGCGCTGCCGTCACCGCCCTGCCCCGTGTCGCGGGCGCCGGCGCTCATGGCGAACGCCGGCAGATCCGGCATGCCGGGGATCGCGGCGCCAGCGCCAAGGCGGCCGAGCAGGTCGATCAGCGGCATCGCGCCAGTCATGGCTCCCGTGCCGGCGCCGCCTTGTGCGAATCCGTGGCCGGCCAGCGGCGTGGCGTGGCCGGGCGCGCCGTGTTGAAAACCGGCTGCCGCGACGACAGGCTGCAACCCGGCTTGCAGGCTGGCTTGCGGGATGGCTTCCAGGCTGGCAGCGAGGCCGGGTTCCGCTGCGGCGACGCTGAAACCTGACGCGGTGCTGGGTCGCCAGCCGCCGCTACCCTGCGGCAGATTCGGGATCTCGGGCACGACCAGCGCCGGGTCGAACAGCTGGCGCAGCTGATCCGACAATGATGCTTCGCGCCGTGCGCGTTCGGCGCGGCGCGCGGCGCGGTCATCGGTCTTGGCAAAGCGGGTGTCGTCGTCCTTGCCCTTGCGCGCGGCCTTGAGCGCCTCGATCAGCGATTCATACAGCGGGCCGAGATCGATCATCAGGCCGGGGCGCAGCAAAGGCGCCAGGAGGCCATGCGCTTCCGGATCGGGCTCGAACTCGCACCACGCGGCGTGCAGCGCGGCCAGGAACACGGTGGGACGGAACGGGTTGTGGGCGGCGCGCACCAGGTCGCGGCCAAGCAGCAGCCCGAGACGCACGCCGAGGGTGGCCAACTGCTCCGAATACTGCAGATCAAACGGGCGGCTGACGGTGTTCAGCGCCATCTGCCGGTCGATCTGCTCGAGCGGCACGAGACTGAGTGCCACCGGCCCTGCTTGCGCGGTCGGGGCGATCGGCACCAGGAGTTCGACTTCGGCCTGCAACGCCGCTTCGAGCGCGCTCGTGGCCAGGTGGACGAAGGCGTAGTCGTTGTCCTTGAGGAGGTTGCCCGATTTGACCCGGCGCATGACGGTGCGGGGGTCGGGGCCGGCGGCGGTCAGGTCGAGCAGGACCGACACGATGCGCCGGGCCACGTCCGCAAGCTCCGCCCCCGCCTGGCGGCAGGCGATGTCGACCAGCTCGGCGAGTGTCGCCTGCTGGGCGGCAGCGGCTTTGCGCGCGGCGTGGGTCTGGGCGGATGGGGTGGCCATGACGGTTCGGCGAAGTGAGGCAGCCTCTATTCTGCCACACTCTTGCCGGACAGCAATGAGCAAACACAGCGGGGTGGAGTTGGTGCGACAAAGTGCCGAGCCGCCATGGGTCGAATGCCCATGCAAATCTTGCTTTTGTGCGTAGGAGCAGTTCTACAGGCGCGGGGGCCGCTGTCCGATTCCAGTTCAACAGTGCGCGCCTCATGATTGATCTCCCCGGAAACGTACAACGTCATTTCGGGGACACGAGCACGATCTCTTTTGACACTTTTAAAAGGAACTATCATGGTCTCGCAAAACAAATCCAATTCGCGTTCGGGCAACCAGGGCGGCACGCACGAGCAGCATGTCGAAGCCGGACGCCAGAGTCACAAGAACGATGCGGCGCGCCAGTCCGATGCGCTGTCGAATCAGCAGTCGAGCTCTGCATCGGGCGCATCGCAGCAGTCGGGGCGCCAGGCGACGCCGGCGCAGCAGCCCGATACCCGCCTGAATGAGTCGCAGCAATCCGGCTCGCGCTCGAGCGCCGGCGTCCAGGGCGGCACGCCCGAGCAGCATGCGGCGGCGGGGCGCCAGAGTCACAAGAACGACAAGAACCGCTAGCGGTCTCCACGCTTCCGGCATGCCCGGGGGCGCCGATGGAATCAGCCTGCCCGCGCGACGCGCCGGCAGGCTTTTTCATTTTCGCGCCACGGCCGGATCACGCAAGCCCGCTGGGCCGACCTCAGGCATCGGTGTTTAATGCCAGCTTCAGATATTACGCAAAATCGCACCCTTGGGTGGCGCGAAGTCGGTCACTTCATGAATCATTTTGGATGCCTTGGCATCGCGCGCCGTCATGTGCAGGTCGCCGTACTGGTGCACGTTCCACTGGTCGGGCGTGAGCTCGATCTCCTTGCGCAGGATCGCCTCGGTGCGCGCGTCGTCGGCGCGCAAGCCCTCCACGATGATATTGAGCGCATCCGGCCGCGAGCCGGGCGACGCCGTCGCATGCGACTTGTGAATCATGAACCGCGCCGTCTCGCTGGCATAGCGGCGCGACCCGGCCAGATACAACACGACCGCGATCGAGGCCACGGCGCCGGCGTTGTACATCACAAATTTGATCGGTGAGCTGGCCATGAAGTTATACAGGCACAGCCCGTCGCTGACATAGCCGCCATTTGACTGCAGTAACACGTGGGCGGTATCGATGCCATCTTCGGTCATGTTCGCCACCGCCTCGAACATGCGATGCACCATATCACTGTTGACATCGCCGGACAGAGTGAACCACCCCTCTTTCTCCTGAAGCGCCTTTTCTTGATTCATAGTTTTTCCGCCTACAAAGTAAGTGAAACAAGTGTAGCAAATCACGACAAACGCCCCCGCCACCCACCACCAATAGTGCGAAGCAATGCTTTAAAGCACTTTTATGCCAATTCACCATGAGGGTCAGTGTAGACTTATTGGGCAATTCCTGAATGTTGTCAAACAATTCGACTCCGACCCCAATTAATTTTGAGGGGTTTAGCGCTAACAAAATCTCGGTTCGATTCCGCTTGTCACCAAGTTTTCTGAACGCATCATTTTTATTGCCGTAGCGGTCAAAATTAATTAGGGTCGGAGTCGACTTATTGGGCAATTGTCGAAAGTTGTCAAACAATTCGACTCCGACCCTGATTGGGAGCGAGTGGGGCTGGGGCTGGTGCGGTTGACAGTAATCAAAGGGTGGCATATCCTCCGCAGTCTTGATCGGGAGAGCGCAGCCAGGCTGCCGCCGAAGGGGCACTCACCCATAAACTCTCAGGCAAAAGGACCGGTCAAGGGACGGCGGCGCAGCGCGCGGCGGTTCAACTCTGGAGAGCGGCCGCGGTAGCGGTCCACCGAAGGGGCAAGTGGCGACACGCCGCTATCTCTCAGGTACCAAGGACAGAGGGGTCGACAGCGCACGACGACCGTGCTGTACCCCTATTTCTGCCTGAGGATTCCATGACGCTCAAAGCGACCCCGCTCAACTCCGCTCACCGCGCCGCCAACGCCAAGATGGTCGATTTCGGCGGCTGGGACATGCCCGTCAACTACGGCTCGCAAATCGAAGAACACAACGCCGTGCGTAGCGACGCCGGCATGTTCGACGTGTCCCATATGTGCGTGGTCGACGTCAAGGGCGCGAATGTGCGCAGCTTCCTGCGCGGTCTGCTGGCCAATAACGTCGACAAGCTGCAAGTGCCGGGCAAGGCCCTGTACTCGTGCATGCTCAATCCAGAAGGCGGCGTGATCGACGACCTGATCGTCTATTTCCTGAGCGAAGAATGGTTCCGCATCGTCGTCAACGCCGGCACCGCCGAAAAAGACGTCGCCTGGATGAACCAGCAGAATACCGCCAGCAACAGCGGTGTGACGATCACCGCGCGCCGCGACGGCAACGACCCGATCGCCCTCATCGCCGTGCAAGGCCCGAACGCCCGCGCCAAGGTATGGCAGGTGCTGCCGACCACCCAGGCGGCGTCCGAGGCCCTCAAGCCGTTCAACGCCGTCATCGTGGCCGATACCGCGTTTGGCGAAGCGATGATCGCCCGCACCGGCTACACCGGCGAAGATGGTTTCGAGATTGGCGTGCCGGCCTCGCAAGCCGAAGCGCTGTGGAATGCGTTTGTCGCCGCCGGCATCAAGCCAGCTGGCCTCGGTGCCCGCGATACGCTGCGCCTGGAAGCCGGCATGAACCTGTACGGCCAGGACATGGACGATACCGTCAACCCGCTCGACGCCGGCCTGGCCTGGACGATCGACCTGGTGTCCGAGCGCGACTTCATCGGCAAGGCGGCGCTGCAGGCCAAGGGGCAGCAGGCGCAGTTCGTCGGCCTGATCCTGCGCGAAAAAGGCGGCATCCTGCGCGCGCACCAGACCGTGGTGGCGGCATCCGGCCTGGAAGGCGAAATCACCAGCGGCACCTTCAGCCCGAGCATGCAGCAGGCGATTGCGCTCGCGCGCGTGCCGCTGGACGTGGCGGTCGGCGACACCGTCCACGTGATCATCCGCGACAAGCGCCTGGCCGCCAGCGTCGTCAAGCTGCCGTTCGTTCGCAACGGTAAGGTGCTGGCCGCCTGAGTGCCGCCCCGAATCCAGAACACCTATACTGATAGCCAATTAACTACCCGGAGTCCACATGAACATCCCTACCGACCTGAAATACACCGAGTCCCATGAGTGGGTCCGCCGCGAAGAAGACGGCAGCCTGACCGTCGGCATCACCGAATACGCGCAGGACGCACTGGGCGACATCGTGTTCGTCGAACTGCCGCAGGTCGGCAAAGCCTTCACCGCCGGCGACGACGCCGCCGTCGTGGAATCGGTGAAAGCCGCCAGCGATATCTATTCGCCAGTCTCGGGCACCGTCACCGCCGTGAACCAGCCAGTGGCCGACGCACCTGACTCGATCAACCAGGATGCCTACGGCGCCTGGCTGTTCAAGCTCGCGCCAAGCGACGCCGGCGCCTACGACAACCTGCTCGACGCCGACGCCTACGGCAAGACCACCGACCACTGATCCGCCTCCTGGTGCGCGCGCGGCCCCGCCGCGGCGCACCAATCTGCATCACCCCTCATTCTCCTTCAACGTCGCCGCAGACTGTGTCCCCAATCATGACCCGCCCAAGCCTCATCCAACTCGAAGCACGTGATTCATTCATCCCGCGCCATATCGGCCCGTCCGACGCCGACCAGGCAGCGATGCTGTCGGCCCTCGGCTACGAGACCCGCGCTGCGCTGATCGACGCCGTCGTGCCAGCCAATATCCGCCGCAAGGACAAGCTGGACCTGGGCCAGTTCGCCGAGCCGCGCACCGAAGAAGAAGCGCTGGCCACCCTCAAGGGCCTGGCCTCGAAGAACAAGGTTCTGAAGTCGCTGATCGGCCAGGGCTACTACGGCACCTTCACGCCGAAGGTCATCCTGCGCAACATCTTCGAGAACCCGGCCTGGTACACCGCCTACACCCCGTACCAGCCAGAGATCTCGCAGGGCCGCCTTGAAGCGATCCTGAACTTCCAGCAGGCCGTCACCGACCTGACCGGCATGGGCATCGCCAACTCGTCGATGCTCGACGAAGGCACCGCCGCCGCCGAAGCCATGACGCTGATCCAGCGCGTCGGCAAGTCGGCCTCGAAAGTGTTCTACGTCGCCGACGATGTGTTGCCGCAGACGCGCGAAATTATCGAGACGCGCGCGCTGCCGATCGGCGTTGAAGTCCGTACCATCAAGGCGGCCGACGTCGAGTCGCTGGACGAGACCTGCTTTGGCGTGCTGCTGCAATACCCGGGCGTCGATGGCGAAGTGCGCGACTACCGCGCCGCCGTCGAAAAACTGCACGCCGCCGGCAGCATGGTGATCGTGGCCGCCGACCTGCTGGCGCTGACCGTGCTCACGCCGCCAGGCGAATGGGGCGCCGACGTCGTCGTCGGTAACAGCCAGCGCTTCGGCGTGCCGCTTGGTTTCGGCGGCCCGCACGCCGGCTACCTGGCCACGCGCGACGAATTCAAGCGCAGCATGTCGGGCCGCCTGGTCGGCGTGACCGTCGATGCGCAAGGCAACCAGGCTTACCGCCTGGCGCTGCAAACGCGCGAGCAGCACATCCGCCGCGAAAAAGCGACGTCGAACATCTGCACCGCGCAAGTGCTGCTGGCCGTGATGGCCGGCATGTACACGGTGTACCACGGCCCGCAAGGCCTCGAGCGCATTGCCCGCCGCGTCTACCGCCAGGCCGCAATCCTCGCCGCCGGCCTGCAGCAACTGGGCTTTGAACTGGTCAACCAGACGTACTTCGACACGCTGACCGTCCGCGTGAAAGACGCCGGCGCGATCCACGCCGCAGCCACCGAACGCGGCATCAACCTGCGCCAGATCGACGCTACGCAAGTCGGGATTGCATTGGACGAAACCGTCACCCGCGACGATCTGGCCACCTTGATCGCCATCTTCGGCGCCGGCAAGTCGGTCGACCTGGACGCACTCGATGCCGATGTGGCCGATGCCCTGCCGACGGCGCTCGCCCGCACCAGCGCCTACCTGACCCACCCGACCTTCAACCGCTACCACGCCGAGCATGAGATGCTGCGCTACCTGCGCATGCTGGCCGATAAAGACCTGGCGCTCGACCGCACCATGATCCCGCTGGGTTCGTGCACGATGAAGCTCAACGCGACGTCCGAGATGGTGCCGGTCACCTGGCCCGAATTCTCGAACGTTCACCCACTGGCGCCGAACGACCAGACCGTGGGCTACCGCGAGATGATCACCCAGCTGGAGGCGATGCTGTGCGCCGCCACCGGTTACGCCGCGATCTCGCTGCAGCCGAACGCCGGCTCGCAGGGCGAGTACGCGGGCCTGCTGGTGATCCAGAAGTACCACCAGGCGCGTGGCGAAGGCCACCGCAATATCTGCCTGATCCCGTCGTCGGCCCACGGCACCAACCCGGCATCGGCCAGCATGGTCGGCATGAAGGTCGTCGTCACCGCCTGCGACGACAACGGCAACGTCGACCTGGCCGACCTGAAAGCCAAGGCCGAGCAATACAGCAAGGACCTGGCCTGCGTGATGGTCACGTACCCGTCGACCCACGGCGTGTTTGAAGAAGGCATCAAGGAACTGTGCGAGATCGTCCATGAACACGGCGGCCAGGTGTATGTCGACGGCGCCAACATGAACGCACTGGTCGGCCTGGCCGCGCCGGGCGCGTTCGGCGGCGACGTCAGCCACCTGAACCTGCACAAGACCTTCTGCATCCCGCACGGCGGTGGCGGCCCGGGCGTCGGCCCGATCGGCGTCGGCGCGCACCTGGCGAAGTTCTTGCCGAACCAACTCTCGACCGGTTACGTTCGCGACGAACAAGGCATCGGCGCCGTCAGCGCCGCCGCCTTCGGCTCGGCCTCGATCCTGCCGATTTCGTGGATGTACATCGCGATGATGGGCGCGGACGGCCTGACCGCCGCGACCGAAGTGGCGATCCTGAACGCCAACTACATCGCCCGCCGCCTGGCGCCGCACTACCCGGTGCTGTACGCGGGCCACGACGGCCTGGTGGCGCACGAGTGCATCATTGACCTGCGTCCGCTGCAGGACAAGACCGGCATCAGCAACGAAGACGTGGCCAAGCGCCTGATGGACTTCGGTTTCCATGCGCCGACCATGAGCTTCCCGGTGCCGGGCACGCTCATGATCGAGCCGACTGAATCGGAATCGAAGGCCGAGATCGACCGCTTCATCGAGGCGATGATCACGATCCACGCCGAGATCGTCAAAGTCGAGCGCGGCGAGTACGACCGCATGGACAATCCATTGAAGGGTGCGCCGCACACGGCCGAAGTGGTCACGAGCGACGATTGGCAGCACGGCTACACGCGTGAAGTGGCGGCGTTCCCGGTCGCCAGCCTGCGCAAGAAGAAGTACTGGCCGCCGGTCGGCCGCGCCGATAACGTGTATGGCGACCGCAACCTGTTCTGCGGCTGCGCGCCGATCAGCGATTACGAGTAATCGTCAGCACGCCCGCCGCAGTTGACGGCGCAAGCGATGGTGTCACTTGCGGCTCGAAGCGAGCCGCAAGTGCGATGCCGGATGACGGCGGCGTTCCCGGTTTGGCCCACGCCGTTCGCGCGAGGGTTCAAGGGGGACGCCGCCTTTTTCATTGGGCCCTGGCGGCAGGGCCGGCGCCCTCGGACTATCCCCCCCCTCTTCCAGCCGGAACCCGGCCACGGTGCGCGCCAGGGCGATCGCCTGCATCTGCAGCGTGCGCGCGGCGCTGGCCGCTTCGTCGACCAGCGTGCAGTTCTGGCGCGTGATCTGATCCATCTGCACGATCGCCTGACTCACACCCTGCAGCTGCTCGGCCTGGCCATCGCCGGCCGACTCGATGCGCCCGACGATGTCTTCGACGTCGCGCACCGAACTGGCGATGCGCTGCATGCTGCTGCCGGCGTGCAGTGCCCATGCGGTGCCGCCGTCGATCTGCGCCACCGATTGCGCCACCACGGCGCGGATTTCCCGGCTTGCGCCCGCCACCCGGCGCGCCAGTGCCCGCACCTCGGTGGCCACCGCCGCCAGCTCGCAGGCGCTCATTGGCGCACGCGAGGCGTCCAGCGCCGCATTCAGGGCCAGCGTGCCGGTCTCGCTCGCGGCCAGGTCGAGCCCGTCGACGATTTCCACCACCCGCTGCGCGCTGCGCCGGCTCGCGTCGAGTGTCGTCACCAGGCGGTCGACGACGCCGCCGCCATCCTGCGCCACGTCGCCGGCGCCGGCCGCCAGGCGGGTGGCGGCCCGGGCCTCGTCGGCGCTGTGGCGCACGTCGGCCGCCAGCGCTTGCAGCGTGGTTTCGGTATGCGCCAGCGCGCCGGCGCGGTACACCGCGCGGCTGCCCAGGCTCAGGCTGCCGAGCTTGATATCGCGCGAGGCCGCGCCGATCGTGCGCGCCGCTTCGGCGACCGTGCGCAGCGTGCCATTGAGGTTGCGGATACTTGCGTCGAGCAGGCGCGACGTGTCGGCGATTTCGTCGCCGCCGTAGTCGCGCTCTTGCACTGTCAGGTTGCCGCTGGCCAGGCTGCTGGCGGCCAGGCCGATGCCGCGGATCTCGCCAAGCAGGATGCGGCGCACCGCGAACGTGATTGCCAGCGACAATGCAATGGCCAGCACCAGCACGGCCGGCATCAGGATCGAGATCATGTGAAAGTCGGCCTTGGCGCTGCTGGCGGCCTGACGCGACAGCGCTTCTTCGAGCGCACTCAGGTCGGCCAGGCGCCGGGCCACCAGCGCGAACGCGGCTTCGGCCTTCTGCATCGCGTTGGCGCTGATCGAGCCGTCCAGCGGCGCCAGTTCGATGACGTCGCGCACCGCCCGCGCATAGCGGCGCTGGGCATGCGCGGCCTGCTCGACCTGGCGCAGTTCGGCGCCGGTCAGCGTGCTGCCCGACAGCGTCGCCAGGCCGGTGGCGATGCGCCCGTGCTGGGCCAGGATCTCCCCGCGCAGCGGGTCGGTGCGGGCCAGCGGGAAGCTGCCGCCCATCCAGCTCAGGTAGCGGTAGATATCGGCGTGCGCTTTTTGCGACTGCGTACCCAGGCTGGCGGCGGCGCGCATGCTGGCGGCGCGCTGGCCGACGATCGATTCGAGCGAATCGTTCTGGCGCGCCAGCGCGAAATAGGCCACGCACGAGAGCATGAGCAGCAGCACGAGCACGGCGCCGGGCGCGAGCAGCAATTTAGGGCCGATGCGCAAGCGGCTCAGCATGGCAACACCGTGGATGGCTGCGAGCGGTGGCGCTCGGGGCGTGGCAAAGGCAGCATGGCATCCTCACTGACGTTGTGATGCACCATTTCTTCAGTGCATTCACGAATGTACGTCCCGCGTCCTGCGATTCGTTTGTGATAGCGCAAGTGCGGCTGGGCCACCGGGCGCAAAGCAACGGCAGCCACACCCATCGAAGACAATTGCCCGCTAGACATACCCTGGCCTCCGGGCTCACGCTACACTAGCGATATGAGACTTTCCGTTTTCCACGGGCGCCACGCACTGCTGCCGATCCTGTTCCTGCTGTCGCTGGCCCTGCATCTGCTGGTGTTCGCATGGTTCGATCCTCGTCCTGCCCCGCGCGCCGCCACCGCGCCGCTGGCCGTGACGCTCACGGGCGCCGACCCGGCCCCGGCCCCGGCCGTGCTGCCGACGGTTGCGCCGCCCGTGCGTGCGCCGCAGGCGACGCCGAAGCCCGCATCCCAGCCGCGTGCGCCTGCCGCCGCGCAGCCTGCCCCGCCGTCCGAGCCGGCAGCCGGCGCGACAGGCAGTGAAGTGCTGCCGACGCAAGACGGCGGGCCGCCCCAGCGACCGAGCCAATACCGGACCGCCTCGCACGATTCGCTGCGCATCGACTACCGCGTCAGCGGCATGGACGCCGACAGCGCGCATCTGTCATGGGAAACTGACGGCAGCAGGTACCGCCTGGAGCTCGACGGAATCGTGGGAGAGATGGCCAGCGAAGGCGGGCTGGATGACGCCGGCATCGCACCGCGCCGCACGCGCGAGCGGCTGGGGACGGGTCAGGCAACGACGCTCTTCGACCGCGAGCGCGGCCAGATCGTCGATGGGCTCACCGGACGCAGCGCGCAGCTGGCGCCCGGCAGCCAGGATGATGCGTCGGTGTTGATGCAATTGAGCGGCATGGGCCAGGCCGACCCCGACCAGCTGCGCAGCAGAGTGGCGTTCTGGGTCGGCGGCCTGAAAGGCGCGCGCATGGTCTATTTCGAGAGCGCGGGGCCGGAACGCCTCGACACCGGCATCGGCCCGCTCGACACCGTGCGCCTGGTGCGCCTGGCCGACTCCGGCGCGCCGCAACTGGAAGTGTGGCTGGCCCCGGCCAACGCCTGGCTGCCGGTGCAGCTGCGCCTGACGGAGACCGGCGGCGTGGTGCGCACGCAAACCGTTGTGGCGATCAGTGCCACGCAGACGGTCCCCGACTAGCCCCGGCACAAGGCCCGGGCCAGGCCCGGATCAGGCCAGCTTGACCGCGTGCTCGCGCGTCGCGTGGAACGTCAGCTTCGGCCAGCGTTCCTGGGTCAGGCGCAGGTTGACGCCGGACGTGGCCAGGTAGGCCATATTGCCGGCCGCGTCGTAGGCGACGTTATGGCCCAGCGCGGCTTCGAAGTCGGCCAGGGCCTTCTTGTCGTCGCTCGAGACCCAGCGTGCGCTGCTGATGCTGGCGCTTTCGAACACGGCGTCGACGCTGTATTCGTTGAGCAGGCGGCTGGCGACGACCTCGAACTGCAGCACGCCCACGGCGCCCAGGATCAGCTCACCACCCAGCACCGGCTTGAACACCTGCACCGCGCCCTCTTCGCCCAGTTGCTGGAGGCCTTTGTGCAGCTGCTTCATCTTGAGTGGATTACGGATGCGCACCGAGCGGAACAGCTCCGGCGCGAAGTACGGAATGCCGGTGAAGCTGAGCATCTCGCCTTCGGTGAAGCTGTCGCCGATCTGCATATTGCCGTGGTTTGGCAAGCCGATGATGTCGCCGGCAAAGGCTTCTTCGACCTGTTCGCGGCTCGATGCCATGAAGGTCACCACCGACGACAACTTGACGTCGCGCCCCAGGCGCAGGTGCTTGACCTTCATGCCCTTTTCGAAGCGCCCCGAACACACACGCAGGAATGCGATGCGGTCGCGGTGGGCGGGGTCCATGTTCGCCTGAATCTTGAACACGAAGCCCGTAAATGGCTGCTCGTCCGGCTTGACCGCGCGCACGGTGGCATCGCGCTCGCGCGGCGACGGCGCCCAGTCGACCAGCGCCGACAGGATTTCGCGCACGCCGAAGTTGTTGATGGCCGAGCCGAAGAACACCGGCGTCTGCACGCCCGACAGGAAGCGCTCGAGGTCGAACTCGTGCGAGGCGCCGTGCACCAGCTCGACTTCCATCTTGAGTTGCTCGATTTCGAGCGGGAACATGGCGGCCAGGCGCGGATTGTCGATGCCCTTGACGATCTCGAAGGCGCCGTCGGCTTTTTCCTCGCCCGCCTTGAACAGCATGATCTCGTCTTTCAGCAGGTGGTAGACCCCGCGGAAGTTCTTGCCCATGCCGATCGGCCAGGTCACCGGCGCGCATTCGATCTTGAGTACCGATTCGACTTCGTCGAGCAATTCAAGAGGATCGCGGGTTTCGCGGTCCATCTTGTTCATGAACGTGACGATCGGCGTGGCGCGCATGCGGCACACCTCGAGCAGCTTGATGGTCTGCGACTCGACGCCCTTGGCCGCGTCGATCACCATCAGGGCCGAGTCGACCGCCGTGAGCACGCGATAGGTGTCTTCCGAGAAGTCCTGGTGGCCCGGGGTGTCGAGCAGGTTGATGACGTGGTCGCGGTAATCGAACTGCATCACCGACGAGGCGACCGAGATGCCGCGCTGCTTTTCGATGTCCATCCAGTCGGACGTCGCATGACGCCCGCTCTTGCGGCCCTTGACGGTGCCGGCCAGCTGGATCGCGCCCGAGAACAGCAGCAGCTTCTCGGTCAGCGTGGTCTTGCCGGCGTCAGGGTGGGAAATGATGCCGAAGGTGCGGCGGCGCGCGACTTCACGCGCGATGTTGCCGGCCTGTCGGTTGGCGGCGACGTCAAGGTCGGCGCCTGCGCCGGACGAATCGTCGGCGCTGGAAATATCGGTGTCGTTAGCCATAATCGAGCCCAAATGTGGACCTGTGACGGCCCTTGTCGGAAAACCCTCGATTTTACCGTCTCGGGCACGCGCCGTGTGAACAGAATACGGCGCGGCCCGTGGCCGCAGCAGCGCCTTGCAAGCGCTCTTAGTCGCGCACGCGGCGCCAGCCGGTGCGGCGCGCATCCTGGCTGGTGGCCGACGTCACCTCGGTCGTGATGGTGTCGCCCTTGGCCGTGGTGGTGACCATCTTCAACGCGCCCGATGGCAGGCGCACGATGATGAAGCCAACCGCCGCGGCATCGCCCGACAGCAGTGAACCCGCGATGTCGCCGGCGACTGCCTTGCCGGTGCAGACATCGAGGTGGTAGGCGTAGCTCGAGCCGCCCACGTTGCAGGCGGTGGCCGACTGCGGCAGGTTCGTCACCACCGACAGCGTGCCTGACACGATCTTCGGATCCAGGTTGACCCGCTCCCCGGCGTTCTTGTCGAAGTCGACGAACCAGCCGGCCTTTTCGCCCAGATCGACCCCGGCGCCGCCGATCTTGAACCGGTTCGAACGCGGCACTGTCGGCGTGGCCGCGTTATACGGCACGGTCTCGGTGAACTGGCGCTCCGAGAACGTGTCGGCGCTACGCCACTTGCCGTCGCTGACCGGGACACCGCTGTCGGCCAGCACGTACACGCTTTGCTCGCTGACATCCTTGATGTCGGTGTAGTCGAGCATGCGGCCGGTGCCGAAGGCCACGACGCGCCGCGTCGGCGACGCATCGGCGCCTTCCGCCGTGGTGTCGACCTGGCACATGGCCACGTCGGGCCGCGACGTGATCGGCTGGCCAACGCCGGCGCTGCCCATGCGCACCCGCGCCACCTTGGCCCCGGTGAAGTCGAAACGCCACATCTGGCCGAAGTTGTCGCCCCCGTACAGGTAGGTCACCAGCGGATCGGTGTTGGGGTTGGCGGTGATCGCGGTGATCTTGGCCAGGCCGGACGGATCGGCCACGCCCGTACCCGAGCCGATGCCGCCCGAGCCGGTGGTCAGGAGCCCCGTCGAAGCGTGGGTGATGTCGCTGTCGCCCAGGTTCAGCACCTGCTGGCCGGTGGCGACATCGACCACGAACAGGATGCCCTTGCCGCTGCCGCCGGCCACGTCGTCGGCGCTCGGGATATTGTTGTAGCCGGAGGTCAGGAAGGTTACCCAGCGCACCTTGGCATTGCCCTCGGCGTCGGTGCCGTCCTTGATGGTGCCGAACTGCGGATTGCCGAACGTGAAACCCATCTCGGGCTGGTGCAGCGCGCCGCTGCAGACGCTGGCGTCGGCGCAAATTTCCCACAGGGGCGTTGGCGCGTCGGGATCGGTGACGTCGATCGCATAATAGCCCCTGCCGCCGGAATTGAGGCCCGCGACCAGGATCGTGCGCCAGGCGCCGTTGATCTGGACGTCGGCCAGTTCGGGCGAGCCATCGACGGTGAACTGGTGCTCGGTGGCGTAGCCCACGCTGGCCTGGCGATACAACTTCTTCATCGTGATGCGCGGCATATAGGCCCACATCTCGGTGCCCTTGATGGCGTCGAACGCGTGCAGCATGCCGTCGTTGGCGGCGATGAACACGGTCGGCTTGCGGCCGGCCTGGGCCGTCTTGTAGGCATCGTAGCCGGCGGCCACGTAGCTCTTGCGCGCGCCGCGCAGATAGGCCGGCTTGGACGAGGCAATGTCGCCGAGCACGACCGGCTGGGCCGGTTGGTCCGGCTCGACCTCGGTCTCCCCCGGTGGCGTGTAGGCGCGCAGGATCACGTTGTTGGCGTATTGCTGGTGGCCGCGCAGCCAGCCGACGATGGTCGCGCCATTGTTGACGATCGCCTGGTTCGCGCTGTTCAGGTTGGCACACTGCGTCATCAGCGAACACTTGTCCTTGAACCAGGCCTGGTCGGCGCCCATGCCTGCGAACGCCAGTTCCTTGCGCGTGCCACTGGTGGGATCGCGGTACCAGATCGAGCGCGTGTCGCTGGCGGCGGCGACCTGCTTGCCCACGGTCCAGGTCGAACTCCAGATCACTTCCGGCTTCACTTCGCCGGTCACCGGATTGAGTACGCGCTTGGTCAGGTTGCCGGTCCACTTCACGGTGGTGAAGGTCGACGAGAAGATGTCGGCGTCTTCCTGCGTGATGTTCGGCGTCGATGTCGCGGCCGAGGCCGCAGCGCCGGTGGCCTGGCGGATGTCGTTGAGCGCCTCGTTCAGGCCCGTGACGACCTGCTGCGGATCGGACGCGGCGAAATACTTGCCGCCGCCATTGATCGCCGCATGCCACAAGTCATCGACGCGCGACTGGTAGGTGTCGGACAGCGCCACCTTGTCGACCACTGGATCGGGCCAGCGGTAGACGCCGTCGCTGGTCCACGGGCAGCCGGTACGCACCCCGTCGATGATGTTGTCGAGGTCGCCGCCGGGCTCGCGGTCGGTGTCGTACTTGGGCTCGTAGGTCATGACGCCGTCGACCCCGAGGCCAAGGCCGTAGGTTCGCATGTGCAGGCGCTTGTTGCGCGTGCCGGCCACGACGCCGTCGGCGCCTTCCAGTTCGGGGCGCAGCGAATTCTTCTTCGGATCACGGTTGACCGTGTTCGAGCCGCCGTTGTACCAGTACAGCGCGACGTCCGCCAGCGACGGCTTGCCTTGCGTGCTGGTGTCGACGCAGCCGGTGTCCTGGGTACAGAAGCGCGCCGGGTCGTCCTTGTTGTCGTTATTGGCCACGTCGCTGACGCTGCCGCCGTTCCAGTAGCCGTCGGTCGTGACGAACGTGAAGTTCTGCTGGCAGGCGAACTCGATCACTTCGGCGCCGGCCGCCTGCTTGAAGATGCCCTTGTTGGCGAACATATTGCCCATTTCGTTCAGCGCCAGCCGCACCGGCGTGCCGCCCGCGCTGTTCATTTCGTAGAGCGCCTTGTACCAGGCGACGCGGTCGCCGCCGGCGAACGATTTCGGATACAGGATCTCGTCGCGGCCCATGTAGTCGGTCTGGTTTGCCGCGCGCTGCAGGCCCACCAGGCCCACCTTGTAGTCCTTGTCCAGCGGCTGGAAGGCGTGGCCCACGGCCGTTTTCATCATCTGGTTGCGCGACTTGTAGTAGGCGTACCAGTTGGCGAAATTGGTCATTTCTTCGTCATAGGTGCACAGGGTGCCCTGGCAATCGGTGCGTCCTTCGGCCCTCGGGTACGTCGCGCGCGACGAAACGATGTCGGTGCGGGTAAACACCCCGGTGTCGACGCCGGACACCGAAGTCGGCAAGTTGTCCGTCACGGCCGCCACGGCGGTAAAGGCGAGCGAGTTGCGATTGTTGATCGAGCCGATGGTGGCCACGGTGCCGTCGGCCGACATCGGCCCTACCAGGCACAGCGTCGTGTTCTGCGCCGCCGCGCACTGCGGCGTGATGGCATTTCCGCCGGCGTAGGCCTTGACGGTGCCGCCGGTGCCGATCTGGGTCACCAGTTGCGTGACGACCTGCGCCGAGCTTGCGCTACGGCCCAGTTCCAGGCCGCGGCTGAACCAGGTCTGGCCGGCGAAACGCAGATTGGTCAGCACGCTGCGCGTGTTGCCCCCGGCCGTGCCGCTGAACTGCAGCAAGGCGGTGACGCGCGTGCCCGTTTCGACGATCAGCTCTTCGGCGGTCCGGCTGCCCTCCTTGACGACCGTGCAGCCGTTCTTGTTGTCAGTGCGAGGGCAACTGATCGGGAACACCGCCAGCATCTCGTTGGTCGGCAGCGTAATGCCGTAGTTGGCGCAGGCGGGCGCCGTGCCGGAGGCGGTTTTCACGCAGGCGTAGAACGGCCGGGCCAGTCCCATCTTGGCATTGATCGACTTGACCAGTGCGACCGCGACAGCAGTGCGTTCATCCGGCGTGTTGGTGCCGCCACTCACGGTCAGTGCGCCGTTCGTGATCTCTTGCAGGCCGGCGGTGCTGGCCGACGTCACGCGGTCGATCCGGAGCGTGTTGTTCGATTTCGAATCGTTGATGGTGATCGTGCTGTACCAGTTGACCGGGCGCTCCGGGTCGCCGAAGCGCGGGTACTTGAAATTGCCGACGAATTTCGCCTGGCAGTTGTTCAGCGCCGTGCTGTCGCACCAGCGCACCGGCGCCGGTTTGCCGTACGTGGTGCTGGGCGCGACGGCATTGACGGCGGTCGACACGCACGACGTGAGCTTGTTGTTGGTGCAGTATTCGTTGACATTCAATTTGTAGTAATAGGCATTGCCCGTGACGGCGTTCGGCGAGTTGAAGACGCGGTTGGGATAGGTGTAGCCGATCACGTTGCGGCGGCACTCGCCGGCGTCGTCGCACCACTCCAGGTCGGGAAAACCCGTCACCAGGTTGGTCTGCTGCGCGTTCGCGCTGCGCAGATCCTTGAACTCGAGGCCGAAGCCGTCGGTGGTCACGTTCGTCCAGCCGTTGGTCGTCGACCGGTTCTGTTCCGGATACGACGTCTGGTCCGCCTTCACCGGCGGCTTGTAGCGCATCTCCGGGTTGTAGTACTGGCGGTTGAATTGCGGCGTGTGGAACGGCACGTCGCCGACCGTGCACTCGCGCAGCCCCAGCGCCAGCGTGCTGCTGGCGCGGCAGGTGGTGTTGTCGTTGACGTAGTCGGGTGTGTAGGTATACGCCATCGAGCCCGAATCGTCGTACAGCAGCATCAGGTTCGGCTTGACCGTACCGCTTCCTGTCAGGCTCATCAGGGGCATCGAGGCCAGCGCCGTCGGCCCGGCCGACGCCGGCGTGGCGCCGAGACCGAGGCCGATACCGACGACCAGGGAAAGACACAGGGCCAGCAGGCCAGGGAAGGTAGTACACGAATATTTCATGCGATGTCCATGGATACGGGATGCCGGGCGCCGTCAGGCGCCGATCAGCACCACCATCTGGTTGATCACGTTACCGCCGCGCGCACCATCGAGGCGGGCGGTAATGACATAGTGGAGCTGGGGCGAGCTGGCATACGCCGGCGCGTCGGAGGCCAGGCTTTCGCCGATGGCCACCGTCGTACCGAGCTTGACGGTGTTGGCGGCGGTCT
Source organism: Massilia aurea (assembly GCF_040790145.1). Taxonomy (GTDB): domain Bacteria; phylum Pseudomonadota; class Gammaproteobacteria; order Burkholderiales; family Burkholderiaceae_D; genus Telluria; species Telluria aurea_C. The sequence goes on from NZ_JBFMMP010000001.1 coordinate 844,950, forward strand.
GGACGCAGGCGTTCTCGCTGTCGTTGAACGCGCCCGAGGTCTGGCACAGCCGGTGGATCACGTACTTGATCTTGTTGCCGTCGGCATCTTCCAACTCGACGCTACCGGCCCAGAACGCGCTGTCGCGCGGGCTCAGGGCGACATCCTCCAGGCTGGCCACGTAGCCGTTGTCGGCATGGTCCGTGTCCAGGTCCGAACGGTTGGCGATCGCGGTCTCGCGCAGCCACTGGAAACCGGTGTGCAAGCCCAGGTCGACCGCGCGGCTGAGCGTGGCGTCATAGGCCAGGTTGGAGGCGGCCAGCGTCGTCGAATTGCTCGAACGGAGCAGATACACGCTGGTCACCAGCATCACGAGCATCATGATCAACATGACCGGCAGGGCGACGCCTTGCTGGCGGCGCAAAATGAAACGGGATTTCATGCGGTGGGTCTCCAGCCAGCGTTACGCAGGGGCACGACGGTCTCGAAAGCGCGGTAGCGGTAGCACTGCCAGCCCACCGGGTCGTCGTCGACCGCCAGGTCCAGCGTGACCGGCACGGCCGTCACGCCGCTTGGCTGCGCCGTGGCGAACACGGTCGGCGCGGTCGCGGTGGTGCTGCAGGTGCCGTTGGCGCCGCGGCGTTCCGGACTCTTGTTGCGCGCCACCACGGCAATGCGCAGCGCGGCGACGCGCTGGTAGTCGCCGGCGCCGCCGGTCACGCCGTCGCCGTCGGCGTCGATCATCGTGTTCGACCAGCGACGCACCTGCATGCCCTGCTCCGGGTCGAACGCGGCCACGGCGCGCGTATCGAAGCCGTACTGCGCCTTGAGCGAGACGATGTTGTCGGCGACCGCTTGCGCCGTCTCGCCGCTGCCGCCCAGATTGGTCGCGCGCAGCCGCAGCACGCCGTCTTCGACCAGCCAAGTATGAAACGCCAGGTTCGCGCCCCGGCCGAGGTTGAAGATGCGGGTCGCACTCCCCGCGAAGTTGCGCCCGAGCTGCCCCGCATTGAAGCGGTCGGCGGTGTCGGCGAACCCGAGCGATGGCGTGTCGTCGGTCAAAGTCGAGATCTGCGCCAGTGCGCACTGGCCGATCCCGTCTTCCGGCGCCGCCACGATCACATCGCCCACGGCGAAACCGTACGGCACGCGGTCCAGTGCGATCTGGTTGCCGCCATTGTAGTTACTGACCAGGCGCATGGTGGCGGTGCCGCTGGCCGCGCTGCCCGAGTACAGCGTGACTTCGTCCGGTCCGGTCCCGCCATTGACGATCACCGCCGCCGCCAGCGGCTGCGTTTCGGTGGCGCCGCGCATGGCCTTGGCCATGTCGAACCCCTTGGTATCGTGGAAGATGGTGTCGCAGCCGGCCAGGATCGGATCATTCAGGCCGTAACCGGCCTGTTCGGCATCGGCGCTGATGGAAAACATGGCCATCATCCCGTTCTGCATCGACTCCGAGCCGCCCAGCGCGCCATCCTTGTTACTCTCGGAATCGGTCATCATGCGGGTGGCGAACAGCACCGCCAGCAAGCCGATCACGATGCTGACCATTAATTCGACCAGCGAAAAACCGGCCACGCGGCGGCCTGCCGGCATCTGCTGGCCGGATGGGATCGGGCGCCGCGTCATGCCGACCTCGACAGGTAGGTGACGATCCGGTGCTGGTTGCGGGGCGCCTGCTCGTCGCGGCGCCAGCGGATCTCCACCGCCACAGCCACGCGTTCGGTGCCGGCGGCCGGCGTGATTTCGACGATCACGCTGGGATGGGGCAGATGGCCGCCCAGCGCCGCATGCCAGGCCTGCAGCCGGGCGCCTGGCGTGCCGCCTTCGGCGAGTGCATAGTCGTTGAGATTGTCGAGGTCGGAATTCATGACGCCGATCAGTTCATTGGCGGCGATGGTGGCTTCGGCGCGCATGCTGGCCTCGGCCAGCGCGGCTTGAGAATTGACCTGCAGGCCGAGCGTGCCGATCAGGCCAATGGCCAGGATCAGGATCGCGATCAGCGCTTCGAGCAGCGCGACCCCGCGCTGGCCGGCGTGACGCTGACGGCGGATTGCCGGGCGCGTGGCGATTGGGCGGCGCGTCATCATGGGCACCTGCGCGCATCGCCGTCGGCCGCACCCGGGCGGCAGGTCACGACCGCCCCGGCCAGCGTCACCACGACCGCGGTAGCGGGAAACTCCTGGCTGTCCCCGACCGGCGACAGGTCGAGCCGTGTCAAGGACGGCTTGCCGGTATCGACCCAGCCCAGCGCGGTGAAATAGACCGCGCTGGCGTCGCCGTCGGGCGTGATTTCCAGCGCCGACGTGCGCGGCAGCGACGCAGCGCTGCGAAATACCGAACTGGTCTTGACATCGCCGCCATCGGGCGAGGCGGCCGGCGTGTCGACGTCCGACCAGCGCGAGCTGGTGCTGGCGCAGTCGTCATCGGCGGTCGGAAAGCACACGTCGACTTGCCAGTCGAGTTGCCCGCTTTGCGCGTTGTCGGAAAATACCATGCGGCTGCGGCTGTTGTTGGCCAGTGCCAGGCCGCGCGCCAGCGTATAGCCCTCGGCGTAGAACTGGGCCGCGCCGGCGCCCGTGGTGGCGCCCAGCCAGGCGCGCATATTCGGTACGCCCACCGCCATCAGGATGGCGAAGATGGCCACCACGACCATCGTCTCGACCAGGGTGAAGCCGTGATGGCGCTGCGGGATCATTGGGTGCATGAGCCATCCTTCCGGTCGACCCAGCAATCGTCATTATCGGTCCAGCCCGTCGGTACGCCCGTGGTGGCGCGCTTGCCGGACTGGTCGAGGGTGTACACGAAGCCGGCGGCAGCGGCGCGGCCAGTGGCAACGAGCAGGTAGCTGCTGGCGTCGGCGTCTTCGAGTTCGTAGGTGAAATTGGCGCTGTCCGCCGGTACCTGGGCAAAGTCGTCATACTTGCGGTTGTTCGACCAGTACTGTTCGAGTTTCGGCTGCGTCGAGGCCAGTGCGGTGTGCGCCTCGACCAGTCGGGCGCGCGTGACATAGCTCGTATATGACGGCATCGCAATCGCGCCGAGAATGCCGATGATCGCCACCACGATCATGAGCTCGACGAGGGTGAAGCCGGATTGGCGCTGTTGCATGGGTTTCTCCTGGTGGCGAGCGTTCGCCTGAAATGTTGCCAGAAGGAATGATAACCCGCCTTGCTGTCATTTCCCTGAGGAAAGGCTGACAAAACACTGACAAGTGCGCAAAAACGCCGTGATTTGGTCTGTTACTTTGCCATCCTGGCACCAAACAGTACCGTCACGCGCGTGCCGCCCGCCGTCGCATCTGTCAGCGTGACGGTGGCGCCGTGCGCCAGCGCGATGTCGCGCACGATCGCCAGGCCGAGTCCGCTGCCCGTGGTCTTGTCGTCCAGACGTACAAAGCGCTCGAACACCGCGGCGCGGCGCGCGGCCGGAATGCCGGGGCCGGAGTCGACGACGGTCAGCAGCGTCGCCCCGGCCTCGACGCCGCAGCCGACCGTCACTTGTCCGCCGTCCGGCGTGTAGCGCAGCGCATTGTCGACCAGATTGTCGATCAGGTCGCGCAACTGGAACGCGTCCCCGGTCAGCGGCGCCGGCGCCAGCTCGAAGCCGAGGTCGATCGACTTGCGCGCCGCCTTCTCGACGAAGAACTGGATCGATTCCTGGACCAGCAGCGCGAGGTCAAGCGCGGTGCGCGGTTCGCCCGGCCGCCCTTCCCTGGCGCGCGCCAGCGCCAGCAACTGGTTGACCTGGCGGATCATGCGCTCGTTGGCCAGGCCCATCATGTCGAGCGAGCGCACCGTCTCTTCGTCCTGTGCATGGCGCGCATGCAGCCATTCGAGCTGCAGTTGCAGGCCGGCCAGCGGCGTGCGCAACTGGTGCGCCATGTCGGCGAGAAAATCGCGCTGCGCCCGTGCGCCGGCCTCCACCTTGTCGAGCAGATCGTTGAAGCCGCTCACGACCGGGGCGATTTCATACGGCACGCCATCGGTGGGAATGGGCGCGAGGTCGCCCGGTCCACGTGCGGCGAGCTCCGCGCGGATGCGCGCCAGGGGCCGCAAGCCATTTCCCACCGACAGCCAGACCACGCCAACAAGTGTGACCGTCACGAGCGAGACCAGCACCACCAGCGAGCGCACGATGGCGGCGCGCACGTCGAGGCGCTGGCGCAGCGTGCGCGCCACGCCCACATGGCGCACGCCGCCGGGTGTCGCCACGGCCAGCGCGACGACGCGCACCGGCTCGCCGTCGACCTCGGCGTCGTACGCCGGCGCGCCCGGTCGCAGGACGGGGAAGCTGGTGGCGCCGGCGACGTACCGGCCTTGTTCATCGCGCACCACGAACCAGGCCCGTTCACCTGTTGCGCCCGCGGTCCCGGTCGCGACCGGTGGCAGGCGCGCCGTGCCAGCGACGGCCACGCGCCCGGCCAGGGCGTTTGCTGCGTCCATGAGGCCGGCGTCGAAGGCGACCTGGGCCGGCGTCCAGGCCAGGCCCGCGACCAGCGCGGCCAGCACGAGATTGACGAGCAGGATCGGGCCGAGCAGCCATTTCAGCAGGCGCAGGCGGATGCTGTTCATTGCAGGAGAACGATCACGCGGCCGCTTCGAGCAGGTAGCCGAAGCCGCGGATGGTCCGGATCGCCACATCGGCGCCGTCGAGCTTCAGGCGCAGGCGGGACACATAGACTTCCACCGCGTTGGGCGTCACGTCGTCGCCCCACGGCAGGATGGCGTCGATGATCTGCTGCTTGGAGACGACCCGGCCGGCGTGCTGCAGCAGGTATTCAAGCACGCCCCACTCGCGCACCGACAACTCGATGGCGTGTTCGCCGACGCGCGCGCGGCGCGTGGCGCTGTCCAGGCTCAGGCGGCCGAGGGTGATGACCGACGACAGCGGCGCGTGGCGGCGCGCCAGCGCGCGGATGCGTGCGACCAGTTCGGCGGTGGCAAACGGCTTGACCAGGTAATCGTCGGCGCCCGTTTCCAGGCCGCGCACGCGGTCTTCGACGGCGTCGCGGGCGGTGAGCAGCAGCACAGGGGTGGCGACGCCGCGCGCGCGCAGGCGGCGCACGACTTCGAAGCCATCGATGCCGGGCAGGCCGATGTCGAGCACAACCACATCGAACGCGGGGCCAACGTCAGTACGTTGGAGGGCGGCGTCGGCGGCAACGCCGTCGCGCACCAGGTGTATGGTCATGTCTTGTGCCTGAAGCGCGCGCAGCAGGCCGTCGGCAAGCACCGCATCATCTTCGACAAGCACGATATGTAGACCGGATCGCAGCCCCATTTGTAGGAATACCCTGTTTTGTGGGCAGTGAACGTCACCGCCGGCACCGCGAATTATGCGTTATTTTTTGTTTCCGTAACAAAATATAACGGCTTTTCGGGGCAAAACAGCGATTTCTCCCAGTAGGACTGAACTGACACGTGATGATGCTTGCAACCTACACCGGTGCGACTACATGTCTTATGTGCGGCAACAGACGGTGGACGTAAAGTAGACACATCGCGACGAGGCAAGCACGATACGCCGACTGAATCGCACCCGACGCACGATAGACACAAGAGGACATAAAATGAACAACACTCAACTTGCTGGTATTACCCAAAAAGCAAAAAGCCAGACCCCTGCCACGAGTGAGGCACTGAAGTCCGCGTCGAAACCGATCGTCAGCTACAGCGGTACCCAACAAAATGAATTGCTGGCAGCCCTCCCGCGCCAGGATCTCGAAGAGATGTTCGACCACCTCGAACTGGTGGCGATGCCCTTCGGTAAAGAACTCTTCGAGTATGGCAGCAAACTCGAATACGTGTATTTCCCAACGACCGCAATCGTGTCGCTGCTGTACGTGATGGAAGACGGCGCCACGACCGAGATCGCGGTCGTCGGCCACGAAGGCGCAGTCGGTGTGTCGCTGTTCATGGGTGAGCGCGCTACCTGCTCGGCTGTGGTGCAAAGCGCTGGCTACGGCTACCGCCTGCGGACCCAGTACCTGCGTGACGCCTTCAACCGCGGCGGCGCCCTGCCACAACTGCTGATGCGCTACACCAACGCCCTGTTCGCCCAGATGGCACAGAACGCCGTCGGCGGCCGTCACAGCTCGATCGAACAGAAGCTGTGCCGCTGGTTGCTCGACCGCCTCGATCGCTCGGCAAGCAACGAACTGAAAGTGACCCAGGAACTGATCTCGATCATGCTGGGTGTGCGCCGCGAAAGCATCACTGCTGCTGCCGGCAAGCTGCAAGACGAAGGACTGATCCAGTATCGCCGCGGTAACATCACCGTGCTCGACCGTGCTGGCCTCGAAGACTACGCTGGCGAATGCTACAAGGTCGCCAAGTCCGAATACGACCGCCTGCTGTCGGACGTCGCGCGATAAAATGTCAGCCCGGGTTCGCTGCCCCTTGCGGTAGCGAACCCTGCTGTTCCGGCCCTGCGTTCTGCGCCAGGACCGGCGGTGTGGAGTGACCTCCCGCCTCTTCATTGCCCCCCGGGGCTGCCGTCGGAATCAAGGCGCGCACACAAGTCCCCACGCCGTTCACCCCTCGTTCGATCACTAGAGTCCCGCCCAACAGCAAGGCGCGCTCACGCATACCGAGCAGACCGTGCGATTTTGTCCTGCCCAGCGTCCCTTCCGGAATGCCAATGCCGTCATCGGTGATTTCCAGGCCCCAGCCGTCCGGTTCATGGGTCAGGTTGACGATGACATTGCGGGCCTTGGCATATTTGGCGATATTGTTCAGCGCTTCCTGCGTGATACGGAATAGCGCGATGGCTTGGGTTGGACCGGCGCCATCGGCTTCCGGATCGATCAGCGCATCGCAATCGAGCGACGTCACGCGCGCATAGTCGGCGCAATAGCTTTGCAGCGCAGCCGACAAACCCATATTGTCGAGCAAGCTCGGGCGCAGATTTTCAATGATGCGACGCTTCAGTTGTACCGTGTCGACCAACGTGCGACGGGCGCGGCCCAGTTTGTCCGCGAGCTCCGGCTCGCTCATGCGCAAGCCATCGATGACGGTGGCCAGGTCGATCCCGATTGCCGTCAGGTTGGCGCCCATTTCATCGTGCAACTCCCGCGCCAGGCGCGATTTTTCTTCTTCCGAGACCCGGATCAAGTGGCGCGACAGCACCGACAGCTGCGCGGTGCGTTCGGCAACAATGTGCTCCAGGCCATCATTGGTCTGCTGCAGGGCGCGCTCGGCGTCGAGGCGTGCAACGAATGCCCGTTCGACCAGTTTGTAAAACAGCAGCAGCATGATGATCGCGGCCGCATTGATGCCGACACCGAACAGCGCGGCATGACGGTATTGCTGGTAAAACCCGGCCGTGCGCGACGTGAGCAACTCGTTTTGCTCGCGCGTCATGATTACCACTTGCAGGCGAATTTCATCCATCTGTGCGCGGTCATCGGGCGAGGCGGCGATGGCGACGATATCGTCGAGACCACCTTGGCGGAACACTTCGAGCGACTGGTGCAGCAAGGCGAGCTTGCGCTGGACAAGCGTACGCAATTGCGCCAGGTTTTTGGTTTGAGAGGGATTGTCGGCCAGCAGTACCCCGAGTGCACGGATCTGCGCATCGATTTGCTGTGGGGCGCCGCGCAGCGGGCCCAGATAGACTTCATCGTTCGACAGGAAATACCCGCGCAAGCTGGTTTCAGCATCGGTGACGAGCAGGTTCAGGTATTGCAACTCGTCCGAGACTTGCGCCGTCTGTGCCTGCAATGCATTGGCGGCGCGCAGATCATCGAGATTGCGCAGCAAGAACACACCGTTGACCACAAGCAGAACCACACAGACCAGGCACAGCAGGGACTTGTGAAGGGGAAGACTACGGGCCGGGCGCTCGGCCAGGGTGGTTGAAAAGTACATCCAGACTTCCTTTCACGCTCACAACGCGGCCCCGCATTTTACCTGTAAGGACGAATTGTTGCGCCGTAAAATGGCCTGACGTAACTATTTGTTGCATCTGAAGTCGTGAACAATGTAGAACTGGCATTCCCTGGATATGAATGACAAAACGCGCCGAAGCGCGTTGTGGGACGAATCCGATAAGAAAAATCAGAGTGCTCTTAATCCAAAAGATTGTTCTTCATGGCGTAATAGGTCAAGTCGGAATTGGACTGCAAACCCATTTTTTCCATGATCCGGGTGCGATAGGTGGAGACGGTCTTGATCGACAGCGACAGCGCATTGCCGATGTCGGACACGGTCGCGCCCTTCGCCAGACGCAGGAACACCTGGAATTCGCGGTCGGACAATTCGGTATGCAGCGCCGTGTTCGGATCACGATCGAAACTCTGGGCCAGCAATTCGCCGACGGTCGACGACACGTAGCGCCGGCCCTGGAACACGGTGCGAACGGCGGTCTTCAGTTCATCCGCTTCGCATTCCTTGTTCAGGTAACCGTTGGCGCCCATCTTGAACAGGTTCAGCGCGTATTGCTGCGCCGGGTAACCGGACAGGATCAGCACCGGCAGATTGGGCTGGCCCTGGCGAATGGTGCGCAGGATGTCGATGCCGCTCTGGTCGGGCATGGCGATATCGAGCAGCAGCACGTCACAAATCTCGCGGCGCGCGATGTCAAGGGCCTCACGGCCCGTGGCGCCTTCAGCCACGACGTCAAAGTCGCCCGACGACGAAAAAATCTGCTTGAATCCTGCTCGTACTATCTGGTGATCGTCACAAATGGCAACGCGTATCATTGTCTTCCCTTAAATTTTCCTTGCGCAGGAAAGTGCCGGATCTGCTCAGCCCGGTTCATGCGTGTCGTTCAGCATCGCGCGAGTGACATTTTAACACTCCGGGGCCTGCCTTCAACAGCGGTACGAATGCCTGAGCGATCAAACGCGCGATTGACCCGGCGACGACCCGCTACCTGCGGGTTCGCCACAGGGCAGGCGCCAGCCAGTGCGGCATTCTTGCCGATGACGTGAGGTGAAGGCCCGCGCAACTAGGCAGGCCGGGATCCGTTTTTCAGCAGATCGAGGATGTCCAGCAAACCGGCGCGCAGTTTTTCGCCATCGATTGCCGGCGTGGTGTCGAGCAGGCGCTCTTCATGGAGCTCGGCCACGACGACGGCACGATGGTCGAGCCGGTTACGTGCGCCGCTGATCGTGAAGCCCTGCTCGTACAGCAATTCGCGGATGCGCCGGATCAGCAGCACTTCGTGGTGCTGGTAATAACGGCGGTTGCCACGACGTTTGACTGGCTTTAGCTGGGTAAATTCCTGCTCCCAGTAGCGCAGCACGTGAGGTTTGACACCGCACAACTCACTGACTTCACCAATCGTGAAATAACGCTTGGCCGGAATCAAAGGCAGCACGGTCAGTTCGGTCTTGTTCGGTCGGTCGTTCATTGTCTAGTCAGGCTGCGCGCGCCATCGAACCCGAGCCCGAATTGCCCGGCCCGGCTTCTTCGACCATGGCCTTGAGTTTCTGGCTGGCGTGGAACGTCACGACGCGGCGCGCTGTGATGGGGATTTCTTCCCCTGTTTTTGGGTTCCGCCCCGGCCGTTGCGGCTTGTCGCGCAACTGGAAGTTGCCGAAGCCCGACAACTTGACCGCTTCGCCGCGCTCGAGCGCATTGCGGATCTCGTCGAAGAAGGTCTCGACCATGTCTTTGGCTTCGCGCTTGTTCAGCCCGACCTGCTCGAACAGCAGCTCGGCCAGCTCGGCCTTGGTGAGGGTCGGCAGTGACTGTTCAGCTTCTTTACGCACGCGCGCCACCAGCATTGCACGATCCAGGTCGGCAACCAGCGCCTCCTGGAACACGGTCGAATCAACGTCGTTATTGTTAATTTTGAAGCCCTGCCCGTAAGTCAATCGATGCTGGAACGACAGCAAAACCGCTCATGGCGGCTGTGCTGTCAGTGTTCATATGCTTTATGCACGCAGCTTCGCGTTCAGTTTGGTTGAAGCAGTGGCGAGTACCGCCGCCATGATGGCGTCGACCGCATCGTCCTGCAGTGTCGATTGAGTATCTTGCAAGCTAAAGCGGAAAGCAAGGCTTTTTTCATCCGCCTCGAGACCCTTGCCGCGATATTCATCAAATAAAACAACGGCTTGCACGATCTTGCCCATAGGATTTACGGCGATTTCAGCCGTGAAAGCGTCGAGCACCGACTGGGCCGGCACGTCCTGTTTCACCACCAGCGCCAAGTCGCGCGTGGCGCCCGGGAACTTCGAAATCTCGCTGTACGCCGGCACGATGCGCCCGCGCAGCGCCTCGGCATCGACCTCGAACACGACCGGCGCTTGCGGCAAGTCGTATTTTTGCAGCCAGCGCGGATGCAGCTCGCCGACCACGCCGATCTGCTGGCCGTCGAGTTCGACAATCGCCGAGCGACCCGGGTGCAGCGCTGGGTGTTCAGCCTTCGAGAAGCGCAACTGGCGCGGTGCGAACAGCGCTTCTAGGTCGGCCTTCAGATCGAAGAAATCGACGGCGCGCGTGGCGACATCCCACTGCTCGTCAAGTGCCGGGCCGTAGGCGATGGCGGCGACGCGTTTCGGCTGGTCGTAGCCGGCCACGGTCAGCGGACCATCCATGACCGCCGCGTTGCGCTTGAACACGCCGCCGACCTCGAACGCACGCACACGGCCGGCCTTGCGGTTGATGTTGTAGCGCACATTGGCCACCAGGCTGCCGATCAGCGACGAGCGCATCACGCTGAGCTGGCTGGCGATCGGATTCTGCAGGCGGATCGGTTCGAGGTTGCCGGCGAAATCGTGCTCCCACGCGCTTTCAACGAAGCTCATATTGACCACTTCCTGGAAGCCCAGGTCGGCCAGCTGATGACGAATCGCAAACAGCGAGCGGGTGTTTTCCGGCTCGATCAGCATCGCGATCGGTGCGGTTGGCGGCCGGGTCGGGATGTTCTCGAAGCCATACACGCGCGCGACTTCCTCGATCAGGTCTTCCTCGATCTCGATGTCGAAACGGTACGTTGGCGCCGTGACGTGGAATACGCCTTCTTCTTGCACAAAGGCCAGCTGCAGGCGCGTGAAGATGTCGGCAATCCCGGCGTCGGTCAGCGGCACGCCGATCACTTGCGCGGCGCGCGCGGTGCGCAGCGCCACGGGCGCACGCACCGGCAGGTTGACGATCTGGTCGTCGATCGGGCCGACCTTGCTGCCCGGGGTGCCGCAGATCTCGATCAACAGCGCGGTGATGCGCTCGAGGTGCTCGGGCACGGTCGCGTAATCGACGCCACGCTCGAAGCGGTGCGCGGCATCGGTCGAGAAATTGAAGCGACGCGCGCGGCCCTGGATGGCGTTCGGCCACCAGAATGCCGCTTCCAGATAAATGTCGGTCGTGTCGAGCGACACCGCGGTGGAATCGCCGCCCATGATGCCAGCCAGCGATTCGAGTTGCTGCTCGTCGGCGATCACGCCGACCCACTCGTCGACAGCGACCGTGTTGCCATTCAAGAGCTTGAGCGATTCGCCGGCCTTGCCCCAGCGTACGTCCAGGCTGCCGTGGATCCTGGCCAGGTCGAACACGTGCGACGGCCGGCCCACTTCGAGCATCACGTAGTTGGAAATGTCGACCAGGGCCGACACCGAGCGCTGGCCGCTGCGTTCCAGGCGGCGCTTCATCCATTCCGGCGTGGCCGCGCGCGCGTTCAGGCCGCGGATCACGCGGCCGGCGAAACGGCCGCACAGGTCCGGCGCCGAGACTTTTACCGGCAGGATTTCGTCGCTGTTGACCGCCACGGTGCGGGTGGACTCTAGCGTCAACGGCGCGCCGGTGAGGGCTGCCACTTCGCGCGCCACGCCCAGCACCGACAGGCAATCGGCCTTGTTCGGCGTGAGCTTGATCGTGAACTTCAGGTCGTCCAGGCCCAGGTAATCGCGAATGCTCTGGCCGACCGGTGCATCGGTCGGCAGTTCCATCAAGCCATTGCTTTCTTCGGAGATGCCCAGCTCTTTGCTCGAGCACATCATGCCCTGCGATTCGACGCCGCGCAGCTGGCCGACCTTGATTTCAAAGGCCTTGCCGTTCGCGCCAGGCGGCAGCACGGCGCCGGCTTTGGCGCAGATGGCCTTCATGCCGGCGCGCACGTTCGGCGCACCGCACACGATATTGAGCAACGTGCCGGTGCCGACATCGACCTGGCACACGTTCAGGCGGTCGGCGTTCGGGTGCTTGACCACTTCCTTGACTTCGGCCACGACCACGTTCGAGAACGGCGGCGCAACCGCTTCGACCTCTTCCACTTCGAGGCCGGACATGGTGAGCAGGTGTGACAGCTCTTCGGAGCTGATCTGCGGGTTGACGATCGAGCGGAGCCAGTTTTCGGAGAATTGCATAATCTTTTTGCCTCAGCGTCGAATTAATTGAACTGCTTCAGGAAGCGCAGGTCGCCTTCGTAGAACAGGCGCAGGTCGCTGATTCCGTAACGCAGCATCGTCAGGCGCTCGAGGCCGGAGCCGAACGCGAAGCCGATGAATTTTTCCGGGTCGAGCCCGAAGTTGCGCACCACCGTCGGATGCACCTGGCCGGCGCCCGAGACTTCGAGCCAGCGGCCCTTGAGCGGCCCCGAGCCGAAGGCGATATCGATCTCGGCCGACGGTTCGGTGAACGGGAAGTACGATGGACGGAAGCGTACCTGCAGGTCGTCGGTCTCGAAGAAGGCCTGGACGAAGTTCAGGTACACGCCCTTGAGGTCGGCAAAGCTGATGTTCTCGCCGATCCACAGGCCTTCGACCTGGTGGAACATCGGCGAATGGGTCGCGTCGCTGTCGACACGGTAGGTGCGGCCCGGTGCGATCACCTTGATGGGCGGCGTGTGCGTGCGCGCGTAGCGCACCTGCATCGGGCTCGTGTGCGTGCGCAGCAGCAGCGGCTTGCCGGTGGAGTCGTTGCCGTCGATATAGAAGGTATCTTGCATCGAGCGCGCCGGGTGGTTCTCGGGGCTGTTCAGTGCGGTGAAATTGGTCCAGTCGTTTTCGATCTCGGGGCCGTCGGCCACGTCGAAACCGATCGAGCGGAAGATCTGCTCGACCCGCTCCCAGGTGCGCATCACCGGGTGGATGCCGCCCTTCGAGCGGCCACGGCCCGGCAGGGTCACGTCGATGGCTTCCATCGACAGGCGCGCCTGCAGCTGCGCCTCGGCGAGTGCATCGCGGCGCGCGGTCAATGCCTGTTCGATTTGTTCTTTGGCGGCATTGATGAGGGCGCCCTGCGCCTTGCGCGCATCGGGATCGAGCTTGCCCAACCCCTTCATCAGGTCGGTCACCTGGCCGGTCTTGCCCAGGTACTTGGCTTTCGCATTTTCAAGCGCGGCGGCGTCCGGCGCCCCCGCGAAGTCGGCCCGGGCCGCGACGACGAGTTGTTCCAAGTTCATGCTTGTTCTTTTCCTGTTTTTCGTTGGCGGGAGGCGCCAGAATCAAAAACGGGGCACAGGTGTGAACCTTGCCCCGCTTCTTTGTGCGCCACACCCAGCGATGGGCGCGGCACCATTTTGCTCAGCAGCTTAACTTGTATTAAGCAGCCAGCTTGGCCTTGACGGCGCTGACAATCGCGGCGAAAGCCGGCTTGTCATGCACAGCCATGTCGGCCAGGACTTTACGGTCCAGTTCAATCGCGGACTTCTTCAGGCCGTTCATGAACACGCTGTAGGTCATGCCGTGCGAACGCGATGCCGCGTTGATACGGGTGATCCACAGTGCGCGGAAGACGCGCTTCTTGTTGCGACGATCGCGGTATGCGTATTGGCCAGCGCGCATGACTGCTTGCTTGGCAACACGATATACCTTGCTGCGACGACCGCGGTAGCCTTTGGCAAGGTCAAGAACCTTCTTGTGACGGGCACGTGCTGTAACCCCACGTTTAACTCTAGGCATAGTAGCTCCTTAGTGTGAGATTAAGCAGATGGCATCATACGCAGAACGCTGGTCACGTCCGACGCATTGATGTTACGGGTGCCGCGCAGCTGGCGCTTGTTCTTGGTGGTCTTCTTGGTCAGGATGTGACGCTTGAACGCCATACCCGATTTCACAGTACCGCCCGGACGCACGCGAAAACGTTTCTTCGCGCTGCTTTTGGTTTTCATTTTTGGCATAGTCATCTGTCCTCGCGGACAGCCTCATATGTAACAGGATTGCAGGTGGCAGCGACGCTGCTCTTAGATGCCTACTTTCACTTGTTTTGCAGCAGAAGCTAAGTCTGCTACAACCTGCTTGTCGCAAACAGGAATCGAAGATTGTAGCACAGCTTATGTGCGCTGGGATAGTAGAGGGCAATAAAGGGGGCTGACCGAGACACTGAAACCGCGCAGCTCGCATGACCCGACACGCGCCAACGTCGCACCCGCGCAGGCGGGTGCCCAAGTTTGCGTGCACGGCGCTTGTTTCGCGCGAGCACGGAGCTGCGCTGACCGTCACCGTAGGCGCAGAACTTGGGTTCCCGCCTGCGCGGGAACGACGACTCGGCGTGCAGGAGCTCAGGCGAGCGCAGGCATCATACGTGTACACGCAACTCGTACAGACGCAACAAAACCGGGCCGCGCCGCAGCATTTTCAGCTGCGCCGCGAACCCGGCTCTGCACTTCCTCAGCGAAGAATTACTTCTTCTTCCTCGGCGCGACCACCATGATCATCTGGCGACCTTCGAGTTTCGGGAACTGCTCCACCTGACCGACTGCATCGAGATCCGTGCGCAGACGCTCGAGCACGCGCATACCGATATCCTGGTGGGCCATTTCACGGCCGCGGAAACGCAGCGTGATCTTGGCTTTGTCGCCTTCTTCCAGGAACTTGATAAGGTTACGCAACTTGATGTTGTAGTCACCGTCATCGGTACCCGGGCGGAATTTGACTTCCTTGACCTGGATGATCTTTTGCTTGAGCTTGGCTTCGTGCGCTTTCTTTTGCTCCGAATACTTGAATTTGCCGTAGTCCATCAGGCGGCAGACCGGCGGGACCGCGTTCGGCGCGATCTCGACCAGGTCGACATTCAATTCTTCGGCCATACGGAACGCGTCGGCCAGAGAAACGATGCCCAAAGGCTCGTTCTCTACACCGTTCAAACGCATTTCGGGATGGGTGATCTCGCCATTGATGCGATTATTCTTGTCAGTAGCTATGTTGTTTCCTTTGAACGTATTGAAATTTGGCCGGCGTTACTTCGTCTTGGCGGCGACTTCGCCCACCAGACGTTCCACGAGTGCATCGACGGACATCACGCCCAGATCGACATTGCCTCGGGCTCGCACAGCCACGGTGTTCGCGTCCTTTTCTTTATCCCCAACAACGAGGATGTACGGCAGTTTTTGGACGGAATGTTCTCGTATTTTATAGGTGATCTTCTCGTTGCGCAAATCCGCGTGAACGCGCAGGCCTGCCGCGCGCAGCTTGGCTTCGACTTCTTTCACGTAATCGCCCTGTGCATCCGAGATGTTCAGCACCGCCACCTGCATCGGCGCCAGCCAGAGCGGCAGCGCGCCCGCGTAGTTTTCGATCAGGATGCCGATGAAACGTTCCATCGAACCGACGATTGCACGGTGCAGCATCACCGGCACGCGGCGGGTGTTGTCTTCTGCCACATACTCGGAGCCAAGACGGCCCGGCATCGAGAAGTCGACCTGCACGGTGCCCACTTGCCATGGACGGCCGAGGCTATCTTTCAGGTGATATTCGATCTTCGGACCATAGAAAGCACCCTCACCCGGCAATTCAGTCCAGCTCACGCCGCAAGCGCGCAGCGCCGAGCGCAGCGATTCTTCCGCCTGATCCCACACCTCGTCGGAGCCGATGCGGTTGTCCGGACGCAGCGCCAGCTTGACGTCGATATTGGTAAAGCCGAAGTCGTCATACACAGCCATGGCCTGGGCGTGGAACGACGTCACTTCGCGCTCGACCTGCTCTTCGGTACAGAAAATATGGCCATCATCCTGGGTAAAGCCGCGCACGCGCATCAGGCCGTGCAGCGCGCCGGACGGCTCGTTGCGGTGGCACTGGCCGAATTCGCCGAAGCGCAGCGGCAGGTCGCGGTACGAGCGCATGCCCGAGTTGTAGATCTGCACGTGGCCCGGGCAATTCATTGGCTTGAGCGCGTACGACCGGTTTTCCGACTCGGTCGTAAACATATTGTCGCGGTAGTTTTCCCAGTGACCGGTCTTTTCCCACAGGGTGCGGTCGAGAATCTGCGGCGCCTTGACTTCGCTGTAGCCGGCCACCTGGTACTTGTGGCGCATGTATTGCTCGACTTGCTGCCAGATGGTCCAGCCCTTCGGATGCCAGAACACGAGGCCCGGCGCTTCTTCCTGGAAGTGGAACAGGTCCAGCGACTTGCCGAGTTTGCGGTGGTCGCGCTTTTCGGCTTCTTCCAGCATGTGCAGATATTGCTCCTGGTCTTCCTTCTTGGTCCAGGCGGTACCGTACACGCGCTGCAGCATCTCGTTCTTCGAGTCGCCGCGCCAGTAGGCACCGGCCAGCTTCATCAGCTTGAAGACTTTCAATTTGCCGCTCGATGGCACGTGCGGGCCGCGGCACAGGTCGGTGAAGCTGCCTTCGCTGTACAGCGAGACGTCTTCACCGGCCGGGATCGAGGCGATGATTTCTGCCTTGTAGTGCTCGCCGATCGAGGTGAAATAGGCCACGGCTTCGTCGCGCGGCAGCACCTTGCGGGTGACCGGCTCATCCTTCTTGGCCAGCTCGGTCATCTTCTTTTCGATGGCGGTCAGGTCGTCCGGGGTGAATGGGCGCTTGTACGAGAAGTCGTAATAAAAGCCGTTTTCGATGACCGGGCCGATGGTGACCTGCGCATCCGGAAACAATTCCTTGACGGCGTGCGCCAGCAGGTGGGCGGTCGAGTGACGGATCACGTCGAGACCTTCCGGGTCGCGGTCGGTGACGATCGCCAGGTCGGCATCGGCTTCGATCAAGTATGAGGTGTCAACGACCTTGCCATTGACCTTGCCGGCCAGCGCGGCCTTGCCCAGGCTTGGGGCAATGCTCTGCGCTACCTGGAACACCGTCATGGGACCGTCAAACTGGCGGCTGGAACCATCGGGAAGTCGGACGTTCAACATGCTGTACTCCAATCGTGGCGCCGCGCGCCGTTAAATAACAAGAATCAAGGATAGTAAAATCTGGACGAAAAAAAACGCGGGCTAGCCGCGTTTTCTTCTTTGTGTCGAGCAAAAGAACACCACACCGCGCCTAGCGATTCCCCCACAACCAGGTTGTAGTTCGCGGTGTCATAACCGTCAGTGCCTTTCTCGCTCTTACATATGTTCTGGTGGGCGGTGCAGAATTCGAATCTGCGACCCCTTGGATGTCGACCAAGTATTCTAACCAGCTGAACTAACCGCCCGATGCCGCCATTATAGGGATCCGATGCCCGAACCGCAACCCTCACACAAAATTTATTGCTGACCAGCCCACCCTGCTGCGCCGGCGCGAATGATTTACACTGGTGCCCCGTCCCGATATTGATTGCATGGCGATGACGTACAAGCCGCTCGACCCTTCCCACCTGCACGCCCACCTTGATGGTGACGCGCGCCATTCGCACTCGATCGAAGCGCGTAGCCAGAAGGCGCTCGCCGTTGCGCTTGGACTCACGCTGCTGTTCGCGCTGGTCGAGGTGATCACCGGCTTCGTGTCCAACTCACTGGCGCTGATCTCGGACGCCGGCCACATGGTCACCGATGCCGCCGCGCTCGGCCTGGCCCTGCTCGCGCAACTCATCGCCAAGCGCCCGCCATCGGCACGCCACTCGTTCGGCTTCGTGCGCGCCGAGGCGCTGGCCGCCTTCGTCAATTGCCTGGTGATGCTGGCCCTGGTGACCTGGATCGCCTGGGAAGCCATCCAGCGCCTGCTGCATCCCGAGCCCGTGCAAGGCGGCATCGTGCTGGTGGTTGCCGCACTGGGCGCCTCGATCAATCTCCTGGTCGCGTATATCCTGTCGCGCAACAATGACAGCATCAACACGCGCGCCGCGCTGGTCAATGTGATGGGCGACTTGCTCGGCTCGCTTGCCGCGATTGCCGCCGGCGGCATCATCTACGTGACCGACTGGGTCCAGGCCGACCCCATCCTGTCGATCTTCGTCGCCCTCTTGATCCTGCGCTCGACCAGCGGCATCCTGCGCGAGTCGTATCACTTCTTGATGGAAGGCGTGCCGCACGAAATCGACTTCGTCCGCGTCGGCGCCGACATGGCCGCCATCGACGGCGTGCTGGCCGTGCACGACATGCACGTGTGGGACATGTCGCCCGGTCACCCGGCCCTGATCGGCCACATCGAGATCCGCAGCCTGGAACAGTGGCCCGCCGTACTGGAAGCCGTGCGCGCGATGCTGCGCGCGCGCCACGGGATCGACCACGTGACGCTGCAGCCTGAAGCCGCCGGCGGCAAATCGCTGTGACACCAAGCGTGGCAATCGACCGGAAACCATCTGTGTAAGCACAGGCCCACCCACGCCAGGCATGCGCGCCGATAGCCCCGCCCTTCGATCGGCCGCATAATGGTTGGATGGACCTTACACCGAACGTATTCGATACCCTCATCATCGGCGGCGGGCCAGGCGGCCTGACCGCCGCCATCTACCTGCGCCGGTTCACGCGCAACGTCGTTATCATCGACAAGGGCAATAGTCGCCTGGCCTGGATTCCCGTCTCGCACAATTACCCCGGCTTCCCCGACGGTATCAACGGCAAGTTGCTGCTCGACCAGTTGCGCTGCCAGCTCGGCAAATATGGCGGCCACGTGACACCCGGCGAGGTGAGCAAGCTGCGCATCGAGGATGGCCTGTTCATCGCCGACTGCACCGGGCCGGACGGTGACGTCACCGAACTGCGCGCCCATACGGTGCTGCTGGCCACCGGCGTGGCCGACGCCGGCATGCCGGTCGAACGCTGGGAAGATGCCGTGGCCTCCGGCGCGGTGCGCCTGTGCCCCGTGTGCGATGGCTTCGACGTGATGGACAAGCGCATCGCGGTAGCCACGTCCGAGGTCAATCCGGTCGGGCATGCACTCTTCATGCGCAGCTTCAGCCGTGACGTGCTGCTGTTCGAGCGGGCCGATGCGTCGGCGGTCGACGACGACCAGCATGCGCAGCTGAAAGCGGCCAACGTGCGCCATATCGCCTCACCGCTGGCCGGCGTCACCCTGACCGATGACCTGAAACCGGTGCTGCACACGCGCGATGGCGAAGCCTACGAATGCGATGTGTTCTACCCGATGCTGGGCGAAAGCGCGCGCTCGGGCCTGGCCGCGAACCTGGGCGCCAAGACGGTCGAATGCGACAAGCTGACGGTCGACGCGCATTGCCGCACGTCGGTGCCGGGACTGTATGCAATCGGCGACGTCACACGTGGCTTGAACCAGATCGCAGTGGCGGCGGGCCAGGCGGCGATTGCCGCGACCGATATCCACAACACGCTGCCTTGGGCGCTGCGCTAGGCGCTGCCGGCGGCCGCCCGTGTTAGTTTTTTGGTTCGGCAGCTGGCTGTTGTTGAAACCGGTCGCCGTCCGGATCGAGGTCACGATGCTCGCGCACGATCGGAAGCTGCAGATTGAACCAGATGTCACCGTACATGGCGCCCAGCGTGCGCAGGTACGGCAAACGCTCGTCTTCCGGCAGTGTTCGCAGTAGCGGATCTGCCTCGCTCAGCACGGCGCCGGCGCGCGTGTAGATGGCCATCAGTTGTCGTGCGGTGTCGTGATCCATGTCTGCTTGCTTGACGAGAGTGTTGTAGGGGAGCGCGCCCGCACCTAAGGGGTAGTCAACAATTTTCTGCGTCGCTCGATCGCGTTCAGCGCCGCCGTATCGCCAGCCGCCTCGGCGCGTTGCGCCTGCACGCCCAGCCACGTCAGCAGCGGCCGGCGCCAGCCCTGGTTCGACGCCGTGTCCACCGCCAGCGCGACCCCGGCCGGCGCGATGCGGCCCGCCTTGAACAAGGCACCGGCCGCGACCAGCCGCGATAGCGGATCGGCGATCTTCTCCAGAGCGCCGCCGGCCACGATCGCGCGATGCTGCTCCGGCAGCAGCGCCGCATCGAGACCATCCCACTGCCCTGCCAGATACGCGGCGTAGGCGCGCTGCGCCGGCGTGGCGTCCGGGGACAGCGCCGCATATCCCGGGCAATCCTCGAACACCAGGCTGGCCGCTTGCGCCGCGCAGCGCACCAGTTCAACCTGGGCCACGTGGTCCGCGCGGCCGGTGGCGGCCGTCTCGGCGCGCGCCTCGCGGAATTCGGCGTTCGACGCGGCCGTGTGGCCTTTCAGGTAATCGTCGACAGACGCGTCGAGCGCGCCCTTGGCATTGGCTTGCCAGTCGGGCGGCAATGGTTTGCTGACGCAACCGGCCAACACCGCAGCCATCAAGAAAGGAATACACTTCATGGCAGCTTGATCTCCGGATTGGTCCGCGTGAATGGCCACTTGCGGTTGATTTCCTCGACCAGGCGATTCACCTTGCGCAAGCTGGCGTCGACGTCGCCGCGCAAGGCGCTCAGGTCTTCGGTCGCTTCGCGCGTGTTGGCGCCGACGGCTTGCGCCTCGACCAGCACCGCGTCGACTTTCTTGAGTGTCTCGCTGGCGTCCTTGAGCACGACGTCGAGCTGGCGCACCGCCGTTTGCGCGTCGTCCATCACGCCGGCCTTGCCGAACACGCGCTGGTCTGCCTTCGCCAGGATCAGGTTGACCCGGTCGAGCGCCTCCATCAGCTTTTTCGCTTCTTCGTCGCCGCCCAGCGCGCCACCGAGCACGCCGTAGCGGCCCGACATGCGGCCCGTAACCGCCGACAGGTTCGACAGGCTGGCGTTCACGTCCGAGCCGGACGACGTCATCGTTTCGAGATTTTCCAGCAGCGAGCGGGCGGTGGCCACGATGCGCGGGATTTCGGCGGTGGCGTCACCGCGCAGCACGGTGCGGGTCGAGTCGGCCGGCAGCGGCGCGTCGGTCAGCACCCCGGTGTAGGCGCGCAGGCGCGTCTCGCCGACGATGCTCGACTCCAGCGTGAACACGCTCGAGGCGCGCAGCCACCTGGCGTCCTTGCTCTGGACGTCGACCAGGATGTTCACCTTGCCGGTATCGGCCAGCTCCACCTGGCGCACGCGCCCGATCGGAAAGCCGGCGAACGTCATGTCCATGCCGGGCATGACGCCGGTGGAGTCGTCGGCCACGAGCGTGAGGCGCTGGGTCGGCTCGAACACGCCGCGCGCGTACATCACATAGAACACGAAGCCGCAGATCATCACCCCCAGCAGCACGAGGAGAATCACGGCCTTGGCCTCGACGTGCCTCGGCTCGTCGGGAAGGGTGGTGTCAGGAATCGGTTCCGTCATGAATGGTGGGTCCTGTAGTTCAGATGTATTTCAGTGCGAGCGAGCCGGCTTCGATCACGATCAGCACGAACAGCAGACGCAGCGCGCCCGGTTGCACGGTGGAAGCCAGGCGGCGCGGATAACGCTGCAGCTCGAGAATGGCGGCAGTCGGAATCAGGGCCACGGCCAGCCCGAACAGCACGGTCTTGAGCACGAACCCGGCCGTCACGGTGGGCGAAAACACGCGGCCGACGGTGCGGGTGTAATCGCCCAGCCCCCACGGCGAGACGCCATACACGTTCAGGTAAGCCAGCAGCAGCACGACGATCGACGTGACCAGCGCCAGGCTCAGGACCGCCACCGCGTTGGCGAACAGCTGCGGCACCAGGTCGCTGCGCATGCGGCGCAGCGCTGCCTCGCCCGCGGCGCGCGCAGGCAGGCCGGCATGCGCCAGGCCCAGGGCCGACGCGTCGAAGGCCATGCTGGCACGCAGCGCGACGAACAGCGCCGCGCACAGGGGAATCAGTTCGAGCACCAGCACCCGCACCACCATCTCGAGCGCGAGGCCCGACAAGCCGTAACTCTTGGCCGTGACCAGCACGATGCGGATGATGACCAGGCTGACGAGGCACGAGGCCAGCGTGAACCAGGGCAGCACTTGCCAGGTGCTGGCGTGGATGTGACGCGCGGTGGCGTGGAAACGCTCGCGCTTCCAGGTGGACGGCGAGAACGCCAGCACGATGGCGACCGCGCCCAGGTGGATCATGTACCACCAGCTGCGCAGGTAGCGCGCCAGGTGGGCGAACCAGAGTTCGGGGTGGGCGGTGGACGGGAGCGAGCGCGGCATGGGTGGAATGATACTTGGTCGGGTACGGCTTTCGGAGGTTCGTGACAAATGATTACGGTTGGGGTGGGCAGAGGACTTGGGCTCCAGCCTTCGCTGGAACCCAAGTACGCCCGCACACCACCAACGCCAAACCTACTGTCGCTTCGCCTCCATCACCCCACCCACCTCCATGATCGCCGCCAGCGCTTTCTGCGCCTGCGCGGTCGACCCGATCTCCGCCGTGAACACCATGCGCGCCTGGCCCTTCGTGCTTTGCGTGTTCACCCCGATCACATTGATTTTCTCGCGCGAGAACACTTCGGAGATATCGCGCAGCAGTCCCTGGCGATCCTGCGCCAGGATGAACAGGTCGATCGGGTACACCGTCTCGGTCCCGGCTGAACCCCATTCGGTCTGGATCACCCGTTCCGGCGATTTGGCCTGCATCTCGGCGAAGTTCTTGCACGTGAACCGGTGGATCGACACGCCCTTGCCGCGCGTGACGAAGCCGATGATCGGGTCTGGCGGCGCCGGCTTGCAGCACTTGGCCAGCAGGGTCATGAGACCCTCGGTGCCCAGCACCAGCACGCCCGACTTGGCGCCCTGCTCCACGCTCGAGGCGCGGCTCTTGTTGTCGAACTTCGGCTCTTCCACCACCGGCGGTTCGTCGCCATCGTGCAGCGCCGCTTCCACGTGGCGCAGGCTGAACTTGTCCTTGCCCACTTCGATGAACAGTTCGTCCACCTTGGCAAAGCCCAGCTTTTGCGCCAGCGCCTCGAGGTTGACGGCCGTCTTGCCTTCGCGCTGGAGCGATTTCTCGACCAGCGCCCGGCCATGGGCCAGCGTTTCGGCCTGGTCGAGCGCGTGGAACCAGGCGCGGATCTTCGAGCGCGTGCGGCTGCTGGCCGCGTAACCGGGGCTGAGCCAGTCGCGCGACGGCCCCTGGTTACCGCTCGACCCCTTGGCCGTGATGATCTCGCAGGTCTGGCCATTCTTGAGCTGCGTATTCAATGGCACCATCACGCCATCGATGCGCGCGCCGCGGCAGCGGTGGCCGACGTCGCTGTGCAGGTGGTAGGCGAAGTCGATCGGTGTGGCGCCCACCGGCAGCTCGAGCACCCGCGCCTGCGGGGTCAGCACGAAGATGCGGTCATCGAGCGTGGTGGCCTTGAGCTTTTCGACCCATTCGCGCTGCAGTTCCTCCTGGCCCGAGACGGCGTCGGACACGTCGGTTTTCCAGGCCAGCAGCTGGCGCAGCCAGGCGATCTTTTCGTCGTACTGCTGGCTCTTGAAGTTCGAACCGCCTTCTTCTTTGTAGCGCCAGTGCGCGGCGATGCCGTATTCGGCGAAGCTGTGCATGTCCTGGGTGCGGATCTGCACCTCGAGCGGGCGGCCATCTTCGGCCATCACCACCGTATGCAGGGACCGGTAGCCGTTCGGCTTGGGCCGCGAGATGTAGTCGTCGAACTCTTTCGGCACCGGCGTCCAGATATTGTGGATCACGCCCAGCACCGTGTAGCAGGTCTTGATGTCGGGGACAATCACGCGGAAGGCCCGGACATCATAGAGCTCGGTGAAATCGAGCTCTTTGCCGCGCATCTTGCTCCAGATGCTGTAGATGTGCTTTGGGCGGCCCGACACTTCGGCCGGAATCGCCGCCGCCGCCAGCTCGCTTTGCAGGCGCTCGATCGACGAGGCGACAAAGCTCTCGCGCGACATGCGCTTTTCTTCGAGCATCTTGGCGATGCGCTTGTAGGTATCGGGCTCGATGAAGCGAAACGCCAGGTCTTCGAGTTCCCACTTCAGTTGCCAGATCCCGAGCCGGTTGGCCAGCGGCGCATAGAAGTCGAGCACTTCGCGGCCATAGGCGCGGGTGACATCGTCGAACCGCTTGTGCTCGGCGAAGTAGCGCAGAGTGGCCGCGCACGAGGCCAGGCGCATCAAGACCACGCGCATGTCGGTGGCCATCGCCAGCAGCATCTTGCGCAGCGTTTCGTTTTGCGCCGCGGCCTGCTGCGCCGCGTTCTTGCCGCTGCCCACCGGCGCCTGGCCGGCGGTCAGGTCGCGCAGGCGGATCAGCTGGTGCACGCCCTGCACCAGCGCGACGACGCCCGGGCCAAAGCGTTCTTCGAGCTCGGTGAACACGGCCGGATCCATCAGCGCCAGCTCGAACACCAGGCCGGCGATGCGGGTTTCGGCATCGGTATTGAGGTACGCGAGCGTGCCGGCCGCGCCGAGCGAGAACTCGAACGCGCTCTGGCCCGAGCCAGCCAGGCGCGTGCCATACGCACCGAACGCGTATTCGAGCGCGCCATGGACGCGCTGGCAGTCAAAGGCGCTCAGGCCCTGCACCAGGCCGGTCTTGGCGTCGCCTAACAGGGCTGTGGAGACCATGCGCTTAGCGCAGCGCGGCGGTGACGCACACCTCGACCAGGCAGGCCGGGTTGGCCAGTCGGGCTTCGACGGTGGCGCGCGGCGGCGTGTGGCCCTGGGCGACCCACTCGTCCCACACCACGTTCATGCCGGGGAAGTTGGCCATGTCGGAAATGAAGATATTGCACGACAAGATGCACGACTTGTCGCTGCCCGCTTCGCCCAGCAAACGGTCGACGTGGCCGAGCACTTCGCGCATCTGGCCGTCGATGCCCTGGGTGGTGTCTTCGGCGATCTGGCCGGCCAGGTAGACGGTGTCGTTGTGGATCGCTACTTCGGACAGTCGTTTGCCTACGTGCAGTCGTTTGATTTCCATGATGTCTTTCTGTTCGATAGTGAATGATTCGGGCGGGATCGTCATGATCCGACGCCGGTTAAAAATTCGCGGGCGAGCGCGATCTGGTCGGCATGCACGAAGGTCGGCGCATGGCCTACCCCGGCAAGTTCGACCAGGCGCGGCCGCGGCCCGCGTGTGGTCATTTGCTGCGCCGTGGCGTGCGAGAGCAGATCGGAATGCTCGCCGCGCACCAGCAGCGTGGGGCATGTGATCGCATCCCAGGCCGCCCACAGCGCCGCTTCGTCCTCGGCTGCGCGTTCCACGGTGATGGCGCGAAACGGCAGCGCCAGGTTCAGGTCGTAGTGGCGTTCCCACTGCCCGTCGTCGCCCTGGCGCAGCACGTCGCGGGCCAGCTTGTTCCACTCGTCGGCCGAGTGCGGCCCGAACGAGGCGGACACATCCTTGACGAATTGCTCGCCGGCGGCAAAGCTGGGAAAGCGCACGTCCTGGCCGATATAGTCGCCGATGCGCTGCAGCGCCGCGCCATCGAGTACCGGCCCGATATCGTTGATCACCAGCCGGCGTATCGGCGTGCCCTCGAGTGCGGCCAGCGCCATGCCGATCAGGCCGCCCATCGACGTGCCGAACCAGGCGACATCCTCGCCGGCCGAGCCGGCGGTGACGCGCGCGATCAGCGTCACCATGTCGGCCACGTACTGCGGCACCGTGTAGTAGGCCGGATCGCGCAGGCGATCGGAGCGCCCGCGGCCCACGATATCGGGACACACCACGCGGTAGGTGTCGCACAGCGCCTGCGCCAGGTGATCGAAGTCGGCCCCCACGCGGGTAACGCCGTGCACGCACAGGAGCACCCTCGGGTTGTCCGCGTCGCCCCATTCCTTGTAGGCGACACGGTGCAGCCCGGCGGGCGACGTGCACTGGACGCTCTTTAATCTGGGTTCAACCATGGGGCTCCGTGACAGGAAGATAATGGAAGGCAAACGGTCGCTTTCGCGTCGCGGCGGCGTTACGATTAGAATTCTACCAATTCTGAGGAAGTTTCCCCGATATGCTCGCCAACGAGCACTCACCAACGAGCACTCACCAATGAGGACACAATGACATCGACCATGCTAGACGGTAAAACAGCGCTCGTCACCGGATCGACCTCGGGCATCGGCCTGGGCATCGCACGCTGCCTGGCCGAACAGGGCGCCAATATCATGTTCAACGGCTTCGGCGACGCCCAGCAAATCGAAAAACTGTACACCGATATCGGCGCCGAGTTCGGCGTGCAGACCGCGTACCATAACGCCGACATGTCCAAGCCGGACGAGATCGCCGCGCTGATGGCCTACGCGACCGACAAGTTCGGCGGCGTCGACATCCTGGTCAACAACGCAGGAATCCAGCACGTGGCGCCGCTCGAGACGTTCCCGCCAGAGCGCTGGGACGCCATCATCGCCATCAACCTCAGTTCGGCTTTCCACACGACACGCCTGGCCCTGCCCGGCATGAAGCAAAAGGGCTGGGGCCGCATCATCAACCTGGCCTCGGTGCACGGCCTGGTGGGCTCGAGCGAAAAATCGGCCTATGTCGCCGCCAAGCATGGCCTGGTGGGCCTGACCAAGGTGACCGCGCTCGAGACGGCGCAGACGGGCGTGACCTGCAATGCGATCTGCCCCGGCTTCGTGCTCACGCCGCTGGTGCAGAAGCAGGTGGACGACCGCGCCGCGCGCGAAGGCATCGACAACGACGCCGCGCGCAAGGCGCTGCTGCTCGAAAAACAACCGTCCGGCGAATTCGTCACCCCCGACGAACTGGGCGCGCTGGCGGTGTTCTTTTGCAGCCCGGCAGCCAACCAGGTGCGCGGCGTCGCCTGGAATATGGATGGCGGCTGGGCCGCGCAGTAACAATCCAGCACTGACGGCCGGGTGCACTGCCCGATCGCGCACACTCCGGGTGCGCGATTTTCCACACTGCCCTGTTGCAGTGCAGCATGCGGATTTCCACAATAGCCCACATACCTATATTGCTCCAACATGGAACAACCACCAACCTCGTTGAAGAGTTGCCATGAAGAAGCCGTTTTATAAAATCCTGTACGTCCAGGTGCTGATCGCCATTGTCCTTGGCGTGTTGCTGGGTGTGTTCTACCCTGAACTGGGCACCGCGATGAAGCCTTTGGGAGACGGCTTCATCAAATTGATCAAGATGATCATCGCCCCCGTGATCTTCTGTACCGTCGTTGCCGGTATCGCCGGCATGCAGGACATGAAGAAGATCGGCCGCGTCGGCGGCAAGGCGCTGCTGTACTTCGAAGTCGTCTCGACCTTCGCCCTGGCCATCGGCCTGGTCGTGGCCAACGTCGCCAAACCGGGCGCCGGCTTCAACGTCGATCCGGCCCACCTCGATTCGAGCTCGATTGCGCAATACACCACCAATGCGCATGCCCAGACCACGACCGAGTTCATCATGCACATCATCCCGACCACGTTCGTGGATGCGTTCGCTACCGGTAATATCCTGCAAGTGCTGCTGGTCGCGATCCTGTTCGGTTTCGCGCTGTCGATGATGGGCGAGCGCGGCCGGCCGGTGACCAAGTTCATCGACGACATCTCGCACGTGATCTTCGGCATCGTCAACATCATCATGAAGGTCGCCCCACTGGGCGCGTTCGGCGCGATGGCGTTCACGATCGGCAAATACGGCATCGCCTCGCTGCTGCCGCTGGCCAAGCTGATGGGCTCGTTCTACCTGACCTGCGCGCTGTTCATTTTTGTCGTGCTCGGCCTGATCGCCAAATTCACCGGCTTCTCGATCTTCAAGTTCATCCGGTACATCAAGGAAGAACTGCTGATCGTACTGGGCACGTCGTCGTCGGAAAGCGCCCTGCCCAACCTGATGCGCAAACTGGAAAAGCTGGGCTGCTCCAAGCCAGTGGTCGGCCTCGTGGTCCCGACCGGCTACTCGTTCAACCTCGACGGCACCAATATCTACATGACGATGGCGGCCCTGTTCGTGGCGCAAGCAACCAACACTGACCTGACGCTGACCCAGGAACTGACCATCCTGCTGGTGGCGATGCTGACCTCGAAAGGCGCATCGGGCATCACCGGCGCCGGCTTCATCACGCTGGCCGCGACGCTGGCCGTGGTGCCGACGATTCCGGTGGCCGGCATGGCGCTGATCCTCGGCATCGACCGCTTCATGAGCGAAGCGCGCGCCCTGACCAACTTCATCGGCAACGGTGTGGCGACGGTCGTCGTGTCGAAGTGGGAAAATGAGCTCGATGCCAAACGGATGGACGATGTCCTCAATGGGCGCGAGATCGTTGAAGACCAGAACAGCATGAAAGCCGTGCGCGAAGCGGCATAATCGGTTCGCATACACCGATCGAACAAGCCGCGCCCCTGGGCGCGGCTTTTTTTTGGCGCAGTCAGCGTTATCTGTTGGTCCTGCCGACTGCGATGCCAAACAATTGTTCTGCGGATTTGACCCGGCCGCCATCGAGCGCCCAGCGCCAGCCGAGGTAGTTGGGCAAGTAGCGTGACGCCACGCCGCGAAAACCCAGCAACCAGGTCTTGAAGCGCTGGTGATAGCTGTTGACGTTCTGAACGTGGATGGCGAGATTGTCCCGGCGCCTGACCCGCACGCCTGCGCGCAGATTGACCGCCTCATGCGCGATCTTGTGCTTGCGCGAAAAGGCGCGGTAGGCGGCATTGCCGTCGCTCACCAGCAGTGCCTGCCGATCCAGCTTGGGCAGCAGGTCGCGCTCGAGCTGCGCGGCCGTCAGTGCGCCCCGGCCGGCAACCGCATCGATGGTGTTGCCATGACGGTCGCGCGCCACCAGGATGCAGTCGAGTTCACCCGAGATGCCGCGCTTGCCGGCATGCCCGCCACGCCGGCGCGCTGGCCGGTCGAGCTTGCGCGAGCCTTTCTGCGATTCAAGAAGAAATGTTTCGTCAGCCTCGACGATGCCGTTCAGCGAGGGCGGACGGTCGAACTTGACCCAGTTCAGGAAGCGGTGGCGCCAGCGGAACGCCGTGTTGCGATGCACGCCGATCCGGTCGGCCGCCTTGCGCACGGCCAGCGAATCGAGCAGCGCCTGCGAATACTCGAGCCACTTGCCCTTGAGCCTGAGCCGCGCCAGCGGCGTGCCGCTCAGGTCATTGAACGTGCGCCCGCAGGCGCAGCAGCGAAAGCGCTGCAGGTCGTTGGCGACGCCGTGGCGGTGACAGTGCGCGCCGCCACAACTGGGGCAGCAGCGAGCAGGCGCCCGGACCCGGTCGATCAGGGCGACCACCTGGTCGAGGCCGGTTGCCGGATGCAGGGCGTCGAGAACCTGCCGGCGCTGCGGCCCGTTCAGCAATGGCAGCCTGGCAAGCAAGCTTTTGAAACGAGGCGTTTTCATGGTGGACTCCTGCTGGTGGCGGCAGGGGTTGGACCACGGGGCTGCTCATCGGTTCAGGGCTGGCCTCTATTTAACGTTGACTGCGCCCTTTTTTTTGGCCCTTGACGCCGGCCGCTCCATGCCTCTGGTATATTCGACTATTCCGACTGATCACCGGTTTTGCCGGTTTTGCCAACGATGCTGATTGCTGCCACTCCTGACAACGAAGCCGAGCGCCTGGCTGCCTTGCACGCGCTGCTGATTCTCGACACACCGGCCGAAGCGCGGTTCGACAAGATCGTCGCCTTTGCCGCCGCCGAATTCGACGTGCCGGTGGTGATCATCACGCTCATCGACAGCCAGCGCCAATGGTTCAAGGCACGCGTGGGCACCGAGGTCTGCGAAACCGGGCGCGACGTGTCGTTCTGCTCGCACGCGATCCTGCAGCCAGCCATCTTCGTGGTCAACGACACGCATCGCGACCCGCGCTTTGCCGACAATCCGCTCGTGACCGACGGACCCTTGATCCGCTTCTACGCCGGGGCGCCGCTCATCATGCCGTCCGGCCTGTGCCTGGGCACGCTGTGCCTCATCGACCGCCGGCCACGCGAACTCGGTGCGATGGAACTGGGCATCCTGGGCACGCTGCGTGACCTGGTGGTCATGGAACTTGGCACTACCAGCGAGGTCATCAATGCCTGATACAACCATGCACATTCTCCTGGTCGAACCAGAACCGATGCTACGCCGCACGATCGCCATGACCGCGCGCAGTCTCGGCCTGGGTCAGGTTCACGAAGCGGCAACCAGCGCTGCCGCACTGCGCCTGCTGAGCGTGCGACGATTCCAGGGCGCCGTCATCGCCGTCGAGTGCGTGGGTAGCGGCAAGGACAGCCGCTATGATCTGGGCCTGATCGATCGCCTGCGCGCCGAAGCAGCCGCTGCCGAACAGGCCCTGTCGATTGCAATCATGACTGAAACGGCCACGCCCGAACTGCTGAGCGACCTGCGCGAGCGCCAGATCAGCCGGGTGATCCTCAAGCCATTTCGCGCCAAGGTGGTACTTGAAACCATCGAGAAGATCTGCAGCTCGCGAAAGGCCTGAACGCCGGTCTCGGCAATCGGCCCAGCGGCTGAAACGCAATTCGTAGTAGACAACTCAATCTAGACAAGATAATCTAGAATTATCTTGAATGCACGAGGTTGTCATGCCGCTTATCCCCGACGCACCGAAACCCACGCCCGCCGAGCTCGACTTGCTGCAAGTGCTGTGGCCGCTTGGCGCCGCCACCGCCAAGCAGGTGCATGAGGCGATGCTGCCGCAGCGGCCCGATGTGACTTATTCCACCGTGCTGCGCCTGATGCAGGTAATGCACACCAAAGGCTTGCTCGGCCGCGACGAGAGCGAACGCTCGCATGTCTACACCCCGATCCACGAACGCGATGCGCTGCAGGGCAATCTGCTGAACGACCTGATGCAGCGGGCGTTCTCCGGCTCGGCCAAGGCGCTGGTGCTGGCGGCGCTCAAGAGCGGCATCTCGAAGAAGGAACGGGCCGAGATCGAACAACTCCTCAAGGACGAGGCCGGCAAATGACGGCCGCCCATCTCGTCGCCAGCATCGGCTGGACGCTCGTCGAATTCATCTGGCAGGGCGCGCTGATCGGCTGCGCCGTGGCGCTGGCCATGAGCCTGCTGCGCAATGCACGCGCCGAGCACCGGTACGCAGTGGCCTGCGCCGGGCTGGTGCTATGCCTGGTCTGGCCGGCGCTTGAACTGGCGGCGCGCCTGGCGGGACCGCCCGATCTTGCCGCCCAATCGGCGGCGATCTTCGCGGGTGGCCTGGTCGCCGGTCCGCTCGACGAGGGCTGGCGCGCGGTACTCGAGCGCAGCCTGGGCTGGATCGTGGTCACGTGGGGCGTGTGCGCCGTCGTGCTCGCCCTGCGCATGATCGCGGGCTTGCTGTGGCTGCAACGAGCGGCAGCGGTCGAGGGCCGCGACCCGGTCTGGCAAGCCAGGCTCGACAGGATGGCACTGGATATCGGCATCGCCCGCAAGGTGCGGCTGCGCATCGTCGCGCAGCTGACCAGCCCGGTCACCTTCGGCTGTTGGCGCCCGGTGGTGCTGGTGCCGGCGTCGCTCGTGTCCGGCATGCCGCTGCACTTGCTGGAGGCGCTGCTGGCGCATGAACTGGCCCATATCCGGCGTCACGATTACCTCGTCAACCTGCTCCAGAACGTGGTCGAGGCACTGTTGTTTTATCACCCGGCAATCTGGTGGATCTCGGGACGCATCCGCGCCGAACGGGAACTGGTTGCCGACACCATCGCAGCAAGACAACTGGGCGAACCGCGGCGCCTGGCTCTTGCGCTATCCGAACTGGAACGCATCCAGTTTTCAACCCAGCATCTGGCCCAGGCGGCCAATGGAGGCAATCTCATGCAACGCATCAAACAACTCGTTCGTCCCGACACGCAGGCGCTGAACTGGAAAGCCGCGGTTCCGGTCCTCGGCCTGGCCCTGGCGGCACTGGCCGGCTGCACCAGCACGACGCCGGTCAATCCGTTCGCCGCCATGCCCGATAACGAGACAACCAAGCCGATCGCCAGGTTCAACACGTGCGCACGACCGGTGTATCCGGCAGAGGCGCTGGCAAGCAAGATTGAAGGTACGGTCACGATGGGGATGCTGGTGAAGGCCGATGGCAAGGTACGAGAAGCCATCGTGCGCCAGTCCAGCGGCAATGCGTCGCTCGATGAGACGGCGCGCGCCGCCATCGCCAAGTGCAGCTTCCAGCCGGGCACCGTGAATGGCGCGCCGAAGGAGCAATGGACCGAGGTGCAGTACGTCTGGACCGTGGGCTAAGGACACATGATGCGCTACTCGACACGCACATCCATCGTCGCACTGAGTTTGGCGTACGCACTTGCCGGCTGCGCGCAGACGACGCCCGTGCCGAAAAATTTCACGGTCGTGCCAGCTGAAAAAGGCGGCGTCGATGCCCCGTCGTGCGACCGGCCGGTCTATCCGCCACAGGCAATGGCCAACAAGATCGAAGGCACATCCACCATCGGCTTTTTGATCGACACGGACGGCAAGGTCGTCGCTACACGGCTGTATACATCGAGCGGTGACGCATCGCTCGACGAAGCGGCACGCAGCGGTCTTGCCAAGTGCAAGTTCAAGCCAGCGATGGCCAATGGCAAAGCCGTGCGGGCATGGATCCCGATCCAGTATGTCTGGACGCTCAAGTAAGGGACGCAGTGCGCTGACAATAACAAAGGGCGCCGACATCCGGCGCCCTTTGTCCGTTGGCCATTACGCCGACTACACGGCCGAGGTATCGAGTTCGCAGCCTGTCGCGGCGACGATTTCAGCCACGCCGACGCCGGGCGCCAGCTCGACCAGCTTCAAGCCGGTATCGCTCACATCGATAACACCGAGGTCGGTGATGATGCGATCGACGACGCCGACACCCGTCAGCGGCAGATCGCATTTTTTCAGGATCTTGTGGCTGGTCGAACCATCCTTGGCGGTGGCGACATGTTCCATCACCACGACCACGCGCTTGACGCCGGCCACCAGGTCCATTGCGCCGCCCATGCCCTTGACCATTTTCCCTGGAATCATCCAGTTGGCCAGGTCGCCCTCTTCCGACACCTGCATCGCGCCCAGGATCGCCAGATTGATCTTGCCGCCACGGATCATGCCGAACGAATCGGCCGAGCTGAAATAGGCCGAGCCCGGCAACGCCGTCACGGTCTGCTTGCCGGCGTTGATCAGGTCGGCGTCCACCGCGTCGTCGGTCGGGAACGGGCCGATGCCGAGCAAGCCGTTTTCGGATTGCAGCGAGACCTCGATATCCTTCGGCACATAGTTCGCCACCAGGGTTGGCAGGCCAATGCCGAGGTTCACGTAAAAGCCGTCTTGCAGCTCCTGCGCCGCGCGCGCGGCCATTTCATCACGAGTCCATGCCATGTTGTTGTCTCCGGTTCTGTGGGTCAGGTGCGCACGGTGCGCTGTTCGATGCGCTTCTCGGGCGACGGGTTGTGGACGATGCGATGCACGAAGATGCCGGGCGTGTGCACATGATCGGGATCGATCTCGCCGACCTCGACCAGCTGTTCGACTTCCACGATGCAGACCTTGCCGGCCGTGGCCACGTTCGGATTGAAATTGCGGGCCGTCTTGCGAAACACGAGGTTACCGGCGCGGTCGGCCATGTACGCCTTGACCAGCGAGACATCCGGGAACAGCGCATGCTCCATCACATAATACTCGCCATTGAATTCGCGCGTTTCCTTGCCCTCGGCCACGATGGTGCCGTAGCCGGTCTTGGTGAAAAAGGCCGGGATGCCGGCGCCGCCGGCGCGCAGCTTCTCGGCCAGCGTACCTTGCGGCGTGAATTCGAGTTCGAGTTCGCCAGCCAGGAACTGGCGCGCGAACTCCTTGTTCTCGCCCACGTACGACGAAATCATTTTCTTGATCTGGCGTGTCTCGAGCAACTGGCCCAGCCCGAAGCCATCGACGCCGGCATTGTTGGAAATGGCGGTGAGGTCCCGGGCGCCCGAATCGCGCAGTGCGGCGATCAGGGCTTCCGGAATCCCGCACAGGCCAAACCCGCCCACCGCGATGGTCTGGCCGTCTTGCACGACGCCCTGGAGTGCCGACCGCGCGTCTGGATAAATTTTATTCATACCTGTCCCTTTTATAAGTTGAGATCCTCGCTCAGCATAGAATACCGGCAGCCCGCACACAATACCGTAGAACTACCGCCGCGATGACCCAGGCCGAGACCATTGATTACGAGATGATTTTCCAGCACGCGCCAGTGGGCATGTGCATCTCGCGCGACCGCGTGATCGAGGCCTGCAATGGCGCGCTGGCATCAATGTTCGGGTACACCGCAGGCCATCTGCATGGCCGCTCGTTCGCCGTGCTGTATCCGACGATGGACGAGTTCCTGCGCACGGGCGACCGCATCATCCCCATCATGAATGCCAGGGGCCGCTACTCGGACGAGCGCATCATGCGCCGCGCCAACGGCGAACTGTTCTGGTGTCACGTGACCGGCCGCGCCTTGAGCCCATCGGCGCCGTTGGGCGCGGGCGTATGGACGTTTGAAGATGTCAGCGAAAAGCGGCCCGTGTCGGCGCACCTGACGCCGCGCGAACGCGAGATCGCGGCGCTGCTGGTCGAAGGCAAGACCAGCAAAGTCATCGCGCGCGAAACCGGTCTCAGTCCGCGCACCGTGGAAATGCACCGGGCCAGTTTGATGCGCAAGTTCGCGGCGTCGACCGCGGTGGAGCTGGTGCACAAGCTGGTGGGTGCAGGCTAAGCATCGGCCCGCGTGGCGTAATCGTTACCAGAAGCAAAGTTAACGAACAATAAACTTGCCATATTGCAATATCCGCTGATAGACTTTTGGTACCCAATTACAAGAGGAAAGCGGATGTCCACCTTGAACAAATTCAGTCAGATTGCTGTCGTATTAGTCACCACCGCACTGATGTCGCAGGCGGCATATGCCGCATCGATGAGCAATGCCGATGTCCTCAAATTGCTCGCGGCCGGCATGCCCGAAGAAGTGGTGCTCGAGGCTATTGAAAACAGCACCGGCCGATTCGATACGTCGGCCAATGCGCTGATTGCACTGAAAGCCAAAGGCGCCACGCCGAATGTGCTCAAGGCGATGCTGCAGGCTGGCAAGCCTCGCACGGCAGCAGCAGCGAGCACCAAGGCCGACAGCAAAAACGCCACCACGTACAACCCCGAAGAAATCACCCTGGTGCTCGACGGCCAATCAAGCGCCATGCAATACATCATTCCGCAGCAGCGTACCGCAGCGCGCGCGCTCGGTTTCGGCGGCATGGCGACGTACGCGGCATTGAGTGGCGAAAAAGCGGTACGCCGCCTGGCGGGCAAGCCTGAGTTCATCGTGTCGGTACCGCGCAATGCACAGGCTGCGAATTATCTGACGCTGGCCAACTTTGCCGTTCGCAAGAATGGCACGCGCGAAGTCATGACCGGTGGTGGTTACATGAGCTATTCGAGCGGCATCAACAAGAGCCGGGTGGTACCGATCGTGACCGAAGCGCTGCCCGATCAATCGGCAGCCCGCGAAGGCTTCATCCTGCATAAAATCACGCCGGTCGACGCCATGGCGCCGGGAGAATATGCACTGGTGCTGTACACCGGTGAAATTCGTTCATCGGGGTTCTTCGCGCAGAGCACGAACAGCTTCTACGACTTCGGCGTCGACTGATTAAATTGCTGGTGGGCCAGAATCGAAGGGCACAATATATCTCGGTGATGCACGTCAAATGTCATCCAGGCTCACCAGCATTAACTCAGGCTCAAAGGCCAGCGGCGTGGCACAAGCTAGCACGCCTACTAGTCCTAAAACTTCAAGCGGATAGTCGGCCGAGCTGGTTTGACCGAGCTTGAAGTGTGCTTCGTAAGTGCACCAGGTACGATAGAAACGCAAGCGTTGTTCGTAACCGCTAGAATCCTTGAGAAACTCAAGATCTGTTGGCGTAAATGCATGCTCAGCCATTGGCAGGACCTCACGCTCTTCATCAATTCTTTCAATATCAAGTCCAACCTTGCTGACAGTGCTAACGGCACATCCTACCCATTGCCCGCTATGGGAGATGCTAAAATTAACATGCAAGATTGTGGGAAAATCAAGTGCTGGGCCCTGACCAGAACGCTCGATCAAGGAAATCTGCACAGGTGTCATACTAAAAATTTCAGCCAGCGTTCGTCTGAGCAATGCACGGCCAGCGAGAAATTGTCGTCGCCGCTCATCTCTGACGAAGGCTTTTAATCGCTTCTTTTCAGAATTTCCGAGCCACGAGGCGAATTTACCCGCGACTGCATCCGTCATTTTTGATACATCGGTCAATAGCAACAATGTTTCAGGGTTTGGCATACTCAGTCGGAGTAAGAATTTATTAGCGCACAACTTTTGCTGATAGATGCGCGCTCACTTAAAACCAGCTATCACTTTATATGTGATCTCCGTATTAGTCGCATTGATCACTTCAATTCGAGCACCTTTGTAGCCCAATACCATCGACTCATTTAGGTCGTATGCAACGTCGTTACTGAATGCTGGACGGGCTATATTATTTACGAACTCGCGATAGCTTAACGTAACTCGGCTACCTATACGGCCACTGTACAATAAGGTCTGCTGGTTACTTGAAGGAGCGTAGAAGGTCTTTGTGCCGATCTCATAGTCCGCTAGGACGCAATTTTCGCGACCTACACAAACCAACTTTGTTTTCGCATCTTTATTGAACAAAAATAGCTTGCCATTTTTTACTGGCTTTCCGACACGGCTCATTTGCACTGGAGCAAATGCTCGATACTCGGCATTACTAGTCAAATGTGGAAAGG
Organism: Massilia aurea; assembly: GCF_040790145.1. Lineage (GTDB taxonomy): Bacteria > Pseudomonadota > Gammaproteobacteria > Burkholderiales > Burkholderiaceae_D > Telluria > Telluria aurea_C. The sequence goes on from NZ_JBFMMP010000001.1 coordinate 881,536, forward strand.
TGCCAGCAAAAACCGTAATATCTCCAATAACAATATTTTTTGAAAGAATTAACGTATTGCCAGTGGCGCCAATTCCCTGCTCCAGCATCTGCTCCCCAATTCCGATAGTTGTAGTTATTCCGACTGCAGGTAGCGTAATGGATGAGTATGTTGGAGAAATGGGCTTAGTTTTGCACCCAGCAAAGGCGAGAGCCATCGCCAGTAAAACGAAATTTTTCATCTTTTCTCTCATTTACTTAAATCTACTAATTTTTTTTAACCACCCGTCAACCGTGGCGCGAGAAGATCAGTGAAGTGTTGATGCCGCCGAAGGCAAAATTATTGGACATGACGTGATTACAGTTAATATATCTTCCTTCACCAGAAATATAGTCGAGTTGGCCACATTCTGGATCAATTTCATTCAAGTTAATTGTCGGCGCAAACCACCCTTCGCGCATCATCTCGATACTGATCCACGCTTCCAGCGCGCCGCAGGCGCCGAGCGTGTGACCCATATAGCTTTTGAGGGAACTGATCGGCATGCGTGCGCCGAACAGCGCGCTCGTTGCCAGGCTTTCGGCCAGGTCGCCATGCGACGTGGCCGTGCCGTGCGCGTTCACGTAGCCGATCGCGTCGGGCGTCAAGCCGGCGTCCGCCAGGCTCAGTTCCATCGCCAGTTTCATCGTCGCGGCATTGGGCTGCGTGACGTGCGTGCCGTCGCTATTGGTGCCAAAGCCCACCAGCTCCGCGTGGATGGTCGCGCCGCGCGCCAGCGCGTGCTCGCGCTCTTCGAGGATCAGGCAGCCGGCGCCCTCCCCGATCACCAGGCCGTCGCGCGTGCGGTCGAACGGGCGCGGGCTGGTTTCGGGCGCGTCGTTGCGGGTGCTGGTGGCGAATAGCGTGTCGAATACCGCCGCCTCGGTCGCGTCGAGTTCTTCGGCGCCGCCGGCGATCATGGCGATCTGGCGCCCGCTCTTGATCGCCTCGTAGGCATAGCCGATGCCCTGGCTGCCCGACGTGCAGGCCGACGACGTCGTGATCACGCGCCCCGTCACGCCGAAGAACACGCCGATGTTCACCGGCGCCGTGTGCGCCATCATCTTGATGTAGGTGGTGGCGTTGATACCGCGCGTGGTGCGCTCTTCCATCATGCGGCCGAAGTCGCCGATCGCGCTAGGCGTGCCGGCCGACGAACCGAACGACACGCCCAACTGCCCGCCCGTGAGCAACGGATGATCGAGCAGGCCGGCATCCTGCAGCGCCAGTTCGCTCACGCGCGTGGCCAGCAACGCCACGCGGCCCATGCTGCGGGTGGCCTTGCGGTCGTAATGTTTGGGCAGCTCGAACGGCGCGGCCGGTGCGCCCAGCTGCGTGTTCAAGCCTTCGTAGCCGGCCCAGTCGGCCATGCGCACGATGGCGTTGCGGTACTCGCCCAGGCGCGCGCGCACGGTCGGCCAGTCATTGCCGAGAGGGCTGATGCCGGCCATGCCGGTGACGACGACGCGGCGGTTCATGCCAGGCCGCCGTTCACCGACAGCACCTGGCGCGTCACGTACCCCGCGTCTTCCGACATCAGGTAACTTACCGCCGCCGCCACTTCTTCTGGGCGGCCGACGCGGCGCGCCGGCACCATCTTGAGTGCTTCGTCCATCGGCACGCCATCGAGCATGTCGGTCTCGATCAGGCCTGGCGCGACGCAATTGACGGTGATCTCGCGCTTGGCCAGTTCCAGCGCCAGCGCCTTGGTCGCGCCGATGATGCCGGCCTTGGCCGCGCTGTAGTTGACCTGACCGCGATTGCCGATCAGGCCCGACACCGACGCCATCGTCACGATGCGGCCCGGTTTGCGGCGCTGGACCATCGGCATCACGAGCGGGTTGAGGACATTGAAGAAGCCGTCGAGGTTCGTGCCCAGCACGATGTCCCACTCCTCGCCCGTCATCGCGGGAAACGCCGTGTCGCGCGCGACGCCGGCATTGGCCACCACGCCGTAGTAGCAGCCGTGCAGGTCGATATCGGCCAGCAACGCTGCGGCGGTGGCGTCGCGCTGGCCGATGTCGAACTGCAGCACGCGCGCGGCGCCGCCGGTGGCCACGATCTCGGCCGCCACCGCATCGGCGTCGGCGCGCCGGTCGCGGCAATGCACGACGATGGCAAAGCCGTCGCGCGCCAGGCGCAATGCGATGGCCTTGCCGATGCCGCGTGACGACCCCGTCACCAGCACAGTTTTCTGGTTACTGCTCATTCGAACTCCGTTGCAAAAACGTTTCTACATTATGGGGCTGGAACACGGTGATGGTGGCGCTGGCCAGCGTCGATCCATCCGTGGCGTCAAGAATGCGACAGTCGAACGCCCCCAGGCCATTCTCGCCCTGCAGCGCGCGCTGCACGTGGATGTGCAGCACGCTCCCGACCGCAAACGCCGGCATGCTGCATACATAGCGGCGCGTACCGAGCAGGAAGCCCACCTGCACCGGCTCGCCCCGCAGGCGCGCCGTGTAGCCGGCGTGGGCCGCCACCGCCTGCGCCATGTATTCCACACCAACCCAGGCGCCAACCCCGCCGTCGGCGCAGAATACGCTGTCCGCCGCAATCACCACTTCGGCGCTCAGGTTCTCGTCATCGGCTGCCAGCAGGCGGCCCAGCAGCGACATGGCGCCGCTGTGCGGCACCAGTTCTGCGATCGCGGGCAGCATCATGCCAGCCTCCCGAACACCAGGGCCGCATTCGAGCCGCCGAACGCGAACGAATTACTGAGCGCGTAGCGGATCGGCCGGCCCAGGCGCGCGCCCGGCGCCGCCACATTCAGTGCTGGCAGCGCCGGATCCGGCACGCCATCCCACAGGTGCGGCGGCAGCCGGCCTTCGGGATTCTCGTCCTGCATCGCCAGCCAGCACAACGCCGCTTCGACCGCCCCGGCGGCGCCCAGTGTGTGGCCGGTAAGGGGCTTGGTCGAACTGACCGCCACCGACGCGCCGAACAGCGCCGCGACGGCGCGCGACTCCATTGCGTCGTTCTGCGGCGTGGCCGTGCCGTGCAGGTTGATATAGTCGATCGCATCGGCGCCGATGCCGGCGCGCCCCAGCGCATCGCGCATCGCAATGCGCGCGCCCCCGCCTTCCGGGTCCGGCGCCGAGATATGGTGGCCGTCGGACGACTCACCCCAGCCGCACAGCGCCACGGCGGCCGGCGCGCGACTCATCAGAAACAGCGCCGCCGCTTCGCCCAGGTTGATGCCGTTGCGGTTGGCGCTGAGCGGATTGCACGGCGCGCTGCTGACCGATTCGAGGGCCGAGAACCCCGCCACCGTGAAGCCGCACAGCGTATCGACGCCGCCAGTGACGACGGCGTCGCACACGCCCATGCGGATCAGGCGCGCGGCGCTGGCCAGCGCCTTGGCGCTCGACGAACAGGCGCTCGAATGCACGTATGCCGGGCCGCTCACACCCAGCTCACGCGCCACCAGTTCTGCGCACGAGCCCATCTCTTGCTGGCCGTAGTGAAAACCGGCCGGCAGCGCGCCGCTGCGCAGCTCCTCGGCCAGCGCCGTCTCGGCCGCGCTCACGCCCGACGTGCTGGTGCCGAGTACCACGCCCACGCGCGCGGCGCCGTATTGCGCGATCGCCGCGTCGAGCGCCGGCCGGATCTGCGCCAGCGCGGCCAGCGCGAGCGCGTTGTTGCGGCTGCGCAGGCGTAGCGGCAGACCGTCGATCGATGGCAGCGCGCCCATCACGCGCCCCAGCGGCATTGGGCGCCCGGGCGACCAGGCGTCCGACATGGCCAGGCCGCTGGCGCCATCCGCCAGCAGGCGCTGCGCGATCGCGGCGCGCTCGTCGCCCAGTGCGCACACGAGCGCGCAGTCGTTCAGGTAAATGGTCGACTCAAGCATGACGGGGCTCATTCGGTGGCCGACACCACGGTCAGGCGATAACCGTAGCGCACGTTGTCCAGCACCGCCGTGCCCTGCCAGCGCGGCATCGTGCTGTAGGAAACGGTGGCAACCACGGCGCCATCGCGACTGAGCGTGCGGCGCAAGCCGTCATCGACGATCGTCCAGCCGGGCGGCAAGGCGCGCGCGATCTCGGCGAGCGGCCACAGGGTCAGTTGCAGGTCTTCCAGCACATCGGCCGCGCGTACCTGGGATGGCAGCATCGCGTGGCGCCATTCCTTCACTTCACGCCCGTCGAAGTCGAGGCTCAGGACACGCATGCCCATCGCCAGGCCCACCAGGCTGACGTGCTGCGGATCGACTTCGAGCGCGGCCACCAGGTCATTGGTGGTACCGGCGCGTTCGACGGTCAACTGCTGCTGCACGCTGATGGTCTCGCCCAGCGCCGCAGGCACCAGGCGCAGGCCCAGGCGTGCGGGCGCTTGCGGTGCCGTGGCGCATGCGGCGAGAAGGAGCACGGCCGCGATTGGCGAGAGGCGTTCAAACAGGGTCAGGTGTTGCATGTTTCGAGTCCTTGGAGACGGAAAAACAGGGAGCGAACAGCCATACCAGCGCCGCGCCGACCAGCATCGTCAGCCCGAACGCCCGCAGCGCCGGCGTGCCGCTCAGGGCCAGCAAGCCGAACGACAGGATGGTGCTGGCCGCCGACAGCCCCACGGCCAGCCACGGAGCGTCGTCGCCATCGCTCGACTCTTCCTGCATGAAGATGCCGTAGTCGACACCGACGCCAAGCAGCAGCATCAGCGCCAGTACGTGGAACAACTGCAGCGGCTGGCCGGCAAAGCCCAGCACCGCCACCGTCAGGATGCTGGCCGCCGCTGTTGGCGCCAGCACGCGCCAGGTACGGCCACGGTAGCGCGGGAACAGCACGGCGAACACCACCGCATAGGCGCCCAGCACGACCCAGCCCATGGCGGCGCGATAACTGCCCAGCACCGCCGAAATGCCGCCGACCTTGTCGACCCATTGCACACCGTCGAGGTTCTGCGCCGCGCCAGCCAGCAGCGGCAGCGACGCGTAGCGCAGGCCGCGCAGCGCGACGATGCTGGCATGCGTCGGCGCGCCGCCCACGTCGACCGCGCCCAGCCACAGGTGGCGCCACGGCTCGGCGGCCGGCGTGCGCATGAAGTCATCGATGACGAGCGGCCTGGCGTTCGAGCGCAGGTGTGCGGCCGTGTCGACGGCCCATTGCGGTTCTTCGCCGATCTCTTGCGCAAGCAGCGACAGCGGGCCGCCCGTCGCCAGAAGCCTGGCCTCGACCAGCGCCCGGCGCTCGGCCTGGGCGCGCGCGGACGGCACCCAGTTCGACAGCGCCTGGTAGCCGGTGATGTGCTGCTGCGCGACCAGGCCGTCGAGGCGGCGCTTGAGGGCTTCTTCACGCTGCAGCACCTCTTCGCTCGACGCGCCCCGGACCAGGAAATACTGCACCGGGCTTGGTGCATCGAGCAGCTTGCTCAGCTTGATCTGGTCGCGGATCAACTCGGGCGGCGACGATTGCAGCGAGCGGATATCGTCGTTCGTCGTCAGCTGCAGCCAGCCGCCGATCGCCATGGCGCCCAGCAGCAATGCCAGCCCGATCGATTTCGGCCGATGTGAAAAACGCGGCCAGCGCGGCATCAGCTTGCGGTAATTCTGCGCCAGCCAGCCCGCCCCCAGCGTGCGGCCCGAGATCAGGCCCGGGAACCAGCACACGACCGTCAGCCAGGCAAACACGAGGCCCAAGGCCGAGAACACGGCCATGTGGCGCAATCCCGGGAAGGGGCTGAGAGCCAGACCCATGTAACCCACCACGGCCGCCAGCATGCTCAGGGAGAGGCCCGGCAGCAGGCGCCGCAGCAGCGCCGTCGAGCCGAGCGCCGGATCCGCGCGCAGGCGGTGGCACAAGAAGTAGATGCCGTAATCCTGCGCCACGCCGATCAGGCTCGCGCCAAACACCAGCGTCAACAGATGGATTTGCCCGAACAGCAGCCAGCACACCGACAGCGCGCCGAGAAAGCCGATCCCGATGGCGAGCAAGGTCAGGCCGATCGGCTTGACCGAGCGGAAGGTCAGCCACGTCAGCAGGATGATGCCGACCAGCGAGCCCACGCCGATCGTGTGGATCTCGCTGCTGGCCTGGCGGCCCGCAGCGGCGGCGTGCAGCATCACGCCGGCCGTGATGACCTCGGCATCGGGCGCCGCGCTGCGGGCGGCATCGCCCGCCTGCGCCAGCAACGGCACGACCGCATCCTGCGCGCCGAGCGAGAACGCCGAGGCTTTCAAGGTGTACGTCAGCAGCACGTACTCGCGCCCTTCACCGGCCACGAACAGGCGCCCGTCGCGCGGGCGCACCGGCGTTTCGCCCGCGCGCTCCTGGGCCCAGCCTGTGAACAGGCCGAACGGATCGTCGCGGAACGATCCGAGCTTCGGGCCAGAGAATGCGTTGTACAGGCGCGCCAGCGCGTCGTCTTTCCAGTACGCTGCCGGCTGCTCGCGCAACTGGCGCTCTTGCGCCGCGCCCACCAGCAGCAGCGCATGCGGCTGCAGGCTGGCCAGCCACCCGGCCTGGGTGTCGTCGCTCATGGCGTCGAACGCCAGCAGCGCGCCGTGCGGCGCGAGCACCTTGCGGTAGGCATCGGCCGCGCGGCCGGCATCGTTCCAGTCCTTCGCGCCGACGAGCACCACCACGCGCTGCTGCGCACTGTCGACCATGTGCGTGAACGACTGCTGCAGCACCGGGTCGCGCTTGTCCAGCGGCAGCAGCGCCAGGATGTCGGTGTCCGGCACGATGCGCTGGCCCAGCCATAGCCAGGCGTTATGCCCGATCAGCAGGCAGACAATGAAAGCCCAGGCCAGCGCCAGGCGACGTTGCGTGATCAAAGCTGGGCCGCCTCCTCAAGCAGCACGGCCCCCGGGCCGGTCTTGATGTCGGTGAAGACGATGTCGGTCTTGTCGCCGCTCTCCTCGTTCATCTGGATCGCGCGCACATAGGCGCCGCCTTCAAGAGAAATCGCGCCGACGGCGCGCGCCAGCGCCGCATTGCGCGCCTTGAGCTCGACCTTCCAGGTCTGGCCCGTGACGCTGCCGTTCACCTCGAACAGGCTGTCCAGTTGCCCAAGGTCGCCGCCCAGCAGCGAGAACAGCACGCCATTAATCATGCGCACGGTCGGTTCCTGGCTCGCATCGAGGCGCATCGCCACTCGGTCGCCCTGCATGTGGATGATTTCGTCGCGCTTCAGGCGCAGCGTATTCGGAAACGGCTTGAGGGTGCGCCACAGCACGCCCTTGCCGGCCACGACGCAGAAGCGCCCGGTCGACACCAACGGTTTCGTCATGCCGGCCAGGCGCTTGGTCTGGTCGAAGCGGCCGCACAACTGCTCGGGCTTGGCCAGCATGGCCTGAATTTGCGCGATCGGCGCGGCGGCGTGCGCACCTGCGGCGCCGAACGCCAGTACGAGCGACAACAGGATTTTTTTCATGGCGGCGTGACTCCCAGTTTCTCGAACAGGATGGCGGGCGAGGCAAAGCACATCTCCCCGCTGGCGATATCGACCGCGACCTGCGTGGTGGTCGCGCGGTTCAGGCGTTTGCCGCTGGCCGCATCAGTGATCGCGTACTCGATGTGCAGGCGATTTTCCCACTCGACGATCTCGGCGCGCAGCAGCAGGCGCTGGCCGAACGCGGCCGGCGCGGCGTAGCGCAGGTGCATGTCGATGATCGGCCAGGCATAGCCCGACGCGCGCATCTGCGCGTAGTTGTAATCGATCTTGTCGAACAGCGCGCAGCGCGCCACTTCGAGGTATTTGACGTAGTTGCCATGCCAGACGATCTGCATCGGATCGAGGTCGAAGAACTGCACCTGCATCTCGACCTCGGCCCACCAGCGGGCGGGCGCTTTCGCTTTACGCATACAAGCTCCAGGCTTGTGCGCGGATGCGTTCGAGCAGCGGGCGCAGCTCCAGGTCGAGACGGCGGTCTTCCACCACCGGCGCGATGTCGGCGCCCAGCGCATCGAGCATCTGCGCCAGCGGGGCCGGCAGCGCGCGCGCCGGGTCGAGCCGGCAGCGCAGCCATACGCCCTGGCGCACCGTGATCAACAGGCTTGCCGCCACCTGCTCGGTCAGTTCCAGCACGCGCAGGCAGTCGCGCGCGGCTATGGTGCCCATGCTGACCTTGTCCTGGTTATGGCATTCGGTCGAACGCGAAAACACCGACGCCGGCATGGTCAGCTTGAGCGCTTCGGCGGTCCAGGCCGAGGCGCTGATCTGCAGCGCCTTCAGGCCGTGATTGATGGCGGCGCGTTCGCCATCCATGCCCGACAGATTGGCCGGCAGGCCGGCGTTGTAGCGCGCGTCGACCAGCAGCGCCATCTGGCGGTCGAGCAGGTCGGCCAGGTTGGCGACCGCGTTCTTCATGCTGTCCATCGCAAACGCGATGTGGCCACCGTAGAAATGCCCGCCATGCAGCACGCGCTCGCCATCGCCATCGATGATCGGGTTGTCGTTGGCGCTGTTGAGTTCGTTCTCGATCCCGGTGCGGAAGAACGGCAGCGCGTCGGCCAGCACGCCGATCACATGCGGCGCGCAGCGGATCGAGTAGCGGTCTTGCAGGCGCTTGCCGTTGCGCTCCTGCTGGCCTGTGTAAGCCAGGTCGGCGCGCAGCCAGGCGGCCACGCCCTGCATGCCGGCATGCGGCTTGACCGAGAACAGCGTCTCGTCGAAGTGGTGATCGTTGCCGTCGAGCGCGAACGAGGCCATCGCGGTGATGCGGGTCGTCAGGCGCGTCAGATAGTCGGCGCGGTCGAACGCCAGGCAGGCCAGGCCGGTCATGACGGCGGTGCCGTTCATGATTGCCAGGCCTTCTTTCGGGCGCAGCCGCAGCGGCGCGATGCCGGCCTCACGCAGGGCTTCGCTCGCCGGCACCGGCACGCCGCCGCGCAGCACTTCGCGCTCGCCGCACAGCACGGCGGCAAGATACGACAGCGGCGTCAGGTCGCCGCTCGCGCCCACCGAACCTTCGCTCGGGATCAAGGGCAGCAGGTCGGCATCGAACAGCCGCACGATCTGCTCGAGCAGCCCCACGCTCACGCCCGAAAAACCCTTCGACAGCGACGCCAGGCGCGCGGCCATCACGGCGCGCGTCTGCGCTGGATCGAGGAACGTGCCCAGGCCGCAGCCGTGATAGGTGTACAGATGATGCGGCAGTTCATCGACCAGCGACAGCGGCACGGCCACCGTGCACGAGTCGCCGTAGCCAGTGGTCACGCCGTAGATCGCGCCGTCCTCGCGCAACAGGCGATCGAGGAAGTCGGCGCCGCGCGCGATCGCCGCGCGAAACACTGGATCGGTCGACAGCTCGGGCCGGGCCGCGCCGCGCGCGATGGCAACGACGTCGTCGAGCGTCAGGCGCTCGCGGTCGAAACGGACCGTGCGTACATCAGGGTTCACATCATTGGACTGCATCAGGACGTTCCGATCCGGGGGTATGCCAAAAATCATAGAAGTTGAACCATTCGAGCGGCGCGCGCCGCACATGGTGTTCGAGCTGCGCCGCAAAATCGGCCGCGAGCTCGCGCAGCGCCGCATCGCGATCGGCGCGCGGCAGCAGCACGCGATCGCGCAGGCAGGCGAAATGCAGTTCGTGCCGCGCGCCCTGGCGCACGGCGAACATCGTGTAGACGGGGCAGCCCAGCACCGACGCCATCACGTACGGCCCGACCGGAAACGCCGCATCGCGGCCCAGAAACGGCGCCATCACCACGCGCGGCGACGGCGACACCGGCACCCGGTCGCCCGCGATGACGATGAATTCGCCCTGCCCGATGCGTTCGGACAGCTGCATCGCCATCGCCGGCGTCATGTCGGTCACCTGCATCAGATTGAGTTCGCTGCGCGGATCGAGGCTGGCCAGCATCTTGTTGAACGCCTGCGCGTGGCGCGTGTGCACCAGCACCGTGACCTTCAGGTTCGGCGTGGACAAGGACAGCGCCCGGCACAGGTCGAGATTGCCCAGGTGCGCGCACACGAGCAGCGCGCCGCGCCGCCCGGCGATCATCTCGGCCAGCGGTTCGCCGCCATGCAGCGACACGGTCGAGAAATCAAACAGCCCGCCCCACAGCAGCATCTTGTCGAGGATCGATTCGGCAAAGGCGCCGAAGTGGCGCACCACGCCCAGGAATCCGTGCGGCGCACCGACACGCGCAAGGTAGGCGCTCGACGCGCGCCGCGCCCTGCCCTGTGTGGCGACGTACCACAGCAGCACCGGATACAGCACCAGACGAAACGGCCAGCGCCCGAATATGCGGCAGACCCAGAACAACAGGCGCATGCCGCCGACGAAGCTCGCTTCGTTGATCGCCGCCCAGTGGCGTGCATCCTGTGCATTGCTTACTTTTTCCATGTGCGGGCCAGCAGGCGGGGAATGCGCGGCAGCATGCCGAAGAACAGCGCCGTGTGCAGGCGTGTGATCAGGACGTTGTCGGTCCAGGCCTTGAAGTGCGAGACGCCGTCTTCGGGATAGCCGACCTTGGTCGGCATGCTGACGACCTCGACGCCGTCCCAGTACAGGCGCACCAGGATCTCGATATCGAAGTTCATGCGCAGGCCAAGCTTGCGGCGCGCCGCCAGCGCCACCACCGGCGCGACCGGATACACGCGAAAGCCGCACATCGAATCGCGGATGCTCAGCGACAGCGTGTTGATCCAGACCCAAACGTGGGTCAGGTAGCGCGCATACAGGCGCAGCGCCGGCACCGACTCGTCATAGATCGGGCAACCAGCAATCAGCGCCGCAGGTTGCGCGCGCGCCGCCGCCAAAAAACGCGGAATGTCGGCGACATTGTGCTGGCCGTCGGCGTCGACCTGCAGCACGTGGCTGTAGCCGTCGTGCGCGGCGCGTGCGAAGCCGGTCAGTACCGCCCCGCCCTTGCCCTGGTTGATCGCGTGGCGTTCCAGTACCAACCTGTCCGGATGCGCCGCCACCAGCGCGTCGAGCACGGCGGCGCAAGGCGGCGCGCAGCCGTCGTCGACCAGGATGCAGCGCAGGTCGTGCGCCAGCACCCGCGCCACGACCTTGCCGATGGCGTGTTCGTGGTTGTACACCGGGATGACGACGCAGGGGTGAAACATGATTACTCCGACTTGGCGAAACGCAGCAGCGAGTGACAGTAGCCGATGCCGTCGCGCGCCGTCAACAGGGTCAGGCCCGCGCCTCTCGCCAGGCGCACGTAATCATCGCTCTGATACACCTTGCTGTTACCGCTGGCGAGCACATTGAAGTAGGGCGACGTATTGATCAGGCAGTACGACGCGATGTCGTAGCGCTGGCGATCCCAGAAGGTGTCGAGCACGAGCACCTGGCCGCGCGGCGCCAGCGCAGCCGCCACGCGGCGGAAGATGCTGGCGATGGCGGCCTCCGAGAAGCAGCTCAGGAATTGGCTCATCCAGATCAGGTCCATGTCGCCCGGCAGTGCAGCCTCGCCCAGCAGGTCGGTCGGGTGCAGCTTGGCGCGTTCGCGCAGGCCGGCGTCCGTCAGCACCGTGTCGGCCACGGCCAGTTGGCCCGGCAAATCGACCAGGTGCAGCATCACCGACGTATCGTAGGCCAGCGCGGCCAGCGTGAACTTGCCGGTGTTGGCGCCGATGTCCATCAGGCGCCGCGGCGCGGTCGCGAACACGTCCGGCATGATGTCGGGGAACGAGGTATCCGAATAATAGTGGTCGAACGCGAGCCAGCTGGTGCGCGCCGGCTCGGGCAGTTGCGACAGGCCCTGGTACAGCGTCGGCCAGTCGCCGAACACCTTCAGGCCCAGCGGACGCTCGGCGTCGAGCGCGTGCTCCAGGTCGAACATGGCCTGGTAGCAGACGTCGTGGTTGAAGTCGATGTTGACTTGCGTGATCGGATCGGTCAGCACGACAAAGCCCGCCTTGTCGAGCGCGTAGCGGCCATCCTCGATCAGCACGACGCCGGCCGACAGGCAGGTTTCCAGCACCACCTTGAGCACGTACGCGCTCCAGCGGCCGTCCCGTGCCAGTGCGTCGATCGACAGGCCGGTGTCGCCGGCATCGGCAATCGCCTGCAGCATGCCGCGTTTCCAGGCGTAGCGCACGCACTGGAACACCACCGGTCCAAAGGCGATCTTTTGCGCTTCGAAGCGCGCGGCGAACGCGCTCTGGCCCTCGGGCGAGAATTGTTTGTTCAGCATGCGATGGTCATGGCCCTAACTGGATGCGGCCGCTGGCATGGGCGCCGGCGTCCGAGAAATAGCGGAAATTCAGGCTGCCCTTGGACAGGTCGTGGACCAGCTCGAGCCGCACCGGATGGCCGGGGCGGATCATTTGTTGAAACTTCAGTGCATTGACGCCGGCAAACGCGCCCGTCAGGCCCAGGTGCAGGCGTCCGTAATGGATCGCCCAGTCAAGCTGCACCACGCCAGGCAGCACGGGCGCGATGCGAAAGTGACCGTCGAAGTACAGCAAGTCTTCGGGCACCGTCAGCGCCAGCAGCGCGCGTGCCGGCGCGGTTTCCAGCACCTCGATGATCGGATAGCGCGGGCGCTCGGGTGGCGCGTCATCGAGCAGCGCCAGCAAACCAGCCACCGTGGTCTTGCCTTGTGCGTTGACGGGCCAGGCGTCGAGATAGCGCCAACGGCGCGGCAATGCCACCGCCTCGACCAGCGGCGCGAGCGCCGCGCGCAGGCGCGTGTTCAGCGCCAGCTTGCCGCCGCCTGCGAGCAGCGCGCGCCCTGCTTCACTCGGCAGCACGAAGGCTGCCAGCGCCTGGCGCGCAGCCTGCTGCACGCTGACGACCTTCGCTTCACGCACGAGGCTAGTGGCGATCAAGGCCGCCTCGAGGGCATCGAGCGCAATGCGTTTTTCTTCGATCTTGACGATGCGGTCGGCGCGCCCGCGCAGCACGAAGCGGCCAGCGCCGGCGTCGTCGGCGCGATCGGCCAGCGCCAGCCACGGTTCCACGCCGGCGTACGGCGAGGCCACGTCGAGCGTGCCGACCGGGCCGATACGCCAGCGCACATCCGGCAGTGGCGTCCACGCTTCGCCCGCATCACGGCGGCGCCAGGCGACGCCGCCGCTTTCCGAACTGCCGTACACCTCGATCGGGGCCTGGCCCAGCAGGCGCGCGGCATGGATCGACGCGTCCTGCTCCAGCATGCCGCCCGACGAGAATACCGCGCGCAGCATGTGCGAAGCGCCAGACCAATCGAGGTGCGCCGGCATGCGTTTCAGGTGCGCCGGGCTGGCCAGCAGGACGCAGGGTTGCTGCGCCAGGGCTGGCGCCAGGGTCTCGGGAAATTCATGACGCGCGGCGTGGATCGGGCGGCCGGCGGCCAGCGGCCACAGGACGCGAAACAGCAGGCCGTAGATGTGCTGGTGCGAGACGGTCGAGATCACGTGCGCGCTCTGCAGGCCGGCGCCGAACGTGCGCTCGAGCGCGGCGATTTCGCACGTCAGTTGCGCGAACCGCTTCGCGATCGGCAGCGGCGTGCCGGTGCTGCCCGACGTGAAGACGACCAGCGCCGCGAAGTCGTCGTCCGGCGCGTGCCATGCACCGTCCCAGTGGTCGCCGACAACTGGCGCGTCTGGCGCGCAGGCCGCCGGAAACGCGCCCCAGAATGCATCGACCCGGCCGGCCAGCGCGGCGCAGCTGGCCGGCAGCGTATCGGCCACCAGCCAGATGCTCTTGCGCGTAATCCAGGCGCCGATGAGCGCGGCGGCAAATTCGAGGCTGTCCTCGTGATACAGCGCCACGCGCGTGGCATCGCTGCACGCACCGAGAGCAGCCCAGGCGCGCACGCGCGCCAGCCACACACCATGCGTGACGGGCGCATCGTCGCGCCAGCCGGTCACCGCGTCCTTGCGACGCGTGGCAATCAGGGGGAACACATCACGCATGGTGCAGACGTTTGAAGCGCAGGCGCAGCAGGTATTCGCCGCCGAACATCGCGCCCATCAGGCCATACGCGATCACACCGTTGTAGAGCGACCAGACGGCGTTCGATGCAAACAGCGCCGTGCCCAGCGCGATGGCGCCGTTGATGACGAAGAACACGCACCAGGCCTGGGTCACGCGGCGTGTATACAGAACACCTGCAGGCGGCAGATCGGGCTCGCGCAGGCGCGCCAGGCCTTCGATCATCGACGGCCCCTTGATCAGGCTCGCGCCGAAAGCGGCCAGCATCGCGCCATTGACCAGCACCGGATACAGCTTGAGTGGCAACACGGCATTGGCCGCGACGGCCACGCCCACCAGCACCAGGGCCCCGGCCGCGCTCCAGCGCGCTGCAACGCTGATCTTGAGCGTGGGCAGGCGCGTGGCCACCGTCAGCAACAGCAAGCCCGCGAGCCAGCGCGGCTCGATGCGGTCGTGACCGAGCCAGATGGCCAGCGGATACACGACTGTCAGCAAGGCCGTCAGGACATTCCAGTGCACGGCGTTACGCCGCTTCGGTCTGCGTGTCGGCCGGCGCAGTGGACAGGGCCACCAGCGCATTGACCACGTCGTCGATCGTGCGGATGGTCTTGAACACGTCCGGCTGCAGGCGCTTGCCGGTCATTTGCTTGAGCTTGACGGCCAGGTCGACCGCGTCGATGCTGTCGATGTCCAGGTCGGCGTACAGGTTCGAGACCGGCGTGAGCGACGCGCGATCGAGTTCGAACATCTCGGCCAGCAGGTCGGCGACCCAGACGAACAAGGCGTCGCGGTTCATGTCTTCAATGCGTACCATGGGCTTCTCCTACTTCTTGCGGTTTGCTTCGATCATCGACGCCAGCGCACGCACCGACGCGAAATGCTGGCGCGTCTCTTGCGCTTCGGCCGACAGGGTGATGCCGTAGCGCTTCTGCAGCGCGACGCCGATCTCCAGGGCGTCGATCGAGTCGAGGCCCAGGCCATCGACGAACAGGGCGGCCTCGCTGGCGATATCGTTGGGCGTGATGTCCTCGAGCTGCAGGACATCGATGATCAGGTGTTTCACTTCGAGTTCAAGCATGGTGCTGGCTTTCTTTCATGAATAACTGTTGCAGGCAATCGGTCAACCGGCGCGCCGCGACCACCTCGGAGGCGTCGCGCACGAAGTCGTCGACCGCGATGTCGTCAAGGACGTCGATGCGAAAATGCGCCTGGCGCGGCGGCACGTGCCACCACTTGTCGCCCTTGCCCAGTGTGGGCGGATCGCAGCGGATCACGACCGGCGTCACGGCGCGCAGGCCGCGCACCGCGATATTGGCCGCGCCCCGCTTCAACGTGGCTGCGCCGCCCGGCGGCGTTCGCGTGCCTTCCGGGAAAATAATCAGGTTGCCACCGGCGCGCAGCGACGCGATCCCGTCGCCGACCAGGTCGGGCCCGCGGTCGTTGCGGATATACCCGGCCGCGCGGATCGGGCCGCGCATGAACGGGTTGGTCGACAACGCGCCCTTGACGATGCAGTCGGCATTCGGCACGAACGCAATCAAGAACACGGTATCGATCAGCGTCGGGTGATTGGCCAGGATCAGCTGGCCCCGGCGCGCGAGCTTGTGCAGGCCGCGCGCCTCGTAGCGCAGCACGCCCAGCAAGCGCATGACGCCGACAAATGCCCGGAAACTCAGGCTCACCGCGCCGCGCGCCGCGCGCTGGTGCGCTCCCGGATGGCGCACGCACAGCGCCAGCAGCGGAAACACGAGCACGCGCAGCGCCACGCCGCCGATGCCGAACAGCGCGAACGACAAGCCGGTGGCGAGCACCCGCCAGAGGCGCCCGAGGCTACTGCCCATCGCGGCTCCAGGTCCAGCGCTTGCCGCCGGCGTCGCGCACCAGTGTGCGATCACCGCTCAGCTGAAAACGCAGCACATCGAGGCCGCCGGGCATGCGCGGCATGGGCGTGTCGGCAGCTTCCGAGGCCTGCCAGGCCAGGCGCAGCACGGGCATGTCGGTCTGCACATCGGCCTGCACCGGCGCGATGGCCCAAGCGAACGCGAACGGCTGTTCGTCGCAATCCTGGAATGCTTCGAACGGTGCGGGCAGCGCCGTGTCGCACGCCACAATCAGCACCATCGGCGCGCCGTCGGCCAGTTGGCCGCAGGCTTCGATGACGGCATGCTCGAACGTGGCGCCGCCGGCGGCCAGGGCCACGTGGTTGGCGCGGTCGGTGCGGGCAATGGCGAACAGGCCGGCGCTGGCATTGTGCACGGCCAGGCCGAAGGCGGTTGGCGAGAGCGGCTCGCCGCGCGCCAGCTCGCGCAACAGCTCGACCGAGCGCACGACTTCGCCGTGACGCGAGCAAAACACGGTGGGAACGCCCTGCGCCTGCCCGATGCAGGCGTACGCCACTTCGAGCGCCATGCGCCCGAGCAGGCCGGCGCGGCGGCGCAGCATCGGCGGCATCGCGGCAACCCTGGGCTCGGCGCCCGGCGTCAGCGGCCAGGGCGCTTGCGCCCAGTCGGCCCACCCTTCCTGCGTGCTCACGCCGGGCGCCCATGCGGCGTGACGCGCGATGGAGAAGATGACCTCGTTCTCGTTCATACAGTGCCATCAATGGGGAATCGGCGCGCGCCAGCAGGCGCCCGGGAAAACTGACACGATTATAATCGCTCAGTTTCCTCCCGGGAATTACCAAGTGGTGAAAAATCGCAAAATTTGCAACACTCCGCAAATCCGGCTTGGGTGCGGTCAGGCCGTCGGCAGCACGTCTCTTAATGCGTCCGGCAACGGCGCCGACTTGCCAATCCTGAAATCGACCCACACCACCTTGGCCATGCCATGCGCGTGCAGCTCGCCCGGTTCGCCATTGGCGTCCAGCAACCGGATCTCGTGCGAGACTTCGACGCTCGAACGCCCCGGCGGCGCCACGAAGGTGCGCACCTCGATCTCGCCCGGATAGGTCAGCTGCTTGAGGAAGTTCATCGAGGCGTTGACGATCACCGGCCCTTCGCCGCGCGGATCGGGCAGGCCGCCGACCTGCTCGAGCCAGGCGATGCGGGCCGATTCGATATAGCGGAAGTAATTGGTGTTGTTGACGTGGCCCATGGCGTCCATGTCGCCCCAGCGGATCGGCATGCGCATGGTGTGCACGGGCTTTGGTGCGGTGTTTTCACTGCTCATTCTGTTTGTCCAGGCGTTCAGTGCGCCATCATGCCGTCATCGGCCGTGATGATGGCGCCGTTGATGAAGTGGGCTTCTTCGGCGGCCAGCAACAATAGCAGGCCGTCAAGGTCTTCGGGCCGGCCGGCGCGCTTGCGCGGCAACATCTCGACCAGCTTGCGGCCCTGTTCGGTCTCGAAATAATCCTCGTTCGAGTCGGTGGCGATATAGCCGGGACAGATGGCGTTGACGTTGATGCCGTACTTGCCCCACTCCACCGCCATGGCCTTGGTCATCTGCACCACGCCGGCCTTGCTCATGCAGTACACGCCGATCTGCGGCAGCACGCGCAGGCCGGCCACCGAGGCGATATTGACGATGCGGTGCTGCTTGCGCGGATCGCCCTTGGCGCGCGCGATCATGCGCTTGGCCGTCTGCTGGGCAACAAAGAACGCGCCGCGCAGATTGGTGTCCATGATGTAGTTGTAGTCGTCTTCGCCGACGTCGATCAGGCGCTGGGTAGACGACACGGACGAGTTGTTGATCAGGATATCGATCGGGCCGGCCTCGGTCTCGGCATGGGCGATGGCCGCCTTGATGCTGCCCAGGTCGGTCACGTCGAGGCGCACCACATGGGCGGCGCCGCCGTCGGCTTCGATTTCGGCGCGCAACTCCTTGAGCCGCTCGACCCGGCGCGAGGCCAGCACGACCTGCGCCCCGGCGCCGGCCAGGGCCTTGGCGAAGCGCGCGCCCAGGCCGCTGGACGCGCCGGTGACCATTGCAATCTTTCCTTCAAAATTGACTTCAATTCCCACGTCCGACTCCCCGATGTAAGTGCGATCACGAGTTGCGAAAGCACCATGATCCCACAAATGTCGGGTATTCGATTGCCCCTTCTAATATTGCCCTTACAATGGCCGCGATATTGCATTGAACAGCAAAAACCCGCACACTCGTGCTATTTTCGTGATTCCCGTCATTACTCTCCCAAAAATATCATGACAGAGACAACCAACCTGCTCGAACAATACGGCCCGCGCGATGCGATGGAATACGACGTCGTGGTCGTCGGCGGCGGCCCGGCCGGCCTGTCGGCCGCTATTCGCCTGAAACAACTGGCAGCGGAAAAAGGCCAGGAAGTCACCGTCTGCGTGCTGGAAAAAGGCGGCGAGCTCGGCGCGCACATCCTGTCCGGCGCGGTGATGGATCCGCGCGCGATGGATGAGCTGATCCCCGACTGGAAAGAAAAAGGTGCGCCGCTCAACACGGCCGTGACCGAAGACCGCGTGTTGTTCCTGACCGAGAATAAATCGTTCGCCACGCCGAATTTCGCCATTCCACCGGCGCTGGCCAACCACGGCAATTACGTGATTTCACTGGCCAATGTGGTGCGCTGGCTCGGCCAGCAAGCCGAAGCGCTGGGCGTGGAAATCTTCCCGGGCTTTCCGGCCGCCGAGATCCTGTACAACGAAGACGGCTCGGTCAAGGGCGTCGCCACCGGCAATATGGGCGTGAAACGCGATGGCGAGCCGGGCCCGGAATTCCAGCTCGGCATGGAGCTGCACGCCAAGTATACGTTCTTCGCCGAAGGCTCGCGCGGCCACCTGGGCCGGCAGTTGATGGCCAAATATGAGCTGAGCAAAGGCAAGGATCCGCAGACTTACGGTATCGGCATCAAGGAACTGTGGGAAATCGATCCGGCCAAGCACCAGCCGGGCCTGGTGATCCACACGGCCGGCTGGCCACTGCCGAACGACACCTATGGCGGTTCGTTCCTGTACCACCTGGAAAACAACCAGGTTGCGGTCGGGTATGTGGTCGGCCTGTCGTACCAGAATCCGTACCTGTCGCCGTATGACGAGTTCCAGCGCTACAAGACGCACCCGGCCATTCGCGGCTTCTTCGAAGGCGGCAAGCGCATCTCGTACGGCGCGCGGTCGATCACCGCGGGCGGCCTGCAATCGCTACCGAAAACCGTGTTCCCGGGCGGCGCACTGATCGGCTGCGATGCGGGCTTCCTGAACACCAGCCGCATCAAGGGCAGCCACGCCGCGATCAAGACCGGCATGCTGGCCGCCGAGGCAGCCTTTGCCGCACTGGGCGAAGGCCGCACGAGCGACGAGCTGACCAGCTTCCCGGCGGCGTTCGAGCAATCGTGGCTGCACGAAGAACTGCACGTGGCGCGCAACTTCAAGCCGTGGATGAGCAAAGGCCTGGTGCTGGGCACGATCATGACCGGCATCGACCAGATCGTGTTCCGTGGCAAGGCGCCGTGGACGCTGCACCACAAGCATGCCGACCACGAGTGCCTCAAGCCGGCCTCGCACTTCAAGCCGATCGCCTATCCGAAGCCGGATGGCAAGCTGACCTTCGACAAGCTGTCGTCGGTGTTCATCTCGAACACCAACCATCGCGAAGACGAGCCGATCCACCTGACGCTGAAGAACCCGAGCGTGCCGGTGGATGTGAACCTGGCCAAGTATGCCGGCCCGGAACAGCGTTACTGTCCGGCCGGGGTGTACGAGTACGTCAAGCGCGACGACGGCGGGGATCGCCTGCAGATCAATGCCCAGAACTGCGTGCACTGTAAAACCTGCGATATCAAGGACCCGACCCAGAACATTGTCTGGGTCACCCCGGAAGGCGGCGGCGGACCGAATTATCCGAATATGTAATCGCTCGGGCGGGCTGCGCAACGGTCCGCCCGCTTTTATTTCTACTGCTGACTTTGTACGAGACGTCCTACAGAATCGCCGCCAATGCTCTGATTGGCAGGCGATGCGAACGGCGTAGCATCGGTTGCTCACACACCATTGGCAGGAGACGAATATGGGTGATTACAAAGGACAGAACGACAAGGCGTCGGCGCAGAATCCGGGCCAGCAAAGCGGTAATCTGCAGAGCGGCAAGCAGCAGGGCATTCAGCAAGACTTACAGCAGGATATCGCCGGCAACAAGCAATCCATTGGCCAGCAGGCTGGCCGTAATCAGGACGGAATGCAGGACGGAATGCAGCAGGGCAAGCAGCAAGACATCGGCAGCCAGCAAGGGGCCGGTGCGCAGCGGCAGAACCAGCAACAGGGTGGCCAACATGCATCAGGTGGCACCCCGGCGCTGGATGACCTGAACGCCGACCGCGACAGCCGCGACCAGGGTTCGCCGGGCAGCGGGTCCCGGCAAATGGACCAGCAGAGCGACTGGGAAGGCAAGCAGGACAAGAAACGCTGAGGTGGCACTGTCCACGCAAAAGCGCGGCGCCTTGATCGGGCCGCGCTTTTTTTGCGTGGCTCAGGGTGGCGGCGTGCTACTGGCATCGTGACCGAACCACTTGCGCGACAGCGCGCGCAAGGTGCCATCCGCACGCGCTTCGCGCAGCGCCTTGTCGATCGCCAGCTTGAAGTTCGGGTGGCCCTTGCGCATCGCGATGCCGACGCGCTCGACATTGCCGACGCGGGCGCCGGCCTTCAGCGGCAGTTGCGTGTGCTTGATCAGGTAATCGACCAGCAGGCTGTCGTCAAGCAAGGCATCGATTCGCCCGAATGCCAGGTCCTGCAAATTCTCGGGCATGGCCGGATAGCTCTTGACCTCGATGCCGGGAACGTCCCTGGCCCGCTGTTCAAACACGCTGTTCTGGCGAACGCCCAGTTTGCGACCCTTGAGATCGCCCAGCGTGCGATACGTGGCGCGTTCATTCGTGCGCACGATCAGCTGGAACTGCGAATAGGTGTAGGGCGCCGAGAACTCGAATTCCCTTTCCCGCTGTGGCGTGATGATGACCTGACTGATCGCGACATCGACCCTGCCCGCGCTCAGCGCCGGCAAGATCGCGCTCCATTCGGTCAGCACGAATTGCGGCTTGAGGCCCATGCGAATGGCGACGGTGCGGGCCACGTCGACATCGTAGCCGGTCAGCTGCCCGCTTTTCGTGTCACGGAAATTAAACGGCGGATAGGTGCCCTCGAGCGCGATGCGCAGCGTGCCGCGCGTGGCGGTGATATCCGCCAGGTCGGCCGCCGCTGCCCATGGCGTGCACAGCGCTGCAAGCGCCGGCGCCAGTGGCAGTGCCAACATTCGCGCCAGCGCGCGGCGCCGCCGTTCCCTTGCTATCCCTTCGGGCATCTGCCAGTTCCCCGCACGGTCAAAAACACGTTATAACCGAAAAACAGCGCGAATGACCAGAGTCAAGAGCGCAAGACGATGCGCTTTTGCTCGCGCGCCGAGCGGTAGACGGCCTCGATGATGCGCATGTCGCGCAACCCTTCCTCGCCCGGGACAAGCGGCTCGCGGTTCTGCAGCACGCATTGCGCCATATGGTCGAGCTGGCCGACCCACTGGTTCGCGTAAGGCCCCGGCGGTGGTTTGACCTCGGTCTTGTCGCTGCGTTCAGCGCCGACCCACATGCGTTGGCCGCTGTAGGCGGTGGCCGGTTCCAGCTCGATCCGGCCCTTCTCGCCCATCAGCAAAAACTGGTTGCGGTTGGCGCTGTACATCGACATGCACGAACCGATTGCGCCGGACGGAAACTCGAGCTGGAAGTCGATCATGTCTTCCACTTCGCGGAAGCGCGGATCGCTGCGGTTGGTGGTTTCTTTCGCGAACACGGCCAGCGGCTCTTCCCCGGTGGCATAGCGCGCCGCCTGCAAGGCGTAGATGCCGATGTCCATCAGCGAGCCGCCGCCGGACTGCGCCTTCTTCATGCGCCAGCTGTTGGCGTCGCCCGCGACAAAGCCATGCTCGGAGCGGAAATAACGGATCGTGCCGATCGCGCCGGCACGCGCCAGTCGGATGGCCTCGACATTGTGCGGCTCGAAGCGCGAGCGGTAGCCGATCATCAGTTTCTTGCCGGCCTTGCGGCACGCGGCGATCATCTGCTCGCACTCGAGCGGATTGAGCGCCATCGGCTTTTCGCACATCACGTGCTTGCCGGCCTGCGCAGCGCGGATCGTGTACTCGGCGTGCATGAACACGGGCAGGCAGATATAGACGATGTCGATGTCGGGGTTGTCGCGGATGCGGTCGAAGTCGCTATACGAATAGATGCCGCGCTCGGGCACACCGTATTCCTGCGCGACTTTCCTGGCCTTGGCGGCGTCGCCGCTGACCAGCGCCACCAGGCGGCTGTGTTGGCAATGTTGGAATTGCGGGATGATGCGGCCCAGGCCATAGCCGCCCAGGCCCACGATTGCGTAGCCGAGCTTGCGTCCGGTGCTGGCCCAGCTCGAACCCATTGCACCCGCCGCCAGGACGCCACCTGCCGCCATTACCAGGCCACGCCGATTTACATCGATCATTCTTGTCTCCTTTATCACGTCTGTTCAGGAAGGATACAATTGATTCATATGAAATGATAGCGGTAGCATCGCTGTCTTCCAATCGTCCACCTTGCCAGGAGTTGCCATGTCCGTGTCCCACCGCCGTGCTCCCCGTTATGCCTCTTTGTTGCGTCTGATGCTAGCCGCCGGTGTTACCACCGCCGTGTGTGGCGTCGCATCCGCCGCGCCGGCCGCCAGCTGCAGCGGCAAGGCCCCGTCGGGCGAACTGAAGGCCGAGCGCATCGCCGCGATCACGCCCTCGCGAAACGAGCCGGGACTGTACGAGGGGCCGGTGTGGATGGGCGGTGCGCTGTATTTCTCGGACTTCAGCTTCAGCCAGGGTTTCCCGTCGCGCGTGCGCAAATACGTTCCCGGCGGCGCGGTCACCACGGCGCTCGATGATGCGGGCAGCAACGGCCTGGCGGTCGATGCCAAGGGCGCGCTGGTGGCCGCGACCCACAAGTACAAGGCATTGTCACGCTACGACCTGGCGGGCGGCAAGCGCACAAACGTGGCGGCGCAGTTCCAGGGCCAGGTCTTCAATTCGCCAAACGATATCGCCATCGCGGCCGACGGCACGATCTACTTCACCGATCCGGATTACCAGAAAGCGGCGGCGCCCGGCGGCCAGCCGGTGACCGGGATTTATCGGGTGGCGACGAGTGGCGCGGTGACGCTGGTCGACGGCTCGCGCAAGAATCCGAACGGGATCGCCCTGTCACTCAATGGCGACACGCTGTACGTGAATGCAAGCGACGGCGCGGTGCGCGCCTACCCCATCAAGGATGGCGTGCCGCAAGCGGGCCGCGACCTGATCAAGGGGATCGAGAATGGCGACGGCATGACACTCGACTGCCATGGCAACCTGTACGTGACGGAACATGCGCCGAAACGGGTGCGCGTGTTCTCGCCGCAGGGCCGCGAACTGGCAACGATCCGGGTCGATGCCAACGTCACCAACGTCGCCTTCGGCGGGGCCGACGGCAAGACGCTGTACATCACCGGCGCCGGCGCCGTCTGGCAATTGCCGCTGGACGTGAGCGGCCTTCCCTACTGAGGTTTTCCGCGAACCCGGCTTACCAGCTCGGGCGCGAACCCGGGCCGAAGTTGTGGCCCGTGACCAGCGTGGTGCTCTGTACGAGCGTCGACAGGCCGAGGATCAGCTGCACGAGCTTGTCGTCCGGCAGCACCCAGAATTGGCCGCGCGGTTGCACGGCGCCGGCGGCGGCCATGATCAGCGGCGCGATCCAGGCGGCGTCGCTGTCGACGTCGAGCAGGACGGCGTCGGCCGTCGTCTGCATGTGCACCAGCCCGCCTTCGGCCAGGGCGAAGCAGATGCCCACGCCCGTTTCGTGTGGCGCGATCAGTTCCTGCATGGCGGCGTTGTGTTCGTCGATCCACAGGTCGACGTCTTGCGGCGTCTCGAGCGACGTCCAGGGACGGGGTTTAAAACGTGGGGGCAGTTCGGGCGGGAGGGTCATGTGCTGCACGCAAAAGGGGACGGGGCGTATCTTACGGCAATTTCGGTCGCCGCGCCCCCCGGTCACTTACGTGACGTCGAGCGTCACGAGCCGCACGTTCACCTGCCCGCCATCGATGATGAGTTCGCCGACCGATACGGGCAGTGCAAAGCGGCGCCGCCCCGCCGCGCCGGGATTGACATACAACACCCCGTCCCGCTCGACGCACGCCGGCTTGTGCGTGTGCCCGGTGACGACGACGCGCACGCCGCTGGCCACGGGGTCGATGGCCAGTTCATTGAGATCGTGCAGCATGTGGATGGCCACGCCGGCGAACGTTACGGTCACCGCTTCCGGCAAGGCCAGCGCCCATGCGCCGATGTCGTTGTTGCCGCGCACGCTCGTGAGCGGTGCGATCGCGGCCAGGCGCTCGAGCGTGGCCGGATCAACGATATCGCCTGCGTGCAGCAGCGCATCGCTGCCTTGCAGGAAGTCGAGTGCTTGCGGGCGCAGTAACGCGTGTGTATCGGAAATCAGCCCGATGCGCAGCGCCACTTATGGTCGCTTGCTGCCGGCCATCTTGGCCGTTGTGTAGACCGAATACAGCGCAGCGAGACCGACCAGCACGTACACGACGCGGGTGAGCGTGCTACCCGGCTCGAACAGCACGCCGATCATGTCAACGTCGAACAGGCCGACCATGCCCCAGTTCAGGCCACCGATAATCAGTAGCGCCATCGCGATGTAATCCAGTGCGGACATGGCCGAGTGGCCATGCGTGCGCGCCATTACGCGGCGATCGGGAATAGAACGGCGGTCCATGGTTGGTGTATTGATGGTTGACATCACAGCCTCCTGGGAAAGACGTGGAAATCGTCGGGACGGATGCCCCGGCGCCTGCTGGCCATACTAGCCCAAGACAGCAAACGCGCACGCACTATTGCAGCGCATGCGGGCCGCGTGACGTGTCACGCCGGAGCGCCGCGAACTCAGCCTTTCCAGGTGCGCGCCAGGCCGGTATCTGCGTGAATCCAGCCGCCGCGCGGGCCGCTGCGGTAGTAGTAGCCCACACCGCCGCCACGGAAACTCTTGATGAGGCCGCCGAGCACTTCTTCGTTCAGGCTGGCGATGCGGATATCGGCCGCCTTGCCGACCAGGTGCAGCGACTGGCGCGCAGCCGGGATACCCTGCTCGCGCAGGCGCGCATTCGATTCTGGCGAACGGTAGCCCGACAGGATCTCGAGCGGCTTGATGATGCCGAAGCGGGCGATAAAGGCCTGGGTGCTCCACAGCATCTCGAACAGCTTCGGATCGATCGGCGCCGACGCCTTGCCGTTCACGTCGCGCAGTATATGGCACAGCTCCTGGTACGCCGACTCGATGACTTCGCCATCTTTCCAGTACAGCACGTTCACCTTTTCGCCGTTTTGCGGACGCGTCATCGACAGGGTGCGCGGCTTGACCCAGAAGTCAAGGTCGAGCGCCTGTGAATCGAACAGGTCGGGTGGCGGCTGGAGGTCGGTCGCGGCGGCGGCCAGCGGCGAACCGATGACACCGATGGCGGCAAGGCGCGCGCCCTGATGGAGGAAGTCTCTGCGGGAAGCCATATATGCGTTGGTGGAACTCGTGAATATCGATGGGCCGTACTATAGCGTATCGGCCCCGGATCGCGCCGTACGGCGCGCACCGGCTGTGCGTGGCGCCCGGCCTGGAACCTGACTCACTCGCTGCAGTTGCAGAACCGCTTGCGCGCGCCGCTGTCAGCGGCGCCGTCGAGTCGCTTCCACATCAGGTCGCTATCGAGGCCGAAACAGGATTTTTCCTTGCCGGCGTTGCTGTAGCCGTGGCGCTCGAAGAACGCGCTCGCGCCCGCCGGGCTGTGCAGATGCAATTTGCTGATGTTCCAGACGCGCGCCTGCGCCTCGACCGCCGCCAGCAGCGCGCGGCCCACGCCGCAGCGCAACGCATCGGGCAGCACGTAGCACAGGGCGACCTTGCCGGCCTGGGTCAACAGCGTCAAGCCGACCAGCTGGCCCTCGCTCTCGGCGACCACGGCAAAATTGGTCGGCGCGGCAAACCAGGCCGCGACATTGGCCGGCGTCTTGTTGCCGAGCCAGGCGTCAAGCACCGCTGGCTGGCCGTCGTGATCCGCGCGGCAGCCTTCCTCGATGGAGCGGCGCAGCAGCGTGCAGGCTGGCGTGGCATCGGCAGGAAGCGCCTTGCGGATTTCAATACGCGTGGACATCGATCATCAACATGAATACGGTTACGACTACGTGAGGTGGCGAAGCGCGACGCCCCGGGCATTGCACGGGCTCGACTATACACCGAAAGTCAACAACCCTGCTGGCGACAGGGGCAAACGCGCTCGCGGCATAACGATATGACGAAAGTATCGTTCCTTTCCCCGTCGACATTAGGGAACATGCAAGCTGTCACTACAACCTTTACAAAGCGAGACTCCACCATGCGCATCACCCCTCCGAACACGCTGCGCCGCTCGATCCTGGCGCTGGTCCTGGCTGCGGGCAGCGCCATGCCGCTGCATGCCAGCGCCGCCGAGACCGAACTGCTGAACGTGTCGTACGACGTCGCCCGTGAATTGTACAAAGAAATCAACCCGGCGTTCATTGCGTCGTACAAGCAGCAAAGCGGCCAGACGGTCGAGATCAAGCAGTCGCATGGCGGCTCGAGCAAGCAGGCGCGGGCCGTGGCCGATGGCCTGGCGGCGTCGGTCGTCACCATGAACCAGGCCAACGACATCGACATGCTGGCCGACCGTGGCCTGGTGGCCAAGGACTGGGCCAAGAAGTTCCCGAACAACGCTGCGCCCTACTATTCGACCATGGTGTTCCTGGTGCGCAAGGGCAACCCGAAGCAGGTACGTGACTGGCAAGACCTGGCGCGCAGCGGCGTGGCCGTGATCATCCCGAATCCCAAGACCGCTGGCAATGGCCGCTACACCTACCTGGCCGCGTGGGGTTCCGTGATCAAGAAAGGCGGCAATGAAGCCGCCGCGCGCGACCTGGTCTCGAAGATCTTCAAGAACGTGCCGATCCTCGATGGCGGCGGCCGCGCAGCCACCACCACCTTCACGCAGCGCCAGATCGGCGACGTGCTGGTCACGTTCGAAAACGAAGTGAGCATGGTGCGCAAGGAATTCGGCAACGACTTCGAAGTCGTCTACCCGACCAGCTCGATCCTGGCCGAGTCG
Organism: Massilia aurea; assembly: GCF_040790145.1. GTDB lineage: Bacteria > Pseudomonadota > Gammaproteobacteria > Burkholderiales > Burkholderiaceae_D > Telluria > Telluria aurea_C. Next base: position 908,506 of record NZ_JBFMMP010000001.1, read on the forward strand.
CCGGTGGCCGTCGTCGACAAGGTGGTCGACCGCGAAAAGCTGCGCCAGCCGGCAACGGCCTACCTGAACTTCCTGTACAGCCCGACCGGCCAGGAAATCGGCGCGAAGCACTTCATGCGCGTGCGCTCCGACGCCGTCATGAAAAAGTACGCGGCCAACTACAAGCCGATCAGCCTGTTCACCGTGGATGATGTCTTCGGCGGTTGGCGCGCGGCGCAAAAGCGTCATTTCGACGATGGCGGCGAGTTCGACAAGATCTACACCGCCAAGTAATTTGAAGCACTCTTCGACAGCCCTGCCGCGTGCAGGGCTGTTTGCATTGGCACGTCAACAACGGCCAGTCGACATTTCCATGCGACATATTTTCTTAATAATATGCATGGAGGCTGTCATATTTCGATAGAAAATTGCGCCGTCACGGGGGAATTTTCTTGTGCGCCATAGACATATTCGACGGATAGATGCTATCTTCCCTTCCTTCTCGTTGCCCTAGAGACAGATGTTGATCCTGCGCCGCTCGGCGCCAAGCTACATCAACCTCAACCCAAGATTCCAGACACCCATGATCAAACACCTGCTCGCCACGGTCCTGATGACGTTTTCGGCTGCGGCACTCGCCGTGCCGTTCGGCTCCCAGTCCGTCCTCGTCGTTGAAAACGAGACCGGCAAAATCCTCCTTGAAAAAAACGCCAACACGGTCGTCCCGATTGCATCGCTGACCAAGCTGATGACGGCGATGGTCGTCCTCGACGCCAAGCTCGACATGAACGAGCAGATCGAGATCGACCGCGACGACGTCGACCGCGTCAAGTTCAGCAGCTCGCGCGTGCCGGTTGGCGCCAGCATCGCGCGCAGCGATGTGCTGCACCTGGCGCTGATGTCGTCCGACAACCGCGCCGCCGCTGCCCTGGCCCGCACTTACCCGGGCGGCAACGAAGGCTTCAAGGCCGCCGTGCGCCGCAAGATCCACGCGCTGGGCATGACCCAGACCACGATCGAAGAACCGACCGGCCTGTCACCGCACAACCGCTCCACCGCTGGCGACCTGGTCAAGATGGCTGTCGCCTCGGTCCGCTATCCGGAAATCGTGCGCATGACCACCGAGACCCGGGAGACGATCGACATCAACGGCCGTGGCGTCGAATATCACAACACCAACCGCCTGGTCGGCGCCAAGGGCTGGGATATCGGCCTGTCGAAGACCGGCTTCACGAACGAAGCGGGCCGCTGCCTGATCATGAACATCACCGCCGCCGGCAAGAAGGCGACGCTGGTGCTGCTCAATGCCAGTGCGTCGTCGGCGCGCGTGGTCGATGCCCTGAACATCCGCCGCTTCATCAGCGGCGACGCCGCGCCGGTCGCACGCGTCGCGCGCGCCGCCACGGGCGGTCCCCGCATCAAGGCCAGCGCCGGCGGATCGAAAGCGAAGGCGAAGGCCCGTGCGAAGGTCGTCAAGTCGAAGGTCAAGGCCACCAAGAACCGCAAGGTGGCCAAGGTCAAGACGACGCGCAAGCGCCGTGACTAAAGGAATCTGTTTGCAGGGATCAAGGGGCCGCGAGGCCCCTTTCTCATTATTTGGCTGCAGCCGCCTTCGTCACGAGCGCATCCATCACCTGGCCGGTTGCGGTCATCAGCTGACCGACATCCTGGATCTTGTTCGCCTGCCGCACCTGATCCGGCGACACGACATATTTGCCATCGATGACGACCGTCGGCGTGCGGCTGACTTTGTAGGCGTCGATGGTCTGGCTCAGGCGTTTGAGTTTGGTCTGCACGCCGAATGAATTCCACGCTTCGGCAAACTTCGCCTTGTCGAGGCCATTCGCCCCCGCCCACGCGATGATGTCGGCGTCTTTCATCAGGCGCTTGCGCTCGACGTGCACGGCGCGGAACACGCGATCGTGGTAGCGTTCGAGCTGGCCCATCGCCTCGAGCGTGAGGAACAGGCGCGCCTCCGGGTCTAGCGGCCCCTGGAACAGAACCGGGATCCTGCGCAACGCGATCCTGTCGCCCTGCGCCTTCACCCAGTTGGCCAGCGTCGGCTCGAAGGCATTGCAGGCGCCGCAGTGATACGCGAAAAATTCGGTGACCTCGACCTTCTTGCCCACCGCCTGCGTCGGCTGCGGCGCTGCCAGTGTCGTGAATTCGGCGCCATCGCGCGGTGCGGTGGGCGAGGCGTTGGCGACACCGGCCACCAGGGCGGCGGCGATGAAGGCACGTCGGATAAATCGCATGGCAAGCTTTCTCACATGAAAAACGTATTGTATTTAAAGTGACCAGGGGAATGCAGCTACTTCATGGCGCATGTCGTTACTTCTTCTTGAAAACGCGCTGCATCAGATTCTCGGCCTTGGCCTCTGCCTTGCGGTCGGCCTCGGCCAGCTCGGCCGGACTGGCGGCCGCAGCAGTGCATCGCGCCGACGCAAGCGGGAACTGTTTCCCGCATTCGGCTGCGCGCCGCCTGGCCTCATCCCAACCCTGGGTTTCACCGTAGAAGCGAATGGCATCCGGCCAGGCATCTTCGGCTTTTGCAAAATAAGCCAATCCCGATTCGATGACGTTCTTCGCCGCCGGCGTGGAACCCGACGTCTTCAGACCCATGCCCCGTATGGTGTACAACTTCCAGGCACGGTCCTGCTCCGAAACGAAGTTCGCTTCCAGCAGTTTGCCAGGATCGGCAACGCGCCGCTTCATCGCACCCGGCTGCTGGCCGAGCACCGTGTAGAGCGCAAACAGCGGCACCGCGTGGGCGGCAGTCGGCGCCGTGGTCGCGCGTTGCGCCGCCACCAGCGACGCCGGATCGGCAGGGGCGGCCAATGCCCGGAACGCCAATTCATAGTGAGACAGCATGGCGGCAGTACGCGGCGCGTTGCGGGCGGCCAGCAGCGGCGCCACGATCGGATCGGCATCGGAGTGGGCCGCCGGGAAGGCCGCCATCGCGTGCGCGAGCGCATCGCTGCGATCGGTGATATCGGGATGATCGCTGCGCAGCTTGCCCATGGTTTGCTCGAACTTCATGCCCCAGCTTTTCATCGTGGCATCGAGCGCGCCCTGCACTTCGCCCGTCGTCTGGGCCACGCGCAACTGGAGGGCGTCGGGCGCCCTGCCGCCACCGGCCGACTTCTGCGCCCTGGTCACCGCGTCGGCGCGAATGGCCGCCATTAACTGCTCCTGGCGGCGCGCTTCGCGCTCGCGGTTGGTGTCCTCCCAACTGGCGATGCGCTCGAGGAAAGCCTTCAATCCATGCTCGTAGGAGTAGCCCATCTTGAGCGAAATATTCAGGCCAAACGCGTCCGCCGCGCTTTCCTGCGTGCGGCTGTACACCGTCGTCGCCAGGCCCTTGCCAAGCGCGTAGGCCGCCACCAGGCTGTCGAGCTGATTCCAGCCTGCGATCTGTCCCGTCTTCTTCACCAGCATCACGCCGACGCCGACGGTTCCCGCCGCCATGTCGGCCCCCTGCACTGCGCCTTCGAGCTGGTGATAATGGAGGTAGACGTGACCGAATTCATGACTGAGCAACGCAACGAGCTCGTCTTCGCTTTCGACGGACGTGAGCCACGGAAGCGACACATACAGATTGCCGGCGCCAGTGGCGTAGGCATCGAGCGATTCGTTGGCGACAATCTGCACCCCGCCCGGCCAGCCAGGCACCCCGGCCTGCGCCTTGATGCGTGCATACAGGCCATTCAGGTAGCGCTGCAGGTCCGGCGAGTGCACCAGGCCGAAGCCGCGGGCGCGCTGGTTCAATACATCCTGCCCGCTATCGGGCCAACTACGCGCTTGCGGCGGCGCCAGGGGGCCGACCGGATTCGCCACAGTGCCTGCGCCCGAACCGCCATACGGCAGTCCTGGCACGCCGCCGGGGACGGCGGCGCAACCTGCCAGCAGGCCCAGCCAGATCGTCATGCACAACAGACGACTGCGCCGCACGCGCAGTCTGCCGTTTCCAGCCGGGTTTGTCGCCGCCATGTCAGTTGGCCTTGGTGCAGGCGACATCGGCTGCGCCGGGCGTGGACGCGGTCGGCTTGAGCGCCGCATGCGAGGCCAGCGCGCCACAGTTGGCGGTACTGGTACGGCTCACGCGCACCTTGGCGCTGCGAATCCACACCGGCTGTCCGCCGATGTCGACCTTCAGGAAGCCTCCCTGGCGGGCCAGCACCGGCAACGGCAGCCCGGCCTCCGAAACCTTGATCTCGCGCGGCGACTGGGACGCATCGGGCGTCGGATACAGGTCGAAGCTGACACTGCTGGCGGGGCTGGCGGCGACAATGGTCTGCTGCGCCATCGCAGCGACGCTGGTCAGGGCGATCGAGGCCAACAGGGTGAGCTTCACGATATTCATGTGCATCCTTTCAAGGGGGCGTGGGGGTGGACAGGTCGGGCGAGCCGGGCACCGGATCCGGCTCTGCCGGCGCCGTCTCCTTGCCGAGGGCATACCAGCGCAGGCGGGCCAGGTAATCGATCGCCTCGACGAACAAGGTCATCCCGATCAGCTCGACGACCGGGAGCATGCCGGCCCGAAATATGATTTGCAGGGCCGCGATGAGCAGTGCGGCGCTGATGAACTGCAGGGTCAGGCGCAAGGCCCAGGCCAGAGCGCCGACCGCGGCCATGCCAGTGCGGCCGCGCAGGGTCGCCTCATCGGTCCAGGTGCGCAAGGCGGGCCTGCCGGCGCGACGGTGCACGAATGTCTTCCAGGTCTGGCCCTTCCCGATCCGGGCAAGTGCCCACGACCACAGCCAGTGCACGGCCAGCACGGCCAGCACTGTCAGCAAGCCCGACCAGACAAGCGCGGCGATGCCCTCGGCGTTCCATTCATGATTGAGCTTGTAGCGCTCGCCGTAGCTCAGCAGATTGTCGAGCGCCATGGCATGGTAGTGCACGCCGGGCACCAGGCCATGTACCGGCGACCGGGCGAAATCGTTGTGGCCAGGGATGTTCGCCCCCACCAGGACGAACCGGCCAGCCAGCGCCGCGGCCAGCTCTGCCTCGGGCAGGGCCCCGACCTGCTCCATGGACAATGTGCGGTGATAGGGACAGAGCGGTGGCGGGGCATCCTCGAACTGCAGGAACAGCCCTGGCGTGAGGTTGCGCACCAGTGAGCGGCCTGGCACGCAGCCCCGGTCGCGCTCGGCCAGCGGTGCGCCAGGCGCCGCGTCCGCACCCCAGACCAGCGCCATGGGCACCGACTCCTCACCCAGCGCGATGTGCCCGGCATCCTGGGCCATCGTCATGGCGGCGCTGCGGTAGGCATACTGCGCCGGCGCTGACGGCGGGCCGGCTGTCCATCCGGCAGCGCCCAGGTGCGTGGTCAATGGATAGGTCCAGGCGTAACCGTCCAGCGGGTCGGGCGTATAGTCGGCGCCCACGAGGGTGAAGCATGAACCGAGACCCGCGCGCAGGCCGAGCTGTCCGGTTGCGGCGTCTGGCAAGGCTGCCAGGAAGACCGGGATGTGCAGGCTGTGGCGCAAGGTACACAACGCGCTGTTCAACGCCGGCAGCGTCGCATCGTCGCGTTCCTGGCCGAAGGTAATGTCCAGGAAAATCGCCTTCGGACGCGAACCGGGCTCACCTGCCAGGCGCAGCAGCCAATCGGCATGGTCCTGGTAGCTGATTGGCCATGCGCTGTCGTACGCGCGCAAGAACTGTTCGTCGTAGAGCACGACGGCCACCTGGTCACGCGCACGGTCGGGATAGCCGATCTGCGCCGTCACTGCCGCCTGGCCTGCAGCCATGAAACGGGTGAGCACCATGCCGCTGGCGTTGAGTTTGTCACCGAGATACAGCATGCCGAACGAGATCAGCACCAGGATGACAAAGGCCCAGACGAATGTCGGTGCCGGGTGACGCAGTGGCTGCCTGTCCTTATCGGTAAGGCGGAGCGCATCGGCAAGGGCCGCGCGAAGCGTGATCAGGACGGAGTGCAACGACATGCGATTGGCAACTGATCGAAATAGTTATTCGAACACCAAGTGTACAGGCAGTCTTGCAAATCTGAAATGTTTTATTGCCTCGCCCGGTAGTGGATGCCGTGCGTGTACCTTCTACGCCATCAGCGCGCGCAGTCCGCTGGTGCGGTGCGTGCGGCTGGCAATCGCCTCTTGCAGCACGTCGCCGCCCGGCGTGACGAGCGTAAACACCGCGCTTGCGCGCGTGATCCCGGTGTAGACGAGCTCGCGCGTGAGCACCGCATTGCGCTCGCGCGGCAGCGCCAGCACCGTGTGCCGAAACTCCGAGCCCTGCGATTTATGCACCGTCATCGCGAACGCCGTCTCCACATTGCGCAGGCGCGTGGCCAGCACGCTGCGCACCGCCTCGCCTTCCAGGAAGTACACGCGCAGCGCGCCGGCGCGGGCCGGATCGGGCAGCGTGACGCCAATGTCGCCGTTGAACACGCGCGTCGAATAATCGTTACGCGTCACCATCACCGGCCGGCCCACGTACCACTCGGCGCCATGGCGCAGCAGGTGGCCTGCCGCCAGCCGTTTTTCGATGGCCTCGTTCAGGCCAGCCACGCCCCACTCGCCATCGCGCACCGCGCACAGGATGCGGAAGGTCTCGAAGCTGAGCAAAATCCGGCGCACCCAGTCTTCATGCTCGCCCTGGGCGCCGTCGCGCAGCAGATGCAGGTACGGCGCGTAGCCGGCATGCGCCAGCTGGAGCAGTTGCGCCGGCTGTGCGTGCTCCAGCCAGCGCACGTTGTCGCCCCCGGCGCGCAGCACGCTTTCGGCGCGCGCCGTGTCCCCTAGATTGACCGCCAGCGCCAGTTGGCCGATCGGTCCGCCGAAGCGGCGGCTGTGACGCAGCATCACGGTTTGCTGGGCCAGCGGACCGCCCTCGCCGCGATAAGCGTCGGGGATGGCCTCGCCGCTGGCCGCCGCGACATACGCGATCGTCGCGGCGCTGTAGTGGCCCTCGTGCGCCGCATGGCACAAGTCACCGAGCACGGCGCCCGCCTCCACCGACGCCAGCTGGTCCTTGTCGCCCAACAGGATCAGCGTCGCACCGGGCGGCAGCGCATCGAGCAGGCTGGCCATCATTTCCAGGTGCACCATCGACGCCTCGTCGACGATCAGCACGTCGACGTCGAGCGGATTGCCGCGATGGTGCGCGAATGCGCGCGTATCGGGCCGCGCCCCCAGCAGGCTGTGGAGCGTGCGCGCCGCGCCCATGCGCGCCGTCAGTTCGCGCAGCGGCAGTTCGGCGCCAACGCGATCGGCCAGTTCGCCCAACGCCTTGTCGATCGACTGCTTCAGGCGCGCCGCCGCCTTGCCCGTCGGTGCGGCCAGGGCCACGCGCTGGCGCCCCGCTTCGGGCGCCGTGGCAAACAACAGCGCCAGCAGGCGCGCCACCGTGTAGGTCTTGCCAGTGCCAGGGCCGCCCGTGATGATCGCCACCGAGCCACGCAGCGCAACGGCGCAGGCGAGCTTTTGCCAGTCCGGCTGTTCTGCTCCCTGCTGCGCCACGAACAGCTTGTCGAGCCAGGTGCGCACGAGCGTTGTATCCACCGGATGCGTGGCCGCCGCGCGCTCGCGCACGGCCTGCGCGACCAGTGTCTCGTCGCGCCAGTATCGCCGCAGGTACAGGCGCTCGCCATCGAGCACGAGCGGCTGGTCATAATCGAATTCGCCCCGCACCCACACCTGCTCGCAGTGCGCCAGCAGCTTGATCCAGCCCGCCACGCCCTTGGGCAGCGGCGCGGCTGCCTGCGCCAATCCGCGCCAGGCGTCGTCGCTCCAGCCCAGCAGCAGCGTCGGCCCTTCTGCCAGGTCTTGCAATTGAATGCAGCTGTGACCATGGCCTTCGAGTTCGGACAGCACCGCTGCCGCCAGGATCAGTGCCGGCGGCGCGTCGCCCAGCTGCGCGATAAAACGCGCAAAAGCGCTCGACAGGCGGCGCAACTCGCCCGCCTCGGTCAACGCGCCGATTGCACGCCACAGTCCATCGATATCGGCTTCAACCTTCGCCATGGTCATCCTTGTCCAGCAATCGTTCGAGTCCGTCCAGCAGTTCGAGGTCGGGCGCCAGCACCCAGCAGCCGCGCGTGACCGGGTTGGCGATCCCGCGCAGGAACATGAAGACGGCGCCACCCAGTTGGTATTCCGGCTCGTAGGCATCGCCCAGGCGCGCGCGCAGCAATCGATGCAGGGCCAGCAAGTAGATGCTGCCCTGGATCTCGTAGCGGTGCTCGGCCATCCCCGCTTCCATGGCCGCCTGGCTGTACGCCGCGTCGCCCGGGCCCAGCGCATTGGACTTGTAGTCCAGCACCCAGTAGCGGCCCTCGTGCTCGAACACCAGGTCGGCGAAGCCCTTGAGCATGCCGTGCAGGACGCGCTCGGGCAGCACGGGCCGCTCGATCCCTTGCAGCAGGTGCGTGCGGCACAGCGCGTCCAGCCGCGCCAGGTCGAGGTGCTCGCTCGGGAACCAGAATTCCATCTCGGGCAGCACGCCGCGCAGGTCGCGCAGCCGCGCGTTCAACGGCGGCAACCGCGTGTCGACGATCTCGCGCAGCCAGGCCAGTGCATCGTCCAGCCGGTTGCCCCAGCCCGCGCGCTCGATATGCTGCACCAGGCGCGCTTCGCAACTGGGGGCGTCCAGGCAATCGAAGCCTTCGCGCGCCAGCCACTCGAGCCGCTCGTGCATGAAGTTGCCCGGCACCGAGCCGCGCGGGAAACGGTGCCACGGCGCGTCCTCGATGCGGGCTGGCGTGGCCGCCTGCGGCACGTCTTCCATCAGGGTCTGCTCTTGCGCGCGCATCGGGGTCGGCGGCGCCACCGCGTGGCGCGTGAGCGACGTGAACGAGCCCACCGACCAGTCGCGCTCGAACTCGGCGCGGTAGCGCGGCGCGTCCAGCAATTCGGGGCGCACGTCCTGGCGCGACAGCAACGTGACGCCGTCGGGTTCCGGCAGCTCGTGCAGCGAGATGCCGTCGGCGCGGCCGGCCACGACATCGAAGCGCGCCTGCAGCGCATCGGCGGCGATGGCGTCGCCCCCGGCCAGCAGGTAGCCAAGCGCCGACTCGTGCAGCTTGTTTGCGCCCTTGCGCGTGCCGGCCACCGCCGCCGCGCCAAGCCACAGGAAGTGGCGCGCGCGCGTGAGCGCGACGTATAGCAGGCGCAGGTCTTCCTCGATGCGCGCGCGGTCGACCGCCGCCAGCGCGTCGTCGGTCAGCGCCAGGTCGAGGTGGCGCGTGCCCTGGTCGTCCACGTACTCGAAGAACGCGCGGTTGCGGCGGTTGGTCGCGCGCGCCGTCACGGCGAATGGCAGATACACCAGCGGGTATTCCAGGCCCTTCGATTTGTGCACCGTGACGACCTTGACCAGTTCGGCGTCGCTTTCCAGGCGCAGCACGCGCTCGTCGCCGTTCGCGCCAACCCCGTCGATCTGTTCGGCGAACCAGCGGATCAGCGCCTGTTCGCCTTCCAGCTGGCCGCTCGCCTCTTGCAGCAGTTCGGCCAGGTGCAGCAGATTGGTCAGGCGCCGCTCGCCACCCGGTTCGCGCAGCAACCGCGTCGGCAAGCCCAGTTCGTGGATGAAGCGGCGCAGCATCGCCAGCACGCCCTGGCGCTGCCAGCTGCCATGCAGTGCTTTCAACTGTTCGACGCGCGCCTCCCACACCATCTCGTCGTGCGAAAACTGCGCCAGCTCGGCCAGGCCAAGGCCGGCCGTGGCGGTGGCAAAGGCCGCCCGCGCCAGCGCGCCATCGAGCGGATTGGCCACCGCGTACAGCCAGCGCAGCACGTCGGCCGCTTCCTCGCTTTCGACGACGGAATCCTTGTCGGACAGGTAGACACTGGCCACCTTGCGCCGCATCAGCGCGCGCCGGATGGCGCCGGCCTCGCGCCGGTCGCGCACCAGGATCGCGATATCGGCCGGCATCAGCCGGGTGAAACCGGTTTCGCTATCGTCGAAGCCCACCCGCGCATCGTTGAGCAGGCCGACGATGTGTTCGGCGCAGTGATGGGCAAAGATGTCGCGGTAGTCGTCGGCCTTCAGGTCATCGCGGCGCATGGTGTTCACGGACAGTGCGCCGGCATCGTCCGCCAGGCCCACCAGCTGGCGCCGGTGCCCTTGCGCCTTGACAGCGTCAAATGGCAGCGGGTTGTCGTCGCCGCGCCGGAAACGAAACGCCGCGCCCGCGTGCGTGTCTTCGGCATGCGAAAACAAGCCATTGACGGCGCTCACGAGCCGCGCGGTAGAACGGTAATTGGTGTCGAGCTGGTAGTGGCGCCCGGCCGTCGCACGGCGCGCCGACAGGTAGCTGTGGATGTCGGCGCCGCGAAAACCGTAGATCGACTGCTTCGGATCCCCAATCAGGAACAGGCCCTGCTGCGGATCGTTGGCATCGACCCGGTACAGCAGGTCGAAGATCCGGTACTGGTCGGGCGACGTGTCCTGGAATTCGTCGACCATCGCCACCGGATACTGCGCCACGATGCGCGCGCGCAGTGCCGCGCCGTTCTCGCCTTCGAGCGCAACCTTTAGTCGCTCGAGCATGTCGGCAAACCCGAACTGGCGGTTGCGCCGTTTGAGTTCCTGCATGCGCGCTTTGACGCGGCCGGCGGCGTGGCGCAGCAGCGCATGGGCGATCGGGTCGAGCGCGCCCAGGGCGGCCTGCAGCGCGGCGGTGTCGTCGAAGCAGGCCGGCACCTCGCTCGAGAAATCCTTGCTGAACGCATCCTCGATCCCGCCCGGAGTCAGGCGGCGCCAAGCGGTGTCGGTCAGATCCGGCATATGGCGCGCCGGGTCGTTCGCCCAGGCGCGCAGCGCCTCGAACCACTTCACAAGCGAGTCGGCCCGCATCTTGGTGCCGTTGAAGCACTTGGGCTGGCGTTCGCGGTGGCCGGCGATCCAGCGCTCCATCGCATCGGCGCGCTCGACCCAGCCGTCTTTCAGGCGCATCAGCTCTTCTCGCTGCGCCCGCGCCAGCCGCGCCACCAGTTGCTTGAGCGGTTCGGCGCCCGGTGCGCCGAGCAAGGCGTCGCGATGAATCAGATCGCGCACACTTGCCTTGAGCGCCTCGACATCGCGCCAGCTATCCATCACCACTGCCAGCGCCTCGGCGCCCAGCGGATAGACTTGCTGGCGCCAGTAGTCGTGCGCGGCGTCTTCGAATAGTTCGCGCTCGTCGCTGACCAGTTCTTCGTCGAACAGGCTGCCGCTGTCGAACGCATGCTCGCGCAGCATGCGCTGGCACCAGGCGTCGATGGTGAAGATCGCCGCTTCGTCCATCGTTTCGGCGGCCAGCATCAGGCGATGCGCGGCGACACTGCGCTCTGTGCCCGCCGCGTAGCTCCCCGCCAGTTCTTGCAGGTACGGGTCGTCGAGCTCGAGTTCACCACGAAAGTAACTCGCCGCCTGCACCAGCCGCTCGCGCACGCGGTTGGCCAGCTCGCGCGTGGCCGCGCGCGTGAACGTCATCACCAGGATCTCGGCCGGCAGCAGCGGCCGCACAAAGGCGTCCGGCCCACCATGCCCAAGCACCAGGCGCACGTACAGCGCGGCGATGGTCCAGGTCTTGCCGGTGCCGGCCGACGCCTCGATCAGGCGCGAGCCGTGCAGCGGAAAACCGATCGGCTCGAGTTTGCTACTCAGTCTGCTATTCAGTCTGCCATTCATGCGGACAACTCCTGCAACGGCTTGATCTTCACGAAGTCCTGCATCCAGCTGGCCAGCGGCCCATACAATTCGTCGGCCAGGTCAAGCCAGCCGCCGGCGTTCTTCAAGGCCTCGAAGTCGGGCCACAGGCGCGCCAGACACAGGTCGTCGACCTCGCCGCGCAGTTCAAAGCCGCCGTCATAGGTCGCGCGGGGGTCTCCCTGCGCCAGGTGGCTCAGGGCCGTCTTGCACGCCACCGGCAGCGGGCTGTCGAGATTGGCCCGCCACAGGCGCACCAGGTCGCGCAGCACGGCCAGGGAATCGGCAGGATCCAGCGGCGCCATCTCGAGCACCGCATCGCGCGCCACCAGGTAACCCGTTACCGGATTGCCGGCGGCGGCCGCCGCCAGCTGGCGCAGCCACGGCGCGATCAGTTTGTCGCCACGTGGATTGCCGGCCCGGTCGAGCACCTTGGACGAGATCTGCATCAGCCATGCACTGCCCTCGCCGCTCGTGCGCAGGCGGTCGATCCAGTCGTCGAGCAGCACGCCATCGAGGTCCAGGCTGATGGCAAATTTCGGCGCCGGATGCGGGAAGCGCGCGCCCAGGCGCAGCCACTCGGTGCGCACCGGCGCCAGGCTCTCGACCAGCTGCTCCTGCCACATGCGGCCCATCAGCCCGATCGGCAGAACGCCTTCGCGCGCCAGGCGCCCGGCGCGGGTGGCCAGCGTGGCGCGCACGTCGCCTATTGCTTCCGCCTCGCCGCTGTCGTCGAGCAGGTGGTCTTCGATCTGGTAGCGCTCCAAAGCGTCCAGGCCAAACGGTTCGTCGTCGTCGCCCACGTGCGCGGCGTCGGCAAACACGACGCCCAGGCGGCGGCGGAAGAAAAAGCGCGCCGGCTGGCGCAGGAAGCTGGCCAGTTCGCCCAGTTTCAGTACGAAGTCCGGCTCCAGCTCGTACGGCGGCAAGGCGTCATCGACCAGCTGGTCGTCGGCTCCGTGCGCGGTGCGCCATTCACCGGCGTACGTGAGCAGGCCGCCGCGCTGGAAGTACAGGCGGCTGAACGGTTGCAGCGGATGTTCGGTGGTGATGCCGTGCAGGTCGGGCATGGCCCAGCCGGCCTGCAGATAGTCGCGCAGCTGCGCCACCAGCACCGATGGCGGCTGCTCGCTGTTATCGCGCACATTGCGTCCGACCCAGCTGACGTAGAACTTGTCGCGCGCGGCCAGCAGGGCTTCGAGCATCAGGTAGCGGTCGTCGTCGCGGCGCGAACGGTCGCCCGGGCGCGCCATGCCAGGCAAGGCCAGCAGATCGAAGTCGGACGGGCGCGCGCGGCGCGGGAAGTCGCCATCGTTCATGCCAAGCAGGCACACGGCGCGAAACGGCACGGCGCGCATCGGCATCAGCGTGCAGAAGGTCACGCCGCCGGACACGAACTGGTGGTTCAGCGTGGGCGCATCGAGTTCGTTCAGCCACGCTTCGCGCAGCACCGCCAGCGGCACCGGTTCATCGAACCCTGCCGCCGCGCACGTCTCGAGCCAGCACTGCAGGCCCTCGCCCAGGTTCGACAGCGTCAGGCGGTCGGCTTCGTCGCCGGCCGCATAAAAGCACGACAGCATTTCGCGCGCGGCCTCGCCCCACTCGGCCGGGCGACGCGACTCGTCGAGCCGGCCGCGCCAGGTCAACAGGCATTCGACCAGTTCGGCGAGCGAACCGGCCAGCGCGGCATCGAGCCCGCCGACTTCGGCGTACGGTTCGATCTCGCCGAAGCTGGCGCCGGCGCCACTCGCGTAACCGAGCAGCATGCGGCGCACGCCGAAGATCCAGGCGTTCTGCTCGCCGGCCATGCCCAGGCCCAGGCCCGCGCGGTGATCGTGGTCCAGGCCCCAGCGCACACCGGCGCCGTCGATCCAGCGGCCCAGTATCGGCAGGTCGTCGCTCGTCACGCCAAAGCGGCGCGCCACGGCGGGCACGTCGAGCAGATCGCGCACTTCGCTCTGGCGGCAGCGCTGCTGCGGCAGGCGCAGCAGCCACTCGAGCGAGACCAGCAGCGGATTGACGCTGCGGTCGCGCACGTCGCCGATCTCGAAGGGGATGTGGCGCGGGTCGTGGCGCCGGTGCTGGTCGAACACGGCGTGGATCGCGGGCGAAAAGGCGTCGATGTCGGGCACCATCACCACCACGTCGCGTGGCCGCAAAGTCGGATCCTGCGCGAACCACGACAGCAGCTGGTCGTGCAGCACTTCGATCTCGCGCTGCACGCTGTGCGTGACGTGGAACTCGATGGAACGGTCGCCCGGTATCGGCGGCACGTTCGGATGCTCGGACAGCGGGACCAGGTCGCGCACCGCCGCCTGGACTTGCGCCAGCAGCGTGCCGCCGTCGTCGTCGGTGAACAGATCGACCCGCAGCGGCGCAGCCTGCTCTTCGCTGCGATCTTCGCTGCGATCCTGGTTGTCGAATTCGTCGAGCATGCGCACGAAATCGCGGCCTTGCCGCCCCCAACTTGCCAGCAGCGGATGGCTGTGGACATGCATTTCCTCGATCGGGAACTGGCCCAGGTCGACGCCGTTGCGCTGCGGCTGGCGGCGCCGCGCGGCCTTGAGCAGCTGGCTGCCTTCGATGATGTCGCCCCAATAGAACCGGCACGGATTGGGCACCGCGAACAGCACCTGCGTGTGGCGCGCCAGCGCCGATATCGCCTGCAACGTCTGGTATGGCAGCGTGGACATCCCGAACAGCACCACGCGGCGCGGCAGGCGGCTGGCCGGCGTGACGTCGGCCGCCACGGCGGCGAGGAACTGGTCGTGGATCGTGGCGCGCCCGCTCTGGCGCTGCGCTTCCGGCAGGCTGGCGTGCACGGCGCGCCACAGGCAGGCCTGCCAGCGCTGCTCGGGCGCGAGGGCGATGGTGTCTCCACCGGCGCGGCGCAGCACGTCGCGCCCGGCCGCCCAGTCGGCCAGCCAGTCGGCGCGGTACACCTGGTACTGGTCGTACAGGTCGGCCACGCGTTCGGCCAGTTGCAGGCGCCGCTCGGCGTCGCCGTCGGCGAGAAAGCGCGCGAGCGGCTCGTAGCCGTCATCTTGCAGCAGCGTGGGCAGCAGGCGCATCAGGCGCCAGGTCAGGGGATCCTTGTCGAACGGCGCACGCTGCGGCACGCGCTCGCGCCCCAGCATGCCCCGGTAGGCTTCCCACATGAAGCGCGCCGGCAGCGCCACGCGGGTGGCAGCGCACACGCCGTTTTCTTCGGCCAGCGCGATTTTGAGCCACTCGGCCACGCCATTGGACTGGACCAGGAAAATCTCTTCTTCGAGCGGGCCCAGAGGGTGACTGCGCAGCCAGTCGAAGACGGCGCTGCGCAGCAGCTCCATCTGGTTACCGTGGAGGATCAAGAGACCGGGAGTGATCGGGGAAGACATGCGCTGTGCTCGGGCAATCGGGAGCAAAGCATACCGCGTTTGGCCCCCTGGCGGTAGGGCCAGGCGGGCCGGCTAGCGCCCGTCGCCGGCGCGGCTGCCGAACTGCGCCGAGACCTCGCGCTCGATGCGGATCAACAGCGCGCGCAGACGCGCCGTCAGCGCCCGCGCCTGCGCCGTGCCGCCGGCACTCGATTCGCGTACCGGCTGCGCCTCGAGGTCTTCGCAGATCGCGCCGAACGCGGTGGCGCCGACCGCGCGCGCGGACGACTTGAGCTGGTGGGCCAGGCTGGCGGTGTGGGTCAGGTCGCTGCACGCCAGCGCCATGTCGATGGCGGTCAGGTTGTCGCGCGCTGTCTCCAGGAACAGGAACGCGTACTTGCGCATGCGTTCGGTGTCACCGCCGGCGGTGGACGCCAGCAGCGCCAGGTCGAGCACCGCGCTGCCGGCCGCCGTGCCAGCGGGCAGGTTGACGGCGACATCGGACACCGGCGCGGTCGTGCGCCCCAGGCAGCGCGCGATGGTGGCGGCCAGCAGCTCCGGCACCACCGGCTTGGCGAGGAACTCATTCATGCCCGCCGCCATGCAGCGGGCGCGGTCATCCACGCCGGCGTTGGCGGTCATGGCCACCACCAGCGTGCCGGCCAGGCGCGGGTCGCGCCGGATGCGGCGCGTCGCTTCCAGGCCGTCCATCACCGGCATCTGCACGTCCATCAGCACGCAGTCGAATCGCGCCTGCGCCATCGCGTCCAGCGCCTCTTGCCCATTGCCGGCCACCACGACGGCTGCACCGGCCAGTTCGAGCAATTCGCGCGCGACCTGCTGGTTGAACGTGTTGTCCTCGACCAGCAGCACCGCGCAGCCATCCAGGCGCGCCAGGGCCGGCGCCGGCGCCGCGCCCAGGCCGGAACTGGCGCCCGCCCCCACCCGCGCGCCGGCGCCATCGTCGAGCGCCAGGCGCGCCGTGAACCAGAAGATGCTGCCCACGCCGGGCGTGCTGGTCACGCCGACTTCACCACCCATCAGTTCGGCCAGCTGGCGGCTGATCGCCAGGCCCAGGCCCGTGCCGCCGTGCCGCCGCGTGGCCGACTGGTCGGCCTGCTGGAACGGCGTAAACAGGTGCTGCAACGCGTTCGGCGCGATGCCGATGCCGCGGTCTTCGACTTCGAAGCGCACCAGGATTTCAGGGCCGAACGCGTGCGCCAGGCGCGCACGCATCGTGATGCGCCCGCGCCCGGCGAACTTGACAGCGTTGCCGGCGAAGTTGATCAGCACCTGTTCAAGCCGCAGCGAATCGCCGCACAGGGGCCGCATCAGTTCGGGCGCGATCTCGATGTCGAAGCCCAGGCCCTTGGCCGCCGCCGCCGTGCCCAGTTGCGCTTCGACGTTGCGCATCAACGCGTCGGGCATGAAGCGCTCGGTGGCCAGTTCGAGCATGCCGGCCTCGATCTTGGAAAAGTCGAGGATGTCGTTGATGATGCCCAGCAGGTGCTGGCCCGAGTGGTAGATCTTTTCGAGATAGTCGCGCTGGCGCGGGTCGGGCCCGGCCTGCAGCGCCAGGTGGGTCATGCCGATGATGCTGTTCATCGGCGTGCGGATCTCGTGGCTCATGTTCGACAGGAAGTCGCTCTTGGCCTTGCTGGCGGCGTCGGCGCGCGCCTTCAGGCGATGCAGTTCGGTGACGTCGGTCGACACGCACAGCACGGCCGGCTCTTCGTCGACCTGCAGCGGCACGCGCACGCTCCATAACTGGCGCGTGGCGCCGTCCGGGCCGGCCTGCGCCACCTGCGCGCTGCTCTGGCGGTCGGCGCGCAGCACGGCGCGATCGAGCTCCCACGCTGCATCGGCCTGGGCCGCATCCATCGCTTCGCTATCGGGCCGGCCGATCAGGTCCGTCGCCGGGCGCCCGAGGCGCGAGGCGCCCTTGGCATTGAGGTAGCGGATGCGGCGCGCGCCGTCTTTCAAATACACCTCGGCGTCGAGATTGTCGAGCACCGTGTCCAGCAGCAGCCGTTGTTCGTCGGCGGCGCGGCGGGAGCGGTACTGCGCCAGGAACAAGCCGTACATCAGCAGCGTGCCGATGAAGCCGGCGGCAAACGCGCCGAACGGCACATAGCGGTCGACGCCCACGAGCATCCGGGCCTTGGGCGCCGAGAAGTGCGCTGTCCAGCCGTTGCCGACGTAGTTCACGCCCAGCACCGACACGAAGTGCAGCGCCGGATCGACCGCATTGCCACGCACGTCGACGCCGTGCAGCAGGATGTCCCCGGACACCGGCGCAGCCGGCGTCGCCGTGTAGCGGCGCCCGGTGCCGTACAGGCTCACGCGCAGCGGCTGGGCCTCGAGCGAGATGAGCGCATTGCGCACCAGTTCCTGCACCGAAAAGAAGATGCCGAACGAGCCAAGATATGCGGCGCGGCGTTCTTCGACGCCCAGCGGCAGCACGCCGCCGACATACACGGGCAGGCGCATGCCGAGCGCGTTGTGCGGCACCGGGTCGGGCAGGAACACAGGCTGGCCCGATGCGCTCATGGTGCCGCTGTCGCGCGCCAGCACCAGCGCGCGCGCGACCAGCGGCCGGGCGGCCATGTCGAAGCCGAGGCGCCGGCTGGGCTTGTCGGCCGGATACTGGTAGGTGACGACTTCGTACCAAGGGCGGCGCCCGGCCGGGAAGATCTGGAAATCGGGATAGCCGCGCGCGTCGACACTGCGGTCGGCGCGCATGGCCGCGACGAAGGCGGCCCGCTCGCCGTCGGGCACGCGGGTGGCAAACGTCAGCGCCTCGATGGCCGGATAATTATTGGCCAGGTCGAGCGCCGCTGCGTAGCGGTGGAACGATGCACGATCCGGTACCGCACTGCCGCCGCCTGCAGCATGCAGCGCCGCCATCGCCCGTACGGCGCGGGCATATGAGGCAATGGCGTTGTCGAGGCGTTCCTGGGCGCCGCGCGCCAGGTTGTCGAAGCGGCGCCGGGCATCGTTCTCGACGGCAGCGCCTGCGAACGCATGCAGCAGCATGCCAATGGCCAGCGCCAGCACCACGCCACCGCCCCACAGGACGACAGGGCGCCCCAGACGGGTGGCCGCAAGTTCGATGGCGCTGGCGCCGTGCAAGGCTGATCGCTTCATGCTTCCCCTGACGGGCGATGCAGGCCCCGCAAAATTGACAGTATATCGACGTGTTGCGCTGACGCAATCCTGTCAGGCGCCTTCATGAGGCTTGCATGCAACACATCGCGGCCCGCGCGAACACGGCCCATGCAATGCGTGCGCCGATCGGCGGGGTCGCTGCGCAAGCGGTCAGGACGCCAGGCGCGCGGCGAACAGCGCGTCCCAGGTCGGTTCGATTTCGACGTACAGCGCCACGGCCTGCTCGATCCCAACCGCCCGGGGCGCGCCGATCCGCGTGATGACCACGCCGGCGCGGCGCAGCATGCGTTCGATCGCCGTGGTGGTGACCGTGACGTAGCGCGACAACCCACGCTCGTGGGCGTCGTCGATGATGGCGGCGATCGACGCCATCGTCATGGCCGAAAACCCGTAACCGGCCACGCTGTCGGTCTTGAGCGCGAAGCGCGACAGCTCCCAGATCTGCGGGTCGCTCGGTGCAGCCTGGCCGTCGAGCAGCTGGGGGAACGAATCCTTGAGCATGTACGGCCCTTCGGTCGGCAGCAGGCGCCAGCAGCCGCGCAGCGTGGCGTGGTCGCGCATGAGCATGTAGCGCGGCTCGAGCGCGTCATAGCCATCGATCTCCATGCCGAACAAGACCGGCACTTCCCAGCCCAGCCGATCGCGAAATACCCGGGCGCGCAACAGATGCATTTCGCACAACTCGTTCGATGCGATGGCATGGCGCGGCGCGATCCTGATGTGCAGGCTCATGGCCGATCTCCTCGAGTGACATCCGGTCGATAAAAAAATGCTTTTGGCATATTAGCGTCATGCAATTTGAATAGCTTGGGTACTATCAGCTCTGCTAGGTGGCGAGCAATGTCGAGGGTGCAATACTTTTGGTTATGCAGTTTCCCTCGTGCTGGCTTCACTTCCTTGAAAGGAAAAATCATGGCAACCGAACTGATGTCTGACGCACTGGCCGCCGACCTCCACGCCAGCCATGTGATGCATACGGCTGGCGCTGTGCGCCTGGCGCCGCATGAACTGCGCCGCCTGCGCATCACCAAGCGCGAGAGCCAGGAAAAATTCTGGGGCCGCTTCGGCGTCACCCAATCGAGCGGCTCCCGCTTTGAAACCGGCCTGGCAATTCCCACGCCCGTGTCGATTTTGCTGCGTATGTATGTCAACGGCAAGCTCAGCGATGGTGATCTTCAGGGGTGATCAAGCCAAGGCCGATGGCCTTGACCACCGCCTGCTGGCGGGTGTTGACATCGAACTTCTGACGCACATTCGCCAAATGAAAGTTCACGGTCGCTTCGGAGCAGTTGGTAATGCGCGCGATCTCCCATGACGATTTACCCACCATCACCCACTGCAAGACTTCCAGCTCTCGCTTGGTCAGGCGCGGCGCGCCGCCCCGGCCCTCTTCCAGGCGCACGCCTTCCTCGCGAAAGCGATGCGACGAAGCGAACGCGTAATCGCGCGCCAGGGCGAGCAACGGCAGCACCTCGATCATGGCGCGCTGGGCGGCGATATCGGGCCGCGCGTCGGACGCGAAACTGAGCACCCCGAACTCGCCTTGTGGGCCATGCACCGGCAACGTCACGCCGCTGCGGATCCCATGCGCGCTGGCTTCTTCGTACAGGCCGGCCTGCTGGCTGCCGGCGGCGAACACGCCCGGTTCCCACACCATCGGCAAGGTGCTGGTCAGGCAGTGCGAAACGGTGGGATCGATATAGGCGAAGCCGTTGCGGTCGTAGCGTTCACGCCATTCATCGGAATAATTACTGCGCAGGAAGGCCGATTCAAAGCGCGCATGGCGCGAACCCACCAGCCCGAACAAGACTTGATCGAAACCCAATCCACGCGCGAGATTGAACAGGGAGGCGCTCCACTGCGTCGCATCCTTGGCCTGCATCAACTCTAGTAATAGGGTGGTATCAATCATGGGGGCGAAATAATATGCGACACCGCTATGCTAGTTGGTTCGGCCCCGATCAATATCCTCGAAAATTAACAATTGGATATTTACACACATCTATTTTGCATGGTGTCGTGCATTGACAACAACTATTTTCACATCGTGGTTCATTGCAGGACTATTTTCGCTATCGCACGCGGCTTTACTTAAGGTAAATTTCGCTGTCGCAAATCAATGTTACACGTTTGTTAGCGAACAATAATTTTGTGTCTTGATATAAGTCAATATAACGCACAGTCGCCACGGCGGCCTATCGGACCGGCCGGTGCAAGTCCGGCATACAACCACTTCTTCTGAGTACGAGGATCTAGTCAATGAACAATATGACCGACATGGGCGAACAGCTGGACATCAAACTGCTGCTGGCCACATTGATGGCGTTGAAAAAAGGCGATTTTTCGGTTCGCATGCCATCCGACTGGACGGGCGTGTCGGGCAAGATCGCCGATACATTGAATGACATCATCGAAACGAAGCAGAAGATGGTGGAAACCGTCACCGAAGTCTCGCGTGTCGTGGGCCGCGAGGGGCACCTGACCCAGCGCGCCGACCTGCCCGGCGTGGTCGGCGGCTGGAGCACGATGATCAGCTCGGTCAATACGCTGATCGACGACCTGGTGCGCCCCACCACCGAAATGGCGCGCGTGATCGGCGCCGTGGCCAAGGGCGACCTGTCGCAGACGATGGCGCTCGAAGTCGACGGCCATCCGCTCAAGGGCCAGTACCTGCGCGCGGCCATGACGGCCAACACGATGGTCGAACAGCTCTCGTCGTTCTCGTCCGAAGTCACGCGCGTGGCGCGCGAGGTCGGCACCGAAGGCAAGCTCGGTGGCCAGGCGCAGGTCAAGGGCGTGGCCGGCACCTGGAAAGACTTGACCGACTCGGTCAACTCGATGGCGGGCAACCTCACGTCCCAGGTGCGCAATATCGCCGAAGTGACCACCGCAGTGGCCAACGGCGACCTGTCCAAGAAGATCACGGTCGACGTGCGCGGCGAGATCCTGCAACTGAAGGACACCATCAACGTGATGGTCGACCAGCTGCGCTCCTTTGCATCGGAAGTCACGCGCGTGGCGCGCGAGGTCGGCACCGAAGGCAAACTCGGTGGCCAGGCCTATGTGCCGGGCGTGGCGGGCACCTGGAAAGACCTGACCGACAACGTGAACTTCATGGCGTCGAACCTGACGGGCCAGGTGCGTAACATCGCGGCGGTGACCACCGCGGTGGCCAACGGCGACCTGTCCAAGAAGATCACGGTCGACGTCAAGGGCGAGATTCTCGAGCTGAAAAACACCATCAACGTGATGGTTGACCAGCTCTCCTCTTTTGCTTCAGAGGTCACGCGCGTGGCGCGTGAAGTCGGCACCGAGGGCAAGCTCGGTGGCCAGGCCATGGTGAAAGGCGTGGCCGGCACCTGGAAGGACTTGACCGACTCGGTCAACTCGATGGCCGGTAACCTCACGGGCCAGGTGCGCAATATCGCGGACGTGACTACCGCCGTGGCCAACGGCGACTTGTCCAAGAAGATCACGGTCGACGTCAAGGGCGAGATTCTCGAACTGAAGAACACCATCAACGTGATGGTCGATCAATTGAACTCGTTCGCATCGGAAGTCACGCGCGTGGCGCGCGAAGTGGGCACCGAAGGCAAGCTCGGTGGCCAGGCCAACGTGCCCGGCGTGGCCGGCACCTGGAAGGACTTGACCGACGGCGTCAATTCGATGGCCGGCAACCTGACGGCGCAGGTGCGCAACATCGCCGACGTGACCACCGCCGTGGCCAATGGCGACCTGTCCAAGAAGATCACGGTGGACGTCAAGGGCGAGATTCTCGAGCTGAAGAACACCATCAACGTGATGGTCGACCAGCTATCCTCTTTTGCTTCAGAGGTCACGCGCGTGGCGCGCGAAGTCGGCACCGAAGGTAAATTGGGTGGCCAGGCCTACGTGCCGGGCGTGGGCGGCACCTGGAAGGACCTCACCGACAACGTCAACTTCATGGCGTCGAACCTGACGGGCCAGGTGCGTAATATCGCGGCGGTGACCACCGCCGTGGCGCGCGGCGACCTGTCCAAGAAGATCACGGTGGACGTCAAGGGCGAGATTCTCGAGCTGAAGGACACCATCAACGTGATGGTCGACCAGCTGTCCTCATTTGCTTCAGAGGTCACGCGCGTGGCGCGCGAAGTCGGCACCGAAGGTAAATTGGGTGGCCAGGCCAATGTGTCGGGCGTGGCCGGCACCTGGAAAGACCTGACCGAAAACGTCAACCAGCTGGCGGCAAACCTGACCAACCAGATGCGCGCGATCGGTGAAGTGGCCACCGCGGTCACGCGCGGCGACTTGTCGCGCTCGATCCAGGTGGAGGCGCGCGGCGAGGTGTCCTACCTGAAGGACAACATCAACGAGATGATCCGCAACCTGAAAGAGACGACGCAAAAGAACGCGCAGCAGGATTGGCTCAAGACCAACCTGGCGCGCTTCACGCGCCTGCTGCAGGGCCAGCGCGACTTGCAGGCCGTGACGCGCCTGATCCTGTCCGAACTGGCCCCGCTGGTCTCGGCCCACCACGGCGTGTTCTACATGATGGACTCGCAAGAGAGCGACGCGCGCCTGCGCATGATCGCCAGCTACGGCTACCGTTCCAGCCGCAAGCTGCCCACGTCCTTCCTGCCGGGCGAAGGCCTGGTGGGCCAGTGCGCACTCGAGAAGAGCCGCATCTGGCTCACCGACGTGCCGCGCGATTACATCGTGGTCTCGTCCGGCCTGGGCTCGGCGCCGCCGAACAATATCGTCGTGCTGCCGATCCTGTTCGAGCAGCAGGTCAAGGCCGTGATCGAGATCGCATCGCTCGACCGCTTCACCGAAACCCACCTGTCGTTCCTGGACCAGTTGATGGAATCGATCGGCGTGGTCCTGAACACGATCGAGGCGAACAGCCGCACCGAGTCGCTGCTGACCCAGTCGCAGTCGCTGGCGCAGGAACTGCAGCAAACGAACCAGGAACTGGCCGAGAAGGCGCGCCTGCTGTCCGAGCAGAACATCGAGGTCGAACGCAAGAACCGCGAGGTCGAGCAAGCCAAGCTGGCGCTGGAAGAAAAGGCGACCCAACTGGCGCTGTCGTCGAAGTACAAGTCGGAGTTTCTGGCCAATATGTCGCACGAGTTGCGCACACCGTTGAATTCGCTGCTGATCCTCGCGCAGCAACTGTCGGATAACCCCGAGGGCAACCTGTCGGGCAAGCAGGTCGAATTCGCCAAGACCATCTACGGCTCGGGCTCTGACCTGCTCACGCTGATCAACGACATTCTCGACCTGTCGAAGATCGAGTCGGGCACCGTCACGCTGGACGTCTCGGAGTACCGCTTCGCCAACCTGCGCAACTACGTCGACCGCACCTTCCGCCACATGGCCGAGGCCAAGCACCTGGGCTTCCAGGTCGACCTGGCCGAGAACCTGCCGACGGCCGTGATGACCGACACCACGCGCCTGCAGCAGGTGCTCAAGAACCTGCTGTCGAATGCGTTCAAGTTCACCAGCCACGGCCAGGTCTCGCTTGGCATCAGCCTGGTAGTGAGCGGGTGGACGGCCGATCACCCGAACCTGGAGCACGCCGATGCGGTGCTGGCGTTCTCGGTGTACGACACCGGCGTGGGCATCCCGGCCGACAAGCTGCAGCTGATCTTCGAGGCATTCCAGCAGGCCGACGGCTCCACCGCCCGCAAATATGGCGGCACCGGCCTGGGCCTGTCGATCTCGCGCGAACTGGCGCGTTTGCTGGGCGGCGAAATCCGCGTCGAATCGACCGTCAACGTCGGTTCGGTGTTCACACTGTACCTGCCGTACAACCGCGCCGGCTTCGTCAACTACGAGCAGGCCCGCCAGCCGCAACCGGCGCGCCTGCTGCCGCCGCAAGGCCCCGCGCACGCGCAGCAGCCGCTGCAACCGGTATTGCAAGAGCGCGGTGACGTGGCCACGCACGAACGCACTGCGGATGTGCTGGACCACAGCAGCGCGCTGGTGGAATACGCGAGTGTGCTCGATGACCGGGGGCTGGTGACGCCGGGCGATCCGTCGGTGCTGATCGTCGAGGATGACGAGCGCTTCGCCAAGGTGGTGCTCGAATTCGCGCGCGAGCGCAACTTCAAGGCGATTGTCACGCACCGTGGCGATTCGACCCTGTCGCTGGCGCGCGACTATCTGCCGTCGGCCATCCTGCTCGACCTCGACCTGCCCGACATCGACGGCTTCACGGTGCTCGATCGCCTGAAACGCGATCCGAGCACGCGCCACATTCCGGTGCACGTGATGTCGTCACTGCGCGAGCGCGAGCGCGCGCTGCGCCAGGGCGCGATCTCGTACATCAACAAGCCGGTCGAGCGCGACGTGCTGCACGAAGAATTCAAGCGCATCCAGAAATTCCTGATGGGCGGCAAGCGCAGCCTGCTGGTGGTCGACGACGATCCGGCGCAGCGTGATGCCATCGTCTCGCTGATCGGCAATACCGATATCCACATCGTCACGGTCGATCATGGCGGCGCCGCGCTCGACGTGCTGCAGTCGTCGCATTTCGACTGCATGGTGCTGGACCTGACGCTGCCGGACATCTCGGGCTTCGACCTGCTCGACCAGATCGGCCGCGACGAACGCCTGCGCGACCTGCCGATCGTGATCTACACGGCGCAGGAACTCAATCGCAAGGAAGTCACGAAGCTCAAGCGCTACGCCAAGACGATCGTCATCAAGGATGCGCGCTCGCCCGAGCGGCTGCTGGACGAGACGGCGCTGTTCCTGCACCGCTCGCAGGCCAGCCTGCCCGAGACCCAGCGCAAGATGCTGGAAGAGATCCATGCGATGGATTCCGGCCTGGCCGGGCGCAAGGTGCTGATCGTCGACGATGACCTGCGCAACATCTTTGCGCTGTCGACACTGCTCGAGCGCCAGCAGATGCAGGTGCTGTTTGCGGAAAATGGCCGCGACGGCATCGAGGTGCTCGAGAAGGATCCGACCATCGAGATCGTCCTGATGGACATCATGATGCCCGAGATGGACGGCTACGACACGATGCGGGCGATTCGCCGCATTCCCAAATTCCGCTCGCTGCCGATCATCACCCTCACTGCGAAAGCCATGAAGGGCGACCGTGACAAGTGCATCGCCGCCGGCGCGTCGGACTACATCACCAAGCCGGTCGATGTGGCCCAGCTGCTGTCGATGATGCGGGTTTGGCTGCATTGAGCGCGGTCCTGAACGCCCCGGCCATCCCGGGGCTCGATCCGGCCCTGGAAGAACTCGAGATCGGGTTGCTGCTCGAGGCGCTCTACGGGCGCTTCGGCCTCGATTATCGCAGCCACGAACGCGCGCTGCTGCGGCGCCGGCTGCAGGGCGTGGTGCGCGAACGTGCGCTGCCCAGTCTGTCGCGGCTGCAAGAAGAAGTGCTGCACGTGCCGGGCGTGGCCGCGAGCGTGGTGCGCGCGCTGGCGGTGCCGCCGGCGGCGCTGTTCGACCGCCCCGACTGGGCGCGGCGCCAGCGCACGGCGCTGGCCGACAGCCTGCGCCCGACCGCGCTGCCGAAGGTGTGGCTGCCCGACGTGGCCGGCGTGGGCGAAGCGTGGACGCTGGCGATCCTGCTGGCCGAAGAAAAGCTGTATGGCCGCACCGAGGTCTTCGCCACGCTGACCAGCGACGAGCAGCTGCATGCGGTGCACGACGCCACGCTGCCAATCGGGCAGATCGCGCTGGCGCAAGCCGGGTATGAAGCCAGCGGCGGCAACGGGCGCCTGCTCGATTATTTCGACGTGACCGACGGCCAGGCGCGCCTGCTGCCCCGGCTGCGCGAGCGCATCACCTGGGCCCAGTACAACCTGGTGACCGATGCCTCGTTCAATGAATTCCACGCGATCGTCTGCTGCCGCGCCCTGCCCGGCTTCGGCCCGGTGCTGCGCCAGCGCGTGCTGCGCCTGTTTCGCGACAGCCTGGCGCTGTTCGGGGTGCTGGGCGTCGACCGCGCACTGGCGGCGACCGATGCGGCGGTGGGCGATTACCAGTTGCTGCCCGGCGATGGGGCCTGGTACAAGCGTATCAGGTAGCCAACCGTTCGTCGTTCCAGCGAAGGCTGGAACCTGATTCGATTGCAGGCCGCTATGAATTTTGCGGCAAAGATGCTGAACTTGGGTTCCAGCCTTGCGCTGGAACGACGGTGGTATCCCGGATAGCCGTGCGCCTAGGAATGAGCTCGAGTGTGCGCACGCACCAATCGCTGTAGTTTTTGCGGATACGCCGCCAGAAGCGCTGCCCCCACCCCTCACACCGGATCTTCGACACGCGCCCGCCCGATCGCCGCCGCCGCGCGCTGCGCCGCCATCCAGGCGTCGACCGCCTTGCCCGCGCCGGGCCGCAGATGCAGGCCCAGTTTGCTGCGGCGCCACAGCACGTCGGTCGCGCACGACGCCCATTCATGCGTCATCAGGTAGCGCAGTTCGGCTTCGTACAGGCCGGGCGCGACCTCGAACCCCAGGTCGGCCAGCGCGTTGCAGCCCTCGAGCAGGCGCACCACGCGGGTACCGTAGGCGCGCGCATAGCGCAGCGCAAGCGACGCTGGCAGCCAGGCGCTGCGCTGGCGCAGTCCCGCCACCCAGCGATCGAATTCGAGCACGCCGCGCCGGTCGGGCCTGGGGCCGAACAGGTCGCCGCCAGGCAGCACGGCGTGCGCCGTCCAGGCCGGTGCGGTCGGGCGACCGACGCGTGGCGCCAGCCAGTCGAGCGCTTCTTCGGCCAGCTTGCGGTAGGTGGTAATCTTGCCGCCGAAGACCGACAGCAGCGGCGGGCCGTCGCCGTCGCGCGCCAGGTGATAGTCGCGCGTGACCGCCGCCGCGTTGCCGGCATCGTCGGCCAGCAGCGGACGCACGCCCGAATAGCTCCAGACCACGTCGCCCGGCGCGACCTGGCGCCGGAAGTAGGTGTTGGCCAGCGCGCACAGATACTGCTTCTCGTCGTCGGCAATGGCGACGTTGTCGGGGTCGCCTTCGAACTCGACGTCGGTGGTGCCGATCAGTGTGAACGCGCCTTCGTACGGCAGCGCAAACACCACGCGGCCATCGGTGTGCTGGAACAGGTAGGCGCAGCCGTGATCGAACAGGCGCGGCACGATGATATGGCTGCCCTTGACCAGGCGTAGCGCGCGCTGCGGCGCATCGCCCCCGGCGCGCAGGGCCAGGCGCGCCGCCCACGGCCCGGTGGCGTTGACCAGGCCACGCGCGCGCACGGCCAGCGGCCCGCTGGCGCGCAGCAGCCGCGCTTCCCAGTGGCCGGCGCGGCGCACGACGTCGTCGCACGCCGTATGCGGCATGACCTGCGCGCCGCGCTCGTGGGCATCGAGCGCATTGAGCACGACCAGCCGCGCATCGTCGACCCAGCCGTCGGAATAGGCGAACGCGCGCGCGAACTCGGGCCTGAGCGCAGCACCGGCGCGGTGCGCGGCCAGGTCGATTGTTTCGGCGCCGGGCAGGAAGTCGCGCGGGGCGAGCCGGTCATACAGGAACAGGCCGGCGCGGATCAGCCAGGCCGGGCGCGCCCCTGCCACCTGCGGCATGATGAAGCGCAGCGGGCGCATGATGTGCGGCGCACTGCGCAGCAGGATTTCGCGCTCGGCCAGCGCCTTGCGCACCAGGCCGAACTCGCGGTGTTCGAGGTAGCGCAACCCGCCGTGGATCAGTTTGCTGGAGGCGGAGGACGTATGCGAGCCGAGGTCGTCCTTGTCGCACAGGATGACCTTCAGGCCGCGCCCGGCGGCGTCGCGCGCGATGCCGGCGCCATTGATGCCGGCGCCCACGACCAGCAGGTCGCAATCGATGAAAGTGTCCGTGGTCATCCATCCTCCCTCGCCGCCGGCATGCTGCTCTCCGCACCAGTGTAGGTAGCCGATTCGGACCCGCGCTGTGCCTGGATCAATTATGCGCAAAATGGCACAGGCGATGTGTAAAATCGCCACATGCACATCCCCTCTTCCACGATCCCGCAGGGCGCCATCAAGGACGCGCCGACGCGCGCCTGGGTCCGCATGCCGTCGGGCCGCCGGCTCGACCTGCTCGATCCGACACCCTTCGACTGGGACGACGCCGACCTGGCGCTCGGCCTGGCCCGCACGTACCGCTGGGGCGGCCATTCGGCATGGCCGTTGCCGCTGTCAGTCGCGCAACATTCGATCAGCGTGATGCTGCTGCGGCGCGCGGCCTCGCCAACCTTGTCGCCGCTCGATGAATTGCGCGAGCTGCTGCATGACGCCGAAGAAGGCTTGTTGGGATTCGATGCGATTTCGGTCATCAAGCCGTTTTTGGGTGACGCGTTTCGCGCCCTGACCCGTCGCCTGGAGCACGTGGTGTTCCTGCGCTATGGCTTGCCGGCATGGGATGAAATATCGCATGCGGCGCACAAGAAAGCCGACCGGCTGGCGGCGGCCAGCGAGGCCGTGCATGTGGCGGGCTGGTCGGCTGACGAGGTGCGGCGCACGCTCAAGATTCGCGCCGGCATACTGCAAGATGATCCACTGGCGGCGTACTACGACTGCACGCCATGGGAACCGTGGCCGCCCAAGCTGGCCTGTAAACGCTTCTTGCATGAGCTCGAACGGCTCATGGTGGCGATCAAGCCGGCGCCCTGACGGCCGCCGGCCTGTTCATTACGCCCTGGCGCGCGGCGTCAGTTCTTGTTCCAGGTACTTTTCCAGCCCTTCCAGCGAGCGGCCACGGGTTTCCGGCAAGCGCATGGCGACGAAGATCAGCGAGCCCACATTGATGGCGGCGAACAGGAAGAAGGTCGCGCTGCCGAACTGTGCCAGAGCCAGTGGAAACACCAGGGCGACGATTGCGTTGAATACCCACTGGCACGCCACGGCAGTGCCCGTCAGCACGCCACGCAGGTGCATCGGGAAGAGTTCGGACATCAACAGCCAGTACACCGGCGCGATCAGCATCTGCATGAACAGCAGGAAGCACAGGATGCACGCCAGCGCGGCATAGCTGCGCATGACGCCATCGGGCATCCACAGCAGCACGGCGCCAAGCGCGAACTGCATGACGATCACACCCGTCAAGCCCGACAGCAGCATCGAGCGGCGACCGTGCTTGCCGATCAGCCAGATACCGATGAAGGTGGCGATCACGGCCACCACGCCGTTGCCGATGGTCGCAGTCAGCGCGGCATTGGTGCCCAGGCCGGTCGACTGCAGGATGATCGGGGTGAAGTACATGAAGGCATTGACGCCCGTGAACTGGGCCATGAAGCCCAGGCCGATACCGAGCCACAGCAGTTTCTTGATCCACGGCGTACCGAACACGGCAGACCAGCCGGCCTGGTCGTGCTCGATCGCGTTCAGCTTGGTCATCTCGGCCATCTCGAGCTCGATCTGCTTGTCGCTCGAGCGGATCTGTTCCAGCACGGCGCGCGCTTCGTCCATCCGGTTCTTGCTGGCCAGCCAGCGCGGCGACGGCGGCACGAACATCATGCCGACACCGAGCAACAGGGCCGGCACGGCGGCAATCGCGAGCATATAGCGCCACACATCCGGCGAATCCGATAAATGCGCCAGCAAGGCATTGAGCACGTAGGCAATCAATTGACCAGTGACGATCATCAGTTCATTCTGCGTGACGAGCCTGGCCCGCCTGCTGGGGCCGGCCATTTCGGCGATGAACACCGGCACGGTGGACGACGCGCCGCCCACGGCCAGGCCAAGCACGAAGCGCATGATCACCATGACCTCGACCGACGGCGCGAGGGTTGTGCCGAGCGCGCCGATCATGAAGACCAGCGCCAGCCAGATCAGGGTCATGCGGCGACCGAACTTGTCGGACAGCGAGCCTGCCATCAGCGAGCCAACGGCAGCGCCGAACACGAGCGCGGAGGTGACGATACCCTCGGTCAGCGGGGTCAGGCCCAGGCCGCCGGTGGAAGGCGGCGCGCTCATGAACGGCAGCGCGCCGGAAATCACGCCGGTGTCGTAACCGAACGCGAGTGCGCCCATGGTGGCGACGATGGCGACCTTGAAGACGAAGCGGCTTTCTTTGGTATCGGGTGGCGCCGTGGCGGCGGCCGGGGGAACTGCTGAAGACATACGGATCCTTAATGAGAAATGGACGGGGTTGAGAAACACGACGGGCCCATTTCGTCACCGTCTGGACGACGGCGAAGTACGCCAGCACTTGAGAGCATTGGCAATTTCTTTATATTACTTACCAAAGGATAAAGGAAGTTATGCCAAACGAATGTTCGATGGCAAACATATTAGTGGATTTCAATCGTATTACTAAAAATCACTAATTTGGGGATAGTGGGCGTCATCAATCTGCATCGACGCCCGCACGGTTGCGACGATCAAAGCTAACTCGCTGATTTTGTTCAGCCTTTTAGGCTATCCACAAGAATTGTGGATAAAGTTGTGGACAAGCGCCACTTGACAAGCCGCAAGGCTAGTCCTGATGCGGGTTTCAACAAAATGCCCGTTCTGCAGGCAAAAATTAGTCCTAATTAAATCAAGCACTTGCACCTGCACCACATGTGAGCACCAAGTAAACCTGCGGCGAACTCCTACAAAAGCGTGACACGGGGGATAAGTCGCCAACGTGTCCCGATCTGCGCTTATTTCCATGCGCTGCGGGCCCGGTCGCGCACGAGCATGCGCACGCTATCGGGCATCGGGGTGCGCAGCTCGCGCTTGTCGGCGCTGAGCCAGGGGCTTTCTTCGAAATGCTTGAGCATCACGGGCGTGACGAAACGCGAACGCGCCGCGTACACATGGCGGTCGCCCATGCTCGACTGCTGCTTGATGAAAAAGCGGTTCGGCACGATCAGGTGCAGGTTTTCACGCGCCCGCGTCATCGCCACGTACAGCAGGCGCCGCTCTTCCTCGATATCGTCCTGGTTGCCAGTGGCCATGTCCGACGGGATGCAACCGTCAACCACATTGAGCACGTACACCGACTTCCACTCTTGCCCCTTGCTCGAGTGGATGGTCGACAGGATCACGTAGTCTTCGTCGAGCAGCGGCGGGCCGGCGCGGTCGCTCGTGGCTTCGGGCGGGTCGAGCGTGATCTCGGCCAGAAAGCTCTCGCGGTTGGCGTGGCCGCCCGACAGCGCCACCAATTGATCGAGGTCGAGCGCGCGCACCTGGAAATCGTCATGCAGGCGCTCCAGATGCGGCGCGTACCAGTCGCGCGCCAGTTCGAGGTCTTGCGGCCAGCGCAGGCCAGGCGTTCGCAGGCGCGTGTACAGGGCGCAGAACGCCTGCCATTCGACCCTGCTGCGCGCCGGCACGGGAAACGCCGCCAGCGTGGCCGCGACATCGCTGCTTTCCGCGGCGGCATCGAGCACGCGCGTGGCAGTTGCTTGCCCGATGCCGGGAATCAGCTGCAGCACGCGAAAACCGGCCAGGCGGCCGCTCGGGTTCTGAGCAAAGCGCAGCAGCGCCAGCACATCCTTGATGTGCGACGCTTCCAGGAATTTCAGGCCGCCGAACTTGACGAACGGCACGTTGCGCCGCATGAGTTCGAGTTCGAGCGCCGCACTGTGGCTGGCCGCGCGAAACAGCACCGCCTGCGACTTGAGCGGGACGCCCTCTTCGCGCTGCTCGAGGATGCGGCTGCAGACCCAGCGCGCCTGCTCGGCCTCGTCGGGAATCAACACCAGCTGCGGCTTGATGCCCGACGCCTTGTCGGTCCAGAGCGTCTTGGCGTGGCGCTCGAGCGCGGCGCCGATGACGGCGTTGGACGCGTCCAGGATGGGCTGGGTCGAGCGGTAGTTGCGCTCGAGCGTGATGAGGTGCGCCGGCTGCGAGAACTGGCCCGCGAAGTCGAGGATGTTGCGCACGGTGGCGCCGCGAAAACTGTAGATGGACTGGGCGTCGTCACCGACCACCATCACGCCCTTGCCGTCAGGCTTCATGCCGGTGATGATCGCGGCCTGCAGCCGGTTGGTGTCCTGGTATTCGTCGACCAGCACGTGGTCGAACCAGCTGCCAAGTTCGGCGCCGAGCACCGGGTCGGCCGCCATCTCGGCCCAGAACAGCAGCAGGTCGTCGTAGTCGAGCACGTTCTGCTCTTGCTTGGCGTCGACATAGGCGCCGAACAGGGTCTTGAGCTGCGCTTCCCATTCGCTGCACCACGGGAAGAAGGCCTGCAATACCTGAGCGAGCGGATCGCGGCTGTTGACCACCCGCGAATAGATCGACAGGCAGGTGCCTTTCATGGGGAAGCGTTTTTCGGTCTGGCCCAGACCGATCTCGTGACGCACCATACCCATCAGGTCTTCGGCGTCGCCCCGGTCGTGGATGGTAAATTGCGGATCGAGCCCGATGCGCCCGGCGAACTCGCGCAGCAGGCGCGCGCCGATGCTGTGAAAGGTGCCGGCCCACGGCAACGCCACCGGCGCCTGGGATTGAGACTGGGCTTGGCCACCGCGACCCAGCAGCCGGTGCAGTACCCCGCTGGCGCGCTGGCTCATCTCGCCCGCCGCGCGGCGCGAGAAGGTCAGCAGCAGGATGCGCTGCGGATCGGCGCCGGCCCCGATCAGGCGCGCCACGCGGTGCGCCAGCGTATTGGTCTTGCCGGACCCGGCGCCGGCAACCACCAGCAGCGGCCGTGGCGCGTCGACGCCGATATCGTGCTCGACCGCGGCGCGCTGCTCGGCATTGAGGCTGGCGAACGGGTCTTCGATAACGGGCGGGTCAGCGGTGGTCATGGTTCAGCGGGCGTAGAAAACACCACTGTACATTTACACAGTAGCGAACCGCAAGCGCTAAATTGCAGGGCATCGATATCGCGCTGGCGCATGACATCAACCACCACCTGAGGAGCCGCCGCCAAGCTCCGGATAAATAAAACCTTTTCTGGATATCCACAAAGTCTGTGAATAACTATGTGGAAAAGCGGGGGCTTGACACGCTGGACACGGCCTGCCGGGCGGGTTTCAACAATTTGCCTATTGGGGAGGCAACAGCGGTGACAAGTGCAGATCGGTGGCAAACAAAGCCGGTCACACGCTTGACACGGTCGGCGCTGCCGTGCATTTCAGGCCGATGCGCGGCGCCGCTCGGGTTCGAGCACGACACGCTCGATCACCTTGGGGCCCACGCCATTCGACTTCAGATATTCGACCGCCGGCATGACGCCGAGTTCGCACAATGTGGCAATACCGCGCGTAACGACATCGCGCTGGTCGGCGTTGGAGCGCAGCTCGGATGCGCTGGCAACGCGTGAAAGGTCGTGTTGCGCGTGCAGTGTACTCATCGCTGATCTCCGGTGATGTTGGATGGGTGACGCACCCCGATTATTGGCGAAGACAAATTAAAGTCAATGGCAAACCTGTATCAATACGCGAATATATTAGTCATGCCAAGCACGTACATTGCCAAGCAGCGATAATACCGGCATGAGCATGCCGCCCCTCCCTTCCCCGACAGCGTCGCCGCGCGCGAGCACAGCCGATCGCCCCGCCCCCCTCTCGTGCACCGACCTGTTCGTGTCGTTCACGCTGATTGCCCTGCAGGGCTTCGGCGGCGTGCTGGCCGTGATCCAGCGCGAGATGGTCGAGCGCAAGCGCTGGTTGAGCAATGACGAATTTATCGAAGAATGGTCGGTCGCGCAAATCCTGCCCGGTCCGAACGTGTGCAACCTGGCGATGATGATCGGCCAGCGCCACTTCGGCCTGGCCGGCGCGATGAGTGCGCTGGCCGGCTTGCTGGCGGCGCCGCTGGTCGTCGTGCTGGTGCTGGCGCTGGTGTATGCGCGCTTCGCCGACGTGCCGGCGGTCCAGGGCGCGCTGCGCGGGATGGCGGCCGTCGCCGCTGGTCTCGTGGCCGCCACCGGCCTGAAGATGTCGGCCGCGCTGGGCAAGAACGTACTGCCCCTGGCCGTCTGCGTCATCGTCGCCGCGCTTGGCTTCGTGCTGCTGGCCTGGATCCGGGTACCGCTGGCGGCGGTCGTGTTCGGTCTCGGCGGCCTGGGCTGCGTACTGGCCTGGCGCAGGCTCAAGCCATGAGCGCGCCGCAGCTGCTATTTGCCTGGCATGACTGGCTCAGCCTGTTCACGCACTTCTTGATGCTGTCGATGATGTCGCTCGGCGGCGCGATCTCGACCACGTCCGAAATGCAGCGCTATCTGGTCGAACGCCAGGGCTGGCTCACGCCGGCGCAGTTTGGCGATTCGGTCGCGCTGGCGCAATCCTCGCCGGGGCCGAACGTGCTGTTCGTGGCCCTGCTGGGCTGGAACGTTGGCCTCA
This sequence comes from Massilia aurea, assembly GCF_040790145.1. GTDB lineage: Bacteria > Pseudomonadota > Gammaproteobacteria > Burkholderiales > Burkholderiaceae_D > Telluria > Telluria aurea_C. The sequence goes on from NZ_JBFMMP010000001.1 coordinate 942,885, forward strand.
ACAATGGCAGCGTCACGGCCGCGCTGAGCGGTGTCGTCATCGCAATGGTGGGCATCATGCTGCCGTCGACCGTGTTTACTTATCAGGTGGCGCAATGGGCCCAGCGCAATCGCACACTGCGGGCGGTGCGTGCCTTCAAGCAGGGCATGGCCCCGCTCGTCATTGCAATGCTGCTGTCGACCGCCTGGCTGCTGGGCTCGAGCGGCGGCGCGGACCTGGACCATTGGCCGCTGTGGTTGCTGTCGGCGGCCAGCTGCCTCATCATCTGGCGCACGCGCCTGCACCTGCTGTGGATGCTGGCGGCCGGCGCCTTGCTCGGCGCGATTGGACTGGTGTAGTTGGCACGCATGGGCAGGACGCGGCATACTGGGCCACCTTTTACTGTCCACCATATGACGATGTCCGAACTCCTGAACCAACATGCCTGCTTCGGCGGCGAGCAGCGTTTCTACCAGCACGATTCGAGCGCCATCGGCCTGCCGATGAAGTTCTCGGTGTTCCTGCCACCCGAGGCTGCCGGCAAGAAACTGCCTGTGCTGTTCTACCTGGCCGGGCTGACCTGCACCGAAGAAACCTTCATGACCAAGGCCGGCGCCCAGCGCGTGGCGAGCGAACTGGGGATCATCCTGGTGGCGCCCGATACCAGCCCGCGCGGCGCGAACGTGCAGGGCGAGTCCGACAGCTGGGACTTCGGCGCCGGCGCCGGCTTCTATCTCGACGCCACCGAAGCGCCATGGTCGACGCATTACCGCATGCACAGCTACCTGCTCGAACTGCACGCGCTGGTGCTGGCCACCCTGCCGGCCGATCCCGAGCGCGTGAGCATCTTTGGCCACTCGATGGGCGGCCATGGCGCGCTGGTGATGGCGCTGCGCCACCCGGAGCTGTTCCGCTCGGTGTCGGCGTTTGCGCCGATTGCCGCGCCGAGCCGCTGCCCATGGGGCGTGAAGGCGTTCGGCGGCTATCTCGGCCAGGATGAAAGCACCTGGCAGCAATACGATGCCAGCGCGCTGATGGCGCAACAAGAGACGGCGCCCTTCCCCGGTGGCATCCTGATTGACCAGGGCCTGGGCGACAAGTTCCTGGCCGAGCAGCTGCGCCCGGAAGCCTTCGAAGGCGCCTGCGCCCGCATCGGCCAGCCGCTCGAGCTGCGCCGCCACGCGGGCTACGACCACGGCTACTACTTCATCTCGACCTTCGTCGAAGACCATCTGCGTTTCCACGCCAGCCAGCTCGGCTGATTGCGATGCCGGGCCCTGCGCCCGGCCATCCTCCCGTGCGCAAGCGTTGCATTTTCCTCAAGGCAAACGAACACGGTCAGGGCAAACCCCTGGTGTATGCTGAGTCAACTGCGCGCAGATATTTGCGCCGCTGTGCGATGACGCATACAAGACAACGCCGGGATCGCGCCAGCGATCGGGTAAAACTAACCGAGAGGAGCCGACATGAACGAATCGAACGATCAGGGAACCAACGTGGGTAAATGGATTGGCGCCGCTGTAGCAGGCGCCCTGCTGATGTACGCCTTCGACCCGGACCGCGGCCCGAAACGCCGTGCACGCGCCAAGGGCGCGCTGCGCGACGCGCGCCATCGCGGCGCCGACAAGCTCGAACACGCGCTGCACACGGCCGGCGAGCGCTTCGACTCGGCGCGCGAGCGCGCTGAATCGGTGTACCTGCGCGCCGGCGAACGCCTGGCGGGCGCCGCCCACGCGGCGGGCGACCGTTTGGCCGAAGCATCGCACCACACGCGCGACCGCCTCGAACATGCGCGCGGCCGCCTGGCAGAAGCGTCGTACGAGGCTCGCGACCGTGCCTCGCATGCCGCCGATTATGCACGCGAGCGTGCCTCGCACGCTGCCGATCAGGCACGCGACCGCGCTTCGCATGCCGCTGACTACGCCCGTGACCGCGTCTCTCACGCCGCCGCCGATGCGCGCGACTACGCCGACGATGTCCGTTCGCGCGCGCACCACGTCGCCAATGACGCGCGCGACCGCGCCAACCACGCTGCCGACAAGGCCCGCGTCAGCGCCGATGAAGCCGCCGAACGTGCACGCGAGCGCGCCGACCTGGCCCGTGAAAACCTGGCGCAAGCCGCGCACGAGGCCGGCACCGGCGCCCGTGCCCGCGCCAACGCCGTCGGTCATCAGGTGCGTGAATGGACCGACCACCTGACACAGGCCTTCGGCTCGCGCGGCCCGACGCTGACCAACTCCGCCCTGCTGGGCACCGGCGCGCTGAGCGTCGTCGGCCTGGTGCGCCGTTCGCCGGCCGTCGCCCTGCTGGGCCTGGGCGCGCTGGCGGTGCTGCTGCGCAGCGACCGCGGCCGCAACCTGGTCGATTCGCTGCGTCACCGCGGCGAAGCGAGCCGGGTCGACGTCGAGAACAGCGTGTATATCGATGCCTCGCCACGCGAAGTGTTCGATGCCTGGTCCGAAGTCGAAAATTTCCCGCGCTTCATGTCGCACGTGACCGAAGTACGCGACCTTGGCCATCGCCGTTCGCACTGGGTGGTGCGCGGCCCGGGCGGCCTCGAATACGCGTGGAATGCGGTGATGACCGAGCAGTCGCGTCCGGACCGCCTGTCGTGGCGCAGCGAGCCAGGCTCGGAGATCGAACAGGACGGCAGCGTCACGTTCGAGCCGAGCAATGGCGGCACCCGCGTGACGGTGCGCATCAGCTATGCGCCGCCAGCCGGCGTGCTGGGCCACGGCGTGGCGCGCATGCTGGGCGTCGATCCGCAGCGCCAGATGGATGACGACCTGGCACAGATGAAAGCGTTCATCGAACGCAGCGTTTCGCGCAGCCCGACCCGTCCGCAGCCGCCGAGCCACACGTCGCTGCACTGATCATCAGGCACAAACGACCAACCACCACGCTTATGTAGAACGACGATCGGCCCCATCCGGGGCCGATCGTACGTAGTGATACAGCGAAGCTGGTTATCAGCCGAGTTTGGCTTCAAGGTTGATCAGGGCACGCCCTGCGCGCTGATCGCGTGCGGGGCCGCCGCGTGGTGGCGCGCAAAAATCGCATTGGCCATGTCTTCCTCGCTGGCGTCGACCGCCATGATCTTGAGGATGCAGGCGCCGTGCACGTCGCCCTCGGGCTGGAACACATCCTTGTAGTCGGTGCCGCCCTTGGCTTCGGACGAGTCGCCGACGGTAAAATTGGACTGCCCCGGTCCGGCTTCATCGCCGATCGGCGACAGCACGACGGCGTCCTTGCTGAAGCCGGCGGCCAGGAAATCGTCCCGTACCTGCTCTGCAATCGCGAAATCCTGGATCACGCGGACGATTGGATTGGTCATGCTGGTCTCCCTGTGTCTGGTATGCGAATCAAGGTAACAGAAAGGTCGGCATCGAGGCGCTCAGTCCGGGAGGATGGCCGTGACTTCGATCTCCACGCGCGCCCGGTCTTCCATCAGCCCGGCCACTTGCACGGCCGTCATGGCCGGGTAGTGGCGGCCGATGACGTCACGGTAAGCCGCGCCCAGCGCCGGCCCGGCGTCCAGGTACTCGCGCTTGTCGAGCACATACCAGGTCATGCGCACGATATGGTCGGGACGGGCGCCGGCTTCGTTCAGCACCGCCACGATATTCTGCAAGGCCTGGCGCGACTGGCCCACGAAATCGTCCGTCTCGAACAGGCCCGCCGGCGTCCAGCCGACCATGCCGCTGACGTGGATCTGCCGGCCGCGCGCGACGACACCATTGGCGTAGCCTTTCGGGCGCGGCCAGCCGGGCGGTTGCAGTATGTCCATCAACTCTCCAGCCATGGCACGTCAGCTTTCCTGCGCAAGCAGTTCGCGCGCAATGATCAGGAGCTGCACTTCGCTGGCTCCCTCGTAGATGCGCAGCGCGCGGATCTCGCGGTACAGGCCCTCGACGACCTGGCCGCGCTGCACGCCCAGGCCGCCGAACAGCTGCACCGCGCTGTCGATCACGCGCTGCGCCGATTCGGTCGCGGCCAGCTTGGCCATCGCCGCCTCTTTCGTCACGCGCTTGCCGCTGTCGCGCAGCCAGGCGGCGCGATACGTCAACAGCGCGGCGGCGTCGATCTCGAGCGCCATCTGCGCCAGCTTTGCCTGCGTGAGCTGGAAGTCGGCGAGCAGCTTGCCGAACATCGGCCGTGCCTGCGCGTGCTTCAGGGCCTCGCCCAGTGCGCGCCGCGCAAAGCCCAGCGCGGCCGCCGCCACCGAGGTGCGAAACACATCGAGGGTGGCCATCGCCACCTTGAAGCCGTCGCCTTCGGCGCCGATCAGGCAGGCGGCCGGTACGCGGCAGCCATTAAAGCGCAGGCGCGCCAGCGGATGCGGCGCGATCACGTCGATGCGCTCGGCGAGCTCGAGGCCCGGCGTGGCCGCATCGACGATGAAGGCCGAGATGCCACGCGAGCTGCGCTCGGCTGGCTCGCCCGTGCGCGCGAACACGACATAGAAGTCGGCGATGCCGCCGTTGGAAATCCAGGTCTTTTCCCCGTCGAGCACCCACGCCTCGCCTTCACGGCGCGCCGCGCACTGCAGGGCCGCGACGTCGGAACCGGCATCGGGTTCGGACAGCGCAAAAGCGGCGATCGCGCTGCCGTCGGCCACGCGCGGCAGCCAGGTGCTGCGCTGCGCGCTGCTGCCGAACAGCGAAATCGCGCCGCTGCCCAGGCCCTGCATGGCAAACGCGAAGTCGGCCAGGCCGGCATGGCGCGCCAGCGTTTCGCGGATCAGGCAGATGGCGCGGGTGTCGATCGCATCCTGCGCGCCGCCATGTTCGAGCCCGCCGACCGCGTGGCGCAACCAGCCGCCCTGGCCCAGGCGCGCGACCAGCGCGCGGCAGACCGCGTCGACGTCGACATCGGCGCCATGTACATCGGCGAGATGCGCCACCGCCCAGGCATCGAGTTCACGCGCCAGCACGCCATGGCGCGCCTCGAAAAATGGCCACTCCAAGTAATCGTGGTCCATCAATCCCCCTCGAACTGCGGCCGCTCTTTGCCCACGAACGCGTGATAGGCGCGATGAAAATCCTTCGTCATCATGCAAATGGCCTGCGCCTGCGCCTCGGCTTCGATGGCTTCGTCGACGCCCATATTCCACTCTTGCTGCAGCATCTTCTTGGTCATGCCGTGCGCGAACGTGGGGCCGGCGGCCAGCTGCGCGGCAAACGCCTGCGCCTGCACCAGCACCGCGTCCGGCGCGCACAGGCGGTTGAAGAAGCCCCAGCGCTCGCCCTCCTCCCCATCCATCGAACGGCCCGTGTAGAGCAGCTCGGCCGCGCGGCCTTGGCCGATCACGCGCGGCAGCAAGGCGCAGGCGCCCATGTCGCAGCCGGCCAGGCCCACGCGCGTGAACAGGAATGCGGTGCGGCTGCGCGCGGTGGCGTAGCGGATGTCGGACGCCAGCGCCAGGATCGCGCCGGCGCCGGCGCATGCGCCGTCCACCGCCGCGACGATCGGCTGCGGGCAGGCGCGCATGGCTTTGACCAGGTCGCCCGTCATGCGTGTGAACGCCAGCAGGCCCGGCATGTCCAGTTGCGTCAGCGGCCCGATGATCTCGTGCACGTCGCCGCCCGAGCAGAAATTGTCGCCCGCGCCGGTGAGCACGACCGCCTTGACGTCGTCGGCATACGCCAGTGCGCGAAACAGGTCGCGCAGCTCGGCGTAGGCGTCGAACGTGAGCGGGTTCTTGCGCTCGGGCCGATCGAGCGTGACGGTGGCCACGCGGGTGTCAGGGTCGAGCGCGAAGCCGACGTGCTGCGCCTGAAACCCCGCCAGGCTCGTTCGACTGCCCGGTAAATACTGCATGCGCTGCTCCTGATGGCTCATTGAGAAATGCGTGGACTCGTCACATGCCCTGCCGCTCGCGCGCAAGATTGCGCTCGAGTTGCTGCTTGCCAGGCGCGTACTGGCGCGGCCACGCGGCGCCAGTGTAGCCGATGCGCGCCGCCTCGTTCAGTGTCCATGCCGGATTGGCCAGGTGCGGACGGCCCACGGCGCACAGGTCGGCGCGGCCGGCCGCAATGATGCTGTTGACGTGATCGGCCTCGCTGATGCCGCCCACGGCGATCGTCGCGATGCCGGCTTCGTTGCGGATGCGGTCGGAAAACGGCGTCTGGTACATGCGGCCGTACACCGGCTGCTCGGCCTTGCTGACCTGCCCCGACGAACAGTCGATCATGTCGGCGCCGGCCGCCCGGAACAGGCGCGCGATCTCCACGGCGTCGACCGGCGTGATGCCGCCATCGACCCAATCGTGGCTCGAGATGCGCACGCTGACCGGCAGGTGCTCTGGCCAGGCCGCGCGCACGGCGGCGAACACGCGCAGCGGAAAGCGGCAGCGGTTGGCCAGGCTGCCGCCATACGCATCAAGGCGCCGGTTGGTCAGCGGCGAGATGAAACTCGACAGCAGATAGCCATGCGCGCAGTGCAGCTCGAGCCAGTCGAAGCCCGCTTCGCCCGCAGCCAGCGTGGCGCGCACGAAGTCGGCCTCGATGCGCGCCATGTCGTCGTCGTTCGCCTCGCGCGCCACCTGCGACACGCCCGCCAGGTACTGCTGGGGCGAAGCCGACACCAGCGGCCAGTTGCCAAGCGCCAGCGGCTGGTCGATCCCTTCCCACATCGGCCGGGTCGAGCCCTTCGCGCCGGCATGGCCCAGCTGGATGCCGATCTTCGCGTCGCTCGCCGCGTGCACGAAGTCGACGATGCGGCGCCAGGCCAGCGTGTGCTGCGGCAGGTACAACCCCGGGCAGCGCGGGGTGATGCGCGCATCGGCCGACACGCACGTCATCTCGGCCATCACCAGGCCCGCGCCGCCGAGCGCGCGTGCGCCCAGATGGGCCAGGTGAAAGTCGCCCGCCACGCCGTCGATGCACGAATACTGCGCCATTGGCGAGACGACCACGCGGTTCTTGAGCACCACGCCGCGCATCCTGAACGGCGTGAACATCGGCGGCGTGGCGGTGGTCGGCACGCCCACGCCAGCCTGCAACGCCGCATCGCGTGCGAAACGGCGCTCGAAGCCATCGATATACGCAGGGTCGCGCAGGCGCAGGTTTTCATGCGACAGGCGCTGGCTGCGCGTGAGCAGCGAGTACGCGAAGGCGTCCTGCGGCATGGCGCTGTAGCGGGCCACGTTCTCGAACCATTCGGTCGAATTGCGCGCCGCGCTTTGCAGCTTGAGCACCTCGACCACGCGCGCCGCCTGGTAGCGCAGCAACCCGGCATCGAGGTCATCGTTGCTATCGGGCGCGGCAGACAGAGCAGCAGACAGCGCAATCGCGTCTTCCAGCGCCAGCCTGGTGCCCGAACCGATGGAAAAATGCGCCGTGTGCGCGGCGTCGCCCATCAGCACCAGCGGCACGCGTCGGCCATCGACATCGACCGCATGCACCCACTGGCGGCAGGCCAGGCGCGGGAAGCGGCTCCACATGCCGGCGCCGCCGCGGGCGGCCTGGGTCAGCAGCGGCGCGCCGCCAAGAACTCGCGCGAACAGGCGCTCGCAGAACGCCAGTGTGGCGTCGGCGTCCATGTCGGCCAGGCCGCTGGCGCGCCAGGTGGCGTCCAGCGTCTCGACGATGAACGTCGAATTCTGGTCGTCGTATTGATAGGCATGGGCCTGGAACCAGCCATGCACGGTCTCTTCAAAGGCGAAGGTGAACGCGGAAAAATCGCGGCGCGTGCCGAGCCACACGTAGCGGCACTGCTGCTCTTCTACATCCGGCTGGAAGACATCGGCATGGCGGCTGCGCAGCGTACTGCGCACACCGTCGGCGGCTACCACGAGGTCAGCGCCGTAGCGCTGCGCCAACGCCACTTCGTCTGCCACCTCGGTCCCGAACACCAGTTCCACGCCCGCTTCTTCGCAGCGCGCCTGCAGGATGCCGAGCAGGCGCTTGCGCGCGATGCCGCAAAAACCGTGGCCGTGCGAGGTGACGGTCGCGCCCCTGATGTGCACATCGATCGCGTCCCAGCGATTGAACGCGCCTTCGATCGCGCGCGCACTGGGCGCGTCGGCCAGAGCCAGTTTGCCGAGGGTCTGGTCGGAAAACACGACGCCCCAGCCGAACGTGTCGCCGGCCCGGTTGCGCTCGACAACCGTGACGGCGTGGCGCGGGTCGCGCAATTTGATGAGCAAGCCGGCATATAACCCGGCCGGCCCGCCACCGACGCAGACGATATTCATCTTCCCTCCAGTTTCTCGCATGGCGCCTATCTTACCTGCGGCGTTGCTTGAGGTGTCAACGACCCGTGGCGCACGGGAGACGCATTCACTGTGGATAACTCAATTTTTAGTACAATCAGGAAACTTTACCTAATGCCCCCGCCAATTGCTGCGGGTCATACCGATCGATCGTCCGCCAGCCATGTTCAAGACCGCCGACAGCAACGCGCTTCCCCTCGTTATCCCTACGCCGTCCCAGGCGCTGCCTCGATGAACACATCTCCTGGACGCTTTCGCCTGAACAGCCTGCGCAGCCGGCTGATGCTGCTGGTGCTGCTGGCGATCACGCCGATCGCCATCGTGACGGTGCTCGGTGGCCTGCGCGAGCGCGAAGCCGCGATCCGCGCCTCGCAAGAAAACCTGAAACGCCTGACGGCGCTGGCCGCCGCCAACGAAGCGCAGTCGATCGACCGCGCGCGCCAGATCCTGGTCGACCTGGTCAGCGTGCCGGACCTGATGGGCAAGACCGACGATTGCAATGCGCTGCTGACCAACGTCCTCGATCGCAACGAGGGGTATGTGAACTTCGGCCTGATCCAGCTCGATGGCAACGTCAGTTGCAGCGCGGTGCCGATGGTGCATCCGGTGAACCTGGGCGACCGCAGCCACTTCAAGCGCGCCATCGCCGAGCGCCGCTTCATCGCCGGCGACTATATCTTCGGGCGCGTGATCCGGCGCCACACGATCAACCTGACCTACCCCGTCATCGACCGCAATGGCCAGGTGACGGCGGTCGTGTTCGCGGCGATGGACCTGGCCAGCCTGGACACCTTCGTCAACGACATCAGCCTGCCGGCCGGCTCGATCCTGGAAACTGCCGATGCGACCGGCAAGCTGCTCACGCGCCGACCCGAGCCCGAGCGCTGGTTCGGCAAGCGCATCGCCGCGCCATTGCTCGAGGCGATGCGCAGCCAGCAGGGCAAGGCCGTGGTGATCCCGGGCGAGGACGGTGTCGAGCGCCTGCACGCATTCGCGCGCGTGGGGCCGTCGACACTGACCGACTATACGCTCACCATCGGTATCCCGACCGACGCCATCACGCGCGTGGCACGCGAGGCGCAGCTGATGTCGCTGCTCGGCCTGGCCCTGACCACCATCCTGGCGCTGCTGGCGGCCTGGCTCGCTGGCGACAAGCTGATCGTCGAGCGCGTGCAGAAGCTGATGACGGTGGCGCGCCGCATCGCCGCCGGCGAACTCGATGCCCGCACCGGCATCAAGTCCGGCAGTGAAGAAATCGGCCGGCTCGCCGCGGCCCTGGACGAAATGGCCGCGAACCTGCAACACAAGGAAGCCCAGCGCAGCCAGGCCGAACGCGAACTGCGCGCGGCCGACCAGCGCAAGGACGAATTCCTGGCGATGCTGGCGCACGAGCTGCGCAACCCGCTCGCGCCGATCAGCACCGGCGCCAACCTGCTCAAGCTGCTGCATTCCGATAACGCGCAGATCACGCAGACCTGCGCCATCATCGCACGCCAGGTCGAGCACATGACCAGCCTCGTCGACGACTTGCTGGACGTGTCGCGTGTGACGCGCGGGCTGGTGACCCTGTCGACCGGGATCCTCGACCTGCGCAAGGTGGTCGACGACGCGGCCGAGCAGATCCGGCCACTGATGATCGCGCGGCGCCACAAGATCGTGCTCGATGTGCCGACGCTGCCGGCGAATGTCAAGGGCGACCACAAGCGCCTGGTGCAGGTCGTGGCCAACCTGCTCGGCAACGCCACCAAGTACACCCCCGAGGGCGGCCACATCACCCTGCAACTGGCGCCGCAAGGCGAGACATGGGTGATCGACGTGCGCGACGACGGCATCGGCATGGATGCACGCCTGGTCGAGCGCGTGTTCGACCTGTTCACGCAGGCCGAGCGCACCCCGGACCGGTCGCAGGGCGGCCTGGGCCTGGGCCTGGCGCTGGCCCGCAGTCTGGTCGAGCTGCATGGCGGCAGCGTCGGCGCAGCCAGCGCCGGCCCCGGCCTGGGCAGCACGTTCACCGTGCGCCTGCCACGTTTTGCACAAGAAAATCCGACTGCACCCGCGCCGGCGCCGGTTGCCGCCATCGCCGCTGGCGCCCTGCGCATCCTGGTGGTGGACGACAATCTCGACGCCGCGCAGACGCTGGGCCTGTTCCTGCGCGCGAGCGGGCACACGGTCGAAGTGGTCTACGGCGGCCTCGATGCGATCGACGTGGCCGCGGTGTTCGCGCCGCAGGTCTGCCTGCTCGACATCGGCTTGCCCGACATGGATGGCAACGAACTGGCGCGGCGCCTGCGCGCAATGCCCGGCATGGAAGGCGCCACGCTGATCGCCGCCACCGGCTACGGGCGCCAGCAAGACCGCGAGCTGGCCATCGAGGCGGGGTTCGACCATTACCTCGTCAAGCCCATCAACACGGTGCAACTGGGCGACCTGCTGGCCGAGGCAAGCGGCCCGTGGACGTCGAACGGCTAGTGAACCGCCATCGTGCGCAGCGCCGTTTCATTAGCACAACAGCTCGCAAGATAGTGCGTGACAGGTGTCGATGTAACTACATAGAATTTGCAGCAATAAATTTAATATGCTCCGGAGTAACTCCGTGCGGCGTGCCGAACAGGATGCTTCATGACGGTTCCTTCTGATGACATCGCGCAGTGGCGCGTAAAAGTGTTCTCGACCATCCTGCCGATTGTGCTGGTGCTGGGGTGCATCGCTGCCCTGCCCAGCATCCCGCTGGTTCTGATCAAGGGCAAATGGCCGGTGGCCGTCATGGATGTGGTGGCATTGGCGTGGCTCTTTGCCGTCTGGCGTCTCGACCGGATCTCGCACACGACCCGTGTGCTCAATTTTCTGACGATGCTGTTTCTGGTTGCGGTTGGCCTGATGCTGTCGGTCGGCCCGGTCGGTCTTGTCTACCTGATCGCCTTGCCGGCCATGGCCGTGATCCTGCTCGGTACGCGTCAGTCGCACATTGCCCTGGCCCTGTGCGCGGCCTGCGTCCTGATCCTGGGCGTGAATGGCCATGTCAACCTGTACGTCCCCGGCCTGGAAACGAACATCCTCGCCTCGTCGATCGTCGTCGCGATCAATTTCAGCTGCGTCGGCGCGCTGATCACCTTCACCGGCGGCACGCTGCTCAAGGGACTGGCGCAATCGCTCCTCGAAGCGCGCACCGCTGCCGCTGGACTCGAAGCGGGCCAGCTGCGCCTGCACGCCGTCAACGATGAACTGCGCCTGACGTCGGCCGCAGTGGCGCGCCTGAACGATATGGTCTTGATCGCGCGCATGGTCGATGTGCCCGGCGCCGAGCAACCGATCATCTTCGCCAACGACGCCCTGCTGCGCCACACCGGCTACACCCGCGAAGAAGTCATCGGGCGCAGTCTGCGCATGCTGGAGGGCCCCGACACCGACCCGGCGACGATCAAGCGCGTGCTGACCTCCGTGATGCACAAGGAAGCCGCCAGCGCCGAGATGGTCCTGTACACCAAGCACGGCACACCATACTGGGTCGAGGCCGAGATGGTGCCATTCTCGGGCGACAGTGGCGCCATCACGCACTGGGTCATCGTCAGTCGCGACGTGACCGAGCGGCGCAATGCCGCCGACGCCATCCACCGCCTGGCTTTCTACGACGTGTTGACCGGCCTGCCGAACCGGCGCTTGCTGATGGAGCGCCTCGATGCGGTGGTGGCCGGCGCCCGCGCTGGCCAGTCGATGGGCGCAGTGCTGTACGTCGACATCGACAACTTCAAGACCGTCAACGACGCGCGCGGCCACGCCATCGGCGACCAGTTGCTCAGGAGCGTGGCCGATCGCCTGGTGGCGATGGCCGGCGACGAAGGCAGTGTGGCGCGCCTGGGCGGCGACGAATTCGTCGTGCTGCTCGGCGCGCTGGGGCAGGATACCGAGCGGGCGGCCGAGTGCGCCCTGGCCCTGGCCGAACGGATCCGGGTGGCGCTGGCCGACAAGATCATCATCGACGCCCAGCGCTACTACGCCACCAGCAGCATCGGCGTGGCGCTCACCGCGCCCGCCGACGGCCAGCATCAGAGCACGCACGATCTGCTGCGCGAAGCCGACACCGCGATGTACCACGCCAAGTCGCGCGGCCGCAATGGCGTGGCGCTGTTCGAAGCGGGCATGCTGTCCGACGCGGAAGGCCGGCTGACGCTCGAACGCGACCTGGGCCTGGCGCTGGAAAGCGGCGAGCTGTCCCTGCACCTGCAGCTGCAGGTCGATGCCGGGCAAACGCCGAACGGCGCCGAGCTCCTGATGCGCTGGCGCCGCAAGGACGGCAGCAGCGTGCCGCCCGACGTGTTCATCCCGGTGGCCGAATCGAGTGGCCTGATCGTGGCGCTGGGCGACTGGGCGCTGCGCGAAGCCTGCCTGGCCTGGCACGTGCTGGACCGCGCCGGCCATCGCTTGCCGCTGTCGGTCAACGTCAGCCCGATGCAATTCCGCCAGCACGACTTCGTCACGCGCGTGGAAGCGATCCTGCACGACACGGGCGTGCCGCCCGGCCAGCTGATCTTCGAGATCACCGAAGGCTTGCTGGTCGACCGTCTCGACCAGACCATCGAGCGCATGCACGCGCTGGCCGAACTCGGCATCCGCATCTCGATCGACGACTTCGGCACCGGCTACTCGAGCCTGTCGTACCTGACCCGCATGCCCCTGTACGAACTGAAGATCGACAAGAGCTTCATCCGCGACACGCCGCACGACAAGAATGGCACGGCCATCGTGCAGTCGATCCTGGCGATGGCCGGCCACCTGGATCTGCGCGTGGTGGCAGAGGGTGTCGAGACGTCGGCCCAGGCCGAGTACCTGGCCGCGCACGGCAACGCCTGCATGCAGGGTTACCTGTTCCATCGGCCGATGCCGCTCGAGGCATTACTGGCGCAGCTCGGCGCCGCCGCCAACCTGCCCGCCATCCCCGCCATCCCCGCCTGAGCATGCGGGCCGGCAGGACCGGCGCCGATCCATTATCATTCTGCCTCGAACAAGGAGAGATCAATGGATGAAGTAGGGATCGTGCTGGCCATGCTGCTGGCGGTGGTGGCCAGCGGCTACCTGGTGCGCATGTTGCCGTTCGCGCTGCCGCTGCCGCTGATGCAGATCGCCCTTGGCGCAGCCATCGCCGGCAGCACGGGCCACGGCGTGCGGCTCGAACCGCATATCTTCTTCCTCGTGTTCCTGCCTCCGCTGCTGTTTCTCGACGGCTGGCGCATCCCCAAGATCGGCCTGTTTCGCGACCGCTCCACGATCCTCGAACTGGCCCTCGGCCTGGTGCTGTTTACGGTGCTCGGCGCAGGCTTCCTGATCCACTGGCTGATTCCTTCGCTGCCGCTGGCCGTGTGCTTCGCGCTGGCCGCCATCGTCGCGCCCACCGACCCGGTCGCGGTGTCGTCGATCGCCGCGCGCGTGCCGATCCCGCCGCGCCTGATGCACATCCTCGAGGGCGAGTCGCTGCTCAACGACGCCAGTGGCCTGGTGTGCTTCCGCTTCGCCGTGGCCGCCGCCCTCACCGGCACCTTCTCGCTGGGCCAGGCCACGCTGACGTTCCTGTGGGTGGCGCTGGCGGGCGTGGCCATCGGCGTGGGCATCACGGTCGGCGTGAGCTGGGCCCAGCGCCAGCTGGCCGCGCGCATCGGCGAAGAAAGCGGCTCGCCCATCCTGATCAACCTGCTGCTGCCGTTCGGCGCCTACCTGGCGGCCGAGCATCTGCAAGCTTCAGGCATCCTGGCGGCGGTGGCGGCCGGCGTGACGATGAGCTACGTCGAATTGAGCGGTCGCGCCGCTGCGACCACGCGCGTGCGGCGCGCGGTGGTGTGGGACACCGTGCAGTTCGCACTCAACGGCATCATGTTCGTGCTGCTTGGCGAGCAGCTCCCGAGCATCGTCAAGGCGGCCCTGGTCGCGCCCGAACTGCCGCGCGCCAACGACGTCTGGTGGCTGGCCACCAACGCGCTGGCGATCAGCTTCGGCCTGATCCTGCTGCGCTTCGTCTGGGTCTGGGTCTCGCTGCGCCTGACGCTGCTCAACGCCCGGCGCCAGAAGCTGCCCGAGTACCGCCCTAATCCGCGCCTGATCCTGGCCACGTCGCTGGCCGGCGTGCGCGGCGCGATCACGCTGGCCGGCGTGCTCACGCTGCCGCTGGCCATGCCCGGCGGCGCTCCCTTCCCGGGGCGCGACCTGGTGATTTTCCTGGCCAGTGCGGTGATCGTCGTCTCGCTCGTGCTGGCCAGCGTGGGCTTGCCGCGCGTGCTGCGCGGGCTCGAGCTGCCACACGATTCGGCCCATGACAGCGAAGAGGCGCGTGCGCGCCATGTGGCGGCGCTGGCCGCGCTCGACGCGATCGCCAAGGCGCCGCCACCGCCGCCAACGTCGGGTTGCGATGCGCAAGGCGCGGTCGACATGCACGCCAGTGCGGTCGACCAGGTGCGCAGCCTGTATCAGTACCGGCTCGATGGCGGCGGTGGCGGCGACGTCGATCCGGCGCATGCGCGCGCCGCCGAAAGCGCCGAGCGCCATTACCGCCTGGCGGCGCTCGAGCAGGAGCGCGCGGTACTGCTGCGCATGGCGCGTCAGAAGACCTTGTCCGACGAAGTCGCGCGCAAGCTGCTGCGCGAGATCGACCTGGTCGAGGCACGCTACCGCTGAACCGGGTCACTGGCGCGTGCGTTACTTCGCGTACAGTACGGCCTGGCGCACGGGCGTAGGATCGGCTGCTAGTCCATTCTGCGAGCCCACTTGCCATGCCCAACCAGACTCCCGACGCGCTCGACGCCAATGACTCCACCAGCGCCGCGCGCGCGGCCGGCCTGCGCTACGTGCACGACGGCCGCGCCGGCATCCGCCGTGAGGCCGTCAAGGATGGGTTTCGCTACCTGGATGCCCACGGCGAGCAAGTAGAAGACGACGCCACGCTGGCGCGCATCAAGAGCCTGGTGATCCCGCCGGCCTGGCAGGATGTGTGGATCTGCGCCCAGGCCAACGGCCACCTGCAGGCGACCGGGCGCGATGCGCGCGGACGCAAGCAATACCGCTATCACGCCAAGTGGCGCACGGCGCGCGACGAAGTGAAATACGAGCGCATGCTCAAGTTCGGCGACGCGCTGCCGACGATCCGCCATGAAGTCGACCGCGCCCTCAAATTGCCTGGCCTGCCGCGCGAAAAAGTGCTGGCCACGATCGTCTATCTGCTCGAAGCGACCATGATGCGGGTCGGGAACGAGGAATACGCGCGCACGAACAAATCGTTCGGCCTGACGACGCTGCGCAACCGCCACGTGCGGGTCGATGGCAGCGACGTCGAGTTCAGCTTCCGTGGCAAGAGCGGCGTGTACCACAAGGTCAAGGTGCATGACCGGCGCCTGGCCGGCATCGTCAAGCGCACGCGCGACCTGCCAGGCCAGGAACTGTTCCAGTACGTCGACGAAGACGGCGAAACGCACAGCGTCGACTCGAGCGACGTCAACGACTACCTGCGCGCCATCACCGGCGAAGAATACACGGCCAAGGATTTCCGCACCTGGTCGGGCACCGTGCTGGCGGCGCTGGCGTTGCAGGAGTTCGAGAAGTTCGACTCCGAGACGCAGGCCAAGAAGAATATCGTGCGCGCGATCGAGTCGGTGGCCGAAAAGCTCGGCAACACGCCGACGATCTGCCGCAAGTGCTATGTGCATCCGGCCGTGCTGGACGCGTATCTCGACGGCGCGCCGCTCGAGGTATTGCGCGAACGGACCGAAGAAAAACTGGCCGACGACCTGCACGCGCTGCAGCCCGAAGAAGCCGCGGTGCTGGCGATGCTGCAGCAGCGACTGCGGCATGAGGAAGACAAGCCGCGGGAGAAGGCTGCCGCAAAGAAGCCGGCACCGAAGAAGCCGGCGCCGAAGAACGCGGCGGTGAAGAAGACCACCAAACGCGCCGCGCCGAAAGCACAGCGCCCCGACGCCGCTAACGGATCAGGTACGTGATGGTCTTCCAGCTGCCGTCGGCCTCGCGCACCACGACGACGGTCTCGGTTGCAAGCGGGCGATTGGCAAAGCTGGACTCGTATTGCAGCACCACGTAGTCGGCTTCCGGCGCCCCCGGCAAGGTGCGCGTGGCGCGTGCGTCGGCGAGGGTGCGTTTGGTCAGAGCGCCCAATGGTGCGCGGGCTTGACCCAGCGCGGCCGACCACTCCTTCTGGCTCACCGCCCCCTGGAACAACGTGCCCGCCGTAGTCCAGGTGTCCGCCCCCTTGCCGGCATCGGCCAGCGCCAGCCAGCGCTCGGCCGCTTCGATACCGGGTTTTGTCTGGTCGGCCTGCTGCGCCTGCACAGTGAGTATTGGAAGCGAAAACAGTGCGGCGATGGCAATCGGGGCAAGGCGGGACATGGCGGTCTCCTGGGCGATGGGGAAACCGACAGCATAGCGCGGCAGGCGCCACCATAAATGCACACAAACTTGCAGCCGACGCAGTCGGCAATTACACCGGCTGGTTGAACACCTGGCGCAGATAGGCGATGTAGGTAACGTCGGTGCATTGCGACTTGCCTGGCTCGTCCGACAGCTTGGCCACCGGCTGGCCGTTGCAGCGCACGAGCTTCATGACGATATTGATCGCCGGGAAAGGCGTGTCGTTGGTGAGTTTGGTGCCGATGCCGAAGCCCGTCATCACGCGGTCGGCGAAATGGCGATACAGGGAGAGGGCCTTCGGGATGGTCAGGGCATCGGAGAACACGAGGCGCTTGGTGCGCGCATTGATGCGCAGCTTGGCGTAGTGCGCCAGCGCCTTTTCGCCCCACACGACCGGGTCGCCCGAATCGTGGCGCAAGCCGTCGAACAGCTTGGCGAAGTACAGGTCGAAGTCGGCGAGAAACGCGTCCATGCCCACGACGTCGGTGAGCGCGGTGCCCAGGTCGCCCCGGTACTCTTGTACCCAGTTCTCGAGCGCGGCGCTCTGGAAGTCGACCAGGCGCGTACCGAACGCCTGGTGCGCCTGCAGGTACTCGTGTGCCATGGTGCCGATCGGGACCAGGTTGAATTTGTAGGCCAGGTAGACGTTCGACGTGCCCTTGAAGTAGACGGGCAGTTCACGCGCCAGCGTCTGTACCACTTCATCGTGCCACTCGCCGGAAAAGCGCCGGCGCACGCCGAAGTCGAAGAACTCGAACGGGTTGGCGCACGGGGCTTCTTCGCCGAAGGCGCGCAGTTCGTCGATTTTCTGGCGCAGGCGCACGCGCGCTTCGCCCATGGCCTCGGCCTGGTCGAAGCGGCGGAAATACAGCTCGTTGACGATATACAGCACGAAGATTTCATAGCCCATCACGTGCACCAGCGGGCCGCTGGCGCGGATGCGCAGGTGCGGGCCGTCGGTGGTGACTTCGATGAACTTGCGCTGGAAACGGAACAGCGTGAGGAAGTCGGCGAAGTCGCCCTTGATGAAGCGCAGGCCGCGCAAGTACGCGACTTCGGCCTCGGTGAACATCATCGAGCACAGGTGATCGAGCTCGCGTTCGATGTCGGCCTTGAGCTCGGCCAGCGGATAGGCCGGCTCGTTACGGCAGCGGAATTCATACTCGCCCGTGGCGCCAGGATGGCTGTGCAGCAAAGCCTGCCACATCGTGAATTTGTACAGGTCGGTTTCAAGCAGGCTGCGGACTACAGGTTTCATCGTTGCTCCAGGTCGATGACGGACCAGGCCAGGACTGGTTTATTTGCTGGCGGCTGGCGTGCGGGTGCGGCGCTTTGGCGCAAGCATCGTGCCCGTGCAGCCGGGCGTACCGCAGCGGCAGGCGAACACTTTCTTGAGCTTGGGCGTGTGGCGCTCTTCGTAGATCAGGGCGTAATTGTAGTTCAGCTCGCTACCTGCGTCGATGTCGTGCATCGCGTGGATATACACCTTGCCGTCTTCTTCGAACGCTTCGCAGTTGGGCGAACAAGCGTGGTTGATCCAGCGCGCCTCGTTGCCGCGCCGGCCACCATCGATCACGCGCCCGTCGGCCAGGCTGAAATAGAAGGTGTGGTTGACCGGGCCACCCGCCTTTTCGGCGCGCTCGGTCGCCGCGTCCCAGCTGATGCGCTCACCGCGGTACTCGATGATGCGCTCGCCCGCCGCGATCGGCTTGCGGGCGAAGACGCCGTTGCCGTGAATGGGCGACTGGCGTACTTCGTACGACGGGCCGGTGGCGGCCGTGCTGGTGGCGGTGGGCGTTGGTGTGGTTCGCTTGGTGGTCATCGGGCTGGCGCGTGGACGAGAAAAAGGGATGGCATCCATTATGGCTGCATTCCCCGCAAACGCCGCACACTTGCGGCTATGCCGGAAAATCTTCTTCGCGGTATTCGAGCGCATCGGGCGCGGCGTCCGAGCGCCCCGCTTCTTCGCGCCGCAACTCGACACGCCGGATCTTGCCCGAGATGGTCTTGGGCAGCTCGCGAAAGGCGATGCGCCGGATCCGTTGATACGGCGCGAGCCGCGCGCGGCTGAACGCGAACAGCGCGCCAGCCATCTCGCGGCTTGGCGCCACGCCGGCGCGCAGCGTGACAAACGCCTTCGGCACCGCCAGGCGGAGCAGGTCGGGACTGGGCACGATCGCGGCTTCCAGCACGCTCTCGTGCTCGATCAGCACACTCTCGAGCTCGAAGGGGCTGATGCGGTAGTCGGCCGACTTGAACACGTCGTCATTGCGGCCCACATAAAAATAATACCCATCGCTGTCGACCGCCGCGGTGTCGCCCGTGTGGTAGTGGCCTGCGCGCATGGCGTCGCGCGTTTTCTCGGCATCGCCTTCGTAGCCCACCATCACGCCGACCGGGTTCGACGCCAGGTCGATCGCGATCTCGCCCTCGGTGGCAGGTGCGTCATCGATATCGAGCAATGCAATGCGGTAGCCCGGCAGCGCGCGGCCCATCGAGCCGGGCTTGAGCGGCTGGCCGGGCGAGTTTCCGATCTGGCAGGTGGTTTCGGACTGGCCGAAGCCGTCGCGGATGCGGATCCCCCACGCGCGCTCGACCTGCTCGATGACTTCGGGATTGAGCGGCTCGCCGGCCCCGACCAGTGCACGCAGGGCTGGCTTGTACGCGGCCAGGTTTTCCTTGATCAGCATGCGCCAGACGGTCGGCGGCGCGCACAGCGAGGTCACGCCGCAGCGCTCGATCACGCGCAATACGGCCGGACTGGCGAAGCGCTCGTAGTTGTAGACGAAGACGGTCGCGCCGGCGTTCCAGGGCGCGAAGAAGCAGCTCCAGGCATGCTTGGCCCAGCCGGGCGAGCTGATATTCCAGTGGATGTCGCCCGCCTGCAAGCCGATCCAGTACATCGTCGACAGGTGGCCGACCGGATAGCTCTGGTGCGTGTGCAGCACGAGCTTGGGCCGCGCCGTGGTGCCGGACGTGAAGTACAGCAGCAGCGGATCGGTGGCCAGCGTTTCGCCCTCGGGCACGAACACGCTGACCACGTCGTGGCTGGCGGCGTAGTCGTGCCAACCTTCGTGCCAGCCTTCGTGCATGCCGCCCACCGCGATGCGGGTAAAGCTGCCGGGCAGCGCAGCGAACTTGTGCACCTCGGATGCCTGCGCGATCACGTGCCTGACGCAACCGCGCTCGAGCCGGTCCGCCAGGTCGTCGCCCGCAATCAGCATCGTCGTGGGCACCAGCACGGCGCCCAGCTTGATCCCGGCCAGCATGACTTCCCACAGCTCGACGCGATTGGGCAGCATCAGCAGCACCCGGTCGCCGCGCCGCACACCGCAGTTGCGCAGGTATTCGGCCACCTGGCTCGAGCGCGCGGCCATGTCGGCGAAGGTGATCCTGCGCTCGGCGCCGTCTTCGTCGACGACCCACAGCGCCACGTTGTGGTTGTCCTGCGCCTGCTGGTCGAAGAAGTCGAGCGCCCAGTTGAAGGTGGTCAGCTGCGGGCTCTGGTAGTCGCGGTACGCGGTGTCGTAATCGAGCCGGTGCTGCTGGAGGAAGTCGCGCGCCTGCAGGAAGCGCTGGGTGGGCGTCATGGTGGTCTCCTGATCGGGGTCGTACTGCCACGCTCATGATGCCACCAAATGCGGCCCGTTTGCCGATTCTCGGCGCCGCCGCGTTTCGAGAGTAGAATTCGGCTCCAACAAACTTGAGGCACGTGATGAAAAAGACGGACATGGCAAAAGGCGACGCCAAGAAGATTCAACGCCAGATGGCAGCCAGGGGCGCCGTCATCGGCGCGCCGGCCAAGGATACGGCGCCGGATCGCCGCGAACAGCGCGAACGCGAGCGCGCGCTGGGACTGGTGCCGTTTGCAGTAAAGCTCAACAGCACTCTGGTGGCGCAGTTGCAGACCCTGAGCAAGGAACGCGGTGTCGAGCTCAATGCGCTGGTGGCCGAACTGCTGCAAAAGGGCCTGGCCGACTAGCGCCTGTTCCGTTGTATCAGCGCGTTCTCTAAATTGCTTGACAAGAATTTCTGGCGCTCCTAAAGTGATATCACTTTGATGTCACACCCACCCAGAAGAGGTCAAGCATGAACGCATCGCACGCCCGCCGCGAAAAGGCATTCTCGTCCGCAAATGGCTACCTGGCCGCTGGTGCAGGGATTGTTTTCCTGTTGGGTGCGGCGTATCTGTTCAAGACCGGGGTCGAGACGCCCGATGGCCTGTCGCTGCTGGGTGCGGTGGCGTCGGGACTGGCCGGCCTGTTGTGCCTGACGGGCCTCTTCATGCTGCAGCCGAACGAGAGCGCGATCCTGACCCTGTTTGGCAAGTACATCGGCACCGACCGCAGCGAAGGGCTGCGCTGGGCCTTCCCGCTGTACGTCAAGCGGCGCCTGTCGCTGCGGGCGCGCAACTTCAACGCCCCCACGCTCAAGGTCAACGACAAGCGCGGCAACCCGGTAGAGATCAGCGCGGCCGTCGTCTGGCGCGTGCGCGACACCGCGCAAGCCGTATTCGAGGTCGACGATTTCGAACGCTACGTGTCGATCCAGGCCGAAGCCGCGCTGCGCCACCTGGCCTCGCAATATGCCTATGACGAAGGCGAAGATCTGCCGCAGGGTGAAACCACGCTGCGCGCCGGCATGGACATCGTGGCCGACGCACTCAAGACCGAGCTGCAGGCGCGCTTCGAGGCGGCCGGTGTCGAGGTGCTCGACGCCAAGCTGACCCATCTTGCCTACGCCGCCGAAATCGCCCAGGTCATGCTGCGGCGCCAGCAGGCCGAAGCCATCATTAGCGCCCGCAGCAAGATCGTGCATGGCGCCGTGAGCATGGTGGAGGCTGCGCTCAAGGGCTTGTCCGAGCGCGGCATCGTCGAACTTGACGACGAGCGCAAGGCGGCGATGGTCAGCAATCTGCTCGTGGTGCTGTGCTCGGACAAGGAAACGCAACCGATCATCAACACGGGCACGCTGTACAACTAGCGGCCGACCAGCATGGCAAGTCCAGGAAAAAAAGCGTTCGCGCTACGAATCGACCCGGCGCTGTGGGATGAGCTGCAGCGTCTGGCCGCGCGCGACCTGCGCAGCGTGAACGCACAAATCGAGTTCCTGCTGCGCGAGGGCCTGGCCCGGCGCGGCGCGAAGGTATCGGTGCCAAAGGGCGAGCGCGACGATCCCGGATCCGACGAACCGGCCGGTCTATAATCTGGCCTGAACCTCTGCCGGCCAACCCGATGATCCCAGCCACACCCTCCCCGACCGAACCGACTCTCACACCCCAGGCGCTCAAGTCGTGCGCCTCGTGCAGCATGCACCAGCTATGCCTGCCGATGGGGCTCGAAGACGCCGACATCGTCCGCCTCGACCAGATCATCGGCCGGCGCCGCCGCCTGGCGCGCGACGAGCGCCTGTACACCGTGGGCGAGCCGTTTCGCAACCTGTACGCGGTGCGCTTCGGCCACTTCAAGACGTTCCAGGTCAATGCCAGCGGCGAGGCGCAGATCACCGGTTTCCAGATGGCCGGCGAACTGCTCGGGATGGACGCGATCGGCGGCACCCACCACTGCGACGCCGAGGCGCTCGAGGACAGCGAGGTGTGCGAAATCCCGTTCGCGCGCCTGGAAGAACTGTTCGGCGAAGTGCCGGCGCTGCTGCGCCACTTCCATCGCATCATGAGCCAGGAAATCACCCGCGAGCAGAACGTCATGCTCTTGCTTGGCAATATGCGCGCCGAGCAGCGCTTCGCCGTCTTCCTGGTGAACCTGTCGGCGCGCTACGCGGCGCGCGGTTATTCAAGCACGCAGTTCCAGCTGCGCATGTCGCGCGAAGACATCGGCAATTACCTGGGCCTGACCATCGAGAGCATCAGCCGCCTGCTGTCGCGCTTTAGAAAGCAGGGCTGGCTCGAGGTCGACAAGCGCGAGATCGTCCTGCTCGACCCGACCAGGCTAAAGGCGCTGGCGGCGGGCACGGATGTTTGCAGCCCGATGGCATAACAAGGCGCCGGGCATGTCACGGATCCTCTCGAGCGCTATCGTCACCGGTCTGCACTTGCGCAGTTACGACGCCGTGCACTGGGGCGACCGCCACGCGTTCGCCCAGCTGGTGCTGCCGGTCGATGGCGCGGTATTGCTCGACATTGACAACCGGCGCGGCACCCTCGACCCGCTCCATGCCGCCCTGGTCGCGCCGGGCGCATGGCACGCGCAATCGAGCCGCGTCTCGAATGCATCCCTGATCGTCGATGTCGAGGCCAGGGCATTTGCAGATGGGCCGTGGGCCGAGCTTCTGGACCAGCCATTCACGCCGATCGGCGCTGCCGCCCGCAAGCTCGTCGAGTTCATGGCCGTGCTGGCGCGGGCCGGCGAGGTGCCGGATTCCATCGTCCAAGGCTGGACGCCACTGCTGCTCGACACCCTGACCCAGGGCGCGCCGCGGCCGGCGTCCCGCCTTGGCGCAGTGCTCGCGCAGATAGAAGCGCAGCCAGGCCTGCCGTGGACCACCGCCACGATGGCGCGCGCCGCCAACCTGAGCGTGAGCCGCCTGCACGCGCTGTTCAATGAGCATCATGGATCGACCCCAGGCGAGTACTTGCTCGCGCGGCGTCTCGAGCACGCGTGCGCGCTGCTTGCCGGCACAGCGCGCAGCGTCAGCGACATCGCCCTGGCATCCGGTTTTTCCGACCAGACCAGCCTGACGCGCGCGATGCGCCGGACGCTGGACACGACACCGGCCGCGTACCGCCGCGCAATCCGCGAGAACGGGTCAAGTTCGCAGTAGTTCCAGCCAGGACAGCGGCGCAGCCCAGGGGCGAGAATCTCGCATCACCGGGAGACAGACCAATGGCAATCGACGCAACTGCTGCCGCAAGCGCAGGCACCATCCACCGCAACACCCTGACTGGAATTGGCGCCGCCATCCTGGCCGGCTCTCTCTGGGGCCTGGTCTTTCTGGCGCCGGAACTCGTGCCCGGCTTTACCGCCCTTCAGCTTTCGGCAGGGCGCTACCTGGCGTATGGCGCCATTGCCGCGATCCTGATCGTGCCGAGCTGGCCCCGCCTGCGCCGCCAGCTCGGCGCCCGGGCGTTGCGCGCCCTGTGCGCTCTGGCCCTGAGCGGCAACATCGTGTATTACCTGTTTCTGGCGAATGCCGTGCGGCTGGGCGGCGTGGCGATGGCCTCGATCGTCATCGGCCTGCTGCCGATCGCCGTCACGCTGGTGGGAAGCCGCGAGCGGCATGCCGTACCGCTGCGCCGGCTCGTTCCGTCCCTGCTGCTCAGCGCCGCGGGACTGGCGTGCATCGGCTGGGAGACGGCGGCCGGTTCCGCCGCGTCGCTGCTGGGCTTGGGCTGCGCGTTCGGCGCCCTGGTGTCCTGGACGTTCTTCGCGGTGCATAACAGCCGCTGGCTCGCGCGTCTCGACGGCGTCTCGGCGCACGAGTGGAATCTTGCCGTGGGCGTGATGACCGGTGTGCAGGCGCTGGTGCTGGCGGTGCCGGCCTTTGTGCTGACCACGGGCAGCCACAGCACGGCGAGCTGGCTGCGCTTTGGCGGGGTGGCGGTCGCTGTCGCCATTCTCTGTTCGCTGGTCGGCAACGCCTTGTGGAACCGGGCCAGCCGCGCCCTGCCAATGAGTTTGATGGGACAGATGATCGTGTTCGAAACCATCTTCGCGGCATTCTATGGTTTCGTGTGGGAGGCACGCTGGCCAAGCGGCGCGGAGATCGCGGCGCTCGCGCTGCTGGTCGGCGGTGTGATTGCCTGCGCAGCAGCGCATCGCGAGCGACGCTGACTGGCGATGGACGCGTCATTACCGATCGGTACCGCCCCGCGCACCCGCACGGCGCGAATGGCAATACCCAGGCTCGATGCCAGCGGGCGTATTCGGCGGGCAGTAAGATTGGCATCGAATCGGCCCCACGATTCATGTTGTACGCCCTGATGACTGCTTACCGAGATTGTCGCCATGATCCTCCATCGTTCGTTTTTGCCCCTGTTGTTATCAGCCCTGCTGTCGGCCGCCCCGCTCCCTGGGGCCGCGTCCATCCTGCCGGACGTGCCGGACATCGGCGCCGTCACCGACTACCGCCCGAAGATTCCGCTGCGCGTCTACAGCGCCGACAAGGTGCTGATCGGCGAATTCGGCGCCGAGCGGCGCGACTTCGTGCAGATCGCGAACGTGCCGGCCTTGATGAAGACGGCCGTGCTGGCCATCGAAGACACGCGCTTCTATGAACACGGCGGCATCGACTGGATCCGCGCTCTCGGCGCGGCCAAGGCCAACTTGTCCGACTTTGGCAGCCAGGGCGCGTCGACCATCACGATGCAGGTGGCGCGCAATTTCTTTCTCTCGCGCGACAAAACCCTCCCGCGCAAGCTGACCGAAGTCGCGCTGGCCTACAAGATCGAAAATGCCTTGAGCAAGGACCAGATCCTGGAGGTCTACCTGAACCAGATCTACCTGGGCCAGCGTTCGTACGGGTTCTCCAGCGCGGCGCGCACCTACTTCGGCAAATCGCTGAACGAGCTGACGCTGGCCGAGACGGCCATGCTTGCCGGCCTGCCGCAAAATCCCTCGAGCAGCAATCCGGTCACCAATCCGGCAGCGGCGAAGAAGCGCCAGCACACCGTCCTGCGCCGCATGTTCGAACTCAAGGCGATCAGCGAGCCGCAGTACCGGCGCGCGCTGGCCGAGCCGTTGACGTTCAAGCGCGACGGCGCAGGTGTGGGCGGGCGGGCCGCCTGGGTCGCCGAGATCGCGCGCCAGACCGTCCACACCCGCTTCGGCGCGGCGGCGTACGAACGCGGTATCACGGTGACGACCACCGTCATCGCCGCCGAGCAGGAGGCGGCCTCGGACTCGGTGCGCCGCAACGTCGTCGCCTACGACCGGCGCCACGGCTATCGCGGCCCGGAGACGCGCATCACGTTACCTGGTGCGGGGGATACGCGTGACGATGCGGTGGCCACCGCGCTGCAGAAACGCCCGGCCGTCGACGGCTTCGTGGCCGCCGTTGTGATCAGCGCGTCAGCCAGGCGCGTGCGGGCGGCAATGGCCAACGGCGAGACGATAGAGATCACCGGCCCTAGCCTGAGTTTCGCCGCAGGCGCGCTGGCGCCGAAAGCCAAGGCCGGCCTGAAGCTCGCGCCGGGCGCCGTCATCCGCCTGGCCAGAACGCAAGGCGCGTGGGCGATCGCGCAGTTGCCCGAAGTGGCGGCGGCATTCGTCGCGATCGATGCCGAAACCGGCGCCTACCGCGCGCTGGTGGGTGGTTTCGATTTCGGGCTGCACAAGTTCAATCACGTCACGCAGGCGTGGCGCCAGCCGGGATCGAGCATCAAGCCGTTCGTGTATTCGGCCGGGCTGGAACGCGGTTTCTTCCCCGGCACGCCGATCCTCGACGCGCCGCTCGACCTCGGCGGCGAGAAGGCGTACGCCAACTGGTCGCCGCGCAACGACGACAATGTTTTCGAGGGTCTGGTGACGGTGCGCCATGCGCTGTCGCGCTCGAGGAACGTGCCCACGGTGCGCATGCTGCAGGCGATCGACGTCGACGACACGCGCGCGCACCTGGCGCGCTTCGGCTTCGACGCCGCGCGCCAGCCGCGCAATCTCACGATGGCGCTGGGCACGGGTGCGGTCACGCCGCTGCAGATGGCCGGCGCCTACGCCGTGATCGCCAACGGCGGCAATCGGGTCGAACCCTGGCTGATCGCCCGCATCCAGGATGGCGACGGCAAGGTCGTCTACGAACACGCACGCAAGGAGCCCACGCGCGTGCTCGATGCGCGCAATGCCTTTATCGTTGATTCCATGCTGCGCGACGTGACGCGCGTGGGCACGGCAACGGCGGCCTCACGCCAACTGGGGCGCGACGACCTGGCCGGCAAGACCGGCACGACCAGCAATGCGATCGACGGCTGGTTCGCCGGCTACGGCGGCCCGGTGGTGGCGGTGGCGTGGATGGGCTACGACGAGCCGCGCTCGCTGGGCGGGCGCGAATTCGGTTCGACGCTGGCGCTGCCGATCTGGGTCGACTATATGCGCGTGGCGCTGGCCAAGGTGCCGCGGCGCGCGCCGCTGGTACCCGAGGGCGTGGCGCACGTCAATGGCGACTGGGTGTATGCGGAGTATGCGGAGCAGCAGGAGCCGCCGCCGCAGGTGGACAGCATCGATACACTGATGGAAAACCTGACGCGCGAAAATCCGCCGCAGGAGTAATCAGAGCTCGATCACCAGGTTCGGGCGATAGCCTTCCTGCTCGCCCTTGCTCAGATACCCGAGCGGATTGGCCACCACGCGACAGCCCCACGACAGCGGACCGTCGCGGCCCTCGACCACGTAATCGTTGGCGCAGTGCAGGTGGCCATGCAGCCACACCTGCGCGAACTTCAAGAGGTCATCGAGCGCATTGCAAAAGCCGGCCGTGCCGGGCGTCTTGCCGTAGCGCGGGTCGGCGCTTTCCAGGCTCGGTGCAAAGTGCGTCACGACGACGGTCTTGCCATCGAACGGCGTGGCCAGGGTCGCGCGCAGCCAGGCCTGGCAATCGAGCGACATCGCGCGGATGCCTTCGGCCAGCACCGGCTCGCCATCTTTCAAGGTCGTGTTCTTGCTCAGGTAGTAGTTCGCGGCGCGGAAGGCCTTGGTGCGTTGCTGCAGCTGCTTCGTCAGCGTCGCGCCTTCCTCGACCAATGCATCGAAGTCGCTCCACAGCGTGGTGCCGATGAAGCGTATGCCGCCGATCGTGACCACTTCGCGATCGAGCCACGTGATGCCCAGGCGTGCGCAGGTCTCGCGCAGCCGCGCGTAGGTCGCATCGTAGTCGAGCGCATCGAATTCGTGGTTCCCGGGGATGAACAGCACCGCGACCTTCGCCAGGGCCGGCACGAGCAGCGGCGAAAAACGTTCGAGCCC
This sequence comes from Massilia aurea, assembly GCF_040790145.1. Lineage (GTDB taxonomy): Bacteria > Pseudomonadota > Gammaproteobacteria > Burkholderiales > Burkholderiaceae_D > Telluria > Telluria aurea_C. The sequence continues at coordinate 970,392 of NZ_JBFMMP010000001.1, forward strand.
GAAGTCCGGCGTGAGCAGGCGCGAGCCGCTCTGGTACGAGCCGATGTCCCCGGCCAGCACCACGACATCGAGGCCGGGCAGGACCTGCGGCAGGAAGTCGGGGTACCGTTCGAGGTGAAGGTCGGAAAAAAGCTGTATGCGCATGGCCGGCGAGTATAGCGCAAGCGCCACCCGCCGGCCCGTCGTGCACGCGTATCAGAACCCGATATTGGCTGTCAGGCTGGCCGAACGCGCCACGCCCGGCGTGTAACGGTAGCCGCTCTTGTTGATCGCGGCGACGTATTTTTCATCGGCCAGGTTGTACACGTTCAGGCGCAGGTCGATGTTTTTCGTCAGGCGGTAGCCCAGCATCGCGTCGAACACCCAGTACGAGTCGGTGAAGGCCGGCGTGCCCACCGCGCCGTCGGTGCCGCGCTTGAGCTTGTCGGAGAAGCGCGCGCCCCCACCGATCCGCAGGCCCCATGGCAGATCGTACGACGTCCACACGGTGAAGGCCTGCTTCGGCGTGTAGGTCAGGCTGTTCTCGCCCGAGGCGGTCACGTTGCGGCCCTGTTCGACGCTGGTGTCCATATACGTGTAGCCAGCGCTGACGAGCCAATGCGGGGCCAGTTCGCCTGTCGCGCCCAGCTCGATGCCCTGCACGCGCTTTTCGCCCGTCTGGTAGTACTGCAGGTCGACCGGATCCTGCTCGACCTCGTTCTTGACGTCGGTGCGGTACAGCGCAGCCGACAGCGACAGCTTCGATTTGAGCAGATCGAGCTTGCCGCCGATTTCGCTGGTGGTCGATTCTTGCGGATCGTAGATCGGATTCTGCGCGCTGTTGACGCTGCCCGAGACGGTGAAGTTGCCGCCCGGCGGCTGCTTCGAGCTGGCCACCAGCGCATACACGCTGCTGTTGGCGGTCGGCTTGTACAGGGCCGAGATCTTGCCGTTGACCAGGTTGTCGCCGACCTTGAAGCGGGCCGGCACCAACACGTTATTGGTCAGGGTCACGGTCGAATAATCGGCGCGGAAATGGTCGACCCGCACGCCGCCATTGAGGATCCAGCGCTCGCCGATCTTGGCGGTGTCGAACAGGTACAGGCTTTGCGTGTCGACTTCGCCTTCGTTGTAGGCGCCGGTGCGGCGCACGTTCACGGGCGTGGTCGGCGCGTCGTTCGGGTTCGGGTTGTACATATTCGCCGCCGGCAGCGTGCCCAGGCCCGTCAGGCTCCACGTCGTCTGGCGTTCGCTCGTCACTTCCAGGCCGGCCACCAGCGTGTGTCCCACTGCGCCGGTGCTGAACTGCGACGTCAGGGTCGTCACGTTGGTCAGGATCTTGTTTTCCTGGTCCTTGCCGGTGCGGATGCTGCGCGCCAGGGTCCAGGTGTTCGGGTCGGCCGGGTTCGGGGTGCCCAGGTTGGCGGTGCTGGTCAGGAAGGCCGTGAGCAGGTAGTCCTGCGACGTCTTGCCGTAGCGGCTCGTGTTCTGCAGCTTCATCGTCGGCGAGAAGTCATGCTCGATGCGCACGGTGCCCATGTCGGCTGTCACGTCGTCGTAGTCGCCGGTCGAACCGTAGAAGTTCTTCGGGTCGACCTTCTTGCCGTCGGTGATGAACGGGCGGGTGCGGTCCGGGCTCGTGTAGCCGGGCAGGCCGATGACGAACACACCGCCGTCGGGGATGTTGTTCTGGTCGACGTGCAGGTAGTCCAGGTGCACGCGCGTGGCGCCGTTCAGGCCGAAGCCGATACTCGGTGCGACGGCCCAGCGTTTGTTCTCCACCACGTCGCGCGACGCGCTGCCCGAATCCTGGCCCAGCACGTTCAGGCGCAGCGCGATGCCACGTTCTTCATTGAGTACCTGGTTGACGTCGGCCGTGACGCGCTTTTGCGAACCGCTGCCGCCGGTGATCGCGGCCGACATGCCGCTCGTCATATTGGCTTTTTTCGACACCAGGTTGACTGAACCGGTGGGCGAGCCGCGCCCGCTGTCGGTCCCGGCCGGGCCCTTGAGCACTTCAATTTGTTCGAGGTTGAACACGTCGCGCGAGATCGAGCCGATGTCGCGCACGCCGTCGACAAAGATGGAGCTGGACGTGTCGAAGCCGCGCATGAAGATCGCGTCGCCGGTGGTGGTGTTGCCGTTCTCGCCGAGGAAGAACGCGCCGACGCCAGGGGTGTTGCGCAGGGCTTCGGTCAGCGTCAGGGCGCCCTGCTGCTCGAACAGCTCTTTCTTGATCACCTGCAGCGTCTGCGCAGTGTCGACCAGGCGCTCGGTGTACTTCGGCGACGAGGCCTGCTCGGCGCGAAAGGCGTTTCCGTATTTGCCGACGATTTCGACCTTGGATTCGGGCAGGACGTTGGCCGGTGCTGCTGCTGCATCGACGCCGGCAGCCTGCGCGCCGAGCGGCAGCAGGACGGCGGCCAGGGCGGTGCTCATGACCTGGTTGCGGGTGGACGAATGCTTGCGGCTTGTTATTGCTTTCATGGCGAGGCGGTCTCTTTGGGTGTGAGTGAGTAAAAACACTGCTTGAAAAACAATGATTCTACTTGGGAATGTAAAGACATGTAAACGATAATCATTATCATTTGCATTCGTACCACAGAGATTTAACCCAGATCACCGATTCGTTGAGACCACGCTGCGCATCGTTATTCCGCTGGCATAAAAACATCATCCCCGCGGAGGCGGGGATGACGTGCTACAGATAACGAAAGAACTACTGAGCGGCTGCTCGGCCGCCCGTGACTTCACGCCTTCTTCTGCCCCGCAATCCAGTTATCGACCAGATTGCCCAGCACGTCCAGCGGTACCGACCCGGCGCCCAGCACCAGGTCATGGAACGCCGGCAGCGAGAACTTGTCGCCCAGTGCGGCCTGCGCTTTCTGGCGCAGTTCCAGGATGCGCAGCATGCCGATCATGTAGGCATTGGCCTGGCCCGGCCAGACGATATAGCGTTCGGTCTCCTGCACGCCCATGCCGTAGTCGATCGCCTGCTGGCGCGTCCAGCCCTTGGTGTGCAGGCCGGTGTCGGCCACCAGGCGGCGGGCGCGGAACAGTTCGGAACCGAGCGCGCCGAGCAGGCCCGGCACGTCGCCTTCGTACCAGCCCTGCTCCACCGCCAGGCGCTCGGTGTACAGCGCCCAGCCTTCCGAGTGCGCACTGCCGCCACTGAAGATGCGCTGGCTGCGGAACTTCGGCAGGTCCTTCATCTCTTGCTGGATCGCGAGCTGGAAATGGTGGCCCGGCACGGCCTCGTGGTACGACAGGCTGCGCATGCGGATCATCGGGAAGGTCGGCCCCACCAGCGGCACCCAGAAGATGCCCGGGCGCGTGCCATCCGGCGCCGGCATGCTGTAGTGGGCGGCGGCCGACGGCTCGGTCATCGGCGGCACGCGGCGCACATCCACCGGCGCGCGCGGCTTGAGGTTGAACAGCGGCGCGCTGCGACGCTCGGCATCGCGCACCATCTCGTTGTAGCTGGCGATGATGCCAGGGCGCGGATCGCCCTCGCCTTTCGGCTGGAAGCGCGCGTCGAGCTGCTTCATGCGCGCCTCGATGCCGCCCTCGGTCAGACCCAGCGAACGCAGGTGCTTGTCCATGTCGGCTTCGATGCGCGCCACTTCGCGCAGGCCGATCGTGTGGATCTGGTCGGCCGTCAGCTTGGTGCTGGTGAAGTTTTCCAGCGCGCGCGCATATGCCGCCGCGCCGTTCGGCAGGCGCGAGATGCCGGCCACGTCGCCGGTGCGCGGATGGATCTCTGCCATGAAGCCCTGCACGCGCGTGTAGGCCGGGCGCACCTTCGTTTCCACGATGCTGGTGGCGCGCGCGATTGCGGCATTACGTGCTTCCGGCGTCAGGTCTTTCAGTGCGGCGCTGCGCTCGGCCAGCGACGTCACGAACACGTTTTCGGCGGCCGAGGGCTTGAGGAAGTGATCGACCTGGAACTGCGCGCGTTCGAGGATGAAGCGCGGCGGGATCAGCTGTTTTGCCGCGGCGCCCCGTGCCCGCACCAGCGCTTCGTCCATGCGCGTGCCCACCTGGTCCAGGCGCGCGAGGTAGTTGTCGACGTCCTGCTTGTTGCGCATCGGGTGCGTGTTGGTCATGAAGTTGACCAGGCCGACCTGCACGCCGCTGAACTGCGAGAACACGAAGTTGTAGTCCTCGAACGGCTCGTTGGCGATCACGTTTTCCAGCGACCAGCGCATCACCGACGCCGAGATCTTCTGGGTCGCGTCCAGCGGCGCGGCCTTGAAGCCGTCGATGCGCTTGAGGCCCTCGCGCGCCAGCGCCACGGCCTTCTCGCGGTGCGCGGCGGTCAAGGGCGTCAGTTCGCGGTCGAGCCGCGCCTGTTCGGCGCCGCTGAAGTACTGGGTCGACGTCGCCGACTGCGGCGACAGGCGCACCCAGTCTTCGGCGAACTTGTCGGCCCATGCGTTGAAGGCGGCGTCAGGCTTGGTGGCGGTGGCCTGGGCGACGGGCGCCGGCGCGGCGGCAACTGGCAAGGCAACGCCGGCAAGCATGGCAGGGATGAACAGGGCGGCGATGATGGCGCGCGTGCTGCGCTGGCGGGTCGATGGCATGTAGTGGACTTCCTGGTGATTGTTTGTCGTCGGCGGATACTGCTTTTGCCGCCAAGAATCTAACATGGAAGTAAACAGAGTGACAACATGGCTGTTGCGGCGCGGCGTAAGTACCGGACGACCGACAACGGGCCTGGGTCAACTGGCGTAGGTCAGCCGGCGTCTGAGGCCGCCGGCCGCTGCGGCGTATCCTCGGCATAGCCGCGCGCCGTCAGCAGCATCCAGTCCTTGATCAGGCTCTCGCCGCAAAAGGCCAGCAGCGCGGCCGCGATACAGGCCAGCACCTTCCACCCGAGCAGCAGGCTGCCGATGCACGCCACGGCCGCGCCGATGGCCAGCCGGATGGCGAACGTGCGCCGGCCCATGCCGAACACGAAGCGGCTGCGCGGGCGCGTGTGCAGGAACACGACGAACATCAGCCAGTAGGGAATCGCGTAGACAAAGTACAGCAGCGCGCCGATGCCCAGCGCGAAGCCGACGCCGGGCACGAGAAAGGCCAGCATTCCGCCCAGGCCCAGGGCGAGCCAGTACAACATGAGGTTCCGGTACTGCACATGATCTCCTGATGGATCGGACACCGGCATCTTACAATACGGGCCCGATCCAGCAGAAGACGACATCCCCATGCAAGCATTGCGCGACAGGCTCGAACACCGGCAGATCGCCATCTACTTCGGCGCCGTCGCACTGGCCGCCATCGCGGCGGGCCTGATGCCGGCAACCGCAACGCTGGGCGCCGCCGTCAACCCGGCCCTGGCGCTCATGCTGTTCGTGACCTTCCTGCAGGTACCGCTGGCCGAACTGGGCCGGGCATTCACGCACACGCGGTTCCTCGCTGCGCTGTTGGCGACCAACTTTATCGTCATCCCGCTGCTGGTCGCGGGCCTGCTGCCGCTGGCGCCGGACGAGCCGCTGATCCGGCTTGGCGTTCTGCTCGTGCTGCTCGCCCCCTGCATCGACTATGTGGTGACGTTCTCGCACCTGGGCCGCGCCGATGCGCGCGCCCTGCTCGCGGCAACGCCCGTGCTGCTGGTGGCCCAGATGGTGCTGCTGCCGGTGTATCTGCGCCTTCTGCTGGGCGACGAAGCTGCCGCGCTGGTCCAGCCGGCGCCGTTCATCGATGCGTTCATCTGGCTGATTGCGGCGCCGCTGGTGCTGGCAGTGGCGGTCCAGTTCTGGGCCGCGCGCTCGCGCGCCGGTGCGCAGGCATCCACGATGCTTGGCCTGTTGCCGGTGCCGGCAACGGCGCTGGTGCTGTTCGTGGTGGTGGCCTCGGTGCTGCCGCAACTGGGCCAGTCGCAGGGCGCCGCATTGGCCGTCATCCCCATCTACCTCGCCTTTGCGGTGCTGGCGCCGCCCGCTGGCTGGCTCGTGGCGCGGCTGTGTCGTCTCGATGCGCCCGCCGGCCGCGCCGTGGCCTTCAGCGGCGCCACCCGCAACTCGCTCGTGATCCTGCCGCTGGCGCTGGCCGTGCCAGGCGCCCTGCCGCTGCTGCCGGCGATCATCGTCACGCAGACGCTGGTCGAGCTGATCGCAGAACTGGTGTATGTGCGTGCGATCGCACGCCTGGGCGCCACGGACGGCGCCTGAGATGTTGGGTTTGTGCACAGGCCGGTGTTGCATATCGGCCCCACCTGCCGGACATCAAGGATCACCACCAGTGTCGCCCGCATGATGTTTCCATACGGAATCACTGGAGATCGATGTGGAAACCTGCCTGGACGTCCCGCTGGATGCCCCGTCTATCATCCCCAGCAAGGCCTGCTCGCTGGACGCAAGCCTGCCCCTGTGGAATCCGCGCGCTGCAACATGCCTTGGCCTGCTGCTCTCGCCCGCTTTCAGCGCCTACATCCATATGTGCAACTGGGATACGCTGGGAGAAGATGAGCAGTCCCTCGAAGCCAGGGCATGGTGCGGCATGATGCTCGGCTACTTCATCATGTGCGGCGTGCTGATTGGCCTGGGCGGGATTGTCGGACGCGACCTGGCGCCGCCGTTGTCGGCGACGATCGGTATCCTGGCCGGCTGGCATGCCTGGGGCGGCCGCGCGCAAGAGCGCTACATTGCGGTCATCACCAACGGCGCCTACACGCGCCGTCCCTGGCGTCGGGTCGTACTGGCGGCGCTGGCCGTGCTGTTGGTGCTGATGATGCTGGTCGTGCTGGTCGTGATGGCCGCCAGCATGGTGCGGGCCGTGCCTGGCTGACCCGGTACGGGTTCACCGCTGCGCCGCGCGCAGCCTCAATGCATTGAGCACGACCAGCACCGACACGCCTGCCATGCCAACACCCGCCAGCCAGGGATCGAGCAGGCCGGTCGCGGCGGCCGGAATCGCCAGCGCGTTGTATACCGCGACCCCGATCAGGTTCTGGCGCATCACCGCCAGCGTGCGCCGCGCGCCGTCGAGCGCATCGGCCAGCGGCGTCAGGTCGTCGCCAATGATCAACGCATCGGCGTGGCGCTGCCCCGGCACGGACCCGCAGACCATCGCGATCGTCACGTCGGCCACGCGCGGCGCCGCCGCGTCTACCGCGTCACCCGCGTCTACCTGAGCGGCGCTCGCCATCGCAACCACCGCGACCACCGCACCTCCGGCCTGCAGGCGCCGTATGCAGGCGAGTTTCTCGTGGGGCAGCTTGCCGCCGATGGCGGTGGGGATGCCCAGCCGCGCTGCCACCGCCTGCGCCGCAGGCTGGGTGTCGCCCGACAGCAGGATGAGGGTCTTGCCGGCTGCGCGCAGGCGCCCCACCACGGCCAGGGCTTCCGGCCGCAGTGGGTCGATCAGGTCGAAGCGCGCCAGCCAGCCCGCAGCGTGTCCCAGCCAGACCGATGTCGTTCCGGCCGGCGCTGCGGCGCGAGCCGCGCCGCCGGCGATACCGCCCACCCAGGCCGCGCTGCCGATGCGGTAACGCACGCCGTCGATCCAGCCTTCCACGCCCTGCCCGGCCGCCATGTGCACCCGCTCGGCCAACGGCGGCGCGGCCACGCCGCCGCGCAAGGCCTGCCCCAGCGGATGCGGGTTGCCGGTTTCCAGCGCCGCCGCGATGCGGCGGCATGCCACGTCATCGAGCGCGCCGACCGGCACCGTCCGGCACAGGACCGGCCGGCCGCGCGTGAGCGTACCGGTCTTGCCCAGGATGACATGGGTGGCACGATCGATCGTATCGAGCGCGTGCGGCTGCAAGGCCAGCACGCCGCGCTGCAGCAGGCTGTCAGTAGTGCAGGCTCGCGCGGTCGGCGTGGCCAGCGACAGCGCGCACGGACACGCCGCCATCAACACGGCCAGCGCCACCTGCGACGCGCGGCCCGGCTCGATCTGCAGCCAGCTCGCATACACCAGCGCCGTCAGGGCCAACAGGCCGCTCACGCACCAGGCCGCGATGCGATCGGTCTCTGGCGAGCGCCCCGGCCGGCGACGTGCCGATGGCTGTCCGCACAGTGCAAGGTAGCGGCTGGCCAGCAGCACGAACGCGAACAGCGGCACGGCGTCGAAGTGCAACGCCCGGGAATCGAACACCAGCGCGGCGCAGCTGTCGACAAAGGCGACAACCAGCGCCAGTGCGATCGGCACGTCCATGCCGGCCACGCCCCGTTTCAGGTCATGCCAGGCGCCGCTGAAAAACGGTTGCGCCGAATACAGCAGCACCGGCAGCGTCAGGCACAGCGCGATTATGCCGGCCGAGGCGGGCGCCATCCCCGGCACCACATGCAACAGCACCTGGATCATCGACAGGCCGGCCACCTGCATCCGCCGCACCAGCACGGCGCGCGCGCGATCGAGCTTGATCCCACGACGCTCGATCGTCCGGACGCCGGCCGTATCGCGCAGGCCGTCTGCCGTGAAACCGGCGGCGAGCGCTGCGTGATTCAGTACGACGCTCATCGCTGCGCCCTAGACGGTGCGTGAGTGACGCGGCCCGTCGGCCTGGCGGCCGAGGTAGCGGTCAAACACCATGCACAGGTTGCGGATCAGCAGGCGGCCCTTGGGGGTCACGCTGATCCAGGCGTCATCCACGTGAACCAGGCCGTCGGCCTGCATGGCGCGCAGGGCTCCCAGCTCGCCCGCGAAGTGGTCGGCGAACACGATCGGAAACGCCTGCTCGATGGCCGCGATCGACAGCTCGAACTGGCACATCAGTTTCTGGATGATGGCGCGGCGCAGCAGATCGTCCATCTCCAGGCGGATGCCACGCCCGAGCGGCAGCGCACCGGCGTCGATCAGCGCGTAATAGTCATCGAGCGTCTTGACGTTCTGGCTGTAGGTTGCGCCGACCGCGCCGATGCTCGACACGCCGCACGCCACCAGATCGGCGTCGGCATGGGTGGAATAGCCCTGGAAGTTGCGGTGCAGCCGGCCCTGGCGCTGGGCCACGGCCAGGTCGTCGCCGGGCTTGGCGAAATGGTCCATGCCAATGTACACATACCCGGCCGCGCCCAGGCGCTCGATGCATAGCTGGAGCATGCCAAGCTTGGTGGCCGCCGCCGGCATATCGGCCTCCAGGATGCGGCGCTGCGGCTTGAACAGATGCGGCATGTGGGCGTAGTGATAGACCGAGATGCGATCCGGGCTGGCTGCAGTCACCTTGTCGAGCGTCTGCGCCATGCTGGCCAGCGTCTGCTTCGGCAAGCCGTAGATCAGGTCGATGCTGACCGAGCGAAAACCGGCGGCGCGGGCGGCGTCGATGATGGCCACGGTCTCGGCTTCGGGCTGGACGCGGTTCACGGCGCGCTGTACATCGGGGTCGAAATCCTGCACGCCCAGGCTGATGCGGTTGAAGCCCTGGCGGCGCAGGCTGTGCACGCGTTCGACCGACACGGTGCGCGGATCGACTTCGATCGAATACTCGCCGATCGCGTCCGGCGCGAACCCGAAGCTGGCGTGCAGGTGCGCCATCAGCTCGGCCATCTGCGCGTCGAGCAGATAGGTCGGCGTGCCACCGCCGAAATGCAGTTGCTCGACGGCGTTCATGCCGGCGAAGAGCCGGCTTTGCAGCGTGATCTCGCGCTTGAGATAAGCGAGGTAGGTGGCCGCCTTCTCACGCTGGCGGGTAACGATCTTGTTGCAGGCGCAGTAGTAGCAGACGGTGTCGCAGAACGGGATGTGCAGGTAGAGCGACAGCGGGCGCATGCCGCGCTGGCGCCGCATTGTCACGGCGGCCAGATAGTCGCCCGCGCCGAAGTCGGGGCTGAAGCGGTCCGCGGTCGGATACGAGGTGTAGCGCGGCCCGGACTTGCCGAGCCGGGCCAGCAACTCGCCATCGAACTGGGCGCTGGCACAGGGAACATTGGAACGTTCGAAAGGACGTACAGCGGATGGGATGTCGGCATCGACCAGCATAAGCAGCTCACTCCGGCTATGACCACGTCGCGGAAGGCAACGTGGCACGATCAGCAGTCAGTTTATTGATCCAGGTCGAATGAATCTTTGATTTACATCAAACCCGCATGAGTCTGCCTTGCATTGGGACAGTGCGGTCTGCCTTGTTCACACTTGCCGCATGTCCGAACTGGAAGATCGACAGCGCCAGCGACAACCGCGCCGCCTCGTCGGCAACGCTGCCAGAGGCCGTGGCCGACTCTTCCACCTGCGCCGCGTTGCGGCGCGTGATCGCATCGAGTTCCAGCATGGCCGCGTTGACGCCGGCGATGTCAAGCGCCTGCTCGCGGCTCGCGGCCGTGATCTCGCTCATGATCGCGGCCGCGTCGGCCACCTTGCCCACCACGTCGCGCATCGTCTGGCCGGCAGCGCCGACGAGCTGGCCACCCTGGCCGACGTGGGCGCGGGACGCCTCGATCAGCCCCGTGATTTCGCGGGCGGCGCCGGCCGTGCGCTGGGCCAGGCCGCGCACCTCGCCGGCCACGACCGCGAAACCCCGTCCCTGTTCGCCGGCGCGGGCCGCCTCCACGGCGGCATTCAACGCGAGCAGATTGGTCTGGAACGCGATGCCGTCGATCAGGCCGATGATGTCGCCGATGCGGCTCGACGAGGCGCTGATTTCTTCCATCGTCGCGCCCACCCGCTGCACGGCCTGGCCGCCGTCCCCGGCCACGGTGGTGGCGGCCAGCACCATGCCGTCGGCGCGCACCGCACTGTCCGTGTTGCGGCTGGCGGCCTGGGCGATGTTGCCCAGGCTGTTCGCGGTCTGCTCGAGGCTCGCGGCCTGTGCTTCGGTGCGGCTGGCCAGGTCGGCATTGCCGGCGGCGATCGCGCGCGTGGCGTGCTCGATCGAGCTGACGTTGTCGCGCACGTCGCCGATGACAGCCGTCAGGTTGATCGTCAACTGGCGCAGCGCCAGTTGCAGGCGCCCCATCTCGCCGCCAACTCGCGCCGAAGCGCGGTGCGCCAGGTCGCCGCCGGCCAGCGCATGGACGGTGGCGATCGTGTCGCCCAACGGCCGCACGATGCTGCGGTGCAGGCTGTACCAGGCGGCAAGCGTTGCCAGCGCGCCTGCGCCGGCGACAAGGCGCCAAGCGCCGCCATCGACCGCCATACCCAATGCCACCAGCAGCGCCGCCTGGCCGCCCAGCATCCCGCCAAGCCGCACGCCGAGCGGCACGTCGCCCAGCAAGCGCTGCGCGCCCAGGCCGGCACGCACGACGCGCCCGCGCACGATGGCTAGGCCGCGCGCGTCGTTATCCGTGAACTTGCGATACAGCGCGCTTGCCGTCTCGACCTGCTCGCGCGTGGGCGCGGTGCGCACCGACATGTAACCGGTGACCTGGCCGTGTTCCCGGATCGGCGCCACATTGGCCACCACCCAGTAAAAGTCGCCGTTCTTGCGGCGGTTCTTGACCAGGCCCGTCCACGGCTCGCCCGCCTGCAGCGTGCGCCACATGTCGGCGAAGGCCTCGGGCGGCATGTCCGGATGGCGCACCAGATTATGGGCTTTACCCAGCAACTCGGATTCGGCAAAGCCGCTGACCTCGACGAAGTTCGGATTGACGTAGGTGATGCGGCCCCTGGTATCGGTCTTCGAGACGATCGACTGCCCTGCTTGCATCCGGTATTCGGTCGTGGTGACTGGCTGGTTGTGACGCACTGCGCTCTCCTAGAAATTGCCTCATTGCAAGTTTCGAATTGTACGGACCACTTTCTAAAAAATTTTTGATCTGGATCAAAAACGTTCCGTTCAATCCTGCGTAGTGATCCGACGAAGCTTGGCTTGAATCAACTTGTTGCTTTTCAGGATAAACTCGGCGTATGGATAATTTGACCCACTCCCTGGTCGGCCTTGCCCTCGGCGAACTTGTCGAGCGCGCCCTGCCGGCCTACCCGGATCCGCAACGTGGACGCACGCGCCGCCGCGTCCTGCTGGCCACCGGCGCGCTGGCCAGCAACTTCCCCGACCTCGACCTGGTGCTTACGCCGCTGCTGGCGCCGCCCCTCGGCTACCTGCTGCACCACCGTGGCCACACGCACACGCTGCTGTTCGCGCTGCCACAGATTGTCCTGCTGCTCGGGCTGATGTGGCTGCTGTGGCCCGGCGCGCGGCGCCTGCTGCAGGGCGATCGCACGGCGCGCAACGCGATCCTCGCCACGGCCGGGCTCGGCATGGTGCTGCACCTGTCGTTCGATTTCCTGAACGTGTACGGCGTGCATCCGTTCCATCCGCTCGATTCGCGCTGGCTGTATGGCGACCTGGTGTTCATCGTCGAACCCGTGTTCTGGACCGCGCTGGGCGTGGCGCTGGCGCTGCGGGTGCCCGGGCGCATGCTGCGCTGGCTGTTCGTGGCGCTGTTGCTGGCCGCACCGGTCGCGTTCACGGCGCTGGGTTTCCTGCAATGGGGTTCGCTGGCAGGACTGCTGCTGGTCGCTGGCGCCATCGGGCTGGCCTCGCGGCGGGGCGGGAGCGGCCCACTGGTCGCGGCGATTGTCGCCTGCATCGCTTTTGTCGCCGTGCAGGGCGTGGCCGGGCACCTGGCGCGCGAACAGATTCGCAGCGTCCTGGCGCAGGCCGAACCGGGCAGCCGCGTGCTGGACCTGCCGCTGTCGGCGATGCCGTCCAACCCCTTGTGCTGGTCGTTCGCGACCGTGACCGCGGATCGCGGCGCAGGCACCTATGCGCTCCGTCTCGGCGTGCTGAGCCTGGCCCCTGGCGTGACGGACGTCCACGCCTGTCCCGCGCGTTTCGCCGGCGCGCCCGCCGCGGCCCCCGCTGCGGCCCCCGCTGCGCTGGCATGGACCTATCGCGAGAGCGGCAATCTCGACGGCTTGCGCACGTTGCAGCAGACCGATTGCCGCATCGATGCCTGGCTGCGCTTTGCGCGCGTGCCGTCGCTGATCGATGGCAAGGCCACCGACATCCGCTTTTCCGAACCCGGCGTGGACAATTTCTCGACGCTGCCGTACACGGCGCTGGCGAACCAGCCGTGTCCGGGCTCCGTGCCGCAATGGGAGCGGCCACGGGACGATCTGCTCGGCGATTGATGTGGCAAGCACGGTTGCCTGGTGCGCTCTGGCGCCGTGTGTCATTCGCTGGCATCAACGCAGATAATCCGCCGCCACGGTCAGCAGTGCGCGCCTGGAAACCGGAAAGGCGCCACACTGCAAGCCGTCCGCCCACCACAACAAGGAATATCGATGACCACCGAACTGACCCTGCTGGCCTGGACCCTCGTGCTGGCCCTCGTCCAGATCATGCTGGTCGCTAACCTGCGCACCGCCGAGACCGGCATCCAGTACAACGCCAGCGCCCGCGACGGCGAGGCGCCGCCGCCGCGGCCCGTCACGGCGCGCCTGCAACGCGCCCAGGCCAACCTGTTCGAAACGCTGCCGCTGTTCGCCGCAGCCGTCATCATCGCGCATGTGTCGGGCAACGAAGGCGACCTGACGTTGTGGGGCTGCTGGATGTATCTGCTCGCGCGCATCGTCTACGTGCCGCTGTATGCGGCCGGCATTCCGTTCGTGCGCTCGCTGGTGTGGCTCGTGTCGCTGGTCGGCCTGGTGATGGTGTTGGCGGCCGTGCTGACTGGGTGACGTCCGTCAAACGTGCGCCTGCCGACCGCATTAAAGCGCCGCGATCACTTCAACCCTTCCCGCTGACGCCGGATCACCTTGCCCGATACCATGAACGTGCCATCGCCCTTGTAGTGCAAGGTCTCCGGGTGTCGTGGCCGCGCCAGCGCGCGCGCCGCCACGACTTCCCAGATGAAGAAGTCGTGGCGTTCGACCAGGCTGTCGTCATGCAGCCGGCACTCGAACTGTGCGTGGCATTCCCGGATCGACGGCGCCGCCACGAGGTCGCTGTCCTCCGGCGTCAGGCCGAACGCGGCGAACTTGTCGGTATCCAGGCCGGTGGTCGAACCCACGCCCAGCACCGCCTCGAGCTGGCTGCTGGTGGGCAGATTGATCACGCATTCGCCGCTGGCGCGAATCAAACCATGGCTGTGGTTCGCGGACGAGATCACGCAGCCGATCAGTGAGGGAGTAAATTCCATCACCGTGTGCCAGCCCATCACCATCACGTCGCGCTCGCCCGCATGCGCTGACGTGACCAGGACCACCGGTCCCGGCTCAAGAAAACGGCGCACCTCGTGCAGGGGCAGGTCGGGTTTGCGGGCCATGTTCACGCCGCCTGCGCTTCAGTCATCTCGGTCACGAGCAGGCGCACCAGGTCCGCCGCCGGCAGCGGCCGCGCCAGCGCGTAGGCTTGCCCGGCCCAGTTGACCGAATAATCGAGGATGCCCTGGCTGCTGGCGGCCGCATGCAGCGCCTTGGCGGCATCGTAGGCGATCGGGTAATCGGGTGGCGGCGGATGGCCCGCCGCGCCGATCTCGCTGAAGAACGGATTGACGATCCCGCGCGCGGGCCGGCCCGAGATCGTCGCCGTCACCGCCGTGCCAAGGTCGCTCTGCGCGAGTAGCGCGCGGTGGTGCGCCGACGTATTGGCTTCCGGGCAGCCCAGGAAGGCTGTCCCCATCTGCGCGCCGCTCGCACCCAGGCGCAGCGCTGCGGCGATGCCCTGCCCGTCCATGATGCCGCCGGCCGCGACGAGCGGGATGCGCACGGCCTGCGCCAGCAGGCGCACCAGCGCGAACGTCCCGAGCGCCGGATCGGGCAGGTTCGGATCGAAGATGCCGCGATGCCCGCCCGCCTCGTAGCCTTGCGCGACGATCACATCGATGCCGGCCGCTTCGATGGCGCGCGCCTCGGCCACGTTCGTCGCAGTCGCCATCAGCACGCAGCCGGCGCCATGCAGCGCGTCGATCTGGCGCGCGCTTGGCAGGCCGAAATGAAAGCTGACTACGGCCGGGCGCGTGCGCACCAGCACCTCGAGCATGTCCGGGTCAGCCAGGAAGCTGCGGTAGATCTCATGCAGCGCGGCCGGCGCCGCCTGCCCCGTGCGCGCGAAGTGCGGCGCCAGGTAGTCGAGCCAGCGCGCCTCGCGCGCCGCATCGGGCTGCGCCGGCGCGTGCGTAAACAGGTTGACGTTGAACGGGCCGCCCGTCAGCGCCTGCAACGCCGTGATCGCGGCGTGCGCCTGTGCCGCCGTGCCGGCGCCCAGCGCCAGCGAGCCGAGGCCGCCCGCTTCGGTCACGGCCGCAGCCAGTTGCGGCGTGCCGAAGCCGGCCATCGGCGCCTGGATGATCGGGTGGCGTATGTCGAGCAGGGTCGTCAGGGTAGTCAAGGGCGCTCCATGGGTGGTTGCACAGGCCCACCAGTATAGTGGCGTCAGCTGTCGACTGCCTGCGCAGCGGCGCGCTGCGCCAATGCATCCTGCAGCGCCTCGAGCGTGGCCGGCTTGGTCAGGTGGACGTCAAAACCCGCCGCCAGCGCACGCGCGACGTCGGCTTCCTGGCCGTAGCCGGTCAGCGCGACCAGGTGCAATATCGGGTCTTGCAAGTCAGCGCGCAATGCCGCCGCCAGCGCGTAACCATCCATATCGGGCAGGCCGATATCGAGGATCGCCACGTCGGGCCGCACGCTCAGTGCGCTCGCCCGCGCACTGGCGGCGTTATGGGCCACTTGCACGTCATGCCCCAGCAAGCGTAGCAGCAGCGCACCCGCCGCCGCTGCGTCTTCGTTGTCGTCGACGAGCAGGATGCGGCGTGCATGGAATGCCTGCGCCGGCCCCACGGGCACGAGTGCCGGCGCCGGCGGGACCAGCGGCAACGTCACCTCGAAGCGGCTGCCGGCGCCCGGCCCGTCGCTGAAGGCCGCCACGTGTCCGCCGTGCCGTTGCACGATCTCGCGCACGATCGACAGGCCCAGGCCCAACCCGCCGGTACGTCGCGCCAGCGGTTGCGGCGCCTGGTAGAACGGCTCGAACACATGCGCCAGCAAGTCGGGCGCCATGCCGGCGCCATCGTCGGTCACGCTCAGCACCGCCTCGGTGCCGAGCGTCTCCAGTCGCACCCGGGTCGTGCGGCTGCCGAAGCGCACGGCATTCGACAGCAGGTTGCCCAGCACCTGGGCCAGGCGCGTCTCGTCACCGTTGACCCAGACCGCCGCCGGCGCCTCGAGCGTGATGCCCTCTCCCGGCGGCGCGGCCAGCGCGAGGCGCGCCGTCTCGGCCAGGTTCATCGGGCGTGGATCGATTTCGAGCTTGCCGGATGCGATGCGCGAGACGTCCAGCAAATCGTCGACCAGGCGCCGCAGATGGTTCACCTGACGCCGCATGACGACGCGCTCGCGCGCGCTGCCCGGCTCATTGCGCAGGTCCATCAGGTCGAGCGACGTGAGGATGGGGCTGAGCGGATTGCGCAGCTCGTGGCCGAGCATGGCGAGGAACGTATCCTTGGCCACGCCGGCCTGGCGCGCCTGGGCCAGCGCGTCTTCGAGCGTGGCGAGCAGGCGCGAACGCTCGTCCTCGTGCGCCGCGCGCTGGCGGGCCGCGACCTCCAGCGCCTGGCCCATCTGGCGGATTTCCTTGATCCGCGACGGCGCCACCTGCACGCCCTGGCCGCTGCCCAGCGCGGCGGCGCCGACCTGCACGCTCTCGATGCGGCGCACGATGCGTCCGGACAGCCAGGACGCGAGCGCGATGCAGGCGGCCAGCACCACCCAGGCGCCAAGCATGTAGACAGCGAAGCGCTTGAAGAAGACCACGCCCAGGCCGGCGCTGGGCGCGCCGACCGCCACCGCCCAGCCATAGCGCGGCGAGGTCGCGTAGCCGCTGATCACCGCGTCGCCCTCGAGCGTCTTGACCTGCCCCACGCCGTCGGGCCCTGCCTGCATCAGGCGCCGCAGCGATTCGCTCGGCGCCCCGACCACGGTGCGTTCCTGGTTGCGCGAGCGCGCCACCAATGAGCCGGCGCCATCGAGCACGGCGATCACGGAATCGGATGGGATTTTCTGGCGTGCGATCACGTCCAGAAAGCGGTTGGGCTGCACCGCCGCAGTCAGGATCCATGACTGGCCGCCCGGCCCGGTGACTGGCACCCGCACCGGCACTGCCGCCAGGCCTGTGATGCCGCGCGCCACGCGGCCCACCACCGGCCGGCGTTCGCGCAGCGCCTGGTGCAGGCTGGCCGGCTCGGCGACGTGCCCCGGCGGCGCGCCGAACGGCGACATCGTGCTGAACACGGCCTTGCCGCCGGCATCGTTGAGGATCACGCCCAGCCAGTCAGGGCGGGTGAGGCGCGCGGCCGTGGCGTGGAAGTCTTCCAGGTCGCCGCCGGCGAGCTGCGGACTCTTGGCGATCCCGTTCAGGGCGGCGATGGTGGCGTCCAGTTCGGCGTCCACGGCGCTCGAGAGCGCGCGCGCGTGGCCGAGCAGCAGGCGTTCCTGCTCCTGCTCGAGATAACGCCCGGCACCGTGGATGGTCCATACCCCCAGCAGCACAAGCGGCAGCAAGCCGATCGCGGTCAACAGAATCAACAGGTGTCGCAGTGACAGAACCGGGCCGGCAGGGTCGCGCATGGAATCTCACCAGAGGCGAAAAATTGCATTATAGGATGTGTTGCACGCACCCTTGCATTTTTACCGGTTCAGCGCGGAATCGACAACGCCAGCGTTTCCTTCAGTTCTTCCATCACCACATAACTCTTCGACTGGCCGGCATCGGCCACATGCAGGATTTCGCCCAGCAGGCGCCGGTATTCGGACATCTCGGGGATGCGCGCCTTGATCAGGTAATCGAAGTCGCCCGACACCAGGTGGCATTCGAGCACCTCGGGAATGGCGAGCATCGCGCGCCGGAAGCGCTCGAAGGCCTTGTCGGATTTCTGGTGCAGGTTGATCTCGACGAACACCAGGATCTGCATCCCCAGCGCCTGGGGATTGACACGCGCGTGGTAGCCCATGATCACGCCGTCGCGTTCCATGCGCTTGACGCGCTCGATGCAGGGCGTGAGCGACAGCCCGACCTGCTCGGCCAGGTCTTTCATGACGATTCGCGCATCCTGCTGCAGCACCGCCAGGATGTGCAGGTCGATGCGGTCGAGAATGCGGTTCGACGCCTTTTGCACGCGCATGGTCTGGCTCCGTAATTTCTTCTGAAAACTGCAGTATTAACAGAAACAATTATCGGGCTTCTGCCGCTAAGATGGCAAGCTTTACTGAATCCTGATTCTTTTCGAGGAAATTATGCGTGTCATCGTATTGGGCAGCGGCGTGGTCGGCGTCACCACCGCGTATTACCTGGCCCTGGCCGGGCATGAAGTGACCGTGATCGACCGCCAGCCCGGTCCGGCCCTCGAAACCAGTTTCGCCAACGCCGGCCAGATTTCTCCCGGCTACGCCTCGCCCTGGGCCGCGCCCGGCATTCCGCTCAAGGCCGCCAAATGGCTGTTCCAGCGCCACGCGCCGCTGTCGATCCGGCCGGACGGCACGCTGTTCCAGTTGCAGTGGATGTGGGAGATGTACCGTAACTGCGATCCGGCGCGCTACGCCGTCAACAAGGAGCGGATGGTGCGCCTGGCCGAATACAGCCGCGACTGCATGCGCCAGCTGCGGCGCGACACCGGCATCGCCTACGAAGGCCGCCAGCAAGGCACCGTGCAGCTGTTTCGCACGCAGCAGCAGTTCGACAATGCCGCCAAGGACATCGAGGTGCTGCGCGATGCCGGCGTGGCCTATGAAGTACTGGCCGGCGCGCAGCTCGCTGCGGCCGAACCGGCGCTGGCCAATGTCGCCGACAAGCTGGTGGGCGGCCTGCGCCTGCCGAACGATGAAACGGGCGACTGCCAGCTGTTTACCACGCGCCTGACCGCCATGGCGCGCGACCTGGGCGTGCGCTTCGAGTTCGACACCACCGTGCGCCGGCTGGAACAAGCGGGCGGCGAGATCTCTGGCGTGGTCACCGACAAGGGCGTGTTGACGGCCGAGAGGTATGTGCTGGCCACGGGCAGCCATACACGCGCCCTGCTGCAGCGCTGGTTCCCGGTGCCGGTGTATCCGATGAAGGGGTATTCGCTGACGGTGCCGATCGTCGACGCCGCGCGCGCGCCCGTCTCGACCATCCTCGACGAGACCTACAAGATCGCCGTGACGCGCTTCGACGACCGCATCCGCGTCGGTGGCATGGCCGAACTGTCGGGCTTTAATCTCGATCTCGATCCGCGCCGCCGCGAAACGCTCGAACTGGTGGTCAATGACCTGTTCCCGGGCGCGGGCGACACGAAGCAAGCCAGCTTCTGGACCGGCCTGCGCCCGATGACGCCGGACAGCACGCCCATTGTCGGCGCCACGCCGCTCTCGAACCTGTTCCTCAATACCGGCCACGGCACGCTGGGCTGGACGATGGCGGCCGGTTCGGCCATGGTCATCGCCGACCTGGTGGGCGGCAAGGCGCCGTCGATCCGGGCCGACGACCTGGCGGTGTTCCGCTACGCCGGCGTACGCGACGTGTCGCCCGGCGCCGGGCTGGCACGGGCATAAGGCGATGACGTCCGCCACGCGCGCCGGCGCGTACCTGACCATCGACCTGCACGCGGTGCGGGCCAACTACCGCACACTGGCTGCGCATGGCGGCGGGGCCGAATGCGGCGCCGTGCTCAAGGCCGACGCGTATGGCCTGGGCATGGCGCCGGTGGCCGCCGCGCTGCTGGCCGAAGGCTGCCGCACGTTCTTCACGGCGCACCTGGACGAAGGCATCCGCCTGCGCGCGCTGCTGCCGTTCGGCGCCACGATCTACGTGATGCACGGCGCGATGCCGGGCGCCGCGCGCGATTGCCTGGCGCATGACCTGGTGCCCGTGCTGAACGATCCGGGCCAGATCGCCGAATGGCGCGCATTGGCCGCCGAGACTGGCCGCAGGTTGCCGGCGGCGATCCAGTTCGACACCGGCATGGCGCGCATGGGCCTGGCGGGCGCGGACCTCGAGCGCCTGCGTCAGGACCCGGCCTGGCTCGATGGCATTCAACCGCGACTCGTGATGAGCCACCTGGCCTGCGCCGACGAAGCACAGCATCCGCTCAACGCGCGCCAGCGCGGCCGCTTCGATGCCGTGCGCGCGCTGTTCCCCGGCGTGCCGGGCAGCCTCGCGAATTCGTCGGGCGTGTTCCTCGGGCCGGCCTTCCACCATGACCTGCTGCGCCCCGGCGCGGCGCTGTACGGCATCCATCCGCAGCCGGGCAGCGTCAACCCGCTGGCGCAGGCGGTGTCGCTGGCGGCGCGCGTGGTGCAGCTGCGCAGCATCGACGCGGGCGACATCGTCGGCTACGGTGCGCGCTACGTGGCGCCCGGCCCGCGCCGCATCGCCACCATCGCCATCGGCTATGCCGACGGCTGGCTGCGCGCCCTGAGCGGGCGCTCGTACGCCTGGGTCGATGGGGTGGCGGCGCCGTTTGTCGGCACCGTATCGATGGACAGCATCACGCTCGACGTGACCGGGATGCCGGAAGCGCGCATCGCACCGGGCCAGAGCGTCGACCTGCTGTGCGAGAAGCAAACCGTGGACGACGTGGCGGCGCAGGCCGGCACGATCGGCTACGAAGTGCTCACGCGGCTTGGCAGCCGTTTCGAGCGACGCTACGTCGGCGGCATGTAGCCACCGGTTACACTATTCGCCGCGGCGACTCGCCGTACTTTGGTGAAGAGGTAACCCTTGTTTGAAATCAGCCAGCTGCGCTGCTTCGTCGCCGTCGCCGAAGAACTGCACTTCAGCCGCGCAGCGGAGCGCTTGAACATGACGCAGCCGCCGCTCAGCCGCCAGATCCGCCTGCTCGAACACAGCGTGGGCGTCGCCCTGCTCGAACGCACCAGCCGCTCGGTCACGCTCACCGCCGCCGGCAAGGCCTTCCTGCCCGAAGCCACGCGCATCCTTCGGTTGGCGCAGGAAGCCGCCGTCAAGGCGCGCCGCACTGCCAGGGGCGAGCAGGGATCGCTGACCATCGGCTTCAGCGCTGCCTCCGGCTACAGCCTGCTGCCCGCCGTCGTGCGCGGCATCCGCCAGTTTTGTCCCGACGTCGCGCTCAATCTCAAGGAACTGGTCAGCACGGCGCAGGTCGAGGCGCTCAACGCCGGCGAAATCGACCTGGGCCTGATGCGCCCCCACACCGTCAACAGTGAACTCGACAGCGTGTTGATGGTCACCGAATCGCTGATGCTGGCCATCCAGGAAAGCGACGCCCACCTGTGGCCCGAGGCGCCGACGCTGGCCTGCTTTCACGGCAAGCCGTTCATCATGTACTCGCCCTACGAGGCGCGGCCCTTCTACCAGATGCTCAGCGAACGGTTCGCCATGGCCGGCGTGGTGCCGGACATCGTCGAGCACATCGGCCAGGTCCACACGATGCTGGCCCTGGTCGGCGCGGGCATGGGCGCAGCCCTGATTGCCGAAGGCGCTACCCGCCTGAAATTCGAGGGCATCGTCCTGCGCGAAGTAACGACCGATCCCGTGCACCTCGTGGCCACCTATCGGCGCGACAACGACAACCCGGTGCTCGATCTTGTCAGGCAACAGGTGCTGGCGACATTCCACCCAGGTTGATCGCGCCATTGATTCAATTCCTGTATTGGACGCACCAGCTTTTGGATTGATCCGGTATTGATCTCTGCTCTATGATGGCGCCAGCCTGAGGCTCGTGACCGCCGATGGCTGCGTACGGATTCCATAAGATCCGACCACATAAAAAAGGAGACAGTCTTGAAAACAGCAACAGCGCTCGTCCTGTTACTGGGCGCCGCCACGGCCCATGCACAAACCTCGGTTACCTTCTACGGCATCGCCGATGCGGGCATCGTCATCGAAGATGGCGGTTCCGCCGGCCGCATCACCAAGGTCACCAGCGGGGTCGGCGCCGCGTCGCGCTTCGGCTTCCGGGGCGTCGAAGAACTGGGCAACGGCCTCTCGGCCTATTTCACGCTCGAGGGCGGCGCCAAGATCGATACCGGCGAAATCGACGCCGCCGGCACCATCTTCAACCGCCAGGCCCTGGTTGGCCTGCGCGGCAATTTCGGCGCGGTCGCCCTCGGGCGCCAGTACACGCCGTATCACACGGCGATGGTCTCCATCGTCGATCCGTTCAGCACCGGCTATGCGGGCAGCGCCAAGAGCCTGTTCCCGCACAACGGCACCAATATCCGCACCAGTAACACCATCACTTACGCCACGCCGAAGAAGAACGGCTTCGATGGCGAGCTGGCCTACAGCGTGGGCGAGCAAAGCCGCTCGGCCGCCGGGCGCCAGTTCGGCGGCGCGGTCGGCTATGCGGCCGGCCCGCTCGCCGTGCGCCTGGTCTACAACAACAAGAACACCGACGTCGCCGCCAGCGGCGCCACGCCCGCGGTGGACCGCTCCATCGGCCGCAACGTCCTGCTCGCGGCCTCGTACAACGCCGGCTGGATCAAGCTGCACACGGGGATCAGCAGCGACAAGGGCGACGGCGCGGCGCCGCTGATCAATGCCAACAACCCGTACGGCGGCGTGCGGCCAACACCATCGACGGACGGGCGCAGCTACCTGCTCGGCATCTCGGCGCCGGTCAAGGGCGGCACGCTGATGGCGTCGGTGCTGCACAAGGATGACCGCACGGGATTCAACCAGGACGCCAATGCCTGGGGCATCGGCTACCTGTACGCGCTGTCCAGGCGCACCGGCCTGTACGCCGCCTACGGTCATGTCGACAACCGCAACGGCGCCGGCTACACGATCGCGAACAATACCGAATCGGGCAGCGGCGACACCGGCTACAACCTGGGCCTGCGCCACAGCTTCTGATCTGCACCACCACAACGAGGAGACAAAAAAAATGACTATCCGTACCAAGGTTTCATCCCTGCTCATGGGACTGGCGATCGTCGGCAGTGCGCACGCGGCCTATCCCGACAAGGCGATCAACGTCGTCGTGCCGTTCCCGGCGGGCGGCTCGACCGACGCCATCGCGCGCGCCATCGGCCCGAAGGTCAGCGCCAGACTGGGCCAGCCATGGGTAGTCGACAACCGTCCCGGCGCCACCGGCGCGCTGGGTGGCGGCTACGTCAAGCGCGCCGCGCCCGACGGCTACACGCTGATGGTCGCGTCCATTGGCGTGTACTCGGTCAACCCGCTCCTGCAAAAGACGCTGCCCTACGATCCGTCGAAAGACTTCGACCTGCTGACCGTGGCCGTGCAGGCGCCGAACGTGCTGGTGACGAATGCCACCGTGCCGTCCACCACCGTGGCCGACTTTGTCGCCTATCTGAAGAAGAATCCCGAGAAGATCACGTTCGCCACGTCCGGCGCCGGCAGTTCGGATCACCTGACGACGGCGCTGTTCTGGCAAAAGACCGGCACCTCGGGCCTGCACGTGCCGTACAAAGGCGGCGCGCCGGCGATCACCGACCTGCTGGGCGGCCATGCCAACGCGTCCTTCCAGAACATCAACGTCGTGCTCAGCCACATCAAGGCCGGCAAGCTCAAGGCGCTGGCCGTCACGGGCAGCAAGCGCTCGGCAGCGCTGCCGAATGTGCCGACGCTCGCTGAAGCCGGCGTCAAGGATGTCGACGTGTATTCGTGGCAGGGCATCGCGGCGCCAAAAGGCTTGCCGAAGGATGTGAAAGCCCTGCTTCACGCGACGATCACGGGCGCCCTGCACGATCCGCAGATTGCGGCGAAACTGACCGAGCAAGGCTTTGAAGTCGTGGCCTCGTCGCCCGAGCAGTTCACGAAGTTCCAGGCGCAGGAACTGGCGCGCTGGCGCGAGGTCATCACCAACGGCAAGATCTCGATCGACTGACCTTTACTTTTTAGAGCCGCCCCATCATGTCCCACACTACGTCGAATGCCCCCGTCATCACCAGCCTGCGCGTCGTCCCGGTCGCGGGGCAGGACAGCATGCTCCTGAACCTCTCCGGCGCGCACGGCCCGTGGTTCACCCGCAATATCGTGATCCTGACCGACAGCGCCGGCAACACGGGCCTGGGCGAAGTGCCCGGCGGCGAAAAGATCCGCCAGACGATCGAGGACGCCGGCCCGTTCGTCATCGGTGCGACCCTGGGCGACTACAACAAGGTCCTGAACGCCATGCGCACCGCGTTCGCCGATCGTGACCAGGGTGGCCGGGGCTTGCAGACGTTCGACCTGCGCACGGCCATTCACGCCGTCACGGCCGTGGAATCGGCGATGCTCGACCTGCTCGGCCAGTTCATGGAGGTGCCGGTGGCGGCGCTGCTGGGTGAAGGCCAGCAGCGTACCGCCGTCGAGATGCTGGGCTACCTGTTCTACGTGGGCGACGGCGCGAAGACGCCGCTCGGCTACCGCAGCGAACCCGATGCAGACGATACCTGGCTGCGCGTGCGCAACGAAGCAGCGCTCACGCCGGAAGCCATCGTGCGCCTGGCCGAAGCGGCGCGCGAGCGCTACGGCTTCAATGACTTCAAGCTCAAGGGCGGCGTGCTGGGCGCCGATGAAGAAATGGAAGCCATCGTCGCGCTGCACGAACGCTTCCCGCAGGCGCGCGTGACGCTCGATCCCAACGGCGGCTGGCTGCTGGCCGACGCCATCCGCGTCTGCCGCGACAAGCACGACATCCTGGCCTACGCCGAAGACCCATGCGGGGCCGAGAATGGCTACTCGGGCCGCGAAGTGATGGCCGAGTTTCGCCGCGCCACCGGCCTGCGCACGGCAACCAATATGATCGCCACCGACTGGCGCCAGATGGCCCATGCGATCCAGCTGCAGTCGGTCGACATCCCGCTGGCCGACCCGCATTTCTGGACGATGCAGGGTTCGGTCCGGGTGGCGCAACTGTGCGACATGTTCGGCCTGACCTGGGGTTCGCACTCGAACAACCACTTCGACATATCGCTGGCCATGTTTACGCACGTGGGCGCGGCCGCGCCGGGGCGCGTCACGGCCATCGACACCCACTGGATCTGGCAGGACGGCCAGCACCTGACCACGGAGCCGCTGCTGATCGAGGGCGGCATGGTGCAGGTGCCGCAACGCCCAGGGCTGGGGATCGAACTCGACCCTGACAAGCTCGAGGCCGCGCACCAGGCTTACAAGAACCTGGGCCTGGGCGCGCGCGACGACGCGGTGGCGATGCAGTACCTGATTCGCGACTGGAAGTTCGACAACAAGCGGCCCTGCCTGCTGCGTTGATCAGAACAGCTCGCCATTGACCGGCGCTGGCGACTGCGCTGCTGCTGCTACCCGCCTGGGCGCCAGCGGCGCCGGCCACGCTTTCATGGCCTCGGCCGGAAAGTGCCGCAGAAAACTGCGTGCCACGTCGAGGTCGCGGCTGGCCAGCCAGTCGCCCACTTCGTCGTCGCCGAGCAGCACCAGCGAGCGCTTCTCGTCGCCCGGCCTGTGCATGCGGCGCATCAGGGGATGCGTGTCGGCGTTGATCGTGATCTGGGTGAAGGCATTGGCCATGCCGCCATCGGCCTCTTGCCATTCGCGCCACAGGCCCGCCACCCAGAACAGCGATGCGTCGCGCATGCCGATGGCGGTGCGCTCGGCGCGGCCGCTCTCGTAGCACGGTTCGTAAAACCACAGCATCGGCACCGCGCACAGTTGCAGGCGGCGCCAGGCCGGTGCAAACGAGCGGCGCTCGACCAGTGATTCAGCGCGCGCATTCATGGTGTCGAACGGTTTTACGTCGGGCGGAATATGGCGGCGCGGGACCATGCCGTAGCTGGCCACGCACGCCTGCGGCGCCAGCCCTGGCGCGGCGCGCAGGATCGGCGCCGTGTAATCCTTCCAGGTTTCTTCGGGCCACTGCCAGTCGCGCGGCAACTGGCTGAAGGCGCCGATGCGGCCGTTGAACATTTCCGGCGTCGGGGGGCGGTAGTTCACGCACATGATTTTGCTCCAAAGATATTGCGTGTTAACAACAATGCGTCACTGCTCGTCAAGCCAAGTGTAAAATACCAGCGTCTATTTTTAGCATTCTACCCACGATGCCAGCAAGCCTGCCCTTCCTGCCCGAGACTGACGAAACGTCGCGCCTTATCCGTTCCTTCCCCTGGCACGCAACGAGCCTCGGCCCTATCGAAGGCTGGCCTACCGTCCTCAAGACCACCGTCGCGCTGATCATGGCCACGCCCGCGCCCATCGTCACCCTGTGGGGCCCGGATGGCTACATGATCTACAACGACGCCTACCGGGTGTTCGCGGGCGGACGCCATCCGACGCTGCTGGGATCGAAGGTGCGCGAAGGCTGGCCCGAAGTGGCCGACTTCAACGACAACGTGATGCGGGTCGGCCTTGCGGGCGGCACGCTGAGCTACCAGGACCAGGAACTCACGCTGCACCGGACCGGCCAGCCCGAGCAGGTCTGGATGAACCTCGACTATTCGCCGATCCGCGACCAGGACGGCGTCATCGCCGGCATCATGGCGGTGGTGGTCGAGACCTCGGGCAAGGTCAAGGCCGAGCGCCACATCCTGGCCGAGCGCGCGCGCCTGCACACGATGTTCGAGCAAGCCCCCGGCTTCATCTGCCTGCTCGACGGACCGGAGCACCGCTACGCGCTGGCCAACGACGCCTATCGCGTCCTGACGGGCGACCGCCCCCTGCTTGGCATGACGGTGGCGCAGGCCGTGCCCGAGCTGGCGGCGCACGGCATCGTCGAGCAGCTCGATCGCAGCTTTGCCGACGGCGCCGTGTTTCGCGCCGAAGGCGTCGAACTCTCGCTGAACAATCCCGGCCAGGATGGGCACATCCGCACCTTCATCGACTTCGTGCTGCAGCCGCTGCGCAATGCCGACGGCGCCGTGTTCGCCACCTTCGTGCTCGGCAACGATGTGACCGAGCGGGTACTGGCCGAACGCGCGCTGCGCGCGAGCGAGGCGCGTTTTCGCACCTTCGCCCAGGCCATGCCGAACCACGTGTGGGCCGCGCATGACGACGGCAGCGTCGAGTGGATCAACGACCGCGTGCACGAATACGCCAGTGGCAGCAAGGCGCCCGACGCGCTGCTGGGCCACGGCTGGGCGTCGCTCGTGCATCCCGACGACGACAGCCGCTACCGCGCGCTGTGGCAGTCGTGCGTGGCGTCGGGCGCCGCGCTCGACACCGAAATCCGCCTGCGTCGCCACGATGGCCAGTACCGCTGGCACCTGGTGCGTGCGCACCGCTCCCCTGGCGATGCCGGCAACGCATCCCTGTGGATCGGCACCAGCATCGACATCGAAGACCAGAAGCGCGCAGCCGAGGCGCTGGCGCTGTCGAATGCCAGCCTGGAAGAACGGGTCGAGCGCCGCACGGCCGAACGCGACCGCATGTGGCGCCTGTCGAAGGACATCATGCTGGTGGCCGACCTGCATGCCACGCTGTTCGCCGTCAATCCGGCCTTCACCGCGATCCTGGGCTGGACCGAGGCCGAGGTGCTGGCCACGCCAATGCTCGCGCTGGTGCACCCGGACGACCATGCCGTGACCGCGCAGCAGATCGAGGCGCTGCGCTCGGGTGGCCAGGTGTACCGCTTCGAGAACCGCTGGCAGCGCAAGAACGGCAGCTGGTGCAACCTGTCCTGGACTGCCTCGCCCGACCAGCAATATATCCACGCCGTGGGCCGCGACATCAGCGCCGACCTGGCGCAGATGGAGGTCATGCGCCGCACCGAGGCCGCGCTGCAGCAATCGCAGAAGATGGAAACGATCGGCAAGCTCACCGGCGGCGTGGCGCACGACTTCAACAACCTGCTGCAGGTCATCGGCGGCAACCTGCAACTGATTGCCCGCCGCGCCGACGGCCTGCCCGAGATCAAGAAGCGGGTCGAGAACGCGATGAGCGGCGTCGAGCGCGGCGCCAAGCTGGCCAGCTCGCTGCTGTCGTTCGCGCGGCGCCAGCCCCTCGAACCGAAAGCGGTCAAGATCGGGCGCCTGCTGGGCAATATGGAAGACATGATGCGCCGCGCGCTGGGCGAAGAAATCGATATCGAGATGGTGATCTCGGGCGGCCTGTGGACCACCGAGGTCGATCCGGCGCAGCTCGAGAACGCGGTCCTGAACCTGGCGATCAATGCGCGCGACGCGATGGACGGCGCCGGGCGCCTGACGCTCGAAGTGGCCAATGCCGCGCTGGACGCCACTTACTGCGCGGCGCATCCCGAAGTCACGCCCGGCCAGTACGTGATGCTGGCCGTGAGCGACACCGGCAGCGGCATGCCGCAGGATGTGATTGACCAGGCCTTCGAGCCGTTCTTCTCGACCAAGCCCGAAGGCAAGGGCACCGGCCTGGGGTTGTCGATGGTGTACGGCCTGGTCAAGCAGTCGGGCGGCCACGTCAAGATCTACAGCGAGGTCGATGAAGGCACCACGATCAAGATCTACCTGCCCAGATCCCTGCAGGTCGAAGACCATGCGGGCGAGCCGCTGCTGCAGGCGGTCACCGGCGGCCACGAAACCGTGCTGGTGGTCGAGGATGACGAGCAGGTGCGCCTGACGGTGGTCGACATGCTCACCGACCTCGGTTACCGCGTCCTGCGCGCCAACGACGCCACGGCGGCGCTGACGGTGGTCGACAGCGGCATCCACATCGACCTGCTGTTTACCGACGTCGTCATGCCCGGCCCGCTGCGCAGCCCCGAGCTGGCCAGGAAGACGCGCGAGCGCTTGCCGAACGTGGCGGTGCTGTTCACGTCGGGCTATACCGAGAATGCGATCGTGCATGGCGGGCGGCTCGACGCCGGCGTCGAACTGCTCGGCAAGCCGTACACGCGCGACAACCTGGCACGCAAGGTGCGCCACGTGCTGTCGAACCAGCAGCAAAAGAATGCACTGATGGCAGCAAGCCTGCCGGCCCCGGCGCCAACGCCGGCGGCGGCAAAGGCGCGCGTGCTGCTGGTGGAAGACGAAGACGACATCCGCGAGAACACGGCCGAACTGCTGCGCATCCTCGGCTACGAGGTGCTCGAGGCTTCCAGCGGCGAAGCGGCGCTGGCTTTGCTGGACCTGGCGCCCGACATCGTGCTGACCGACCTGCACCTGCCCGGCATCGGGGGCGACGAGCTGGCGCTGCGGGTCAAGGCGCGCCTGCCGCAGGCGCGCATCGCGTTCGCCAGCGGGGCCAGTCATGCCAGCGACGTGGCAGATGCGATGCTGGCCAAGCCGTACGATGCGCAGCAGCTCGAGGCCTTGCTGGTGCGGCTGGCATAACGGCGGCGCTGGCCAGCCCGCCACGGCCCGCGCAACAAAAAAGGCCCCGAAGGGCCTTCAATCAAAATGGAGCGCCTGGCGGGCCTGTAAAGCCCGCCAAACGGGGTTCTGATGGCTCAATGCACCGCGCCCAGTTGCTGGCGCAGGGTGACGATGAACTTCTCCTTGTCGAACAGCGTCAGCACGTCGTCGCGGCCGTCGATGCCCGGCACTTCGAGCACCTCGGCGCTGTCCTGGCGCATGTCTTGCGGGCCGTTCACGCGCAGCAGTTGCGGCGACGGGCGGCGCTGGCTGTCCGGCAGCGACAGGATGGTGTCGACGCGGTCGACGATCAGGCCGAAGCGCTCGCCCTCGTGCTCGAGCACCAGGATGCGGCGCGCAGCCTCGGTGCCCAACGGCGCCATGCCGTACAACACGCGCAGGTCGATCACGCACACCATCTGCTGGCGCACCTGCATCATGCCGTACACGCAGGCCGGCATGCCCGGCGGACGGGTGACGGTGCCGTCGAAGTCGACGATCTCGCGCACCTGGCTGATGTCGGCGGCCCAGCCGGTATCGAGCGAGAACGCCAGGTACACGTGGCGGGCGCCGGATTTTTTCCGGGCAGCGCAGGCGGCGCTGGCTTCTTGTGCATACAGGCGGCGGTGGCCGGCGCAGATGTCGCTCACTTCGGTATCCGAGAAAAGACTTTCGTGGGCCAGGAACAGGCTGTCGCCCAGTTCCGCATTCGGCAGGCAGCCGCGGTACATCGCGCCGCGCGCGGTCCCCAGCAGCGGGATCGGCAGGATGTCGGTGTCAAAATACGGGCGGATATCGTCGACCGCGTCGACCAGCAGGCCCAGTTGCTCGTCGCCGATGCGCACGACCAGGACGCGCGCGTCCTGGGGATCGGACTGCGACGGGGCGCAATTGAGCAGCGCGCCGAAGTCCACCACGCCGACCGGCATGCCGCGCAGGTTCAGCCAGCCCTTGCACAGGCGGCCCAGCATCACCGACGGCAGCAGCTCGGGCACCCGCATGATCTCCTGGATCGCTTCCATCGCCAGCGCGAAGCGCAGGCCGCCGACGGTGAACGAAATGCACTTGCGGCCCTGCGCCTGACGCAGAAAGCGCATGCGCCAGGCGTCGCGCGCCACGCTGGCGTGGGCGCGCACCTGCGGCACGTTATCGATCCGCACCAGCGCGTCGGCGTCGAGCAACTGCACCACGCGCGCGCCATCGTTCAGGGTGATCGCGCCGGCCACCACGCCGGCCGGCGCTTGGTCGTCCCCTTCGCGCCAGCGCAAGCCGGCGCGCTGCTCGGGCCGCACGCGCAGCACTTCGCCGGTGGCGTCGAACACCAGGCCAACCTGGATATCGTCGACGTCGATGATCGCCACGCGCTGCTCGCCCATCGCCGCAGGCGCGGCCGGGTCGAAGATGCGGCCCAGGTTCAGCAGCGGGATCGCGGCGCCGCGCAGCGTGAAGATGCCCTCCAGGCAGTGCGGCGAGAGCGGGATCGGCGTGATCCGCCCGGGCATGCCCACCACTTCGCGCACGTTCGCCGCCGGCAGTGCAAACTCTTGCCCGGCCAGGAAGAACGTGCCCATCACTTCCATGCCGGCCGCTTCGCGCAGCACGCGCGCGGCGGCAGCTGTTTGTTGTTCGATGGCCGTCACGGCCGCGTGGGCATCAGTCATGGCGTTGGTCATTGCCGCAGTCTCCATATTCATGCCGCCACCGCCTGCTGTTCGCGCGCGATGCGCACCACACTGAAGGTCTGGCGATCGCAATCGATCGACAGGCGCCGGCCCTGCGAGCCGCCCACGTCCTGGAACATCACCTGCAGGCCGCGCAGCGACAGCTGCGAGCGGGCCGCTTCGATATTGCGCGTGCCGACCGCGCCGTCCAGTGCGCGCAGGTTCAGCATGCGCGCGCCGCCGGCGATGACGACGTCGACTTCATCGTACTGCTCGCGCCGCACGCCCATCATGGCCAACAGGCGCGGCACAGCCGCGCTGACATAGCGCGCCGAGCTCTCGCCTGCTTCGACGCCGTCGGGCAGGAAGCAGTGCGCCAGGCCGCAGCGGCCCTGGTTACGCCAGATCATGCCGATCCCGACGCAGGAACCGAGCAGCGCGGTCAGGACCTGTTCGCCCTGGCCGATCTGCATCTGGCCGGACAGCACGTAGGACATGTGGTTCAGGCTTTGCATACTCATTATTTTTCTCCGCCGATACGATAGACATGGGCCTGCTCGAACGTGAATTCGGTTTGCAGGCGGGTGATGGATTCCTGCTCGCCCAGGACCAGGCGGGCATCGGGGCGCATCGCGGCGCGCGCGCCCGCGAGCACCTGTTGCTGGTGCTCGCCATCGAAATAGATCAGCACATTGCGCAGCATCACTAAATCAAAAGCAACGGAGCGTGGCGGGCGGCCCAGCAGGTTGTGCTGGTCGAAGCTCACGTGCTGCGCGACGTCGGGCGCGACCTTCACGCCGTCGCCGTGCGGCGTCAGGTACTTGCGAAACAGCGCCGGGCGATCGGCCTCGAAGCGCTCCACGCTGCGCCCGCGGTACTCGCCGGCGCGCGCCGTGGCCAGCGCCGCGTTCGAGATGTCGGTGCCGAGGATCTCGAAGCGCAGGCCGGGCGCGTGCGCCTGGTGCTCGAGGCAGCTCATGGCCAGCGAATACGCTTCTTCGCCGGTGGCCGCCGCGGCCGACCAGATGCGCAGCGGCGCACCGTGGCCGGCGGCCACGAAAGTGGGCAAGAACGCGTGTTCAAACCAGGACCACACGGCCGGCGTGCGGAAGAACACCGTGTCGTTGGTGGTCACGGAATCGATGAACGACGTGACTTCATTGCGGTCGCTGGCCAGGCGCTCGATGTAGCCGGCCCACGAGGCGATGCCCAGCGCGCGCAGTCGCGGGCGCAGGCGCCCTTGCAGCAGCACGCGCTTGTGCTCGTTCATCGCGATGCCCGTGTGCTGGCGCACCAGGGCAATCAGGGCGGTCAGGTTGTCGTCACATAGTTCCATCGCTGTTCCCCTACCCTCAGACCACGAAGCGGGCCACGGTGTTGTTGAGGTGACCGGCGTGCTCGTTCAGGCCTTCGGTCGAACGGGCGATGCTGTCGCACGAGCCGGCCGAGCGCTCGGTTTCCTGGGCGATGTAGAGGATCGCGGCCGACACTTCCTTGGCCGTGAGCGACTGTTCGCTGGCGCTGTCCGAGATCTCGGCGATCGCCAGCGACGTCTTGGCGACGCCGGTCGTGATGCGGTCGAACGCTTCGCTGGCCTGGCGCGAAATCTCGCTGCCCTGCGCGACGCGGCGCACCGATTCGTTGATCAGCTTCGAGATTTCCTTGGTCGCCTGCGACGAGCGCTCGGCGAGTTTGCGCACTTCGTCGGCCACGACCGAGAAGCCCAGGCCGTGTTCACCGGCGCGCGCCGCCTCGATGGCCGCGTTGAAGGCGAGCATATTGGTCTGGCCGGCGATCTCGCCGATGACCTTGACGATCTCGCCGATGTCTTCCGACGACTGGTTGATCATCGCCATCGCTTCGATCGAGCGGGCGATCGCCTTGGCGCCGATCTCGGCTTCGTCGCGGGTCGACTGGGCCAGGCCATTGGCCTCTTGCGTGCTGCGCGCAATGGTGTTGATCGATGCGGTCAAGCCATCGACCGAGGCATTCATCTGCTCGACCGTGGCGCCCAGCGCCTGGGCGCTGGCGGCCACCGTGTTGGAGCGGTCGGCGATCGTGCGCGACGAGACATTGAGCTTGCCGGCGGCCGAGACGGCGTCGCCGATCACGCCGCGCAGGTCGCCGATCATCTTCATCACGCCGCGCCCCAGTTCGTCAAGCGGCTCGTCGCCGCTGGTATCGACCGAACCGGTCAGGTCCCCGGCCGAGGCGCGCGCGACCTGCTCGAGCAGCAGGCCCACTTTCTGGCGCTCGTGCTCGGCGCGTTCGACGGCAGCCTCCTCGAGCAGCACTTGCGCCGTGATATCGGTGGCGAACTTGACGACTTTTACCGGCTTGCCGCTGGCGTCGAAGATCGGGTTGTAGGTGGCCTGGATCCAGACAGTCTTGTTGTTGTTGCCGTGGCGCTTGTAGCGACCGGCGTCGAATTCGCCACGGTTGAGCTTGCCCCAGAAGCGGCGATAGGCGGCGCTCGACGCGTATTCGTCGTCGCAGAACACGCGATGATGTTCGCCGCGCACGTCTTCCAGCGCGTAATCGAGCAGGTCGAGGAAGTTGGCGTTGGCGTCGAGCAGGATGCCATTCATGTCGAACTCGACCACGGCCTGAGCGCGGCCGATCGCCGTCACCAGGCCGGTCGTTTCGGCGGCGCGCACTTTCTCGCCCGTGATGTCGGTGGCGAACTTGATGATCTTGCACACGCGGCCGGAGCTGTCGCGCACCGGGTTGTAGGACGCGTTGATCCAGAATTCGCGGCCGCCCTTGGCGATGCGCTTGTATTCGGCGCGGTCGGACTTGCCGGCGCCCAGATCGGCCCAGAAACGGGCGTAGGCCGGCGAATCGACCAAATCGCGTTCGCAGAACATCGAATGATGACGGCCTGTCAACTCGGCGTCGGAGTAACCGGTCACGCTCAGGAAGTTGTCGTTGGCGCGCAGGATGTTGCCATTCAAATCGAACTCGATGATGGCCTGGGCGCCGTCAAGCGCCGAATAGATCGCACGCAGGTCCTGCAGGGCGTCGGGCGATTCCAGATAGATCGTTTCCATATATCCAATGAAGTAAGTGAGTGGAAGACGCCGCGGGCGCGACGACGCAACAAGTGCATGCCTAGATAATGCGCCAGAACGCACAAACAGTAAATCCAGCAAAGTCAGAATATCTTGCTTAACGCGATTTTATGTTGTCCAAGAACAACGATATCAGGTTGGCAAGGGCCAAGCATTGTTTCCAGACGAGCAAAATGCCGGAAGGCCGTCTTCAAGATGTTCCCATGAAACAACCAAATCGATCAAAACGAAATATTTTTCTTGAGAAATTCAGCAAAGTCGATAGAATTCAGGTCATCAACAAACTCAGCAAAACCGAAACCATGACGACTTCACCGACTTACCGTTTGAATGAAAGGAACAATATGTTCATGCGTATCCTGAATATCCTGCTGTTCTGGACCATCGTGCTCGCCGGCACGAAAGTATTCGCTGCCGATACCCACGCCGTCGACGTGCGCCTGCAAGCGTTCCAGGTCGTCAGCCAGGACAAGGGCGGCGAGAAGCTGGTGCCAGCCACCGAAGCCAACCCTGGCGACACCATCGAATACCAGGTCACTTACCAGAACAACGGCAAGACGGCCGCGAAGGCCGTGGCGGCAACCCTGCCGGTGCCCGAAGGCGCGATGGTCTACCTCGACGGCAGCGCCGCCCCGAAAGCGGTCCAGGCCAGTGTCGATGGCAAGCAGTTCAGTCCCCTGCCCCTGACGCGCGAAGTACTGCGCAATGGCCGACGAACGGTGGAGCCGGTCCCACCGGAGCAATACCGCTTCCTGCGCTGGGAGCTGGGCGATCTCGCCCCGGGCAAGGCTGCCACCGTGACGTCGCGCATGCGGGTCGGCGTGCCCGCAACGCCCAAGGTCGCCCGCTCGTAAACCCTGATTTTTTCTGACGTTTCGACGTCACGCTGTAAAACCGTATCAATAGTTGTCTTTTTGTCAATTACAAACCCGTGTCAACACCTGTTCAACCCTGATTCGCCGACATCACACACAAGGAAGCAGCCATGAAAACCCGTCTCAAGCTTGTCGCCGCAGCCGCGCTGCTGGCAGCCGCCAACGGCGCCTACGCCGCCACTGCGGCCGGCACCGTCATCACCAACCAGGCAACCGCCACGTATAACGACTCCACCGGCACCAAGACGGTCCAGTCGAATACCGTGATCACCACCGTGCAGCAGGTCGCCAGCCTGACCATGCCTGCAGGTACCGCCAAGAGCGCCGGCGCCGGCACCTCGGTCACCTACGCCCACAGCGTGACCAACACCGGTAACGGCAGCGACACCTTCGCCCTGTCGCAAACCAATACCGGCACGCTGAACATGACCGGCGTCGTGTTCTACCTCGATGCCAACGGCGACGGCGTGGCTGACAACGCCACCCCGATCACCACCACCGGTCCACTGGCGCCCGGCGCCACCTTCCGCTTCGTGGCCGTCGCCACCCTGCCGGCCGGCGCCACCAATGGCACCACCAACGCCCTGACGGTGCGCGCCACCAGCGGCTTCAACGGTTCCGTCAACGCCACCAGCATCGACACCACCACCACCTCGGCAGGCGCCGTGATCGACATCACCGCCAACTCGGCCGGCGCCGGCGCACCGGGTGCAGGTCCTGGCGTCGAAGCAGCTGCCGTGGAAACCAAGACCACCACGGCCGGCACGATGACCTCGTTCGTCCTGTTCCTGAACAACACCGGCGGCAGCCCGGACACCTTCAGCCTGGCAGCCAGCACCGACGCCACCTTCGGCACGACTGTCCTGCCATCGGGCTGGACCGTGGTGTTCAAGGACGTCAACGGCGCCGTAATCACCAACGCCACCGTCGCCGCTGGCGGCAACTTCCGGGTTACTGCCGAAGTTACCCCGCCTGCAGGCACCGCACCAGGCACGACCGACCTGTACTTCCGCGCCATCTCGGGCACCGGCGTGGCCGACCGCATCCACGAAGCCGTCACCGTCGCCGCCGCCGATTCGCTGGTCGAACTGGTCAAGACGCAAGCCCTGGACGCCAACTGCGACGGTGTCGCCGATACCGCCTTCAGCAACGCACCGATCACGACCGGCGCAGTGCCGGGCGCCTGCATCCGCTACCAGATCGTCGGCACCAACAAGGGCGTGACCACCATCAACCTGATGGTCATGAACGACACGGTCCCGGCCAACACGACGTACCACGCCGGCGCACCAGCCAACACCCTGCTGGGCAGCATCGTTGCGCCACTCGCGGGCCTGATCGGCAACGTTTCGGCCACCGTCGGCAACCTGGCCCCGGGCCAGTCGAACACCATGGCGTTCGGCGTGAAGATCGACTAAGTCATTTGACCTTGTAACCCAGCCACACCAACGCAGCGCCGCTCCGGCGGCGCTGCCCCGAATTCCCAGACTCCTACGCGCCATGACCACTCTGCTCCGACAACTCGTACTTCTCTGCATGAGCCTCGTCCTGCTGATGGCTGGCGCCGCGGACGCCGCCATTACCAACCGGGCCAGCGCGACCTTCGCCAACCCGGCCGGCGGCAGCACCACCGTGCAATCGAATACCGTGAGCGCCAAGCGCCCGGATTCGATCACCTATTTCACCTCGGCCGCCTACAGCCGCGTGGCCCGTTCGACCAAGCTCGACGGCGCGCTGTTCCTGCAGGTCGAGGCCGACGACTGCAACGCCGACGGCAGCATCGCCGAGCGCGTCAATGTCACCCTCACCTCCAAGCTCACCGGCGACAGCCAGACCTACGTCGCGATGGAGACCGCAGCCGACAGCGGGGTGTACCGCTTCACCGCCAACGCCTCCAACCACGAGATGGACGAAGACCACGAAGATGACGTGGCCGACGGCGCGATCGAGGTGCTGGCCAACGACACCCTGATGGCGACCGTCAACGGTTGCGGCAACAACCAGATCTGGAGCTCGATCCTGATCGACCCGATCGGCGTGGTCTACGACAGCCGCAGCAACCTGCCGCTGCCAGGCGCGACCGTGACCTTGATCGATGTCACCGGCGCGGGCAACGGCGGCGCACCGGGCGCCCCAGCGCGGGTGTTCGACGTCGATGGCG
Source organism: Massilia aurea (assembly GCF_040790145.1). Taxonomy (GTDB): domain Bacteria; phylum Pseudomonadota; class Gammaproteobacteria; order Burkholderiales; family Burkholderiaceae_D; genus Telluria; species Telluria aurea_C. Next base: position 1,007,212 of record NZ_JBFMMP010000001.1, read on the forward strand.
TCACGCCGATGCCAAGCACCGTCGTCACCGACGAAGAAGGCGGTTATCAGTTCCCACTGGTGGCCGCGAGCCTGTACCGCCTCGACGTCAAGTCGCCATCGAACTACAGCTTCCCATCGAAGACCGCCGCCGGCGACCTGCCGGCCGGCCGCACCACCAATCTGTACGGCTCGTTCGGCGGCGAATTCATCGTCAGCGAAACGACCGGCCTGGTCACGATCGACGTGCCGCTCGACCCGATCCCGGGCGTGCTGTACCTGGAAAAGAACGCGTCGCGCGCCATCGTCGAAGTCGGCGACGTGCTCGACTACACCGTGCGCGTCTATAACACCGCCGAACAAGCCCTGGTCGACGTGGTCGTCGAAGACCGCCTGCCAGCCGGCTTTAGTTTCGTGCCGGGCACGCTGCGCATCGACGGCGCGCTGGTGACCGACAACTTCGAAAACCGCGGCCCGACGCTGCGCATCCCATTGGCCACCCTGAACGCCAAGTCGAACCGCGTGCTGCGCTACCGCGTGCGCATCGGCGGCGGCGCGCTGCAGGGCGACGGCATCAACCGCGCCCAGGCCACCAGCGGCGCCCCGCTGGCCCTGGTCTCGTCTGTGGCCGCCGCCAAGGTGAAGGTCGAAGCGGGCGTGTTCAGCAGCAAGGGCTACATCCTGGGCGACGTGTTCGCCGACTGCAATGTGAATGGCCAGCGCGACCTGGGCGAGCCGGGCATTCCCGACGTGCGCATCTACCTGGAAGACGGCAGCTTCTCGCAGACCGACGCCGATGGCCGCTACAGCTTCGCCGATGTTGCCCCGCGCACCCACGTGGCGAAAGTCGACATGAGCACGCTGCTGGCCGGTAACCTCGCCGTGCTGTCGAACCGCAATGCGGGCGACGCCGGCAGCCGCTTCGTCGACCTCAAGGATGGCGAACTGGCGCGCGCCGACTTCGCGCTGAGTGGTTGCAACCCTGAACTCATCGACGCGATCAAGGCCCGCGCCGCCCGCCTGCGCGCCTTGCTGGCCTCGGCCGCTGTGCTCACCGCCCCGGCCCCGGCCGCCGCCAAGGCAGCGCCCGAGCTGGATCTCGAATCGATGACCAACCGCCTGGGTTTCATCGGCCTGGTCGATGGCGCGATCCTGCCGCACGCCCAGCCAACGATCCGCATCAAGGGCGGCGCCGGTTCGAGCTTCACCCTGCTGGTCAACGGCGTGACCGTCGACGACAGCCATATCGGCAAGCAGGACACGCTGGCGGCGCATGCCCTGGAGCTGCGCGAATACGTCGGCGTGACGCTGAAAGCCGGCCACAACCTGATCGAAGTGCGCGAAACCGACAGCTTCGGCAACCGGCGCGGCAGCAGCGTCGTGGACGTGGTGCTGCCGGGCGCCCTGGCGCGCCTGTCGATCGCCCCGCTGGTCGAATCGGCACCGGCCGACGGTCAGCACATGGCGATGATCGCCGTGCGCCTGGAAGACGCCAATGGCGTGCTGATCGCCGAACGCACCCCGGTCACGCTCGAGGCGAGCGCCGGCCAGTGGGACCAGCCTGACCTCGACCCGCGCGAACCTGGCCACCAGGTCTTCGTCGAAGGCGGCAGTGCCGAATTCGCCCTGCGCACGGCACCGGACGCCGGCGAAGCCCGCCTGCAGGCGACCAGCGGCCTGCTGCGCGCCAAGAGCACCATGCGCTTCTTGCCAGCGCTGCGCCCGATGGTCGCGGCCGGTGTGGTCGAAGGCGCCTTCAGCCTGAACCGTACCCGTGGCAACAACACCACGCCGCTGCGCGATTTCGACGGCTTCGAAGACCGCCTGCGCCACATGGCCGGCAGCGACACCGTGAACGCCGGCGCCCGCGCCGCCATGTTCGCCAAGGGCCAGATCGGCGCAGACACGCTCTTGACCATGTCGTACGACTCGGACAAGGACACCGAACCGAAGATGTTCCGTGACATCAACCCGTTCGCTTTCTACCCGACCTACGGCGACGACGCACGCCGCGGCTTCGAGGCGCAATCGGCCGGCCGCCTGTATTTCAAGGCCGAGCGCAACCGCTCGTACGTGATGTTCGGCGACTTCGTGCCGCCAGGCGTGACCCCGGCGCGCAACCTGGGCGCCTACAACCGCAACCTGACGGGCCTGCGCCAGCACGCCGAACTGGACAACTTTGGTGGCAACCTTACCGTCGACTCGTTCCTGAGCTACGACAGCACCCGCCAGATGGTCGAAGAATTCGCCGCCAACGGCACCTCGGGCCCGTTCCTCACCGGCGGCGGCCTGATGGTCATCAACAGCGAGCGCGTCGAAATCATGGTGCGCGACCGTAACCAGGCCGGCCTGATCCTGTCGCGCCGCGCCCTGGTGCGCTACGTCGACTACGACATCGATCCACTCACCGGCCGCATCCTGCTGCGCGCCCCGGTGCCGAGCCTGGACGAAAACCTGAACCCGGTCAGCCTGCGCCTGGCGTACGAAGTCGACCAGAATGGCGCCCGCTTCCTGGTCGGCGGCGTCGCCGCCCAGTACCAGATCGGCCGCTATGTCGAAGTCGGCGCCAGCGCCGTGGAAGACCGCAACCCGGCCGCCCCGACCCGCCTGGTGAGCGTCAACGCCACCGTCAAGCCTGACGAAAAGACCACGGTCATCGTCGAAGCTGCGCAGATGGAAAAGGCCGACCTGTCGGGCCGCGCCGCGCGCTTTGACGCCACCCGCACCGACGGCAAACTGGAAAGCCACCTGTTCCTGGGCCGCGCCGACGCCAACTTCGACAACCCATCGGCGAACCTGCCGAAAGGCCGCACCGAAGGCGGCGCGCGCATGCGTTACCGCTTCACCGAGCGCACCAGCCTGGGCCTGGAAGGCCTGCACACCGCCGACCTGACCACCGACGCCACCCGCAACGGCGTGCAGATCTTCGCCGGCTACGCGTTCGAGAATGGCTTGCAAGCCGAACTGGGCATGCGCCATTCGCGCGAAGAAGGCGGCCAGTCGGTCATCGTGGCCCAGCCCGACCTGACCAGCGTGCGCGCCAAACTGGGCATGCAGATCCCTGGCCTGCCGCAGGCCGGCGTGTTCGTCGAAGGCGAACAGGACATCCACGACAACGGCCGCCGCATGGTGGCCCTGGGCGGCGACTACCGCTTCGCCGGCGGCAGCCGCGTGTACGGCCGCCACGAACTGATCAGCAGCCTGGGCTCAACCTATGCACTGAATCAAGGCCAGCAGCGCCACGCCACCGTGTTCGGCGTCGATACCGACTACATGCACGATGGCCGCGTGTTCTCGGAATACCGCGCCGGTGGCACTTCGCCAGCGGGCACCGTCACCGGCGAGCGCCAGGCCGAAGCGGCCCTGGGCCTGCGCAACCTGTGGACGCTGGGTGAAGGCGTGCGCGCCAACACCAGCTTCGAGCGCGTCAAGGTGCTCTCGGGCGTGAACAACAACGAAGCAATCGCCCTGACCGGCGCCATCGAAGTGAGCCGCCACCCGACCTGGACCGGCAACGCCCGCCTCGAACTGCGCCACGGCGCCGACAGCGACGGCCTGCTCTCGACCCTGGGCCTGGCCTACAAGATCGACGACAGCTGGACCTTCCTGGGCAAGAACACCCTGGCCGCGACCCGCGCCAACGCCAACAAGACCATGCGCGTGACCGAGTTGCTGCAAACCGGCGTGGCGTACCGCGCGCTGCAATCGATCGGGGTGAACGGCCTGGCCAAGTACGAGTACAAGCTCGAACGCGACGACGGCCTGGCCGACCTGAAACGCGCCGTGCACGCTGTTTCGTTCAACGCCAACTGGCAGCTGCGCCAGGACACCACCGTCAGCGGCCGCTACGCCGCCAAGATGGCGATGGACCAGTCGAGCGGCCTGTCGAACCGCACCGTCAGCCACCTGGTGGCCGGCCGCGTGACCCACGAAATCAATGAAGACTGGGACATCGGCGCGACCGCCCAGATGCTGATGGATCGCGACACGCGCGGCCGCCAGTACGCCGCCGGTCTGGAAGCGGGCTACCAACTGAAACGCAATATGTGGGTCTCGGCCGGCTACAACCTGCTCGGCTTCAAGGAGCGTGACCTGGCTGGCGCCGACGCCACCGCCAAGGGCGTGTACTTCCGCGTGCGCATGAAGTTCGACGAGAACACCCTGCAGGGCCTCCTCTCGGGCGACCTGCTCAAGTAATCAAGGATATCGACATGACTTACCAATCGTTTTCGACCCTTCTGCGCCACGCCTGGCTGCGCACGCTGCTGGCTGCCCTGTGCCTGCTCGGCGCCCTGCCCGCCAAGGCCGACTGCACCGTGACCGGCGCCTGCATCACCGCCGGCCCGCGCCTGGCCAGCGTCGATACCGGCAAGAGCGCCCTGCTCGGCCCACTGCTGGGCGGCATGCTCGGTACCGGTGTCTCGCTCAATGCCGTCGACTGGAACGCGCTGGCTGGCGGCAATCTCAATCTGCTGAACTTCCTGAACGTGCTCAAGACCGACCTGGGTGTATCGACCCCGGCGCAGGCCTTGAGCGCCAACGTCACGCTGGCGCAGGTGGCCAATGCGCTGGCCGTGCAAGCGCAGGCCGAGGCCAAGCCGCAGCTGGCCAGCGCCCTGAACGGCCTGGCATCGCAACTCAATGGCGTGGGCGGCACCGTGCGGCTGGGCGACCTGCTCAAGGTCACGGCCGACACCGGGTCACTCGGCACCACCACCATCAATGCGCTCGACATGTTCACTGGCCTGGCCCAGCTGTACAACCGCCGCAATGTCCTCAGCACCCCACAGCCGGTCGGCGTCTCGGGCGGCCTGCTGGGCGCGGTTGGCGTGGTCAATAACCTGCAACTGTATTCGCAGGTGATCGAGCAGCCGGTGTATGTGTGCGGCCCGACGGGCTCGACCTTCCATTCGGCGGCAGTGCGGCTCAAGCTCAAACTGGACCTGGTGTCGCTGGCGCCGGTCACCGACACCCTGGTGGGCCTGGGCCTGCTGCAAAGCGCATCGATCGCCATCGGCAAGCTCGACGTGTACGTGGAAGTCGCGCGCGGCGAAGGCAGCCTGACGGCGGTGAGCGCCGCCACCAAGGCCGTCACCCTGCAGGTCGCGCCAGGCGTGTCCGACATCTTCGTCGGCAAGATCGACGACGCCGTGTTCTTCAACCGCACCCGCAGGATCCTCGATTCGGACGTCGACTTCGGCACCATCGGCTCGCTCCAGGCGGCCGCGCTGGGGCTCGTCTCGGTGAACATCCCGCTCGACATCAAGAGCATCGTGCGCGGCCAGGCGCCGTTCTCGACCAGCGTGACGATGTCGGGCACGTTCCCGCAAACGCGCACCGTGACCTCGAGCACCACCTTCATCACGAACGCGGCCAACAGCCTGGTGACGAACCTGCAGATCCGCAGCATGCCGGCCCTGGGCCTGCTGCAGGGCGCGGTCGAACCGCTCGTCAAGACACTGGTCAAGAACGTGGTCAGCCCCCTGCTCGCGCCGGTGCTGAGCGGCGTGGCCGATCCGCTGCTCAAACTGCTGGGCATCGGCCTGGGCGAAATCGTCGTCACGGTCGAAGGCATTTGCCAGACCTGCGACGACTTCAAGCTGACCAAGGCCGTCGACAAGGCCAATGCCACGCCGGGCAGCACCATCCTGTACACGATCACGTTCCAGAACAGCGGCACCACCACCCTGACGCAACTGAAGATCGAAGACACCACGCCGGCATTTACCACCTATGCCGACAGCAGCTGCGGCACGCTACCGTCGGGTCTGGCATGCGCGGTGGCGGCCAAGCCCGAAGTCGGCGCCAACGGCAAGGTCGAGTGGGGCATCACGGGCACGCTGGCGCCGGGCGACAGTGGGACTGTCACAGTGACGGTGAAAGTGCAATAGTGCTGCATAATTAATCACTGCAAGTTACAATATAGAAACGAGTTATCACGTTTCACTATCGTAAGTTGTGATAATTTGATAGATTGCTGACTTGCCTATGCGTATTGTTACGCATCCAGGTGGCCTGTTCCGGCTTTTCCCGACGCGCTGTCAGCACCAGGACGTGTCGAGATCGTGGACCACCAGCCCCCGGTCGGGAAGTTCTTAATCACCTGCACAAACTATTTCATGACATCGCACAGCAGTACACCGCCGGCGCCACCCGACCCCGCTTCAGCAGAAGTCTGCTCGACCAAAGAGGCCGCGAGCCTGCTCGGCGTTTCGCACCGCACCGTGCAACTCTGGGTCGAGAGCGGCGTCCTGCAGGCCTGGAAAACCGCCGGCGGCCACCGCCGCATCCTGCTCACGTCGGTGCATCGCCTGGTCGCGCAGCGCAATCACGCTGTTACCGGCGGTCACCCTGCACCATCGCCCGAGGCCAAGGCGACGCTGATTGGCCGGCGCATCGTGATGGCCGACGACGACGCTACCCTGCTGCGCCTGTATGAACTGGAAATCTCGGGCTGGGGGCTGGATGCCCAGCTGATCAAGGCGCGCGACGGCTTCGACGCCCTGATCCGTATCGGCGAAGCGCGCCCCGACCTGTTGATCAGCGACTTGAACATGCCAGGCATGGATGGTTTCCGCATGGTACGAACCCTGCGCGCCGATCCGCGCTATGGCAACATGGCGATCATCGTCATCAGTGGCCTGGATCGTGCCACGATCACGTCGATGGGCCTGCCCGACGACATCCCGGTATTTGCCAAACCCGTGCGTTTCCCCGAACTGCGCGCCCGGATCGAACAGATCTTCAACGACATCGACGCGGCGGCTGCGCCCGACTGACAGGACCCACACCATGCCCCCCGAGCCGGACCGACGCCCCCTGGTTGCCCCGGCTCCTGCATTGCAGTCCGACCTGGAGCGGGTACGCGCCCTGCACGACCTGGCCCTGCTCGACACCCCGCCCGAAGAACGCTTCGACCGCCTCACGCGCCTGGCCTGCCGCCTGCTGGGCGTGCCGATTTCGCTCATCGCCCTGGTCGACACCGACCGCCAGTGGTTCAAGTCGCGCGTGGGGATCGACCTGCATGAAACCACCCGCGTCACCTCGTTCTGCACCCACACGATCCAGCACGAACACGGCCTGGTGATCGCCGACGCGCGGCTCGATCCGCGCTTTGCCAACAACCCGTTCGTGACCGGCGCGCCCGATGTGCGCGCCTATGCCGGCATTCCACTGGCCGCGCCCGACGGCAGCCGGGTCGGTGCGCTGTGCGTGATCGATACCCAGGTACGCCATTTCGACGATGACCAGATGGCCACGCTGCGCGACCTGGCGGCCATTGCCGGCGACGAACTGCGCGCCCGCCCGGCCGGCCGGCCCGCGCCCGAAGGCTGGGAAAAAGCGCTGGTGGCCCACCTGCCCGATGGCATCCTGATGCTCAATGCGCAAGGCAATATCGTCGCCGCCAACCCGGCCGCCGAAATGCTGTTCGGCGCCAGCGGCGCCATGCTGGCCGGCAGGCCGTTGCGCGAATTGATGGACGAAGACCTGCTGCGCCTGCGCCGCACCGGACTGTTGCAGGAAGGCGCGCGCTATGAGGCGCTGGCGCGGCGCCTGGACGGCAGCCATTTCCCGGTCGAATTCTCGTATTGCCGCATGATGTGGGCGGCACGGCCCAAGTATGCCGTGACGGTGCGCGACATTTCGCAGCGGCGCGAGGTCGAAGAGCGCAACCGCGCCACCGACGAGCGACGCCGGCGCCACTTCGCCACCGCCACGCACGAGTTGCGCACGCCCATGTCGAGCGTGCTGGGTTTTTCCGAATTGCTGCTCAAGCGCGATTTCGATCCCGCCGTCAGCCGCGAACTGGTGGAGATCATCCACCGCGAATCCGGACGCCTGGTCGATCTCGTCAACCAGTTGCTGGATCTGGCCCGGATCGAAGCGGGCGGGCGGGCCGAGCTCAGGATCGACGCGGTGCCGGTCGCTGAACTCATGACCCGGACGCTGGCCTGCCTGGAGGGCCTCGGCCAGGCGCACCGCGTCAGCAGCGACATCGCGCTCGGCCTGCCGCCGCTGGCGGCCGACGCGCAAAAAATGCAGCAGGCCCTGACCAACATCATCAGCAACAGCATCAAGTATTCCGCCCCCGGCACCCCGATTCTGCTGAGCGCGACGCCCGAGCGATGGGGCGAACGCTTGATGGTCGCGATCCGCGTGCGCGACCAGGGCATCGGCATGACGCCCCAACAACAGGCACAGGTGTTCGACGCGTTCTACCGGGTGGACAGCGAATCGTCCGCGCCCGGCAGTGGCCTGGGACTGACGATCCTCAAGGAGATCGTCGACCTGCACGGCGGGCGCATTGCGCTCGAATCCGAGGTCAATGTGGGCACCGAAATCACCCTTTATCTCCCCGTGACCAGCGCGGATGACCAGGCGGCATGACAAGGAAACACGGTGCCTGTCGGGCGTGTGTTGCAATTGCTCATCAGTAACAGCGCACCCCCTTGGTTTGACTTGACAGTGAAATGTTAAACGGTAAAATCAGTAAATATGAAAATTGCCGATCATCAAGGAAATACTGAGTCCGTCTGCAACCGGTCGGCCTTCTGCACCACCCGGCAGGCGGCCGAGCGGATCGGCGTCTCGCACCGCACGGTGCAGATGTGGGTCGAAAACGGCACGCTGCAGGCGTGGAAAACGGCGGGCGGCCATCGCCGCATCACCAATGCCTCGGTCGAGCGCTTGCTCGACGGGCGCCGCGCCGCGCTGGCCGAAACGCCGGCCATGGCAAGCAGCGCCCGCCCGATCCTGCCGCTGGGGCCGGCGCGTACGGTGCTGATCGTCGACGACGACGCCATGCTGCTGCGTCTGTATGAACTGGAAATCGAGACCTGGGGCATGCATCTGTCGGTGCGCAAGGCCAGCAACGGTTTCGAGGCACTGATGTGCATCGGCCAGGCGCGTCCGGACATCATGGTGAGCGACCTGCACATGCCCGGCATGGATGGCTTCGGGATGATCCGCAGCCTGCGTGACAATCCGGCCACCGCATCGATGCCGATGGTGGTCATCAGCGGCATGGACAAGCCGACCGTGCTGGCCCTTGGCCTGCCCGATGACGTCCCCTACCTGACCAAGCCGGCGCCGCTCGCGGCCCTGCGCGCCGCAGTGACCTCGGCGCTCCCTCCGGCTTCCTGAGACCGACCCTGTACGGCCATATTATGAACGAGACACATAACGACATTCGCTACATCCCCGCCCCGCTGCCGCCGGACGAAGAACGGCGCCTGCAGGTGCTGCTCGACCTGAACCTGCTCGACACGCCCCCGAGCGAATCGTTCGACCGCATCACGCGCCTGGCCACGCACCTGTTCAAGGTGCCGATCGCGCTCGTGAGCCTGATCGACGCCGAGCGCCAGTGGCATCTGTCGAAGGTAGGCATCGAGATCCCGGAAGCGCCGCGCTCGATCTCGTTCTGCGCCCACGCCATCCTGCAGGACGACGTGATGGTGGTACGCGACGCCAGCGAAGATCCCCGGTTTGCCGACAATCCGATGGTGCGTGGCGATTCGCCCATCCGCTTCTACGCCGGCTCGCCGATCGCGGCCGGCGATGGCGCGCGCATCGGCACCCTGTGCATCGTCGATAGCGTACCGCACGAATTCTCCGAATTGCAGCGGTCCATGCTGCGCGACCTGGCCGGCATGGTCACCAACGAAATCGCCGCGCAGTCGCTGCGCGCCGCCTGCGAGCGCGAGCGCAAGGGCACGCGCGCCTTGCGCTCGCTGCTCGAGCACCTGCCCGACGGTGTGCTGCTGATGGATGACGCCGGCCAGATCCTGTCGTGCAATCCGGCCGCCGAGCAGATGTTCGGCGCGGCCTGTCCCGAACTGGCGAGCCATTCGTCGACTACCCTGATCGGCATGGCGCCGCACGTGGTGTCGCGCCACGAGGGCAATGCCCGCCGCGTCGATGGCAGCAGCTTCGCCGCCGAGATCTCGGTCGTCGAGATGACACTGGACGACCATGTGCACCTGGTGGCGACCGTGCGCGACGTGGCCAGCCTGCGCGCCGAGCGCGAACGGGTGCGCGCCGCGAACCAGCGCCGCCACGATTACTTCCGCACCGCCAGCCACGAGCTGCGCACGCCGATGGCCAGCATCCTGGGCTTTTCCGAGCTGCTGCTCAAGCGCGAATTCGACGCCGCCACCGGACGCGAGCTGATCGACATCATCCATCGCCAGGCCACGCGCCTGATCGGCCTGGTGAACCAGATGCTCGACCTGGCGCGCATCGACGCTGGCGGCGCGGCCCAGTTGCATCCCTCCCTGCTCGACCTGGCCGACGTGATGGCCAAGGTCAAGGGCGCGATCGCCGACGACGTGCAAGCCGGCCGCATCGCGCTGCGCGTGGCGCCGGACCTCACGCAGGTGACGGCCGACCCGATGCGCGTGCAGCAGGCGCTGGGCAATATCGTGAGCAATGCGCTGGCATATTCGGCGCAGGACAGCGCGGTCGACGTGAGCATCGAGCTGCAGGAACGCGACGGACAAGCCGGCGCCGCAGTGCGGGTGCGCGACGAGGGCGTGGGCATGACGCCGGAGCAGAAAAAGCGTGTATACGACGCCTTCTGGCGCGCCAGCGCCCTGCCCGACGTGCCGGGCAATGGCCTGGGCATGACGATCGTGCGCGAGATCGTCACCGCTCACGGCGGCGCGATCGAGATCGTGTCGGCCCCGGGCGACGGCACCGAGGTCGCGCTGTGGCTGCCCACCAACGCGGCGGCCGACGCCGGGGCGACTATCTGATGCAGCGCATTCTCGTGGTCGACGACCAGGCCGACCTGCGCCTGTTGATTCGCCTGAGCCTGCGCGCGCTGGGCGAGGTGGCGCAGGCTGCGAACGCCGAAGCGGCGCTGGCCCAGCTGGCGGCATCCAGGCCCGACCTGCTGATCCTGGATGTCTGTCTCGGTGAAGGGATTTCCGGGCTGGCGCTGTGCCGCCAGCTTCGCGACGACCCTGCGCTGGCCGGGATGAAGATCATGCTGCTGTCGGCCTGCGGCCAGCAAAGCGACGTCACCGCCGGCCTGGCGGCTGGGGCGGACGATTATGTCGTCAAGCCGTTCAGTCCCGAGTCGCTGTACGATGCGGCGGCCGCGTTGTTGAAACAGTAGCGCAGCCACCTGCCACCGCCCCGCCTCCTGCCCGTCGTTCCAGCGGAGGCTGGAACGACGGTCTTCCAGCGAACGGGCGCGGCGCCACGCCTCAATGCGCCAGCGCGTGCATCACGCTGGCCTGCAGCGGCAGGTCGACGTGGAAGCTGGTGCCGCCGCCGGCGCGGTCCTCGAACCACAATTCTCCACCATGCTCGCCGACGATCTGGCGGCTGATCGCCAGGCCCAGGCCCGAACTGCTCTTGCACTTGACGCCGTTTTCGGCCTGCGCAAAGCGCTGGAAGATGCGGTCGCGGAAGTCGGGTGGAATCCCCGGCCCGCGGTCGGCCACCGTGATGCGCAGCGCCGCACCGATCCGCACCAGCGATACGTCGACCGCGCTGTGCGCCGGCGCGAATTTCAAGGCGTTCGATAACAGGTTCATCAACACCTGCGTAATGCGATCGCGGTCGACCTCGAGCATCAGTTGCTCGAGGTCGGGCGCGCAGCTGACGCGCAGGCCGACCTGCGCGCCATGGGCCTGCACCCGCATCGCGGCTACCGTGTCGAACAGCACCGGAGGCAACGGCTGCGGTTTCGGATGAGCCGTGAAGCGCGCCGACTCGATCTTTTCCACGTCCAGCATGTCGCTCACCAGCCGCACCAGGCGCTCGCAGTGGCGCTGCGCGATGTCGATCAGTTCCTGCACCTCGCCCTCGACCGGGCCGGCCGCGCCGCTCTTGAGCAGCGACAGCGAGGCGCGCATTGACGTGAGCGGGGTGCGCAGTTCGTGCGACACGGTGGCCACCAGTTCATTCTTCATCTGGTCCACGCGTTTGCGCAGCGAGATATCGTGCAGGAAGATCGAAATGAAGGTGCGCTCGCCGATGCCGGCGATCCCCGCTGTCATCTCGATGGCGAATTCCTGGCCCTGGCGCGTGCGCACGATACGCTCCAGACGACGGTTCAGCGCACCCGTCTGGCCGGTGGTGCGGTATTCGTGCAGCGCCCGGTACAGCGAATCGTGGTAGCGCGCCGGCACCGTCAGCTCGGCCAGCGGCCGGCCGATCGCCTCGTGGCGGCGCCAGCCGAACATGCGCTCGGCCTGCGTATTCCAGTCGGTGACCGTGCCATCGAGGTCCACGCCGATAAAGGCGTCGTGTGCAGTCTCGATGATGGTGTTGATGTGCTGCGCGTTCTGCTGCACGGTGGCCAGCGCCGAGGCCAGTTCATGGGTGCGCACGCCCACGCGCTGCTCGAGCGTGCGATTGAGTTCTTCCAGTTCGCGCCCACGCCGCATGAGCTCCGCCACCAGCGAATCGAGGGCGTCGGCCAGGCTGCGCACTTCATCGTAGTTGCGCGCGTCGGGCGGCAGCGGCGCGGCGGCGCCCAGGCGGATGTGGTCGGCGTAGTCCTGCAGTTTCTTGATCGGACGCGTGATCCAGTTCGCCACCAGCACGCCGGTGACCGAGAACAGCAGCGCCAGTGCGACGCCCGTCCACAGCGCGTAGCCTCCCAGTTCGCGCACCGGCGCATAGGCATTGTCGGCATCCTGGCGCAGCAGCACGGTCCAGCCCAGGCCCGGGTAGTCGGCATGGCCATTGGTCTGCGCATATCCCACGACGTAGTGCTTGCCATCGGGCCAGCGCTCCATCAAGTGGCCGGTGGCGCGCCGCGCACGCGCGCGCCGCAGGCTGTCGGTGTCGATCACCTGCCCCTGCAAGCTTGCCGGGCCGAGCAACACCAGGCCCCGCGCGTCGACAATCAGCGCATCGACGTGGCGGCCGGCCTGCACGCCACCCGTCACGGAACGCTCGATATCGCGCGCCCATTCCCACGTCAGGTGGGCGCCGAGCACGCCGCGCCGCTTGCCGTCCGGCGCATCGATCGGGAACGCCAGGTCGATGAAGCGTTGCGCTTCGCCGTCGAGCGCCGGCAGCGGGCGCGCCGCCACGGCGGCGCCGCGCACGTCGCCGACATGATTGCCGACCAGGGCATTGGTGAACCATGGATGCGAGCCCACGTCGGTCCCTTCCTGCAGGCGCTTTGCCGATACCGTGACCTCGCCATCGATGCTGGCAATGCCGAGCCAGCCGTAATACGCGTAACTGCGGTAAGCGTCGTCGAGCAGGCCGCGCTGGACTTGCGGCGATGCACCGGGGCCCAGGTCGGCCACGTGACGCGCCAGCAACCGAATTTCGCGATAGCGCTCGTACAGGCCACGATCGAGCTTGTCGGCCGCCTGCTGCGCCAGCTCGCCCAGGCTCTGGCCGATGCTGTCACGGACATGGTTGCGCGCCTGGCTCTGCACCAGCGCGACCAATACCAGCGTCAGAATGGCGCACAGGACCGACGTGGCCAGGGCCATATAGCCAGCGAGCCCGCGTGGGAGCAACCGATGCGTGAGATTCCGAACAGGTGACGTGCGCGACAGCATGGGAACCAAGGGAAAGGGTAAGGTTTCGATTTTACGTGATTCATTTCCAGTAAGAACGAAACTTTCCACATGGCTATATCGATAGGCGTGCAACCGTGGCCGCGCTGCCACAGAGCTTGTGAAATATTCCAGATATTTGACCAACAAATTGTGGGTTTTGCCAGATCGATTTGAGCAAATCGGTATCGCCTGCCGATAGATCAGGAAGAATCGACAAGGTCCTGCCTATCATCAATGCAGCCATCCGGTACCGCCCCAAGCCTGGCGGCGCCGCCTCCCCCCCACGTCGAAAGGAACCGTCATGCCCAACGATCTGCACCCGCCCGCCACCCCTGCCGTCGCCGCCGGGGCCGGGCGTCGCAGCGCCCTCACGTTCACCACGCGCGATGGCGTGGACATCTATTACAAGGATTGGGGCCGGGGCCAGCCGGTCGTGTTCTGCCACGGTTGGCCGCTCGGCGCGGACAGCTGGGAATCGCAGATGTTGCATCTGGCGCAAAACGGCTTTCGCACGGTGGCGCACGACCGGCGCGGCCATATGCGCTCGAGCCAGCCGTGGGACGGCAATGACATGGACCACTACGCCGACAACCTGGCCGACCTGCTTGAACTGCTCGACCTGAACGACGTGGTGCTGGTCGGCTTTTCGACGGGCGGGGGCGAAGTGGCGCGCTATGTCGGGCGCCACGGCACCGGCCGCATCGCGCGCCTGGTCCTGATCAGCGCCGTGCCCCCGCTGATGGTGCAGCGGCCCGACAATCCTGGCGGCGTGCCGCGCGAGGTGTTCGACGGCATCCGCGCGGCCCAGGTCGAGAACCGGGCTCAGCTTTATCTGGACATTCCGTCCGGCCCGTTCTATGGTTTCAACCGGCCCGGCGCCACACCGTCGCCAGGGCTGGTGCAGTCCTGGTTCCTGCAGGGAATGCTTGGCGGACACAAGAATACCTACGACTCGATCGCGGCGTTTTCCGAGACCGACTTTCGCGACGATCTCAAGAAATTCGACAAACCCACCCTGATCATCCACGGCGACGACGACCAGGTGGTGCCGATCGATGTCGGCGGGCGGGCCTCGGCGCAGCTGTTGCCCGAGGCCACCTTCATCGTGTATGCCGGCGCGCCGCACGGCTTGACCGACACCCACAAGGACCGCGTCAACGCCGACTTGCTGGCCTTCGCGCGCGGCGAAACCGTGGGCAGATAGAGCTGGATACTCCCCCTGGCCAGTGCCTTCCAGCCAGGGGCCTGGTAATCTTTACCCTTGGAAATGCTATCGCTCATCCACAGCCAACGGTGACAGCGCCTGAACATTAACGATATTTAATCAATCAAACACCCCCATTTAAGCCTGCGCCGGGCATAGTCGAAGGTAGGGAACAATACGCTCTCAACCTTGCAAACGGATCCGACACACATGCCCTCGATTACCCTTCTGCGCCACCGGGCGCTGGCGACCGCCGCTGCGGCCGCCACGCTGCTGTCCGCCTGCGGCAAAGACCCCAAGCCCGCCGCGCCTGCCGTGCCCGAAGTCGCCGTACTGACCATGGCCACCACGAACGTGGCGCTGAACATCGCCCTGCCGGGGCGGACGGCGCCGTTCCTGCTGGCCGAGGTGCGGGCCCGGGTCGACGGCATCGTGCAAGAGCGCCGCTTCACCGAGGGCGCCGACGTGCGCAAGGGCGAGCCGCTGTACCTGATCGATCCGGCGCCGTATCGCGCCGCCGTCAAGAGCGCCGAAGCCGAGCTGCAACGGGCCCAGGCCACGCTGGCCAGCAATGCATCGCAACTCGATCGCAACCGCGTGCTGGTGAAAGAGAACGCGGTCAGCAAGCAGGAATTCGAAACCGCCGAGGCGGCGCAACTCGAAGCGGCGGCCGACGTCGCTGCGGCCAGGGCGGCGTTGGAAGTGGCGCGCATCAACCTCGGCTACACCACCGTGACGGCGCCGATTGCCGGCCGCAGCAGCGTGTCGGCCGTGACCCAGGGCGCGTATGTGCAGGGCAGCGCGGCCACGCTCATGACCACGATCCAGCAGATCGACCCGATGTATGTCGACCTGCAGCAGTCGAGCAGCGAAGGCCTGGCGCTGCGGCGCGAGATCGCCGCTGGCCGCGTGCGCATGGACGGCGGCAACGCCGCCAGGGTCAGCCTGCAACTGGAAGACGGCACCACGTACAGCCGCAGCGGCACGCTCGAGTTTTCGGGCGTGACGGTCGACCAGGCCACCGGCTCGGTCACGCTGCGCGCACGGTTCCCGAACCCCGACAAGCTGCTGTTGCCCGGCATGTTCGTGCGCGCGAGCGTGAGCCAGGGCGTGCGCCAGGCTGTCATGCGCGTGCCCGCGCCGGCCGTGACGCGCACGCCGCAAGGCACGGCCACCGTGATGGTGGTCGGCGTCGATAACAAGGCCGTGCTGCGCACCGTGCGCACCGGCGCGCTGGTCGACGGCTTCTGGCTGGTCGACGACGGTTTGAAGGCAGGCGAACGCGTGATCGTCAGCGGCGTGCAGAAGCTGCGGCCCGGCACCGTGGTGCGGGTTGGCGCGCCGACCGCGCCCGCCAGCACGGCGCCGGCGGCATCGGCGGCGACGCCCTCTGCGCCAGCCACGGCTGCGCGCCAGGGATAAGTCCAGATGCCAAAGTATTTCATCAACCGTCCGATCTTCGCGATCGTGATCTCGCTCCTGATCATGCTGGTCGGGGGCATCGCGCTGTTCAAGATGCCGATCGAGCAGTACCCGCCCGTCTCGCCGCCGTCGGTGCAGATTCAGGCGACCTTCCCGGGCGCATCGGCCGAGACCATGCAGAACACCGTGATCCAGGTGATCGAGCAGCAGATGACGGCGATCGACAATCTGCTGTACATGCAGTCGACCAGTGACGACACGGGCCAGTCGACGACGTCCCTGACTTTCGCGGCCGGCACCGACCCCGATATCGCCCAGGTCCAGGTGCAGAACAAGCTGCAGGCGGCAGTGCCGCGCCTGCCGAGCGAGGTCCAGCAATCGGGCCTGCGCGTGACCAAGTCGACGTCCGACTTCCTCATGGTGGCGGCGTTCGTCTCGGACGACGACAGCATGACCAAGTTCGACATCGCCAACTACGTGGCCTCGAACATCCAGGATCCACTCTCGCGCATGCCGGGCGTGGGCAGCATGAACCTGTTCGGCACGCAGTACGCGATGCGCATCTGGCTCGACCCGGTCAAGCTCACCAGTTATTCCCTCACGCCACTCGACGTGACCGACGCGATCCGCGCGCAGAACGTGCAGATCTCGGGCGGCCAATTGGGCGGCACGCCGGCCGTGCAGGGCCAGAGCCTGAGCGCGACCATCAATCAGGCGACGATGCTGCGCACGCCCGAAGAGTTCAACCGCATTTTGGTCAAGGTCCAGCCGGACGGCTCGTCGGTGCGCATAGGCGACGTCGCGCGCGTGGCGCTGGGCCCGGAGAATTACAACGTCGACGTGCGCTACAACGGCAAGTCGGCCTCGGGCCTGGGCATCCAGCTGGCGCCAAACGCCAATGCACTCGACACCGCAGCCGCCGTGCGCGCGCGCCTGGAAGAACTGGGCCAGTTCTTCCCGCCCGGCCTGCGTACCGTGTACCCGAACGACGTCACCCCGTTCATTGAAACGTCGATCAAGGGTGTGACCCACACGCTGATCGAGGGCATCGTGCTGGTGTTCCTGGTGATGTACCTGTTCCTGCAAAACTTCCGCGCCACGCTGATCCCGTCGATCACGGTGCCGGTGGTGCTGCTGGGGACCTTCGGCATCATGTCGGCGCTGGGCTTTACCATCAATACGCTGTCGATGTTCGGCCTCGTGCTGTCCATTGGCCTGTTGGTCGACGATGCGATCGTGGTGGTGGAAAACGTCGAGCGCGTGATGCACGAAGACGGCCTGCCGCCGAAGGAGGCGACGATCAAGGCCATGGGCCAGATCACCAGCGCGCTGATCGGCGTGGCCCTGGTGCTGTCGGCCGTGTTCGTGCCGGTCGCGTTCTCGAGCGGCACGGTCGGCGCGATCTACCGCGAATTCTCGCTCACGGTCGTGGCCTCGATGCTGCTGTCGGCCTTTGTCGCGCTGACGCTCACGCCCGCCCTGTGCGCGACGATGCTCAAGCCGGTCGATCCTGACCACCATCAGAAGAAAGGCTTCTTCGGCTGGTTCAACCGCTCGTTCGACAAGACCCGCGACCGCTACCTGGGCGGCGTCACGCGCATCCTGGGCCGGCGCGCGCTGTGGATGGTCGTGTACGTGGTGCTCGTGGGCGCCGTTATTGCCCTGTTCATGCGCCTGCCGGGCGGCTTCCTGCCGAAGGAAGACCAGGGCTTCATGTTCGTCCAGGTGCAGACGCCGGCCGGCAGCACGCAGGAAGCGACGGGTCGCGTGCTGGAAGAGATTAGTCAGTACCTGCTGAAGGAAGAGTCGGCAATGGTCGAAGCGACCTTCATGACCAATGGCGCGAGCCAGCCGCAGCGCGGCCAGAACCAGGGCCGCCTGTTTGTGCGACTGAAAACCTGGGACGAGCGCAAGGACGAGGCGCTGGGCGTCTCGGCGCTGGCCAATCGCATCACCGCGCGCTACGCCAATTACCAGGGCGCGACCGTGAATGCGGTCGAGCCGCCATCGATCCGCGGCCTGGGCGCGGCCAACGGCTTCTCGCTGCAGCTGCAGGATCGCGGCGGACTGGGTCACGACGCGCTGGCCAAGGCACGCGACCAGCTGCTCGAGATGGCGCGCAAAGAGCCGAACCTGCAGCGC
The DNA here is from genome assembly GCF_040790145.1 of Massilia aurea. Taxonomy (GTDB): domain Bacteria; phylum Pseudomonadota; class Gammaproteobacteria; order Burkholderiales; family Burkholderiaceae_D; genus Telluria; species Telluria aurea_C. The sequence continues at coordinate 1,025,493 of NZ_JBFMMP010000001.1, forward strand.
GTGCGCTTCACGGGCCAGGCCGACAATGCGACCTATAAAATCGACATCGACCGCGAAAAGGCGGCCGCGCTGGGCGTGAACCTGACCGAAGTCGACCAGACCTTCTCGACGGCCTGGGGCTCGCGCTACATCAACAACTTCCTCGATACGGACAACCGCATCAAGCGCGTGTACGTGCAGGCCGATGCACAGTTCCGCATGAACCCGGACGACATCAAACTGCTGTATGCGCGCAACGGCGCCGGCGAGATGGTGCCGTTTTCGAGCTTCGCCAGTGCGCGCTGGGCCTGGGGCTCGCCGGCGATGGCGCGCTACAACGGCATCGAGTCGGCCGAGATCCTGGGCCAGCCGGCGCCGGGCTTTTCTACCGGCGAGGCGATGGCGATCATGGAGCGCCTGGTGGGCCAGCTCCCGGCAGGCATCGGCTTCGAGTGGAGCGGCATCTCGCTGCAAGAATCACAGGCCGGATCGCAAGCGCCGCTGCTGTACGCGCTGTCGATCCTGGTCGTGTTCCTGTGCCTGGCCGCGCTGTATGAAAGCTGGGCGATCCCGATCTCGGTGATCATGGTGGTGCCGATCGGCGTACTGGGTGCGCTCACCGCCGCCACGGCCTTCGGCATGGAAAACGATGTGTTCTTCCAGGTTGGCCTGTTGACCACCATTGGTCTTTCAGCCAAAAATGCGATCCTGATCGTGGAATTCGCGCGCGAGCTGCAGATGGAAGGCATGGGCCTGGTCGAGGCGGCGCTCGAATCGGCCAAGGTGCGGCTGCGGCCGATCATCATGACCTCGATGGCGTTCATCCTGGGCGTGCTGCCGCTGGCACTGTCGAGCGGCGCCGGCTCGGGCAGCCAGAACGCCCTTGGTATCGGCGTCATCGGCGGCATGCTGACGGCGACATTCCTGGCCACGTTCCTGATTCCGTTGTTCTACGTGATCGTCGCGTCGCGCGCCAAGGCGCCGACGCATGTCGATGCAGCGCCGGACGTCAAGCCGGCGGTTGTGGAACCGCAGCCGCAGGCGCATTGAGGACGCCGTGAAACTGCTTCTCGTCGAAGACAACGAGCGCGTCGCGCGCTTCGTCAAGAAAGGGCTGAGCGAAGCCGGGCACACGGTCGACCATGCCGAGAATGGCCGCGACGGCATGGTCTACGCTGTCAGCGAACCGTATGACGCGATCGTCATGGACCGCATGCTGCCCGGCGGGATCGACGGCCTGGCCATCATCGAGGCGCTGCGCCAGCAGGGAAACCGGGTGCCGATCCTGATCCTGTCCGCGCTCGATGGGGTGGACGACCGGATCCGCGGCCTGCGCGCCGGCGGCGACGACTACCTGACCAAGCCGTTCGCGTTCGGCGAATTGCTGGCGCGCCTGGACGCGCTGCTGCGCCGCTCGCAAAGCCAGGCGGTGGAAACCGTCATGACGCTGGGCGACCTGAGTGTCGACATGCTGGCGCACCGCGTCACGCGTGCCGGCAAGCCGGTGGCGCTGCAGCCGCGCGAATTCAAGCTGCTGACCTATCTGCTGCGCCATGCGAACCAGGTGGTCACGCGCACCATGCTGCTCGAGAATGTGTGGGACTACCACTTCGACCCGCAGACCAATGTCATCGATGTCCACATCAGCAAGCTGCGGCAAAAGATCGACGCCGGCTTTTCCACCGCCCTGCTGCGCACGGTGCGCAATGCCGGCTACATGCTGACCGACCAGCCTTGAGCGGTATGCGCATGATGCTCAAGCTGCCCAGCTTTTCGGCCCGCACGATCGCGATCGGCTACGCCTTCGTCACGCTGCTGGTGCTGGCGATGTTTGCCACGCCGCTGTGGTTGGCGTGGCATACCAATATCGGCGAAGTGCGCAGCCAGCTGCTCAAGACCGACGCCCAGCACTTGAGCAACCTGTTCATCCGCCAGGGCCCGCCCGCGCTGGCCGCCGCCATCGACAGCCAGGTCCATGGCGTGAACGATGGCGTGCGCAAGATCATGCTGTTCGTCGCGCCCGATGGCGCCAAGCTGGCGGGGAACCTGCCCGAATGGCCCGAGGGCGTGCCGGACCGCGATGGCCTGTGCCGGGTGACGATCGTGGTCGACGATGTGCCGCGCAGTGTGGAGCTGGTGCGCGTGACGCTGGAAGACGGCTACCGGCTGCTCGTGGCCAGCAACCTCGATCGCTTCCAGCAGCTCGAACGCCTGTTCGCATATGGGCTGCTGGGCTGCGCGATCACGGTGCTGCTCAGCGCCGCGCTTGGCGGCATCATGATCCGGCGCGCGCTGCTGGGCCGCATGCAGGGCATCAGCGACACCACGGCCTCGATCATCGAAGGCAAACTCTCGCATCGCCTGGTCGAACCAGGCGACGGCGACGAGCTGCAGCAGCTGACGCGCACCGTGAACCGCATGCTCGACCAGATCGAGCACCTGGTGACGGGCGTGCAGGACGTCTCGAACGCCATCGCGCACGACCTGCGCACGCCGCTCTCCGAGCTGCGCGCGCGGCTTGAAGAATTATCGGTGGCCCGGCCGGCGCCTGATGAAACCTTCGTCGAGATCGATGCGGCGATCGATGACGTCGACCGCGTGATGGGCATTTTCAACGCCCTGCTGCGGCTGGCCGAAATCGACAGCGGCAGCCGGCGCGGCGGGTTCGTCGACGTCGACCTGGCGGCGCTGGCAGCCGAGGTGACCGAGTTCTATGCACCGGTGGCCGAGTTGAAGGACATCGCGCTGGGCTTTGACGGTCCCGACAACCTGCATGTGGTGGGCGACCCGGTGCTGCTGGCGCAAGCGCTGGGCAATATGGTCGACAACGCGCTCAAGTACGCACCGGTGCGCGGCGCGATCGCGATCTCGGCGCGGCGCATCGACGCCGACACGGTGCAGATCGTCGTGGCTGATAACGGCCCCGGCATCCCGGTGCATGAGCGCACGCGCGTCATCGAGCGCTTCTACCGGGTGGACGCCAGCCGCGGCACACCCGGCGTGGGGCTGGGCCTGAGCGTGGTGTCGGCAGTGGCGCGGCTGCATGGCGGCACCCTGACGCTGGAAGACAACCATCCCGGCCTGCGGGCCACGCTGCGTATCGGGTCAATGGTGCTCGCCAGCGCCTGACCTGCCTGCTGCCGGCGCCTGACCCTGCCGGCCGCATTTGCGCTACAGTGTGGCCTTGATTGGTGCCCCGTCGGGCCGCCTTACCGGGAGAACCACATGCCTGAACCAGTTTCACCAAACGGCGACCTGACCAGGCGCGCCGACGACCACTTCCTGCGCCACCTCGGCATCGCGTTCGAGGCGCTGGCGGCGCCGGTGGACCCGGCCAATCCGGCCAATCCGACCGGCCTGCCGGCGCGTGCGACGAGCGTCTACCGCGCCATCATCGAAGCGCGCCAGGGCGACGAATCCGCGTTGCCGCGCGGGGTCTGGCAGCGGCAACCGAAGCGGTCTGACTGGCCCCATGTCAGCACCCTGGCCGCCGGCGCGCTGCGCACCCAGGGCAAGGACCTGCAACTGGCGGCGTGGCTGTGCGAAGCCCAGGTCCACGAACACGGCGTGAGCGCGCTGGCGCCGTGCATGCTGCTCGTGCACGTGCTGTGCGAACGTTACTGGTCCGACCTGCACCCGCAACTGGAGAACGACGACGCCGAGGCCCGCGCGAACATCATCCGATGGCTTGACCAGAAGCTGGTCCCGGCGCTGCGCCAGGCGCCTTTGATCATGATGGACGACGGTCGCACGTACACCTGGGCCGACTGGGAACAAACCGCGCGAGACGATGACGCCGCCGGCAACGTCCGCGCCGCGCTGACCGCCACGCCGGCCGCAATGCTGACCGAGCGGGTAATGGCTCTCGAGGACGCGCACGAAACAATCACCCTGGCACAACGCACCTTCGACAACCGACTGGGCGCAGCGGCGCCGCGCCTGGACGCGGTGGCAGGCCAAGTGAACGCCTTCCTGACAATGCTGCGCACGGAACAACAAGCCCGTGCCCCGCTACCGGCAGCCGTCCCGACGGAACCAGCTCCCGCACCAGCCGCGGCAGGAAATGCCGAGCCATACCACTTCCGCGACCGCGCCGATGCCTACGCCTGTCTGGCCGCCGCCGCCGCCTACCTCGCCCGCGTCGAACCGCACAGCCCGACGCCCTACCTGGTCAAACGCGCCGTGGAATGGGGCAATATGACCACTGGCGCCCTCTACCAGGAACTCTTCATCCGCCTGGGCGGCCAACTCAGCATCTTCGACATGGTCGGCAGCGACACGCTAACCGCCCCGCATAAAAACACCCCCCCATAACCCCCAGTTCACATCAGGGTCAGTGTCGAATTGTTTGACAACTTCAGTTAATCAATTGTTTATTAAATCGACTCTGACCCCAATTAATTTGCAAGACCAACTGCAGAGTATGGGGTCGGAGTCGATTTGTTTGACAACTTTGAATAATTGCTAATTAAATCGACTCTGACCCTGATTATTCAGGTGGATGTTCAGCGCCAATCAATTGACCTTGAGAAGTGAATGAAAAAGGGGAAATTTCCCAACCCACTATAGCGCTATCACGGGCGAAAAATAATTAGGGTCAGAGTAGAATTGTTTGCCAATTTTTGAAAATCAATTGATAAACAAATCTACTCTGACCCTAATTTTCGTGCAATTTTTAGCAGCTCATCCATAGGAGCTCAATAAACGCCATTTGCTAAAAGCTATTACCCAATAATTCTACTCTGACCCTAATTGTTGGGTAATTGATTGGGGGTTAGCTGCCGAAATAGCGGCCGGCGCGGTGCCAGGCCATGACCATGCCGCTCATGGCGACGGCGCTCAAGGCCGACCAGGCAACCATGTGCGGTGCGACCAGGCTCAGGGCCAGCAACAGGATGACGCTGTCGATCATTACCTGGCTACGGCCGGCGTTGATGTTGTACTGCTTTTGCAGCCACAGCGTGACGATGCCCGTGCCGCCGACACCGGCGCCGTGGCGGGCCAGCGCCAGGATGCCCATGCCGCAGAAGGTACCGCCGCCCAATGCAGCGACGGCCGGGTGGACGCGGTCGATCACCAGCACGAATGGCATGATCTTGAGAAGCCCCATGATCATCGCGCTGCCGGCCAGCGATTTGATCGTGAAGCGCGCGCCCATGAAGAAGTAACCGAACAGGAAGAACGGGACGTTGATCAGCATGAACAGCGTGCCCACCGACAGGCCGGTCGAGTAAGACGTCAGCAACGCGATGCCGGCGACGCCGCCGGTCAGCAGCCCTGCCGCCTGCAGCAGCACGATGCCGATCACGACGAACAGCACCCCGACGATGATGCCGTAGACGTCATCGAGCAGCGAGTGCGGCTTGACCTCGATGAGCGGGCGGGATGGCTTGCTTGGGGAACCCGGATACATGGCCGACTGACTCACGCGCGCACCATCGCGCATGCAGCAGCAGGCCGCGACGCGCACGGCGGCGCGAGCGGATCGACCACGCGAGCGGGCAAGTGGCGGCGCGCGGCGGCGCACACGGTATCGGCAAGCGTAGGGCTGGAGTTCATGGTCCTCGGATGATCGGATGGCAGGGAAACTGCGGGCGGCCCAGGTCTGGCTAAAAGACGCAAACACACGAGTTACGGCGCGCTACAGCCCGCCATTATCGCCCATGTTGCGGCGCACTGTCGAGCCACGCGAATGCCGCGTGTCGCGAATGCGAGAATGCCTTGTGCGCTGCACTGCTCCGGTGCGCGAACGCGAGCCGTGCGCAGTCGCGGCGCGTTACGTGCCCGTATCCGGTGCCCCGCCGGACGCCAGCTCGCCCTCGAGGAATTCGACGCAGGCGCGTACCTTCGCCGAATTGCTCAGCCGCTGCGGATACACGGCCCACACATTGGCCTCTTGCATATACTCGGGCAGGATCTGCACCAGTCGGCCCGTCTCCAGCAACGGCTGCGCATGCCAGCGCGAGCGCAGCACGATGCCGGCGCCGTCCAGCGCCCAGCGCAGCGCGATCTCGCCATGGTTGGTCGACAGCGCGCCCGACACCTTCACCGTCTCTTCGCCGTGTTTGGAGCGCAGCCGCCACACACCGAACGGATGGTCGCGCTCCTTGATCACCAGGCACTGATGCCCCGTCAGATCCTGCGGCGTGCGCGGCGCGCCGTGCTGCGCCAGGTATCCGGGCGCCGCGCACAGGATGCGGTGATTGACCATCAGGCGCCGCGCAATCAGCTGCGGCGCGATCTCGTCGCCGATCCGCACATCCAGATCGAACCCCTCAGCGACCGGATCGACCAGCCGATCGAACACCTCGAAGCGGATCTGCAGCGCCGGATACGCGCGCGCCAACCGGGCGATCGCCGGCGCGACGACATTGCGGCCGAACCCGAAGCTGCTGCACACGCGCAGCTGGCCGCTGGGCGCGCGGCGCCGCTCGGACGCTTCATCGATCAGGTCGTCCAGGCTGTCGAGAATCGCCTGCGCGCGCGCATACGCCCCTTCGCCATCCTCGGTGATCACGATGCGGCGCGTGGTGCGCTGGAACAGCCGCACGCCCAGCGCCTCTTCGAGCACCCCGATGCGCTTGCTGACATACGCCGCCGACATCCCCAGCGCCTGCGCGGCGCCAGAGAACGAGCCCTGGCGTGCCACCGTCACGAACACCCGCAGGTCGGCATTCTCCAAAAGACTATTCACGCTGCGTGTTCCTTAACACCACGGAAAGCAACATTATAAACACAGCGTTTTGCATTATCCTTGCTGTATTCAGACTAACCAGGAGGAGACACCCATGAAGACCCACAAGATCGCCGTCATCGCCGGTGACGGCATCGGCAAGGAAGTCATGCCGGAAGGCCTGCGCGCACTCGACGCCACCGCGAAGCGCTTCGGCATCGACCTCGAATTCACCACCTTCGAATGGGCCGACTGCGACTACTACGTCAAGCACGGCAAGATGATGCCCGACGACTGGCGCCAGCAACTGGCAGGCTTCGAAGCCATTTTCTTCGGCGCGGTCGGCATGCCCGACATCGTGCCCGACCATATATCGCTGTGGGGTTCCCTGCTCAAGTTCCGGCGCGAGTTCGACCAGTACGTCAATCTACGCCCGGTGCGCCTGATGCCCGGCGTGCCCTGCCCCCTCGCCAACAAGAAGCCGGGCGACATCGATTTCTATGTCGTGCGCGAAAACACCGAAGGCGAATATTCGTCCGTCGGCGGCAAGATGTTCGAAGGGACCGACCGCGAATTCGTGCTGCAGGAATCGGTCTTCACGCGCCACGGTACCGATCGCATCCTCAAGTACGCGTTCGACCTGGCGCAGAGCCGCCCGAAAAAGCACCTGACTGCGGCCACAAAATCGAACGGCATCTCGATCTCGATGCCCTACTGGGACGAGCGCGTGGCCGCCATGGGCGACCAGTACGCCGACGTCAAGTGGGACAAGTACCACATCGACATCCTGTGCGCGCGCTTCGTGATCTCGCCGGAACGCTTCGACGTGGTGGTGGCCTCGAACCTGTTCGGCGACATCCTGTCTGACCTCGGTCCGGCCTGCACCGGCACGATCGGCATCGCGCCATCGGCCAACCTGAACCCCGACCGCACCTTCCCGTCGCTGTTCGAACCGGTGCATGGCTCGGCCCCGGACATCTACGGCAAGAACATCGCCAACCCGATCGCGATGATCTGGTCGGGCGCCATGATGCTCGAGTTCCTGGGCCAGGGCGATGCCAACTACACCGCCGCGCATGACGCCATGCTGGGCGCCATCGAACGCTGCCTGGTCGAGGGCCCGCGCACACCCGATATGGGTGGCACGGCCAACACCACCGAAGTGGGCGAGGCAGTCACGCGCTATCTGGCGATGTAAAACCGCAGCCGCGTTTTCCGGCACCGCCTGGCGAGTGCTATTGTGTGGGTCCAATCAGTGCAATCGAACGAGGACACCATGCAGCAGCACGAATCACCCGAACTGGAATACGTCGGCTTCTGGGCGCGCGTTGGCGCGTCCCTCATCGACACCGTTCTGCTCCTGATCATCATCATGCCGCTGCTGGCCATCATCTACGGCAGCGCCTACTGGAGCAGCACCGACCTGATCCTGGGCCCGGCGCACGCATTCTTCAACTACGTGTTCCCGGCCATCGTCGTCGTCGCCTTGTGGATCAAGATCTCGACCACGCCGGGCAAGCGGGCCGTGGGCGCCGTCATTGTCGATGCGCGCACGGGCCAACGGCCGAGCACGGGCCAGTTTGTGATCCGCTACGTCGGCTACTACGTGTCCACCATCCCGCTCGGGCTGGGCTTCTTCTGGGTCGGCTGGGATCCGCGCAAGCAAGGCTGGCACGACAAGATGGCCGGCACCGTCGTCGTGCGGCGCAAGGGCGGCACGACGCAACCGGTGCAGTTCGACGGATCGAATCGCGCCTGATCCTGGGGCCTGCTCACTCGGTCAGGCGCCGCATCTGCGCAATCAGATCGGCCTTGCCCTCAAAGCCAATCCCCGGCAGATCCGGCATCGTGATGTGGCCATTCTCGACCTTCACGCCATCCGGGAATCCGCCGTAAGGCTGGAACAGGTCGGGGTACGATTCGTTCCCGCCCAGCCCCAGGCCGGCGGCGATATTGAGTGACATCTGGTGCCCGCCATGCGGGATGCAGCGCTTGGCCGACCAGCCGTGTTCCTTCAACATATCGAGCGTGCGCAGATACTCCACCAGGCCGTAACTGAGCGCGCAGTCGAACTGCAGCCAGTCGCGATCGGCGCGCATGCCGCCATGGCGGATCAGGTTGCGCGCATCCTGCATCGAGAACAGGTTTTCGCCAGTGGCCATCGGGTTCTTGTAATAGTTACGCAGCGTCGCCTGCAGCTCGTAGTCGAGCGGGTCGCCCGCTTCTTCGTACCAGAACAGGTCGTACTGCGACAGCGCCTTGGCGTAGCGGATCGCGGTGTCCAGGTCGAAGCGCCCGTTGGCGTCGACCGCCAGCTTCTGCCCATCGCCAAGCACACTCAGGATCGAGTCGATCCGGCGCAGGTCTTCGTCGAGCGAGTCGCCGCCAATCTTCTTCTTGACCACCGTGTAGCCGCGATCGAGATAACTGCGCATCTCGTCTTTCAGCTTGCCGTGGTCCTGCCCCGGATAGTAGTAGCCGCCGGCCGCGTACACGAACACGCGGCGCTCCGGCTGGCCATTGCCATAACGATCGGCCAGCAACTGGAACAGCGGCACGCCCGCGATCTTGGCCGTCGCATCCCACACCGCCATGTCGATCGTGCCGATGGCGACCGAGCGCTCGCCGTGCCCGCCCGGCTTCTCGTTGGTGAACATCGCCTGCCAGATCTTGTGCGGATCGAGGTTCGTGCCAGTGTCGTCCTGCAGCGACGCTGGATCGGCCTCGAGGATACGCGGGATGAAGCGCTCGCGCATCAGGGTGCCCTGGCCATAGCGGCCGTTGGAATTGAAGCCGTAGCCGATCACCGGCTTGCCGTCGCGGATCACGTCGGTCACTACGGCGACCACGCTCAGCGTCATCTTGCTGAAATCGATGTAGGCATTGCGGATCGGGGAGCTGATCGGCGCGGTCTGCTCGCGGATGTCGACGATTCTCATGGCGGTGTCTCTTCTGTTCTGTTGGAGAAGTCACCAGATTATTCGCTGTGAACGCGGTTATGATTGAATGTCTTTCATATGATTCTTCACCCAAAGTGAAAAACGACCTCGCCTCCACCCTCGAATTCTTTGTGCTGCTCGCCCGCCATGGCAGCCTGAGCGCTGCCGCACGCGCGCTCGACCTGACCCCGCCGGCCGCCACCAAGCGCCTGGCGCAGCTGGAAGAACGCCTCGGCGTGCGCCTTGTAAATCGCACCACGCGCACCAGCAGCCTGACGCCCGAAGGCGAAACCTATCTGCACTACGCCACCCGCATCCTGGCCGACCTGCAAGAGATGGATGAAGCCGTATCGAGCACGCGCGCCGTACCGCGCGGCCTGCTGCGGGTAAATGCGTCACTTGGCTTTGGCCGTACTGCGATCGCGCCGCTGGTGTCGACCTTCGCGCAGCGCTACCCGCAGGTGGAGGTGCAGCTCGACGTCACCGACCGGCCGGTGGACCTGGTGGCGGGCGGGATCGACCTGGCGATCCGCTTTGGCGAGCTGCCCGACCAGCGCCTGGTGGCGCGCCGCATCATGTCGAACCGGCGCTTGCTGTGCGCGTCACCGCGCTACCTCGAACGGCACGGCGCGCCATCGGCGCTGGCCGACCTGGCCAACCACCGCTGCATCGTGCACCGGCAAAACGACGATGCGCACGGCGTCTGGCGCCTCGAGCATGAGGGAAGGAGTGTGTCGGTAAAGGTCGAGGGCGCGCTGTCGAGTAACGATGGTGACATCGTGCTGGGCTGGGCGCTCGATGGCCACGGCATCCTGGTGCGCTCGGAATGGGATCTGGCGAAGTATGTCGAGAGCGGCCGGCTGCGGATCGTGCTGCCCGGGTATGCGCAGCCCGAAGCCGACCTGTTCGTCGTCTATCCAAGCAAGCGCCGGCAATCGGCGCGGGCGCGCGCGTTCATCGATTTTCTGGTGGAGCAGTTCGGGGCGTGACGACTTTACGCAGTCCCCGTTAACGCAAAGACGTCGTTCCCGCGGAGGCGGGAACCCAAGTACCCGGCGCTGCCACTAATGCAGATGCTGGTAGCTACGCATGAAACTTGGGTTCCCGCCTTCGCGCAGTGCTGTCCGGAATATTTATACGCAAAGTATGCACGTCATTCCCGGCCTCGTCGGCCACCTTGGCGGGAATCCAAGTGGAGTTACAGAATGCTCATTCTTTTGCGTGGCCCGAACGTTCATCGAAGGGCGCTTTTTAGGCCGCTAGCCGGCGACACTTAGGTTCCCGCCTGCGCGGGAACGACGTGCGTGGGCTGGCGGAGAAAGCGATCCCCGCCAGCGTTCTTACTTCACACCCGCCGCCGCCAGCGCCGTCATGTTGACGATGCGGCGCACGGTCGCGCTCGGGCTCAGGATGTGTACCGACTTGGCTGCGCCCAGCAGGATCGGGCCCACGGTCACGCCCTTGCCGGCTGCGACCTTGAGCACATTGAACAGGATGTTGGCAGCGTCCAGCGACGGCATCACCAGCAGGTTTGCGCTGCCCGAGTAGCCGGCGTCGATCTGGTACAGGTCACGGATTTCTTCCGACAATGCGGCGTCGCCATGGATCTCGCCCACGACTGCCAGGTCGGGCGCCTGTTCGGCCAGCAGTGCGCGCGCTTCGCGCATGCGCTTGGCCGATGGGCGCTCGGACGAGCCCTGTGACGAGTGCGACAGCAACGCCGCCTTTGGCTCGAGGCCGAAGTGCTGCAGCGTCTCGGCCGCCAGGCGCGTGATCGCGGCCAGCTCTTGCGCGCTCGGTTGCTCGTTGACGTACGTGTCGGTGATGAACAGCGTAAGCTTGTCGAGCACCAGCGCGTTCATCGCGGCCAGCACTTCGGCGCCCGGCGCCACGCCGATTTCGTTGCGCACGTGGTTCAGGTGACTGTCGTAGCTGCCGGTCATGCCGCAAATGAGCGCATCGACCGTGCCAGCCGCCAGCAGGCGCGTACCCTGCAGCGTGGTATCCGGTTCGGCCGCGATCACCGTGTAATGCGTGCCTTCCTGCAGGCGCAGGCCGGCGTCCTTGATGGCGCGCTGCAGCATCGCCGTATCGCCGATCAGCACCGGATGCGCGATGCCTTCGTCGACCACGGCCTGCACCGCGCGCAGCACGCGCGGCTCGCTCGCTTCGGCATACGCCACCTTGCGCAGTTCGGCGCGCGCCTTGTTGAACACTGGCTTCATGAAGAAACCGGTGTGATAGATCATCTGACCGAGCTTGTCGCGGTAGGCGTCCATGTCGGTGATCGGCCGCGTCGCCACGCCCGATGCGGCGGCCGCTTCGGCCACGCGCGGTGCGATCGCGGCCAACAGGCGCGGATCGAACGGTTTCGGGATGATGTATTCAGGACCGAAGGTCAGGTCTTGCCCTTCGTAGGCCAGCGCCACCACGTCGCTCGCTTCGGCTTCAGCCAGTTCGGCGATCGCCGTCACGCAGGCCAGCTTCATTTCGTCGGTGATGCGCGTGGCGCCGCAATCGAGCGCGCCGCGGAAGATGTACGGGAAGCACAGCACGTTGTTGACCTGGTTCGGGTAGTCCGAACGGCCGGTGGCGATGATGACGTCCGGCCGCGCGGCCTTGGCCACTTCAGGGCGGATCTCTGGCTCGGGATTGGCCAGGGCCAGGATGACCGGCTTGGCGGCCATCGTCTTGACCATCTCGCCCGTCAGCACGCCGGCGGTCGAGCAGCCCAGGAACACGTCGGCATCCTTGACGACGTCAGCCAGCACGCGCGCATCGGTCGCCTGCGCGTAGCGCGCCTTGTTCTCTTCCATGTTCGCGTCGCGGCCCTGCCAGATCACGCCGCGCGAGTCGACGACGTAGATGTTCTCTTGCTTCACGCCGAGCAGCACCATCATGTCCAGGCAGGCGATTGCTGCGGCGCCGGCGCCCGAGGCGACCAGCTTGATCCGGCCGATGTCCTTGCCCACGACTTTCATCGCATTGAGCAGCGCGGCGGTCGAGATGATCGCGGTGCCGTGCTGGTCGTCGTGGAAGACCGGGATGTTCATTCGCTCGCGCAGCTTCTTCTCGATGTAGAAGCATTCCGGCGCCTTGATGTCTTCCAGGTTGATGCCGCCGACGGTCGGCTCGAGCATCGCGATGGCGTCGATCAGTTTATCGGGGTCGAGCTCGTCGAGCTCGAGGTCGAACACGTCGACACCGGCGAATTTCTTGAACAGGCAGCCCTTGCCTTCCATGACCGGCTTGGCGGCCAGCGGACCGATATTACCCAGGCCCAGCACCGCAGTGCCGTTGGTGATCACGGCCACCAGGTTGCCGCGCGAGGTGTAGTCGAACGCGGTGGCCGGGTCGGCGGCGATTTCTTCGCAGGCGTACGCCACGCCCGGCGAATACGCCAGCGACAGGTCGCGCTGGTTCGACAGCGGTTTGGTGGCGATCACTTCGATCTTGCCACGCGTCGGGCTGCGGTGGTATTCCAGCGCGTCGATACGCAGCTGGGTGTTCTGGGCTTCGTTCAGATTGCTGTCGGTGCTCATGGTCTTCCTATAGCTTTTGATGATGCGGTGCGGGAGGCGGCGCGGCGAAACACGCGCACGCAACGATCCCCCCAATCTTGGGCAAACATTCTAGCCGAAGCGACACCATCGCGTGCGGGTCTGCTTCAGCACGGTCGTTCGGTTTCGCTGTGCATTCAGCAATTAGATGAAGCGCCTGGCCGCGATGCCCAGCGGCCGTTCTTCGGTCCAGCCGATGTCGACGAAGAAGCGCAATACGTTGGTGTGCAAGCTACAGGCTGCTCAACAATTGCGTGGCGTCCGGTCGCGGGCGCGGCGTCTTGACGGTCGACGCCGTGCCCAGGCCGATGAAGCAGATGGCCCGCTCGTGCGCGGCCAGCCCCAGCAAGGTACGCATGCCGGCGAAGTCCATCGCTGCGCCGCTGGCCAGACCGCTCGCAAAGCCGAGCAACTGGCCCGCGACGAGCATGTTCTGGATCGCGCAGCCGAGCGATACAAGTTTTTCGTGCGTCGGGACGATGGTGCCCGGCTCGTCGCGCAGCACGGCCACCAGCAAACACGGCGCGCGCAGGGCCTTGTCGTGCGCCGTGGCGAGCGCTTCGTCGCCGCAGGCCGGATCGCGCGCCAGCACGGCGGCGGCGAATACCTCACCCAGCAGATGCCGCTTGTGTTGCGGGATCAGGATGAAGCGCCACGGCCGCAGCAGACCATGGTCGGGCGCATGCGCCCCTGCTTCGACGATGCGCAGCAGGGCCGCGTCGTCCGGACCGGGCGCGGCAAGGCGGCGCAGCGTGTAGTTACGCCGCGCCGCCAGGATCGTCAGGAATTCATCGGCGCCAGCCTGGTGGTCGGTTTGCATGGCGCCAGTATAGCCACAGCGCCGCCGGCCTGCCGGAATGGACTAGTACACGTCGCGCCGGTAGCGGCCCGCGTCGAGCAGGCGATCGCGCTCGGCCTCGCCCAGAATGGCCGCCAGCGCCGCATCGACCTCCCCCGCCATGCCCTGCAGGCTGCCGCAGACGTGGATCACCGCGTCGCGCTCGACCCAGACCCGCAGCGTGTCGGCGCGGGCGCGCAGGCGGTCCTGCACATACTCGGGCGCCGCGTCGCGCGAGAACACCAGGTCCAGTTCAGGCAACGCGCCGTCAATGCGCCAGGCGGCGATTTCGCGCGCGCACAGGCTGTCGAACTCGCGCTGGCGCTCGCCGAACAGCAGCCAGTTGCGCCGCTGCCCGGCCAGCACCCGGCTGCGCAAATGACCGCGCAAGCCGGCCAGGCCCGAGCCGTTGCCGATATAGATGCAGGGCCGCTCATCTTGCGGGCCGTGGAATCCGGCATTGGTCGCCAGGCGTGCACGCACCATCCCGCCGATAGCCAGGTGCTTGGTCAGCCAGCCGGAGGCCAGGCCCATCCCCTGCTCGTGGCGCTGCTGGCGCACCAGCAGCGTCAATGCGCCATCCTGCGGGATGCCGGCGATGGAGTAGCGGCGCGGCGCCGAGGTTTTGAGCGCATCCGCGCAGTCTTGTGGCGTGGCGAATGGATGCTCTGCGCCTGGCAGCTCGCTCCAGGCCAGCGCCTCGGACAAAGCCTGCGCCTGGCCCTGCCAGGTGACGGTCACCGCGCCATCCAGGCCGCTGGCCGCGAGCCAGGCATCGACGGTCGCCGGCGCGTGGCGCACGGCGACGTCGAGCAGGTCGCCGGCCTGCCACTCGGTTCCAGCATCCGTCTGCAGCACGATCTCGTACAGCGGCGCGCCGAGGCTGCCGGGATTGAGCAGCGTGCGCTCGACGAGCGGCCAGTCGGTCATCGGCGCGGCGTCGTTGGCGGCAAGCGTCGTGCCTGCGGCGGCGCCCAGCTCACCCAGTGCATGCATCCAGCGGCCAAGCGCCGCGGCGTCGCCCTGGTCGACGTCGATGCGCGGGAACAGCGGCGTGGCGCCGAGCGCGCCCAGGCGCTCGTCGAGGGCAATGCCGTAGCCGCAGTACTGCGCATAATTGCGGTCGCCGAGCGCCAGCACGGCGTAATTGCAGCCGGCCAGCGCCAGCGGCCCGGCATGCAGCTCGCGCGTGAAGCGCCGCGCCGCATCGGGCGCCTCGCCTTCGCCGAAGGTCGCGGCGACGAATAGCGCGTGCTCGTAGCCGGCCAGTTCGGCCGGCTGCAGCGCCGACACCGCGCGCAAGTCGACCGCGCGGCCGCCGGCGCGCAGCGCGGCGGCGCTGTGCAGCGCGATCTGCTCGGCCTGGCCGCCCTGTGTGGCGAACGCCAGCAGGATCGGCGCGCCGCCCCCGGCCACTCCCGGCGCGCCTGCCATCGCCAGCGCCCGTTCGCGCGCCAGCGCGCGTTTCTGGCACCGCCGGCCCAGGTACAGCATCCAGCCGGTGATCGCAAAGCCGAGCAAGGCCAGGCTGGCGAGCATCATGATGATCCGCCCCGGCAGGCCGAAGTAGCTGCCCGTGTGCAGGGGGCGAATCGTGCTCAGGGCACGCTGGCCGAGCGCTTGCCCGCCATAAGTTTCGTCCTTGAGCAGCGCGCCGTCGCTGGCGCGCAGGGACATGCGGTTGCGGGCGCGGTCGTGTGGACCGTCCTGCGAAATCCACGTGAGCTGGTAGGCGCCGCTGCCGCGTTCAGGCAGACGGATCGTGGCGTTGGCCCAGTTCGGGGCGTGTTTCAGGAAGGTGTTCCAGGCCGGATCGAGCGAGGTCGGGCCGCTTGGCGCCGCGGCGCGCTTGCGTTCTCGCGGCTGCATCTGAGGCTGCGTGCGTGCGGCGGCGGCGGCAGGTTTGTTACCGGCCCAGCCCTGCACCGTGTCGCGCACGACATCGAAGCTCCAGTAGATGCCGGTGCCGGCCACGATCAGGTACGCCACCAGCGCCCAGGTCCCGGCAATCGCGTGCAGCGCCCACAGGAACGAGCGGCCACGCAGTTTGGTGTTGAAGGTCAGCCAGGTGCGCCAGTCGCTCAGCTTCTTCGGCCAGCGCAGATACAGGCCGCTGAGCGCCAGGCCGACGAGGCACAGCGCCAGGATGCCGAGCACGATGCGGCCCGGCGCGCGCGGCAGCAGCAGCCAGCGATGGAGTTCCTCGACCCAGGTGAACGCGGCGTCGAAGCGCAGCGCAGGCAGCACGGCGCCACTGTACGGATGGACGCGCACGTCCGGGCCGCGCCTGTCGCCCGGCGGCGGCGCGAAGCGCACCATCGCCGTGCTGCCCGGGTCAGCCTCCAGCACGATGCTCACCACGCGTTCGCCGGGCCGCGCGCGCTGCGCCGCCTGCAGCAGTTGCTCGGGCTGCAGGCGCGGGCGCGCTTCGACGTCGACCGTCATCACGCCGGGATTGAGCACGTCGAGCAATTCGTGCTCGAACGACAGGATGGCGCCAGTCAGGCCGATCACGGCCAGCAGCGTGCCGGCCGTGATCCCGACGAACCAGTGCAGCTGGAACCAGACTTCGCGCAGCGACGGCAAACGCCAGCTGCGCCACGCACGTGCCGGCGCAGCCGGGAGAGCTGGCGGCGCTGCGATGGCCACGGCGCGTTCGACCGCCATGCCCGCGCTCACAGCGCCACCTTCATCGACAGCTTGACCAGGCGCGGCAAGCCCGCGCTCAGGCGCGTGCCGGCGCCGGCCCAGTACCGCTTGTCGGCCGCATTGTCGACATTGAGTTGCCACGTGGTGCGCTTGCCGGCGAACTGGCCGACGTAGCGCGCGCCCAGGCTGAACAAGGTGGTGCCGCCAAGCCAGGCCTGGTTCAGGTCATTGACCGGTCGCCGGCCGGTGTAGTACGCGCCGCCGGTCAGCGCCAGGCCCGGCACCGCAGCGAGATCCCAGGCCAGGAACGTGCTGGCGGTGCGGCGCGCCGCGTTCTCGGGCAGCTTGCCGTTGTACGCCGCATTGATGTTGCGGAAGGTGGGATCGAGCCATTGGGCCGAACCTTGCCACGACAGGCTGCGCAGCACGCGGCCCTGCGCCGACAGTTCCAGGCCGCGGTAGCGCTGCTCGCCATCGGCGGTAAAGACGTTGGCGGTATTGGTGTAGTAGCCTGGCCGCTCGATGTCGAACAGCGCCGCCTGCGTGAGCAGCCCGCCGGCCGTGCGCCAGCGCGCCCCGACTTCGCGCTGCGTGCTCACGCCCGGCGCCATGCGCGTGCCTTCGTTCGCGCTGCCGGCGGGTGCGGCCTCGCCTTCTTCCAGCCCTTCGGCCGCCGACGCATACACCGAGATATCGTCACGCACGCGGTACACCAGCGCTGCCATCGGCGTCGTCTCGCGCACGTCGTAGTCGTTTGCGCCCTGCGTGCTGCGGTAGTCGACGCGGCGCACGCCGCCGATGAATTGCCAGGCTCCGAGGCTGATGCGATCGACCACGTACAGGCCCTTGTCGCGCGAATCGAGCGCCGCGGTCGTGGGCGCGGCCGGCCGCGCCCCGATCGAGAAATCGGTCACGGGCAGTGGTGCATACAGGTTCTGCGCGGGGATCGTGTAGTTCGACTGGTAGATCGGCGCCTGGCCCTTGTCGGTATCGCTCATGCCGATCGTCAGGTCGTGCATCAAGGGCCCGGTGCGCAGCTGCCCGGCCAGTTCGGCGCGCAGCATGCGCGAATCGACGTCGGCATGCTGCAGATTGCCGGTGATGCGGCCCGCCCCGGTCGCGACGCTCGCCGCGTTATTGAAGCGGAAGATCGGCAGTGCGCGGTCGCGCTTCGTTTCTGCGTGGCCCGCTTCGAGCGTCAGCGCCCAGGCGTCGTTCAGGGCGATGTCGGCGCGCACCTGCGCGTTGCGCGAATGCGTCTCGAACCTGGCCCAGTCGGGGCCGACGAGCCGGCGCGGATCGACTGCGCGCGGCAGCGTGATCACGCCGCCCACGACCGGGGGCAGGTTGATGCCGGCCTGCTCGGTCACGCGGCGCTTGTCGTACTCGAGGTCGGCGCGCAGGCGCACGCGCGCATTCACGCGCCAGTCGAATGCACCGGCGATGAACCCGCGATTGCCATTGCCGACGCCATCGAGGTGCGAGCCGAGCGTGCCGCCGGCTGCGTTGATGCGCACGCCAACCGCGTTGTCAAAGCCGAAGCGGTGCGCGGCGTCGAGCGTGGCCAGCGCCGTCCCGTTGTCGTCGAGATTGACGCCGACGGTGGTCAATGGCGCGCTGCCGGCGCGCTTGGTGACGAAGTTGACCACACCGGCCGGCGACGTGAAGCCGTAATACAGCGCGGTCGCGCCCTTGAGCACCTCGACGCGCTCCTTGTTCTCCATCGACACCTGGCCGAAGTTCATGATCGGCAGCGAGCCGTTGAGCCGGTAATTGGTGCGGTTCTCGACGGCGATACCACGGATGACCAACTGGTCCCAGGTGTCGCCGCCATTTTGCTGGCGCGTGACGCCGGCGGTATTGCGCACTGCGTCATAGAGCCCGGCGGCCGCCTGCAACTCAAGCACCTCGCGCGTGATGACGTTCACGGTCGACGGCACGTCCATGACATCGCTGCCGCGAAAGCTGCCGGCTTCCACCGTATTGGGCATGAATCCCTGCGCGCGAACGGCTGTCACGCGCACCGCCGGCATCGCTGGTTCATCGGGTTCCTGCGCCGCTGCCGTCAAGGGAAACGCCTGGCACAGCGCGATAACGAGAAGCGAGGGACGCAGTGCGGCGGGCAAAGGCATGGTATGCGAAGTTTAATATGAGAAATCCCGGATTCTATATTGAATGAGAATCATTTTCAACAACATGGGGGGGGTTACCGGGTTATTTGCTGCGAGCGCACATCCACTGCCTCGCTTACCTATCTTGTTTTTTGATCGAGGCATCAGAAAACGTTATTTACGTGCGCATTACATTCACTTCTATGATGACTTGCCTGCATCGCTTCGCGCGTTGTTTGTCCGACCCGAAATCACGCCACGCGCGGGGCAGCCTCGAGCACAAAAGCCTATAACAGGAGACAAGCATGCCGAATCATTCCATCATCCGCCGGTCGGTCACTGCCGCCATCGCCATGCTGGCGTCGGGCGCCGTCCTGGCCGCGGACTACCCCGAGAAAGCCATCACCCTGGTCGTCCCCTTCTCGGCCGGCGGCCCCACCGACGTGGTGGCCCGCATCCTCGGGCAGACCATGTCGAAGTCGCTCAAGCAATCGATCATCGTGGAGAACGCCCTTGGGGCCGGCGGCACGCTCGCCGCCGGTCGCATCGCGCGCGCCGCGCCCGATGGCTATACCCTGCTGCTGCACCATAACGGCATGGCCACCAGCACCGCCCTGTACCGCAAGCTCGCCTTCAATCCGATGACCGACTTCGAGTACATCGGCCAGGTGGCCGACGTGCCGATGGTGCTCATGGCGCGCAAGGACCTGCCGGCCAACACGCTGCCAGAGTTGATCGCGCTGATCAAATCGAAGAAGGACGCCATGACGCTGGGCCACGCCGGCCTGGGCGCCGTGTCGCACCAGTGCGGCATGCTGTTCCTGAGCGCGATCGGCGTGCCGCTGACGACCGTTCCGTACAAAGGTACGGCGCCGGCGCTGAGCGATATGCTGGGCGGCCAGATCGACCTGTTGTGCGACCAGACGACGCAGACCACGTCGTACATCAAGACCAACCGCGTGAAGGTGTACGGCGCGACGACGAAGACGCGCATCCCGTCGCTGCCCAATCTCGCGACCCTGGGCGAACAAGGCCTGGCCGGGTTCGAGATGTATGTCTGGCACGGCATGTATGCGCCGAAAGGCACGCCGGCGCCGGTGGTCGCGCGCATCGGCACGGCGCTGCGCGAGGCACTCAATGATCCGAACGTGAAGGCGCGCTTTGCCGAACTGGGCGCCGAGCCGGTGTCGGACGCGAAAGCGACGCCGGAAGGCTTGCGCACGCACCTGAAGGCCGAGATCGACAAGTGGGGGCCGATCTACAAGAAGAATGGGGCGTTTGCGGATTGAGTTAGCCCAAAGACCGTCGTACCCGCCACTGGCGGCTACGACTTCCCGCGGAGGCGGGAACCTAAGTTGCAAGCTTCGCCACTTACGCAAACGTTAGTGGCGAATCTTCGTACTTGGGGTCCCGCCTCCGCGGGAACGACGTTTTGGGCTGGCAGTTTCGTTACACCGCACCGTGCGCGTGCATCCCCGCGATCGCCGCCGCGTCATACCCGAGCTCCGCCAGGATCGCATCGGTATGCTGTCCCAGCGCCGGCACCGCATCCATGCGCGGCATCACATTGTGCGGCAAACCTGGCGGCAGCATGGCCGGCACGCGGCCGTTGGCCGTGTCCACTTCGGTCCAGCGCCCGCGTGCTTTCAGCTGCGGGTGATCCCAGACTGCCTGCATGTCGTTGACCTGGGCGTTGGCGATGTGGGCCAGTTCCAGCCGTTCGCGCACCTCGTGCGCGGTGAGCGTCGAGAAGGCCGTCACGATCACGGCCCCCAGCGCCTCACGCGCTTCGACCCGGCGCGCATTGGCGTTGTAGCGCGCGTCGGTGGCCAGTTCCGGCGCCTGCAGCACGATGGCGCAAAAGGCCGCCCATTCGCGCTCGTTCTGGATGCCCAGCATGACTGACTTGCCGTCGCCGGCCATGAATGGCCCGTACGGGAAGATGGTCGCGTGGGCCGCGCCCGTGCGCGCTGGCGGCGCCGCCCCCTCGTAGGCGTAGTACAGCGGATAACTCATCCACTCGGCCATGCTCTCCAACATCGACACGTCGATGCGGCAGCCCTCGCCCGTGCGGCCCCGCTGCAGCAGCGCGGCCAGGATATTCGTGTACGCGTACATGCCGGCGGCGATATCGGCAATCGAGCAGCCGGCCTTGGACGGTTCGTCGGGCGTGCCGGTAATGGACAGGAAGCCCGATTCGCTCTGGATCAAGAGGTCATACGCCTTGCGGTCGCGGTACGGACCGTCGCTGCCGTAGCCCGAAATGTCGCACACGATCAGGCGCGGATGGCGTTGTTTCAGGACTTCGTACGACAGGCCAAGGCGTTCGGCCGCGCCGGGGGCGAGATTCTGCACCAGCACGTCGGCGCGTTCGAGCAGGCCCGCCAGCACGGCGTCGGCCTGCCCATGCTTGACGTCGAGCGTGAGACTTTCTTTCGAGCGGTTGGTCCAGACGAAGTGCGACGCCAGGCCATTGACGCGTTCATCGTAGCCGCGCGCAAAGTCGCCGCTGCCGGGCCGCTCGACCTTGATGACACGCGCGCCCAGGTCGGCGAGCTGGCGCGTGCAAAATGGCGCCGCGATGGCGTGTTCCAGCGTGACGACGGTGATGCCCTCCAAGGGTCGCATGGGTTGCATGATCGCGTCTCCTCAGAATGAGCGTGGCAACCCGAGCACGTGCTCGGCAACGTACGACAGGATCAGGTTCGTCGAGATCGGCGCCACCTGGTACAGGCGCGTCTCGCGGAACTTGCGCTCGACGTCGTATTCGGATGCGAAACCAAAGCCACCGTGGAACTGCAGGCAGGCGTTGGCTGCTTCCCACGATGCTTCGGCGGCCAGCATCTTGGCCATATTGGCTTCGGCGCCGCACGGCTTGTGCGCATCGAACAGCGCGCACGCTTTAAAGCGCATCAGGTTGGCCGCTTCGACGTTGATGTAGGCACGCGCGATCGGAAACTGCACGCCCTGGTTCTGGCCGATCGGGCGGCCGAACACCACGCGCTCATTGACATACTTGCTGATCTTGTCGATGAACCAGTAGCCGTCGCCGATGCATTCGGCGGCGATCAGCGTGCGCTCGGCGTTCAGGCCGTCGAGGATGTACTTGAAGCCCTTGCCTTCCTGGCCGATCAGGTTTTCGGCCGGGATTTCCAGGTTCTCGAAGAACAGCTCATTGGTCTCGTGGTTGACCATGTTCTGGATCGGCTGCACGACCATGCCCTGCGCGATGGCGTCCTTGATATCGACCAGGAAGATCGACATGCCTTCGGACTTTTTGGTCACCTCGGCCAGCGGCGTCGTGCGCGCCAGCAGGATCATCAGGTCGGAGTGCTGCACGCGCGAGATCCACACCTTCTGGCCGTTGATCACGTAGCGGTCGCCCTTGCGCACTGCCGTGGTCTTGATTTTGGTGGTGTCGGTGCCGGTGGTCGGCTCGGTCACGGCCATCGATTGCAGGCGCAGTTCGCCGCTGGCGATGCGCGGGAGGTAGTGGCGCTTCTGCGCTTCGGAACCGTGGCGCAGCAGCGTGCCCATGTTGTACATCTGGCCGTGGCAGGCGCCGGCATTGCCGCCCGAGCGGTTGATCTCTTCCATGATGACCGACGCTTCGGTCAGGCCCAGGCCCGAGCCGCCGTATTCCTGCGGGATCAATGCGGCCAGCCAGCCCGCTTGCGTCAGCGCGGTGACGAATTCTTCGGGGTAGCCGCGTTCGTCGTCGACCTTGCGGAAGTACTCGGCCGGGAATTCGGCGCACAGCGCGCGCAGCGCATCGCGGATATCTTCAAAATCGTTTTCTGCGTTCATGTGTCGGTCTCCTGATCCGGGTATGGGTGGCTCAGGCCAGCAGCGCCTGGGCGCGCATGGCCAGCTGGCCGTCGTGGGTCTTGGCCCACAGCGTGATGGTGTGGCCGTCCGGCTCCACGCGTGCGCACACGCTGAAGCGATGGATGTCGAACAGCGGCTGCACGGCGCGAAAGGAAAACTCGGTGACGACGGCATCTGGCCGTTCGCGCCGCACCAGGTCGAGCAGCAGGCTCGCAATCAGCGGGCCATGCACGATCAGGCCCGGATAGCCCTCGACCTGCGTCACGTAGGGCTGGTCGTAGTGGATGCGGTGGCCATTGAAGGTCAGGGCCGAATAGCGAAACAGCAGCACCGGATCGGGCGTGATCTCGCGGATCCAGTCGTGGTCGACGTCGGCGGGCACCGGGGCCGGCACAGAATCACCCGGCTGCGGATTACCGCGGTAGACGATATCGTGTTCTTCCTCGATCGCCAGCCCGGCCGCGCCTTCGATCACATGGCGCACCAGCACGAACACGAGCTTGCCGCTGCGGCCTTCCTTGGTCGTGATGCCCGCGATGGTCGACACGCGCCGCGCCTGGTCGCCGACCTGCAGCGGCGCGATGAATCGCAGGCGCCCGCCGGCCCACATGCGGCGCGGCAGGTCCACCGGCGGTAGAAACCCGCCGCGCAGAGCATGGCCGTCCGGCCCGATCTGCGATTGGCGGTGCACCGGCAGGAAGTACAGCCAGTGCCACAGCGGCGGCACGGCGCTGCCGGGTCGCGGGGCCGGATCGTCGCGATCGAGCAGCGCCGCCATCGCGGCCAGGGGCGCGGCGGTAATGGCGTCAAGGCGTTCTTCGGTGCGGCCCTGCCAGGTGTCCAGGTTGTCCATCGTTGTCTCCTATGGTCTTGTTCTAAAGGGCGGCTTCGTCGACGATGCGCTGGGCCTTGAGGATCACGGGCCGGTCGACCATCTTGCCGTCGAGGGCAACGGCGGCGCCATTGGCCTGGCTGGCCGCGGCGAGCACGCGCGTGGCCCAGGTCACCTCGTCTGCCGTGGGCTTGAAGCCCGCGTTGACTTGCGCTATCTGACGCGGATGGATACAGAGTTTGGCGCCGAAGCCGAGGCGGCGGGCGCGGACGGTGTCGGCGATCAGCTGGGCCTCGTCGTCCAGCGCGACGGTCACGCCATCGATGGGTGGCGCCAGGCCGGCCACGCGCGAGGCCTGCACCAGCATCGAGCGGAAGTACAGCAGTTCCTGGTCGTCGCCCACGATGCCCAGGTCGAACTGGAAGTCGATCGAGCCGAAGGCCAGGCGCGCAACGCCCTTCACCTGTGCCAGCGCGGCCACCGCCGCCATGCCGCAGGCGGTTTCGATCAGCGGCAGCACGGGCAGGCCCACATGCGCGACGCGCTCCAGACCCTCGATGGACTCGGCCTTTGGCAACATGATGGCGGCCACGCCCGCGTGGCGGCACAAGGCCAGGTCGGACTCGAACCAGGCCGTGTCTTCGGCATTGATGCGCACCACGACGGGCATCGATGGATCGAGCGCGGCGGCGACCTGGGTACGCGCGTGGTCCTTGTCGGCCGGCGGCACGGCATCTTCGAGGTCGACAATGACGGCATCAGCGCCACAGGCGGCCGCACGGGCGAAACGCTCGGGCCGGTTACCAGGGACGAACAGGTAAGAACGGGGGATGGCAGACATGACGGGCCAGTCGCGTGTGGAATGAGGCCCATCATAAATTTGAATGAAGGTGGTACAGAAATAGAAAAAACTGATTCCAGGATCACGCGCGCGCATGCCTG
Source organism: Massilia aurea (assembly GCF_040790145.1). Lineage (GTDB taxonomy): Bacteria > Pseudomonadota > Gammaproteobacteria > Burkholderiales > Burkholderiaceae_D > Telluria > Telluria aurea_C. Next base: position 1,049,844 of record NZ_JBFMMP010000001.1, read on the forward strand.
CGAGGCATCACGAAGCGGCATTGCACAGTCGCCAGGAATCGCTTATGTTGATGGCTCATTCACGCGCCCCCCCCTCACCATGGACATCAAGCAGATCCGCACGCTCATCGCCATCGCCGAAACGGGCAGCGCCACCAGGGCCGCCGAACTGCTGCACCTGGTGCAGCCGGCCGTGTCGCGCCATATCCGCATGCTCGAAGACGAATGCGGCGCCATCCTGTTCGAGCGCGAGCGCCATGGCATGGTGCTGACCGATGCCGGCCGCACGCTGGCCGAGTACGGGCGGCGCGCGCTGCGTGAACTGGACAAGGCGCGCGCCGAGATCGGGCCGGCCGCCAACGCGATCTCGGGGCGCCTCATGATTGGCCTGCTGGCCAGCACCAGCAATCTGCTGGCAACCGAACTGGTGGCGCGCGTACGCGCAAAGCACCCTGCCGTCACGGTCGGGATCAATGTCGGTTATGCGGGCAATGTGGTGCAGTGGCTCGAGGCCGGCGAAGTCGAACTGGCGCTGCTGTACGACACGCGCGCGTCGCAGGGCCTGCAGGTCGAGGCGCTGCTCGACGAGCGCCTGTACGTCATCGGCCCACCGGGCGAGATCGATTCATCGACACCGTTCCCGCTCAAGCACCTGCGCGACCGCCCGATGATCCTGCCGAACGCGCCGCACGGCCTGCGCAGCATCATCGAGCACGCGCTGGCGGTGGCCGGCATCAGCGTCGACGTGGTGGCCGAGACCAATGCGCTCGACCTGCAAAAGTCGCTGGTGACGAAAGGCTTCGGCTACAGCATCCTGCCCAGTTCCGCGATTCTCGACGAACTGCGCGACGGGACGCTGTCGGGGGCGCCGGTGGGCACGCCCGACCTGTCGCGCCGGATCGTGCTGGCGCGCGCCGCCACGCGCCGCGCGTCGCCCGTGAGCGTGGCAGCCGCGCCGGAGCTGGTCGGCCTGATGAAAGAGATGGTTCTCAGTGGCGCCTGGCCGGGCGCGGCATGGATCGGACGCTAGGCGCGCGCCGTTGCAGCAGCTTCGGCCGCATCGACATGCAAATCAATTGCTCAACAATTCGACTCTGACCCTAATTGTGAAGGAGGCTCAGCCTAAATCTTACAATTAGGGTCAGAGTCGAATTGTTTGACAACTTTTGGGAATTGCCCAACAAATCGACTCCGACCCCACTTGTTTGCGTTGCGGATCAATTGCTCAACAATTCGACACTGACCCTAATTGGATGTTGGCGTTGCGATGGAGGCGGTGGAGCCGAGCTTCAGGCCCAGATCGAGCGTGGCGGCGACGTTGCGGGCGGTGCTGCGCAGGTTGAATTCGGCGCCGGCCAGCGCTTCGGCGACCGTGCCGGCCTTCATGATGGTGCTGAAGGTGGCGTCGATGCCGTGGGCGTGGACGGCGCTGGCGTCCTGGCCCAGGCAGCCGCCGATGGCGATCACCGGTTTGCCGTGGCGCGCGGCCACGCGGGCCACGCCGATCGGGGTCTTGCCGTTGACGGTCTGGCTGTCGATGCGGCCTTCCCCGGTGATGACCAGGTCGGCCAGCGCAACGGCGGCGTCGAGCCCGACGGCGTCGGCCACGATCTCGCTGCCCGGGCGCAGGCGGCCCTTCAGGAACACCAGCATCGCGGCAGCGATGCCGCCGCCGGCGCCGGCGCCAGGGACGGCGGCCACGTCCTGCCCCAGGTCGCGTGCGATGACGGCTGCGTAGTGGCGCAGGTTGGCGTCAAGCTGCTCGACCATCGCCGGCGTGGCGCCCTTTTGCGGGCCGAAGATTGCTGACGCGCCGGTCGGGCCGACCAGTGGATTGCTCACGTCGCACGCCACCTCGAACACCGATTCGAGCACGCGCGCATCGAGCTGCGTGACGTCGATGCGCGCCAGCTGCGCCAGCGCCGCGCCGCCCGGCGCCAGTGGCGCATCGTGCGCATCGAACAGGCGTACGCCCAGCGCCTGCAGCATGCCGGCGCCGCCGTCGTTGGTGGCGCTGCCGCCCACGCCGAGAATGAAACGGCGCGCGCCGGCGTCGAGCGCGGCGAGGATCAGTTCTCCGGTACCCCGGCTGGTGGCGCGCAGCGGATCGCGCTGCGTGGGCGGGACCAGTTCCAGGCCGCTGGCCGCAGCCATTTCGATCACGGCGATGACGTCGCCGCCCGTCAGGCCATAGAAGGCGTCAACGGGCGTGCCCAGCGGACCGGTGGCGCGCAGGTCCACGCGCCGCCCGCCAGTTGCGGCGATCATTGCCTCGACGGTGCCTTCGCCGCCATCGGCGACAGGGATCTTGACGTAGTCGGCGTCAGGGAAAATCTCGCGAAAACCGGCCTCGATGGCGCTCGCTGCTTCCAGCGCCGACAGGCTTTCCTTGAATGAATCGGGTGCGATCACGATGTGCATGGTACGCTCCAATCAACGATTGACGAGGCGCGCAGGCACCACCAGCACCAGCATTGCGCCGATAAACAGGACGGTCGACAGGATGTACAGCGCCATGTCCGTGCTGCCGGTGGCGTCCTTGATCCAGCCGACCAGGAACGGGCTGAGGAAGCCCGCGATCTGGCCCATCGAGTTGATCAGGGCCAGGCCGGCGGCCGCTGCGGCACTGCCCAGGAACGCGGCCGGCAAGGGCCAGAACATCGGCAGGCCGGTGAGCGCGCCCATCGTGGCCAGGCTCAGGCCGATCATCACCAGCACCACGTTGCTTGAAAAGTTCGCGGCCAGCAGCAGGCCGACCAGCGCCATCAGGAGCGGCGCCGACAAGTGCCAGCGGCGCTCGCGCCGGCGGTCGGCCGAGCGACCCACCAGCACCATGAAGACACCGGCGAACAGGTAGGGAATGGCGCTGAGCCAGCCGACCGTGGTGGCGCTCTCGAAGCCGAGCGACTTGATGATCGACGGCAGCCAGAAGTTGATCGCGTAGACGCCCATCTGGATGCTGAAATAGATAAAGCCGAGCATCCACACATGCCAGTCGCGCAGCACGGCGCCGAACGAATGCACGGCGTGCACGCCGCTCGAACGCTGCGCTTCGTCGTCGTCGAGCGCCTTTTGCATCGCGGCTTTTTCATCGTTCGTCAGCCATGGCGCGCTCGCCAGGCTGTCGTTCAGGTAGAACAGCACCGCTGCGCCCAGCAGCACGGTTGGAATCCCCTGCAGCAGGAACAGCCACTGCCAGCCATCCATGCCGCCCTGGCCGCTTGAAAAGTGGCTGAGCATCCAGCCCGACAACGGGCCGCCGATCAGGCCCGAAACGGGAATGGCCGACATGAACAGCGCCATCACCTGGCCGCGCTTGTGCGACGGGAACCACTTGGTGAAGTACAGGACCATGCCCGGGAAGAAGCCCGCTTCGGCCACGCCGGTAAAGAAGCGCAGCACATAGAATTCGACGGGCGTGGTCACGAACAGCATGCAGGCCGACAGCGCGCCCCAGGTCATCATCATCACCGCGATCCAGCGCCGCGCGCCAAGCTTGTGCAGGATGAGGTTACTCGGCACCCCGAAGGTCACGTAGCCGATGAAGAAGATGCCGGCGCCCAGGCCGTACACGGTCTCGCTCAGTTGCAGCGCATCGAGCATCTCGAGCTTGGCGAAACCGACGTTGACCCGGTCGAGGTAATTGAAGAAGTAGCAGACGAAGATGAAGGGAATCAGGCGCCACGTGGCCTTGCGGTAAGCGCCGTCGAGCAGGCTCGTGGCGGGTGTGCTTGCGGTGGTACTCATGCTGTCTCCGGGTTTCTAATTAGGTAATCCCCAAGATTATCAGCCAAAGCAGGGCCATCGAGCGTCGGTGGCGCGCACAACACACACCATCATGTTCGCGCCTTTTTTGGTGCATTCGCACAAGACGCGCCCCAAGCGAGGTTCGCCATCAAGGGCACGCCCAGCGCCAACCGGTGCAGCGTGCCGGACCAGGCAGGCCACAGGGCCACCAAATTTGTGCATAATCACAAACGCATCCATTCCACCCACTTACCGCCATGCACATCCTCGACACCGGTCTCGCGCAGGAAATCGTCGCGCGCACCATGCGCATCATCCCGTTCAACGTCAACGTGATGGACGCGCACGGCGTGATCCTCGCCAGCGGCAACCAGGCGCGGGTCGGCGAGCTGCATGCCGGCGCCCTGCTCGCCCTGGCCAAGAAGCTGACGGTGGAAATCGATGCGGCCGCCGCGCACAAGCTGCATGGCGCCCAGCCGGGCATCAACCTGCCCCTGTGCGTGGGCGGCCAGATCTGCGGCGCGGTGGGCTTGTCCGGTGCGCCCGACGAGGTGCGCCAGTTCGGCGAGCTGGTACGACTGAGCGCCGAGATGATCCTGGAGCAGGCAGCGCTGACCCAGGAGTTGCAGAGCAACTCGCGCTACCGCGAAGCCTTCGTGCTCAACCTGATCCGCTACGAGCCGGGCGCGCGCGCCGAACTCGAAGGCTGGGCGCAGCGCCTGGGGATCGATGTCGAACGCATGCACCTCGTGTTTCTGGTCGAACTGCAGGGCGTGCCCGAGTCGGTGGACGCCTCGCTCAGCGCCGTGCAACTGCTGCAGATGCGGATCCTGGCGCGCCGCGACGACGCCCTCACCGCCACCGTCGGCCCGTCCGAACTGGTGCTGCTCGACGCCTGGGAGCCGGCGCGCAAGGGTCTCGAGACGACCCCGCAGCGGCGCCTCGAAGCGCTGACGCAGCTGGTGCGCGACGAATGCGCGCTGCCGTTCACGCTGTCGATGGGCATCGCACTGCCCGGTATCGACGGCGCGGCCATCTCGTACGGGAGCGCGCGCACCGCCAGCCGGCTCGGGCGCGCGCGCCATTCGCAGCAGCAGGTGTTCAGTTATTACGAGATGGCGTTACCCGTGCTGCTCTCTGGCCTGGACAGTGGCTGGCAGGCGCACCAGCTGCGCATGCCGATCGCGCGCCTGGCGCACGACAAGAGCCGCGCGATGCTGCGCACGACGCTCTCGGCCTGGTTCGCGCACAACGAGAATGCCGCGGCCACCGCGGCCGCGCTGGGCATCCACCGCAACACGCTCGACTACCGCCTGCGCCGCATCGGCGAACTCACGGGCCTGGATCTGGGGCGCAGCGAAGACAAGCTGCTGTTGTATGTGTCGTCGCTGATCAGTCCAGCATGACCGCCGGCCCTGAAGCCGGCGTCAGCTGGCCAGCGCCTCGGCGCTGACCGTCAGCCCGGCGACGGCGCGCTCGAACAGCGGCGCATATTCGAGCGCGCGCACCCGGTCATCGCGCAGCGCGGCCAGCATTGCCGCGCGCAGGTACAGGGGCGGCGGCGCCAGGCCCGGGACCGCAAACAAAAACACGCCGCCCGCCTGGCCGACAGCCACCAGGCGGCCCGTGACGTAGATGCCACCTTCGAGGAATTCGACGCCCATGCCAGGCTGGAACGACGCCAGCAAGGCGTCTTCATCCGGCGTGGCGATCAGCTCGCGCGGCTCGGCGTGCAGCGCGGCCACGGCGCCATGCCGCGCCAGCGCCGGCGCGAGATCGGCCTCCGCCAGCCAGGTGCCGGTGTCGTGCGCCAGCGCCGCACGCTCTTCGATCGGCGCGAAGTAGTGACGCAGCACGTCCAGCCCCAGCCCGCCGGCCAGCGGGTCCTGGCGATTGGCCATCACGTCCATGTGCACCGCCACCAGCTGGTCGAGCAGCATCTTCGAATGCGCGTCTGGCAGGCCCAGGCGCGCGATCCCTACGCGCAATCGCTTCACCAGGCCGGGCAGCATGCGCATCAACGCCGCATGTTCGCCCGCATCGAGCTTGGCCTGGGCGCTCCAGACCAGGTCGGCCAGCAGGCCCGCATGGCCCCGTTCGTCCGGCGCGCCGCGCGCCATGACCTGCGCCCAGGTCGTGTGCAGGAAGTGTGCGATGCGCGGGTCGGTGCGCAGCGGTGTGATGAGCGGCGCCAACGCCGCCTGCGCCGCAGCCACGCGGCCATGCAAGGCCCCGGCCTCGTCGATGGCGGCCACGCACGCGGCGTGCCGCGCATCGCTCGCGCGCAGCGCGGCGCCCACGGCCTCGTCGAGGTCCGCCCGCGCGCCGTCGATCACGGCCGGATCGCCGTCGAAACGGCGCAGCACGTCGTCGACCGCCCGCTCGACGAGCGCGGTCAATGCCGCGCGCAGCACGGCGTCGGTGTCAGCGTCAAGTGCCGCCACCACGTGGCCGATGCGATCGACCAGCCGGCGCGCCGCATGGTCAGCCTGCACCGGCAGCGCGCCATCGGCCAGCACGACCCGGACGAAGGGCACGAACAGGCGGCCCACGTGCGCGCGCAGGTCGGCGTCGAGCAGGCGGTCCTCGAGCATGAACCCGAACAGCAGCGCCGTCAGCTCGATCCGCTGGCGCAGGCTGCGTGCGACGTCGTCGGTGGCGATCAGGCGCGCCAGCTGCAGCGGGGACTGCTCACCGGCACGTTCCATGCTGGCCCGCTGGGCAACGCGCAGCGCCTCGAGCAGTTGCGGGCCGGGCGTTTCGGCCCGCGCCGGCGGCGCACCCGCGCGGGCGGCAAGCGCGCGCGCGCGCGCCGCGCCGTCCTGCGCGCCCATCTTGCGCACCAGTGCGCGCAACGCCTGCGCGTCGTCGAAGCCATCGATATCGGGAAAGGCCGACGCGACCTGCGGCGCGCCGCTCATCATCTGGCGCAGGGTCGGCAGCAAAGCGCTGGCGCCGGGCGCAGTATTGGTCGCAGTATTGGTCGCAGTATTGGTCGCAGTATTGATCGCAATACCGGTCGCACCACCTGCGCCGGCCGGCTGCGCGACCGCCTCGGCGGCCCGCTGCCAGGCCAGGCGTTCGCGTTCCGCCCTCGTGAGCTGGCTTGGGCGCGCGCTCAGGCGGCCGATGACGCCGCGCTGTTCGAACACCTCGAGCACGGCGCCGTAGTACAGGTTCAGGTGCGCCGCCATCGCCGTCGACAGGTGCTGGAACAGGATACGGATGCGCAGCTCGTCGCGCACCATGGCGCTGACGGCTTCATACAGCGCCCGGGCGAGCAGCCAGGGGCGGAAAGGGTTCTCGCGTTCGCGCACTTCGCTCACGCCATGGAGCTGGGCGATGATCACGTTCAGGCGGCCCAGACTGAGCTGGTCGACATCGCGCAGGCGCACCAGCAGGCGGTCGACCAGTATCTGGCGGTCCATCACGGTATCGTCCATCAGCGACAGCTCGTCGGCGCGCACCGCGCGCAAGCCGGCGCGCAGGTCGGTATGCATGGTCTGCATCGCGCGCTCGAGCAGCAGCGCGAAATGCTGGCGCATCTGCTCGCGCAGCGCCTGGCCGTCATAGCGCACCAGAGTGCGCGCGCTCGACAGGGCCGCCAGCTCATCGCCGGCGGTCGTGCGGGCGGCTTGCGCCATCGACGCCTCCGCCTCGGCCAGCATGTGTTCGGTCAGAGTGGCAAAGCCGGAGAGGGCCCGTTGTTGGGCGAGCTGGGCAAGCTGTTTTGGAAATTGCATCGTGCTGAATATGGTCCCGCCGACAGGGCAATGCAGGGAGCAGCCGTGGCCACCTGGCTCGTAGCGGCAAGGACGTCACTATTACCCTACGGAATCTGCAACGATAGCATAGGGCAGGTACCTCTTTCCAGCAATCCGCCGCCATTGGGTGGAATGTTACAGGCGCGCAGACACATTTTGTAGCATTGCTTACCGGAACGCCTCACCTGTTGTGCCGCGCCCGTAGTCTAATGAAGTCATCGATTCGAGGAATCGGCCACCAGGAGAAATAAAAATGAAAACCAAGTTCATCGCAGCATTGCTTGCATTGACCTTTACCGCGAGTGGCAGCGCTTTTGCACAACGCGGTGACCATGATAACGATCGCGACCGCGACGGCAAAAAGTATTCGCAGCAGCATGACGACCGCCGCGGCGATGACCGCCGCGACAACGATCGCAAGGACAGCCCGCGCGCCAATGACAACAAACACCGCAACGACAGCGCGCAGCATTATCGCCGCGACGATTCACGCGGCGGCGGTCCCCGTCACGATTTGCGCCGCGGCGGCAAGCTGCACAAGGAATACCGCGATCAACGCTATGTGGTCAACGACTGGCGCGGTCGTCACCTGAGCGCGCCACCGCGTGGCTATCATTGGGTGCAGACGGGTAACGATTATGTGCTGGCAGCGATTGCCACCGGCATTATTGCCCAGGTCTTGTTCGCCAATTAAACCCGGCACGTACTGCCTGCGACAACCGCCCGTCGAACGACGTGGCGGTTTTTTTGCGTCGCTGCGTACCATATTTACAACATCGATTCAGCCGTCTCCAATTGTTGCATCCGCTCAATGCAGTGCGCGTTTAATATCGGTCACTACGCGTGTTGTAACTACGGAGAATCGATGAATACCAACCTGACACCAGGCGCCCGCGCCGTGCGCGGCGTCCTTCTGACATGTGCCTGGACTGCAACGGCCCTGACCAGCGTTCCGCTTGCGGCGCAGACGTTGCCGGAAGCGTTGCCGGACGAGCTGCCGCGGGTGGAAGTCACCGGCTCGGCAATCCGCCGCGTGCAATCCGAAACCGCCCTGCCGGTGCAAACGATCTCGCGCGCCGAAATCGAAAAAACGGGCGTGACCACTGCCGCCGAACTGATGGGCCGCGTCTCGGCCAACTCCAACGGCCTGACCGATGGCGCCAGCATCAACGTCGGCGGCGACCAGCGCGGCTTCAACAGCGCCAACCTGCGCGGCATCGGCACCTCGTCCACGCTGGTGCTGCTCAATGGCCGGCGCATGGCCAACTTCGCTTCGCCCGGCGACGACAGCGGCGTCGACCTGAACAACATCCCGGCCGCCGCCCTCGAACGCGTCGAAGTGCTACTTGACGGCGCCTCGGCGCTGTACGGCACCGACGCGATCGGCGGCGTCATCAACTTCATCACACGCAAGGATTTCCAGGGCCTGGAAGCGAACGTGTATGTCGGCACCACCGACGAAGGCGGCGCCGGCAAGCGCACCGCCAGCATCAGCGCCGGCAAGGGCGTGCTCGAGCGCGACGGCTACAACGTGTTCGCCGTGGCCGACTTCCAGCGCACCAATCCGCTCAGTACGTCGCAGCGCAGCTTCATCCCTGGCCTGCAGGTCGAGCAGCGCCTCGGCCACCTGCTCTCGGGCTACACCAGCCCGGCCAATATCCGCTTGAGCTCGGCCCAGCGCGACCATCTGCAGGAGATCGGTTTTACCATCAACGGCCAGCCGATCACGAACCGCCTGATCAACCTGTCGGTCCCCGGCTGCGCGCCGCCGGCCAACGTCTACCTGCCCGATGGCACGGGCGGCGTTGACGCCTGTACCTATAACTACATGGGCGACACCGAGCTGTATCCGAAGTCCGAAAAAGCCAGCCTGCTCAGCCGCGCCGTGATCAAGCTGGGCGGCTCGCACCAGGCCTACGCCGAAGTGGCGCTGAGCCGCTCGAAGACCGACTACACCGGTTCGTCGGCGCGCGTGACCGGCTACATCGATTATTCGCGGGTGCCGCAACTGGCCGGCACTGGCCTGGACGGGCTGGACGACGATTTCCCGGGCGAACTGGAATTGCGCATGCGCCTGAACGAAGCCGGCCAGCGCACCAGCACCCTCACCAGCGAAGGCGTGCGCGCCGTCGTCGGCGTGACGGGCACCGTGGGCGGCTGGGATTACGACGCCGCGTACAACCACAGCGTCAACACGGTCAAGGACCGCGACACCCACGGCTACGTACTGTACGACGAACTGCTCGAAGGGATCGCCGATGGCCGCATCAACCCGTTCGGCCCGTCGAGCCCGGAAGGCCAGGCGCTGATCGACAGCATCCAGGTCGACGACGTGGTGCGCCACGCGCGCGGCACGCTCGACGCGCTCGACTTCAAGTTCTCGCGCGCCCTGATGCCGCTGGCGGGCGGCGAACTGGCCGTGGCGATCGGTGGCGAAGCGCGGCGCGAGAAAAACAAGTTCACACCATCGGCGCTGCTCCTGAGCGACAACATCAACAATGACGCGGCGCCGGAAGGCGGCCGCGCCACCAGCGACAGCCGCGACGTGGCGGCGCTGTATGGCGAGGTGCTGGTGCCGTTTGCGAAGCAGTGGGAAGCGCAGCTGTCGGCGCGCTACGACCACTACGAAAACGTGGGCGGCGCGGCGAGCCCGAAGATCGGCCTGACCTACCGCCCGAGCGCGGCGCTGCTGCTGCGCGGCTCGGCCGGCCGGGGCTTCCGCGCGCCGTCGATGACCGAGCTGTACCGCCCGACCGTCTACAGCAGCACGGCCACCCTGCCCGACCCGGTGTACTGCGCCACGGTCGACAACAATTATTCGGACTGCGCCGACAACTGGGACACGCGCCGCTACAGCAACGAAGGCCTGAAACCCGAGCGCAGCCGCCAGTTCTCGCTCGGCGCCGTGTTCGCCGCCGGCAAGCACGTCAGCGCATCGGTCGACTACTGGAACATCAAGCGCACGGACCTCATCAGCGAGATCGGCGACGACATCATCCTGGGCAACCTGGCCAAGTACGACAACCTGGTGTACCGCGACGAAGACGGCTTGATCGACTACATCGAGCTGCGCAAGGAGAACCGCGGCGCGCAACTGGCACGGGGCGTCGACCTGGCGCTCACGGTGCGCGGCGTCGACACGGCCATCGGCCGTTTTGGCGGGCGCCTGAATGGCACTTATGTGCTGTCGTCGAAGATCCAGAATGCTCCAGGTGATGATTTCGTGAGCAACCTGAACCGCTTCGTGACCGACGGCGTGGTCCAGCGCTGGCGCCATACGGTGAGCTTCGACTGGGATCGCGGCCCGCTGTCGGCGAGCCTGCAGAACACGTTCTCGAGCGGCTACGAAGACCAGAACACGGCGATCAATATCGACGACGGCAGCGTGGTGGCGGCCAACCGGGTCAAGAAATACTCGCTGTGGGATCTGTCGGGCGCGTACGCGTTTGACGCGCATCTGAAACTGCGGGTGGGCGTGCAAAACCTGTTCGACAAGAGCCCGCCGTATTCGAACCAGGCGTATTATTTCTTGTCAGGGTATGACCCGAGCTATACCGATCCGCGCGGCCGGCGTTTTTATGCCAGCGCCAATTACGCGTTCCGGTAACGGGTAATTCACAGCGACTGGTTCGCGATGCGCACCAGTCGCCAGCAATCGTCCAGCTTGAAAAAATACGAGATCAGGTAGTCGGTGTCGGCCTTGAACAGGTCGAGCCTGGCGCTTAGCGTCGTCACCTCTTCCAGACGCATCCCGAGGGCGCCATCGGCGCGCTCCTGCGCCAGCGGCAGCACGGGAAACGCGACGAGTTCGCGCTGCGGTACGGCGGTAAATACGCGCTGGACCGCTTCGTCGGTGGCAAATCGTTGAATGAAAAACGAGATGTCCTGGGCCGGACAGGCCTGCGCCGGCGTGGACATGGCCTGTTGCTCTGCCTGGCCAGAACTGGCTGCCGCCAGCGACAGCGCAGCGATGATGATCTTGTTCGAACCGTGCACGTTCCGCTCCTCGTACCCTTCGTCAGATGGCAACCCACGACCGTGCCGGTTCAACCGGCCTCGTGTGATCGAAGTCCGAGTCTATCAGATGGACCGCGGCGCCCGGAGCACGGATCGCCGGCCTGGTGACGAGGCTGTTTCGGTTGAAAATCGTGCATTTGCGGAGACGATTGCGTGTCATGGCTTGATTACAACGAATAAGCTGGCATTATGTTGAATTCAAGACATGACTACCTGCGGCGCCAACGGTCTCAGGTATGGAAAATCGCACCGCACTGACAGAATGACGATGAATCGATTTCGAACTACCGGTATCTCAGGCGACCTCCAGGGCGATCTGCCCGCGCACCAAGACCTGTTCGACAGCACCCGACCGCACTGCCCGCGCCTGCTGCTGGTCGACGACGAGCCGCGCGTGCTGGCCTCGTTGCAGGAAATGCTCGAAGGTCGCGGTTATGCGATCAGCACCGCCGCCACCGGCAGCGCCGCGCTGGCCTGCCTGGTGGCGCAACGCTTCGACCTGGTGCTGCTCGATCTGCTCATGATGGATGTCGACGGCCACCAGGTCATGGACTTCATCAACCTGCACGACATCAAGGCCGACGTCATCATCGTCAGCGGCGTGGTGGGCATCGATTCGGCCATCGGCGCCCTGAAGCGCGGCGCCCACGATTATCTGCGCAAGCCGTTCAGCCGCGAAGAACTGCTGCACACGGTGGAAAACGCCCTGCGCCAGCGCGAACTGCAGCAGACTAACCGCCGCATGGCCGCCGCGCTCGAGGTGTCCGAGAAAAAATACCGTTACCTGGTCGATGCCTCGCCCGACATGATCTACATGCTCGGTCACGAAGGCCGCTTCACCTACGTCAACGACCGCGCCTGCCAGATGCTGGGCTACGAGCGCGACGAACTGCTCGGCCGGCACTACACGACGCTGCTGCATGCCGACGATGTCGAGCGCGCACGCTATGTGTTCAACGAACGGCGTGTCGGCGAACGCGCCTCGCGCGACGTCGAGCTGCGCGTGACGTGCCGGGCGGGGCCGATCCAGGCGCGCGCCGCCGGCACGACCGTTATGACGATCTCGCTCAACGCGATCGGCATGCACCGCGAAAAGCAGGAACCGCACACGCCGACCTACGTGGGCACGTATGGCATCGCGCGCGATGTCAGCGCCCGCAAGCGCGCCGAAGCGGTCATTTATCACCAGGCCTATCACGATATCCTGACCGACCTGCCCAACCGCGTGCTGTTCAAGGACCGTCTCGGACTGGCCATGCTGCAGGCCCGGCGCAAGCGCACCGAACTGGCGGTGATGTTCATCGATCTCGACCGCTTCAAGCTCGTCAACGATACCCTCGGCCACGTCCATGGCGACGGCTTGCTGCAACAGGTGGCGGCGCGCCTGAAGGATTGCCTGCGCAAGGGTGACACGCTGGCGCGCCAGGGCGGCGACGAATTCACGATCGTGCTGCCCGAACTGCGCTCGCGCGACGATGCGCGCGTGGTCGCGGACAAGTTCATCGAGCGGCTGCAGCAGCCGTTCGACCTGGGCGGCAATGAAGTGCATATCTCGGCGTCGATCGGCATCGCCATCTATCCGGAACACGGCGAATCGATCGACGAGCTGCTGCGCAATGCCGACATCGCGATGTACCAGGTCAAGGACCTCGGCAAGAATGGCCACGCGTTCTACGATGCGTCGATGCAGGACGCGCTGCACCAGAACATCGCGCTCGAACACAATCTGCGCCGCGCGCTCGAGCGCAACGAACTCGAGATGTATTACCAGCCGCAGATCGACGCCGCCAGCGGCCGCATCATCGGCGCCGAGGCCCTGATACGCTGGAACCATCCGCTGCGCGGCCTGATCATGCCCGCCGAGTTTCTGCCGTTTGCCGAAGAAAGCGGCCTGATCGTGCCGATCTCGGAGTGGATGATCGACACGCTGTGCCGCGACATGGCGCACTGGGGAACGGACGGCGAGGACGCGCTAACGCTGTCGCTCAATCTGTCGCCGCACTACCTCGATCACAGCCGGTTCTACGAGACGATGCAAAGCGCCTTGCAGCGCTACGGCATCGGTCCGGGACGGATCGCGGTCGAGATCACAGAGAACATCTGCATCCGCAATCCGCAGCATGCGATCGAGCAGCTCAAAAGACTCGGGCAGCTGGGTGTGTCGGTGGCGATCGATGATTTCGGCACCGGCTATTCATCGCTGGCTTACCTGCACCGGTTTCCGATCCAGACGATCAAGATCGACCAGTCGTTCGTGCAGCAGATCAGCGACCCGGATGGGCATTATCCGGTGGTGCTGGCGATTATCTCGATTTCGCGCGGCCTGAATCTCGACCTGGTGGCCGAGGGCGTGGAGACCGAGGTGCAGGCGCGCTATCTGCGCGCGCATGGGTGTTCGACGATGCAGGGCTTCCTGTTTCACCGGCCGATGCCGTTGAAAGGGTTCGTGAATGTGCTCAACGCCTAGAGTCCTGAATTGGAAGTTCGTTGAATAATAAATGTGGCGAAGTCGGCCTGAAACAAGGAGCAAAGCACAGCAAGGCCGGGGCCTTGCGCGCATTTGCGACGCAGTGTCAGGGCGACGCTCGCCGTATTTATTCAACGAATCTCTGATTCAGGACACTAGCGCACGGTAGCGGCCTACTGGACGATCACGTCCATGGTCACCGTCCCCGTCGCGCCAGGCAGCATGGTTCCGGTCAGGAGCCACTCGGCATTGCCGGCAACGCCCACTTCGGGCTTGGCGCCCACCGCGCAATCCGACAGCCCGGCCGCGAGCAGGCCGCACGCGGCGCCGGCGAACGTCGTCGATGGTGGCGTCACATTGGCGATCTTCACATTGTCGAGTGTCGTGCTGCCGGTATTGGTGTAGGTGATCGTGTAGGCGATCCGCGTGCCCGGCATGGCATTGGTCTTGTCGACGGCATTGGCCAGCGTGAAGCCGTCACAGGCTTCGCAGATCCCATTGACCGTGACGACCACCTGCCCCAACCCAATCCCGAGCAGTTGCAGCAACGGGTCGACCACGCCGCCGAGGATCGGGCCCAGGATTGGCGAAAGCGCGCCGACGACGATCGTCCTGACCAATTCGACGACGACATCGGTGACCAGGTTCAGCAGCCCTAGGTCGAGCAACGGAATGCGCAGGCTCAGGTTCGCCACCAGCCCATTGACCAGGTTCGTCACGAACACCGTGCTGGTGCTCACGGTACGCGTTTGCGGGAAGGTGCCCGACATCGTCACCGTGCTGGCATATGGCGACTCGCCCCGGGCCCACGTCTTGATCTCGATATCGAGCAGGTTCAGCCCGGCCAGCTTCAGGCCGCCGATCTTGCCGTAGCCCAGGTCGGTGGCCGCGTTGATGCGGCGCGAGCGGTTGAAGAACACGCTGTCGTCGATCTTGCCGATATAGATGTCGGCCACGCCGGGCAGCGCCTGCAGCGTGACGGCGCGGCTGACGGCGTCCACCGCCGTCAGCGTGCCCTCGCCTCGCCCGATCTCGACATACACGTCGAGCTGGCCGATCGCGATCGACGTTTCGCCCAGCAGCGCAGTGAGGAGATTGGTTACTGGCGCGAGCGTGATCAGGTCGAGCTTGAGCTTGACCCGGACCGCGGCGCTATGGAAGGTCGAACCGGTCGGGCCGCACAGATACACCGCCGGCTCGATTACCTGGGTGGACAGCTGCACGCTGTTGAGGATCCCGAGCGCGCCGAGCACGCCACCCGAGATGCCGATCGGCGCCGGTGTCGTCACCACATTGCGCCGGTTGTATAGCTGGATCAGGCCGGTGAGCATGTCGAGCGCATTGACCGTGGTCCTGGTCAGCGTGGCCGCGTCGGCGGTGACCTTGACCAGGTCGCCCACGCGCACGGTGGCGCCAGCGGTATCGATCCGGGATGCCAGGCGGCTGAGGGCGCCGGTCAGGCTGGTATCGGCCTGCGCCTGTGCCTGCACGCCCAATGCGGCGACGACCTGGCCGAGCGTGACGTTCGTGTTCAACGCCTGCGATGGGCTCGAGACGCCTGTCTGCAATTGCAGCTTGGTGAGAAAACCGAGCAGGTTGACGTTGCCTTGCGCGAGGTTGTTCCAGTCGACCGCGGTCAAGTTCAGGTTAGTGCCGAGCAAGCCACCCAGCAACGGGTTGAGCAAGGCGCCTTGCGTGCTGTCCACGCTCAGCAGGCGCGGCCCGGCCGACAGGCAAGCGCCCGTCGTCGTGCATGCAGCCCTGGCCTCGACGCTGCCGAGCAGGACGAACAGGAGCAGCCATTGCAACAGGCGCGTCAGGAAATGATGGGGGCGAAAGGCGGTCATGAGCTGGAAGGGGGTGCGTGAATGCAGCGACGCGCGGATAGGGCGGCGTCTCGTTATCCCCCTGGTGCAGGTTCATGGCACAAAAGGCAGAGCGAAGGTATCGATTTTACTGAGTTATGCCAGGCAGGTCAAATAATTGTTCCCTCAAGGCAATGCATTGGTGAACATGCATTGCCCCGGCCGAGCCTGCTGCTGAAGGAATTACTCGCCCGTGATCCGGGCATCTTTCACGAATTTTCCCCAGGTTTGAAACTCCTTGCTCGTGTGCGCCGCCAGTTCCTGCGGCGTCATGTAGACCGCGTAGGCGCCCTGCTCTTGCGCCTTGCGCTTGAATTCGTCGGTCGCCATGATTTTCCTGATCTCGCCCGTGAGCCTGTCGACGATCGGCTTTGGCGTGTTGGCCGGCGCGTACACGGCGAACCATGAGCTCACGTCCAGCTTTTCATAGCCCTTGATTGTCGCCGTGGTCGGCACGTTGGGCAGGCTCGGCAACGCGATATTACCGGTCACGGCAATGGCGCGAAGCTTGCCGGACTTGATGTGCGCCAGCAGCGGCGGTGCCGTCGTGAAGGTCATCTCGACATTGCCGCCCAGCAGATCGGTAATCGCCGGGCCCGTGCCTTTGTAGGGAACGTGGGCGATATTGGTGCCGGCGAGCCGGTTGAGCATTTCACCCGTCACATGCTGCAGCGACCCGTTGCCCGACGACGCGTAATTGAGTTTGCCGGGATGCGCCTTGGCGTAGCTGACCAGTTCGGGCAGCGTCTTGATTGGCAGGTCGGGCCGCACCACGAATACTTGCGGCGCCACGATCAGGTTGGCGACCGGCGCAAAATCCTTGATCGGATCAAAGCCGGCCTTCACCACGTGCGGCGTGATGACATGAAAGCCCGAATACTGGACCAGCAAGGTATAGCCGTCCGGCTTGGCGCGCTTGACGGCCGACGCGGCAATCGCACCCGCCCCGCCCGGCCGGTTCTCGACCACCACCGGTTTGCCCAGCGCCTTGGACAGCGGATCGGAAATCATGCGCGCGGCCAGGTCGGTCGTGCCGCCCGGCGCGGCCGAGACCATCAGCGTGACCGCGCGGGTTGGGTAGGCATCCTGCGCTTGCGCGCCGATGCTGGCAAGTGCCGTTGCGGCGGCGATGGCAAGCATGCCAAGACGAATGCGCGGTGAGTACATCGATTTCATGGTGTCTCCTGATTATTCAAATAATTGTTGTGTCCTGCTTGTCCTGCAATATCGTCAGTGTGAACGCGCCTGCGCGCGCTCCCTGATCATGTCGAGATCCTTCGGTGGCCGGTGCAGGTCGAGCCGGCGGCCGGCCTTGACGATCTGGCTCGGTGTCTCATGCTTGATCAACGCCGGCAACCGCCTGGATGCGTCCAGCAAGCGGTCCAGATCGACGCCGGTGTCGTAACCCATCAGTTGCAGGGCATGCACCACTTCTTCGGTGCAGACATTGCCCGAGGCGCCGGGTGCATACGGACAGCCGCCGATGCCGCCGAGCGACGCGTCGAAGCGGTCGGCGCCGGCATCGATCCCGGCCAGCACATTGGCCAGGCCCATGCCGCGCGTATTGTGGAAATGCAGGCTCAGTTCGGTACCGGGCCAGGCGGCGCGAAAACGCCGCGTGAGCGAGGCCACTTGGCTCGGGTACGCCATCCCGGTGGTGTCGCACAAGGTGATCCCGCCGGCGCCAGCCTCGTCGATGAAGCGCGCGCACCAGGCCAGTACGGTGTCTTCCGGCACGTCGCCTTCCATCGGGCAGCCGAACGAACACGACAGCGAGATATTGACGGCCAGCGACGCTTGCCGCGCCAGCGCCGCCACCTCGCACAGGCCCTGGAACGACTGCGCCTGCGTCATGCGCAGATTGGCCAGGTTGTGCGTGTCGCTGGCGGACATCACCAAATTGAGTTCGTCGGTTCGGCTCTCGATGGCGCGCTCGGCGCCGCGCACGTTCGGCACCAGCGCGCTGTAGATCACGCCCGGGATGCGCTCGATGCCGAGCATGACGTCCTGCGCATCGGCCAGCGCGGGGATGGCCTTGGGCGAGACGAAGGCGGTCACTTCGATCTTGGCCATGCCGGCGCGCGAGAGGCTGTCGACCAGCGCGATCTTTTCCAGGGTCGGCACAAAGACAGACTCGGCCTGCAAGCCGTCGCGCGTGCCGACTTCTTGCATGTGGATGCGGCGGCCGACGCCGTTCCAGGTATTCATGCTGTTCATGCTATTCATGCGATTACGCCTTTGCCGCGCAGGGCGGCGATGTCGGCATCGTTCATGCCAAGCTCGCGCAGCACGCCATCGGTGTCGTCGCCGAGGCCGGGCGCGGATGTGCGCACCGTGCCTGGCGTGCCGAGCAGTTTGGGCACGATGCCCGGCACCTCGAGGTCGTAGCCGTCGCGCGTGGACTGGGCCAGGATCATGTCGCGGGCCCGGTAATGCGGATCGTCTGCGATGTCCTTGGCCGTGTACACCTTGCCGGCCGGGACGCGTGCGCCGCCCAGCATCGCCAGCACTTCGGTGATCGGGCGCGTCGCCGTCCAGACGCCGATGGCGGCATCGATCTCGGCCACGCGCACGACGCGCCCGGCGTTGTCGGCCAGCGCCGGGTCGCGGGCCAGGTCGTCGCGTCCGATCACGGCCATCAGGCGCTTGAAGATACTGTCGCCATTGCCCGCGATGAGCACGTAGCCATCGTTGCAGCGATACGCGTTCGATGGCGCGATGCCGGGCAGCGCGCTGCCGGCCGCTTCGCGCACAGCGCCAAACGCGCTGTATTCGGGCAGCAGGCTTTCCATCACGTTGAACACGGCCTCGTGCAGGGCGACGTCGATCACCTGTCCTTTGCCGCCATTGACCTTGCGGTGGTACAGCGCGGTGAGTACGCCAATGGTGCCGTGCAGCGCGGCCAGCGTGTCGCCGATCGACACGCCACAACGCACCGGCACGCGCTCTGGTTCGCCGGTCAGGTGGCGCAGGCCGCCCATCGCCTCGCCGATGGCGCCAAAGCCGGGCAAGTCGCGGTACGGGCCGGTCTGGCCATAGCCCGAGATGCGCAGCATGACCAGGCCCGGATTGATGGCGGACAGTTCGTCCCAGCCCATGCCCCAGCCTTCGAGCGTGCCGGGCCGGAAATTTTCGATCAGCACATCGGCCTCGGCAATCAGCTTGCGCGCGATGTCCTGGCCTTCAGTACTGCGCAGGTCGAGCGCGATCGAGCGCTTGTTGCGCGACTGGACTTGCCACCACACCGACGTACCTTCCTTGATCATGCGCCAGTTGCGCAGCGGGTCGCCGCTGCCGGGCGCTTCGATCTTGATGACGTCGGCGCCGAATTCGCCCAGTGTCTTGCCGGCGAACGGGCCGGCAATGAGTTGCCCCATTTCGATGACGCGCACGCCGCGCAAGGCGCCGTCGGGGATGGTGTTAGTAAGGTTCATGCTGGATCTCGTCGATTGTTGTGCCCTGTCGACCCAGCATAGAGACAACGGGCCCCGCCCGTCCAACCGTTTCTTTTCAACGAGCGTTCGTCAACCGCGAACGCTCGTCATCACGCCTGCACGGTCTTCGGCAGCCCCGAGATGCGCGAGCAGCGCGCGCGTCACCGGCGAGAGCCCCTTCTCTTCGCGCACGACAATGCGCAATTCGCGCTGTGCCCACGGTTCGTCGATCTCGGCGGCCACCAGGCCAAGCGGCTGGCCGATGGCAAGAAACACTTCGTGGGGAATGACGCCCAGGCCCATCCCCACCTGCGCCATGCGGCACACGGCGTCGAAACCGGGCACGTGGATGCGGGTTTTCAATGGCCGGCCCGCGCCACGTGACGCCAGGTGCATGCGCTTGTTGATCGAGCTGTCCGCATGCAGGCCCACGTGGTCGAAGTCGAGCGTGTCGGAGAATGGCACGCGGGGTCGCCCAGCCAGCGCGTGGTCGTGGCGCATCACCAGCACGATGCGGTCGCGCCGGTAAAGAAAGCTGTGCAGCGCGCGGGTATCGGTGTCGCCCGAGCAGATGCCGATATCGGCGAAGCCATCCTCGACGCCCTTGACGACGTCGCCGCTGGGCCGCTCTTCCAGGTCGAGCCTGATCTGCTCGTGCAGCTCGAGAAAGCCGCGCAGGTCTTCGGGCAGAAATTCGACGATGGCCGACAGATTGGCCACCATGCGCACATAGCCGCGCAAGCCCTGGGCGTGCTCGGCCAGCTCCTGGCCGATCTTGTCGACGCTGAGCAGGATGCGGCGCGCGTGCGTCAGCAGCGATTCGCCGGCCGGGGTCAAGCTCATGCCGCGCGCGGTGCGCACCATCAGGGCCACGCCCAGCGCAGCCTCCATCTCGGTCACCCGCTTGCTGGCGGCCGAGACGGCAATCGTTTCGCGCCCGGCGGCGCGGGTGAGTGAACCCTCTTCGTGGATGGCCAGGAACAGCTGCAGGCTGGTGAGATCAAGCCTTCTGAGAATATTGTTGAGTGCCATCGACGACGCTGGTACAGACAGTGACATGGGGGTCACGACTGTATCAGTTCTTCTCAGGCCAGGATGTTCCCGACTTTGGCCGCGCCCGCCAGGTGCCAGACGCGTTCAGACACGGCGCGCATCTCGGCCTCGCTCGCCGCCTCGCCGAACAGCGCCAGGCGCAGCGCTTTCTGTTCGAGTTCCGGGCGCGACAACGTGTTGCCGGGATCGCCCTTCGGTTCATCGACCCGGCCTGTGAGGCACCGGCCATCGGTGGTCTCGACGGTGACCTTGCCGATCCAGCGCGCCGGATACGCGTTGTCGACCTCTTCGTCGAGCGCCATGCCCACCTTGCCGCGAAACGCCGCGATCGGCGCCGCATTGAAGCTGGCGTCAAACTCGGTGAGACCGGCCACATCGTAATGCGCGATCAGGCCGAGCACCGTGCCCATCGAGAACTTGGCCTGGTGCACGGTCTGCGGATCGACGACCGCGCCCAGCACATCGATCGCACCCTGGTGCACGTGCGCGACGACGCGCGCGATCTCGTCCGGCTTCAGGCCGTGGCTCTTGATTACTTGCTGCAAGGCGTCGGCGGCCGGATGCGTGTGGCGGCACGACGCGTGGAACTTGAAGGATGTCTCGGCCAGCGCCCAGCGCTCGCCCAGGCGGTCGGTCAGTTTGGCCGGATCGGCGTCGCTCGACATGCCCGCTGCCATGCCCTGCGCGCCGTCAAGGATGCGGCGCGCGCCGGTAAAGCCGTCCTGCGCCAGGTAGGCCGCCATCAAGCCATTGGCTGCGGCGCCGGCCGTGTGGAGCTGCTTCGAGTCGGCGGCGTCGCGCAAGAATTCCCACAGGCCCGCCGCCTGCGTGCCGGCCGAGCCGAACGCGTGCAGCATCTGCTCGGGCGTGAGCTTGAGCAAGTGCCCCGCTGCTGCCGCGGCGGCCAGCGTGCCGGCCGTGCCCGTCGTGTGGAAGATGCGGTAGTGCGAGCGGCCCAGGAATTCGCCGACGCGGATGCCGACCTCGTAGCCGGCCACGGCGGCCGTGAGCAGGTCTTGTCCGCTGGCGCCGATCGATTGGGCGACGGCCAGCGCGGCCGGAAACACGACCGCCCCTGGATGGAAGACCGAGCCGTTGTGCACGTCGTCCTGTTCGGCGACGTGCGAAGCGGCCGCATTGACCATCGCCGCGAACATCGGCGTGGTGGTGCGGCGCGAGATCAGTACTTCGCAGGCGCCGCTCGCCGGGCCCATCGTTTGCGCGAAGCGGTCGATGGTTTGCACGGGCCGCGACGTCGCCCCGGCCAGCGCCGAGCCGATCCAGTCGAGGAACAGGTCTTCGGTGCGCATGCGCACGGCGTCCGGAATCTGCATGTAGCGCAGGGATGCTGCGAAGGTGGCCAGTAACTGGCTTGGATGTCCGTGATCAACCATCAGTCTCCTCGTTTTCTCGATGTATTGCTCCGGCATCATAGAGAGTAATAGACGATCAGGAGAAATAGAAATAATTGATACCAGCATCATATCGCAGCATCATTCAGTGCTGCAGCGGTCAGCGCGGACGCGGTTCCAGCTTCGGCACGGGCGGCAGTGTCGCCCCGTGCGCCTTGATGTTCGACAGCAGCAGCCGAACCTGCGTACCCCAGCCGCCGATCAGGACATCGGTCTTGCCGTCGCCGTCGAGGTCGCCCTTGCCCATGCTCCAGCTGCGCCCGACCGTCACGCCTGGCAGCACGTCGGCCGTCACGTCGGTAAATTTTCCCTTGCCATCGTTCTGCCACGCCCGTGGCTGCAGCGGCACGAAGCCCGGCACCTGGATCGCGCCCACCAGCAGATCGGGCGCGCCGTCGCCATTGAAGTCGACAACGGTACCGGCCCAGCTCGAGAACGTGTGCGCCGGCAGCCGCGCGGCGGTCTCGTCGCGGTAATTGCCCTTGCCATCGTTGACCAGCAAGCGCGTCTGCGGATCCTTGTCCCAGCCAAAATTATTGCTGGTGATATTGAAGAACACGATGTCGAGCTTGCCGTCGCCGTTTACATCGAGCGCTTGCACGTCGCGCGTTTCCATCGGCTTGACCAGTTGCAGGCGGTCGGAGGCATCGGTGAAGCGGCCCTTGCCATCATTGATCAGGAGCCGGTTCGGCAACGCCGGGCTGGCCAGCACAAGGTCAAGGTCGCCATCGCCATCCATGTCGGCCAGCACCACGCCTTCGGTCTGGTCATTGGTATCGGGCAGATGCGTACGCGACGCGTCGATGAAGTGGCCGGGCCGGGCCGGATCGTTCAGGAACAGCAGGTTTTTTGCGCGCACGATCGGGGCATTCGGCGCGTGGCCGGTCTCGCCCGTGCTGCCGATGAAGATGTCCGGCCGGCCATCGCCGTTGACGTCGCCCACGGCCAGGCCATTGCCCTGGCTGCCGGCCGGAAGGCGCTCGCTGGCGTCCGTGAAGCCGCCCTTGCCGTTGCCCAGATAGAGCTGGTGGAATTCGTCCGACTCGGCCACGAACACCACGTCCATATGGCCGTCGCCATCGACATCGGCGGCGCGCACGTGTTCGCTGTCGTGCATGCGGGTGCCGAAGGCATCGGGGATATAGCGCAGCTTGCCGCCGCCGTCGTTGCGGTACAGGCGGTTCACGCCGTGCTCGACCGAGATGACCACGTCGAGGTCGCCATCGTGATCGACGTCGATGAAGACGGAATCGGTCGCGTGCAGGCTGGGCGCGAGCGGCACGTTCGGGCCGGTGGCATCGACCCAGGCTGAACCCGGTGCTTCGGGAATCGGCGAGAAGGCATCGCGGGCTGGATCCCGGTGCGCGCCGGATGGCGCGGCGCAGCCGGCGATTGCGGCCGCCAGCGTCATGATGGTCAGTGGTGTGGCAAGGCGCGATCGGGTGCGTTCGGGCATGGGTTCTCGTGGCAGGAATCAGTCGGAACGCCCATTTTACGGCGCATGCGCAACGCCATACAGCAACGCAAGCTGCGGCCGCTCTTGCGCACCTGCCCGGCGCTGCAGGTCAAGCTGAACGTCGACAATACCTTCGTCGACATCGTCGCGGCGTTGCACGGCCAGTGATGCTGATCGAGCCATCAAGTGGTGATCGAAGCGCCTCGGCTTGATGTACATCAGTGACGACCGGGCACGGCACGCAGTAAGGTCAAAGACCGTCTAACTTCCTTCAATCAAATGGCCTTCACTCACGCGACATATCACCCCAAACTTGCTGCGAGGATGGCCTGCGCCGCCTTCCTGATGTGGTCGATGTCTGCTGCCGGCGCGGCGCCCACGAACAATGCGTGCCAGGCGCCGCGCCCGGCCAATGCCACTCCCTCTACCGCGCCGTGGCTGGCGGGCGACGGCGCACTGGCGCGCGCGGCGCTGCAATTGCTGGCCACTGCGCCGACACACGGCCTCGACCCGCGCCGCTATGGCGTCGACGACCTGACCGGCCGTCTTGCCGACCCGGGCGGTGAGACAGCGGCATTCGCGCGCGACCTCGATGCCGCCATGGTCCGGTATCTGTGCGATCTGCATGGTGGGCGCGCCGCTGGGGCGCTACGCGTATCGGCCGCCACGGACAATGGCTTCGACCCGTTGCAGCGCCTGGACAGCGCCCGCGATGCGCCAACCCTGGCGGCTGCGGTGGATGCCGCCGCGCCCGCGATTGCGCTCTACGGCCGGGTCAAGGCGATGCTGGCACGATACCGGGAGCTGGACCGCCTGGCGCCGGCGTGGCCCGCGCTGCCGCCGCCAGTCAGCAGCGCCATCCGTCCGGGTGAACCGTATGCCGGCGCGGCGCAATTGCACGAACGCCTGCAACGACTGGGCGACCTGGATGCAGCTGCGGCCTACAGTGGCGACGGCCTGTATGCACCGGCGCTGGCGGACGCGCTGCGGCGCTTCCAGGCCCGGCACGGCCTCGAGGAAGACGCTGTGCTTGGCCCCGCCACCTTCACTGCATTGTCGGTGCCGCCGACGCACCGCATCGCGCAGCTCGCGCTGACGCTCGAACGCCTGCGCTGGCTGCCGGCGTCGTCGACACCGGGCCGCGTCATTGCCGTGAACGTGCCCACCTATCGTCTGTGGGCATTCGACACCACGGACAATGCCGCCGCGCCGGCGCTGGAAATGCGCGTCATCGTCGGCGCGCGCGGCCGCACGGCCACGCCCTTGTTCATCGGCTCGATGCGCCACCTGGAATTCGTTCCGTACTGGAACGTCCCGAGCAGCATCATGCAAGGCGAGATCATGCCGAAGCTGGCGCGCAACGCGGCCTACCTGCAGCAGAACGACATGGAACTGGTGGGCGCGGACGGCCGGGTGCTGCGTGTTGCCGCCAGCGAGGCGCTGGCCCGCCTGCGCGCCGGCGGTGCCCGGGTCAGGCAGCGCCCGGGGCCGCAGAACGTGCTGGGAGACGTCAAGTTCGCCATGCCCAACCCGATGAATATCTACCTGCATTCCACGTCGGCCAAGGAACTGTTCGGGCGCACGCGCCGCGACCTGAGCCATGGCTGCATCCGTGTCGAGCAACCGGCCACGCTCGCGCAATTCGTGCTGGCCGATCGGCAGCAATGGGGTGGCGCGCAAGTGGCCGCTGCCATGAATGCGGGCCGCAACCGCACCGTCAAGCTCGCCACGCCGGTGCCCGTTGTGCTGTTTTACGCCACTGCGCTGGTCGATCGTCAGGGCCGGGCCTTGTTCGCGCAAGATATTTATGGGCGCGACGCGGCGCTGATCGAGGCGCTGGGGCTGGAGTGAACGGTGCCTGCAAGGCGCGGATACGCGCCGCGTTTCATTCGTGCGATGCAGACGCAACAGGCTCGAGCGCCCTGACCGGTTGCGCCGCGCGCACCGGATACAGCGACAGCGCCAGCGCGCACAGGGCCAGCATGCCGCCAGCCGGCGCGATCCAGGTATAACCCAGGCCCATGCTGAGCACCGCGCCGCCCACCAGCGCGCCCAGCGCGTTGCCAAGATTGAAGGCACCGATATTCACCGACGACGCCAGCGCCGGCGCATCGTGCGCCTGCTGCATCACGCGCATCTGTACCGGCGCGGCCACGCCAAACGTGGCCGCGCCCCAGACCAGTAGCGCGATCGTGGCCCCGGTGTGCGTGACGGCGACGAACGGAAACACGAAACTCACCAGCGCCAGCACGATCAGGAAACCTGCGAGCGTGCCCTTGAGCGACTTGTCGGCAAGGCGGCCGCTGATCGCATTGCCGATCGTGAAGCCGATGCCGATCACCACCAGCATGGCGGTGACGAAACCGGCCGAGGCCGCCGTCAGTTCTCCCAGCACGGCGGCGATATAGGTGTACAGCGTGAACATGGCGCCGGCGCTGAATGCGGTCGTCAACAGCGCGTTGAGTACGGCGGGCCGCAGCAGCACGCGCAGTTCGGCCCGGACGTCCGGGCGTGGCTGCGCTTCGCCGCGCGGCAGCGCCCAGTAGACGGCGGCCATCGCCGCCAGTCCGAGCGAGGCAGTGGCGCCAAACGCGACGCGCCATCCCACCGCATTGCCAAGCCAGGTGGCGGCCGGGACGCCGCCGATATTGGCCACCGTCAGCCCCATGAACATGGTCGCCACCGCCGCCGCGCCACGGCCCGGCCCCACCATGCTGGCCGCCACCATCGCCCCCAGGCCGAAGAACGCGCCATGCGACAGGCTCGTGACCAGACGCGCGGCCAGCAGCGTGTAGTAGCCGGGCGCGACCGCCGAGAGCAGGTTGCCGATCACGAACAGCGCCATCAGGCCGACCAACGCGTTGCGGCGCCTTACCGCGCTGAGAAGTAACGTGATCAGCGGCGCCCCGAGCATCACGCCGGCCGCATACGCGCTGATCAACATGCCGGCGGCGGGAATCGACACGTTCAAGCCGGCGGCAATCGCCGGCAGCAGCCCCATGGGGGCGAATTCGGTGACGCCGATGGCGAAGGCGCCAAGCGACAACGCCAGTAGACGGTAGTTCATATTGGATCCTGCGCGTCGTTAATATCTTAGCAAATATACCTGTTCACCATATCGCCTGCAACGTCGGCCTCTTCCGTGCGTGCGTGGGGGCATATCGCTGTTCCCACCTTCCCGGTAATGAGATATCATTATCAATAAGAATCCAAACACTGTCGGGTCGACGGGTCTACCTGCGCGCGCCCGTTTGACGAGAGACCCCATGATCAACATCGACCACCTGACCAAACGCTACGGCGAGCGCGTCGTCGTCAACGACCTCAACCTGCATGTCGAAGCGGGCCAGGTCTATGCGCTGCTCGGCCCGAACGGCGCCGGCAAATCCACCACGATTGGCTGCCTGCTCGGCTTCGTCAAACCCGACGCCGGCCGCATCACGCTGGCCGGCTCGCCGCTCATGCCGGCCAAGGCCGCCATCCAGCACGCCGCCTACATCGCCGAAAACGTCGCCCTGTACGACCGCCTGACCGGTGTGGAGAACGTCGACTTCTTCATGCGCCTGCTGGGCCGCCGGCTCGCGGCAAAGGAGATCGAAGCCCTGCTCGAACGCGTGGGCCTGCCGCAGCACGCCTGGCACCGCCAGGCGCACGGTTACTCGAAAGGCATGCGCCAGAAGGTCGGCATCGTCATGGCGCTGGCCAAGGGCGCGCGCGTGCTCGTGCTCGATGAGCCGACGTCGGGCCTGGATCCGGAAGCAAGCGTTGCCTTCGGCACCCTGATCCGCAGCGTGGCCGACGACGGCGCGGCCGTGATCATGGCCACCCACGACCTGCTGCGCGCCCAGGAACTGGCGGACCGCTGCGGCGTGCTGGTGGGCGGCCATCTGGTGAGCGAATGGAAACTTGGAGAACTGAATGCAGGCGAACTCGAACGCAATTACCTCGACAGCCTTGCCGCCCGGAGTTCAGCAAGTGCGTAATCTCGTGTGGCGACAAGCCTTCATCGGCGCCTGGCAGGCCGACTGGCGCGAGCGCCGACGCGACTGGCGCGTGGCCCTCGTGCTGACACTGGGCCTGACGCTGGCCGCGTGCGCGGCGCTGCTCGCCTCGCTCGACCTGGACCGCACCCGCTCGGCGCGCGCCGTGGCGGCTGCGGCAGAAGCCGAGCGCTGGGTGCATCAGGGTAGCAAGAATCCCCATTCCGCCGCCCACTATGGCGTGTACGCGTTCAAGCCGCTGCCGACGCTGGCGGCGATCGATCCCGGCATCGAGCAGTATGTGGGCTCGAGCATCTGGCTCGAAGCGCACAAGCAGAACGACATGGTGTACCGCCCCGCCGCCGACAGCGCGGGCGCCGATCGCCAGTTCCGCCTGAGCCCGGCCCTGGTGCTGCAGGTGCTGGCGCCGGCCGCGATGATCTTCCTGGGCTTCGGCATGTTTGCGGCCGAGCGCGAGCGCGGCATGCTGCCGGCGCTGCGCCTGAATGGCGCGCCGCTGGGCGCCATTGCCGCCGCGCGCGGCGCTGTCTTGCTGTGCCTTGCCCTGACGATGTCGCTGCCCGGCATCGTCGCCATCGTCGCCCTGAAGTGGCATGCCGGCGGCGGCGAGCCGGTGGCCGATCCCGGCCTGCGCGCACTGCTGTTTGCCGGCGGCTATCTCGTCTACCTGACCATCTGGGCTGCACTGATCACCGCTGCGTCGGCCTATGCGGCCACGATGCGCGCCAGCCTGGCGCTGCTGGTCACGCTGTGGACGGCGTTGACGCTCGTGCTGCCGCGCGCCGCCGTCGAACTGGCGCAATCGGCCGCGCCGCTGCCGTCGGCGCAGGCGTTCCGGCAAGCCGTCGACGAAGAACTCGGCATGCCCGACGATCCGGCGGAAGCGGAGCGCCACAAGCAGCAACTGTTCACCCAGTATGGCGTCGACAATGTCGCCGACCTGCCCGTCAACTGGTCGGGCATCAGCCAGCTGCGCAGCGAAGCGCATGGCGACGCCGTCTTCGATCGCCACTACGGCCCGCTGTTCGCGGCCATGGCGAGCCAGGACCGCGCCATCGCCCTGGCCGGGTGGCTGTCGCCCGCCGCCGCGATCGCCGGGCTGTCGAGCCGGCTGGCGGCCAGCGACAGCGCCAGCCACATCGAATTTCTGCGCGCGGCCGAGACCCATCGCCGCCTGATGCAGAACCTGCTCAACAGCGACCTGGCGCGCAACCCCGACCGCGATGGCGTCAAGTACCAGGCCAATGAGGCCCTGTGGCGCAGCATTCCACCGCTGGCCTTTGCCTACGGCGCGCTCGATGTGCGTGACGTGATCGTGCGCTGGGTGCTGCCGCTGCTCACGCTGCTGGTGCTCAGCATCGGCCTGGCCGCCGCGTCGCTGCGCCGCCTGCGCATCGGGAGCGTCAAATGATCCGCACCCTCGCACTGATCCGTTTCGACCTGCGCGCGCTGCTGCGCGAACGCGGCACGCTCCTGCTGCTGGCGGCGTCGCTCCTCTTGGGCCTGTACGGCCTGTTCGAAGGCGCCCGTTTCCAGCAACACACCCAGGCGGCGCACCAGGCCGCTTCGTCTCAAGAGACCGCGGCACGCACCGCAGCCAAGGACCTGGCGACGCGCTACTTCGCGCAGCCGGATGCGCCGGAGTTTGCCGGCCTGCTGTATTACCGCACGCCGGTGGACGTGCGCGGCTACGCCTTCCGCGAACACGTCGGCTTTGCCGCCATGCCCGCCCTGCCTGGCGCGGCGCTGGCGATCGGCCTGGCCGACATCCAGCCGGCCTACGTGCGGGTACGGGCCGAATCGATGGAATCGGTGCGCACCGCTGCCGAAATCGAACACCCAGCCCGGCTCGCATCGGGCCGCTACGACCTGATGTTCTTCGTCGTCTACCTGTGGCCGCTGATCCTGTTGACGCTGACGGCCTCCGTGCTCACGCAGGACCGCGAAAGCCTGCGGCTGCGCAGCCTGCTATTGCAGGGTGTCGGCACCGGGCGCATCCTGTTTGTGCAAGCCGGCGTGCGCGGTCTGATCGCCACGGCGCTGTTGATCGCGGCCGTCGTCGGCGGCGCGCTGCTGCTGGGCGCCGTGCCGTTCGATGGCGCCGGCATTGGGGCGCTGGCCCGCTGGGCCGGGATTGTGCTGCTGTACTCGGCGTTCTGGAGCGGCGTGGGGATCGCGGTGTGCGCGGCCTGCGCCAACCGCATGAGCGCCGCCTTTGCCGGCTTCGGCCTGTGGCTGCTGTTCGCGATCGTGATTCCCGCCGCGCTCGACGCCGTCACCCGCATCGCGGCGCCGGTGCCGCCACGCGAGCGCTATGTGCAAGCCATGCGCGATGCGCTCGACCAGGTCAATGCCGACCAGGCCGGCAGCCTGGCGCGCTTCTACGACAGCCATCCCGAATGGAAGCCCAGGCGCACCGCGCCAGGCGCTGTCGCGTCGAGTGTGTCGCGCCTGCACCGGGCCCAGGAAATCGACCGCATCATGCTGGGCGTCGAGCGCGAGTTCGTGGGGGCCGAAGACGCGCGCGCCGCCTTCTTCACCCGCATGAGCGTACTGAGTCCCGTGAGCCTGGCCAATGCCGCCCTGGCCGACGCCGCCGGCAACGACCGCGCGCGCCACCGCCGCTTCATCGGCGACGTGGCGCGCCACCAGGGCCGCTTGCGCGACTGGTTCCAGGACGCGATCCAGCGCGCGGCGCTGGGTGACGAGCAGGCGCCGTGCGCCCGCACCTGCCTGGGCGGCTATGGCTTCCGCGACTTCGATGCGGTGCCGCGCTTTGTCGCCTCGCCCGCTTTGGCGCTGGCGTCCGGCATGCCGGCGCGCACCTGGACGCTGCTGGCGTGGGCCTGCGCCTTCGCCATCCTGGCATGCATCGCGCTTGGCCGCGAGCGCAGCCGGCAGCGCCGCTGAAATTTTTTATCCTGTCATCCACCGTGGAGTATTGATCTTGCAATCCGTCACCCGTTTTACCCCGCTGCGCGCCATCCCCCGCGCCGTCATGCTCACCTGCGCATTCACTGGCGCTGCCATCGCGGAGGAGGATGCGCCACGGCCGCCATCAGAAGCGCAGGTCGTCGAAGTCAAAGGCCAGCGCGACGACGACGAACGACTGGCCCCTGGCCTGGGCGCCAAATCACTCCCCGGCAGCGTGACCACGGTGACCGCCGAAGATCTCGCCACGCTCGACATCGGCCGCGACATCTCGAACGTGTTCCGCCGCGTGCCGGGCGTGGTCGCCAACAATATCGACCAGGGCGACACCGGCAACGGCTTTCGCATGCGCGGCTTCGCCACCCAGGGCACGCACGGCGCCGACACCGCCATCTACATCGACGGCGTGCCGCAGAACATCCCGTCGAGCCAGGGCGGCGCTGGCCACGGCCCGGCCTTCCTCGAATGGATGACGGGCGACATGATCGACACCTTCGACGTCATCAAGGGCCCGGTCTCCGCGCTGTTCGGCGACCAGAACCGCGCCGGCTCGGTGGCGATCCGCACCCGCGAAGGCGGCGCGGCCACGCCATCGAGCGCCACGGTGACGGTGGAAAGCCATGGCGGCCGGCGCGGCTCGCTCGTGCTGTCGAACGATTTCGGCCGTGTCCGTTCGCTGGTGATTGCCGACCGCTACAGCCTGGACGGCTTCCGCCACGGCGCGGCGCTCGATCGCAGCAATCTGTTCTGGAAGCTGTCGACCACTATCGGCGACGGCGTCTACAGCCTGCGCGCCACCTATTACAAGTCGGACTATGCAGGCGCCGGCTACCTGTCGCTGCCGGCCATGGAAGCGGGCCTGGTCGATCCGCACGACACGATGTTCAACCTGCCGGGCTTTGGCGACGCGCACCGCAAGACGCTCGTGTTCAACCGCCGTCCGGCGTCCGGCGACGCCGGCTGGTTCGCCACGGCCTACGCCGAGGACTTCGCCCGCAGCCGCGCAATCCAGACCAGCACCACGCTGCACACCTATGGCTACGACGAGCGTGATATTTTTGGTGCGCGCGGCGGCAATACCTGGACGGTCGGCGAGGCCGGCCTGCTGACGATCGGCGCGGAAGCGCGCAAGGACAAGGGCGATGCGTTCCGCCAGCAATACCGCAACCTGCAGCCGACCGCCAACTATGTGAACAACCAGGACCTCGACCTGTTGACCTACGGCGCGTTCATCCAGGGCCAGTACCGCATCCTGCCAACGCTCAAGCTGCATGGCGGCGCGCGCTATGACCGCTTCGACTACGACCTGGTCAACCGCAAGCTGCCAGCCGCATCCACCGATTACAAGGCCTCGGTGGTCACGCCGAAATACGGTGCGATCTGGAATGTGCTGCCCGCCGTGGCGCTGTACGCCAATATCGCGCAGGGCTTCCGTTCGCCGGCCGCCGAGCAGATCAGCACCAGTGGCAGTCTCGGCCCGCTCGGCGCGCCCGGTGGGCGCAGCAATCCCGGCATCGAGCCGAGCCGCGTGCGGTCGCATGACATTGGCTTCAATGCGCGACCGCTGGACGGCCTGAGTGTGTCGGGCGCCTGGTACTACATCCAGAACGAGGACGAGATCATCAACACGGCGCCGGACGTGTTCGTGGCGTCGGGCCAGACCACGCGCCGCGGCATCGAGCTCGATCTGCGCTACGAGATCAGCAGCGCGTTGAACACTTACCTGAGCTACGGCCGCATCCTGCGCGCGCAGCTGGACAACCCGGCGCCCGGCGCGGGTGCGCGGCTGTCGGTGCCGGAAGACACATGGAAAGCCGGCGTCCAGTACCGCACGGCGATGGGCCCGGGCCGGCTGTCGCTCAGCGGCGACGTGTATGTCACGGCCGGCAATCCCTACTACATGGGCACGCCGCTGTACGAACGCAACATGCCGACCTACGTGCGCTACGACATGAAGGCGACCTACGACCTGGGCAAGTATCAGGGCGCGCTGTTCGCCACGCTGCAGCCGCACAAGTTCGCCAGCGATATCGCGTATGGCACGGCGGGTGGATTGCTGGTGACGACGGTGCCGCAGGCCACGGCCGGGGCGTCGCTGCGGTATTTCTTCTGAATATTGACAGGACCAAGCAATTAACTAACTAGTTAGTTATAATTCTCCGCAATCGATTGATGATCGTTTTCGGAGAATTTGGATGAAGAAAAATACGACCCAGCCCCCGGCGGCATTGAAAGCCGGGAGCATCTTGCTGGGGTTGGTCATGCTGGCCACCGGCCTGTTCTTCGCTGTCGGCGGCGCGAAGCTTGCGATCCTGCACGGCAGCCTGTACTTTTTGATCGCCGGCATCGTCATCGTTGCCGCGGCGATCCAGTTCATGCGCGTCAAGCCGTCTGGCGTCGTCGTCTACGGCGTGGCCTTCGTTGGCACCGTGGTCTGGGCGCTGGCGGACGCGGGGCTCGATTTCTGGCCGCTGGTGTCGCGCCTGATGCTGCCTGCCGGCCTGATGGTGCTGGCGCTGCTGGCGTGGCCGTCGCTGCGCAAGGCAGCCGGCGCCGGCGGTGCCAGCGCGGCAAACAAGGCTGTCTATGGCGCCGCCGCCGTGCTGGCAGTCGCGATGGTCATTACCTTCATCCAGATGTTCCAGCCGCACCCGAGCGTGCCCTTCAAAGGCACGCCCACGGCGCTGGTGCCGGTCGCGAAAGGCCAGGAACAGAAAGACTGGAGCCACTACGGCAACACCGCAGGGGGCAGCCGTTTCGCGGCGCTCGACCAGATCACGCGCGACAACGTCAAGGATCTGCAGGTCGCGTGGACCTTCCATACCGGCGACACCCCCATCAGCCCCACCGGCAATGGCGCCGAAGACCAGCAGACGCCGCTGCAGATCGGCGAGCGCGTGTACCTGTGCACGCCGCATAACAATGTGATCGCAATCGATGCCGACAGCGGCAAGAAGCTCTGGGAGCGCGACATCAATGCGCAGTCCCAGGTCTGGAACCGCTGCCGTGGCCTGGCGTACTTCGACGCCGCCGCCCCACTGGCGCAGCCGAGCGTGGCAGGCGCCACGCAGGTGATGCCGGCCACGGTTGCCGCAGGCGCCAACTGCCAGCGCCGCATCCTGATGAATACCATCGACGCGCGCCTGGTCGCGATCGACGCCGACAGCGGCGCCATGTGCGAAGGCTTCGGCAACAATGGCGTCGTCGACCTGAAAGCGGGCCTGGGCGCCGCCGCCGATCCGATGTACCAGCTGACGTCGGCGCCGACGGTCGCAGGAACCACCGTCGTGGTGGGCGGCCGCGTGGCGGACAACGTCCAGACCGACATGCCGGGCGGCGTGCTGCGCGGCTTCGACGTCATCACCGGCCAGATGCGCTGGGCGTTCGACCCGGGCCATGACGATCCGAACGCACGCCTGGAACCTGGCCAGACGTACGCGCGCAGCACGCCCAATTCGTGGGCGCCGATGTCGTACGACGCCGCCATGAACACGGTCTTCATCCCGATGGGCAGTTCGTCGGTCGACCTGTGGGGCGGCAAGCGCACGCCGCTGGACCATCGCTATGCCACGTCGATCCTGGCGCTCGACGCGACGACCGGCAAGGAAAAATGGGTGTACCAGACGGTCCATAACGATCTGTGGGACTTCGACGTGCCGATGCAGCCGAGCCTGATCGACTTCCCCGGCAAGGACGGCGCGACCACCCCGGCCGTCGTGTTCGGCTCGAAGTCCGGCCAGATCTTCGTGCTGGACCGCATGACGGGCAAGCCGCTCACCCGCGTCGAAGAGCGCCCGGTCAAGACGGCCGGCATCTTCCAGGAGCAGTACTCGCCAACCCAGCCGTTTTCTAGCGGCATGCCGCAGATCGGCGCCGACACACTCACCGAATCCGATATGTGGGGTGCGACGCCGTTCGACCAGCTCGCGTGCCGCATCAGCTTCAAGTCGATGCGCTACGAGGGCTTGTTTACAGCCCCCGGCACCGACGTCTCGCTCAGCTTCCCCGGCTCGCTGGGCGGCATGAACTGGGGCAGCCTGTCGACCGACCCGAACCACCACGTCATCTTCGTCAACGACATGCGCCTCGGCCTGTGGGTGCAGATGATCCCGCAGAAGGCCGACAGCGGCCCGGCCAGCAATGGCGGCGAAGCAGTCAACGCCGGCATGGGCGCCGTGCCGCTCAAGGGCACGCCGTATGCGGTCAACAAGAACCGCTTCATGTCGCCGCTGGGCATTCCATGCCAGAAGCCGCCGTTCGGCTCGCTCTCGGCGGTGGATCTGAAGACGCAGAAAGTGCTGTGGCAAGTACCAGTTGGCACGGTGCAGGACACGGGCCCGTTCGGCGTCAAGATGCGCATGCCGATGCCGGTCGGGATGCCGACGCTGGGCGGCACCCTGGCCACGCAGGGCGGCCTGGTGTTCATCGCCGGCACCCAGGATTACTACCTGCGCGCGTTCGACAGCGCGACGGGCAAAGAAGTCTGGAAAGCGCGCCTGCCGGTGGGCAGCCAGGGCGGACCGATGAGCTATGTGTCGCCGAAGACCGGCAAGCAGTACGTGCTGATCTCGGCGGGCGGCGCGCGCCAGTCGCCGGATCGTGGCGACTACGTGATCGCGTATGCGCTCGAGCGCTGATCGTTACAACGGACCGGAAATACTGATGCAAGCCAATCACAGAACCAGCATGGCGACTGCCGGCTACCTTGCCCTGCTGGCAATCACCTCAGTCGCCCCGGTGGCCGCACTGGCGCAGGAGCGCGGCGTGCCGGCTGCGGCAACGGTGCCGGCCGCGGCGACGCCGGCGCCGGCGCCGGCGGCCGGCGCGGCCACCCTCACCGGCGACTGGGGCGGCGCGCGCACGCGCTACCTCGATGCCGGCGTGACCTTCCGGGGCGACTACGTCTCGGAAACCTTCGCCAACGTCAGCGGCGGCCTGGCGCGTGGCACCGCCTATGCCCAGCAGCTGCGCGTGGGCGCAGACTTCGACATGGAGCGCATCGCGGGCTGGGCCGGCACGATGCTGCACGTGACGGTCAACGACCGGCGCGGCACCGGCATCTCATCGGACTACATCGGCAACCGGCTGCCGGTGCAGGAAGTCTACGGCGGCCTGTACACGCGCCTGAGCGAGGCCAGCATCGAGCACAACCTGCTCGATGGCCAGCTCAATCTGCGGCTCGGCTACTTCGCCATGGGCAATGATCTTGGGGGCATGGCCCTCGGCACCCAGTTCGTGAATGCCGCGTTTTGCGCGCATCCGCTGTCGCAATCGGGCAATAGTGGCTGGTACAACTATCCGAATGCGCGCTGGGGCGCCGCCATGCGCTACCGGCTGCGGCCGGACCTGCTGGTGCGTACCGGCGTGTTCCAGAACAATCCGCGCCTGGGCGAAGAACACAATGCGTTCAAGCCGTTTGCGTCGGGCACGATCGGCACGGTGCTGCCACTGGAGCTGGAGTATGCACCCGGCAGCGCGCCCGGCGGCACTGCCCTGCCCGGTCATTACAAGCTCGGCGTGTTCTACGATACGGCGCGCGCGCAGCGCCAGGGTGACACCGGCACGGTAGGCCAGCGCTATGGCGCCTATCTGCTGGCGGACCAGATGCTCGTGCGTGACCAGCATACCGGCCGCAGCCTGGCCGTGTTCGGCCAATTCACCGCCCATCCTCGCGCGTCGGCCCAGATCACGCGCTGGTATGCGGCCGGCCTGGTCAAGACCGGCACCTTTGCCGGCCGCGATGCCGATACGCTGGCGCTGGGCGTGGTGCATGCCAGACTGAATCCGCGCCTGCGCGCGAATGCGGTGGCCGCCAGTCTCGCCGATGGTGAACCTGCAGCGCTGCCTGCCGGCGAAACCGTGATCGAGCTCAGCTACGGCGTGCAGCCGCTGCGCTGGCTCGGAGTGCGCGCCAGCATCCAGTACATCGCCGATCCCGGTGCGTTTTCGGTTCGTTCGACCCCGGATGCGATTGCGCTTGGCACCCAGCTCAGGATTGCGTTCTGAACGGACGGTCAGGCTGAGCGCACTGAACGCAGGATGGTGTCGATCACGGAAGCGCGGCGCGCGGCGTGCACCTCGCGCGCGCCCAGGTCACGGTCGAAGATGAAGCTGAACGTGTGGCGGTTCGACACGTTGTAGAACGACAGCGCGCTGATTGACATGTGCAGGTCGACCGGGTCGACGTCGGCCCGGAACACGCCCTCGTCCACGCCGCGCCGGCACAGACGCGCCAGCACCGTGATGGCCGACTGGTTGATTGCGCGCAGCTGCGGAATCTGGCGGATGTACTCGCCCTGGTTGATGTTCTCGGCCATCACCATCCGGATGAACTCGGGATGCGCCGCATGAAAGTCGAAGCTCGCGCCCACCAGCTTGCATAACGCGGGCTCGGCCGCGAGGGCCTCGTCGATATCGAGTTCGCCCTCGATCTGGCGAAAGCGCCGGTAACTCTCTTCCAGCGCGGCCACGTACAAGCCGTCCTTGCTGCCGAAATGGTAGTAGATCATGGCCTTGTTCAGGCCGCTCTCGGCCGCGATGGCGTCGATGCGGGCGCCGCTCAGGCCCAGCCTGGAAAATTCGTGGAGCGCGACATCGAGGATTCGGGTGCGGGTGTTGTCCTGCTCGGCCTTGCCGGGAACGGCCTTCGATCTGCTCGCTTTGGTCATCCCATTATTTTAAACGATCGTGTCATGGCGGCGCCTCCAGGTTCCACGCAGCCATCGCATGAGTGAATTTCATTGATTCATTAGAAACGATCGTTTTTATTCAATCGACAAGCCAAGCATAATGTGTGGACTGGGCCTGGCATGCAGTGCTCCTCACCTCCCCACACCAGACGACGACGACCATGGATTTTAAGTTTGCAATCAAGACAGTCCGCTTCGACGAGCATTACCGCCCGTCGGACGGCACGCGCATCACCACCAACTTTGCGAATCTGGCCAGGGGCGAACAGCGCCAGGACAATCTGCGCAAAACACTGCGCATGATGGACGCGCGCTTCAATGCCCTGGCCCACTGGGACAACCCGGAAGGCGACCGGTACGCGCTCGAACTCGATATTGTCTCGGTCGAGATGGATCTGGGCGCCGAAGGCAATGGTGATGCCTTTCCATTGATTGAAATACTGAAAACCACGATCGTCGATCAAGAAACGGGCGCGCGTATCGAAGGCATTGCAGGCAATAATTTTTCGTCGTATGTCCGCGATTACGATTTCAGCGTGCTGCTGCTGGACCATAACAAGGATCGCCACGAATTCGGTATTCCGGCCAATTTCGGCGACCTGCACGGGAAGTTGTTCAAGGCCTTCCTGGGCTCGACGGTGTATCGCGAGAATTTTGGCAAACCGCCCGTCATCTGCCTGAGCATTTCAAACAACAAGACCTACCATCGCACCGAGAATCAGCATCCCGTGCTGGGTGTCGAGTACCAGCAAAATACAGCGTCGCTGACCGACCAGTATTTCAGCAAGATGGGATTGCAGGTCCGGTATTTCATGCCGCCCAACAGCGTCGCGCCGCTGGCATTTTATTTTTTCAGCGACCTGCTCCGTGATTACACCAATCTCGAACTGATCGGCACCATCAGCACGATGGAAGCCTTTCAAAAAATTTACCGGCCCGAGATCTACAACGCCAATTCGGCAGCGGCAAAGTGCTACCAACCGACATTGCAGCACCAGGATTATTCACTGACGCAGATTGTGTACGACCGGGAAGAGCGCGGCCAACTCGCGGTCAAGCAGGGAAAGTTTGCTGAGGAACATTTTATAAAACCGTACCAGCTGATCCTTGAGCAATGGTCGGCCAATTACATTCCCTGATTACCAGAAAATTCACCATGAAAAAACTGTTGCCCACTTCAACTGCCGGCAGCCTGCCGAAACCGGCCTGGCTTGCACAACCCGAAACGCTGTGGTCTCCCTGGAAACTGCAAGACGACGAGCTCGCCGAGGGCAAGCAGGATGCGCTGCGCCTGTCCCTCGACGACCAGCAACAGGCAGGCATCGACATCGTCAGCGATGGCGAGCAAACCCGCCAGCATTTCGTCACCACGTTCGTCGAGCACCTGAGCGGCGTCGATTTCGAGAAGCGCGAAACCGTCAGAATTCGCAACCGCTACGACGCGAGTGTGCCGACGGTCGTCGGCGCCGTGAGCCGGCCGACATCGGTATTTGTCGACGACGCGAAGTTCTTGCGCGGGCAAACCGACAAGCCGATCAAATGGGCCTTGCCCGGCCCCATGACGATGATCGACACGCTGTATGACAGCCACTATAAAAGCCGCGAAAAGCTGGCCTGGGAATTTGCGAAGATCCTCAACCAGGAAGCGCGCGAACTCGAAGCGGCCGGGGTCGACATCATCCAGTTCGACGAACCAGCATTCAATGTGTTCTTCGATGAGGTGAACGATTGGGGCATCGCCACGCTGGAACGAGCGGTCGAAGGTCTCAAATGCGAAACTGCGGTGCACATTTGCTATGGCTACGGCATCAAAGCCAATACAGACTGGAAAAAAACGCTGGGGTCGGAGTGGCGCCAGTACGAATCGATCTTCCCTCAGCTGCAACAATCCAGTATCGACATCATTTCGCTGGAATGCCACAACTCGCATGTTCCCATGGAATTGATGGAACTTATTCGCGGCAAGAAAGTGATGGTCGGCGCGATCGACGTGGCAAGCGACATCATCGAGACGCCGGAACAGGTCGCCAACACACTGCGAAAAGCGCTGCAGTTCGTCGATGCCGACAAGCTCTGCCCATGCACGAACTGTGGCATGGCGCCGTTGTCGCGTCGCGTCGCAAGGGCCAAGCTCAATGCCCTGAGTGCGGGTGCGGAGATTATCCGAAAAGAACTGTCGTCGTAGCGGGCGATCGATGGTCCTCGCGTTGGATGGCGGACGCCACCTTGACCGATATTGCACCTACGAACGCCGAAGCGATCCCGGCGATACCGCCGCTATATTGCGTGCCATATGGACGCATGCCTCGGCGACACTCAGCTGTCTCGCACGTTCATGCCAAGGCTCAGAACGTCATCTCGATCAAGCGCGCCTTGATCGCCGGCAGGTCGAGGATGTGGCTCGCGGCCTGGCCACTGAGACAGCCAAACCACGCACCATCGGCGGCAAGCCTGACAATGTTCAGTGACGCCTCGGCATCGGTCTCGGCATGGCGCACCAAGCGCCGCGCCAGCCAGGCATGCCAGCGCGCAGCAATGTCCGTTTCGGTCGTCAGCGAACCAAGCAGGGCTGACCAGGCACGCGTCGTGGCGTCGTCCATCGTGAGGGCCGCCTGGACATAGGCGCGGGTAAAGCTGCCTCGTGGCACCTCATCGGCAGCGATCAATACGTCGAGAGCAATATCGAGTTCGCGCATCAATTCGTCGACCATCGCATCGACCAGCGCTTGCTTGTTGGCGAAATGATGAAACAGGGCGCCCTTGGTCACGCCCGCCGCCGCCGACACGCCTGCCACCGTGACCGCAACCACCCCCTCGCTTGCAGCAATCGCCGTGGCACAGTCGAGCAACGCACGACGCACCGCGACGGGATCCTTGCGACGTTCGTACGCAGATCCCACCTCAGTGCCCTCCCGCGCGTGAAAACACGTTAATGATCACCACCCCAAGCACGATGAAGCCGATACCGACCATGGCGATCCAATCGAGCCTCTGCTGGAAAACAACGATCCCGACAATGGCCGTGAGGACGATACCAAGTCCAGCCCAGATCGCATACGCCACGCCGATCGGCAACGTGCGCAGCGCTTGCGCGAGAAGATAGAACGACACACCGTAGAAGGCCAGCGAAATGATCGCCGGCGTCAGTTTGGTGAACTGCACAGATTTGTTCAGGAACGCCGTGCCCACGACTTCACAAGCAATTGCGCCACCGAGCGCAGCCCAGGACAACATGGTCGGATTCATTTGAATCTGCCTTTCAACGATGATCGATTTGTGCAAAGATAACATACCGCGCGGTATCTTTAAAAGGAAATGTTGTCATGCCACACGAAAAATTTGTTGCACATAGCCCTTACTTGCCCTTCGACCCCAACGTCGCAGACTACAACACGACCTTCCAGCATTTATCACCTTGGCAATTCAATGGCTGGAAAAAAGAGTCGTTGTCCTGGAAGACCGGCTGCTATTTGCACGCCGGACTGAATCCTGCATCCCCCTATCGCCTCCAAGGGCCAGGTGCCCTTGATCTCTTGCGCGAGGCATGCATCAACGGCTTCACCAGATTTTCCGTCGGGTGCTCGAAACACGCCGTGATGTGCAATACGCAGGGCAATGTGATGGCTGACGGTATGGTCCTGCGCACCGGCGCCGCAGACTTCATGTGCTACTTCCTCAACCCCTACATCGACTATCTGGTCGCGTCCGGCCGCTATGACGTAACGGGCGAAGATTTGAGCGGCAAGACGTTCCTGTTCCAGGTGGCCGGACCGAAATCGCTGGCAGTACTCGAAGCGGCCACGTCCGACGATCTGGGCGATATCGCGTTCCTGTGGCACCGCCCCAGCACAATTGCCTTCGAGGGACGCGATATTCCGGTACGCATATTCCGACTGGGTGTCGCGCGGACCCTTGCCTACGAGGTACACGGTTGTATGGAGGATGCGCTGGATGTTTACCGAGCCATTGCGGCAGCAGGCAAGCAATTCGACATGGAGAGAATCGGCATGCAGGTGTACGGGATGCATCATACCGAAAGCGGCTTCGCGCAGTCATACATTCACTTTTTACCAGCATACACCGAGGATCCGGACTTCATGGCATTCATGGCCGGACGTGCCGACGTCTACATGCGCAACCTTCCCGGCAGCGCAGGCGCGGTGCTGGAGAAGCGTTACGCCAATCCAGTCGAGCTTGGTTGGGCGCACATGATCAGGTTCGACCATGACTTCGTCGGGCGCGCGGCACTCGAGCGCATCGTCGAAGAACCGCACCGCCGGATCGTCACGCTCGAATGGCATCGCGACGATATTCTCGAAGTCTACGCTTCGCAGTTCGACCCACATGCCGAGGTGGCGTTCATGGACTTCGCCGCCAATCCGATCTGGACAGCACACAATTCCGTCGTGTTCTGCGACAACGTGATGGTGGGTGCCAATCAGATCGGCGTATCGAGCGGACGGGTATTCAGCTACTTTTACCGGCAAATGCTGTCGCTGGCGCTACTCCAACCGGAATACGCGCGGATCGGCGAAACAGTCGAGGTGATCTGGGGCCATCCTGGCAGCCAGTCCAGGCGGATACGCGCAACCGTGGCACGTTATCCCTATCTCGATCTGCCGAAAAATGCCGACATCGACACGAACTCCGCCAAGCGCTCGCAACCCCTCGAAATGCACCCCGATTGAACAACGTGGATCCTGAAAAAAAGGTGCTTGTGCTGCCCATCGTCGCAGGAAGTCTGCAGGCAATCAATGGCATCGTCGGGTCGCCAGAATCCAGCAACGCTTGTGCGAAAAGGATGAAAACATTCATTTCGAACTTGTCTTGATGCCTTGAGATTGGGCGTATCTGATCGTGATTCAGTTTGGGTTTGCAGGAACGTGCGGGGGGAATAGTTTCTTTGGACTCCTGCACGATGATGGCAAAACCCCGATCGACGCCGTGCTCTTGAATCTATCTCATGGTACTTGCGAGCTTCGACAGCGATCTGCCAGACCGTTGGTGAGGACTCGGGAATCGCTGCGAGTATTGACGAGCCTGCTTACTTGAAGCAGAAGACCAAAACAAAACGGGCCTCAAATGAGGCCCGTGCGTTTTACGTCCTGATCGAACACGGCTTGGGAACTGCTGAGCTTTTCCGCCATGCTCAGATTTGCAGGGCGGCGACGAGCATCATGATTGCAACGACAAGATTGATTACTTGAGGCCCAAACCATAAAACGTGTACTGGAATGCGTCTCAAACAAGGCGCCTCCTCTCTCCAACGTTTGTCCGCCTGATCGCGGATTTCTTCAACGTTCGCATACGGGAAAGGCGTCGATGCCTCACGCAGGTCGGGTTCCTGCGCGGGCACGAGGGATCTCGCCTGACGTAGTCCTAATGCAGCGGGCGGGTTTGATTGTCGATGTCCTTGCGCTTCAACGTCATCTTGCTTGCCGATGGCGCGAATAGCAATTCCCCGATATGCATCTCGGGCCCATGGTCGTCCCCGGTCTTGTCCGGCTCCGGCTGAGTCGCCGTCAGTATCCGCTTGAAGGTCGAGGTGACGGTAAACACATCGTCATCGAAGCTGCCATGGGTCTTTGCGCGCGATGCCTGCAGCGAATCCTTCGCGTGGTCATTCGGCGCAATGACCTGTTCGGCCAACCCGCTAGCGAACAGCTCACGCATGTCGTCGGACTTGAGAAATTTTTCCATTCCGAGTACCGAAACGCCGGTGTTTCTCAGCGATTTCTCGGCGCGCTGTACTGGAGCATCGGCGCCCATCGGCGGAATACGTGGCGTCTCTTCCAGGGCATTCGATACCAGGTAGAGCAGCGACTTGTTATAGATGCGCGCGCAATCGTCGTCCCGCTCGGCCTTGTCATTGAGGCAGTAGATGGCAAAGTTGCCGAGGGTTTTACTCTGGATCGCCGGCAGGTACATTTCCTTGAACAGCGCAGTCGTGCAGGCCGGCGCCCACAGCGTGCAGCTTGCGATCTTCAGGCCAGCACCCTCGCCCCCCTGTAGCGGCCCGCTCGTGAAGCTGCCCTCGGCGGTCAGTAGCTGCACGAGCGGCCCTAGCAGGATCGATCCCGCGCTGTGGCCCACCAGGTGAATCTCCAGATCCGGGTAGCGCTGCTGTAGCTTCCTGATGTGGCCGACCACGACCGGCATCGCGCCTTGCGGCGAACTGGCCAAGTGGGCGTTCTCTTTCATTTCATCCCACGCCGCCTTACCCGTCAGCTGGCGCGCCAGCGGTTCGAGCGCATCATCGAGACGGTCGAGAATGAAGTCTTTGGCCTTGTCGAGCACACCTTCAGGACGACGCCGTCGTACCGAATCCTGCAGCACGTTGGTGACG
The DNA here is from genome assembly GCF_040790145.1 of Massilia aurea. GTDB lineage: Bacteria > Pseudomonadota > Gammaproteobacteria > Burkholderiales > Burkholderiaceae_D > Telluria > Telluria aurea_C. The sequence continues at coordinate 1,093,005 of NZ_JBFMMP010000001.1, forward strand.
GTAGTCCAATAATCGGTGCGCCAGATAAACGCCAGTGGATAGACGTCAGACTCGATCAGCGCGGCGCTGTATTCGGCGACGCGCTGCACTGCCGCTTCCTCAGAGACCAGGCCGCCGTGCGCGTACAGCAGCAGGCGCTTTTTGGCTTTACCCTCCATGCGCTCCGGGATATCGCGTTCGAAGATCGTGGCCACTTCCCGCGCGCTGGTGCCGTAATCCCCGCCCGGCCGCAGCAAGCCGTCGTTGCCGATGCTGACCAGGTAAGGGCGCAATTCCGAGTAGGCGTAGGCAGACGACTGGGCAGCCCCAGCCGAATGGGCGGTCGAAAACGAGCCCGCCCGTTCGAGGTTGACGGGCGCGCCGAGACGTGCGACCCATACGTCGGTGCCGTTTTTTAGCCAATCGTCGTAGCCGATTCGGCCCATACCCTGCTTGCCCCAGGTCTCGCCCCACGAGTTCTGGATCCAGAATCCGTCATGGTCGTAAGCGACGATCGCAAAGGCGTGGCCGCCGATGTCCTGGTCCATGAATTCAATGGTGCCGTCCTCGCCAACGTGCTGCCAGCCTTCATGTACGACCGCGGTGGCGTACAGCACCCCCACTTCGGCAATGGCCGCGTGCATTGCGATCAGGTCCTTGTGGTTGACCCTGAAGTAGGAACCTAGTGGGCGCAGGAGCGCTCCTTTCAGGCGCGGCTTGTCGAAGCCCGGATCGGCCGCATCGAGGTGGGCGTCGTCGCACCACTCGGGACGGGAGCACACGCCATGCTTGTGCCAGCCTTTCATGGCGCCGCGTGCGCTCGATCCGTCGTAGTCCTCGCCAGGCCACTCGTCGTAACGGCGCGCCATTTCATAGAACATGCGTGGGCTGACGTTCCCGTGATCGGGATAGTACTGGCGCTTGCGCAGCAGGTAGTGGGCCAGCGTGGCCAGGCCAAAGCCGGTGCACGCGCCTTCGCTTCCCTGGTCGAGCACCGGCACTTTGTGTGCAAGATAGTTCTCGAGCGGAATAGTCGATGGCACCTCGACCAGTGTCGCTTCGTACATCCGGTCGCGGAAGTCGAGCGTATCGGCACGCGCATTGCAGCGGCGCATCGGCTGTTGGGGCGCAGGCGGCACGTTGATCGGCCGACTGGCCGGGATGGTAGCGTCGTCCAGGGAAACCGGGGCATCATGTTCACCGACGTCGCCATGGTCCGGCATGGTCGACAGCGAAGACGCGCCGGCCTGATTGGGCAGCGCAGGTGGCGGCGCGGTCAGAAGGTGGCCGGCGGCATCGAAGCGCGCGTCCATCAGGAAGGCGACTTCATCTTTGGTATAGGCCGGGTCCCAATGGGTGTTTTCCGGTACGTGGCAGTGGCCATAATGGCCGCTACGCGATTCCCACACCTTTGCGTCGCGGTTATGCCCGCCCGGATCGGCGCCGTTCCTGGCAACTTTGGGCAGCCCGGCGGGCCACTCGAGAGGCACGTGATGGGTATTTTCGATCCAGCGGCACAGGCGTGCCAGATTGATCAGGTTGGCCGGAGCCTTTCGTTTGTGGGCAAAGCCGACCAGTTCAATCTGCACCGCGCCGCCGCGATTGGTTTCAACGCCACCGGGCGCATTGCGCAGGGAGCGCGCGCCTTCATCGGTATCGATGTGCTGGAAAATTTGCTTGCCATCGACCGTGAAGTGCGGGTCGGAACGGTGCTTGTGAAACGTGTCGAGCGCGCCGCTGGCGCTACCGCCTTCGGTGGTGTGATGAACAATCTTGTACGGCCCCCTGGCCATCGGGCCTGAACCGCCGCTCAAGGGCTTCCAGATTGCAAACGGACACTTCGCCATATTAGTTCTCCCAATTTTGTCGTCGTGACGTAGCAGACAGCACGGCCACGGGTCACGGACGTGGTCGGCGCGAACAAAAACGGTAGCGTGCAGCAGACTCGAATGCGCTTCGCATGCTACAGCGCAGCGAAACCGCGTTTCTTGGAAGAATTGGAAATCCGATAAATCGTTGGCGATGGAAGAATCTAGTAGCCAGTGTCGCATTAGCATATTTCCATCAGCACGTACTGATTATGCGCATAAAGAAAACGCTTAAATTAAAATATTTGCCAGTGTTGCTTTTTTGACTAATTGAAAAGCGTACAACGCAGCCCTGAAAGCGCGTGGCGCACTGCTCATCTGGTTGGACAAGGAGATGTGCTGGCATGACAGTGCCAGCGGAAAGCAGGGCCGCAGCCTGAATTACAGCGAGGCGGTAATTCAGTTCTGCCTAACGATCAAGAGCCTGTTCAATCGAGCAGCGCGTCAGGCGATGACACAAAGCCTGCTCGAGCTGGCCTGCCTGGACGGGCAGGTGCCTGACTTCGCACCGTCAGCCGGCGCATGAAAATTCATTCCACAGGAAAGAAAGCGGACCAATATTCGAAGTTATCTCGAGAATCGTCGCTTCAATAAACGACGCGGATTCGCCGCCATGGTGTCTGGATGTTTGCGGATCATCCAGTCAAGGTGCCTGGCCAGCATGCCGTGCCTGTGCCTGATGGTCGACGGCGCCAGATCCTCGGCGCGCTTCATTTGCCTTACCCATGCCTCGGCCCTTTCGTAGTTCAGCATGCCAGTCGAGATGGTAGCAACGCTGGGTCGTCGCGTGTGAAGAGGCTTTGGTAGGAGATCGGGATCTGGTTATAACTGAGGCACTCCGCCGTGCAGCGATGCGAGGTCGAAACCTCGCCTTTCAGGCTTTTCTTGAAGTGATCCAGAGCCGCTTTGAAAGGAGCTTGCCGGCAACGCGCAGTTGATATCCGTAGAGTCGCTCGATGATGTTCCCCATGATGCACGGATCATGGCATCCTGGGGCGAAAGTAAATGGCCACGTGACGGCCGTCCGGCCGTTGTCAGGCGCGGCGCACCGCTTATGACGAAGGGTGTTGACCCCAATGCAAACGGGCCTCGAATGAGGCCCGTGCATTTTAAGTTCTGGAGGCGAGGATCGGAGTCGAACCGACCTAGACGGCTTTGCAGGCCGCTGCATAACCGCTTTGCTACCTCGCCAGAGGATATGGTGCACTTGGATGATGCAAGCGGTTATGTCCCGCATCAACAAGGGAAGAAGGGATCTTCCTGGAATTCTGGAGCGGGAGAAGAGGCTCGAACTCTCGACCTCAACCTTGGCAAGGTTGCGCTCTACCAACTGAGCTACTCCCGCTGAGGAGTACTGATTTACGACGCCATTTGCAAACACTGGAGCGGGAGAAGAGGCTCGAACTCTCGACCTCAACCTTGGCAAGGTTGCGCTCTACCAACTGAGCTACTCCCGCT